>NZ_WHJH01000100.1 GCF_011682145.1 Massilia mucilaginosa
TCGCGGCAACGTGCTTCTCCCAAAAAACGGTCGTGTTTTCCATGCTTGCTCCGGTATCAAATCGAAGTAGCAAGAATGCGGAAATTCGGATTAGCCAGCAAGTCTGGGGTTTATGGAGCGCTTACCATTGACCCGTCCCAGGCCCCAGGTCGAGTAATTGATCTGGGTCATCGGCCGGGTGGTCGTCGTGCCCCATACCAGCGACTGGCTGAAGGTGTCGTACACGCCTTGCTGGCCGACGCCGTCAATCAGGGTCCAGGCGCCGCGCAGCGACAGCAGGTTGACCCGCGATTCCGGCACGCGCGGCGTACCGTTGCCGTCGATATGGCCGGACTGGCTCAGCACCCGGCGCAGCGACTTGCGTACCAGGTCGAGCTGGGCCGGCGGCGAGTTGCTCCATTGCGCCCCGATCTCCACGTAGATGGCGAACGGGGTATTGTCGTTACGGTCGACGACATAAGCGCCGTATTTCATCAGGGTGCGCGCCACTTTCAGCAGGCGGGCATCGGTGATCTTGCTCAGGTCAAAGTCAGGCGGCAGCATGACGCGCGCGCCTTCGGGGATGCGGCCGGTGTTCGGCTTGTCTTTGATGGGCGTGTCGCCGGCCGTCGCCGGATAGGTGTAGTGATCGGCCCCGCCGAGCAGGCCGGTGAAGTCGAGCGACATCGACAGTGCGTGATCGTACATCGGCTTGCCGTCGTTGGCTTCGGCGATGCGGATCATGCCGCCGGTCGGCGCCGGGCCGGCCGCGCGCGCGCCCTGGTAGTAGTGGGCCGGATCGCCCCAGCCGGTGCCATTGAGCGGCGTCCACGATACGCGGGTGGCGGTCCACTTGCCTTCGGCGTTCTTCTTCAGATTGGAGAACGAGTAAATCCGGTTCAGGCTGGCATCGACGATATCGGCATGACCATCGCCGCCGGTTGCCGGCGCCGTGTTCGCTGGCCAGTGGGGAATGGTGTAGGTCGGCGTGCGCATTTCGGTGTCGGTATCGACCACGCCGGTGGCGCCGGCCACAGGGTAAATCAGCATCGGCGCGTCGCTGGCCTTCGCTTCGAAAATGCCGGACGAGAAAGCGCCGGCCTGGATCGCCGGGTTCCAGCTGGTGGCCGGGATTTCCCAGGTATCGAACACCGGCTTGACCGGGTAGGAATTCCAGAGCGAATCGGCGGCGAACGGCTTTTGATAGGTGCCAAATGCGGGCGCGGGCGTCGTCTGCGCCTGCACCTGCGTCAGGGAAGCCAGCGCGAGTGTTCCAACAGCTAAAAGTTGTTTCATCTGTAAAGTCCTTGGAATGAATACTGCCCTGGGTGCGGGCGGCGAGTGCAGCGTTGATAATGAAAAAGCGTGTCCCCGGTTCAGCTGGTATTTCCTTCAGCTGATTAAACAGTAACACACTATTCTGATTATGAAATCGATTGCACGATCGGTTTTCAGAATAAGAACGGATTATCGGGAATTTACCCGGTATTCATATTCCGTTATTGGCCAGTTGGATATTTTTTATGTGAGTCGTAAATATATCCAATACAGATGGCGAGGACGCAATTTATCATGTGCGGGGTTAATAAGAAGTGTTTTCCCGCCAAGCCTGGAGGCGTGAACACCCTGGCGCCCTTCGGAGATAGCCCACGGCATGGCGGGCGTGTACAATCGCACATCATCCCGCGCACCAAGCCCATGGAAAGTCAGAATGAAGAAAACACTGCTCGCCTGCTTCTTGTTCATCGTCAGCCTGGGTGCGTCCGCGCAACCGTCCGACCCCGCCGCACCGTACACGAAGCAGATCAACGCCTTTATCGATGAATGGCACGATGATGCGGCGCATGCGCGGCCCGCGTATTTCGACAAGATGGCGAAACATGGCGTGTATATCGGCACCGACAAAACCGAACTGTGGAATCGCGACGAGTTCAAGGCCTGGGCCAAGCGTTTCTTCGACAAGGGTTCGGCCTGGTCGTTCAAGGCCACCAGGCGCAATGTGTATATGTCGGCGGACAAGAAATTTATCTGGTTCGACGAACTGCTCGATACCCAGATGGGCGTGTGCCAGGCCAGCGGCGTGATGCGCAAGACCGGCACCGGATTCGAGATCGAGCATTATCAGTTGTCGATCGCCGTTCCCAATCCGGTGGCCGACCAGGTGACTAAAACAATCAAGGATTTTGAAGCCGCTGCGGCCGCCAAGTAAACGACTCCGAGAGAGACAACCGCACGTGCCGAATCGAAGCAACTACATCGGCCGCTTCGCGCCATCGCCGACCGGTCCGCTGCACCAGGGATCGCTGGTGGCGGCCATGGCGAGCTACCTGGACGCCAGGGCGCATCATGGCCACTGGCTGGTGCGCATCGAAGATGTGGACGAAGGCCGCAGCGTGCCCGGCGCGGCGGAAAACATCCTGGCGCTGCTGCGCACCCTGGGCATGGACTGGGACGGCGAGGTGGTCTGGCAAAGCCGGCGCAAGGAGTTGTACCAGGCCGCCGCCGGCAAACTCGGCGCGCACGTCTATCCCTGCGGCTGCAACCGCCGCGAAATCGCTGATTCCCGCCTCGGCACCGCACCCGACGGGTCGGCCATTTACCCCGGCACCTGTCGCCACGGCCTCGCGCCCGGCAAGACCATGCGCAGCCTGCGCGTGCGCGTGCCCGATCCCGCCGACAAGGTCGACAGCGCCGGCAATGCCGACCTGATCGCCTTTATCGACCGCGCAGCCGGCCCGGTGGCGCAACATCTGGCCACCGAGTCGGGCGATTTCGTGCTCAAGCGCGCCGATGGCTTCTGGGCCTACCAGCTTGCGGTGGTGGTCGATGACGCGCAGCAGGGCGTCACCGACATCGTGCGCGGCGCCGACCTGATCGATTCGACGCCGCGCCAGATCTATCTGCAGCACCTGCTGGGCGTGCCGGTGCCGCGCTACCTGCATGTGCCGGTCGTGCGCAATGCGGATGGCGAAAAGCTGTCCAAGCAAACTGGCGCGCTGGCGGTCGCCCCCAAAGATGAGCGCCAGGCGCTGGCCGTCCTGCAGGCCAGCGCCGCGTTCTTGCAGCTGCCACTGGCGCAGGCAAGCTCGGTCGGCGCGTTCTGGCAAGCAGCCGTCCCGGCCTGGGCCGAACGGTTCGGGCTCGCTTCCGCCCCAGCCTGAGCAACACGACACGGCCGATATGTCTTGTTTAAGTCAGTACGGCAAGGAATCTACTTTTTCTGGATGGTGATCTGGCCATCGGCTTCCAGGAAAGCGCAGCGCATGTCCTTGATGTCGCAATCGGAGCAGCGCAGGGCCTGGTCGACCTCTTCGCGTGAAATGCGGCAGCGCTTCATCACCTTGTCGTACAGTTCGCCGTCGCGCCCAAGCAGCACCGCGCTGCCGTCGAGGATGTCCGACATTTTTTTGCTGTGCGACGACATGAATGACATCGCCATGTTCAGTCCCACCAGCACCGCCGCGACGATGAAGCCGCCGACCAGCGATTGATCGCCACCCGTGAGCGAGTTCGATACCGCTTCGCTGAGCAACATCACCACCAGCAGGTCGAACGGGGTGAACTGGCCCACCGTGCGCCGCCCGGAAACCCGCACCATGAGCAGCAGGATCAGATACACCGCCGCGCCGCGCACGACGAATTCCCACCAGGGATGGTCCATCTCGAACATGAGTATTTCCTTTCAGGATGAAGCGTGCCGCGCCAGGGATTTTTATCATATTGTAAAGAAAGGGGACGAAACGTGGATGGCGTCGGCCTACGGTGTGTGCACTGCCAACCGGCAATAAAGTTGTACATACAAGCTGCGATGTATGGTAATTTCGTATTGCAGGAAAAATATGAAAAACACCATAAGGAGACATGTATGAAGTTGTTGTCAGTATTGTTGGGACTGGTTTTGCTGGCCGATGCGCGCGCTGACGCCTCCCTGGTGGGGGACACGGTCGATGCAGGCATGTACCGCACCATCGACACCGGCCGCGGTGTGGGAAGAATCACGGGATTCGGGCTGGACACGCCGTTTGTGGTCCAGAATGGCCTTGCCGATCAGCAGAACTACAGCGTTGCGTATACGCTCAATGTGGACGCCGACCGTTTCGCCATCGATTACCGCAATGCGTTCGCCTGGGGCAAGGGCATTGTCTTCCGCCTCACCGACCTCGACTTCAGCAACGGTGCATTGCTGCAATCGCTGACGGTCGATACCAATATGCTGGGTTACGGCCTGACGGTCGGCACCGACTACATCGAAATCGATCTCAGCGGCATCAGCGGCACGCGCGACGCCTACTTTCACGGCCAGTTCGTCACCTCGGCCGTTCCGGAACCGGGCTCGATGGCGATGCTCTCGTTGGGCCTGGCGATCGTCGGCATCGGTGCCGCCCGCGCCCGCAAGCATCGTCAAGGCTGAGGCTCGGCGTCTGGCGCCGTGCGACAGGCGCGCGGCGCTTTGCCCAAGCCGTCCGGCGCGGGCCGCGAACAGGTTTGCGCTGGCGCCAGCCTACTGGCTGACGCATAATGCGGCATGTTCAAACTGACCTTTCTCGGCACGTCCTCGGGCGTGCCCACCAAAAACCGCAACGTCACCGCGCTGGCGCTGCAGACCTCCCTGAACCGCGACTGGTGGCTGGTCGACTGCGGCGAGGGCACCCAGCACCGCCTGCAGCACATCGCGCTTACCGTGCACGACCTGGCCGGCATCTGCATCACCCACATCCATGGCGACCACAGCTACGGCTTGCCCGGCTTCCTGGCCAGCGCCGCCATGAACGGCCGCAAGCGCCCGCTGATCCTGATCGCGCCGCTGGCCGTCAAGGCCTGGCTGGACGCGACCATGCTGCACACCGAGCTGTTCCTGCCGTTTGCGCTGATCCATGTGGATGTCGCCGGCGCGCAGCAGGTGCACCACGAAACCGGCCTGACGATCGAGCGCCATCACTTGTCGCACCGCGCCCCGAGCGTGGGGTTCCGCTTCGCGCTGGAAACCAGCAAATGGAAGCTCGACAGCGCGGCACTGCGCGCGCGCGGCGTGCCGTCCGGTCCGCTGTGGGGCAAATTGCAGGCAGGGCGCGATGTGGTGCTGGACGACGGCAGCGTACTGGCAGCCGCCGATTTCCGCGTGGCCGATGTGCAACGCGCGGTGGCCGTGATTGGCGGCGACAACGATACCCCGGCGCTGCTCGGCGACGCCTGCGCCGAGGCGCAGGTACTGGTGCACGAGGCCACCTATACCGAGGCCATCTTGCAAAAAGTCGGACCGGGACCGACCCACAGTTCGGTGCAGCGCGTGGCGCAGTTCGCCACCGAACGCGGCTTGCCCAACCTGATACTGACCCATTTCAGCGCGCGCTACGACAACCCGGAAGGCATGGCCGAGCTCGAAGCCGAGGCGCGCCAACACTACGCGGGCAATCTGTTCCTGGCACAGGACTTTGCGACCTACGAACTGGACGCGGCCGGGGTGGTGCGCCAGCTGCAGGCGGCCTGAGCTGCCCGTTGATTGGGTATTCCCGCCCCGACGTGCGCTGTTGCGGATACCTCGTGCGTTGATGTGCATCAGATGACTGCCCGCCTGATTTGTCATCATCCGATATCCAGGTTTCTGACATTGAAGCGGGCGTTGCCTGCGGTGGGGAGCGCCAGGTGATGTCCCATGACCAAAGCAAGGTATGATGAAGTTGTTGCGTATCTCAAGCAGCGTCCCCGCACGACGTCTTGCAAGGACTTGCTTCGGCTTGGACTCACAGGCAAAAATTGAGCAGGTTAGCTTGAATTCTCATATTGTTACCCTTCTTACTATCGCATCGACAAATCGTGCTTATGCAATGCCCCCGCGCGACGCGCCGATATCGGAAACCGAGGCGTGACCCAAGGGCGCGGATTGCAAGCGGCATGCACGCAGCACTCTGTGCTTGACCGTAGCGCCGTGTGCCTCATTCACCTGACGCGCCATCGCGATACTCGCCGATGACCTCGATGAGCCCGACGATATGGTCGTTGAGCTGCTCCAGTTCCTCCGCCGGAATCCACCACTCGGTATGCAGATTGCCGCCGACTTTTTGAACCTGATAGCGCTCCATGAACGACGCAAGCACCTCGAATCGGGTCACGTAGCCAACTCCGCTGGCGCCGATATTCCACTCGACGGCAATCTGCTTGGCATAGGCTTCGTTTGTCACCGGATAAAAAATCGGCTGCTCCGGCAAGCGCGGCGGCCAGCGCTTGAAACCGCTCTGGCGCACCAGTTCAAGTTCCTCCGGACCGGTAGGGCGGTAGAGGACAACTGTTTTATCTGTCATGTTTCGCTTTCGGTGGATTCGACCGCGGTGCGCAGTCGCTATGGCGCGCGGCGGTACATCACATCGGTCCGCAGCACATATTTGAGGCCGTCGGTCACTTCCGTCCCCTGGTGCGGCAGCTTGTGCGGGAAAACCAGTGCCGCGCCTTCCTGCGGTTTGATGAATTCGGTCTTGAATTCGGTATCGCCGCCCTCGAAGCCGGCGTTCAGGTAGATCATGAACGTCAGGCGGCTCTCTTCGTCGGGCGAGCGGGCGAACACGCCGTCCCGGTGCCATTTGAAGTACTCCTGGGGGCCATACCGGTAATAGCGGAACCGTTCGTTAAATCCGCACAGCGTCCAGTCGCCGATGGCGGCGGGCAGCAGCTCGCGCGCCCGTTCGAACAGCGACATCGCCAGCGCCGCATCGTCGAATATGACGCGGTCGTTATTGCGGACGTCTTCCGCGCGCCGCGAGCCGTCGCGGAAATTGACTTCCGACGGCACAAAGCCGGCTTCTTCACCAAGCGCGATGTAATGCTGGCACATGGCGGGGGTGAGGAAGTGTTCGATGACGAAAGCTCCCGAGTTTTTCTCGACGACGCGCATGGTGTTCATATGGGTTCATTTTCTCTGCGGATGAACACATCATAAATCACTTAGTGTATTCGCACAACTAACTTAGTATTCATTTATCACTAAGATGGGTGGAGGGCGGTTTGCGCCAGGCGGGAAGAAGGATTACTTCTGTTCCTCGTCCAGGATCGCCTGGATTTCGGCCCGTTCGCGCGCGCTCACGTGTCCGCGCAAGGCGGCCAGCACCAGCTCCTTGCCCGAACCCGAAAACGCCTTGTGAATCAGGTCCTTGATCAGGCTGGTCTGGAGGGAGTCCTGCGGCTGCGCCGGCGCGTAAATGTGCGCGCGGGCGCTTTCGTCGCGCGTGAGCAAGCCCTTGGTATGCATTAACTGGAGCAGGCGCAGCACGGTGGCGTACGCCATGTCGGGACGGCTGGCCACGGCCGCCTGGTGCACCTGCTTGGCGCTGGCCGGACCGAGTTGCCACAGCAGGCGCAGCATTTCCAGTTCCGCTGCGGTGGGCTTGGGGAGGGCGGTCGGCTCTGGCATGGGGAGGGTAGCGGTGGGAATGCATCTAGAGTAAATTATCTAGATGGGAAAGTCCAGTTCAGATCTCCGACCACATGCGCAGCAGGTTGTGATAATGCCCGGTCAGGCTGACGGTTTCCTCGCTGTCGCCCAGTTGGGCGCGCAGGCGCACGATGGTCTGGTCGAGTTCGAGCAGCATGGCGCGGCGGGCGTCGTCGCGCACCATGCTCTGGACCCAGAAGAATGAGCAGACGCGGCTGCCGCGCGTGACCGGTTCGACCTTGTGCACGCTCGACGAGGGATACACGATCATGTCGCCGGCCGGCAGCTTGACCTCGTGCACGCCGTAGGTATCGTTGACGATCAGTTCGCCGCCGTCGTAGTCCTCGGGGTCGCACAGGAACAGGGTGCAGGAAACGTCGGTGCGCATCGGCAAGGCGCTGCCGGCGACGTTGCGCACGGCGCCGTCCACATGGGCGCCGTAGTGCCCGCCGCCGGCGTAGCGGTTGAACAGCGGCGGCACGGTGCGCAGGGGCAGGGCGGCGGCGAAATACAGGGGATTGGCGGCCAGGGCCGCGAGGATGATGCGGCCGAGTTCGGCGGCGAGGGGGCCGTCGGTGGGCAGTTGCTGGTTGTGCTTGACCTGGGCGCCCTGGGCGCCGACCGTGGCGCGGCCGTCGGCCCAGTCGGCGTCGTCGAGCGCGCGGCGCATGGCGGCGACCTGGGCGGGGGTGAGTACCTGGGGAATGTGGAGCATCATGGGGAAAACCGTTGGCTGATGCCGTCGTTCCCGCGCCAAGGCGCGGGAACGACG
>NZ_WHJH01000101.1 GCF_011682145.1 Massilia mucilaginosa
TCAGGCGCGGCTGCAGCGACAGCAGCACTTCGTCCAGGTAGGTCTTCATGTTGAAGCTGCGGATATCGTCCGACGACTGGTCCACCGCCACCTGCTTGAAGCTGCGCACCAGCGCCGCCGCGCGCTGGGTATTGGTGGTCATGATGCGCAAAGACTGGTCGATAATGTCGAAAAACTGCGCCAGGCTGTCTTCGGTCATCGCGCCCGCCGCCAGTTCCTCGCGCGTCAGTTTCAACTCCTGCACCAGATGGCTGGTGGCGGTCACGCAAATCCCCAGCGGGGTATTGATTTCGTGCGCCACGCCCGCCACCAGCCGTCCCAGCGAGGCCAGCTTTTCCTGGCGCACCAGTTCGGTCTGCGCATCCTGCAAGGCGGTGAGCGCCGCGTTCAATACCGAATTCTGCTGCTCCAGACGCTCCTTGGCCACCCGCACCGCACGGTCGGCCTGCATGCGCGCGATCGCCACCGCCACATGGCTGGCCATGAACGCCAGCAACTCCAGATCGGCCTGGGTTTACACAATCGCGGAATAGCAACTTCGCACGATAGCTTCTCTCATTTTCTTCACTCCTGACCAGCCGCGCCGACCCTCGCCTAGGCGGTATGGAGTTCTAACAAGCAATTTGAGCGAGCCGACGCTGCCTAAAAATAGTCTTGACCGCAAAAGCAAATGTATACTTTTAGTTGCATTTCCATCACGCAATGATACAATAGTGTCATTGACTTTTTTATAACTTCCGTCATTGCGTCGGCCTTCCTCGCTAGCTGCAGACGAAAAGCGAGCCCGAAACAGGACCGATATCATCATCTGCACGGCACGCGAAAGCGCCGAGTTCTTGGCCGCTCGCTCCACTATTTATCCCTACAGTCAGTCAAAGGACTCAGCATGAGTACGCTACCTTCCGCATCCTCTTCGTCAGGGGGCGGCGACCGCCAAAGCACGCGCCTGCTCCGCCTGCGTTTTCCGTCCGGTGGCCCGTCGGGCCTGATACTGGCTAACCGCCTCGATGCCGTTGAAGGCCTTTCGCGCGACTTCAATTTCACGGTCGAGGTGCTGTCAGACAATCCTTCGATTGCGCTCAAGGACGTACAGGGCAAGCTGGCCACGGTAGAGCTGGTGCGCGAAGATGGCAGCCTGCGCTACTTCAATGGCCACGTGTTCGAGTTTCGCCGCGTGCGCGCCGACGGCGGCTATGTGTACTACGAAATGGTGCTGCTGCCCTGGCTGGCTTACCTGCGCCTGCGCCGCGATAACTATCTGTATCACAACATGACGGTGCGCGACCAGACCGACGACATCTTCGGCGAGTATTCGGTGCGCAAGAGCGAGATGCGCATTGGCGGCCCTGATCCGGTGATGACCGACGCCTGCCAGTTCGACGAGACCGACTACAACTACGTGCACCGGCGCTGGGAAGCGAAAGGCTGGTTCTACTGGTACGAACACACGGCCGGTGGCCATACGTTGGTGCTGTCGGATGACTCCACGGGCGCGCCGCCGATCGACGGGCGCAGCGACATTCCGTTCCAGGCCGAAGCCGGGACCGAAGAAGACGACGCGCTGCGCGAATGGACGCCGGTGCGCAATCTGGTGACGGCCCACGTGGCGCTGGCCAGCTTCGACTTCAAGAAGCCGAAACCGATCAAGGTCGATCTACCAACTGTCAATCAGCAAGGCGACGTTTTAAAGAAGGAAGTGTACGAATACACCGGCGCCTACGGCTTCAAGGATGCCGGCGACGGCGACGCCCAGACCCGCCTTCGGCTCGAAGAAATCGAAGCCTCTGGCAAGCACTTCGAAGGCGCCGGCAACGACCGCTACGCCCAGCCGGGACGCAGCTTCGATCTGACCGATCACTACGATGGCGCGGACAACTTCCTCATCATCGAGGTCCATCACACGGCCACCAACAACTACCAAGTGAGCCGTCAAACAGGGCTGTCGCACTACGAAAACCGCATCGGCTGCATCCGTAAGAAAATTCCTTGGCGGCCGGGGCGCGGCTTCAACAGCACAACGACCAAAATCTATGGTCTTCAAACGGCGGTGGTGACCGGCCCGCCCGGAGAAGAAATCCACACCGATGAATACGGCCGCGTGCGCGTGCAGTTCCACTGGGACCGCATCGGCAGCTACGACGACAAAAGCTCGGCCTGGATCCGCGTCGCGACCGCCTGGAGCGGACCCGGCTACGGCATGACCTCGATTCCGCGGGTGGGCACCGAGGTCGTGGTGCAGTTCCTGAACGGAAATCCGGACCGTCCGCTGGTAACAGGCATGGTGCCGAACGAAGACACGATGCCTCCCTGGAAGCTGCCCGACAACAAAACCCAGAGCGGTGTGCTGTCGCGCAGCACGCCCAAGGGAGGCCCGGACAATGCCAACGGCATGCGCTTCGAAGATAAAAAGGGCGCCGAGCAGCTGTGGATGCAGGCCGAACGCAACCTCGACGGTCTGATCAAGAACGACCAGACCTATACCGTGCGCCACGACGAAACCCACACCGTAGGCAACGACCAGAGCGTCAGTATCGGTAACAACCAGTACATTTCGGTCGGGGTTGACCGCACCAAATTCGTGGGCGAGAACGAAATCAACCGGGTAAAAAAGACCCTGATCGAAACCGTCAAGACTGACACCCTCCAGCAGATCGGTGGGGACAAGAGCACCTTGGTCGGAAAAAATTTCATGATCGAGGCGGGGGACAGCTTCGCGATCACCTGCGGCAAAGCGGTCTTCTACATGGACAAGAAGGGTAATGTCGCCATCACGGGCGAGAACATCAATATCACCTCCAATGGTCCGATCCAGATCAACGGCAAGAAGATCGACCTCAATCCAGGCGGTGGCGCTGCGGCAATCCAGCCCAAGCCGAAAGGCGGAGGCGGGATCATTGCCGATGTCGATGCGCAGTTTTCTCCGCCTCCGCCTGCCAAGTAACTTCCATCCCACCTTTACACGGGCGCCACCAGCCGGCGCCCATATCTACCACGACGAGACCAGCATGAACTATCACATCAACGAAGGCAGCTTTACCATTCCCGCCAGCGCACATGACCGTAGTGTCAATATGTTGGCGCTCAATCTCGGCCCTGGCGGCCTGACCCTGGTTGCCACGCGCGACTTGGTGCAGGAAGGAGAGGACATGGACGGCTTCCTGACGCGCCAGCTGCGCACCCTCGCGTCCCAAGTCAAAGGATTCAAGCAGCAGGAGCGCGTCGAGCTCACCGTCGGAAGCGCGCAATTGCCGGCCTTGCAAATAGCGAGCTCGTTCAAGCAAAACGGCGCCACCATGCACCAGCGCCAGACCGTGATTCGGCTGGCTGGCAGCTCGCTGCTGGTGCTGACCATGACGTGCGCGTCGCCGCTCAACGCGGAACAGGAAACGTATGCGCAGCAGTTGCTGGACAGCTTTGTCCCGGCCAGCACCTCACTGGACTAAGCACGAACATCAGAGCGCAAACGCATCGCTCATTCCCCACCTATCTTAAAGACTCTGCCCATGTGCCCAGCCGCCGCCCGAAAGACCGACCCGATTTCCCACACCTCGACGTTGGGCATGCTCGCCAAGATGGGTGGCGCGCTGGTCGTCGGCTGTGCGCTCGGCGCAGCGCTTACCTACGGCGCCGTACTGGCAGTGGGATTGGTCATGGCTGGTCCCATAGGCTGGGTCGCCTTACTGGCCATCGGTTTCGCAATCAGCCTGGTGCTGGAGGCGACCGGAATTAATGAAAAAATAGATGAAGGGATCAGCGACATCGTTGACGTATTCATTCCCAAATCGATTGAAGGAAAGATCAGCACTGGTTCGGGCAACGTGGACATCAATTCCTTACCAGCGGCGCGTGCGGCATCGCCTGACGACGAGGACAAGATCGAGTGTGCCAAGCATAGTTCAGGACCGCCGCCGATGATCGCGCAAGGCTCGGGCAATGTCTACATTAACGACCATCCGGCAGCTCGTAAGGACGACATGACTACCTGCGGCGGTACGATCGCCGACGGCTCGAGAGATGTATTCATTGGCGGCGGCACGCAGAAGGTACGCGATATCGAGGACGAGAGGCCATGGTACGTCGCCGCCATCGGCGTCGCGCTTGGCGCGGCACTGGCCGTATGCGGCAGAGGCAGGATGAACCTGTCTGCCCTCAAGTCGGCCTTGCCGTGCCTGGCGATGAATATTGGCGTGTCAATGCTGGGGAGCGGCGTAGGACACATCATCAGAACCACGATGGGTCACCCGGTCAACGTCATCACGGGGGGAAAGATACTGCGCGAAACACCGGACTTTATCTTGCCTGGACCGCTACCAATTGAATGGGCGCGCTTTTATTGCAGCCATGACCGGCGCGAGAGCGGCCTTCTTGGCGTGGGCTGGAGCTTGGCCCACGAAGTACAGCTGACGGTGGAGCGCGACGAACATGGAGCGGTGAGCGCCCTGTACTACTGCGACGATCAGGGTCGCAGCATGGCGTTCCCCCCAGTAGGGCCGGGCGAATGCCACTACAGCACAGCCGAAGGCTACTACCTGATCTGCACGCAGCTCGGACAGTATCTGGTCCAGGACGTCGCGGGCATTTACCGCGACTTCGGGGTACCCGATATCGACTTTAACGGCATACTGAAATTACAGCGGCTGGAAGACCGCAAGGGCAACTGGCAGGCATTCCGCTACAATACCGCCGGCCTTCTACATGAAATCAACGACGGTTGCGGACGACGGCTCGATATCAAATATGACCCCATTCATCCCTTGCGTGTGGCTGAAGTACGCCTGACCAAAGGCGCCGAGGGCGAGCAAGCGGAAGCCTTGGTGCGCTACCGCTACACGGCGCATGG
Source organism: Massilia mucilaginosa (assembly GCF_011682145.1). Taxonomy (GTDB): domain Bacteria; phylum Pseudomonadota; class Gammaproteobacteria; order Burkholderiales; family Burkholderiaceae_D; genus Telluria_A; species Telluria_A mucilaginosa. Next base: position 4,841 of record NZ_WHJH01000101.1, read on the forward strand.
CGAACTGGCACAAGTCATCAACCGCAGCGGCCAGGCGCATCGCCAGTTCGCCTATTGCCATGGCTTGATGACCGAGCACGCTATTTCCGGCGGCCTGCGCTGCCAGTACGAGTGGACAGGCGAAGGGACGGATGCGCGTGTTATCAAGCACTGGACCGACGACGGCGAAGCCTATCTGTTCCATTACGACCTTGCCCGGCGCCAGACGACTGTAACCGACCAGATCAACCGTGTGTACCACTGGACATGGAGCGATGACAAGCAGCCGACCGCCTACACCGACCCGGAAGGCCACCTATGGCGCTATGAGTGGGATGAGAATCGCCAACTCGTGTCGCTGACTGATCCCCTGGGCGCGATGACGCGCTGGGAGTACGACGAGCATGGCAATTTGACGACCATGGTCAATGCGCTCGATCAAATCGAGAAGACGGAATGGCATACGAGCATGGACCTGCCAATCGCCGAGATCGATGCAGCCGGCAACCGCTGGACCTATCGATACGACGCGCACGGCAACTTGCTCACGATTACTGATCCGGAAGGATTCGAGACCGAGCAGTTTTACAACAGTCGCGGCCTGCCCCATACGATTCGCGATGCGCGTGGTGGATATAGGCACATGGAATGGAATCTGCGCGCCCAGATGACCGCTTACACCGACTGTTCAGGCAAGCGCACTGATCTCAGTTACGACGAACGCGGCGCCGTCATCGGGCTGCGTGACGCGATGGGAAACGCTACTCGGTACTCAGTCAATACCGAGGGACAAGTCACTGAGATCGCAAAGGCCGACGGTAGTGTGGAACAATTCGTTTATGACTTGCGTGGGTATCTGGAAGCAACAATCGACGGCAATGGACGGCAAACCAAATACCTCCGCAATGCGCGCGGCCACTTGATCCGCCACCTGAATGCCTTGGGTCGCACTGTGGACTTTGTCTATGATGGCGCACATCGTCTTGAGCACCTGATCAACGAAAATGGCGAAACGTACCGGTTTATTTATGATCGGAATGACAATACTATCGGCGAAATTCGCCTTGATGGCGTAGTCAAACGGATAGAGCGTGATGCGCGCGGACTTGTGGTAGCTATCACAAATGCAACTGGTCATTCTGATTCCCTTGTATTGACAATGCAACGCGACCCGCTGGGCCGCTTGATAGCAAAGCACGCACGCGGTCGCAGCGCGGCCTATCGCTATAACCAGATAGGTGAACTACTGCAAGCGCAGCAGTATTCCGAACACGGCGGTCCGCGTACTGTCCACGACAACATGGTATTCAACTACAGCAAGCGTGGAGAATTGCTGAGTGAAGCCGGACATATGGGTACGCTGACACACCAGTACGATGAACTAGGCAATCGCAGCGCCACGACCCTACCAGACGGACGAACCATCAACAGCCTGTACTACGGCTCAGGCCACCTGCACCAGATTAACATTGATGGCGAGATTATTAGCGACCTTGAACGCGACGATCTACACCGAGAAATAACGCGTAGTCAGGGTGATCTCTCGACACGCTTTGGCTATGACATCAATCATCGCAAGACGTTTGAACAATCGAGACACCGGGAAAGTCAGGAGCCAGTTTTGCACAAAACTTGGCATTACGATGCATCTGGCGAACTAACGCATAAGCGACATTCGCGAAATGGCGAAACAAAATACCTCTACGATCCCTTGGGGAGAGTCCAGAGTGCAATAGCCTCTGCCCAAAGCGAAACGTTCCACTGGGATGCTGCGGCAAATCTGGTCGACAACGGTGAGCACGGTGGACATATCCGATACAACCAACTGCTTGTGTTTGAAGACAAACGCTTTGAATACGACGTGCATGGGCGACTCGCAACAAAACGGATTGGAGCGCATACTGTGCAGACCTTCAGTTACGACGGCGAGAACAGGTTACGTCAAGTAGACACAATGCGACGAGGCGTACAGCAGCTCGTCTATTTCGAATACGACGCACTTGGCCGGAGGATCAGAAAGCATGATACGTTCGGCACCACTTGTTTCCTCTGGGACGGTATGCAAATGCTGCAGGAATGCAGAGGCAGCCAGATGGCCACCTATATTTACGAACCCGCGAGCCATGCGCCGCTAGCGCGTATCGACAACCACGTAGCACGTTCAAATGGCTGTGCACAGGATAATCAGAACTTACCCCGTCGCGATACAATGGACTGGCAGGTATATTATTTTCATAACGATGCGTCGGGAATCCCGGAAGAACTCACCTCCGCCACTGGTAACGTAGTATGGCAGTCAGAATATAGAACGTGGGGTAACACAGTGAGGGCAAGCTGGACCCATGAAAATCAAAAGATACCTCACCTGCCAGCAACACCCGCAATAGCACAAAACCTGCGTTTTCAGGGGCAGTACTTTGACGAAGAAACTGGACTGCACTACAATACTTTCCGATACTATGATCCTGATGTTGGACGATACATAAATCCAGATCCAATCGGAATTGTCGGGGGAACAAATCTTTATCAATATGCGCCCAACCCAGCTAATTGGATTGATCCGTGGGGCTGGTGTAAAAACTTAAAGTGGGGAAATCCCGCGAGCGAACCAACGTACGGACACGCATTCGTAAGGCACACTAGTAAACTGAAGCCTATTCAGCTTATGGATCGGGCCAGACACAAAGGAAAGCAAATTGGACAATGGCTTGATAACAGGGTAGCAGCAAACTTTATTGCAGAGACGGCAAAAAAAGGTCCTGGGGCCTATGAGGTAACGTTACCGCCCGGGGTCAAAGGCAGAAGCTTCCTTCCGGATGGAACTGAAGGGCACCTCGAAAAACCGCCGCAGCCGTGGCATCATAGCGGCTCCACGTTGCTGACCTAATTTCATGATCAAGACGAGTCTGTTTGCCGACCAAGAGCGCGAAGCCAAGCTGAACAAGCTTGGTGA
>NZ_WHJH01000102.1 GCF_011682145.1 Massilia mucilaginosa
TTGCCAGCGGCGAAAACCGTGGATGACGTCGCGGCGCTGCTGCCGTGGAATATGAAGGATTTGCATACCCCCGATTTAACCAGCGGCGTGACTTCCTGAACAGTCTGGGGTTGATGGATCGCTTACGTAACACAGAGCGCAGCGACCCCGTATTACGCGGGAACCCAGGCGCAGCGCGGGTTCCCGCAGAAACCGGAGGTTGCGTGATGTGTGAGGGATTGGAAGGGGTGGCGGGGACTCCCCGCGCACACCGCCCATGACCGTATCTTGCTGGGGTTGTCGCGCCAGAGCAGATTTTCCGCAGCCCGGATGAGATACGAATAGCATACGGACAGCATACGACAAGGATACCAGTAGGATACAAACAGGATACGAGCAGAACCGTTTGGTGCCGACACTGCCAACTCTGCAACTTACTGCTCCGTCCGTGTCCGTTTTCCGGCACTGCCCCGTGCTGCTGCCTGCTACGGCGGGAACGGCGGCGGCGGGAACGTAAGACCCGTTTACACCCTCGTCAATATAGGACGTTCGCCAGCTGCCTCCAGCAATTCAGCCAACCACAAAGACTCTGATTTAGTCCCTAGGAAGACCGTCTTAGCTTCGGTCCTTAATAACGCAACCGCAGCTTTCATATCCAATGAAAGTGCAGATTGAAGAACTTTAACAGCACTTGCTTTTGACTTTACCTCGCTCATTACAACGCGCCATTCGCCATCACTTTCAATTAATAATTCGCGGATTTTTGAAGGTGGAAGCCCCACACCATCTGCTTCACTTCTAAGCCCACATGTGTCACAACTAGCCGACTCAAACCACCTCAATTTCCCGCGAAAATTCAGCTGCCCGACTTTTAAGGCGCCTAACGCACCGCAGCGGGGGCAAGACAGCGCTATTGGGTCCGGGTATTGAAGTTTTCCCGACTCATCAAATTCACTATTCATTCCAGCCTCTCATACGCTTGTAGCGGTCAATCGTGTCATAAAATCTGGTTTCTTTTACGGATCCTACTGGATGATGATCATAAATTCCTCGTTCCCACCATCTATGATGCAATTCTTCATGGACAATTACATCACGCAGCGAATCCCTCGACGAAAAGTTGGTTTTCCCAATTTGAGTTCCGGCGCCTTCCTGTGCAATGCCCGTGCGAAGAAACGGATTATATTCAGGCGTATAAGTCAGATTTAGATTCGGGAAATCTTCTTTAACGATTGAATCAATGGCCCTGTTTCGAACTACCGCACCTTTTCCAGTGACATGTCCGAGGTCAGGAGCATAGACCTGCGGCCCGGTCGCATAAACCTGGGCGCCACCTGCATGCTCAACGGCAGCCGCACGGCCTCCAACAACCGCTGAGCTATTTGCCCCACGAGGCACCATCGAAGTCACTCCAAGGAATTCCAGTTCCTTCTGGAAAAATCCGGGAACGGCTAGCAGCGTATTCAAAGCATCTGAACGTTGTGTGGGCGTGCTGGTAATCCGAGGGCCATATTGCCCATTCCGGCCAATTCCGTTCATCCCGCCCGTATGATTAAGCGCATCCTTTGCGACAGCACCGACTGCCGACCACCCATCTCGCGACAACAGATTATCTACCACGTGCTTGGCGTTGGCTACTTGCTGATAGCTATTCGAGGCACTTGCAAAACTGGTCACGCGTGTGAATTTGATCGCCGGACTCGGCCTGATGGAGGGGCGTGGGCGCCCATTTCTGGCATGATATTGGTTCTGAAGACAACATCAAAACGCCCACCGTATGAATATTATCGGACGCGACCTGATCATGCAACGCTGGCGTGTAATCCAGCATGAATTGATGCCGGAACTGAAGCAAGAATGCGGCGCATTGACGCCGAAGTTGGAAAAGCTGGTGCACATTCTCGATTGGGTTCGGATCGAAGAATGGGCGGTGCAGACTTGGCAAGGAATCGGTCGCAAACCGTACGACCGCAGCGCGCTGGCCAATGCCTTCGTCGCCAAGGCCGTGCTGGGCTTGGCGACGACCAGAGCGCTGATTGAGCGTCTCTCGATGGACCGCTCTCTGAAGCGCCTGTGCGGATTTTCGATGTCCAAGGTCGTTCCCGACGAGGCCACATTTTCGCGTGCCTTTGCCGAATTTGCGCAAGCGAAGCTGGCTGAACGTGTCCACGAGGCGCTGGTCAAGGACCATTTGGGCGGCGCGCTGATTGGCCACATCAGCCGCGATGGCACGGCAATTGAGGCGCGCGAAAAACCGGCGAAGAAAGCGCAGGCGCCGAAGCCGCCAAAGAGTAAGAAGCCGCGCCGCGGCCGGAAGAAACGCATCCAGGTGGCGGCGCCGAAACTGAACAGGATCCGGCAGCAGCGTACGCAGGGCTTGCCGGAAATGCTGCACGATTTGCCCAGCGTTTGCGACCGCGGCACGAAGTGCAACGCGCAAGGCTACAAGAATAGCTGGAACGGCTACAAGCTACACATCGATACAGCCGATTGCGGTGTGCCGGTCAGTGCCGTGCTCACCAGCGCCTCCGTGCATGACAGCCAGGCGGCCGTGCCGCTGGCGACGATGACGGCGGCACGCGTGACGAACCTGTATGACGTGATGGATGCGGCGTATTGCAGCAAGGAGTTGCACGAGCACAGCCGCAGTCTGGGCCATGTTCCGCTGATCGATCACAACGCGCGCGGCGGACCGAAGGAAGAGTTTGAACCTGCCGACGCCGTGCGCTACAGGGAGCGCACCGTGGCCGAGCGCAGCAATGCAAGGCTCAAGGATGAATTCGGCGGGCGCAACCTCCGGGTGCGAGGGCCGGACAAGGTGATGTCGCATTTGATGTTTGGCTTGCTGGTATTGACTGCCGATCAGTTGATGCGATTATTTAAATAGCCGGGCAACGCTGCTCAGACGATCGGTGTTGGTTGGGACGGCTTGCGTGACGCAAGCGGCGCAATCATGGGCGCTGTCAGCTGCGAATGGGCTGAAATGAAGAAATAGCTGCGGGCCGGAACGTCACACTGGCCGAATCTGTGAAAAAGTGCCCTGCCAAGGCGCTCATCTCAACTCGTCATCGCTGGCTCAGACAGTTTTGCAAGTGGCTCATTCGTCAGTGGAATTCGGTCAGGTTGGCGAGAATCCGCCCAGCCACCTTCAGACTGGCCCCAATCGGCAGCCATCTGGTCGTTGTGCGCTTGAACATCAGAATTGAAGTCAGCCAATGCTGCGCGTGCATCTTCCGCGCGAAGAGCTGCCAGAGCCTCTTTCCCCGAAATAGTTACTTGGGGAATCGCATTACCAGGGTAAGCATAAACGCCGCGATCAGTCTGCACTACCGGGATAACTTCGCCATTTACACCAGTGTACGTTTGCTTGACATAGACCTCATCTGCATCCAGTACCCCGTCTGGGAAATCAGCCCCGCCTGGATTAGGAGCCAAAGTGCCGCCATGCGCGCGCGACGGCCAATTTCGTTTCGGATATTCCCCCAAGGAAGCATAGTGATCGCCTTTCATAATCTCTTCATGTGTAGGTAAACCGACCTCGTCCCCACCCGTTCCGCTAGGGTTGCTACCACCAGCTCTACTCCACAAACTGTCATCCACGTTGGTGGAAGCAGCAGCATTCACCAGACTCTGCCCCAGCGCATTGCCGAATGCATTCGGTCCGACGTGAAGTCGTATACGCATTACGCACGCGCCCGTCAACCACGGGCTTTCTGGCCGATCAGCTCGTTCAACTTACCGCTATTTTAACTTTTTGGCGCCGACGTGAGGTTTTTGGCGGCGCGATCGCGATGACGTCCGCTTCTGGCTGCGCAGTTACGCAGTTACGCAGTTACGCAGTTACGCAGTTACGCAGTCACAGAGTGCGCGCAGCGCCCGCAGGGCGCTGCGCTGGTTTGGTTTTGAAGTAGAAGTTGCGGTTGCGTTGAACCTGACTGACGGCAGCGCGCGGCTGCAAGCGCCGGGGGCGCGCGCGCCGTAACCCTGACCGAACCCTGCGCTTTAAAGCGCACATGCTGGCCTGGCAGACGCGCAGGGGCGCCAGACATAACGCCTATTCTGTCAACCCGAAGGGCGCGAAGCGTAGCGCAGCGATCGCCCCAAGGAACGCAGCGCAGCGTAGTGAACGGGGCGATTTGCAACAGAATGCCGCGTTATGTTAAAGCGGGCGCGCAGCGACCGATTTACCCCGGAGAGGCTGTGCTCTTGCGTTGCCGTTCAGCCTGGCTGACGGCGAAGCGCGGCGGCAAGCGACGCAGGAGCGCGCTTCGTTGGCCCAACTTGCAGCAAGCGTGGCTCTTGCCTCCGCCCTGCGGCTGGCAGTACCGCGCAGCGGCTGACCAGGGTGTTCAAGCATACCAAGCCCAACAGTATCCCCGCCAACGTTACCGCGTAACGCCCCCTGCACCGAAGTAGGCATCCCATTCCGGCGTATCCATCTTGATGCCAGCCAGTATCCTGTCATCCTCGGCAAGCACGAGCCGCTCCAGCATCTCCCGCTGCGTTACGCCGTAACGATTGGCGATACGCACCAGCGCAAGGTGCGCCGCCGTACTCACCCAGGTATTCAACCTGCGCTCGCCGTTGCCATCGGCCGCCGTCGGCCTGCGTGCCCGGTACTCGGCCTGTCTCTGCGCTGCTGTTTTCGGCATGGCATTCTCCTTGAACCTGCATCGTTACCGCGTAACGTCCAGCCGCTACGCACCATCTTCCTCGTCCGCCTCGGCGTCCAGCGCATCGCGCAGCACTGCGGCCTCGTCACCATCACCCCCGGGCTGCACATCCTGCGCCGCCGGCAGCGCACCCCGGCTGCGCAAGCCCGCACCCGGATGGGTCGCCGCATGAATCGCCTGCAACTGCCTGATCGCTACCTGCGTATAGATCTGCGTCGTCGACAGCTCGGCGTGGCCCAGCATGGCCTGTATAAACCGGATATCGGCCCCGCCTTCGAGCATCAGGGTCGCCATCGTGTGCCGGAACAGGTGGCAGCCGCCGCGCTTGCCCACCTGCGCCTTGTCCACGTACTGCGCCACCGTCGTCGACAGCCAGGTCGGGTTGAGCGCTTCTCCGTACAGGCTCAGGAACAGGGTCGGCTCCTGCGCGTTCCACGCCAGCGCCGGTCGCGCCAGGTCCAGGTACTGCCGCACCCAGTGCAGCGCCCGCGCCCCGACCGGGATCAGGCGGTCCTTGTTGCCCTTGCCGAGCCGGATCAGCACCACCTCGCGCTCGAAGTCGATGTCGGCCTGCTCCAGCCTGGCCAGCTCCATGCGCCGCATGCCGGTCGAGTACAGCACCTCCATCATGGCGCGGTCGCGCAGCCCGAGCGGGCTGGCCGTGTCGGCCCCGGCCAGCACCTGCTCGGCTTCCCCGGCCGACAGCACGAAGGCCGGCAATCTGCGGATGCGCCGCGGCAGTTCCAGCTCCGACGCCGGGTTCGCATCGAGTTCGCCGCTCTTGGTCAGCCATTTGAAGAAGCTGCGTAAGGGCACCAGCTTGGCGCGCTGGCTCGCCACCGACAGCGGCGCCCCGTCCTTCTTGCGGTAGTGGTGCAGCCAGCGCTGGTAGCGCTCCAGCACCGGATGCGTCACATGCCGGGGATGCGTCACGCTCCTGGCGTCGGCCCAGGCGATGAAGTCGCGCAGGTAGCGCTCCGCGTTGTAGCGGCCCTGCTCGGTGTAGCCGCGCACCGCAAGGTGCTCCAGATAGCGCCGCATGGCCGCGTACAGCCCGCGCGCATCGTTCGGGTTGCCGACTGCCGTATTGAAACGCCTGCTGCCGTCCTTGCGCATGGCCGCCTCCGCTACGCGGTAACAGGTACGACCGGATCGAACGGCGCATGGCCGTTCGCCTGGACGTGCGTTTCCAGACCATCACCGGCCGAATCGCCAACGGCGCCTTTCGCCATATGGCCTTCTTCGTTCAGACCATGCCCCGACCGCCCCCCGACCGGGGGCCGACCGTGGGCCGACCGCTCCCCCTTCACCCCCGACCGCTCGCCGTCGTAGTCCAGCCGCGCCACGTCGATCAGGCCGCACAGGTGCCGTCCGTCGTCGCCGCCGTCGTACACCAGCTCGTACTCGAAGGTGGCGCCGCGCCGGTGCACCATCACATACTCAAGTTCGGCCAGGCGCGCCAGGTGCAGCTTGAGCTGGGTGTCGCCCCAGCTGGTTTCGTCGCGCACCTCGCGCCGCGTAAAGCGGAACTCGCCCGGCGCCACGCCCAAGGTTGCGCTGCGGTCCACGACCCAGTCACGCAGCAGCATGAGCAGGCGCCGCGTCTGCGGCGGCAGTTCGTCCAGCGTGCGCCCCAGCACCTCGTGCGCGATGCGGTTGGCCAGCCCGATGTCCTCACGGGTCGCCTCGATGTAGGCCAGCGTCTGACCATTGTGCTGAACGGTTTTTACTTCCCGCTGATGCTGGTGCAGCAAGGTGATGGCCCGGATCAGGGTCAGGTATTTCATGTGGTCGCGCCGCATGCGCGTCTTGTCGTCCAGGAAGGTCAACTGGTCGGCGTACGGATTGACCACGCACACCGGCGCAATCAGCCGCTGCGCGTTCTTGTGCAGCGCGGTGATCGCCTGTTTGTCGTTCTGGGCCAGCATGCCGGCCAGGGTCTGGCGGCTGCGCTGGCGCGCGTGGATGGCGCGCGTCTGCTCGCGGCTCTCGTTCACCGTCAGCACCAGGCAGCGGTTCATCAGTTCCTCGTCGACGTCGATGGCGGTCGTCGTCAGCATCAGCATTACCGGCCCCTTTACCCGGTACTGCTTGGTCACCAGGTTGCCCGTCACCTCGTCCTTGCCGGTCGAGGCCATCGTCAATTCCCCATCCGACTGCAGCAGCTTTAAGGCATACGCCGCCTGGCGCACGCCTTCTTCCTCCGCGATCGCCAGGATCTTGTGCTGCATGTCGTTCTCGCCCAGGTAGAACAGGCTCTGGCCCGTCATGGCGCTGTACTGGATCCGTTCCTCGTCCGGCACCATGGCCAGCACCGCCTCCATCAGGCTCGATTTGCCGGCCGCGCTGGACGACTGGATCAGGATCGCCAGCGGCGCATCGAGCTTGCGCGAGATGGCCGCCAGGTAGCCGGCCAGCAGGTTGTTCGCCTCGCCCACCACGCCGCAGCGCTCCATATCAAGCACGATGCGAGATACCAGATCGGGCGACTTGAGGAGCTCAAGCGCCGCCGCCTCCTCGTCGGCCGACAGCGGCGGCACCTTGTTCTTGGGCTGGATGGACGCGCGAATCGCCTCGTCCTGCAGGGTTTCCAGTTGGAGCAGCACATGCCCCATGTCGCGTTTGACGACGTCGTCAAGCAGGCCAAGCTCGATGGCGGCCTGCTTGATGTACGCGCTCCTCGCGCGCGCCGCGTACAGGTCCAGGGTGTCGACGTGGTAGCTTTCAGGAGCGCCGTCGGCCGCGCTTCTGCGCACCTGCAGGTTGACCCGCATCTGCTCCGGCGACAGGTTCTTTTTCCAGCCGCGCACGCGCCAGT
>NZ_WHJH01000103.1 GCF_011682145.1 Massilia mucilaginosa
AGCTGCTCTGAGGTAGAATTCATGCCGGGCAAGGTGCGTTCGTGTTGAAATTGTGTTTTAGGGATAACTCACATTTTATCAATCACTTACGGCATTCTTGCTCTTTTTTATGCAAAATTCAGGTTAGATGGCTGTTTTGCGTCAGCTTGATGCAGCAACCACGGCGTACAAGTCGCTACTGCGGCGCTGCCCCACGTAATCAGCGGCAGGCGGACAAGCCGCAACGCGCGCCACGAATCATTTGTCGTATCAATGGCCATGTGGTAACTTGATTGATTGATCGATAACAACGTGGCGACAACCATCATGAGCAGCCCCACCAGGCATATCCCTTACCTTGACGGGTGGCGCGGGCTGGCAATCATTGCCGTACTGATTTCGCACTTCAAATCGACGCAAGAACTCTCCTGGCTCGGTGAGTTCGGCGTGCAACTGTTCTTCGTGCTGTCGGGCTTTTTGATGGGGAACCTGTTGTTCATCAAAAAGGTGCCGCTGAAAGATTTTTTCGTGCGCAGATTGAGCCGGGTGTTCCCGACGTTCTGGCTGTTCGTCATCGCGATGGCGCTCTACGCGGCCTTCCTGCAGCCGGTGCGCTTCATGGTCCCGCAAGGCGAACTGATCGCAACCCTCGCATTTTTGCGCAATTACTTCCCCGCCGATATCAGCATCTGGGCGCGCACCTGGCCCGTCGGCCATCTGTGGTCGCTCAACGTGGAGGAGCACAGCTATATGTTCCTGGCGGCGCTCGCCCTGCTCGCCGGCGGCCTGCGCCACCGCTTCGCCGGCGCCGCCCTCCTGCTCGCCGGCACCGGCGCGATGTTGGCGGTTAACGCGTATTACCCGGGGCACCCGCCAGCGGGCGCGACCCCGTGGTTCCTGCGCAGCGAGTCGGCCGCCATCGGCCTGATCGCGGCGGCCGCCTATCGCGTCACGGCAGCCAGCACGCAGGCGCCATGGCTGCGCCAGACCTCGCCCTGGCTGCCGGTCCTGACCCTGGTGGTCGCGCTCGCGTGCTACTCGACCTACGCCCACAAGGAACTGCAATACACGCTCGCGCCGCTGTGCCTGGCGTACTCGATCAACCATCTCGAACGCACCCCGCCGATCATCCGCCAACTGCTGGCGGCGCGGGTACTGCAGTGGTTCGGCCTCTGCTCGTTTTCGCTGTACCTGTGGCAGCAACCGTTTTACTACGCCGTGGGTGCGGGCCGGATCTCGCATCTTGCCGGTTTGCTGGGCGCGATCGGCCTGGGCGCGCTCTCGTTCTATCTCTTCGAAAATCCCGTGCGCCTGTATTTGAACCGCAAGTGGGCCGAGCGGCGCGCGCGTCCCGCAATCGGGTCGGATACCCCTGCCGCGTAAGCGCTGTCAGACGAACAGTTCGCGCCGCGCCATCTGGCTGATCGCCAGCGTCGCCGGATGGCTCATGCGGCGCTCCGTGGTGATCGCATACACCTGCTCGACCAGTCCCGGCACCGTGCCCAGTTCCACCACCGCGTACTGCTGGCACACCTGGCGCGCGATCACCGTCGGCGCGAAAAACGCGCCGGCGCCCGACTGGCCGAAAGCTTTCATCATTGCACTGTCGTCGAACTCGCCAACGACGCGCGGGCGCAGCTGCTGGTTGGCCAGCCATTGCAGCAGCTTGTGGTGGATCGCAAAATCCTCCCCCGGCAGCAGCAAGGGGGCGCGGTCCAGGCAGGCCGGGAACGTCCCTTTCAGCGTGGCCGCCAGTGCCGCCGTGGCGAACACGCTCAAGCCGCTTTCGCCCAGCAAGTGGTTGTAACCTTTGACGCTCAGGTGCGGCGGCATCGGGCGGTCGGCGATGATCAGGTCGAGGCGGTGCACCGCGAGGTCGGCCAGCAGGCTGGCCAGGCGGCCTTCGCGGCAGATCAGGCGCAAGGGCTCGGCCAGGCTGAGCGCGGGCTCGACCAGCCGGCAGGCGATCAGCTTGGACACCGAATCGGCGCACCCCACCCGAAATACCACCGCAGTCTTGAGCGATTGGTCGCGCACGATGTCGAGCAGTTCGTCGCCGGTGTTGAAAATGGTTTCGGCGTAACTGAGGATGCGGCGCCCGGTATCGGTCAGTTCCAGGTTGCGTCCGGCGCGGCGAAACAGTTCCACGCCGAGCGTCTCGGCAAACTCGCTCAGCTGCCCGGAAATCGACTGCGGCGTCAGGTGCAGTTGTTCGGCTGCGCGGGCGATGCTGCCGGTCTTGCCGACCATCCAGAAATAGCGCAAGTGCTTGAAGTTGAGATTGGACATACGGGCCGGCTCCTGGCGATTGCTCGATCTGTTCGATAGGTCAGCCAAGTATATTCGGTTTACGCGAGCTATCGTGGGGCGGAAGATCGGTCCGGCAAATCTCGGTTTGGAACGCAGGCGTCTGTCAATACAGAGTGAATACATCGAAATAATCGATGTTTCAGACAGCATTAATCGAGTTTTTCTTTATATCGTACGCCCATATAATTTTTGGGTGGACATTTTTCCACGCCCTTTTTTCACAAATGGAGTAGCACCATGCGTCGTTACGAAACAGATAGCCCTCAAGCAGCAGGCCGTGTTCTTGCCCTGGCAATGGTGGTCGATGGCAATCTGGCGCAAAGCGAACTTGCCGCCCTCGACAGCAGCAAGATCCTGCAACATATCGACCTCGACCAGGACGCCTTCCAGCGCCTGCTGCAAGAGCTCTGCCAGGACATGCTGACCTCGGCATTCCACGGCGAAGTGCGGATCGACGGCGCCATGCTCGACGGCTTGCTCGACGAAATCCGCCATCCCGACCTGCGCCGCCAGTTGATGCAGGCAATGTGGCGCATCGCCGATGCCGACGGCTGGCTGGCCGATGCCGAAGCGGTGCTGCTGGCGCGCGCCAGCACCTTGTGGTGCGCCGAGACCAACTTCAGCGGCCGCGTGCTGGCCGCAGCGTAAGCTGGCCGCCGGCGCCGTTTCCACGCAAACCGGAACGACGCCGGGGGCGGCCGGACGCTACAGCGCCGCGGCGTCGATCAGGCGGCGGTAGCCGGCGATGCCCTCCTCCACCGCATACCCGGCCTTGATCGATTCCACCGCCCGCGCCCGCAGCGGCGCGAAGCGCGCGCCCTCGCGCAAGGCGCGGCTGACGGTGGCGGCAATCGCCTGTGTATCGAAAAAATCGACCAGCAGGCCGTTCTCGCCGTCGCGGATCACTTCCGTCACCGGGGCCGTGTCCGAGCCGATCAGCAGGCAGCCGCAGGCCATCGCTTCGAGCATCGACCACGACAGCACGAACGGATAGGTCAGGTACACATGCGCGGCCGATACCTGCAGCAGGTCGCGGTAGCGCGCGTACGGGATGCGGTCGAGGAAGTGCACGCGGCTGGCATCGATGGCGACCTCGGCCAGCATGGTCTCGCGCCAGTTCTTGCCGCCGGCCGGACGCGCGCCGTAGCTCACGCCGTCGCCGCCGGCGAGCACGATGTCGCAGCCGGGATTGTCGGCCAGGATGGCCGGCAGCGCGCGCATGAAGGTATGAAAGCCGCGGTACGGTTCCAGGTTGCGCGACACGTACGTCAGCACCGGGTCGCCCGGGCGCAGCACTTTGCCATTCGGCAGGGTGAAGGAGGCGGCGGGATTCGGGCACAGGTAGGCGGTGTCGATGCCCTCGTGGATCAGCGCGATCTTGTCCTGGTAGGGTTTGGGGTGCAGGCTCTTTTGCCAGTGGGTGGGCGCGACCGCGACGTCGCACGCTTCCAGGTTGAGCAGTTGCAGCGCATTCTTGGCGCGCACCCGGGCCCGGTCGTCGATGGTGCTGGGGAACTCGGGATCGAAGCCGACGTCGGCATGGTCGGTGTGATAGTAGAACTCGGAAAAATGCACCAGCCGCGCATCGGGGAACGCTTCGCGCACGAACATGGTGTCGCCCCAGCCCGGATGGGCGATGATCACATCCGGCACAAACCCCTTTTCCTTCAACGCCAGCAGCACGCGCAGGCAAGCCTGGCCATGCAGGATGCCCGACTCGAACGGGCGCGCATAGTGGTGCGTTTCCTTGGCCTGGACCCGGTGCAGCTTGTAGGTCAGGGTGCGCACGTCCGGCAGGCCGGGGCAGCCTTCCTTGCCGATCGCCAGCACGTCGTAGGCCGGATCGCGCGCCAGGTGCGCGGCAATCCGCTTGAACTGGCCGGGGAAATTTTGATGAACGAACAGAACGCGCCGCGCGCGGGTTGGCTGAGCTGGTGTGGATGTCATTGTCGCGTCCTGCGAACGGTGGGTCCGCAATGACCGGGTTGCTAAAGAGGGAACATCTTACCAGAATGGCAAGAGGGAAAAATCTCGGATTCTCATGCTTGCTCTAAAATAGCGCCAGCGCACTTCACCCCGACAAAGGCACACAAGCATGAGTTACGACCTGATGGTTTTCGCAGCGGAAGCCGCCCCAAAAAAACGCGAGCCCTTCCTCGCCTGGCATGAAGAACAGACCGAGCTGGACGAAGACCATTCCTACGCCGACCCCGCCGTCGCCAGCGCCGCCTTGCAAGCGTTCTACGCCGACATCGTCCAGACCTTCCCGGCCATGCCGCTCGACGAGCGCGGCGACGAGGACGAGGACGAGGACGACGAGGAAGCGGACGAGGACATGACCGACACCGACTACACGATCGGCAAGGCCTTCATCTACATGAGTTTTCCCTGGACCCGGATCGACGACGCGCACGCCACCGTGACCCGCCTCGCCGGCCAGCATGGCGTGGGCTTTTTCGATGTCAGCTCCGATATCGCCGAAACCTGGCTGCCGGACGGCAAAGGCGGCCTGTACCTCGCCCATGCCGACTGACGATGCAAGGCCACTGACATTGCAGCACGTGGCCGGCATCTGCTGGCCGCACGCGGCCACGGTCGGCCACATCGCGGTGGCCAGCGGACGGATCGCCGGCTATTTTCCGGCCGAGCGGGGCGACGACGCCATCGTCGGCTGCGTGCTGGTCGCGGCCGGCAAGTACCGCAACGGCACCGCACGCCAGTGGTGCCGCACGCACCAGGCCTACTGGGGCGTGAAGGCGGACCTGGCGGCGCTGGCAGAGAGCGGCGAGCAACGTTGTGCGCGCCATCGGGAGAAGATGGGCTATGCGCTGCATCCACCCGTGATCGACCTGGCCGCCTGCGCCAGCGTGACGATCGCCGGCGCGCCCGACGGCACCATCGAGTTCGCCACCTTGCCTGCCGGCGCAACGGCGTCCGCTACGGCGCCCGCTACGGCCCGCTGCGCGGCGGTGGCGCTGCGCACCAGCGCCATGGATGCGCTGTTCCCCGGCACCGGCATCGTGCAGGTCAATATCACCCCGCCCGCCCTGCTGGCGTACAGCGCGGCACGCGCGGGCGGCCAGGCGCTTGGCTGTGTGTGCTGTGCGCGCTGCGGCCATCCGCACCTGGACCTGGGCAGCTTTGCGCAGACGCCCCATCGGCGCCACTACTGCGGCAACTGCGGCACCGACAGCACGCACAGCCCAGCACCCCTGATTTCATCTCCTGTCCATGCGCTCCGCATCAAGTTCGACGGCATCCTGACGATAATGTAAATACCCGCGTTCGGTACGCGCATAATCAGCATGCATTTTCTTTGCGTGTTATAAATGCAATACAGTAACCAGGAGAACAACATGGACGATGCAGACCGCCGTCACGAAGACCGTCGCCAGGACCTTGAAACCGCAGCACAATTGCACGAAGCGATTGCCTTGCAGCGCGCTTTCGGCAGCGACGCCGCCCAGCGCTTTCTCAAGCTGCGCGGCATTGGCGATGAAATTTCCCAAAACGCACTGATCGAAAGCTACGACCGCCGTCAGGCGGCACGCCGCCTGCGCCAGGCCTCGGTCAGCTAACCTGAATTTTGCATAAAAAAGGGCAAGAATGCCGTAAGTGATTGATAAAATGTGAGTTATCTAGAAACACAGCTATCAACAAAAACGCCACCTTGCCCGACATGAATTCTACCTCAGAGCAGCTCCG
>NZ_WHJH01000104.1 GCF_011682145.1 Massilia mucilaginosa
AAACGGTCGTGTTTTCCATGCTTGCTCCGGTATCAAATCGAAGTAGCAAGAATGCGGAAATTCGGATTAGCCAGCAAGTCTGGGGTTTATGGAGCGCTTACTGCGCAAACGCTTGAGCGCGCACCCTATGCGGCCCTGCACGGGCGCATCGCCGCGCGGGTGCAGTTGCGGCCCGTCGTCGAGCGCGAGCGCTTCGCCCTACTGATCGGGCATGCTCTGAAGACTGCCGGCTGCCAGCATACCCTGCTGGCCGATTCGGGCATGGAGGTGTTACGTCAGGCATCGAAGGGCTTACCGCGCATCGCCGGGAGGATCTTGCACACCGCCATGCGGCTGGCCGTGCCGAAAGGCTTTAACCACTTGCCGGACGACCTGCTGCAACAAGCCATTGAGGAGCTGCGATGACATCACGCCACAAATCTCTATTGCCGGCACCGGATGACATCTCGGACGAGACTGCAGCGGTGCTGACCGGAGTCCTGTCTGCACTGGCCAGCGTCTGCGAAGTACGCTATCTGGACAAAATTCTGCGCCATCAGGCAGGCCAGCTGGCGGCGAAGAGCCGGGACCACGACCCGGATCGTCCATGGGTACGCCGCCCTCCCGATTAAGCGCGCGCCCACAACATCAAGCATGGCCCCTGCCAGCCGCTTTCAACGTGGCCTATCCGGCAGGGGCGATTCGAGCCGAGCGGATGCGAGGTCGCCCGTTCAGGGCGTACCCCTGCGTTCGCCCGACGCTCCTCCAGAGCGGTCGGCCACCGAACCAAATCTGCCGCCACCAAGATGCTTCCGACCCATGATCGGCGGCGGAAAAGACCTTCCGAAAAAACGTCGGGACAAATTCGAAAGTTCAACCTCGAATAGGGTGGTACGCCGCTCCTAAATTACTGCGGAACGTAACACCGAGGGGCTTACTTAGAGATTCAGCGACCAGCAAGCCGCCTCACCCAAACAGCTCGGTGCTTTCGGCGGAACTCTTCGTGGCCGAACTCACGCAGGCGACTCAGCCAAGCCTCGGCATTCGTTCGAGTGACGCCGTGCTCTAGCGCTGCTGCACGGAGGAGAGCAAATTCGGTGCGCAATGTAGTTGGCGTAATCCCAGCATCGTCAGTGTTGACACACACGCGGATTGGCCCACGGCGGAGGCCAAAGCGGTTGAAGCGGTTACCCGGTTCAAGCCAGCTTTCGTCAGGGGGGTACCAACGGAAAATTGGATGCTCCGCATGTCTATTCATCCGTGCTACGTACACGTTGGATGTAGGATTGGCTTCAATGACGAGGCCCTTTTCATCGTAAACGTCGAGCAGCCAATCCTGTAAGGCTTCGATGAAGTCCAGCTCTTGCGCCGAGATTGTGTCTTCGATCAAGCCACTGCGACTTTCAAGATCAGCTTTCGCATCCCACCTTTCATGGTCGTTAAGTTCACAACGGATACGTACTCTGCGAAGTGGAGGGCTCGTGGCGCTGCAACCCGATTCCGGCGGTACTTTGCCACCGACCTGCTTCGCCAGCCACTTCCACCGTTGTCGATACAGTCCCACTGCGTTCGCCACTTCCAAGCCGTCTGCGGCCGTCGCCGCTGGATGGGCAGAAAACAAGGCGATATCAGGCACTGCGATTACGATTTTTCGATCCAATATCTTGCCCCGATTTTCGTATTCGATCAGTTGAAAAGAGCAATTGCGTCGTAACTGCCAAGCTCTAAACAGTAGGGCTGGTGTTATTGAGTTGACACGGGCGGCGGACTGGCAAGGGGCTGCCGCGGATCCGGGAAGTTCCATACACGCGCCGTGGGCCCACGGGACGAACTGCAACATTATGTGGATCCGACGCTCAAACAGCGGCAATACCTGGCTAGCCAGCGGGAGGCGTGCACTCATGACGCTCGCATAGTGCCAAACCCAGACCAGATTATCGAGATGCTCATCGACCGGCAGGATCATGTCGCCGTGCGCGCTTGCCCACGCGCGCACGGAAATTCCAAGCGCTAAGGCGTGACCCAGCCGGTCACCGCTACGCATTTCACAAAATTGGACCGTCTCATCCACGTGGCGCATGCCCGACACTGGGTGTGCGTAGTCTTCGCCCGCATGGACGCTTAAGTGCAAGCCGTCAGTCGCGGGTTCACCCTCATCCTTGCTCTTCAAACCATCACGTAACCAGCGCAAGGCAGGTGCGTAAATTTCGGTCTTTGTCTGATTTTCATCTCCCGCCACGTCAAGGCCGCGCAACCAGCGCGAAGGAACTAGCTGGAGCATTTCCTCGCCGTCGCTCATACCGCCCAGCATACTAGGGCGATCCCATTCGCCTTTGCTATGTTTGAATTCTTGAATCGATGCAGCGCTTTCCCACACCATTGCCGGATTGTGCAGCATTGATTTGGATCGTGAAAAATGGACGCAAAAATGCCACCTGTCCATCATGTCGCGATAGCGCTGTGCATCCCGTGCAGATAGTTGGCGCAAGCCGGTCGGCGCGATTACTCCGGTGGCTCGCGCGAGATGCCCAAGCCAATCGCCAATCGCGGTTGGCGTCAACACGTTGCTGCCAACTTTCAGCTCAGCCACGTCGTCAATTCCTTGGAACAGCGTCTTAGCAGCGCTCACGTGCGCGAAGCCCGCTTGAGTCTTGCGTCGTTTCCGATGGTAATACTCAATAAAGCGGCTCAGGCCTTGACCGTCCATTACAAGGTCACGTCGCGCGCACATTAAACCATTGAATAAAAAGAAGATTGCCATTCGCAAGCGGGGATGGCAATGGGGATCGAGATAATGAGTCCATAACCAGATTAGGAACCACAGCCAGGCTTGACCGATATCAAGTTCGACCATGCTGCGAGCAATTTGTTGACGCAACCAACGTGGATTGTCTGCCCGCACTGTTTGAACCTGACCCGTTAACCATTCCCATGACAGGTTGCTGGGTGCGTCAGTGGAGGATTGCATGCCGAGCGAGCAGCGGATGGCGTTGCGGATGCGCCTGTCGAGCGCCTTTGTATCGCCACCGTCGGCATGCGCGCGTTCCGTTAAATCTCCTTCGCGCAATAGGGCTCGGGCAAGATAGATGAGACTGGAGAAATCAATCTCGCTTTCGTACGTCCCTTCGGAAGCCGGCGCAGGAGCGCCGGGCAATAGACCAGCCATTAGCGCCATGCCAGCTTGATAGGCGCCTCCGATATGAGCATGATTTTCTGCTTTAGCACGGCCAGCGACAGTCGCCGGTCCGAAAAACGGCTGTTGCGCAGAGACTAGGCGAACGAGGTCGTGCGCGGCCAACGTCGGAGTTTCGCCGATGCGTTGAGCTAGCCGCCAAGCGACGAGCAGCGCCGGATCGATCCGTGCGCTCAGGCGAACGTAGTCTTGAACCTTATCGTCACGATAATGGATTACGTCGCCGTTCTCCACGAAGAGGCGGGCGAACAGCTGATCGAGAAACGGCATGATGTGCCCCTCGCTGCCCAATATCATATGATGCGGCCAGGTCAACTGCAGAGCGCTAGCAATATCATTTCGTCGAAAGCGGCGTGGATGGTCGGCCTCAAGAGCACCCTCAAGCAGTTTGTGGCAATCGTCCTGAAACCTCTTCATGTTCGGCAAGCCGGTGGAAGGTCCGCTTGGACATAAGGTCGATTTCAGCTTACTAGCCAGCGCCGAACTGGAAAAACACGTGGCGACGGCGAGTTCAAGAAGCGACTGTTCGAGCATATCAGGCGCTCGCCTCGCCAGCTCCCAGATCCTGCAATATCTTAATTTGCGTAAGCAGTCGATGCAGTTTGCTTAGAGCCGAGCCACCAGATTTTTTTTCCATGTCACGTGCGATTTGGATCGCATCTTCGGCGCCCAATGCTTCGAGCTCATGCTTGATTTCGTCGAAAATCTTCAAGCATGCGGGCAAGTCCATTTGCTCAATCTGATTTGCCTTCAGCGAATACTGCCTGATCAGCGGATTGAGAATTGAATTCGCTTTCTCGTAAGTGAGTTGTTCGCCGCCTCGCTTCGTTTCGACCGAGGAGGTTCTCGCTTTCGCGGGCGCATCCCCGGCCTCTATCATCATATTCCTATACACTTGTTCGAGCTTAGTTTTCAATGGATGGCTAGCAAGCAAGTAAGTGTAAGCTCCTGTTTGAAAATTGAAGTATGGCTTTTCGCCGGTGGCGGCTGCGTCCCTTTGAAGGAAGGGTTTGATGTTTTGAAGGTACAGCTGGTTCTGCTCAAACCGGGCATCTGCCTTACCAATATTTCGATAGGCTATTACTTCATCGAATCCAAAGACTTGGCCTTTTTCGAAACTGCCGAAAATCGCCCAGATCGCCCGGTACGCCTGCAGTGCCGTTCCAAAAACATCTAGTCGTGTCCCCTCAGGGTTGACGCGTTTATTGGTACTTCCTGCCACAAAGTGCGGCGTTGGCTCGTCTGCTTGATTGAAAAAATTTACCTGGTTGAAGTACTTATTGACGACGTTATAAATGAGCCAAGCGTTCGGCACCGATTCGAGTTCCGCTAGATTTGCCTTTCTCCAAGCATTTATCTTTTCGATCCAATCGCTCAAAGTATCACCTACGGCGACGTCTTCGTCGCCTCCATCGATGCCAGGTTCATCCTCGCCGTCGAAGTCGAAAGTCTTCGTGCTGGCGATGGCAGTCGCCGAATGAAAAGGTGGTCGGTCGATCAAATCCAGCACGCCGTCGACACTGACGTCGCGTATCAGGCTAGTGACTAGCAACTCGAGAATTCGACCGGTCAACGTCAGGGTAGTGCGGCTGCTTGAAGTATAGAAATTATAGTGAGTCATTAATCGGCGGACGAGTTCTGCATCTTCGACGTCGTCGCCTTTCAAAGTTTCGCTCTCGGCTATTGCCTTACCTGAATCGGTAATCCGACGACCAAGCTCGGGCCGGGGATATGGCAAGATGCTTGACTTCGGCAAGTTCTTGAAAAATCCGTTAGGAATCCGCTCGCTTAGGTGGTTCTGCCACTCGTCTTTGATCTCCTCAGACTGGGAAAACTGATAGTATTTTTCGTGTGCGCGGGGCGAGAAAAGATCGGTATCAAACACCGACGCTGTGCGCTCGGCAGGATTGTTCATGCATTTGCGGAAATGCTGGTTCGCCTTCAAGGCCAAGAAAATCGGCCCGCCGCGCTCGTGATGTTGGAAGTATGTCAGCAGGAGGTCTTGCCATTCAATCGCCAGTTTCGCGAAGGGTGGGGCGACGCCAGGTGTCGCAGGTTTTACCCTCGCTTGCAGCGTATCGTAAGCCGCTTTGCGGTCCTTCTCTCGCGCGCTCTTAGCAGACTGCCCACGGGTGGACGCGTAGTTCTTCGCAAACGCCTCGATGGCGTTTGCGATTTCTTCGCGCATGAATATTCGACGTCGCAGACGGAACCGATCCAACTCTCCGTCGATCGTCTTTCCAAGAGTGGACAGCAAAGGATACAAGTGCGAAACGAGTTGCGCAAACTCGCGGACGGTGTCGATGGGTAAGAACAAGAAGCTATTTTCTGCGCCATTTATGCGTTCGTTGAGAACGGCTTCTAACCAAAGCTGGAATAACGGGAACGAAATGACGGACTTGCCCCCGTCTGACAAAGTTACGGTCTCGTCGTTCAAGTAGGCCACGAGCCGCGGCACCTCGATCCGTCGAGGTAATGGCAAAATCTTACGCTGATACTCACCGCTCAATTTTTTTGCACGCAGAACTGCTAGGTCTGATTCGGCATAGCTGCGGTCGCAGAGACGACCGTGAAAATCACGCCAGATGACATCGTCATAGAGCTCAAGGTCGCCGCTGATGATGGCAATTGTGCATGGGGAAATCAGATACTTGCGCACTATTTCAATAGTCCCAAAAGCGTGCTGCAAAGGTAAGCGCTCCATAAACCCCAGACTTGCTGGCTAATCCGAATTTCCGCATTCTTGCTACTTCGATTTGATACCGGAGCAAGCATGGAAAACACGACCGTTTTTTGGGAGAAGCACGTTGCCGCGAT
>NZ_WHJH01000105.1 GCF_011682145.1 Massilia mucilaginosa
GCAATTGCACCATTGCTCTATCGGTCTTGCGCAGCGCCTCATTCCACTCTGCCACAAATACCCAATATTTGTTTCTTCGGCGCGATTTTCGGCGGCCCGCCGAATACTACGCTGACATTCGGACACGGCCTCGGCCTTCCCGCCGGTATTCCCGCCGGTGTCAGGCCTGACACCAGCTGTTGGCGCACCAGTTGTTGACCTATTGCTAGTGCGCAGGTATGTTCCCGCGCATGCACATCAAACTCCTCATTGCCGCCGCTTGCCTGCTGGGCCTGTTCTCGACCATCGGGGCGTCGCTGCCGTATCCGATCCTGCCGCCCCTGTTCGCTTCGGGCGTGGGCAATGGCCTCAATTCCTTCCTCGGGCTGCCGCCCAAAATGCTGTTCGGCCTGGCGCTGACCATCAATCCGCTCGGCTTGTTGATCGGTAATACCTTGCTCGGCCCGCTGTCGGACCGCTACGGCCGCCGCCCGCTGCTGATGCTGACCACCATCGGCGCCGCCCTCGGCCACATGCTCACGGCGGCCGCGCTGCTGCTCGAATCGTATCCGCTGTTTATCGTGGCGCGCTTCGCTACCGGGCTGTTGGAAGGCAACGGCGCGGTGGTGCGCGCGATGCTGGCCGACCGCCTCGAAGGCGACCTGCGCGTGCGTGCCTTGTCGTGGCTGAACGGGGCCTTTTACCTGGGCTGGCTGGCCGGGCCGCTGCTGGCCGGCGCCACCGTGGTGTGGGGCATCACGGTGCCGTTCTGGATCGCCGCCGGCGCCCTGGTCATGACCACCGTGCTGGTGGCGCTGGTGCTGCCGCGCGAGACGCCGTCGCTGGCCACCACCTCATGGTGGTACGTGGCGCGCCACCAGCATGCGTTTCATTTGCTGCGCCACGCCGACCTGCGCAAGTTGTTCATCGTCCAGTTCGCCTACACCTGCGGCGTGACCGCCTTCTACGAGTTCTATCCCTTGTGGCTGGTGGAGTTTCCCGGCTATGGCGCGCCCGGCATCGCCTGGGTCACGGCCGGCCTGTGCGCGGTGATGACCCTCACCGCCGTGTTCGCCGGCCGGCCGAGCCGCTTCGCGCCGCTGCAACGGGCCGCGTGGAGCGCGTTCGCCTGCGCCACGGCGATCGCGGCGGTGGCGGTCGGCCATGTGGGGCTGGGACTGGCGGCGATCGTGCTGTTCGGGATTCCGAATGCGTTTTACAACGCCATCGTGCCGGGCTGGTGCGCGGAGCGCTTCGGCGCGCTGGGGCAGGGCGCCGTGATGGGATTGCTGTCGACCACGTTCTGCCTGGCCAATATCGTCATGGCCCTGGTCGGATCGGTGCTGACCCTGCTCGATACGCGCCTGATCCTGCTGCTCGGCGCGCTACTGTCGGCCTGGGCCGCCTGGCGCCTGCAGGGCTGGCGCGTGCAGATGGCGGGCCCGCCCGCGTCGAGCGCGCCGGCCGAAGGATAGACCAGGGCGCCGGACTGCGCCCTGGCCGTCACAGCGCCGGCGGATTGACCAGCGCGCTCGACCGCGCGCTTGCGGCGGCCGGCCCGCGCAGCATGGTCGGATCGAGGAAGCTGGCGGCGCGCCGGCTGTAGGCCGGACGCATGTGGATAGTGTCGGTGTACAGCGGCGCGCCGCTTTCGTCGAGCACCGGGCACTGCTGCTCCTTGCACATGGACTGGGCCGGTTCGATGACGATCGCCCCGGTCTCGGCGGCAATCGCGGTCAGGCGCGCCAGCGGCGTGGCGTTGCGCTGGCGATAGTCGGCCAGGTCGAAGGCGGGCACCGCCGGCAGCGGGGCGATCGCGCCGAAACGCGAGCCGGTGTACATCGACTGCGGATCGTAGGCGGCGCCGGCCGGCGGCTGCAGCACCAGGAACACGCGCTTGCCGTTCTTGCGCAGCGTGGCCAGGCTCTCGCGCAGCGATGCGTAGGCCAGTTCCTGGGCGTCGACGGCCGGAAAGGCTTTCTGCACGCCGTCCCTGGCAACCAGCAGTTCGTGCTGGCCGGCGTTGAAGTAGCCGTACCAGGCCGCGCCCACCACCACCGTATCGACCTCGGCGCTGTTGGCCAGCGCGTAGGCCGCCTTCACCGTCCTGGGACACAGCGGAAAGCGGATCTGCGGCAGGCGCACCGTGTGCTCGATCGGCGGGCAGCCACCGGCGGTGGCGAAAATCACCGAGCTGAAGCGCGCCGGATCGGTCGCCACCGCGTGTTCGACGCGCGGGCCGTACTGCTGCATCACGGAGTCGCCCAGGAACACGGTCAGGCCGGGTCCGCGGCTGGCCGCTTTCTGGAACACCACGCCGTCGTAGCGCAGCGGCGCCAGGGTCGGGCCGGGGTACTGGCTGTCGTTCAGGGCCGCCAGGTAGGGCTCGGCGCCATGGGTGTCGATCCGTTCGCGCAGCACGCTGGTGCCGATCGCCAGGCCGAACACGGCGATGGCGACCATGCCCAGCCCCAGCGACCAGGTCACGCGCGTACGGTCGCGCCGTTCGCGCAGCGGGATTTCGACCAGGCGCCAGGTGAGCCAGGCAAGCACGAAGCCGGCCACGATCAGCGCCACCTTGGCCAGCATCGGCGGCTTCTGGCCATGGATAATCTGCCCGTAGGACAGCAGCGGCCAGTGCCACAGATACAGGGGATAGCTGATCAGCCCGATCGCGACGGGCAGGCGCCGTCCCAGCACCAGGCGGTTGAGCACGGCATCCTTGCCGGCCAGGATCAGCAGGCAGGCGCCGCCCACCGGCAGCATGGCCCACCAGCCGGGAAACAGCGATTGCTCGTTGGTCAGCCAGAACGCCAGCCCCAGCAGCACCGCGCCGCCCAGCGACAGCGCCGTGCCATGCCGGGTGAAGCGCTGCGCGTGGTGCAGGTGCAGATACGAGACCACGCCGCCGGCCATCAGTTCCCAGAAGCGCGTGAGCGGCGAAAAGAAGGCTGCCACCGGATGGTCGGTCACCAGCAGCAGGTTGGCGCTCATGGAGATCACGAAGATCACGCCCGCGACCCACAAAAAGCGCAGCTTGCGCGAGAACACCAGCCACAGGATCAGCGGCCACAGGATGTAGAACTGTTCTTCGACCCCGAGCGACCACAGGTGCAGGAAGGGCTTGGTGATGCCGTCGTTGTCGAAGTAGCCGGCCTCGTTCCAGAGCACCAGGTTCGAGACGAAGGTGGTGCCGGCCACGGCGTGCTTGCCGATCTGCTGGAATTCGCCTTGCAGCAGGGTCATCCAGCCGAAGGCGAGGGTGGCGAGCATGACGACCGTCAGGGCCGGGAAAATGCGGCGGATGCGGCGCACGTAGAAATCGGCGATGCTGAACGTGGCCTTTTGCAGCTGCGACAGGAGGATCGAGGTGATCAGGAAGCCCGAGATGACGAAGAAGATGTCGACCCCCACGAAGCCGCCGGCGAACCAGGTCGGCCAGGCATGGAAAGCGATCACGGCGATCACCGCCAGCGCGCGCATGCCATCGATATCGGGCCGGTAGGCGAGCGCGCCCGCGTGCACGGTAGGATTGTTGGGTGGAATGACAGCCTCCGGGTACAAATGATTGGACAAAAAACAATGTCGACAACATGCATATTATAGTGGAAGCGCTACATAAAGTTGTGATTTGTTTAATTAAATACACATACAAACGTTGCCGTAAATGTAAATACTCAATCATTCGACCGCGTGCTGGCCACTGCGTTCCCGCGCCGTCGCGGCAAGCTG
Organism: Massilia mucilaginosa; assembly: GCF_011682145.1. GTDB lineage: Bacteria > Pseudomonadota > Gammaproteobacteria > Burkholderiales > Burkholderiaceae_D > Telluria_A > Telluria_A mucilaginosa. The sequence goes on from NZ_WHJH01000105.1 coordinate 3,712, forward strand.
TCCGGCGTCACATCCCGGCGGCCTTGCTGTCTCTCTATTTGGCCTCGTCTTCCTCGCGCGCCGGGGTGCCGATCCAGATCCGGTGCGGGCCGGGTCCCTTGCCGGCCAGCTTGTCCTGCGGATTGCGCAACCAGCAGCGCTCCAGCGAGAGGCAGCCGCAGCCGATGCAATCGTCGAGCGTGTCGCGCAGTTTTTTCAGCTGCGCCATGCGCTGGTCGAGATCGTGACGCCAGGCGGCCGACAGGCGCGCCCAGTCGTCGCGGCTGGGCGCGCCGCTGCCGAGGGTGGCCAGCGCGGCCTCGATCTCGGCCAGGCTGATGCCCACGCGCTGGGCCACGCGAATGAACGCGATGCGGCGCAATACGTCGCGCGTGTAGCGGCGCTGGTTGCCGCCGCTGCGCGTGCTGGCGATCAGCCCGCGCGTTTCGTAGAAATGCAGGGTCGACACGGCCACCCCGCTGCGCCGCGCGACCTCGCCCACCGACAAGGCCGGATGGGGTTCGCGTACCGGATGTTGATCTGCCACTGAAGACTCCTTGACCTCAACTTAACTTGATGTTTTAGACTGGCTTTCGCTGCCCAGGCAAGCATTTTAAAGGAGAATTTCAGATGGCAAGGAACACGCCCAGGAACCCGTCCGACGGGGTATTTCGCGTTGATAAATTCGTCGTGCCGGCCGCGTCGCTGCCGGCCTTCGTGGAACAGATGCGCGAGATTTTGCAAATGTTCGAGCGTCTGCCCGGCTGGCGCCAGAAGCACTTGTTGACGCAATTTGGCGGCACCGGGGAATTTAATGTGGTGACCATGGTCGAATGGAAGACGGCCGGCGCGATGGCGGTGGCCCAGGAAATCGTGCAGCAGCGCTTTGCCGAGCAAGGCATCGCGCCGGCGCAGGTGCTCGAGCGCCTCGGGGTGCGCTCGGACCGCGGGTTTTACATCGCCGGCTGAGCGCGGCGCGCCTTGCGTGCGCGGTACAGCTTGCGCAGCCACAGGAACAGGGGGATCGCCACCAGCAACCACGGCAACACGGCAACGGCGACGGTGATCAGGACACCCAGGCTTGACATGAGCACATGGCCGGATTCCTTGGTCGCCTGCGCCACGGGCGCCGCCCAGTTTTCTTCGGCATGCAGCGATTCGGCTACCAGGTTCAGCTGGACCTCTGTCATGCCGGTCTGGTTCGCCAGTGCCTTGCGCCTGCCGGCGATGCTGTCGAGTTCGGTCTGGGTTTCGGAAAGCTGTTTTTCCGCCTTCAGCAGTTCGTCCATATTGCCCGTGCGCTTGGCCAGCAGGTCGAGGATGCGCGCCTTGAGCGCCGTGAGATTGGCGATTTTGGCTTCGACATCGATGACTTGGGCGGTCAGGTCTTCACTGTCGCGCTCGTGCTTCAGGAGTTTGCCGTGCTCCAGCATGGTTTTGAGAAAGCTGTCGAACGCTTGCGGAGGAATCCGCGCGCTCAGGGTGGCATTGGCCGACTGGTACCGGCGGGTTTGCGACTGATCGGTGTTGAGCACGACGCAGGCCAACTTGACGCAGGCCGCCTGGATGGCCGCGAAGTGCTTGTGCAGGTCGGCTTCGGGCGCCTCGAGCACGAGTTTATGGCGCGTGGCGATGTAACGCCCCGTTTTTGACGCGCTGGACGACTCCGCAGCCTTGCGCGCTCCGGCCTCGATGAGCTTGTTCTTGCCGAGCGGCGTGCCGACGCCAGTGACCTCCATTTTTTGCGAACAGGCAGACAGAAGGAAGGCAGCAGCGATGCCGAGCAGGATTTTCATAGGAAGGCATGGAATCGATGTTGATGGAATGATAACATCATGCGCGTGCCGAATGGAAACCGGTGCAGGCTTGCGTGGCCGTGTTGGCCGGGCGCGGCCAGCACTGGCTGGCCCGCCTCCGGTCAGGCCGGTCCCGGCGTGCTGGCAACAGCAGCCGGGCGGGACTTGCGGGGGACTTAGAGCCTGTTTCGGTAGGCCGGAGTCGCAGTGGGCGCGCCTGGCGGGCGGGGGCGGCGTTGTTCGTCGTTGCATGGCTAGCCATGCGGCCTCCTCGCGCCTTGCCCGCGTCCGCCATGCATCGCCCCTGCTTCCCCCGGCCTACCGAAACAGGCTCTTAGCCTGGATGTTTCATAAACGTCATCCGCAATTCCGAATTGTCGCTCTCGACGCCGCTCGGTTCGAATTATCCTATTGTGGGCAATAGG
>NZ_WHJH01000106.1 GCF_011682145.1 Massilia mucilaginosa
CTTGGAGACCTTCGATTCCAGCGCTTCCAGCCGTTCCCACAGTGTCAATACGACGCCCTCAAGCTCGCCGCGCGTAAGGGCGGAGAGGTCGGGAGGAGTGCGTTTTTTTGCCATAACCAGCATGATGAGCCGGCTTGAAAAGGTTTACAACTATTTTGTGAAAAAATCTCGTGCTGAACAGTCACCGCAAGGATTGCCATCGCTATTTTGCGGACACTTCTTTGCGCTCCAAGCCGATCCCTCAACCACAGGGGTTTGCTGGAATCTGGCCTACCAATTTCACGCGGGATCGACTGATTTGAACAGCCTTGATATTCGCATGAGCCTGGCACACATGGCTTACCGCAATGAAACGCTGTGAAAAAAGATTGAACTTCATTTTGAGCCGCTGTGTCTATATCCCCGTTCACTTAATTAACTGCGACGCACTCTGGCGAACGAGACTTTCGCTGCTACTGGGCGAGCGTCGCACGATTAGGAATCGTATATTTATGCCGCTCAACGCTAGTAGAGCAGCACGGCTTTACCGCCATGGACTTTACGTATTTCAATGACTTGGAGGCTAGCTTGAACATTGCGCCAATACGCGTTGAAGTTATTGAGGCCAGCCGCAGCCGCAAGGGTGGCGCCATAGTGGTGGCGCGGCCGCTGCCGATGAAGGTAGCAGCGGCTTGCGGTGCAGCGGTCGTGCTCGCACTCGCATTGCTGCTGGCTTTTGGCGAATACAGCAGCAAGGTAAAAGTGACGGGGCAGTTGGCTTATGCAGGCGGGGCTATCAAGGCGGTTGCGCCTCAGTTTGGTCGAATTGTCGCACGACACGTCCAGGAAGGCCAGGCGGTCAAGGCTGGGCAGGCGCTGTTCGACCTGTCTGCCGAGCGGATTAGCGAAGATGGCTCGATTGATGCCCGCATTGCCGCTTCGCTCGCCACGCGACGCGAACAGATCATACAGCGACGCGAAGCAACGCTGCAGCAATTAGCCCTGCGTTCCGCTGCCATGGCCGACCAAGAGCGCCTGGTGAAGTCCGAAATAGCCACGCATCTTGGCGGCATCAGCATTGGGGACGAACTTGTTAAGAGCGCCCAAGCCTCCGTTGACCGCATCAGCGCACTTGCCCATCAGGGTTTTGTATCCGTGGCCGGGCTGGCGCAGCAAAAGAACATGCTGAACGTCGAGCGCGCCAGACGCAATGCGCTATCGGTCAACTTGGGCAACGCACGGAGCTCATTGCTTCAGGTACAGAACGAAAGAGCCTCACTCGCCGCGCGGGAAAAGATTGCCTTTACCGAGGCCGAACAAAGTCTTGCAGATATAGAACAAGAGGCTGCGGAGCACGAGGGACGCCGCACGCTACGGGTCACGGCACCCACAGCCGGCGCCATCACTGCGTTGGGCTATGACGTTGGGCAATCGGTGCAGGCCGGAACAGTGGTCGCCACCATCCTTCCAATGGGAAGCGTGCTTGAGGCAAAACTGCTGATCCCCTCGCACGCGAAATCGTCGGTGGCGGTGGGCCAGCAGGTCCAAATGCGCATCGATGCCTTCCCCTATCAGAAGTACGGCCTGGTGGCCGGAACGGTCAAGCAGGTGGAGCTGAATCCGATCAATGATGGCACCAAGGCGCCCGACACTCCCAACGCTGCCGACATTCCGATCTATCGGGCAACTGTAGCGATGTCGAGCAACTCCATGATGATGTACGGCAAGCGCAGGCCACTTGAGCCGGGGATGACGCTCGAAGCCGACGTCTTCCATGATCGTCGAAAGCTGATCGAGTGGATCGTGGACCCCGTCATCAGCGCAGCGAGGGACCGTATGCCTCCAGACGGAGGCATACGGAATTGATGGAAATGGGAAGAATTGGCGCCGCGTTTTCCAACAAGGCCGAAACTGCCATGCACACGTGGGGCATGGTGAAAGTATTGAAATGGAGCAAGTCATGAAAGTACTAGACAATGAACTACTGGCCCTACTGGTTGGGGGCAAGGCCGAAACAACACCTGGGGAAACGATTCCGGGCGGTGGTGGCGGTGGTGGCGGTGGTGGTGGCGATGGTGGCGGCGGTGGTGGTGGTTTCGGGGCTGTTGGGGGGCATGCATACGATTTGGCCGCCATCAGTGTAGAAGGTGGACACACGGCTGTCGTCAAGATTTCCGGCGCGATACCCGTGTTTGATAATCCACCTCCCAATACATCGGTCGGTCAGGAGCCGGCAGGGTGGGAAGGGAGCCTTATCGGCATCTATGCAGAGCCGACGCTCTCCATACAGCATATAGCATATAGCATATAGCATTTGACGCCCTTCTCTCCGGCGTTGTCTATTCCGAAGCGTCTGCATTCGGTGAGGCGGCGCTTACCAAGGCACTCCAAAATTCAGGCCTTGCGGCAAAGCTCCCCGGTCCACTCAAGATCGCCGGGATTGCGATTGGGGTGGGCGCCGCCTACGGTAGCATCATGCTGATGGAGCGCGACCATCCTAAGAACGACCAAAAGGGGTTCATCGACAGGAATGGCGTACGGCACCAGATCCCAGCAATGGCGCCAGACGACGACGGTATATCCTTCACCGGCCCTGCAGGTGGCCGTGTGATGCAGATGATGGCTTAACTTAGTAATCATGCGGCCGCAATAAGTTATTGCGGCTGCATTAAGGAGTACGTTATGTCGATTTCGCTTGATCATTCTGCAAGTGTTGAAGCGGCAACGCCGCCTCAGTTTTTCTTTTTTGCTACGCAACGTGCACACAGTTTTTGGCGCAACTTATGGCCGTTTCAATCCGCTAGGCAATCTTTATTAACTTTAGCACTGACCGCGGGCGTAGTGATCGTTTGTAGCGTAGTGCTGCCTAAGTCCGTGGGCTTACAAATCAGATTGCTTATCTTTACTTGTTTCGTCATTACTGTCGTGCGCGAACTCCGTGCGCAATTGCCGGGGAAAATAACAATAGCCATATCTCGTGGCTCAGCTTGGCAGGTAATACCAGATATAAAGAATGCCATTCTTGAGCTTGGTTATACGGATATTTCGCCCTCCCCCACGGGTGACCGTTTTCAGTTTCGCCCGAAGCCTGTCACCGAACTATGGCTTTATTCACCCAAACAGGATGTCGAACTGTCCATAGCTGACGAAAACATTATCGAAGTCCTGGGCGCCATAGGAAGTCTGAAGCGGGTGATTATGCAACTGAACTGGAAATTGGAGAAGTAAGATGGCCACCGCACCACTCTTTCGCGGCGCCCACCTGCCGCTGATTCTCCAGGCGGAGGTGGCCGAGTGCGGCCTAGCTTGCCTGGCGATGGTTGCCTCCTACCTGGGCTTGCGCACCGATCTGGCGGCCCTGCGCGGGCGTTTCCCCACATCGCTAAGCGGCATCAGCATGCTGACGTTGACCGAGTACGCGCAGCGGCTCAGCCTGTCCACCCGCGCGCTGTCACTGTCTCTTGAGGAATTGCCTCATTTGAAAACCCCGGCCATTCTGCATTGGGGGCTGAACCATTTCGTCGTGTTGCGTCGCGCCACGGCCAAGGAAGTGGTGGTTCACGACCCGGCAATCGGGGTGCGCCACCTGTCCTATGCGGAAGTGAGCCGCGACTTCACCGGCTGCGCGCTTGAATTCGACCCCTCCACCGATTTCAGCCCGGCCGACGAGCGGCGCAGAGTATCAGTCCGTGCCCTCATGGGCAAGCTCGATGGCTGGTGGCAGGCGTTTGGGTTGTTGTTCGCTATTTCGCTCGCGGTGGAATTACTGGTGCTGGCCATGCCCCGGTTGAATCAATTCATGATCGACGACGTGCTCATGTCCAACGACGCCAGCTTGCGTAACGTGATCATGCTCGGACTGCTATTGCTTATACTCACGCAATGGGCGTTGTTGCACATGCGCGGGGTCACCATTCTGTACTTGACCACGCACCTGAACCTGCAATGGGTAGGCGATGTATTCGGACGCTTGGTGCGTCTTCCTATGAGCTGGTTCGAGACACGCCAGCTCGGCGATGTGCTATCGCGCTTCGGCTCGGTCGGCCCGATCCAGGATCTGCTGACGACCCGTGCCGTTGGCGCGGTCTTGGACGGCATAACGGCAATCCTGACCATGATCGTCATGATCCTGTACAGTCCGCTGCTGGCGGGCGTGGTCGGCGCTACTGTCCTTCTCTATGCGGCAGTGCGCGCACTGTCGTATCGGCCTCTACATACTGCGAACCTCGAAGGCTTGACGCTCGCGGCCAAGGAGCAGACCTGTCTGATGGAAACGATCCGGGCAATTGGCCCAATCAAACTGTTCGGGCGCGAACTCGACCGGCGTGCGCACTGGCTGGCGATGAAAACCGACACCATCAACCGTAACGTGCGCACGCAGGTGATGGGCCTATGGTTTGCCAACATCAACATGACGATAGGCGCTATCTCGGCGGCACTAGTACTGTGGCTGGGTGCTGGCCTGATCATGGAGGGGTCGTTCACGGTCGGCATGTTGATCGCGCTGACCGTCTACAGCGGCATGTTCACGGCCCGCATGAGCGCCTTGATCAATGTGTTCATCGATTACAAAATGCTTTCCCTTCACTGCGAGCGGCTGGCCGACATCGTGCTGGAGGCGATCGAGCCCGAGGTTGAACACGGGCGCGACGTCGACCAGTTGGTACCCCAACTGGAGTTGGTCAAGGTCAGCTATCGCTACAGCGACACCGAACCGTGGGTGTTGCGCAACATCGACCTGACCATCGAGCCAGGCGATTCGATAGCGATCGCCGGCCCTTCCGGTTGCGGCAAAACAACGCTGATCAAGCTCATTGTGGGCAACCTGAAACCGACGTTCGGCGAAATCCGCTATGGAGGAATACCGATCTCACAGCTCGGCGTGCGCAGCTACCGCCGCGCCTTGGCGGCAGTGATGCAGGACGATGTCCTTCTGTCCGGATCGCTTAAGGAAAACATTTGCTTCTACGACGAGCGCCCCGAGATGGACCGAATTCGGCGCTGCGCGGAGCTTGCGCAGATCGACGCCGATATCGACCGCATGCGGATGGGCTACGAAACCATCGTGGCAGATATGGGCAGCAGCCTGTCCGGCGGCCAGAAGCAGCGCGTCCTGCTGGCGCGAGCGCTTTACAAGCGGCCCAAGATCCTGGTAATGGACGAGGCCACGAGCGCGCTCGATGGGGCAGTGGAAAGCGAGGTCAGTGGCGCAATCGCAGAACTCAACATGACGCGAATTCTTGTGGCGCACCGTCTTGAAACCATTGCAACTGCCCGCCGCCTGGTTGCGCTGCAGGACGGATCTATCGTTTACGATGCGCCGCTGCCAACTAAAAACGGGGCATCAGAAAATACTGATACACCGCTGCCGGATGGGAAAAATTGATTCGCGGATCGCGCGATTCCTCATCTAATTTTTTGCCCATTGAAAAGGCCGAGTCGCCCCGACCTTGTTTGGTTAGTGTTCTGATCTCGGCGTACGAGCGAATCGGAACTGTGGTTTGGCGCTGCCGCGCTAATCGTCTCAGGCATAATTTCAATTGTCGTCTGTAGCAGCTTGATCGTAAGACGATCAGTAGAATTAACACTGGATTGCATTTTGGTTAAGCATACGTTTTATACAATCAAGGTGCAACGCCAGGATGTTCAATCGTTCACGGTATCGCGAATTGGGGATATTCAAAACTTAGGAATTTCGTGACTGTTCAGCACGAGATTTTTTCACAAAATAGTTGTAAACCTTTTCAAGCCGGCGCATCATGCTGGTTATGGCAAAAAAACGCACTCCTCCCGACCTCTCCGCCCTTACGCGCGGCGAGCTTGAGGGCGTCGTATTGACACTGTGGGAACGGCTGGAAGCGCTGGAATCGAAGGTCTCCAAG
>NZ_WHJH01000107.1 GCF_011682145.1 Massilia mucilaginosa
GACACGCCTCGACGTGTGAAGTCCAGAATTCGGTGTCACCTTCCATGCTTGCTCTCCTTAAAATTGAAACGGCAAGCATGCGGAAATCGGGATTAGGCCACAAGGCTGTGGTTCATGGAGCGCTTACTTTTTTTCGTCTGTCAGCACCGTCCACATGGCAAGTGCGCGACCGCTTTCCCGGACATCACGGCAATCGAACCGCGTTTCTTATCGCTGAAGCCTGAGCGCCGTACCGCGGCTGATGCTCTCGCCATCGTCTTGGCGCAAACGCCAGAAGGTCAGCGACGACATCACGGTAATGATCGACAGCGTGGCAAACCCATGATGCAGCGCGCTGATGACCATGGTGCGCTCGGTCTGCGGCACATCGCCCAGAAACCAGGCGGTCACCAGCGACCCGGCCGCCAGCCCGAAACTCATCGACAATTGCTGGAACGAGCTCGATATGGTGCTGGCCATGCTCGAATCCTGGTCGTCGACATCGGCATACGCGAGTGAATTCATGCACGAGAACTGCAGCGAATTGAAAAACCCCTGCGTCAGCCCGAGCATCACAATCAAGACCAGCGGCGTGTCGGCGCCCACAAAAGCAAACAGGCCAATCGTCAGTCCGATGCAGACCGTATTGACCACCAGGATCTGGCGATAGCCGAAGCGATGCAGCAGGCGTTGCGACACCAGTTTCATCGCCATTGCCGCGATCGCGGCCGGCATCATCAGCAAGCCGGATTTCCACGCCGGAAAACCCAGCCCGACCTGATACAGCAATGGCAGCAGAAACGGCATCCCGCCCAATCCCAGCCGGGTCAAAAAGCCGCCAACCACGGCAATGCGGAACGTACGGATGTGAAACAGCGACAAGCGCAGCAGCGGAAACTTCCTGCCGCGCGCATACAGGGCGTACGCGCCCAGCAAGCCGAGCGACGATGCCAGTATTGCCGCGGCGGTCAAGGGGGCCATCGTATGCTCGCCGAAAATTTCGAGGAACCATGACAGCAGGGCGGTTCCCGAACTGAACAGGATCAGGCCGACCACATCGAGCGGGCGCCGCTGCGCCGCCCGGTAATCCGGCATATAGCGAAACACCAGGAACAGCGCGACCAGGCCGACCGGCACGTTGATAAAGAAGATGTAGCGCCACGACACCCAGTGCACCACCAGTCCGCCCACGGTCGGTCCCAGGAGCGGGCCGATCAGCGCCGGGATGATCACGAAATTCATCGCTCCCAGCAATTCGGATTTGGGAAACGTGCGGATGATGGCGAGGCGGCCGACCGGCATCATCATGGCGCCGCCCAGGCCTTGCAGCAAACGGGCGGCGATCATCATCGGCGCGTTCACCGCCATGCCGCACAGCACCGACGCCAGTGTGAAGATGACAATCGCCACCGCGAACACCCGGCGCGTGCCGAAGCGGTCCGCCATCCATCCGCTGACCGGAATGCCGACGGCCAGGCTGAGGATGTAGCTGGACACGATGGATTTCAGGCTGAGCGGGCTTACGCCGAGGCTGGCCGCGATGCTCGGGATCGCCGTGTTGACGATGGTCGCATCGAGCTGCTCCATGAACAGCGCGGCGGCGACCACCCACGGCAGGTAAGTCTTGACGGATGCTTGACTCAGAACATCCTCACATCGATGTGCAAGGGATGATCGGACGATCGCGGCTGCGCGCGTCCCGTGCGCCAGTTGATCGTGGTGTTCGCCGTCAAACCCATTCCCATCCCCAGACAATCTTCCGGCAATGCCGCCGGTTTTCTTATAAGTACCCCGCTGCCGTGAGCAGCGGCCATGCGTACCCGCCGTTGCCTAGCAGCCTGTCGGGAACGACGTGTACCTCAACGCATATTACACCTAACGAAAGCCTCGAATCTTTCTTTTTTTACATCAAGCCAGTGGCCGCGCCTGACCCTCGGGGCATCGCCCATCGTGCCCGCTTGCACGCCTTGTAGAAATAGGCAATCAAGCGAGAGTCCTGTGTATTTCCGGGCCTGCCGGTGATTTGTAAGATGCGTCACCTGTCCGCACTTCAAGGAGAACCGCATGTCCAGCCATCACAATTCGAACCAGAAAGTTGTCCTCATCACCGGCGCCAGCAGCGGCATCGGCGCGGCCACCGCGCGCTTGCTCGGACGCCACGGATACCGGCTCGTACTCGGAGCGCGCCGCGCCGACCGTCTGACCGCCCTGGTCGCCGAGATCCGCAGCGAAGGTGGCGCCGCCGAAAGTTTTGCCATGGATGTGCGCCGTCTCGACGACGTGCACAACTTCGTGGCCTTCGCGCTCGATGTGTACAAGCGCGTCGACGTGCTCGTCAACAACGCGGGCGTCATGCCTTTGTCCAGGCTCGATGCGCTCAAGGTCGATGAATGGAATCACATGATCGACGTCAATATCCGCGGAGTTCTGCACGGCATCGCCGCCGCCTTGCCCGTGATGCAGCAGCAGCGCTCGGGCCAGTTCATCAACCTGTCGTCGATCGGCGGCCATGCCGTCAGCCCCACCGCCGCCGTGTACTGCGCGACCAAGTTCGCGGTGGGGGCGCTGTCGGAAGGTTTGCGCCAGGAAGTGGGCGGCGACATTCGGGTGACCGTCATCTCGCCGGGCGTGACCGAGTCGGAACTGGCGGAAACGATTTCCGATCCGCTGGCGCGCGAGGCCATGCGCGCGTTCCGGCGCGTGGCGATTGCCCCGTCGGCCATCGCCAGCGCGATTCGCTTCGCCATCGACCAGCCGGCCGACGTCGACGTGAGCGAAATCATCGTGCGCCCGACTGCCAGTCCGTACTAAGCAAGTGCGCGATTGATGCGTACGACAAGTGCGCATCGCCGCGCACGGCACGCGTTTCTTCTGTTGACTACTCTCAATACGGCCAAGGCCGGCATTCGTACGATTGCCTGTCGGTCATCCTGGCCGGCACCGTGAAAGGGAGTCACCATGAGATGCGTGTTAAGGGATCTAGTTCGCCACAATCGTCTTGCCTTGTCCGCACTGGCGGCAGGCCTGGCCGCGCTTGCCATCGCCGGCTGCGGGCGCAGCGACGACGCGCCGGGCCTGCCGAAAGCGGCACGTCCGCAATTGAGCGCCGAGCTGGCGCGCACCTCGCACGGCATCGCCCATATCCGCGCGCGTGATTTTCGCGGTATCGGTTACGGCCTCGCTTATGCCTATGCCCAGGATAATGTGTGCATGTTCGCCGATACCATCCTGACGGTGCGCGGGGAGCGCTCGCGGTTCTTTGGCGCGGACAAGCCGGCAACGCCGGCGGCAAACGGCGAATATGGCGCCAACAGCGATTTCATGAACCTCAATAACGAGGACAGCGACTTTTTCTTCAAGGGCTATCTCGACGCGGAGCGCTTAAAAGCCGGCTATGCCGCCGGCAGCGAGGAAGCGCGCGATTTGTTGACGGGTTACGCGGCCGGCTATAACCGCTATCTCAAGGAATACGCCGGGCGCTATCCTGCCGCGTGCAACAAGGCCCCGTGGGTCAGGCCGATCAGCTACGAGGACATGATGCTGGTACTGGCCGAGAAAGCGCTGCACGCGTCGGGTCAGGTATTCGCACAGGAGATTGTCGATGCCGCGCGCGACGGCGGCGTTGCCCTCGCGGACACGGGCGCGCAGGTGCCGGTCAGCGATAGCGATTTTCTGCAGCGCAGGCTTGAGCGTTTGACCCGGGAACAATTGGGAAGCAATGGACTGGCGCTGGGCAAGGACACCACGGCCAGCGGGCGCGGCATCCTGCTCGGTAATCCGCATTATCCCTGGACCAGCACCGACCGCTTTTACCAGGCGCACCTGACCATCCCCGGGCGCTACGATGCCATGGGCGCTATCCTGGGCGGCATTCCGATCATCGTGATCGGCTTTAACAAGGATGTGGCGTGGACGCATACCGTCACCCGCGCGGTGCACTTCACCACCTTCAGGCTGGCGCTCGATACGCGCGATCCGAGTGGCACCACCTATTTGTACGATGGCGTGCCTGCCAAAATGACGTCCAAAACGGTCAGCGTCGACAGCCTGCGGCCGGATGGCAGCATGGCCAGGCGCAGCAAAACCTTCTATTTCACCAGGCAAGGCGTGGTGCTGGTCAAGCCGGACGCCGGCATAAGCTGGTCGGCCACAGCGGTGCACGTGCTGGGCGACGCCAATCGCCACAATACGCGGCTGATCGAACAATGGATCGGATTGGGCAGCGCACGCAATGTGAGTGAAATGAAGGCGTCGCTCGACAAGATCGTGGGACTGCCATGGGTGAATACGATGGCCGCTGACCGCGATGGCAATGTGCTGTATGCCGATGCCAGCCTGGTGCCCAAGGTCGGCGCCGACAAATTCGCGTCGGATTGTCTGGTGCTGCCGCAGCTGCTGATGTTCGACGGCTCGCGCAGCGCGTGCGCGTGGGGAAACGATGCGCGCGCGCCGGAGGGCGTCCATTTTCCTGTCGATGCGCCGTGGATGCTGCGCACCGATTATGTCGGCAATTCGAATGACAGTTACTGGCTGTCGACTCCGCGCGCCTTATTGACAGGTCCGGCGCCGTTTGGCTATTCGCCGCTGTATGGGGCGACCGGTGTGGCCCAGATGCTGCGCACGCGGATCGGATTCAGGCAGCTCGAGGATGCCCTGGCCAGCAAATCGCGCCTGCACATGAGCGACGTCCAGGAGCTGGCTTTTGCCAATCGCGTGTATGCGGCCGAATTGATGCTGCCGGAATTTCTTCCCCTGTGCGGCGCCTCCGTGGATATATTGGTAGCGCAGGCGTGCCGCGTGTTGGGCGCATGGGACAGGCACGCCAATCTCGATAGCCGTGGTGCGGTGCTGTTTCGCGAGTTCTGGAACCGGGCGTCGCTCATCGCGGACAAATGGGCTGTCGCGCTGGATGCGGCCGACCCGGTGAATACACCGCGCGGACTGGCGCCGGCTGCGGGGCCAGCCATGCTGGCGGCGCTGAAGGATGCGGCGCAGCAGATGCAGGCCCTGAACGTGCCGCTGGACGGGCGCCTGGGCGACTACCAGAGCGATACGCGCAATGGCGTGCGGGTGCCGTTGCATGGAGCGATTGGCGATATCGATGGTTCCTATAACTCGATTCATATGGAGACACCGCTGCAGGCAGATGGCTATCGCCAGGTTGCATGGGGAACCAGCTATGTGCAAACGGTGACGTTCGACCAGGCCGGCCCGGTCGCGCAGGCGATGCTGCTGTATGGGCAGTCGGTCGATCCGGCGTCGCCGTACCATGCCGACCAGCTGTCCTTGTATTCGCAGAAGACCTGGCCTCTGCTGCCGTTTAGCCAGGGGCGCATCCGCGCCGATCCCCGCTATTTCGTGACGACATTATCGGAATAGGCCTTGCTACTCCGGGGAGGCTTTGCTATAGTTCGCCTCCCCGCAGAAAGGGTTAACGAAATCAAGTAGTTAGCAGTCTGTCAGGGCCGTCTCCAAGGAGGCGCGGTAGTAAAAAAGAGGTTGACGAAAAATGCGAAACGCTGCATAATCTCACCTCTCTGCTGCAACGAACACAACGCTTCGTAGCAAACGGCAGAAGGCGGTACCGAACAAGTTCTTTAACAATTAACAGTCGATAAGTGTGGGCGTTTGATGAAGGTGCCAACAGAGCGCAAGCGATGTTGAATACTTAAATTATCAAATGTTCACAAAAAAGAAACAC
>NZ_WHJH01000108.1 GCF_011682145.1 Massilia mucilaginosa
CGCTGTGGAGTGAAGAGAATTACAAAGGGTCGGGGAGCCAATGCGATATGGTGAAAATCCCGCGTGCCCTATTTGAGCGCCTGACAGAAACCGTCTGCTACGCGAGATAGTTGGACAAAGTCGAGCTAAGAAAGATCCGCTCCATGAGCACTTTTGACATCCCTATCGATTTCCAGCAGATCCGCAATGCCTTGGGCAACTTCGAGCGGACTTACGTGACGGGTGGCGCGAAGGCAGTCAACGATATTGAGAAACGTCTGGAACAGTTTTCCAAATCGTATCCATTGCCCACGGTAAGGGGCGTGGTGCAGCAATTCCCAGGAGGAAATTGCCTTATTGCTGTCAACGACGCGCTGGACGCATCAAACCGCCGCGTAGCCGAGATGTTAGCAGGCGCGGTCCAAGGGCTCGACTTCAGCATGGTCCAAAGCATCCTCATGGAGGCAGGCAAAGAAATTGCCATGTACCTCGGGGGGGGAGCGGTCTTGGGTGGAACAGCGGGCGGCGCCCTTGGTGCTTTGGCCGGCGGCGTCGGCGCAGTGCCTGGCGCGGTGGTCGGCGCTCAACTTGGCATGCAAATTGGCAGCGCCATCATGACGCTGATGGGCCTCGCCGACCTGGTAGATGCCTTCGTTAGTGTGGTTCCGTTACTTATTAAGCCCCTCATTGAAGGCTTCGCTTTAGCTGTCCGTGCCGGAATGTTACCGGACAACCAACGTGCGCAATACCCCATGCTCATGAAGGCGGCGACCGAGTGTTTTGCACAAGGCAAATTCATCTTGGTTATCGGGCTGATGGCGGCGGTTGCGCAGCTGTTGCTGCGTAAAGGTCTGGCTCCTGCGCTTGAAAAAGTCGGCGGCAGCAAATTAGGAAAAGGATTTGCTGGCTGGATGAAGAAGAACCAGAAAATCATTGAAGACCATCCGGCCCTCAAGCCAAAGAGCCGCGCAGCGGCTCAAGGGCCGGCCAAGGGGCCAAGCCAGGAAAAGCCGGCGCCGGCGAAGTCCGATGCTCCTAAGCCCAAGGAAAAAGAGACCCATAACGAAGGCCAGGCCGAGATAGAGTGCCCACTTTTTCCGAGGGCCGGCCGTCCCGTCAATCCTATTTCTGGTAGCAAGATCCTCGCGGACGATATCGACCTGGACTTTTCGCTTCCGGCGGCCATGCCGCTGGTCTGGCAACGGGCTTACAGCTCGGCCCAACGGCAAGCCGGCTGGCTGGGCTCTGGCTGGAGTACACCTTTATCGCTTGCGCTCGAGATCAATGTCGACAGCGTCGTCGTGCTCGACGCCTTCGCACGCGGAATCACTTTCTCGTTGCCTGGCATCGGCGAATCACTGTATTCACCGTCCGAAAAAATCACGCTGGTGCGCAAGCAGGACCGCAGTTTCGAGTTGGTCTACGATAAGGGAGCGCGCGATCTGTTCGCCTCGTCCGACACGAGCAACAACATCGCGCGCTTAGTAGGTCAGCTTGACGCCAACGGCAACCGGATCACCGTTGCCTACAACCAGCGCCAGCTGCCTGAACGGGTCGAGGACAGCGCCGGGCGCGGGTACCTGCTAGCGTTCGAAGACCACCGGGGCTACCCGCGCCTGCGCAGCATTGCCATGCAGCCGGCCGAGCCCGACGGCGACACCGAACTGCTGGTCGAGTACGAGTACGATGCAAGCGGCAACCTGGCCAAGGTCAGCAACGGCAAAGGCGACGTAACGCGTCAGTTTGCCTATCGCAATCATGTGATGGTTGAACACAGCCAGCCCGGCGGAGTGGTGTCGCGCTACGAATACGACGAATACGCCGCTTGCGGCAAGGTCATGCGCAACTGGACCAATAGTGGCTTGTCGTGGAGCTTTCGCTATCTGGAACAGGAAACCGTCGTCACCGACAACTTGGGGCGCGAAGATCGATACCGCTTCGACGCCAAGCGCCGCTTCATCGGCATGGTGGACGCGGCCGGTGGCGTGACCACGCGCCGTCTCGACAGCAACGGTAATCTTCTCGGCATCACGGATCCGGGCGGGCGTAGCGTCAGCTACCGCTACGACCAGCGTGGCCGCGTGACCCGCATTGAAACCGACGGCAACGGCACTGGCATCGTCTACGACAACCGCTTCAATAAGCCCGCGCTGATTACCGATGCGCTCGGCGCTACTACCGCCCTGCGATACGACGAGTTCGGCAACTTGGCAAGCGTAACCGATGCACTAGGCCAGCGCACGTCCTATCAGTACGATGAACATGGCTTGCCGGTCAAGGTGACGGATGCGGCCGGCGGCGTCAAGCGGCTGGAATACAACCGCGCCGCGCAACTGATCAGTTACACGGATTGCTCGAACAACAGAACACATTTCAGCTATGACGATCAGAGCAGACTGATTCGCACTACCGATGCCGCCGGTAATGTCATGTCGTACAGCTACGACCGGCTCGGCCACTTGACCGCAGCAATCCAACCTGACGGCGCAGTAGAACGCTATGAGTACGATGCGCTCGGACGGCTTGTAGCCAGCTTTGACCCTGCAGGCAATCGCACCAGCTATGTGCTCGACATTGATGGCAAACCGGTCAGACGCATCGATGCGCGCGGTGGAGCGCTAGAGTACCGTTACGATGATGCACACCGGATCGTAGAGCTGATCAATGAAAATGGTGATGCGTATCGTTTTGTCTACGACGCCCTTGACCGCGTAGTTGAAGAGACTTGCTTCGATGCAACGCTGACACGCTACCATTACAATAACAGTGGCCTGGTAGTCGCCAAGGAAGAGTACGGCGGTAGCGAACGCGCTCCCTACACGCGCATCGATACGCACTATTCGCGTGACAATGCGGGCCAGCTGATTGAAAAAATCATCTCGCGCACGAATGGCGCAGCGAGCACTGAACAAATCCGGCTGCGTTTTGCCTATGACCCGGTCGGCAGGATGACGCAGGCGATAAATTCTGCCGCTGAAGTTACGCTTCAATACGATGCGCTGGGCCAGTTGGTAGGCGAGCGTACCGAGACGCGCGAGCACACAACCACGTTGAGCCATGCTTACGATGATCTGGGCAACCGAATCCAAACAACATTGCCTGACGGTCGCGTACTCAACAATCTGTACTATGGCTCCGGACACCTGCATCAGATCAACATCGATGGCGAGGTGATCACCGACATCGAGCGCGACAAGCTGCACCGCGCAGTAAGCCGCACGCAAGGCTCGCTGACCAGCCAGTTTCAGTACGATCCGGTAGGACGGCTACTGACACAGCTTGCCGGGCAACTGCAGGTTGGCCAGAACACCGAGCCAGTTATCGCGCGCCACTATGAGTACGATGAGACCGGCAACCTGCTGGCGATCGACGACAAACGCAACGGCCTGAAGACCTATAGCTACGATGCCATTGGCCGCATCATGACGGCTGTCCAGCCGACTATGGCGGAACGCTTCGACTTCGATCCTGCGCATAATTTGCTTGATACAGCAGTTGCCAGTGCCGGGCGGGTCGAAGGCAATCGCGTGAAGGTATTCGAGGACAATCGATACGACTACGATTCACACGGCAATCTGATTGAAAAGCTGACGGGCAAGCACACGCGCCTGCGCCTGAAGTGGAATGCCGCGCACCAGCTGGTCGAGTCGAAAACCACGCGTCATGCGCAGGAGCCGCAGCCAACTGTGCAGAAGGTGAAGTATGTCTATGATCCGTTCGGGCGCAGGATTGCCAAAAAAGATGAGTTCGGGACGACGCGGTTTGCGTGGGACGGGAACCGGCTGCTGTGTGAGTCGCGTGGACAGTGGGAGCGCACCTATATTTATGATTCGCACTCGTTCGTGCCGCTGGCGCAAGTGGATACTGTCACTCAGCAGGGTGCCAGTTTTGCACCTGACTGCTCAGTGCACTATATGCACACGGATCACTTGGGCACGCCCAACGAAATAACCGATCAGCATGGCGAAATTTTCTGGGCGGTAGCGTACAAAACTTGGGGCAATGTACTGCGACGGACGGACATCGCACTGGATTTTGTTAATTTAACATCGACTGAACAGAACTACATCCAAAGTGAACTAGCGCAAGCTCAGCCCATACGTTTCCAAGGGCAGTATCATGACACCGAAACGGGCTTGCACTACAATCGTTTCCGATACTACGATGCCGATTGTGGCCGCTTTGTCTCGCTTGATCCTATCGGGCTTAGTGGCGGCAATAACATGTATCAGTATGCTGCCAATCCTATTGTATGGATTGATCCATTAGGGTTGGCAACCAATTTGTTTCGTGGTGACGATAAATATAAAGGCAATAAAGCAATTGGCCCAATTGGCAAACCAATTAGTGCAAAATTAACTTTAGACGATATTGTTAATCATGTTGCGGAAAACGGAGATCGGACACTAACCTCATTCTCAGAACAAAGGACAAAGGACAGAGTAACTGGACATCGCGGCGCGGATCATTTTAGCGAACATATAGTAAAAGTATCAAAGGCCGACATTGCAGCGCTAGAAGCTTCTGGACAAATTAAAACCTACGACGCAGCGCAAGTTAAAGAGATGTTAAAAGCTGATCCAAAGTATGCCAAGAAGGCTAACAATGTTTATAACGATATGAAGAAAAACAATGAAGTTCTGGTACATGGCCAGATTCCCGAGGCAAATATTAGCAGATGCAAATAAAGTAACGAACGTGAATAGGATATGATATGTTAGCAACTAATTTCAATGTTTGGAATACCTGCTTAAAGATCCTTCGAGATCGAAGTTTTTCACTCTCCATTAAAGGGGAACTGGATGAAGATGGATGCTGGCCACATGATGCCTTGTGGATCGCCGAAAAAAATGGCTTCATCTTCAAGGCAGATAATCCAATAGAATTGCTCGGACTGGTTGGCATTTATGAACATGTTCAGCCAAACAAAGATGAACCATATTGGTGGTACGCAGACTGCCCAGACATAAAAAGCGAACTGATGCTAAAAGCATTCCCTGATTCCAATCCCACTGATTAGATGGACGGCTATTTCTTGGCAGCAAAAAAATAAAACTACAACTGTTTCGACAAGCCGGCGCTGATTATGCGAGGCACGGGGTCCGATACCGTCGTGGTTGCAAGCTCTTTCGAGAGAAATATGGGATCGCGAGCACCGGGCTCGGGGTCAGTGCCGACAAACTACCACGGGCTGAACATTAGGGAAGCGCTGATTAATTCTTGCAGAACCCGTTTCGGCCGCTGGCAAGAACTGCGACAATAACGGCATCCGCGACCACTATCCAGTTGATCATGCAGAAGAGCTTTTCCGACCTCGAATACGCCGCCAAAAAGAAGCTGACACGGCGCGACCGCTTCCTCGCGAAGATCAACAGTGTCACGCCTTGGTCGAAATTGCATGAACTGATCGAGCCGCACTATCCGAAAGTGGAAGGCGCCGGTCGCCCGCCGATTGGACTGGCGCGCATGCTGCGCATGTACGTCGCCCAGCAGTGCTTCGGCCTTTCGGATGAGGGCATCGAAGACGCGATCTACGACAGCCAGGCGATTCGTGCTTTTGTCGGTATCGACCTCAGGGCACCTCGAATTACCGGTAAATCCCGCGTAATCGCCGGTCGCGATGCCGGCAGATGCGTTTTTTGATGTCAGACCGAGCTGCTTCCCGCCCATTTTATGGGCGCTGAACCTCATTTTGTGCAG
>NZ_WHJH01000109.1 GCF_011682145.1 Massilia mucilaginosa
CATTTTGTGCAGTCCGGACGGACTGCGGGCGTCAGAACGCCTCGACCCTGGCCTCCTTCAAGTAGACCAGGCGCCGCAAATTGTAAGCAGCGACCTTCCAATTGAGCTGCAACGTGGCGCGCGCCAGCCCGATCGTGCGCAGGCCCTTGCCGCCCATCTCGGCCACGCCGGCAAATACATGCTCGATCCGGGCGCGGGTCTTGGCGATGCGCGTATTGCGCCGCTTTTGGGCCTGCGAAATTGGCTTGTCCTTGCTTCCTTTGCGCTGGATATGCATGCGCCACCCCTGCTGCGTCAGCCTCTCCTCGCGTGCGCCATCTACGTAGCCCTTATCCGCCAGCACATCGCGATTGGTATTCGCGGGGTCGAGCACCGCCTCGAAATGAAGGGTGTCATGCTCGCTGGCCGTGCTGACCTTGATCTTGCGTACCAGCTTGTAACGTTTGTCTGCGTTGGCCGATACCTTGTAGCCGAAGTAGGACTTGCCATGCTTCTTGGTCCAGCGCGCATCCATGTCTTTCTGCCGGCGCTTCGCAGGCTTCCAGTCGATTGGCATGGAACCTTCTCCAACGAGCGCCTTTTCGTCTTTGCTCATCGATTGCTTCGGCGCCTGCACGATGCTCGCGTCGACCATCTGACCGCCACGCGCAATGTAGCCATGCCTGGAAAGCTGGCGCTTGACGGCGTCAAAGATACTCTCGCTGGCACCGGCCTTGAGCAAGCGCTCCTTGAACGTCCGGATCGTTGTCCGGTCCGGTATCTGACTACTGGAACGCAGTCCGACAAAGCGCTGGAAGCTCAGGCGGTCGAGCAACTGGAATTCCATTTGTTCGTCGCTCAGGTTGAACAACTGCTGGATCAGCAGGACCCGAACCATCAGTTCGGTCGGGAACGGAGGACGCCCGCCGCGTTCGCGGCCGGGACGTGGAGCCGCTTCGTCAACCGCATCGGCAAGCGCGACGAAGTCGACATGCTGCTCCATCACCTTGAGCGCATCACCAAGCTTGTTCAGCTTAGCTTCGCGCTCTTGGTCGGCAAACAGACTCGTCTTGATCATGAAATTAGGTCAGCAACGTGGAGCCGCTATGATGCCACGGCTGCGGCGGTTTTTCGAGGTGCCCAGTGGTCGATTTTAATGCAGCAATAGAATCAACCCGCGGACTTTGGTCGTTATTCCCAGGAAAATGAGATCAAAATGCATACACGATCGTTACTTCCCCCTCAATTTAGGGGTAAATCGGGACTAGGCAACAAAGATGGCCTTTTTTGAGCGGAGTTTGCTAATGAAGAGCAGTAAACCAGTGGAAGCACAATCAATGTGCGAAGAGTTACTGAAAAATATATACAGTTATAGTTCCCTATCGGATATTCGGGATCTTTTGCTAACATTTAAGGCACCTCGTTATACACAAGTCTTGCGCGCAGTGCCGACCGTTCTGAAGTCCTGTTTACATTCAATGACTTAACTCGCCTCTTGTAAACTTGTCGCGTTTCAGGTTTACTCTCGTCTTTTGCGTGGATGAATTGGCGACAGCACCTGCACCTTGGACCGAGACGGAATTTGAACAACTCGACCTGGGCGATGCGCGCCTGAACAAACGAGCGAGGATCTTGATGGAGCGATTTGCGGCTGACCCGACGGCGAGCGTGCCGAAGGCGTGCCAAAGCTGGAGCGAGACGTTGGCGGCGTATCGCTTTTTCGACAACGACAGCGTCGACTGGCAGGCGATCATTGCGCCGCACTGGCAGCAGACGCAGCAACGCATGGCCGCGCTGCCGGTTGTGCTGTGCCTGCAGGACACGACCGAACTGGACTTCAACGGCCAAGGCGCGTTCGGCCTCGGCCCGTTGAGTTACGAAGCCCAGCGCGGCATGTACCTGCACCCGACCTACGCGGTCACGCCTGCGCGCGAGCCGCTGGGCATCATCGACGCGTGGATGTGGGCACGCGAAAAGAAGGACAAATCCGGCGCGCGCGGCGGGCCTAAGGAGAGTTTGCGCTGGATCGAGGGATACGAGCGGATCGCGGAGATGGCGGCGCAGTTGCCCGGCACACGGCTGGTGTATGTGGCCGACCGCGAGGCCGATCTGGTACCGCTGATGCTGCGCGCCCAGGAACTGGCCACGCCGGCCGACTGGCTGGTGCGCGCCAAGCACAACCGCTGCCTGCCCGACGGCGAGAAGCTGTGGCAGCACACGGGTGCCGGCGCGCCGATCGGCGAGCTGACGTTCGCGATGGCCGCGCGGCATGGAGTGAAGGCGCGCACCGTGCGCCAGCAACTGTGGGCACGCACGGTCGCCCTGCCGGCGGGCAAAGGAAAGAGCGTCCTCGCCACGTGCGTGATCGCGCGCGAGATCGACGCGCCGGACGGCGTCAAGCCAATCGAGTGGCGCCTGCTGACCAACCGCGAGGCCGGCACGCCCGAGGCGGTCGTCGAGCTGATCGACTGGTACCGCGCGCGCTGGGAAATCGAAATGCTGTTCGACGTGCTCAAGAACGCCTGCCGCGTCGAGGCGCTGCAACTGGGCTCGATCACGCAGCTTGAACGGGCCTTGGCGCTGTTCATGGTGGTGGCGTGGCGCATCGCCCGCCTGATGCGCTTGGGCAGGACCTGTCCGGACTTGGATGCGGGACTGTTCTTCGACCCGGACGAGATTCAAGCAGCCTACCTGCTGCGCAAAAAGACTCCGCCGGAGAAGCCGCGCCTGAACGACGTTCTGCGCCAGATCGCCTGCATCGGCGGTTTCCTCGCCCGCAAGAGCGATGGCGAGCCCGGCGTCAAGACGATCTGGCTCGGACTGAAGGATGTTCACGTGGCGGTGGAGACGATACGCGCGCTACGGGGAATTGGCGCACTGAACACTTGTGTATAACGAGGTGCATTTAAGGACAAGGGTGTACGAGCGCCCCAGATAGCACATTTCTTAATGGACATCGTGCGAATAAATCAAGCGAAACCCGCAGATGAAGCTGTGCCCGAAGCAGTAGAAGATAAAATTTTTGACGTACTAGATATGGTCCACGGCCTGATGTCAGATCGTTTCACGGTATGGCAAAAAGCTTGCAAATGGGGGGCAGCCAAACCCATATTGTATTTAGATAAATTATGCCCGGTATGCAATGCCGGAATCTTGGGGTTCCGGCGTCTCAATAATTCGAAGAAAATTGTAATTGCGTGTCATGAGTGTGAGTCAATCTGGACGAGCCCGGACAATATCACTCTTGAAAATGCGATTCACCTATTGGCTCCGGATCTCGGTGTGTTTGAGCTAGGGGACTCAATTTTTGGTGATAATGCAGCGTGGGCTACCGTTGATGAAATTCATCTGCACGGTTGGGGAGGATATATATCCGGGGAAGAAAATCCTGTTTACTGATTTTTAGACAATTACGCATGCACGGGGTCAGTGCCTACAAACTAACACGGGCTGAACACTACTAGGCAGTACCAAGTCGCCTTTGTGAACGTTTCGATGCTTTCCAGGCGAGATCACCTTCTCGTTGCCGGACATTGGCGAATCGCTGTACTCGCCGTGCGAGAAAATTACTTTGGTGCGCACGCACGAGCGCTGCTTCGAACTGGGTGACGACAAAGGGGAGCGCGATCTGTTCGCCCTGCTCGACACGCCCGTCTGGTTGGCCAGATCGACGCCAACGGCAACCGGATCACCATTTCCTACAACCAGCGCCAATTGCCAAAGCGGGTCGAAGATGGAATACCGCTACGACGATGCCCCGCCATGTGGCCGAGCTGATAAACGAAAATGGCGACGCGCTCGACCGACTGATTATGCTGGAAGTGCTACAGCGAGCATTCGCCGGTAAACCCATCCAGCCAGCTGCATAGTAATCTTTCCTGAAGATTGGTAATGTGGCAAAGGAAGCGGCAGGTTGGTATCCCAGCCAGCCTATCCGTACACGATCCACGAGTCGCCACAGTAGACGGCAAGAAACGCATATCAGAAAATAGGATAAATCGTTGTGGATGTTAAAAAACTGATAGATCAGGAAGAATTCTTTTATGCTGATTGCATAGCGATAAATTCTTGCGAATTGATCGGATTTGAAATAAATGGGAATAAGATCGAATTTAATAATAAAGTTATAGTCGACACATCCGATTTAACTTACATCTTCAAAAATTTTTCCGTCGATATTGCAGGATCAACCTATGCCGGCGGCGAAGGTGCATCTCATGGATCGTGTGGCTTTTTTTACAAAAAAACCGACGGCTATTTAGATTGGATACTAATCTCAACAGAATCAAATCCATTTGTAAGGGTTGAAATTATAGATAATGACGCTCGATTTTCAACAAGCTCTGGCGCTACCTGGATCATACCAAATAACAACATACAAGCAGTATATATTGAAACGAATTAAGTATTTCCAACTCTCTCTGACTGCACTGAGTACACGTATGATCAAGTTCGATAAAGATGTGCAACGTCAAATTGTTGTGTTCGGGCTAGATGACAATTCCCCGAGTTCAATGTTGTCCAGCATGTATGGCGGGCAATATGGCGCTACGCCTTCGGAATGGCGTGAAAGCGTACTCTTACTTATTTGCGCAATGTTGGACGCGGAACTTATTAGCCCGCACCCGGAAATAGACGATTACCAAGGCAAAAACTCAAAAGAAATCCGAGACCTGTTAGAGCAAGGTGATCCGGAAAATGGATTTGATGCTGACATAATTTGGGATGTCATGCATTTCAATGGCACTGAAAAGTTGCTTGAGTTGCTGCGAAAACTTGATCTCAACGAGTGGACAGCTATTAATGCAGAATTGTCGCTACCTCTTGGCAAAGCGCTTGCGTCTGGTGGGCCAGATCGTTGCCAACGGCAACCGGGCCAGCATCGTGCACAACTAGCGCTACCTGCCTGAGCGGGTCGAGGACAGCGCCGGTCGCAACAACCTGCCGACGTTTGAAGACCACCGCGGCTACCCGCGCCTGCGCAGCATTTCCATGCAGCCGGCCGAGCCCGATATCGACACCAATCCTGAACTGCTGGTCTCGTACGACCACGATGCAAGCATCAAGCTGGCCACGGTCAGCAATGGCACGGGCACCGTGATGCGCCAGTTCATCGATCGCAATCACGCGATGGTGGAACACAGCCAGCCAGACTGGTATCGCAAGCGGCAAGGTCACGCGCAACTGGGTCAACGACTGCCGATCATGCAGCCTTCGCTATCTGGAACAGGAAACCGTCGTCATCACTAACCCGGTTTTCGCGTTGGCCGTTCAATATCGTATAAAATGGCGCACGCACAAGATTGCATTCCAAATATCAACCCCGCTGATTTCTGTTACCCCCGAAGAAAGATCCGCTCC
>NZ_WHJH01000010.1 GCF_011682145.1 Massilia mucilaginosa
TAGGTCTACATGATTCTGAGCCACGATCGCGCTGTCCAATCAAGCTGATAGAATCAGAAGTTATCTCATAAATTCAATCGGTTACAAGATGATTTGGGTATTTTTACACGAATCCCGGCCAACCCTCTATTCGACAGCCCATCCTTGCTGATAGACTGCAAGCCGCGCACCGGCCGCCCCACGCCGCTCACTCTTCGACGACCATGACAGCATCACGACGATTTACCCTGCCTGCGCTCGCAGCTTCCTGCGTGCTGGCCCTGTTGGCCACCGGCGCCAGCGCCCGCAGCGCGGCGGCGGTGCCGGTGCCGGCGAGCGACGCCGAGATCCTGGCCATGATGAAGGCACGCGTCGATATCGATAAAAAAGGCAGCGGCATGGTGGTCGGCCTGATCGATCCACGCGGCAGCCGGGTGATCTCGTACGGCACCATGAGCATCGGCGGCGCCCCGGCCGGCGCCGACACGGTCTACGAAATCGGTTCGATCACCAAGGTGTTCA
This sequence comes from Massilia mucilaginosa, assembly GCF_011682145.1. Lineage (GTDB taxonomy): Bacteria > Pseudomonadota > Gammaproteobacteria > Burkholderiales > Burkholderiaceae_D > Telluria_A > Telluria_A mucilaginosa. The sequence continues at coordinate 502 of NZ_WHJH01000010.1, forward strand.
GCGCCACCCTGTTGAGCGACATGGCGCTGCGCGGCGACGTCAAGCTGGACGACCCGATCGGCGCCTGGCTGCCGGCCGGCGTCAAGACGCCGCAGTTCAAGGGCAAGCCGATCACCTTGCGCGAACTGTCGGCGCAACTGTCTGGTTTGCCAAGTACGCCAGCGAACCTGGCGCCGGCCAATCCCGCCAATCCGTTCGCCGATTACACCGTCGCGCAACTGTATGCGGCGCTGGGCAGTTACGAGCCGGCGCGCGCCAGCGGCGAAGTGTACGGCTATTCGAATTACGGCGTCGGCCTGCTCGGGCATATCCTGAGCCTGCGCGCGGGAAGCGATTTCGAGACCCTGGTGGGCCAGCGCATCAGCAAGCCGCTGGGCATGGACAGCACCGCCATCACCCTCGGCGCCGACCTGAAACAACGGCTCGCGACCGGCTACGGCATGCCCGGCATGGCGTCCCGGAACTGGGACATGCCGGCGCTGGCCGGCATGGGCGCACTGCGCTCGAGTACGTCCGACCTGCTCAAGTTCGTCGGCGTCAATGCGGGCCTGATTCCCTCGCCGCTGTATCCGGCCATGCAGGCCGCGCACCAGCGCCAGCACCCGATTGGCAAGCAGGCGGGCGAATACATCGGCCTGGGCTGGCATATTCTCGACAAGTTCGGCTCGCACATCGTCTGGCATAACGGCGGCACCGCCGGCTACCGCACCTATATCGGCTTCGATCCGGACACGCGGCGCGGCGTGGTGCTGATGTCCAATTCGCACAGCGGCTCGGACGATATCGCCCGGCGCGCCCTGAACCGCGCCTTCCCGCTGACCATCCACAGCGCGCCGCCGGCGCTGGTGGCCGCACTGGAAAAACGCGGCTACGAGCAGATCGGCGCGCTCTACCAGGAACTGCGCGCCGCCGATCCGCAGTTCAGGCTCGATGAAGCCTTCGTGAACAACTGGGCCTACGAGATGCTCATGCAGGGCAAGCTGAAACAAAGCCTGGCGGTGTTCAAGTTCAATGCCACGCAATACCCTGCCAGCAGCAATGTGTTCGACAGCCTGGGCGAAGCGCATGAAAAGAACGGCCATCTTGACGATGCCATCGCCAGCTACCAGCGCGCGCTCGAGCTCGACCCGCAAGCGAAGAACGCGCAGGACAGTCTGAAACGGCTCAATGCCCTGAAACAGGGCAAGTGAAGCGCAGGCGCGCTCAGCCGCGCAGCCCGCCGAGGCCGATCACCGAGGCGGGTACGTGCTTGAACCCGGCACGCTGCAGATTGTTCGCCAGATCGCCGATGAAGTCGTCGTAATCCCACCACTGATCGCGTCCCTTATATACCTCATCGAGGCCCGGTTCGCACGATTGCGGAACGCCGGTGCCGGAACCCGGGCCGACCCAGGCCGAAAAACATGCCTGCGCGCCGCCCCGTCCCCGCCAGTGCGGATGCAGGCCGACCTGCTGATCGAGCAGCCAGTCAAAACGCCTGATCAGCGCCAGCCCATGGCCGCATGCATTCTCCAACGCGGCCCAGACCAGTTTTTCGTCAACGCTGTTGTCGCCAATTAACAGAGACAAATCCAGCATATCCTTGAAGCTCGGCCGCGTCAGGCAGCGATGCAGTTTCCATGCAATCTGCAATTCGGCCGCCACACAGTTTGGTAGCATGAATGGCGCGCCGGACTGCGGCCGGTATGGCATCGGCTGCGGGGCTAGCCCGGGTTGCACGCCGAAGCGGACGTTCAGGTGGCAGTGCTCGACCCGCTGCGCGCCGGTCCAGCCGGCCAGATCAATCTTCGCGGCCGGGAAATCCCCGGCGAACGCGGTGTCGATATGGCATCGGAGCGGATCGTCGGAAAAACCACGAAAGCGCACGCCGTCATCGAGCGCGATGTCGGCAATGGCGGTCAGCCAGGTCGTCAGCAGCGCGGCATCGGGCGGCCCGAGGCCCACCCAGTCGAGACCGTTTGGAATGCGGCGCCAGCCTTCATGAATCCGCTGGCGGGTCACATAACTGCCTTCGAGCATGAAAGGACCGTCGATGATCGCGACGCGCCTGAGAAAGCCCTCCGCCAGCGCGATGCGCGCGTCAGGCGCGGGCGCGTTCAGGGGCGCCGCCCGAGCAAGCCGCACCGACATGCCGACCGGCTCGGCCGACGGCGCATAAGCTGGCGCCGCCACAGGCGCAAAGCCGGCGCCTTTCAGCAGCGTGGACAATTCCGCGACAAGCCGGCCGAGGTCGGGCCACAACAGCTCGGCGCCGCCGCAATACACATGTTCCAGCCGGTCTTCGGCCAGGTGCAGGCCGGGAAACGGTGATGTGCTCGCACGCCACTCTTCAAAACAGTCGGCCATACTGTAACGTCCGCATTTGATCCTCTCCCACGCCGGGTGTAGCACGATGGTTTGGTCGAGCAGCCAGTTGAAGCGCTCCATTGGCGTCTTATCGCGCCGGCACTCTTCTTCCAGGACCGCCCGGATGACAGCGGCATCGACCGTATTGGCGCGCAGCACGAGAACGATGTCCATCATGTCCTTGAAGCGTGGCCGGACCATACATTGATGCAGCTTCCACGCCATCTGCAGTTCGGTCGCCACGCTCTTGTTGACCGTGAACGCCTCGCCCATGCGGGGCTGGTACAGCAAGGACTGCGGCGGCGGCTCCAGGCGCAGGCCAAAGCTGACGTCGATGTCAACGTCACGGTGTTGATCGCCTATCCACGCGTCGAGACTGGTATTTACAGTCGGAAAATCGTCGTCCATCGCGTAGTCGATGTCGCGCCAGAACGCGTTTTTAGAAAAACTGTCGAAACGAATGCCGTCGTCGCAATCGGTTTCGGTGACGGCCGTCGCCCAGGCAGTGAGCTCGTTCGCATCGAGCGCGCCAAGGCCGACCCAATCGAGGTCGCCGGGCATGCGCCGCCACGCCTGGTCGATCTGCTGGCTGGTGACATAGCTGCCCTTGAGCATGAACGGACCGTCCACAATCGCGGCACGGCGCAGAAAAGCTTCTTCAGCAACCAGGCGCAGGACCGCATGTTCGTTCATATCGCGTTGCGCGGCGTAGTCCGCGATGTCTTGCATCGTTATTCTCATCATGCCTGCTCCAGCCATCCCTTATCGAGTGCGAGATTGCTGTCGAAGACGACGCGTTCCCACTGCTGTTTTTCGATTGTCCATCCGTGCGCGTCAAGCGCTCCGCGCAATTCATCCACGCGCGAGCGCAAGCCGGCGTGCTCGCCGGTTTCGCGCAGGGTCACGTAGCGGATATCGCCGCCGCGGATGGCGTTGTTCGACAAATGGCCACCGAAGGGCGCGCACAGCGCCGCCAGTCGCAGGCGGATCGGCTCGGGCACGGCCATGCGGGCGTGCCATTCATAGTAATGATGGCGCTCGCCCGCCACAGGCCGCGTATCCGGCGAGGCATCCTGCTCGATCTTGCAGCGCACCACCGCGAAACCGGCTTGCGCCGCCTGAACGGCCAGCGCCTGCGCAAAGGCGATGGCTTGATCGATGGTTCCGGCGCGGCACAAGGACAGCATCGGCTGTACCGGATGCCTACCGCGCGCCAGTGCGATGACCATCGGTTTGGCTTCGATGGCGGCGGCGAAGCGCGCGAAGCCGGCCCACTGCGAACCGGCCAGCGGTGCGGTGGTCAGGTGAATTTCATACATGGGCTTCCAGTGGCGCGTGGCGTGACTTATCGAAAAACCAATATGATACAGTGGACGGAACGCCCATCACATCAAGCAAGCAAGGCCGCCAACAAGATCAAACAGCTGGAACACGGCGGCACCCGCCTGCGCACGCGATGCGAAGGCCTGTTCGAGCGCATCGTCAGTGCCCGGAACCGGGCTATTTGTCACGGCTCGCGTTTGAAAGTGACCGTGCGTGCTCGCATTCGACGCCGATATTGAGACAAGAAAACCGTCTCGCTCAAGCGACTCATTTAGGCATACCCAAGAGAAACAGCTGTTGCTCTATGGCGCTTGATCCCATTTTGTTTTATGGCATCATTTTTTATGTCATCATGTGCCATACGGATCCGGAATTGGTAAATCTTCAATCGAGTCGTGTTCGACGATGGAGCACTCCAGGAGATGGTGGTATGGAGGGTGTTTTCGCGAGTGCCATTCAGCGGTCACGGTGTCAAGTACCGACTGCTTTACGGCATTGATGGGCGGCGCCTGGTTGAGGACGACAACGAACGCGAAAAGGTTGATCATCGCCACGTCAAAGGTCGCGAGGAGCCAGTTCCTCGACTGGGGCGCTCATTGACGATTTCCTTGCTGATGTGGCTCGGACAAGGAACAAGCCATGAACGATACCGACCTGCATGTGAATTACGACCGGACCGCATCGAAAGCGTGCGTCCTTGATGCGATCCGCCGCGCCGAGGTGGGCGCTATCGCACCGGAAAGCCATGTCACAGTCGAAAGCTGGGACGGGCTTTCCCGAACGCTTACCGGGAAGCGCCTCGAGTTACTGCGCCATGTCCGGAGTAGACCCGCAGCAACGGTTGCCGAACTCGCCCGAGCGCTTGGGCGAGACTACAAGCGTGTGCATCAGGATGTTAAGATCCCGGCAATGGCCGGCCTGCTCGATCAAACACGGGACGGTGTCCGCGCCGCCCACGACGAGATACGGACTGTGATCGGCCTGGCGCCAGAGGACTCACCATTCGCTCCCGCGCCATGAAGAGCCCAAGCATTCGCACTCGTCTGGTCACTTTGGTGCTGGGCTGCGTGCTGCCCATCGCTGTTGTCGCAGCGCTTCTAATTTTTGAGTTTTATGAGCGCGAGCAAGCGCAGCTCATCAGCAACGCCATAAGCCAGGCGCGCGCCATGGTGTCCGCTATCGACCGGGATTTTGGCCGTACCCAGGCCGCGCTGGAAGCACTTGCCACCTCTCACCGACTGGCGACTGGTGACCTCAAGGGCTTCCATTCGAGGGCGCTGGGTGCAGTGAAGAACATGCAAGCTGACAGCATCGTGGTCGTGGATGCTAGCGGGCAATTGCTTCTGTCTACACGGCGGCCGTTTGGCGAACCATTGCCCAAGCTTACTACTGCACCGTTGCTGAAACGCATCATAAAAACCGGCAAGCCAGGTGTTTCCGATCTTTACATAGGTCCGGTGGTTGGTCGCTTCATCTATACCGTTGCCGTTCCCGTCAAGCGCGACGGCGCGTTCCTGTATCTGCTCAATGCTACGGCGCCGCCGACCCAGCTCGCCCCGGTGCTGACGGAGCAAAAGCTGCCCCCAACGTGGCGGGCTTCCATTGTGGACAGTACCGGCGCGGTAGTGGTGCGAACGCATGATTTGGTGAAATTTCTGGGAAAAAAAGTCAACCCAGATCTGTTGCAACGCATGGCCAATGCCGACGAAGATAGTTTTAAGACCAAGACGCTGGATGGCATTCCCGTAATTACGGTATATAGCCGCTCGCAAGTGAGCAGGTGGTCGGTTGTGCTGGGCATGCCATTGGAGCAACTAACCTTAGGGCTGCGCGAAACTTTGACCCAGTTGATTGTGGCAACCTTTGCCGCGTTGGGCCTGGGGATCGCTCTGGCATGGTTTATTGGGGGGCGCGTGGCCACGTCCATAGTTGCGTTGACCAAACCAGCCATTGCACTGGCGCTCGGTGAAACTGCAATCGTCATTGCGCCGTTGTACTTTGAAGAGGCTAACGCGATGGGGCGGGCCTTGCAGGACACTGCGAAGTCGCTACAGCATGCCAAGCATGAAGCGCAGCACGATGGATTGACCGGTTTGGCCAATCGTTCGTCATTCCACCTCGTGGTCAATCAGCACTTGGCGCTGTGCCTGCGAAACAAGACAGGACTGGCGATACTATTTATCGATTTGGATGGTTTTAAGGCCGTGAACGATACCTTCGGTCATGCTGTGGGAGACCAATTGTTGAAAACGGTGTCCATCAGGATCACAGATGCCGTGCGGGAGTCTGATTTCTGTGCGCGACTGGGCGGCGACGAATTTGCGATTGCCTTGCTGGAATCCGATCTGGAACAAGGTGCAGCGTTTGCACAGCGGCTGATAGAGATTGTATCGGAACCGTATCCGATTGATGGCATCACCGCCACGGTTTCAGCCAGTGTGGGCGTTGCGGCTTTTCCGGCCTCAGCGACCAGTACTGATACCTTGCTCAAAAAGGCCGATCAAGCGATGTATCATGCCAAAGTTTTGGGGAAACGACGCTGTTGTGTGGCGACATAGGTCCTCGCACGGTCCCGCTCGGTGACTCAATTTTTCATCTGATGCTGGCGGGCGGATTGCCGGTCTAGTCAAGCGCAACTAATGTGAGCCGGCCGGCATGGGATGCAAGCCGACGCCGCCGATTGCAAGCTCATTTGCAGATGGCGTGAGCGCGGACGATCTTTCGCTCGCAGATATTGTGATCCGAAAACGGCGTGGATTGCGAGCACGGCCGTTTTCAAACGCGAGCCGCTATAGCTATTCGAAGTCGGGTGGCCAATACTCCCGGTTCGGCGGATTCACCGAAAAATGGATGCCCAGGGGTGTGGTGAATTGATTAAGGACTAATGCGCCGGCAGCGATACGCGCTACGAATTGCTCCAGAAACTCCACAAGAGTCCCGGCAACAGACTCGACCGTCGGAGCGTCGTGCGGAACATAGTAAAGCGTGCCCGAATCTTCCTTGTGGCGAATGCAGAGATAGTCGCCGTTGGCGTAGAACAAGGGAACGAGTGTCATTGCTTCGGCTTCGTCGGGACGGTCGGATTCGAGGGACATCTGTAGTTCCGCCAAATGGTCGCCGAGGAACTCGGTTCCTATCCATTCCCAACCGCCAAAAATTCCGTCGCCTTGATTGCAACCATCCGCTTGGCGATACAAAAGACGAACCGGATCGGGAAGCCGAATGCCGGTCTCATGCTCAAATGATGCTATTTGAGCCGCGCTCGCCGGCTCACTCAATCGCTTCGGCAAGTCGGGATGAAGCGCTTCAAGCGCACTGCGCGCTTCTCCGAATACATGCTCTAAACTTGCCATGATCTATCTCTTGGGTGGGAACCTTCTATCGGCGCCATGCCGATGCGCTTGCAAGTTTTACCATGCTGCCTGAGCCCAGTTGAAGCCGTTCAGGCATTCTCCACCTGCTGCGGCGCCAACGCCGCGCGCCGTCCCGCCGTCATCAGGAACACCCCGTAGCCGGCCAGCATCAAGCCGGCGAACACCAGCGACATGACGAAGTTGTAGTACACCATCGTCCCCAGGCAGACCAGCGCGCCCAGCAAGGCGAACAGCGGGAAGAACGGATACAGCGGCGCGCTGAACGGCCGTACCATCTGCGGCTCGCTGCGGCGCAGCTTGAACAGCGCCAGCATGCTGACGATATACATCGTGATCGCCCCGAACACCGACATGGTGACGATATTGGCCGTCAGGGTCTGGCCGCCGATCTTGATCAGCTCGTCGCTGTAGATTGCGGCGATCCCGACCACCCCGCCGGCCAGCACGGCCCGGTGCGGGGTCTTGAAGCGCGGATGAATCCTGGCGAAATAGTGCGGCAGATACCCTTCGCGGGCAAGCGCAAAGATCTGGCGCGAATAGCCGAAGATAATGCCGTGAAACGAGGCAATCAGGCCGAACAAGCCCAGCCACACCAGCATATGCAGCCAGCCGCTGCTGCCGCCAACGATCATCTTCATCGCCTGCGGCAGTGGATCGTTGATATTGGACAGCTTGGTCCAGTCCCCCGCCCCGCCCGCGAACAGCATCACGCCCATGGCCAGCGCCACCAGTGTCAGGATGCCGCTCACATACGCGATGGGAATCGAGCGGCGCGGGTCCTTGGCCTCTTCGGCGGCCATCGCCACGCCCTCGATGGCGAGGAAAAACCAGATCGCAAACGGAATGGCGGCGAACATGCCGGGAACGGCAGCCATGCTGAAGCTATCCTGCCCGGCCCAGCCGCCCTTGGTGAAGTTGACAAGCGAAAATCCCGGTGCCACCACGCCCATAAACACCAGCAACTCGAAGATCGCCAGCAGCGCCAGCATCAGCTCCAGCGTGGCCGCCACCTGCACGCCGATGATGTTCATGGTCATGAAAATCACATACGCGCCGACCGCCACCAGCTTGGGATCGAGCGCCGGAAACTGCACGTTCAGATAGGCGCCGATGGCCAGGGCGATGGCGGGCGGGGCGAACACGAATTCGATCAGCGTGGCGGCCCCGGCAATGTAGCCGCCGACCGGCCCGAAGGCGCGCTTGCTGTAGGCAAACGGCCCGCCGGCATGGGGGATCGAGGTGGTCAGCTCGGTGAAGCTGAAGATGAAGGTGGTGTACATGGCAGCGATGAAGATGGCCGTCACGGCGAAACCGAGGGTGCCGGCCGAGGCCCAGCCGTAGCTCCAGCCGAAATACTCGCCAGAAATGACCAACCCGACCGCAATGCCCCACAATTGAAAGGTGCTTAAAGCCTGCTTGAGCGCGGGCGCGCCCGCGGTGTTCGCGTTCATGAGTCACTCCAGTCCGGGTAAGGTGGGGAAACGTGATACGAAGATGCGGCCAGCGCACGCGCGTCCGGCCATGCTGCCGTCGGACGCGGGGGAACGATGCTGACGAGTTAAGTATGCCGTTAAATCAACGGTTTTGGGGAAGAGTTCGCTCCAGAATGCGCAACAAAGCGCATCGAGCGGGTCCGGCGCCGCGAAGCGCCGGGGCATTCATGCGGCGTCAAGGGCTACGGATAACTCTTGAGCAAGACCTGTTCGCCGAGGCTGGTCAACGATTGCTGGCGCTGGTGTTCTTTCTGTTCCTCCGACAAACTTGTGTGACCGGTGAGGTACGGTGCCAGCGCCGCCAGCAGGTCGCGCTGGAACGATTGCTGACCCGGGCTGAAAATATCGGACACCAGCTTGCCCATCGCATAGCTCAGCACCCGGGCCGACTGGCTGGCGGACTGATTGAGCGTGGCCTTGACCAGGTGTCCGTCGCTGTACGCCAGGTTCATGTCGCTGCTGGCCGCGTCCTTGATCTGATGATAATCGTAGTTCTGCGATTCTTGGGTGTGGTCCAGTTTGAGCGTGGTGCCGGGCGTGCTCGGCGTATGGAAACTCGCGTTCAGCTCGGACTTCTGCTGTTGCGAGACGGTGCGCTCGCCCTGGCTGCGCCCGCCCACATTGGTGCTTTGCGACACCTCGTAGGCGAAGCTGTCCAGTTCGCTCGAGCGCATCGGGTTGATCGCAGTGCTCACCTGGCTGATCGAGGCGCTGAAGTCGGCCAGCCCGCTCAGCACGGCGTGGTCGGCGGCCGCCAGCTCCCACTTGCCACCCGTGGCCACGCCGCTGCGGGGCTGCGCGCTCCCGACATTGCTGTTCAGGCCGGTAAAGGCTTCCTTGAACATCGTCATCAGTCCGGCATCGGCCCGGCCGCGCGATGCCGCCTGGTCGAATTGCTTGAGATTGCTGGCCAGCGCCCTGGCCTGCTGTTCCGGGCTGCCCAGGCCCGCCAGATTGCCGGTATCGACGCTGACAGAGGCCGTGCCGGACGGTCCGCTCAGGCTGACCGTGCGCTGCGCGGCGTCGGCGCGGAAGCTCAGCGCCTGGGTCGCTTCGGGGTCGCCGGCCAGTTTGATGGTGGCGCGCAGGTCGACCGAGGCCAGCACGGCCGGATCGAATTGCGTCAAGCCCTGCAGCCTGACCGAGGGCGGCTCCTGCGTCATGCCGTCGATGGCGTCCTGGAAACCGCCGGCCAGGCCGGCCAGCGCGCTGCGCTCGGCATCGCTCAGTTCCGCGCTGCTGCTCATGCGCACCGCCAGGCCATCGTCGGTGTTATCCAGCGACAAGGTGACTTCGACCCCGCTTTTGGTGGTGATGCTGAGCGAAATCTTGTCGTTGCCTAGGCCATGCAAGAATGGCGGCGCGGCCGCGATGCCGTAAGGCGAGGCTAGCGTTGCGGACGGGGCCAGCTGGACCGATTGGGAAACGTTGCCGGCCTCGCCCCTGAACTGGGTCAGCAAGGCCGCGCCCAGTCCGCTGAAACGGCCGGCCGCCGAGCGCGCGGCGACATTGGCGGCCATCAGCGCGCTGACGCCATCCTGCGCCGCCGATTCCCAATGCAGGGCGGCGCGGCCGGAGGCGGCCGCGGACAGGCTCTGCGGGCTGAGGCTGACAATGGTCGACGAGGACGGGCGCTGGACGGCCTGCTCATCGTTGCGTTGAGAAATCGGTACAGGACTGCGCACCGGCACCGTGTTGCGGCTGGAAATGGGAGAAATGGCGGTCATCTTCGCGATTTGTAAAGGATAGTCTGTTTATCAACTGGACACTTCCGGCCGAACTGACCGACGAAGCAACATTGACATAAGGTTATATCGACGACAAATCACAAATCATGAGGGCTGGCGGGAAAATATCGACATTATCCCAATACGCGCCTAGTCCAGATATCCCACCCAATAGTATTCGTCCGGACTTTTGCCTTTGAAGAGATGGCCACCGCGCCAAAACGCGACGAACGTGGATTCATTGATCTGTTCTTTGGAAAACCAATCCGGCGCTTCCGCGAACACGTAGTTCGGGTACCAGAATCTTCTATCCTCGTCGTGGGCTTCCCCCGCTCTCCCAGCGCTTCAATGGGCCTTCCCGGAAGCCGGTCGCATGATTCTGGCCGACTCGCCAGGCTTGCACAGCGGCGGCAAAGTCGGACGAGCGCAACTCGACATAGGCGAGTCTATGGGCATACTTCAGATCCAATTTGCAAGCAACCAGAGTTTCGCCACGTCGAAATGCCGTCTCGGCGCGCATGCCGCCTGGCACCAGCAGTGCCTCTTGAATGAACATCTCGGGAGAGCCATCGAGCCGGCGACCGGTTCGTTTGGCGCCATCATACGACCAAGCATAATGCTGGAATTTCGAGAACATGCATCCGGGCGCTGCGCCCCGATACACATATGTGCCAGCGAGGAAAAGCATGCCAAGAATGGCGACCGAAACTACCGCGACAACGGTATCTTTATGCATTCAAATAGCCTCATCTGATTTCGGAGGTTTGCCCATCTCAAATTGAGAGCCAGCTTCGTCGTTGTTGATTTCCACAGACCTGCTCGCCTGAACAATGGCGACACTGAACAATGGCGACACTGAATAATGCAATGGAGGCTGGATCGTAGTCGGAAGCATTGCTATGTGTCAACGCCATATGATCCGAACTGACAGCAAAGTCATATTGACAGACAATTAACACTCAGTCCACAATAGCAGTCATGCAGATTTCTCCCCTCATCGATATTGGACTGAACCTCGCCAGCCACCGTTTCACTCGCGATTGGAAACAAGTCATCGCCCGCGCGCAGGACGCCGGTGTCGAGCGCTTCATTTTGACTGGCACATCGCTCAAGATTTCCAGGGAAGTGGCGCTGCTGACGGAAAAAATGGCTCCCGGCACTGCATGCTTCACCGCCGGCATTCATCCGCATTACGCGTCCGAGCTCGACGCCGATGCATTGCTCCAGCTGCGCGCATTGCTGTCGCATCCGAATGCCGTTGCAGTAGGCGAGACTGGCCTGGACTACAACCGCGACCTGTCGCCGCGCCATGTGCAGCGCGCCGCGCTCGAATCCCAAGTCGCGCTGGCGTGTACGGTCGGAAAGCCCTTGTTCCTGCATGAACGCGAGGCTGCGGACGACCTGCTGGCCATCCTGGATAACTTCAAGGACCGTCTGCCGAACTGCGTGGTGCACTGCTTCACCGGTAGCGAGACTGTGGCGCGGCAGTACATCGAGCGCGGCTTCTATCTCGGCATCACCGGCTGGGTCGGGCAGAAAAACCGCAATCAAGACTTGCTGCGTGCCCTGCAAGCCATTCCGCCCGAGCGCACAATGCTCGAAACCGATGCGCCCTACCTGACCCCGCCCGGCTACGCGCCGAGCATCGCGGGCAGAAACGAACCGGCGGCCTTGCCGCGCGTCGCCGAACTGCTGGCCATTGCCCGCGGCGTGCCGGTTGAGCAGGTCAGGGCCGATGCCTATGCGGCGACGATGGGATTCTTCGGACTCGCCGACTTGCCCCACACGCCGGGCTGACCCCGGTCACATTTCACCTTCTTCAACTCGCTCTCGTCGCACGCTCGCATCAGCGGGCGCATGATCCTTGCGCTTGCCTCGGTCGCTTGGGTTTTCCATCGCACGCAAATCCATCACCGAGTTTTCGGAAAACAGAGCGCCGCCCGGGCGACCAGCGCCATTCCCGCCCTAAGCATCGCGTGGGTGGACGGTTCCGGCACCGCCGTGAGCTCGGTGAAGCTGGTCATCTGCGCACCCAGTGAGTATTTCTCCTTCGTGGTCCACCCGCGCCGGGGCACGCATGAAGATCCCTTCATCGACGACATTGGACTTGGCCCGGAACTGCATGTCGAGGTCGTGCTGGCTGTCATCGAACGTGAAGCGGCCGACGGTCTTGCCGCCCACATTGATGATGTCGAATTACCGATGATGCCGACGGCGGCGCCTACCCGACTCATATCAAAATCATAAAATAGTTTACTTGAATTAACATTAATATCGTGAAGCTATTAATGGTTTCTTCATTATGTCCTGCCTTCTCGATCCGCAAATTCTTTGCGTCATACCCCTGTAACTTTTGAACATTACAATCATTCCCGTTCAATACCGGCTGCGCGACTGTAGGCCGTATTTTAATGCTCGATGATGAAATAACATTTACGCCCGTCCGTGAAATAGCGCATTCGCCCAGAGGCCACCATTGCAATCAATATCCAGCTTCATTAGCGCACTGATTACCGTTACCGCCGCCGTCGTGCTCAGTGCGTGCGCGTCGAGTGCCACGACCAGGGCGTCGCCCTATCGCATCGAATTCCAGGCGGCCCGCGACGTGAATGGCGACAGCCGCCAGCGCCCCTCCCCGGTGCTGGTCAAGGTATATGCGCTGCGCTCGCCGACCAGCTTCCAGTCGGCCGATTTCTTTGCGCTGCAAAGCCAGGCCGACACGGTGCTGGGCAAGGATCTGGTGGAAATCGAACAGCTCGTGCTGGCGCCCGGCGAAAGTCGCTCGATCAAAAAACCGGGCAATCCCGAGGTTACCGCGATCGGCATCGTCGCTGAATACCGCTTATTGGAAAAGAATAAGTGGCGCGAAACAATTACCTTGCCCGATCCGAAACAACTGAATGCCTTCAAGTTCTGGCAAACCTTGCCCGATCAGTTTCTTTTGCAGGTCGGTATTAACAAGGGCGGTATTGCCTTGATTCAAAAAGCCAAATGAAACCCTATTCACCCAATCCGAATATCGCCAGCAGCATGCATCAGCGCATTGTCTGGACCGAAGGCATGTTTTTGCGCCCGCACCACTTCCAGCAGATGGAGCGCTATTTCGAAAACTTCGTGCTGGCGCGCGTGCTGCCAATGCAGGGTTTTCACTGGGGATGGTCGCGCCTGGTGCTGGACCGGGATGCGCTGGCACTGGGAAAGCTGGCCATCGGCAGCGGCGCCGGGGTCATGCCTGATGGAACGCCATTTGCCTTTGAAGCGGACAACGCACCTGCCATGCTGGACGTGCCGGCCCAGCTCAAGGACCAGGACATCGTGCTGGCCTTGCCCTTGTGGCGTGCCAACCGGCCCGATTTTTCCTGGTCCGACGAGGCCCCGCCCCAGGATGCCGCCGGCAACACCGGCTGGACCCGCCACGACATCGGCGAGTTCGAGATCGAAGACGCCAACAGCGATGCATACGGCCCGGCCGTGCTGCAATTCGGCCGCTTGAACCTGCGCCTGATGCCCGCGTCCGCGCTCAATGCGGACTGGCAGTCGGTCGGCGTGGTGCGCGTGAACGAACGGCGCAACGATGGCCAGGTGCTGCTCGATGACAGCTACATCCCGCCGATGCTCGCTGCCACTTCCCATCCGGTGCTGGAAAAGTTTGTCTCGCAACTGCACGGTCTGCTACAACAGCGCGGTGACGCCCTGGCCGAGCGCCTGTCGCAGCCGGGCAGCAGCGGCGTGGCCGAATTCGCCGATTTCCTGCTGCTTGAAGTGATCAACCGCTACACCGGCGTCACCTGGCATGCCGGTCAAAGCAGTCGTCTGCATCCCGAGATGCTCTATAAAGACATGCTGAAACTGGCGTGCGACCTGGCCACCTATACGTCCGACAAGCGCCGCCCGACGGTCTATCCGCCGTACCTGCACGACGATCTGCGGGCCACGTTTACGCCGCTGATGGTGGAACTGCGCCGCGCGCTCTCCACCGTCCTCGAGCAGCACGCCATCGCCATCCCGCTGCAAGAGCGCGGCAATGGCATTCGCGTGGCGCAGATCCCTTCGCTGGAATTGATCCAGGACGCCGGGTTTGTCCTGGCGGTCAATGCCGATATGCCGTCCGACCTGCTGCGCACGCGCTTCCCGGCGCAACTGAAAATGGGCGCGGTCGAGCGCATCCGCGACCTGGTGCTGCTGCAGCTTCCCGGTATCGGCGTGCGCCTGTTGCCAGTGGCGCCGCGCCATCTGCCCTACCACGCCGGCTTCACCTACTTTGAACTCGACAAGACCGGCGAGTTCTGGAAGCAGCTGGAACAGTCCGGCGGCCTGGCGCTGCACGTGGCCGGTCAGTTCCCCGGTCTTTCCATGGAATTCTGGGCCATCCGTCAATGAACACCACCAACACCTTCGGTTTCGATCCACTCGGCCAGCTGGGCCGGCGCGGCGACCATTTTGTCGCGCCCAATCCTGGCGGCGCGTCCGCCGCAAACAACATGCAAGGCGCCGGAGCGGCTCCCGCCGCGCCGCCTCCCGGCCAACGCATTTACAGCGGCAGCAACCCGCTGGTGGCGCTGGCCAACCCGCTGCTCAACCTCATTCCACAGATTCGCACGACCGTGCATCACGCCGATCCGGCCATGCTGCGCGAGCAGTTGCTGGCCGAACTGCGCCAGTTCGAAACCCGCGCCCGGGAAGCGGGCATTGCCAACGAAACCATTCTCGGCGCACGCTACTGCCTCTGCACCACGCTCGATGAAGCCGCCACCTTGACGCCCTGGGGCGGCGGTGGCGTCTGGTCGGCCAACAGCCTGCTGGTGACCTTTCATAACGAAACCTGGGGCGGCGAAAAGTTCTTCCAGTTGCTGTCGCGCCTGGCGCCCTATCCGGCCCAGCACGTCGACCTGCTTGAACTTCAATATTTCTGCCTGATGTTGGGCTTCGAAGGACGCTACCGCGTGCTCGACCAGGGCCGCTCGCAGCTCGAATTGCTCAAGCAGCGCCTGCTGCAACTGATCCGCACCCAGCGCGGCGAGCATGCCAGCGCGCTGTCGCCGCATTGGCACGATCCGGTTGTCGCCGCCCGTGCGCAGCGCAGCGTGCCGCTGTGGGCAGTCGCCAGCGTGGCGGCGCTGGCCTGTCTCGGTTTGTTCGTCGGTCTGCAGTGGTCGCTGTCGTCGCGCTCCGACGAGGTCTATGCCGCGATCGACCAACTGCGCGTGCCGCGCGTGGTGGCCAGCGCCGCCAGGCCGACCCCGGCACCGCAGGCGCGCCGCCTTGCCCAGTTCCTGGAAACCGAAATCGCCGAAAAACTTGTCAGCGTGCTGGACCTGAGCGACCGCAGCACGATCATCATCCGCGGCGACAGCCTGTTCGAGTCGGGCGCCGCCACGGTCAGCAGCAGCCCGGCGCACGCATCCTTGTTGCAGCGCATCGGCAAGGCGCTCAATGCCGTCCCTGGCGCCGTGCTGGTGGTCGGCTACACGGACGACGTGCCCACCCGCGGATTGCGCTTTGCCTCCAACTGGGAGCTGTCGGTGGCGCGCGCCGACAGCGTCAAGACCTTGCTGCAAGCGCTGCTCGATCAACAGGGCCGCCTGCGCGCCGAGGGCCGCGGCGCGGCCGAGCCGGCCGTGCCGAACGACAGCCCAGCCAACCGGGCGCGCAACCGGCGCGTCGAAATTACCCTGATGGTGCCGCCGGCGGCACCAGCCACCGAGTCCGCGCCATGAATCTTGTTATGAACCTGTTCGCCAGATTTGCCGGTGTCGTCTTCGGTCGCCATCTGTGGATATTCCTTGGCATGGTTTCCCTGTGCTGCATGATCTGGGTGCTGGGGCCGATCATCGCCATCGGCCAGATGCGCCCGCTGGAGAGCGAACTGGCGCGCTGGTGCGTGATCGGACTGGTGTTTGCCTTCTGGCTGCTGCGCGCGCTGTACCGCAACTGGCGCGCGGCCCGCCTGAACTCCCAGCTGCTGACGCAAATCCGCACGCCCGCCGCACGCCCGAATGCCGCGCCGAGCCCCGCCAACCCGCACCTGGACGAACTCGGCCAGCGCTTCCAGGACGCCTCCGAGAAACTGAAGACGGCCAGGTTCGCCACCGACGCCAATCAAGGCAAGCTGGCTTTCCTGCAACGCTTCTCGGGCCAGTATCTGTATCAGCTGCCGTGGTACGTCTTCATCGGCGCGCCCGGCTCGGGCAAGACCACGGCGCTGGTCAATGCCGGCCTGGAATTCCCGCTGGCTGAACAATTCGGCAAGGCGGCCATTCGCGGCATCGGCGGCACCCGCAACTGCGACTGGTGGTTCACCAATGAAGCGGTGCTGATCGACACGGCCGGCCGCTACACCGTGCAAGAAAATCGTGACCATGACCAGGGAGAATGGCAGGGTTTTGTCGATCTCCTCAAAAAATTCCGGCCGCGCCAGCCGCTCAACGGCGCCATTCTGACCATCAGCATCGCCGACCTGCTCGGCAGCAGCGAGCAGGAACGCGCACTGCATGCGCTCACCTTGCGCAAGCGCCTGCACGAACTGCGCGATCAGCTCGGCATTCAATTCCCGGTCTACGTCCTGATCACCAAGGTCGATCTGCTGGCCGGTTTTACCGAGTATTTTGCCCAACTGAGCAAGGAACAGCGCAGCCAGGTATGGGGCCTGACCTTCAAGCTGGACGCCGTGCGCGACAGCAGTTTCGACTTGCCGGGCGCTTTTTCGGCCCAGTACAAGCACCTGCTGGAACGCCTGTACGCCAGCCTGCCCGAGCAGCTGCTGGCCGAACACGACCCGCGCCAGCGCGAACTGGCCTACCTGCTGCCGCAGGAATTTGCCGGCCTGGAAAGCATCCTGAGCCAGTTCCTGGCGCACGTCTTCGTCTCGTCGAAATTCGAATCGAACGCCTTGCTGCGCGGCGTGTACTTTACCAGCGGCACCCAGGAAGGCACCGTGTTCGACCGGGTCCTCGGCGGCATCAAGAACTTCTTGCAGATCAATACCGGCCAGCGCTCGCCGCAGATCGGCGAACCGGGCCGCAGCTTCTTCCTGCGCAGCCTGTTGCAAGACATCATTTTCAAGGAAGCCGGCCTGGCTGGCATCAATGAACGCTGGCAGAAGAAGCAAACCTGGCTGCGCACCGCCGGCTACGCCGCCACCGCCGTGCTGGCCGTCGCGCTCTCGCTGGCATGGATCAACAGCTACCGCGCCAACCAGGCTTACGTCGACGACGTCGCAGCGCGCCTGCCAGCGCTCGAAAAACGCCTCGGCGCAGTCAAACTGAGCGACCGCGAACCGATCACCAGCGTCATGCCGATGCTCGACGCCTTGCACGCCGTGCCGGTCAGCACGGTGCTCGACGTGGACAAGCCAGCGTTCGCTTACCAGCTGGGCCTGTATCAGGGCGGCAAGCTGCAAGCGGCATCCACCCGCGCTTACGAACGGGCGCTGGACGACATGTTCCTGCCGCAGCTGGCGCGCCGCCTGGAAGACAGCCTGCGCCA
Organism: Massilia mucilaginosa; assembly: GCF_011682145.1. Taxonomy (GTDB): domain Bacteria; phylum Pseudomonadota; class Gammaproteobacteria; order Burkholderiales; family Burkholderiaceae_D; genus Telluria_A; species Telluria_A mucilaginosa. Next base: position 18,250 of record NZ_WHJH01000010.1, read on the forward strand.
GGCCCCGGCCAACGACGTGGAACTGAGCTACAACGCCCTCAAGGCCTACCTGATGCTGTTCGACCCGGCCCATTACGACGCCGATTTCCTGCAAGCGTGGTTGTCGCTGGACCTGGAACGTCAATTGGGCAGCGCCCTGTCGAACGTCCAGCGCGAGGACCTGCGCGCCCATCTGAAGCGCTTGCTGGCGCAACGGATCGTGGCCTCGCCGTTTGCAATCGACGAGCCGCTGGTGGCGCAAACGCGTGAACGGCTGCTGACGCATACCCTGGCCCAGCGCGCCTACGGCACCATGCGGCGCATGCTGCAAGGTAACAATCAACTGCCGACCTTCAATGTCGGCACCGTGGTCGGTCCCCAGGCCCCGCTGGTGTTCCGGCGCGCAAGTGGGGCCAGCCTGAATCAGGGCGTGCCCGGCTTGTACAGCTATCGCGGCTACTGGGAACTGTTCGCTCCCGGCCTCGATGCGCGCATCGCCAAACTGGCGGAAGAAGAGAAATGGGTCCTGGCCCAGCCAAAAAGCGCGCCAGCGCAGGCCGCAAGTGTCGACAACCTGGCCGCCTGGAGCGCCGAGGTACGGCGCCTGTACCTGACCGACTACATTCGCGTATGGGAAGACTATCTGGGCGACCTGCGCCTGAAGACCGGCGGCACCCTGGCCCAGAACATCCAGGTCGCGCGCATCCTGTCGTCAAGCGATTCGCCGCTGGTGCGCTTCATGAACGCGGCCGCCAGGGAAACCACCCTGGTGCGCAAGGACGAGATCAACGGCGCCACCATCGTCGACAAGGCCCGCGACAAACTCGACAGCACGCGCTCGTCCCTGAGCCAGATCTTCGGCCAAAACGACCTGGCCAACGGAAAGCGCGAGGCGGCCGCTACCGAACGCGTGGAAATGCTGGTCGATACGCGCTTCGCCGCGCTGCGCGAATTCACGACGGCACGCGACAAAGGCGGCAAGGCCCCGATCGACGGCATTGTCGAGACCCTCGGCGAGCTGTACGCCCAGTTGATCGCCACCGAAACCGCCCTGCGCGACGGCGCCACGCCGCCACCGAACCAGGTGGTCAGCAAAATCCTGGCCGAAGCCGGCCGCCTGCCGACCCCGTTTCGCGGCATGCTGGGCGAACTGGCCAATTCGTCCGGCAACAACGTGACCCAGGTGCTGCAACAGCAGCTTGGCAAGAATGTCGCCGCCAACGTGGGCCACTACTGCCAGCAAAGCGTGGCTGGCCGCTACCCCTTCGTGCGCGCCTCCTCGCGCGACATGGCGCTTGGCGACTTTGCCCAGATCTTCGCGCCCGGCGCCCTGATGGACGAGTTTTTCCAGAAGAACCTGGCAAACCAGGTCGACACGGCGGTGCGGCCATGGCGCTTCAAGGGCGAACAGAAGGCCCGTGCCGGCTACCTCAATTCCTTCGAGCAGGCTGTCGTCATTCGCGATGTGTTTTTCGCCGGCGGCGCCCGTACGCCCACCATCCGGCTCGATATCAAGCCGGTGCAGATGGACGCCTCCATCGCCCAGTTTGTCATCGACGTCGACGGCCAGGCAGTGCGCTACGCCCACGGCCCGCAAGTGTCGACGCCGATTCAATGGCCCGGCCCGGCAGGGCGCAACCAGGTGCGCGTGCAGCTTACCGGCAGCAACGGCAGCAGTGCTTCCCTGATGACCGAAGGCGCGTGGGCGCTGCACCGCATGTTCGACCGCGCCAGCCTGGCGCCGCAGCGCGACGCGGAAAAGATGCTGGCGACCTTCGACGTCGGCGGCGCCAAGACCGTGTTCGAAGTGACCGCCAGCAGTGCGCAAAACCCGTTCCGCCTGGCCCAGCTGGCCAGCTTTTCCTGCCCGGGAGGGATTTGATGAACGGCCCGTTCAAGACGCTCGTTCCGAGCACCGCAAGCGCGCCGGTCGGCTGGTTCGGCAAGATCCCGTCGGCCGGCGACTTCGTCCGCCAGCAACTGCCCTACGCGCTGCTGGGCGGCTGGGAGCACTGGCTGCAAAACGGCCTGGCGGCCTTGCAGCAGGCCGGCCCGAACATGCTGTCCACGCACTACGCCGTGGCGCCGCTGTGGAATTTCCTGCTGCCGGCGGGACTCGGCCACGACTCCGTCCAGCTCGGCGTTCTGGCGCCCAGTTGCGACCGCGTTGGCCGCTACTACCCGGTCGCGGCGCTGTGGCCGGTGCCGGTCAACGCCTTCCATAACGGCATGCTGGAGGGCTGCGACGAATTCTACGGCGCGCTCGGCCAGGCGCTGCTGGAGGCGATCCGCCACGGCCACGCCATCGACCGCCTCGGCAGCGCCCTGGCGCGCGTCAACACCGCGCCGATGAGCACGCGCACCATCGTGGACCAGGACGCGTTCTGGCGCCAGGCGCAGGCCGGCACCCGTCGCCACGCCAGGTCCAGCCCCGACCTGGCGCTGTATTTCGACGCCGCCAGTGCCACCAGCTTCTGGTGGACCAACCAGGGCGACGGCTCGCCCCTGCAGACCTGCACCCACACCGGACAGCTGAACAATGCCCTGTTCGCCCGCCTGTTTGGTCCCCAACAAGGATCCGTATGACCGATTTCTCCAACGCCAGCGTCCTGATCGATCCAGCGGCGGCGGCGGACGCCTCCACGCGCCCGCTGCCCAACGGCCACCGCATGGAAGAATTCGAAATCACCGGCGTGCTCGGCGCCGGCGGCTTCGGCATCGTGTACCGCGCGTTCGACCATGCGCTCGAACGGGTGGTGGCGATCAAGGAATACATGCCGGCCATGCTGGCGCTGCGCCAGGGCGACCTCTCCATCGCGCTGCGCGGCGAGCGCTTCGCCGCCACCTTCAAGACCGGCCAGGCGGGCTTTATCAATGAAGCGCGTTTGCTGGCCAAATTCGACCATCCGGGCCTGATCAAGGTGCTGCGCTTCTGGGAAGACCACGGCACCGCCTACATGGCCACGCCCTGCTACGAAGGCCTGACGCTCAAGCAGCGCCTGGCGGGCGGGCGCGCCCTCGGCGAAGCGGAGATCATGCGCATGCTGGCGGCCCTGCTGGGCGCGCTCGAAACCTTGCACCGCGCCCAGTGCTTCCACCGTGATATCGCCCTCGACAACATCCTGATGCAGCCGGACGGCACCCCGGTCCTGCTCGATTTCGGCTCGGCCCGCAAGCTTATCGGCGACCTGGTCGACGATTCGAGCATCATGCTCAAACCCGGCTATTCGCCGATTGAGCAATACACCGACGATCCGGCCTTTCCCCAGGGGCCGTGGACCGACATTTATGCGCTCGGCGCGGTGATTCACATCCTGGTGTCGGGCCAGCTGCCGCCGGCGGCGGTGGTGCGCAGCATTTCGGACAACTACCAGCCGCTCGAAGGCAGCACCCAGCGCTACAGCGCCACCCTGCTGCGCGCCGCCGATGCTGCCCTGCGCCAGCGCATCGAAGAGCGGCCGCAATCGGTCGGCGCTTTCGCGACCCTGCTGGGCCTGGCGTCGGCGACGCCGGGCCACTACAGCGCTGCCGATCAGGCGGCCCCGTTGGCGGGCGTGGCGGCGCCAGCGGCACACGAAGCCGCGCTTCCAGCCAGCCCGGCGCCCCAGCAAGGCACGCCGCGCGACGCACTTGTCATGTCGGCCTCGGTCGCGCCGCAAGCGCCGTCCGGCGCGAGCGCTGCGCCAGGCTCGTCGAAACGCTGGTGGGTGCTCGGCGCCGGCGCATCGGCGCTGGCCCTGGGGGCCGTGCTGTGGCAGGTGAACAGCGCGCAGCCGCCCGAATCGACAACGACCATGAACGCCGCAACGCCGCCGCAGGCGCCGCCACCGATTGCCGAAACAGCGCCCGTGCCTGCCCCGCCCAAGCCCGAAGCGCCTGCGCCAGTGGTCGACAGCGGCGAGGTGACGGTACCCGCGCCGCTGCCGGCGCAGAGCAGCGAGCCCGAGCCCCCTGCACCGGCGCTGGCCGATGCCGAGCCCGCGCCCGCGGCCAAACCTGCCGCCGAGCCGGTGCGCAAGCCGATACAGGTCGCGCTGCGTATCAGCCCATGGGGCGAGGTCTATGTGAACGGCAAAAAACGCGGCGTCAGCCCGCCCATGAAGTCGCTCCAGCTGATGCCCGGCGACTACCAGATCGAAGTGCGCAACGGATCGCTGACGCCGCACCGCCTGCGCCTGCAGGTGACAGCCGATGCCGCCGCGCCCGATGTGGTCCACGCTTTCAAATCGGGCCAGCCATGAACCTGCCTGACGCTCCCTGCGCCGAGTCGGCCCTGCTCGGCACCTTGCTCGCGCCAGCCGCCGACGCGCCGCCTTGCGGCCCCAACCTGGAATATGCCGCCCCCTTCCTGGCGCTGATGCAGGCCGCGCAGCCGCGCGCCGAGCAGCAATACGGCGACACCATCATCGCGGCCGAAGCGCCGGACTGGCGCGAGGTCGCGCGCCAGGGCGAGCAGCTGATCTTGCAAAGCAAGGACCTGCGCATCGCCTGCCTGCTGGCGCAAGCCTGGACCAACCTGCAAGGCATGCAGGGCTACGCCCAAGGGCTGCGCCTGGTGGCGGAGCTGCTCAGCCGCTACTGGACCGATGTCTACCCGCGCCTGAAGGACGACGGCGAGGATGACGAGGACATCGACCCATTCCCGCGCACCAATGCGCTGGCGCCGCTGTTCGAGCCGCAGAGCGTGCTGCGCGACTTGCGCGCCGTGCCGCTGCTCGGCCCCGGCGCCCTCCCTCTGCGCGAGATGGAAGCGGTATTCAATCACAGCGCCCCGGAGCATGTGAACTACCCCGGTGGACCGGAGCGCCTGCGCATGGAACTGACGCGCGCCCGCAACGACAATCATCCCGCCCTGCTGGCCGTGGGCGAAGCGCAATGGGCGCTCGAGACGATCGTCGCACTGCTGCGGGAGCACCTGGGACCGGAATGGCTGCCGGAACACCAGCCCGTCGCCAAACTGCTGCAACGCCTCGCCGAGGTCAGCGGCAGCGGTGGCAGCCACGCTCCCGTCGAGAGCGCGCCTGAGCAGGCAGCTGGCCAGCCTGGCGCGCCACCGGCGCCGGGCGCGCGCGCAAGCGACTGGCGTACGCAGGAGCTCGGCAGCCGCGACGACGTGCGCCTGATGCTCGAAAAAATCTGCTTCTATCTGGAAAAGCACGAACCGAGCCACCCGGCGCCGCTGTTGCTGCGGCGCGCGCAACGGCTGATGCAGATGAGTTTCTACGAGATCATGCGCGACCTCGCGCCGGACAGCGTCAGCCAGATCGACCTGCTGATGGGCACGCAGACATGACAGCGCAGCCTTCCCTTTTGACGTCCACACCGTTTTCGACCAATTGACAGCTTTCACAAGGAGTGTTTTCCATGGCTAACCGACGGCCCGCAAGCAGCGGCCAGAAATTTATCGCACGTAACCGTGCACCGCGCGTGCAAATCGAATACGACGTCGAAGTGTATGGCGCTGAACGCAAGGTGCAACTGCCGTTCGTCATGGGCGTCATGGCCGACCTGGCCGGCAAGCAGCTCAATCCACTGCCGGACCTGGCCGAGCGCAAATTCCTGGAAATCGACATCGACAATTTCGATGAACGCATGAAGTCGCTGCAACCGCGCACCGCTTTCCAGGTCCCCAACACGCTGACCGGCGAAGGCGTGCTGCAAGTCGACCTGACCTTCAACAGCATGGACGACTTCTCGCCGGCCAATGTGGCGCGCAATGTGGATTCCCTGGCGCAGCTGCTCGACGCCCGCACCCAGCTGTCCAACCTGCTCTCCTACATGGACGGCAAGAGCGGCGCCGAGGAATTGATTAACAAGGTGCTCAAGAATCCGGCACTGCTCGGCAGCCTGGCCGCCCGGCCGGCCAACGACACCGCCAGCGGCCCAGCGGCCGCGCAGGGAGACGCGCATGAATGATTTTTCCGCCCTGCTGGAAGCGGGCACCCTGCCCGCCCACGGTATCAGCGACAACGCCAGCGCCGACAGCGACTTTGCCCTGCTGCTGCAAAAGGAATTCAAGCCAAAGAGCGAGCAAGCCAACCACGCGGTGCAGAACGCCGTGCGCACCCTGGCCCAGCAAGCGCTGGCGCACACGGTGACGATGTCGTCGGACGCCTACAGCTCGATCCAGGCCATCATCGCCGAGATCGACCTGAAGCTGTCGGAACAGATCAACCAGATCTTGCACCACGCCGACTTCCAGCAGCTCGAAGGCGCATGGCTCGGCCTGCATCACCTGGTCAGCAACACCGAAACCGACGAACTGCTGAAGATCCGCGTGTTGCCGATTTCGAAAAAGGAACTGGCGCGCAACCTGAAACGCTTCAAGGGCGTGGCCTGGGACCAGAGCCCGCTTTTCAAAAAGGTCTACGAAGAAGAATACGGCCAGTTCGGCGGCGAGCCTTTCGGCAGCATGATCGGCGACTTCTACTTCGACCACAGCCCGCAGGACGTTGAAACGCTGGCGGAACTGGCGCGCATCTCGGCGGCCGCGCACTGCCCCTTCATTTCCGCCGCCGCCCCGACCGTGCTGCAGATGGAATCGTGGCAGGAACTGGCCAACCCGCGCGACCTGACCAAGATTTTCCAGAACACCGAATACGCCGCCTGGCGCAGCCTGCGCGAATCGGAAGACGCGCGCTACATCGGCCTGACCATGCCGCGCTTCCTCGGCCGCCTGCCCTACGGCGCGCGCACCAATCCGGTCGATGAATTCAGTTTTGAAGAAGACACCGACAGCGCATCGCACGAGCGTTACACCTGGGCCAATTCGGCCTACGCCATGGGCGTGAACATCAATCGCTCGTTCAAGGAATTCGGCTGGTGCACCTCGATTCGCGGGGTCGAATCGGGCGGCGCGGTCGACAACCTGCCGTGCCACACCTTCCCGACCGACGACGGCGGCATGGACATGAAGTGCCCGACAGAAATCGCCATCAGCGACCGCCGCGAAGCGGAACTGGCCAAGAACGGCTTCATGCCGCTGGTGCACCGCAAGAACTCGGACTTTGCCGCGTTCATCGGCGCCCAGTCGCTGCAGCAGCCGGCCGAGTACTTCGACGCCGACGCCTCGGCCAACGCGCGCCTGTCGGCCCGCCTGCCGTACCTGTTCGCCTGCTGCCGTTTCGCGCACTACCTGAAATGCATCGTACGCGACAAGATCGGCTCGTTCAAGGACCGCGATGAAATGACCAGTTGGCTCAACAGCTGGATCATGCACTACGTCGATGGCGATCCGGCCAACTCGTCGCAGGAGACCAAGTCGCGCAAACCCCTGGCCGCCGCCGAAGTCCAGGTCGAAGAGCTGGCCGATAACCCGGGTTACTACGCCGCCAAGTTTTTCCTGCGTCCCCATTACCAGCTGGAAGGCCTGACCGTCTCCCTGCGCCTGGTATCGAAATTGCCTTCGCTGAAGAAAGTGGATGGCTAAGCAAGCACCAACCCTGCAAGTCTTTTCTTAATTTAGGAGTTTTACATGGCAGCAATGATGTTTATGAAAGTAACTGGCGTCACCGGCGAAGCAACCGATGACAAGCACAAGGATTGGAGCGACATCAAATCGTTCTCGTGGGGCGCCAGCCAGCCAGGCGGCATGGTCGTCGGTGGCGGCGCGGGCCGCGCCAGCTTCAACGACCTGCAAGTGGTCGCCTACATGGACAAGGCCACCCCGGCCTTGATCAAGCACTGCGCAAGCGGCATGCATCTCGGCAGCGTGGTTGTCCACGTCTGCAAATCGACGGGCACGAAGAAAGAGTTTTGCGTCGTCACCCTGGAAGATGTGCTGGTCACATCGGCGCAAATCGTCGGCGTCGATCCGCAAGACACGCTTGAGCGTCTGGTCATGAACTATGGCTTCCAGGCTGCCAAAGTGCGTCAGGCTTACACCGACAAGCAAGGCAACGGCGCATCGAGCCCAATGGGCTGGAACATCAGCGACAACGTCGAAATGTAATGTGCGGGGTTCATCGCGCCACGGCCCGATGAACCCTTTCTCAAAGGTGGAACATGAATCAACATGCGGTCGCTGAAGTAGCAAGCCTGGATGAAGAACATGCGCAGCTCAAGGAGCTGATCCGGCGCACACCGGAAGACGCGGACCTGCGCGCGCGGCTGTTCCAGGTGCTGGCATTGCGCGGTGACTGGCCGCGTGCGCAGGCCGCGCTGAGAATGACCCTGGAACTCAATCCCAACGCCCATTCGCTGGCGGGGACCTACCTGCGGCCGCTGGCGTGCGAACTGCTGCGCGCGCAGGTGTTCGCCGGTGCCCGGCGGCCCGAGGTCCAGGAAGCCCATGCGGCGGTGTCGGCGGCAGTTGAGCGCCTGGCCGACGCCCTGCAACTCGACGAAGGCGGTAGCCATGCGCAGGCCGGGCTCTTGCGCGCCGCCGCCATGGCCGACCTGCCGGCGCGCGGCGGACACCTGCGCCTGCACGGCGCCGACACACCTGTCCCGTTCGACTGGCTGGCCGATGGCGACAGCCGCTTCGGCCCGGTGCTCGAACTGTTCGCAGCCGATCGCTATCTGTGGCTGCCACTGGCCCAGGTGCGGCGCATTCGCCTGGTGCCGCCGACCAGCCGCTGCGCGCTGGTCTGGTCGCATGGCGCCATCGATCTCGTGACCGGCAAGACCATCCACGGGGCTTTGCCGGTGCGCTACCCCTTGCCCGCCACCGTGACTGACCAAAAAATCCTGACCGCCGCGTATACCGAATGGCAGCCGCTGGCGGGGGCCGACCAGTATCTGGGCATCGGCCAACGCATGCTGGTGACCGACCAGGGCGAATACGCCCTGCTCGATATCGCCGAGATTGTTTTCGAACTTGACGATGCGCAGGCGGGCAATGACTAGGTCAGGCAACCACGTCCCGCGTCCCCTGCACGGGCGCCATGACGACGCCGAGCGCCTGCGCCTGGGTGCGCGCGACCGTCTGCGTCCGGCCCTGCTGGAACGCCTGACCGACCACGACCGGCTGCAAGCCATCGAAATGGAGCCGCCCGGCACCTCCAGTGCGGCCCTGCGCAGCGCCGTCATGCGCGACCTGGTCTGGCTGCTCAATTGCACCGCCATGGCGGCCGACGTCGATCTCGAGGCTTACCCGCAGGTGGAGCGCTCGGTCCTCAATTACGGCATCCTTCCGCTGTCGGGCAAGCATTTGTCGGAGCTCGATACCCAGGAACTGGCCGGCAGCCTGCGCCGCGCGATTCTCAGGTTCGAGCCGCGCCTGCTGCCGGACACGCTCCAGGTGCGTTGCGTGTCCGCCCCGGACAGTCTGACGCTGCACAACGAACTGGCGTTCGAAATCCGTGCCCAGTTATGGTCGCAACCGTATCCGGTGGAGTTTCTCGTGCGCTCCGACGTGGACATCGAAACCGGCCACACCAGACTGCACAACCTGGTGGCCGACTGATGGATGCACGGCTGCTGGACTACTACAACCGCGAACTTGGCTACCTGCGCGAGATGGGCGCCGAATTCGCCGAACAGTTTCCCAAGGTCGCTGGCCGCCTGGGCATGCACGGCATTGACGTGGCCGACCCCTACGTCGAGCGCTTGCTGGAAGGCTTCAGCTTCCTGACGGCGCGCGTGCAGCTGAAAATGGATGCGCAGTTTCCCCGCTTTACCGAGCAGCTGCTGACGTCGATCTACCCCGGCTATCTGGCGCCGACGCCGTCCATGGCGGTGGTGCAGCTGCAGCCGGACCTGACCGTGGGCAGCCTGGCGTCGGGCTTCACCTTGCCGGCCCGGACCTCGCTGCGCGCCGCTCTGGCGCGCGGCGAACAGACCGCCTGCGAGTTTCGCACCGGCCACGCCGTCACACTGTGGCCGCTGACCCTGGACCAGGTGCGTTTCGGCCCCGCACCGGGCGATCTGCCGGCGCGCCTGCGCAACCGGGCCAAGGCCGCGCTGCGCATCAACCTGCAGTTTGGCTGCGGTCAGCGCTGCGAAGCGACGCCGCTCGACAAGCTGACCTTCCATGTGGCCGGTCCCGAGCAGCGCGCCTTGCGCCTGCTGGAACTGGTGGCGGGTCACAGCATCGCCGTGCTGTGCCGGCAAACCGACAGCGGCAATGGGGCCAGCCGGCCATGGGGCGAGGTGCTCGACGCCAGCGCCGTGCGCCATGAAGGCTTCGACATGGCGCAGGCCCTGCTGCCGGTCGACGAACGCCACTTCCAGGGCTACCGGATCTTGCAGGAGTATTTCGCCTACCCGGCCCGCCTGCTGTTTTTCAGTATCGCCGGCTTGCAGCGCGCCTTGCGCGGCGTCACCGGCACGCAGTTCGACATCGTCATCCTGCTCGACCAGGACGATGCAACGCTCGAGCGCCTGGTCGGCACGGGCGACCTGGCGATGCACTGCACGCCGGTGGTGAACCTGTTCCCGAAACGCGCGGACCGGGTCCTGGTCACGCCCAAGGTCAATGAATACCATCTGCTGGTCGACCGCAGCAAGGCACTCGACTTCGAAGTCCATAGCGTGACGTCCATGCTCGGCCACGGCAGCGGCGACGACCGCCAGTTCCGCCCGTTTCATGCCTCGTTCGCACGCGATGCGCGCGACCATGGCGCCTACTACTGCCTGCGGCGCGAAGCGCGCCTGCTGTCGCAGCGCGCCCGCCAGCAAGGCGCGCGCACCTCCTACAACGGCAGCGATGTGTACATTTCACTGGTCGACCAGCACGAAGCGCCGTTTGCCGACACCTTGCGCCAGCTATCGGTCGATACGCTGTGCACCAACCGCGACCTGGCCTTGCTGCTCAGTACCGGCGGCGACAGCGACTTCACGCTCAACGTCTCGGCCCCGGTCGGTGCCATCACGACCGTGCGCGCGCCGTCGCGTCCCCAGGCGCCGCTGGCCGACGGCAAGCTGGCATGGCAGCTGATCAGCCACCTCGGCCTGAATCACCAGGGCCTGTTCGAGCAGGATGGCGAGCAAGGCGCGGCGATCCTGCGTGAATTGCTTGGCCTGTATCTGGACGACAGCCAGGCCGGATTGCAGCGCCAGGTCGAAGGCGTGCGTTCGGTCGTGCACCAGCCGGTGTTTCGCCGCCTGCCCCAGCCTGGCCCGCCGGTGCATGGGCGCGGCGTGAAGATCGCCGTGACCGTCGACGAGCAAGCCTTCTCCGGCGACAGTCCGTATCTGTTCGGCGCGGTGCTGGAACAGTTCTTCGCGCGCTACGTGTCGGTCAATCTGTTCGCCGAGCTGGAGCTCCATAGCGGTAGCCGGGGCCGGATCGCCAGCTGGCCGGCGCGCCTGGGCAACAGGCCGCTGTTATGAACGCGACCTGGAGCAATCAGGCGCGCTGGCGGCAGCTGCGCGAAGCGCCGTACGAGCACGATCTGTTCGCGCTGCTGCGCTGGATCGACGCGCGCGCCGGTGCCGCGCAGCAGCTGGGGCGGACCGGCCATCCGGACCAGGAACCGCTGCGCCTGGCGCAAAAGGCCTCGCTCGCCTTTGCGCCCGCCTCGGTGGCCGACCTGCGCGAGCTGGAAGGCCGCGCGCCGCAACTGAGCATCTACGGCTTCGGTGTGTTTGGACCGAACGGGCCGCTGCCGCTGCATCTGACCGAATACGCGCGCGAACGCGAGCGCATGGCGTCCGATCCGACCCTGGTCGCTTTTGCCGACCTGTTTCATCATCGCCTGATCACCCTGTTTTACCGGGCCTGGGCCGATAGCCAGGTGACCGCCACGCTCGATCGCCCGGGCGAGGCGCGTTTCGATGCCCATCTGGCCAGCCTGCTGGGCATGGGACTGCCGGCACAAAAGCGCCCTGGCGCCATCGGTCTGCATGCGCGCTACTGCCAGGCTGGCCATCTGGGCCGGCAAAGCCGCAATCCGGAAGGCTTGCGCGCCATCTTGCACAGCTATTTCGAGATCCCGGTCAAGGTCATCGAGCATGTGACGCACTGGGTCAGTCTGGCCGCCGCCGACCGCCTTGCGCTTGGCAACGCGGGCACGGGACTTGGCCGGGGCAGCACCCTCGGCATGGCCGTGCGCGACGCCCAGTCGCGCTTTCGGCTGGTACTGGGGCCGCTGACACTGGACGACTACCAGCGCTTTTTGCCGGGCGGCGAGCGTGTCGCCGCGCTGGTCGAATGGGTCCACGAATTTGTCGGCATGGACCTGAGCTGGGATGTCCAGCTGGTGCTGGCCGACGAGCACAAGCCCATGACGGCGCTGAGCCGGATGCAGCCGCTCGGCCTGTCGACGTGGCTGGGCAGACGGCCTGCCGACACCCCGCGCGCAGGGAGCACTCACCTGATTCTCGATTACACGGAACGCGCCGCCAGGAAACGTAGCGCGCCGCGCGCCGACTCTCACCTTCAACGAGGAACACTTCATGTCTGAAATCAGCCGCCTGGCCCTGTTCGGCAAGCTCAATCCCAATCTGTACGCAGCACTCGAAAGCGCCACTGCGTTCTGTCGCCTGCGCGGCAATCCGTACGTCGAGCTGGTGCACTGGATCCATCAGCTATGGCAGGCGCCCGACGGCGATCTGCAGCACGTCGCCAGCCACTTCAATCTGGACCAGGACCAGCTGACGCGCGACTTGCTGGCGGCGCTGGACCGCTTGCCGCGCGGCGCGGGCGCGGTGAGCGACCTGTCCGGCCATATCGACGACGCTGTCGAACGCGCGTGGGTGTACGGTAGCCTGACGTTCAACGCCGAGAAGATTCGCGGCGCGCATTTGCTGCTCGGTTTGCTGAAGACCAGCAGCCTGCGCCATGTGCTGGTCGGTGTCTCGCGCCAGTTCGAGCGGGTCTTGCCGGACGTCCTGTCCGGCAGCATGGACCAGATCCTGGCCGGCTCGCCGGAACAGGCGCTCGCCGGCGCCGCAGCCCTTCCGCTTGACGGCGTGCCTGCGGCCGCAAGCGGCAAGGCCCTCGCGCTCTACACGGTCGACCTGACCGCACGCGCCCGTGCCGGTGAAATCGACCCTGTCACCGGGCGCGATGAAGAAATCCGGCAGATGGTCGACGTGCTGCTGCGTCGCCGCCAGAACAATCCGCTGCTCGCCGGCGAAGCCGGGGTCGGCAAAACCGCCGTGGTGGAAGGCCTCGCACAGCGCATCGCCAACGGCGACGTGCCGCCGCCGCTGCGCGACGTCGACCTGCTGCTGCTCGACATCGGCCTGCTGCAAGCCGGCGCCAGCGTCAAAGGCGAATTCGAGAAGCGCCTGCGCGAATTGATCACCGAGGTGCAGGCCAGCGCCCGTCCGGTCATCCTGTTCATCGACGAGATTCACACCCTGATCGGCGCTGGCGGCGCGGCCGGCACCGGCGACGCCGCCAATCTCTTGAAACCCATGCTGGCGCGCGGCGAGCTGCGCACCATTGGCGCCACCACCTGGGCCGAATACAAAAAGTATATTGAGAAGGACGCCGCCCTGACCCGCCGTTTCCAGGTCGTGCAGATCGCCGAACCGGACGAGGCGCGCGCCGTCACCATGATGCGCGGCCTGGCCGACAAGCTGGCCACCCACCACCGCGTGCTGCTGCTCGACGATGCCATCGTGGCGTCGGTGGCGCTGTCGCACCGCTACATTCCGGCGCGCCAGCTGCCGAACAAGGCCGTCAGCCTGCTCGACACCGCCTGCGCCCGCGTGGCGGTGAGCCAGCACAGCTGCCCGCCCATGCTGGAAGACTGCCAGCGCCGCATCGACGCCATGCTGGTCGAGCAGGACATCGTGACACATGAGTGCAATCTCGGTGCGGGCGACGCCAGTCGCCTTGAACCGCTGGCCCGGCGCATCGCCGCCGAGCGGCACGAGTTCGACACCATCAGCGCGCGCTGGCACGCCGAAAAACTGATGGCGGAACAAATTTTCACCCTGCGCGACGCCTTGCAGGCGGCCGCACCCGGCGCGCGTGCCGCCCGCCTGACCGAATTGCAAGCGGTACTGGTACAGCTTGAATTGCACCAGGAAGAACAGGCGCTGATCCACACCGCGGTCGACGCCCATGCCGTGGCCGCGGTGGTTGCCGACTGGACCGGCATTCCGGTCGGACGGATGGTCGGCGACGCCGTCGAAGCGGTGCTGGAACTGGCCAATACCCTGGGCCAGCGCGTGATCGGCCAGCAGCATGCGCTGGAAGCGATTGCGCGCCGCGTGCAGACCGCGCGCGCACGCCTGGACGATCCGAACAAGCCGGTCGGCGTGTTCCTGCTGGCCGGTCCTTCCGGCGTCGGCAAGACCGAAACCGCGCTGGCCCTGGCCGAAACCCTGTACGGCGGCGAGCAGAATCTGATCACCATCAATATGAGCGAATTCCAGGAAGCCCATACCGTCAGCACCTTGAAAGGCGCGCCGCCCGGCTATGTCGGTTACGGCGAAGGCGGTGTGCTGACCGAGGCGGTGCGCCGCCGTCCGTACAGCGTGGTCCTGCTCGATGAAATCGAAAAGGCCCACCCGGACGTGCATGAAATCTTCTTCCAGGTGTTCGACAAGGGCTGGATGGAAGACGGCGAAGGCCGCTACATCGACTTCAAGAACACTGTCATCATCCTGACCTCGAACGTCGGCAGCGATCTCTTGATGCGCCTGTGCCAGGACCCGGACCTGATGCCGGAGGTCGATGCGCTGGCCGGCGCGCTGCGCGAGCCGCTGCTCAAAGTGTTCCCGGCCGCCTTGCTCGGCCGGCTGTCGGTGGTGCCGTACTTCCCGCTGTCGGACAGCATGCTCGCGCGGATCGTCGCGCTGCAATTCGATCGCATCCGCAGCCGCCTGCTGGCCAACCACCAGATTGCGTTCACCTATGAAGACGCCGCCGTGGCCCTGCTCGGCCAACGCTGCACCCAGCTCGAATCCGGCGGGCGCATGGTCGACGCGGTATTGACGCAGACGGTGCTGCCGCACATCAGCCGCGAGATCCTGCTGCGCCTGTCGGCACCCGAAAAACTGACCGGCGTGACCATTGGCGCGGAGGGCGGCGAGTTCACGTATCGCTTCGCGCATGCGCACGCTGCGCTGGCCATTCCGGCCGTACGGTCCGACGACCTGGACGTCGAACTGTCGGCACTGCCGAACTGAGATTGCCTCACCCATGACAAATATGACGAAAGATTTTTTGATGAACCGACTTGTAAACGTTTGCCCTCCTGTATCCATGTTCAGAACCGCTGTTGTCAAAACTGGTGCGTCGGTGCTGGCGCTCGGCGCCCCGCTCTGGCTGAGCGCCTGTGCCGATACGCCCCCTGCGCCGGTTGCCGCTCCCGAGCCAACGGCCAGGTCCGCCGCAGTCATATTGAATTCCATGGAGCAGCGCGCGCAAGCTGCCATTGCGGAAGCCGACAAGCAATTCGCGGCCGGTGACTTCAAGGCAGTCATCGGCAGCCTGACCAGCAGCAAGGCCATCGATTTCGCAAGCACCGCGACGCAGGTCCAGGCGCACAAGCTGCTGGCGTTCAGCTACTGCCTCACCAAGAAGACCGCGCTGTGCTACGCGCAAGCCCAGCGCGTGATGCAGCTCGATCCGGCCTTCCAGCTGCCCGAAGCCGAGCGTTCGCATCCGACCTGGGGGCCGGCGTTCGATGCCGCCCGCAAAAGGGCCGCAGCTCCAGCCAAGTCATAATCGGGAACACGCATGCGATTGACCATCCTCGAACACGCCGGACAGCCGGTACGCCCGCCGGTCGGCAAGGACTTCTCCCCGCCTGGCGCAACCATTGGGCGTGGCGCCGACAACCATCTGGTGCTGGCCGACGACACCCGGCAGATTTCGCGCTTGCAGGCATCGGTGCGCATCGATGACAGCGGTACTTACCTGGCCAATCTGAGTACGGTCTGCCCGGTGGAAGTGAACGATGCGGCATTGACGGGCGACCAGTTCTGGCGCCTCCAGGATGGCGACCAGGTGCGGATTGGTTTGTATCTGCTGCAGGTTGGCGCGCAGCAGGCGGCCGATGCCGCCGACAGCCCGCCGCCTGTGGCCGAGGTGGAAGACGCCATCGCCACGGCACCCGCGAGTGTAGCGCCAGCGCCAGCACCAGCGGCGACGGCGGCTCCCGACGATGCGTTCTGGGATAACCTTGTGTCCGACTTTGCGCCGGCACCGAGCGCCCGGCTGTTTGCCGCTGCTGCGCCGGTGCCAGCGCCGCTGGCGGTCGCGCAGGCGGCGGCGCCGGAAATGCTGTTGCCGGACGACGCGCTTGCGACGCTGAGCAATCCGTCGGTCGATCCGCTCGATTTCTTTGCCAACCCTGGCGCGCAATCGCACAGCAACCTGTTCGCCGACAGTGCCAGCGCCCTGCCCGACACCAGCACTGCGCTGCTGGAACTGGCGCAACAAGAACAGGCGGCGTGCGCCCCGTTCGACACCAGCTCCTTGTTCGGCCGGGCGATTGCCGGCGGCGCGCAAGCGGATCCCGCGCCAGTGCAGTTCGCTGCCGATATTGCGCCGCCCGTCCGGACGGCGGCGCGGCCCCCATCCTGCGAACCTGCGCCGCCCACACCGGACGCCGCAAGCATGGTCGCGGCATTTCTGGATGGTGCCGGCTTCACCCCGAATGAAGGCACCCTGACCGACGCGCACTTTCATCAGGCCGGTCGCCTGTTGAGCAAACTGGTCGGAGGCTCGATGAACCTGCTGACCAGCCGCACGATCATCAAGCGTGAAGTCAAGGCAGAACTGACCATGATGCTCGACAAGGAAAACAATCCGCTCAAGCTGCTGCCGGACGCCAAGACCGTCCTCAAACAAATGTTCGGGCCACCGTTCCCCGGCTTCATGACGTCCGAGCGCGCCGTCGACGACACCTTCCATGACTTGCAGGCCCACCAGATGGGCATGCTGGCGGGCATGCGCGCCGCACTCAATCAGCTGTTGCGCAATTTCAGTCCGGAAGTGGTGGACAAGCAGATGGGGGCCGATGTCTGGTACGACCGCCTGATGCCGAAGGGGCGCGACGGGCGCGCGTGGGTCCGTTATCGCGCGCTGCACCAGGCGGCGGTAACCGCCGTGGAGGAAGACTTCCATACCGTGTTCGGGCAGGTATTCCTGTCCGCCTACGACGCCGAGGTCGAACTCTACCGCGCACAGAGGATGCAACAGGCATGCTGACCTTGACCACGGCGCAATGCTCGCATCGGGGCGGGCGCGCCAGCAATGAAGACGCCCTCGGTTCCCGGGTACGTGAAAACGACGCCTGCTTTGCGATCAGCGACGGCGTCGGTGGCCGCGCCGGCGGCGCCATCGCATCGAAGTTGGCGGTGCACTGGGCCTTGCAGCAGCTCGATGACAAGCCAGCGTACGGACTGCAAGCGATGACGCACGGCAGCGTGGATGCCGCCGACGCCGCCATCGTCGCGGAACAAAGGCGCAACCCCGAGCGGGCGCACATGGCGGCGACCATGGTGGCGCTGTTTATCGACCGGCGCGAACGGATGGCGCAGTGGATTCATGTCGGGGACAGCCGCCTGTACCTGTTCCGGCGCGGGCATTTGCTGCGACGCACGCAAGACCACAGCCTGGCCGCGCAACTGCAACGGGCTGGCTTGTCCTGTAGTCCGGACAAAGCGCATTTGCTCAGCCACGCGCTGGGCCAGGCCGATACCGACACCATCGAGCCTGGCGTGGCCTGCACGCTTGAAGACGGCGATGCCTATCTGCTGTGCACCGACGGCTTCTGGAACGGGCTCGATGACGCGGCGATGCAGCACTGCCTGCAAATAGCGGGCAATGTGGCCGATTGGATCGCCCTGCTGGCGGAGCGAGTGCGTCAGCGCAGCGATGGCGAGGGCACGCAAGACAACTACTCGGCGCTGGGCGTATGGGTCGGCGATCCGCATTTGGTCACCCGCGCGCCTGCCGCTTGATAAGCACCCGATTGCAATCCCTACGATAGATATATTACCTGTCGATGACCAAATGAATATAGTCAAAACCTTGGGAAACATTATTGACCGGACCGCTTCAATAACGTTAGCATAGTCCGCCAATTAAGAAAATTGCAATATCCTATTGTCGGAATCGATGTATAGAATACCGCGCGATCCATATCGATTTGAGTTCCAGCGCCACCGGATAAACAAGCAGCATATGAAAATCATCAAACCGATGCGCCTGGGCGTATTACCCCGGCCCTTTACCTGGCAGAAGAAACATTATCTATGCGTGACGGCATACGCGCATGCCACGCTTGGACCCAATCCCCAGCTATTGAATGAACAAGGCTTGTGGCCGATGCTGGCCAGCGAGCTGGGGGAAACCAGCGTGCTCGACCTGGGCTTGCCAAAGCAATATCCGGAGTTTCTGGTATCCGGTTTTGGCTATACCCATCATCAGCAAGATAAAACCCGTTGCGCCGTCTCCGCCCAGGTTGGTCATATTGAAAAACGCCTGACTGTTTTTGGCGACCGCTATTGGATCGCCGGTGGCGCCAGTGCGCCGGCGCCATTCGACGCCATGCCGCTGGACTGGACGCATGCCTTCGGCGGCGCGGCCTATGCCGGCAATCCGCTTGGCCGCGGCATTGATGCCGACCATATTGGCGATCGACAGGTGGTCCGGCTGCCCAACATCGAGCTGGCCGGCGAACTGTACCAGTCGCCGGGCAGGCCGCCGTCGGCGCCGGCCGGCATGGGACCGGTCGACCTCGCCTGGCCGCAGCGCCAGGCGCGCATGGGCGTGCACGACCAGGCCTGGTTCGACAATGACTTCCCCGGCCTTGCCAGGGACATGGACTGGCGCGCATGGAACGCCGCACCCGACGATCAGCACTTCCCCGCCAGCTTTGAGCTTGCCGGCGCGCCCTACACCTTGCGCAATATGCACCCGGAGCACCCGGTGCTGAGCGGAACCATTCCCGACTGGCTTGGCCGTTGCCTCGTGGTCAAACGGCAGCCTGGCAAGCAGATTACCGCCGACATCGACCTGCGGCTGACCACGGCGTGGTTCTTCCCGCACCGGCTGGAAAGCGTGCTGATATATCACGGCGTGGTCGAGATCGACCAGGACGATGCCCACGACGTTGTGCAACTGATGCCCGCGCTGGAGCATCGCCATGCAAAACGCGATCATGCCCACTTCCTGAGGGTGCTGGAACAAAGGTGCGACCCGAAGACTGGCAGCAACTACGCCTTTCGCGATGGCGACCTGCTGCCTGACGGCGTGGCGCTCGGCCCCCTGTTCCCTGGCGAAGACACCATGTTCGACAAGGCGCCAGGCCCGCTGGAACGCAATCTTCGGCAGAACATGCAAAACCAGCGCGACAAGGCTGCGCAAACGGCGCGTGAGGAAGGGCTGGTCCCGGACGACATCCTTCCGCCGATGAACGCCGCTCCCGAGCTGCCGCGCCGCCTGGAAGATTTGCCGCAATTTATGGAAAAGGTGGATCGGCAGCACGCCGCCGACCTGGATCAAGCCCGGGCAACGCTGGCCACGACGCGCCGGGAAATGGCGGCCAATCTCCCGCCCGACCATCAGAACCAGCTTGCCATGCTCGACCAGCTGGCGCCTCTGCTCGACAGCAATGCCGGTGCCACGCGAGCGCCGGCGGCGCCCACCCACAGCTTCGCCGAGGTCAAGGCGAGCCACGTCCACATGGCAGCCTTGGGAAAAACATTTCCCGAAACGCCTGCTCCCGAGCTCATGCCGGCCGCCGAGCTGAAAGCCAAAATGCACAAAATGTACCTGCATGGCGTGACCGGTTTCGCGCCAGCCGCCGTGCTGGCCGGGGATGCGGCCCGGCGCATGCGCGAGCAGGTGGCGGCGATCTACGCCAGCACGCGGGACTTTGCCGGCCTGGACCTGACCGGGGCGGATCTGTCGGGCATGGATTTGCGCGGTGCAAATTTTAGCGGCGCCATGCTGGAAAGCGCCGACTTGCGCGGCGCCAAACTGGACGCTTGCAACTTTGCCGAAGCGATCCTGGCGCGCACCTCGCTTGCCGGCGCCAGCTTTGCGAACGCCAGGTGCGATGGCGCCAGCCTGGCGCAAGCCGACGCCCGCCACGCCTCCTTCGCGCACGCCGTACTGAACAAGTGCGCTTGGGAAGAAACCAAGCTCGATCACGCCGACTTCGCGCACGCGCAGATCGGTGAAGTCATGCTGACCGACCTGCAGATTGCGTCGGCAAGTTTTGACGGTACGCGCTTTTTCTCGGTGACGTTCTACAAAGTTGGCATGCGCGAATGCAGTTTCCGGGATGCACATTTCGAGAAATGCGCCTTTATCGAAGGCCGGCAAGAAGATCTGTGCTTCGACAAGGCCACCTTGCAAGACAGCGCATGGGTCACGACCGACGCGGCACGGCTGAGTTTTCGCGGCAGCGTCCTGCGCACCTGCGCGGTCACCGATAAAACGTCACTCGATGAGGCCGACTTCACGGATGCCCAGCTCTCACAATGCAATTTCCGTGAAATCAGCATGCAGCGCGCAAATTTCAGCGGTGCGACAGCGGCGATCACGGACTTTTCTGAAGCCAATCTGAGCGGCGCCAACTTGCAGCGCATGAACGCCGGCGGCAGTTTTTTCACCCGCGCCGTCATGCTCGCCAGCGACCTGCGCGGCGCCAATCTGATTGGCGCAAGCCTGGTGAAGGCCGACTTGCGCTCGTGCGACCTGCGCGGCGCCAACCTGTTTCGCGCCGACCTGGCGCAAACGCTGGGCGACGGCGGGACCCTGTTCGACCAGGCCTACCTGGAGCAGACCAAATTCCTGCCCCGGCTGGTGCCTGACAGCGCCCTGGCCGATTGAGACCAAGGAATGCCGATGTTTTTCTTACACTTTCAGCAGGACACCCCATGTTCTTGAAAACCCAGCTTGGCCTCTCCCTGGCGCCGGTCGATGCCAAGATTCCGATTACCTCGCCCAACGCCGCGCCGGCACCGATGCACATCCCGAATGCCTTCAACATCCTCGTCGGCGGCACCCCGGCCCACAACCTGGCGACCTTTGCGCCGATGACCATGACCTTGCCCGGGGTTGGCGTGGCCAGCGGTACGGTCATGGGACCGTCGCGCGAAGTGACCGGCAAATACAACTTGCTGATCAAGGGGACGCCGGCCACGCGCATGACCAGCATGTCGATCCAGAATTCCACCAACGCACCGGGTATCTATCTGGTGCCGGGGCAGTTCAAGGTGCTGGCATTTTAGCCATGGCTTTCCGAAAGGGTTTTCCTTGAAGTACCGCAGCGTTGTCGCCAGTCCGGCCTATTGCCCTCCACCCCGGCGCTCGCGCCGCATTCTGCATATCGACTCGCGCGAGGCCGCCCCGGTCATGATGGTGACCACCTTGTATCTGCCGGACGGAGCGGGCCCTTTTCCGCTCTGGGTATTCAACCACGGCAGGAATTTCGGCAATACCGTGCTTCAAGCGCGCAGCCGGCCGGACGCGCTGGCCAAGGTCTTGCTGCGTCAGGGCTATGCGGTCGCCGCTCCCAACCGCAGAGGGTTTGCCGACTCGGGCGGCCGCCATTTGAGCCATTGGGAAAATCCGCTTTCCGGCGGACTGTGCTGTGCGCGCGACATCGAGACCGTGGTGCTGGCCATGTCCAGCAAGCCGTATATCGACGCCAGCCGGATCATCGTCAGCGGGCATTCGTATGGCGCGCTGGGAACCTTGGCCTACGGCATGAAGCCGCACGCCGGCGTGCGCGCCCTGGTGAACTTTGCCGGCGGCCTGCGCGGGGAAATGGACCAGGGCTGGCAGCAGCCGCTACGCGAGGCGTTCCGCTATTACGGCCGGCGCGCCAGGGTGCGCTCGCTGTGGCTGTACGCCGAAAACGACAGCTTCTGGCCGCTGGACTATGCCAGCTCGCTGCATGAGGCCTACTGCGAACACGGCGCCAATGCCGAATTTGTCAACCTCGGCCACTTCAAGGAGTGCGCCCACCGCTATGTACTGGACCCGGATGGGGTCGACTTCTGGTGGCCGAAGGTGGCTGAACTATTACGCGACATCGCAGCATGAGCGGCTGTCCGCATCCACACATTGTGTTTAAGCCTGGAAGGAAATTGATATGGACCGCATTGTAAAAGCCCACACGCCCCTCGGCGACGAGGTACTGCTCTTCAGCGCCCTGCGCGGTACAGAAGCGTTGTCGCAGTTGTTCGAATTTGAAGTGGACATGATTGCCGATAGCAACGCGCTGGACCTGAAAGCGCTGCTGGGCCAGCCATTGACGCTGGAAATCCAGACGCGCGACGGCGCAGTGCGCTACCTGGACGGCATCGTCGGGCGCGGCATGCTGGTGGGACGCGAAGGGGCAACCGCGCGCAGCTGGCGTTACCGCGCCATCGTGCGCCCGTGGTTGTGGCTGCTAACGCAAACCAAGGATTGCAAGATCTTCCAGAACAAAAGCGTCGCCGAGATCTTGCAGGAAGTACTCGGGGAATATGGCTTTGCGCTGGAGCTCAATCTGACCGGCAATTACCGAACCTGGACCTATTGCGTGCAGTACCAGGAGACCGACTTCGACTTCGTCAGCCGCCTGATGGAACACGAAGGCATCTATTACTACTTCAAGCATGCGCTGGGCAGCCATACCCTGGTGCTGGCCGATGACATCGGCGCGCACGAGGTACTGCCCGACTATGCCTCGATTCCCTTCTTCAAGGCCGAGCGCGTGGCCACGCCCCAGGAAGAGTTCATCGACCGCTACCACGTGGCCCAGGAAATCGCGCCGGGCAGCTACGTCACGGACGACTTCAATTTCACCAAGCCGCGCGCCAGGCTGCAGAACCAGCGCGCCAACGCCGGTTCGCACCAGCATGGCGACATGGAAGTCTACGACTGGATGGGTGGCTACGCCGAGATGGGCGATGCCGACCATTACAGCCGCATTCGCCTCGAAGGATTGCAGTCCGAGCGTGAACGCGACCATGGCCACGCCACAGTGCGCGCCCTGGCGCCCGGCTACCGCTTCAATCTGAGCAACTGCCCGCGCGACGAAGCCAACCGCGAGTATCTGCTGGTGAGCGTCACGTATCGCTTGCAGGAACCCTGTTACGCCAGCGATCCGACCCCGGCCTGCTACGAATGCGATTTCGTCACGCAGCCGACCAGCCTGCCGTTTCGCCCGCGCCGGGTCACCCCCAAGCCGCGCACCAACGGGCCGCAAACGGCGACCGTGGTCGGCCCGGCAGGCGAAGAAATCTGGACCGACGAATACGGCCGCATCAAAGTGCAGTTTCGCTGGGACCGCTACGGCACCATGGACGAAAACAGTTCGTGCTGGCTGCGCGTGGCAACGAGCTGGGCTGGCTCGAATTTCGGCAACTTGTACATCCCGCGGGTGGGCCAGGAAGTCATCGTCGACTTCATCGGTGGCGAGGCCGACCGGCCGATTGTCATCGGCAGCACCTACAACGCCGACCAGATGCCACCGTTCGGGCTGCCGGGCGCGGCCAGCAAAAGCGGTATCGTGTCGCGCTCGACCAAAGGCGGTTCGCCCGCCAATGCCAATTCGCTCGAGTTCGAGGACGCGATCGGCGCGGAAAGGCTGGCCCTGCATGCCGAGAAGGACATGCTGATCGAAGTGGAGCACAACAAGACCAACACGGTCGGCAATAATCAAGACGAGACCATTGTCGCCAACCATACCGAGTCGATTGGCGCCAACGCGACCCAATCGGTGGCGGCCAACCTGACCGAAAGTGTCGGCGCCAATAAGGTGACGTCCATCGACGTCAATCATGCCCATACGGTTGGCGGCACCAGCACCCGCACGGTCGTTGGCGCCAGCACCGAGCAGCACCAGAGCGGCCATGCGCACAAAGTCACCGGGCACCACGAGCATATCGTCACGGGCGACTACAACGAAACCATCTATGGCAATCACAATTATGTGCTGCACGGCGACCATAATTACACGGTGTATGGACATCGCAATTACGATTTGAATGGCAACCAGGTCCATATGCTGAACGGCAACCAGGCACAGAATGTCATCGGTGATTATCTGCGCGCGGTCAGCGGCAACCAGGACCATATCGTCGATGGCAGTCACGTTCACGTTGTGCATGGCGGGCATAAGGTAACCGCCAACAATGCCGATTACCATACGAGCGGCGTCCATAATATTTTTGCGGGTGATGTGTTCATCAAAGCGGGCGGCGGCGGCGGCGGGGCTACTGCCCCCGCTAAAAGTAGCACTGGTGGAGGCACGTACAACAATAAACTCGGCATTACCGCCACCTACGCCGTCGACATTGTCGGGATTGTCAAATTCTCCTATGCCACAACAGCGTTTTCCGTCGTGCCGCTCAACACCAACATGCGACTCGTCCAAATAGCCTTTCACGGAAAAGCACTCAGCTTTTTCGGTATAAAAACCGACTTGTGCGGGTGGAAGCGCGACATCAACGGTGTGAAAATTGAAGGAAGTATTGCCTATAACCAGACTTCTACAGTGTCCACCCTGAATGGCGGGGTACTGATGAATACCAGATTCATGAACCTGATATTTTGAACTGCCATGCAAGCACAACATCTTCAATCGAAAATCAGGAACGGCGAAGCGTTGGAGAAACTCGACCTGCGCGGGGCAGTGCTGACAGGCCTCGCACTAGCCGGGGGGCAATTCGATCAGGTCGACTTTCGAGGCGCTCAGCTCGATGGCGCCGATCTGAGCGAGTGCGAATTCATGAACTGCAATTTTGGAGAGGCCGATCTTCGCGATGCAAGCTTGGCCAAAACGACGTGGAACCAATGCAGCCTGAGCCAGGCTCGGCTCGATCGCGCAGAGGCCAGTGGTGCCACCATGCTCGAATGCGATCTGCGTGGTGCCCTATTGGAATCGTCGCGCTTCGGCAACGCCACGCTACTTCGCTGCAAGCTCGATGGCGCCAAGCTCATCGCTCTCAGGGCAGAAATGTTGTGTGTGACTGAATGTTCGGCGCATGACTGCGATTTTTCCGAAGCGCTGTTGGAAAAATCCCTGTTCATGGAGGTCGATTTCGCAGGTAGCGTGTGGCGTGCGGCCAGCTTGAAGAACGTTGTTTTCGCCAAAGCGAAGCTGACCGGGAATGTGTTTGCCGGACTGTCCATGCCGATGTGCCAGTTCGTCGAAAGCAATCTGGCGCAGACCGATTTCAGCGGGGCGAATATCGCGCACTGCATGTTCAAGGGTGCGCAACTGCAGGGTGCGCTACTGCGAGGCGTCCAGGCACGCTTTGCCTTGTTCGCCGAAGCCAACCTGGACGGCGCCGATCTGTCGGGCGGGTTTTTTGAACAAACGCTGTGGCCGCGTGCCAGCCTGCGGACAGCCAACTTGCGCGGCGCCAGGCTCGCCTACGCCACTTTCCAGGCAGCGTGCTGCGAAGGCGCGGACTTCCGCGACACCGACCTGCGCTTCGCCGATTTTTCGTATGCCGATCTACGCGATGCCAGCTTCAGCCACGCCGGCTTCGACCGCACCCGGCTGCATCGCAGCGCGCAGGATGGCGCGACCTGGACCAGCCGGCGCGGCGTCATCGAACACGATGAGCCACTTCTGCATGCCGAACTCTGGTCGCGTTGAGCCTGCCCCGGCGGTCGCCCTCCCCCATTCATTCAAGGATTCTTATGATGCATACCGTACTCGAACACGCCAGCGCACATGACGCGGCCATTCACGCCATTGCCACGGTCGTCGCCGATCTTGGTCATGGCAATTTTCTGTTGGACCTTCATGGCGGCACCCTGACCTGCAAGCGCGCCGCCAGTTGCCTGCTGCATCCGGAAACGGGCGACAAGGTGCTGGTCTCCGGTCCGAGCCGCCAGCAAAGCTACCTGATCGCCGTGCTTGAACGCGACAGCGCGCGCACCGCCAGGGTCGGCGTCGAGGGTGCCATGGCGATCGGCTACGGCGGCGCGGTGCAGGTCGTCAGCGACGACACCATCAGCCTGGAGAGCGCCGCGCTGTCCCTGACATCGGGGCAGCTGGGCATCCGCGCCGAGAGCGCCGTCGTCGTTGCGCAGGAACTGAGCTACCAGGGCCGGCAGTGGCAAGGCGCGCTGGGGGTGCTGCGCCACACCGGGCAGGCGCTGGAAATGCTGCTGGACAAAGTGCGCCAGGTCGCACGTGTCTGCCATCGCCAGGTCGAGCAAACCGACCATCTGCGCGTGGGCCAGCTCGATTATCAGGCCAGGGACTATGTGCGGCTACACGGCGACCATGTCATGGTGACCAGCGACAAGCTGCTGAAAATGGACTCAAAACAGATTCATCTGGGCTGAGGCATGAGCGACTTTAGCGCGATGGCGATCGCAGCGGCAATCATTTTGCTGGTTGGCGGGCACGTCTCCTGGCAGATCCGCGGCTTGTTTCGTGCAAGGGCAGCCGACGCCAGGCTGCTCGCGCACGGCGATGTATGCTATGCAAGGGTCGTCAGTGCGCGCCAGAGCGGCACCCTGATCAATGACCAGCCGCTGTGCGTGGTGCGCCTGGTGGATGTGCAGGCGCCTGCAACGCAGCGCGACATCGCCCAGGCCATCGCAGCGATCAATCTACCGGCAATACAAACCGGCTGTACGGTCGCCTTGCGGGTAGACCGTTCCAGCGGGCGGGCGCTGATTGATTTTTCTCGTTCATGAATCTGGCATCGACCGCCTGAGCGACTTGCGGCGGCTTCCGGCCGCTTAACGGCCTTACTGCAAGGCGCGAGCCATTGCATGATGGTAGTCGTGGCGCCGCATTCGCACGGTCAGTCCTGCCAGAATCAGCTCTTGCCACCACGCGCATGCAGTGCGAGCTTCTTGACCGATGCACCCAGTTTCCCTTTTTCATTGATGGGATGAAGTTCAATGTCTACTGACTGATTGGTCGCCATGCGGAACCGTAAAGTGACCGGGCCACTCGTCAAGACCAGGTAGCTGCCGTCATTACGGGGAGTAATCATATCCGCCGGCCCCACTGCCACCACGTCGCCGCCGGAGAATGTCAGAGCGTATTGCGATTCCGGCTTCTCGCCCAGGTCGACCACCACAGTCTTATTCCCGTAGTTCTTTGCGTCTAACAACAAGGTATCGGTGGTGACATTGAGAGAAACGCTGGCGGCCTTGTCCTTTGTGTCTTCTTTTTCCTTCTTCGGAATCCTGGCCGTTAGGGGATAAAACTGCGAGTCGGTCCACAAGCGGGCATAAGTCCAGTCAGTTGGAGGGGCTGCGGGTTTGGCAACCTGGCAACCGCTAATCTCGACAAGCAACGGGACGAGCTTAACCTTGCTGTCGGCCTCGGATGGAACCATTCGCGCAGTATCAAAGGTCAAGCCAACAGTCCGGCGATCATCCCTTACTGAAATCTCCGACGCAAGCAGTCCATAGGCCTGCCTGCTTAAAGTCGATGTTGCGGCAGCAGGGCTTACGGCAGCTTTTCCGAGGCTCTTACGGGTGCCAGTCTTGGGAACTACTGCGGCGGGTGTGGGCGCTTCAACCAGACCCCAGTGAACTGCCGCTTTCAAATTCCCTACGCCAAGTTCCGAGCCGCCTCGCAACGCGATGGCGATGCCTGATTCTATTTCCGCATACACGCCAAGCTGGCCTGCTACAGGGCACAAGGCTACCGATTTTGGAAGGTCGACAACCGTGGTGCTAAAACGCCCGCCGGGTAGTAAGGACAAAAGGTGCGACCATACGTAAGCCGCCGTCCGCTCACGCTCGGCCTCCATGCCTGTCTGCATTAAGCGATGCCCCGCGGTGGTACAAGATTGCTTGCGCGCCTCGTCCTCCGCGCCGCCGGTACGTTTGCATAGCGATGGCAGGTGCTCCTTGAAGTCTTTTTCAAACGCCTGGTAATTCCCTTCGAGGGGATATTCATCAACTTTTCTCAGGAAATCTTCCGTGAAACCCAGATGGGCCCATTGTTTGAGAACTGGAGCGAGTCTCTGGCTATATGTCTCACCATCTGAGCGAAGTTCGGTTCCATCAACGACGTGCAGCCATGAGTTCCGGGAAACCATGCGGGCCACTTCTGACTTCTTGGGAAAGAAGACAAGAACAGAGATGGTATTTGTCCGGGGATGTGTAGCGTAGCCTCCCCCAGGGTCATTGGCAGCGCCAAATCTGACGCGAAGCGAATTGTCCGAAAGCCGGCCTAACGTCAGGATGGAATTTACGTCCAGCCCCTGCAGGGCTTGCTGGCGGTCTTTTTGAGAGTTGGCAGAAAAGCCGATCCCGCCAAAGCCCTTAACCAGGTCTAGGGCAACTCCGATATCACGCAGCGCTTCTATGCTCTGAGCGCGTTCGGCAGTTTCAATGGAGTCAGTCGACAGAAGGGGCACAACAAACGGCGTGCCGGCGGTCGGATCCCTGACAACGGAAGCGCCTGTTGCGGCATCTGATTTTCCAGAATAGGAGAAAAAGCTCAAATTGGAGTAAACATCATAGCCAAGGTGCCGGCGTCGAGGCATGACACTTATCTGGACCCGCATGAGATAGGCCTCATATCCGGTTCGACTTGCCGCGTAGTCGACTTCTGCATTCAATGCCTCGACATCCTGCTTGTACGAAGCCATTGCCCGAAGCGCCAATGAGGAATTTATCGAGGTAATTCCCGAAACTTCGGTCGCGGGCTTCGCACCTGCGGCCAGGGCTGTCCCCGCAACGGGTGCGCGCGGCGTACCCGGAGCCTCCTCCGTGCTCGCCTCCGTTTTGGTATTGTCGTCCTTTCCAGTCTCGGTCGTCGTTGTGGACTTCGACGTCGTCCTGGATACAGTCGGAGCAAGTGATGCTTGCAAGCGCAAAATGCTGAGATATTTGTCCAACATCGCCTGAGTCGACGGTATCGCCTGGTCCTTAAGCGTCTTTGGGTCAACAGGAATCTCTGGCCGAAGTTTTGCCTTTATGTCGTTCCATGGGGTGATGGAGACAACCGCCACGTGCACCGACCCGGCTTCATCAAGATTGTCGACGGACTGGCTTCCCGCCGGCGTCTCCTTGAATTTGAGTCCATAACTCGAACAACCGATCAACAAGAACATTGCTGCGACGGCTATCACGCCACGGTTCATGGCAGCTCCTCAAATTTTTAGCGGGACGACAATTGTGAAACGAGAGCACGTCAAGGGCCAGGGTGTCCGGAGTCCGATCGCTTGCAGCGCTACGAAAACAGCTCGCGGTCGCGGATCTTGATCGGGTCGGTCCAGTCTTCAAGCCACCATGGCTTTTCCGATTCTTTGCGCGGAGGCAGTCTCAATTCAAGGTGCTTGTTTTTGACCTTCGCGGCTGCCCGACGAACACGGTACTCGTAATGATCGAATATGCGGAGTGCCTCGACCATGTACGCCGTCGCCACACGCTGGTCCCTGATGACGACCAGCTGTTCGCCGTTTTTCACGTCAGCCGCTTCCGAAAAATTGAACGAGCCCATGTAAACACGCGCATCAGGCGTGTTGAAATCAGTAACGATGAATTTGTGATGCAGCCGGATTCCACCACCTCCCGCTATCTCCCGCGCAAATGGTTCAGGCACATCGTCGGCGAGCACTGCAGGCTGAACAATGGCCATGTGGCCGTTCGCCATTTGCAGGTTGATTCCAGTCTTTTTGTCGGACATTCCGTAAACGAAGACATTCTCGTTATCGGTAAGCGATGAAATAGCATCGCGCATCGCTCCGTCA
The DNA here is from genome assembly GCF_011682145.1 of Massilia mucilaginosa. Taxonomy (GTDB): domain Bacteria; phylum Pseudomonadota; class Gammaproteobacteria; order Burkholderiales; family Burkholderiaceae_D; genus Telluria_A; species Telluria_A mucilaginosa. The sequence continues at coordinate 47,770 of NZ_WHJH01000010.1, forward strand.
GTTTGATAAAGAAATGCGAGCGCGAAGAGCACATTCGACTTCGTGTGCGCCCCTACGTAGCGGGCCACAGTATCGAGTACTTTATTGTCACTGCCGTGCGGCGAAAAGGTCACGGCCGCCTGAACGGATGGCAACCCCAAATCAGACCACCCGGCCGATTGAGATGTTCTAACCCGATTCACGTCATCATCCGGCGACCAGTAGGCCATGAAAGCATTTTCAAAAACTCGGACCGGCTCGTCTCCGCGCATGATCACGGCGTTGTTAGCTTGAATGAAGAAACCACGCCAACTGAAATTGGTCGAACCGCATACAACGGCTTTGCATTTTGGGCCGTTAACAACAATTGTCTTGTTGTGCTGAAGTCCACCCATCTTCTGCCGAATGACATTGCCCTCCCCTGCGCTGTTTGCGAGCATGCTTGCTGCCGCGTTCTCGGCCGAATGGGGATGGCCGTGATCTGCGCTATTGTCGATGATGATGCGCAAGCGTGGACCTAAAGCCTGCAGGCGCGTCACCACGTCGCGTTCACTCAGGTCATACGCAACCACACTGACTTGGGCATCGGAGTCTGCCAAGGCCTCATCAAGTAATCCCAGAATCGCATTCCTGGCTTCAAAGCCCATCCATCCAAGTGCTTTAGCCGCTTGAGGGTGGGTAGCCACAAACGTGAGGCCATCGGCAGCCGTTGCCGGCAGCAATGACCCAATTTTGTGGCCGTCCTTTAGGTAGGTCTGTGAGAATTTCTGCGATGACACGTAGCCACGCGTAAAAGCGACGTTAAGCTCACCCTCGTAAGTCTCGAGCCCGAGTTCGATACTTGCCATTTGGGACTCGCCGTACCGCAGCACGGCATCGGGGTCCATGAAGACGGGGGTGACGCGATAGGTGAATTCGCCTGCCAGCTCTGCTTGGAACGGGAAATGAACCCATCGGAATTTCTGGATTGGCGACTCAAGCGTGGATAGTGACTTATCAGCAGTGATTCCAGGAAATCCTAAGCGATTTTTCAAAACCTTGAATTTCACGCTTCCGGGCGCGCGGTACTCGATCGCAAACCCGGCAAAATCGATTGGTGGCTTGCCGTCACGCCAGTTCATTGCGATCAGCACCATGCTTTCACCACGATGGATTTTGAGCGTGAACGGCGCTGTTGCGTTCTTGCCGACCACCGACCAATTGCCATTGCTCATCTCAGTCCTTTTTACAGAAACACCTCGTCAGCGTTTTCGGCGAGGTGCAGGATGACAAGCACAGGTCTTTCTGATCGGCTTGATATCCGTCAAGCACTGTGCAAGAACGCGATCAACATTAACAGAGAAAATTGTAAAGATAATCACAAATTATCACATTGATCACATTTCAGACGAATACCGCACAGTTTCCGCTTTACTGGCTGAGCGGGTATGCTCGATCCCCACACGCTCTCGGACCATAGCGGACCTCGAAAATTGCGTCGCGCAGTGGGTTTGTCGAGATCCCCGATATCCGGTGGCGACGTTCACGCCGATCGAATCAAGCGAACGGCTGGTCCAAACTCGCGGCGGGCCTGGTGAACCACCGAGGCCCGGATGCGCTCATGTAGAAATGATCTTCCAGACGAACGCCGAACTCTCCGGGAACGCAAATCATCGGCTCGTTGGAGAAACACATGCCTTGTTCGAGTGCGCGCGTTTCGCCGCCGACCAAATAGGGGCCTTCGTGGATATCCAGGCCGATGCCGTGACCGGTCCGGTGCGGAAGACCAGGCAGTGCATATCCCGGTCCAAAACCATGTGCTTCCAGAGAGCGCCTCGCGGCCTTGTCCACTTCTTCGCAAGGAACGCCGAGTTGCGCCGCGTCAAACGCGGCCTGCTGCGCGGCTTTCTCCGCGTCCCAGACGAATCTCTGCCTCTCCGACGCCTCGCCAAAGACATACGTTCTGGTAATGTCGGAAAGATAGTGATACAGCTTGCATCCGGTATCGATGAGAACCATATCGCCCTGTTTCAAGGTTTGCACGTAGTTCACGCCGTGCGGATACGCGGTGGCTTCGCCGAATAGTACAATGCAGAAATACGAACCACTCGATCCCACACGCTTGTGAGCAAGGTGGATGAACTCTTCAACTTCTTTCGTGGTAATGCCTTCGTGCAAGATTGAAGCCGCAGCGCGCTGCACTTGCAACGTCATGTTCATTGCGCATTGAATCAAGGCGATTTCCGCCGCCGACTTGCGCGCCCTGCAAAATGAGGTCAGCGGCGACGCCGGCCGCAGTGCATACCCCTCGGTCGCCGCCTGTATTGAAGAAAACAGAAACAGTGGCGTACTCTCGTCGATATACAACCGGCGCGCTGGAGCGGAGCTGTTCGAGATGCCCAGCTTCTCCAGAACTTGACGAAACGTGAGCGCCGGGTTGTCATGCTCATCCCAGCAGACAATGTCACCAGGGACTACCCTGAATTTCTCGATCGTCCCCCGCTCGAACGCGGGTGCGATATACACCAATTCACCGGCAGCGGGCAGGATTGCTCCGACCATTCTCTCGCTAGGATGCCATTGCATGCCAGTGAAATAGGTCAAGTTGCTTCCAGCATTCAAATATAGCGCGTCAATATCTTGCGACACCATAAAACGCTGTGCGCTCTTCATCCGCGCAAGGTGTTCCTCCATCCCGATCGGGATCGCGTGCTCGGTCATCAGCGACAATTCGTCAAGCGCCTGTTGCCAAGACTTCTTTCCAATATTCATTTTCACCGACTCCCCCCGTTTTTCGTTTCACTACAAACGTTCATTTGGCAGTAACCTTGTTTCCATTGGCGCCAGACTTGAGTTCGCTCGACACTGTTATTAACCAGTCCTCGAACTCCTTATCGTAGCTGTCGCCCCACTCTCGTGTGACGGCTTGATATCTGGGGTAATCTCCGACGCGGGTAAAGGCAAGCATCCTTTCAATTTCCTGGCGCTTGTTTTCCATCATGAAGCGAACCGCAAGATAACTCCACGCGTACACGCGATCCTTGCCGGTATTGTTTTCGTAACCCGTGTCGAAAAGCGCACTGAGCTTGAAGGCATTGGTTTTCGCGATCCGCATGGCTTCGGGATGCGCCGCCCCCCGCGCCAGATACTCCGCAATTCCTTCAGTCCACCACACCAGATACGGCGTGGCCGGTGCCGGTTTCGGGCAATTTTCAGGCGGACTATGCGAATCATGCAGATTGCGGCAAAAGTCGCCATGCAAGTTGAAGCGTGCGTCGAGGAAATGAACAAACTCGTGTTCCAAATTGTGGATACTGCCATCCGCTTTCTGATTGGCAATGAACTCCGCTTGATTGCCTGGCCGCTCAGGAAAGCCTTCCAGGTACATGCCGCCATTATCGGTCGGAATATCGAAATGCAAGCCCGCGTATTTTTCATACTCCGCCTTCGAACGATAAATATTCGCACGCAGACTCTCGTTGAAGTCGTTTGAAACAGATTTGCCGATCGTTGCAAACATGCGGTGGAAGCGTTGCTCAACGCCGCTGAGCGATGTGCAAGCCCTGGTCTCGAATTCGCGCGTCAGTGCCTGGGAGCGCAGCGTCACACTCGGGCCGCATCGCCAAGTACGGCTGAGTACCGCATCGACGCTTGCCGTGGCGTGAGGGGGAGTGCCGAAAGCGAACGACGAGGCATTGGCTGCAAACATGAGCGTCGCGGCATAAAAGGCTGTGAGAGGTCTGGAATACATGACGGTGCGTTGTGAATGAGTCTGAAGCCATTCTACGGCAGCCGCATCTGTCGCGAGCTTATTGCTGCTGGCTTATGCCGATTTCCCCGGGTTTGATCCATCGATTCCTGAAACCTCAGTATCGTCCCGGCATCAAACGAGCTGCGCGGATCTGAATACGAGGCGGCAAGCCGAATTGATAATGTCCAGATCCGCAAGTAGCGAACGCCTGAGCACCAAACCAGCGCCGCGCTACGACCGCGCATAGTGCCGGGGCGTGCGCCGATCTCGCGCCGCCTGACGCCAATTGTGTGCCAAGTCCCTGTGTAAGTTACTCGACAAAAGCGGTCGAAAGTCGCATAGACGGGAATTGTCAGCCTGGTTAGCCTATCTCACCCGAACGTGTTTTTATAGCGAGCATATTCGGGTTGGAATCAAAACACCATTTCCAGATAGATACTGCTGCATCGCACCTTTGCAAACGCATATACATTGATCAGTCCCAAATGATAGCAATTGCAATATTTACACTTGTGTATTTTACACTGTTGCCAGCAAACTATTCGAAAATGTCGTCGTGTACATCATAAAAATGTTTCAGGAGACTTTCGTGCAAGAAAAATTAATCAGTGCCAGTATTCGCTTCATCTGCATGACTACGGCAATCGGCGGCGGACTGGCGTTCGGCCCAGCCGCTCATGCCCAGGATGGCGGAATCCAGCGGGTCGAAATTACCGGGTCCGCAATTAAACGCATTGCCAAAGAAGGGGCATTGCCGGTTCAATTTCTGAGCTCTGCGGACATTCAAAAATCGGGCGCGAAGAGCGTGGAGGAACTGGTCCAGTCGCTCCCTTCCATGCAGGGCTTCGTCACCGCATCCGAGTCGGTCAATGGCGGCGGCGGCGGCGTTCAAACCGCATCACTTCACAATGTCGGCGCCGCTTACACACTGGTGCTGCTCAATGGCCGCCGGCTCGCTTCCTATGGATCGGGCAGCGCTGTCAATCTGGCGAGCATTCCGATGACGGCGGTGGAAAGGGTGGAAATTCTGACGGACGGTGCGTCCACCCTGTACGGGTCCGACGCCATCGCGGGCGTTATCAATTTCATTCTGAAGAAAAACCAGCAAGATTTTCGATTGGACGCCGGAGCCGGCCGCCCCGGGAAGAAAGGCGGGCAAAGTTCCAGCTTCTCCGCCTCCAAGGGTTTTGGCGACCTCGACAAAGTTGGCTACAATGTGCTGCTCACGTACGCCCGCGACAATCAAAGTGAACTCAACGCGAAAGATCGCGATTTCTCCAAATCGGGCTTAAGACAGTTCACCGAGAACGGGAAGACCTACTCGACCTACCTTCTCGCCGCGAATACTGCACCGGCCTCCGCCACATTGAGCCTGAAGGACAATTCGGTAAAGATCTTCTCGCCGAACTATTACAAAGATGGAAAATGCGCGCCGGATACCGCTTTCGTCGGCAGCAGCGACGACAAGTCCTGCTGGTACGACTATGCGGGCACCGTTCAATTGGTTCCCAAATCGGTACGCGACAGTGTATTTTCTTCGTTCAACATGAAGATCAACGAGGAGCTGTCTGTTTTCGGCGAACTGGTCCTGTCGAAGTTTACCCAGACGGCGCGCTACGCACCGGCCGCGCAACGCTTGAGTTTGCCCTTGAATGGCGATTTGTACGCCAGGGAAGTTCTGCCCTACCTGGCGAACATCGGGGTCGCGCCTGGCGACGTGAAATCAGCCTCCATGAACATCCGTTTTACGGATGCGGGAGGCAGGGCGCGCGACTACATGACCAAAGCAAAACACCTCGCCCTTGGCGCATCGGGCGTCAAGAACGGGTTCGACTACTCGGCATCGTTTACCCATTCCGAGAACAGCCAGGAATCGACCTTCGTGGCCGGCTTTTTGAGCAAGAATACTTACAACGATATTGTCGCCTCGGGCAAATTCAATCCCTTCGGCCCGTCCGGGAGCGCATCGGCGGTGCTGGCCCCCGCCGTCCTGAATACGACCGAAAACACCACCGACGTCAAATTGGACAGGATCAGCGCCTCCGTCGGCCATGCGCTTTTCGACGCGCCCGGTGGGGCCTCGCAGCTGGCGCTCAGTGCGGACTATGCGCGACAGCGCTACGATTTCATGCCCAGCGCAATTTCCCAAGGAAGCAACGCGCAGCAGCCCAACTATACCGATACGCCCCTGGGCGACTCCGCCGATCACCTGCCGGTGCGTGCCAGCCGCAACAACTGGGGTGCATCGGCTGAATGGATGACGCCCGTATCGAAGACGCTGGAGGTGACCGCGGCCGCGCGCTACGATGCCTACTCCGCAGTGAAAAACAAGATGGTATTCGATCCATCCGACGGCAAGCTTCTTCCTTCCGCCGAGCAAGGCAATGCGAACAAGAAGGCGACCTACAAGCTCGCGTTCCGCTACACCCCTGTTGAAAACCTCCTGCTCAGGGGATCGTATGGAACCGGTTTCAAGGTGGCGAGCATGGACGCGATCGCTTCCCCGACTGTCCAGGCAGGCAACACTTCCGGGTCCTACGCCTGCCCGGTCAGGGCGCCTGATCCACGCGCCGCCTACTGCACCGGAACCACCCAGCAGTACTTGCTCAGCGGCGGCAACAATCTGTCGGGTTCAAGTGGTCTGCGCCCCGAAAGGTCTCAACAATATTCGATCGGCGCCCGTTTCGATCCGGTGAAAAACCTGTCTCTCGGGCTCGATCTGTGGTCGATCAAAATGAAAGACCAGTTGACCACGCTACCGGAGCAATTCCCGTTCGCGGACCCGGCCAAGTTCAACAACAACTTTTCGATTGTCTTCGATCAAGGAATTGGCGCCAATAAGCTCGTCACCTTGCTGCCGACCTTTAACCTCGCAGCCGCCAGGTACGGCGGCATCGACTGGGATAACTCGTATACCATCAGGACCAGCCTGGGCAAATTGGACCTCAAATGGAACGGCACCTACATGTTGAAGTCCGAAGTCGAGGTTCCGGGATCCCCTACGGAAAGCAGCGTCGGCCGGTTTGACGCCTACAACAACGCGACGTCGAGAACAGTGTCGCGCTTATCGGCCAGTTTTGCCAGTTCCGAGCGCTATACCAACACGCTCGCCATCAACTTCCGCTCCGGTTATCACGACCAGGTGCTGACGCCGGACGACAATGCGCTGAAACTGGTCAATGCCGATGGAAGTTTGCCGGTCGGCTTCGTCGGCCTGGCGCGCAAGGTGAAATCGTTTACAACCGTCGACTGGCAAACGCGCGTGCAATTGAAGCAGTACAGCAATTTGACAATCTCGGCGGGCATTCGCAACCTGCTCGATGCGGATCCACCGCTCAGCATTCGCACCGCTGGCGGCGGCAATCAGGCTGGCTATGACGCGCGCTATGCCAGTGCTCTCGGACGGCAGTTCTATGTCAATGGCGGCGTGAGCTTCTGATTGCGAAGCGGGATGCGGCTTTAGCGCGGCATCCATCCCGCTCGACTCGGCAGCCGGTGGCGCCAGCCCCGCTGCCGTTCATGCATCGGGCCGCGGCGCCATCCGCACACACGCGAGCCAGTGTCGTGTGTGAAATCGACATCATCGGCAATCCGTGGAGCCGCCTTCGATCCGCCAAGCGCTAGTCTCTCGTCTTCCGATCCAACACCAGCATCGCCACCGCCGATGCCAGTGCCAGCAAGGCAAAGCCGGACCACATCAGCAGGGGCTGATGAAGTCCCTTCGCGATGGAGGAGTATGCCCAACCGGAGAGAACGCCGGCCAGCAGGCTTCCCAGCGCCATCGATATGAAATAGTAGCCCATGAACATGGCGGTCTTTCCTGGCGGGGAAACCGCGCTGACAAACTCCTGGCTCTTGGGGGACACAATGGTTTCCGCGATGGCAAAGACGGCGATTGCCCCCAGCACGATCGCGCCACCGTAGGCCGAGCCTGCCGATAATCCGATGACGATGAGCGAGACCATCAGCGTGAGCACGCCGAAGACCAGCACCGGCAGTGCTCGGAAGCGGCGGGCGAACACGCTCACGCCAATCTGGCAGACGATGATGATCAAGAATTCGATATTGATCATGTACTCGGGCGCGATCTGGCGATAGGTCGCCGCCAGATGCTGCGCCAGGCTGTCGGCGTCGGTGCGACCAGACTGCAGCGCGCCAAGACTGCCATGGAGCACGTCGTCCGGTACCAGGATCCTGAGATTGGCCAGCGAGCGACTCACTTCCATGATCGCATCGCTGGTGGGCGGCCGCTGCTGAACGCTGGCCAGCAGTGCTTTCACCTCATCCAGGTTGACGTGCGCGAGCACATCGGCGGCGCGCGGCGATACCGCAGTGAAAAACCGCACCAGGTCGCCCGTATCGACAAAGTCCTTGATGAAAAGCGGCAGTGTCAGGAAGAGCTGGTAGTAAACCGCCCAGAAAACCGACAAAATGAGCAGGTAGGCCACAAAGCGCCGGTCGCCGACGCGGACCGGCTGGGCATGCCAATTGCCTGAGCGGCTGTTACGCACCAGGAAACTCCAGGCCATGTTCCCACCGATCCATGCCAGCAGGACCGATAGCAGGACCAGGAACGATCCGGCCGTCTTGATAAAATACATGACGACAGCGAGCGCGGGAACAATCAGGACCAGGAGCCGGACGTTGCCAAGGACCTCGCGCGAGTCGGCCAGCACCGTCTTGAGCGAGCGCGTATCGCTGCCGGTTGCGGCAGGCTCGCGGTACAGAAAGATGGCCGGTATCAGATTGATCGCCACCCAAAAAGACGACATCGTAAACACCAGATCCCAGCTGATCGCCCGCACATAGCCGGCAACGATGGGGCCAAGAAAGCCGCCCACATTGACCATCATGTAGAAAATACCGAAGCCCAGCCCGCGATTGCTGTCGTCCGTCGTGCGGCCGACCGTCCCGATCGCCACCGGCTTGAATATCGCGGCGCCGACGGCAACCAACACAAATACCGCGCAAAATGGCCAGAAACTGTGCATCTTCCCCAACAGAAAATAGGAGGGCGCCATGACCAGCGACGACACGATGAACATCTTCCGGTAGCCGTAGCGATCGGCCAGCGCGCCAGTAAACACGGGGAGAATGTACAGCACAAACGGCACAATACCTTGGAGAAACCCCCTCTCCTCATCGCTCAAACCGAGACCACCCTGCGTGCGGGGCGTGGTCATATACAGCGACGACACGGTGAAGAACCCGTACCACGCCAGGCGCTCGAATATTTCCATGGTATTGGCGACATAGAATGAGCGGTGAAACTGCTTCCCCTGGCGCTGTTTCATGGTCTGGCACGTCCTGCAATGCGGGCTCTGGTATTGCTGCGCTTCATACGCTGATCTGGAAAAACTTCGGCGCGTGGGTCAGGCAGCTTGCGCCGGCTTCGCCGACCAGGACATCATCTTCGTAGCGAACACCGCCGACGCCAGGAATGTAGATGCCAGGCTCGATGGTGACCACGAATCCCGTGTGCAGGGTGTCCTCGCAGCGCTGTCCCAGGAACGGGTGTTCGTGGAGCTTCAAACCCACACCATGGCCGAGTCCCTTGCCCGCGTAGTGCGCGAACGGCGAGCGGTCGATGATGCGCCTTGCTTCCCGATCAATTTGCTGTCCGCTGACGCCGGCGCGTGTCGACGCGATCGCCGCTTCCTGCGCTCGCAGGACGGTGCCCATCATGGAGAGCTGCTGCTCGGTCGGCTCGCCCGCAACGAAGGTGCGCGTCATGTCGGAACGATACCCATTGATCATCGCCCCGAAATCGATCAAGACGAAATCGCCCTCTTTCAAGGCGCGATACCCCGGCACGCAATGCGGCTTTGCCGAGTTTTCCCCGAACCCGATTATGATTGGAAACGCGAGATCATCCGCCCCCTTGGCCCGCATCAAGTACGCGAGCTCCATGGCCAGGTCGCGCTCGCTCACGCCGAGCCGAATCTGTGCGACAAGCGCTTCCAGCGCCTGGTCGGCGATCTGCGCAGCCCGCCTGATTTGGGCGACCTCCCACTCGTCCTTGCACGCCCGGAGACCTTCGACAATACCGTTGATTGGAACCAGCGTTATCGGCTGGAAGTGGTGTTGAATCTTCGTGAACAAATCCAGCGACAGATGCTCGGACTCGACCGCCACTCTGGAAACGGCCGCATTGCCCAGCACCTCGCCAATGACCTCGGCCAGGGTGGTTTTCTCCCTGTCCCGGCAAATCACAGTACAGTGCAGGCAGTCGGCATTGGCTTGCTCGACAAACCGGTAGTCGGTAATCAGATGCAGAGTATGACTTGCGAGTACGCCATACGCGGCCTCGCCGGTATATCCGGTCAGATATCGGAGATTCTCCGCTGAAAAGACCAGCAGCGCCTCCATGCCATGAGACCGCATCAGCGCCTGGGCATTGGCAATTCTGGATTGATAATTGGGTATTGGCATGGTTAATACTGTCCGATTCAGCACAGCTGCCGACGATCGCATCTTCACGTCGCACCCGAAGCAATAGGCAAGCGATCCGGCGTTCCGGCCGGGGTCCTATTGCGACAGGCGCAACCATATAAACTGCGCGCCGGAATGAGTAATCAAAAAAAGAGGAGCCAGAAGCTCCTCCAATTTGCCATCGATGGGTTGACGCCGATACGCCCAAACCCTGGCAAACGTGGAGACAGGACCAGTATAGGAAGCAGCGCCTGCGCTGTCTTGACCTGGCGCCCGGGCAAAATGCGCTAAAACGGCAGCATCGTATGCAACACCCCGGAAACATGCGCGATGCAAGCGCCAGGTGCCGGCTCGCACACCCTTTCGGCAGAACTGGCCATGCTCGCCAGCCAAGGCAGGAATGGTGTCGTTGACGGCGCGGCACGGTACGGTACGGAGGCTTGCAAGGCGAATCGCATGAGTATCATGCACAATTCGAGCTGCCAGTGATGGGGCCTCGAGCGGCGTAATTGATCTGGGCGTGCGCTGCATGTTCGAAAAGCAGCGGCCGAAGGTCCGCTGGAATTTGAGCAAGCGTGTCTTGCGCAGATACGCTTCGCGCGCGCCGTGCGTTTGCTCGCCCGGCGCGACGACACGCGCATTGCCGATCGCGTTCGCAAACGGCGACGCGGCTGAGAACAATCCATCCCGATGGCGCAGGCGCGCTCGCTATGCCTGCGCCGAACAGTTAATGGCGCAAGGCGGACGGCAGACTGCTTACGCTGAGTCTACTGAAACTATTTGTAAACTCGCCGGTGAGATGGTGCTCCTTTTTTGCCCCGATGGTTTCACCGAGGATAGTAAAGGCACCGGCGAGCCCGACTACCCACAGCATTTTTCTACAATACGCTGCGCCACTGCCGCGATACGCTGGCAGCTCTTCAACCAAGGGACATCATATGAACACGAATAGCAACCCCCAATTTTCCCCAGCATGGCAGGGACGGGTCAATGACGCCGCCGAGGCCTTGCGTCGGTTAGCACTTGATGAAGGCGCTAAGGAGCGCTTCTGCCACGATCCCGCGCTCCAGCCGTTCCTGGCGAAGATGTCAGGCCGCTACGTAGCCGGCAATTCGATCGAGCAGGCCGTTGATGCCGTCCGTGCGATCGGTGCACGAGGCCATGCCGTTTCGGTGGAGTACGTTGGTGAGAGCTGCCGCGACCGCGCGAGAGCCGATGCCGAAACCACGGTATTCCTGCGCGTGGTCGCGGCGCTCGACGCGGCTAAGCTGGCGTCGACGATCTCGCTGGATCTATCTCACATTGGCTCAACAGTCGATCCAGAGCTGGGCTTCGTCAATGCCAGGCGTATTGCTGCCGCCGCCGCGCGCGCGGGGCGCGAGGTAATGATCTCGATGGAGGGATCGGAACGGGCGGACTTGATCTACGCGATCTACGGCCGTTTGCACGATGAGGACGGCGCGGCGCATGTCGGCATCACCGTGCCGGCAAAGCTGCATCGCAGTAAATTGGATTTTCCGAAGCTGATGCAATACCCGGGCAGAATTCGTCTGGTCAAGGGCGCCTTTGCCGAATCAGCCGACATCGCCCTCACGCGCCATGATCCCTTGCTGGAAATCCGCTATCGCGCCTTCGCGGACGAGCTCATCGCAAGCGGCCGGCCATGCTCGATCGCGACGCATGATGGCGCGATCCAGCAATATGTCGCCGAGCGCATCAGTCCCCAGGCGGCGCATCGGCAAGGGGTGGAGTTCGAATCGCTCATGGGCCTTGGAACGGAACAAATCGATGAACTGTGCCGGTGCGGCTACCCGACCCGCGAATATGCGGTATTCGGAACGGAATATTTTCTCTATGTGCTCAACCGGATTGCCGAGGAGCCCTTGCGCGTGTATCAAGCCGTGATCGATTTGCTGGCGCCAGGGCTTCCCGGTAGTGGCCAGGCGTGGCGGCCACCAGCTGTTTGAATGTGTGCTGGAAGTGGGCCTGGTCTGCAAAACCGAGGTCGATTGCCACGTCGGCGAGGGCCTTTCCCTCTTTGAGCTGGACGCGTGCCTGCTGGATCCGTCGATTGATCAGGTAGGCATGGGGACTCATGCCAAAGGTCTTCTTGAATTCTCGCATGAAGTGGGCGGACGAGAGACCGGCCACGTGACTGAGTGTGTCAATCGACACTGCTTGGCGAAAATGCGCATCGATGAATTCAGCGGCGCGCGACAGGCGGGATGTGCCAGGGTTGGCCAGCGGGCGAGACATCGCCAGGCACTGCACCAGTGCGGAAAAAAAATCGATGCTGGCGCACTGTTTTTGCAAAATGCTTGCATGCCTGTCCATGAGTAGCCGGGACAGCCTATTTAGCTGAGCGAAAAGCTTGGCGGTCAGCGCTTGCGCGAATGGCCGGTATTGCGTGTCGGCCTCGCCTGCAAGCATGCTTTGCAATTGGCCCAGCCACGCTGGGTCGACATACAACATCGAATAAGACCAGGCCTCGCCAAGGTGTGGGTTGCAAGCATGAACCTCGCCGGGGTTCATGATCACGACAGTGCCGGCGCCAACCGTTTCAGTACATCGTCCATTGAAGTATGTGCTTGTGCCAGAACGGATCGCGCCGATCGAAAACACATCGTGCGCGTGCTTTCCATAGCAAAGTGCGCGCCCATCGGCTACCGTACGCAGTTCCAGATAGGGCAAGGCAGCGTCGCGCCAGAAAATGCAGTCGGTGGCATCCATGCGAAGCTCTTTTAAGTACATTCGTCATCGGGATCTCATGATACATGCTTTCTAGATCGCTTTCTGCTGGCATCTACCTGTCTCTCGCAACAGCCTGGGGACGACTGCCGTAAACGCTGAGCGCGCTGAGCCCGGCATGCCGTGGCCGGAATGGCGACAGGACAAGAACTGGATACAGTCTACGCGCCGCCGTCACCGCTTTTCCGGTCCAGCGCTGATCCCGCTGCCACAGGAGCATGTTGTCCGAAGGCTGCGAAGACACCGTCTTCTCCTATTAGATCGAAAGTAGCCTCATAGTAGGATTTTCCCCATTCGATAAATTCGTCTGCGTCCATCTGCACCACGCCGAGCAGCCATTCGGCCCCATCATCGATCTCATCGGGAATATGCGCATTTCCGGTTTTCCAAGTTTGACCGTCTTCGCACCAGCAGCAGAATGTGGCGTGCTCGTATTCGGCGGCCTCATCCTGAAGCAGACTCAAAAACTCAGAAGGGATGCCGTCATAAATCCCGGGCCAGATCTCGTATTCGTCGCGTGCATGCGGACTGACTTCTGATTCATGATCAAACCCTTTGATCAACGCCTTTCCGTCCGATGTAAAGAAGGCGACTACATTGTCTCCAGCACCGTTGTCGTATTTACCCATCGAAATGCTGTCGGACCAGTTCTCGTGATACCAGAACGCTCTGAGCCCATCTTTCGAAGTGACCGCTGCGGCGCACATGGCTGCGCATTGCATGGCACGTCGAAGCTGAGCAAGTGACAGTTTTGGGGTATTCATCTGTTTAGCATCCTGAAGTCATTGCAACGGCGCCGCTGAACGTCAGCTCCTGGACATTTCCGGTCGCCCGCCGGCGCGGGCTGCACCAGATTTGAGCTGGACATATGCTGGCACTATACCGCCTCATGCGCCAGCTGCAGCCGACCGGGCGCTTGTGTTTCCGGGCCATCTTCTCGATGAGCGGCAGGAAGCGAATCGCCCACCGGTTAATTGACGCATGGTCGACCGACACGCCGCGCTCTTCCATCATTTCCTCAAGGTGCCGGTAGCTCAGTGGATAGCCGGCATACCAGCGGATGCAGACGAGGATCACATCGATAGGAAAGCGCATCCCTTTGACGTTGAGCATGTCGATTCGTCTTGGGTTTGGACGCCGCAGTTTACATGATTGCCCCGCCGACGTTCGCTAATGCGACAGAACCCCGCGGGCTCACCGGTTACTGATGGCGGGTGGATCAGACTGTCCCGCCGTGGGTTTCAATGATGGCGGCAAGCGGCCTACGCAGGCATTCGCCGTGCCGCTGCCTGATCGCACCGAGGCGCGCGAAGAAAACGATGCGCCGGTCGCCGCCGGCCAGGCGCTGCAATTCGCCGCGCGCCCGGTCGTGCTGCAGCATCACGCTGAGCGGGTGCAGCGCAAGTCCGAGCCGCTGCGCGTTCAGCCATACTTCCATTAGGCGCGCGCCGGCCTGGACCATCACCGTCGATGCAACGTCGTCCGACGGCAGGCTACACAACAGCAGTTGCGCCGAGTCTTCTACCAGCGCCGCCAGTTGCGCCGCCATGTTATGCGGCACGCGCACGATGCGCAGCACTTGCATGACCTCCGGCGCCAGCACACATTGCATGATGCGCGTACGCAGCGGCGACATCGGTCCCATCAGGCTATGCAGATAAAAACCGTCCTCGGCCGGCTTGCGCGGATCGAAATGCAGGTAGCGGTAGGTTTCCTTCCATGCGCGGTAGCTGGAGAAGTCCAGCGCCGCGAACTGCCGTACCAAATCGGCGGCACGGGCAATGAAGGCCGGGCTGCGTTCCACCCGGATATGCAGTGGGTCCCCGGTCAGCTGTTCCGGCCAGTGCCGTTCCAACAATGGCGCGAGCACCATGTCACTGCAACTGCCCTCGGCAAACGGCGCGCGATGAGTACGGCGCTGCCGGACGCTGTCTTGCAACCCGGCTAATGCCGTGGCATCCGGAACGCGCTGCGGCTGCAGAGCAAGCAACACCAGGCCCCGGCAGCCATGCCCTTGTTCCAGCGATTGCAAGAACGGCATGGCTGCCGGGGCCTGGGTATCGAGCATATCCAGCCAGTGCCAGTTGCAGTGAAAGCCCAGCGCATCGAAGGCCGCGCTCAACAAGCCGAGGAACATGCCGCAACTGAGCTGCATTTCCAGCGCAAGACTGGGTAATGCTCTCAACGTACGCTTGCGATCGATGCCCAGCAGCAGCAACTGCTCGTGCTCCGGCCACGCATGTGCCGGCAAAAGTTGCGCCCGCATCCGCCTGTCTTCGATGTGCACCAGCTTCCATGGCTGGCAGTTGTGCGACGACGGCGCCTGGCGCGCAATGTCGGCCGCTTGTAGCAGGTTTTCTTCAAATTCCATGAACGTCCCTTACCCGTGCCCGTGTGACACGCACTGTCCTACCAGCGCCAGCGCGTAATCGCCGATCAGCCCGCCGTAGCCGCTAAGCTGCGCTCCTTGGCTGCTCGGCAACTGTGCCACAAGGCGCGGCGACACGCCCCATGACAAGCGGCCGTCGCAGCCGATTGCTTCGAGCTCAATGTCGGCAAACCAGCCGAATATGCTTTTCCCGTGTGCCTTCATGAAGGCTTCCTTGAAGGCCCAGACCGCGGTACGGACGGCATCGCCGCCGGCGGCGCTGACGCGCAATTCATGCGCAGTAAATGCCATCTCGCGTGCTGCATCCGGAAACTGCCTCACACGCTCTATATCGATGCCGACCGGATAAGCACTGGCCGCAGCCACTGCATATCCTTGCGAATGGCTGATGCTGACATGGCCAGCGGCCGCCTGCGGCTGGCCGCGATTGTGTTCGGCACTGCTGTTGCCGATGACCAGCGCATGCAACGGCGATTCGGCACCGGCCAGCGCATGCAGATGCTGCAATGCGGCCTTGGCGGCGACGCGCCCGGCCATCCATTCGCGGCGCCGCTTGGCCAGCCGCAATCCGTGCAGCCGCTCGCGCTCGGCATTGCCAAACATGCGTGCGAGGTAAACATGATCATTTTCGCGCCGCGCTACCGCGTCGACCGACACTGCGCTGACAACGCAGTCACCGATGCCCACTGTGCAAGCCGTTTCCGTCTGCGGCAACATGATTGCGGCAATGCCGCTCATGCAGGCGCCCGGTAACCGGCGCCGAGCTGCGTGCCGGCGACTTCCTCCACCACTTCCGCCATCGTGGAAAAGCACTCCACCAGCCGCGCGAAGCTCGCGCTGCCCATGTCGCGCTTGAATGCCTCGTTGCTGCTCACCTTGATTACCTCGATATAGTGGAACGGCGCATCATGCGCGCTACTGACCCGGTGCACGTCGAAACTGCGGACACTCGGCAATTCCGGACAGGTCGCATAGTCGGTGTCCAGTACCCAGTTTTCGAAAGCCTGCGCATGGCCGATGTCAAGCAGGCGGATTTTATGGACGATGGATTGCATGTGAGACTCCCGTGGTTAGTGAACGCTGCCGTCTGCTTGCAGCAGCAGGTGGTAATTGATGCCGCCGGTGCCGAAGGAACTGACCGCCGCGCGCCGGCTGCCGTCGATCGCATCCCAGCGCGTGTTGGCGGTCACCAGTTCGGCCGGGATGCCCGCCAGCGGCAACTGCGGATCGATCCGGCGGCGCAGCAAGGTGGCCGGCAGCGCATGCCGCTGCAAGGCGAGCACCGTTTTCAGCAAGCCGGCGGCGCCAGCGGCGGCGAAGGTATGACCGATGTTGGATTTGACCGAACCGATGCGCAGCGGCACCGCGCGCGCGCCGCCGTACACGCTGCCGATCGACGTCAGTTCCGCGAGATCGCCCAGGCGCGTGCCGGTACCGTGCGCTTCGACGTACTGCACGGTCGCTGGCGCATAGCCGGCCTGCGCGAAGGCGCGGCGCATCGCCAGCGCCTGCCCGTCTGGATCGGGCGCGGTCATCGACACTGCATCGGCGGAGCCGCCAACGCCGGTGATCGTCGCATGAATACGGTCGCCGTCGCGCAGCGCATCGCTGAGCCGCTTGAGCACGAACAGCGCCGCGCCATCGCCCGGCGAGAAGCCGTCGGCATGCTCGGCAAACGGCGCTATCCTTTGTTGCGACAGCATCATTTGCGACGAACAGAGCACCAGATCGCGCAGGTTGGCCGGCAATTCGACGCCGCCGGCCAGCACCAGGTCGTAGCGATGCCGACGCAACGCCAGCACCGCATTGTTGAACGCTGCCAGTGACGACGCGCAGGCCGCTTCCACCGCGACCGGCATCGCGCCAAGGCCGAAGCAGGCCGACACCAGTGCCGCACTGCCGCTGGCAAGGTAGCCGTCCAGCGTGAAATGATCGATGCCATTGTCCGCCGTACCGGCATCGGGCACGCTTCCCAAGGTGCGCGCCAGTTCAGGCGCGTGCAGCCGGCACGCGAGTTCGCGCTCGCGGCCCAGGCTGAGATTGGAGGCGACGAACACCGCAGTGCGGCCGAGCTTGCCGCGCTTGTGCGCCAGGCCGAAATCGGCCAGTGCTTCGGCGGCGACATGCAGGGTCAGCTTTTGCGCGATATCCAGCCCGGCAGCGCGCTTCGGGAATATTTTATATGCGGCAAGACCGGCATCGTAAAGCTCGCGCTGCTTGAGGTCAGCGCCGTATTGCGCATAGCTGGACAGCACAGCGGCCTCGCCTTCGCCAAAATAGGCGGAGCGCGGCAGTACGTTTTCCGGCAGCGGCTGCACTGCATCAAGGCCGTCGAACAGGCGCTGCGCGAAGTCGGCGCTATTGCTGCAGGGACCGAAGGCACCGCCGATGCCGACGATCGCAATCGGTTCCTGCTGTTCTTGCGCAGGCGACATATCGGACGACAATGCATGACTGGCACTGTCGGGTGCCGACAGCATCAGATGCCATTGCACGCCGGTCAGGCTACTGCCAAAGACGCCGGCAAGCTGCGGCGCGTCGCCAGGCCAGGCAATAGCAGCATCGGGATACGCAATACCGGCACGCGCATGCAGCGCTGCCGCACTGCGCATCCGCGGCAAGGTTTTTTCGTGCAACGCCAGGCTGCTGCCCGCTACCGCGGCGAGCGCCGCATTGGCAAAGGTATGACCGAATGTGGCGACACTGGCGCCAAGGTGCAGCGGCCGATGCTTGCCTTCCGCACAGGCATCGCTCAAGACGCTCAACAACTGCGGCACCTGGCTGCCGATGCCGGGCAGCACGCAGTCGATATACTGTTGCTCCGCCGCTGTCACTTGCGCCTGTGCACAAGCTTCATTGATCACATGGAACGCCGCCGTGCCATCAACTGCATAAGCCAATGCCCCCGGCACGTCCTGCCTTGCCGCACCCATGCCGCGCAGCACGCTGTAGATGCGGTCGTTGTCGCGTCGCGCATCGGACAAGCGTTTGAGCAGCAGCGCGGTGGCGCCTTCGCCCATGGGCGTGCCTGCTCCGTCCTGCGCAAAAGGGTGGCCGCCGCAGGCGCCAGTAAAACCCTTTCTTGCCAGTGCCAACGGCGTCAGAAGGCTCTCGATGCGTTGTCCGCTGGCGACGATCACTGCCCTGCTCTGGCCGCTGTGAAGCGACAGGCTGGCCGCCTCCAGCAGCGCGTAGCCGGTCGCATCCGCGCATTCCATTGCCTGCACCGGACCACGCAGCGACAGGATCGATGCAATGCGCGCCGGAATGCTGCTTGCCATTTCGCCGACCCGGTCATGCGAGGAGGAACCGAAGCGCTCGCGCAATGTCTCCTTCAGGAGCGAAAATTGATCGGCGCTGCCAGCAAGTTCATGCGCCAGCCGCACGCCTTCCACCTTCAATGCGTTGGCGATGGTGCTGTCGAAGCCGAAGCAGGTGCCGCACATGACGGCCACTTCATCGCGCGGCAGATCGCGCTTGTCATACCCGGCATCGCGCACGCACTCGTCCGCCACCTGCAACAGCATCAACATCATTTGCGATACCGATTTGCGGTAGACCGGCGGAATGCGGAAGCGCTTGAAATCGCATTCCATCTCGTCGAAAAAGGCGCCGTGCCATCCTCGCAACTGGTCGCGCACGTTGCCGTCAGTGTCCCAGTAACGTTCCAGCGGCAGCGGCGCAAAGTGAGACTTCCCCGCCTGCAGCTGCCGCCAGAACGCATCCTTGCCGCGCGCCTCTGGATACAGGCAACCGATGCCGATGATCGCGATCGGCTCGAAATCCGGCGGCTTATGCATCGGCGGTGACGATGTCGTTGCGCTCGTCCGCATGCGGCATGGCTGCGCTGTCGCTGGTGCCGCGAGTCGGTTGCTCCAGCGCGCGGTAGTCGATCTTGCCATTCGCATTCTTCGGCAATTCTTCCAGTTGCCGGGCAAGCCTGGGGATCATGTAGCGCGGAAGCCGGGCGCTGCAGTAGCTCTTGATATCGAGCACGCCAAGTCGTTCGCCGGCATGCCGCAGCGTGTAATAGGCAACGATGTGTTGCGTATCCCCCGCGCACGCCGCCACGACCGCGACTTCTGCGATACCCGGCATCGCGCCCAGCACCGCTTCGATTTCGCCGAGCTCGATACGGTTGCCGTTGAGCTTGAGCATGCGGTCCTTGCGGCCGTGGTAGTACAGGAAGCCGTTCTCGATGCCGACCAGGTCGCCTGTGGCATGCCGCCCGTGCAGGTGGTTGACGTGAGCGGCCGGTTCCTGCCGGCGCCAGTAGCCAGGCGTCACGCACGCGCCAGAAACGACCAGTTCGCCGATCGCACCTTCGCCGCTGACCGGCTGCCCGTCCGCGTCGAGAATTTCCGCAATCACGCCGGGCAGCGTGCTGCCGATATAGACTGGCTTATCGCGGGCCATGTCCTCTTCGCGCACGTGGTAGTACAAGCAGACGTTGGTCTCGGTCGGGCCGTACAGGTTATACAGCGCGCATGCCGCAGGCAGGCAGGATTTCAATGCCTGCAGTTGCCGTATCGGAAATACCTCGCCAGCGAACAGCACATGGCGCAACGATGCAGTAAGCTCGGATGTGAGCTCGCCGCTGCCAGCGAGCAGCGCGAGTGCCGACGGCACGCTGTACCAGACGCTGACCTTGTGTCGCCGGATGCCGGCGATCAGCGCCGCGAGATCGCGCTGCTCGTCCTCGCGCACGATCCATACCGCGGCGCCGACTGCAGCAGCGGCGAAGTAATCGAAGGTGCTCAGGTCGAAATGAAAACCGGCATGGTTGGCGAATACGTCGTGCGGCGTCAGCTTCAATTCCGCCAGTGCCCAAGCGATGAAACTGTGCAGGTTACCGTAGCTGATCTGCACGCCTTTCGGCACGCCTGTGGAGCCGGAGGTAAACAGGATGGCGGCGAGATCGTCCACAGCGGCGGCGAATGGCGGCGGCAGTTCGACCGACGGCTGTATTGCGGCAACCTTCATGATCGCAGTGTTACCAACCGGCGCATCATCGCCAGGCACATCATCAACGATCAGTATCAGTTTCAGCGTATCGCGCTGCCATCCGTCCAGCGCACGGAAATGCGCGGCATCCGTGACCAGCACCGTCGGTTCGGCGCTGTCCAGGATTTTCCTTGCGCGTTCCGCCGGCTGCGTGCCGTCCAGTGGCACATAGACGGCGCCGATTTCCATCGCCGCATACAGCGACAAGGCATAGTCCCGGCATTTCGGCAGCCAGATGGCGACGCGGTCGCCATGCCGTGTTCCATGGCGCGCAAAATGTGCGGCGCGCTGGCGCACGGCCTGGTAGAACTGTCTGTAACTGATGTCGTCAGGATCAACGAATGCAGGACGATCGGGATGTTCCTGCGCGGAGGTGCGCAGGTAATCAATGACTGGGGTGAAGGTTGGAGTAGTCATGTTCTTCTGTTAATTAGATTGAGGTGCTTCACTTCTTTGTAAAAAAGAGGGTAAGCGGTCGTTTGCCGTTCCCGTGCACGCACATTGCTATCCGGGATAGGGCACCTTCCCCCTGACAGAGGGGAAGGAACCGTCAGTCCTTCACCTGAAAACCTATCCCCGCACCGCCACCCCCACCTCCTTCGCCGCATCCACCAGTATCTGCGCCGCCTCATCGAGATCCTCCGCCGTGTGCTCGCTGCTCACGCTGATGCGCAAACGCGCATCGCCGACAGCGACGCCGGGGAACACCACGGTCTGGCAATACATGCCGCGCGCACGCGCCGCGCGTCCAAATTCCAGCGTCTTGCGATCATCGCCGACCACCACCGGGAGGATCGCGCTGGCGGAATGCCCAAGGTCGAACCCAGCTTCCAGCAAATGGCCGCGCAAGTGATGGACGTTGCGCCACAGCTTGCTGATGCGCTGCGGCTCGCGCTCCATCACGTCGATCGCGGCGATCAGGCCGGCCGCGACCGCCGCCGGGATGGTGGCTGCAAACACATAGGAATGCGAATAGAAACGCAGGTAATCGACCACCTCCTCGTCGCCGCAAACGAAGCCGCCGACGCCAGCCAAGGTCTTGCTCATGGTGCCGACTTCCAGGTCCACCGCGCCCTTCATGCCGAAATGCTCGGTGGTGCCCGAACCGGTGCGGCCGAGCACACCGGTGGAATGCGCATCGTCAACCAAGACCCGCGCACCGTATTGCTTCGCCAGCGCGACCAGGCGCGGCAGGTCGACCACATCGCCGTGCATGCTGAACACGCCGTCGGTGGCGATCAGCTTGCCGCCGTCGTGGTCGGCATATTTCTGCAGGATTTTTTCCAGTCCGTCCAGGTCGTGCGGATAAATCTTGCGCGCTGCGCCGGCCAGCTTGCAGCCGTCCTGGATGCTCATGTGGTTCAGCGCATTGGTAAAGATCAGATCGTTCTGCCCGGTCAGCGCGGAAATGCAACCCAGGTTGGCGGAATAGCCGGAGGGGTAGACGATACATGCCTGCCTGCCCTTGAGCTTCGCCAGCCGCCGCTCCAGTTCCATGTGCAGCACATTGGTGCCGCCGATCAGGCGGCAGCCAGTATTCGTGGCACCGTATTCGCGCACGCCCTTGACGATCGCCTCGATCACTTCCGGATGATTCGCCAGGCCCAGGTAATTGTTCGACGCAAACATCAGGAATTCCCGGCGCTCGCCGCTGACCTCGTCGTAGATCACCGCACGGTTGCTGCAGCGCGATTCCAGCGGCATGCCGTACCAGTACAACTGTTCTTGCTGCTTGCGCTGATAGAAGGTATTGAATTCGCGGGCCTTATGGAACAGGTCGCGATGCGGGATGTTGACGAAATCCCTCATCGTACGAGCGTCGTCCGCTGCCGGCTCTGCCGCCACGGAAAGAGCGCTGGCGTCAGCATGGCTGAGGTTGTCTATGAACTCCGACCACTTCTTTTCTTCCGTCTCCGGCAGCACTGCAATTGCCGGAGCTGCCGGTTCCAGCATGTCCAGGTGCACGAGAGGCCGCAGATGCGCGATGACCCGTGCAATGCTGGTCAACCCTGTGGGAAAGGTGACGGCGGCAATCCCAAGCAACTTGGGAAGCTCGGACAACACGGCTGCCTGAGTAACGGAGTCGATGCCGAGATCACTTTCCAGCTCGGCATCCAGCGCGAGGTCGCCCGGCTTGTAACCGGTGTGCCGGCTGTAGGCGGCGACTACCGCCGTCGTCAGCGCATCGGCTGCGTGCTCCGGCACACAGGGTCCCTGCGGCAAGGCAAGCGTCTTTCCGTCCTGTTCCAGGCATTGCCCGATATGCGCCAGCACGAGCGCAATCGTGCTTGTGTGTTGCGGATTTTGCCGGCTGGACAGGCCGAGCGTCTTGTAAAGTTCCGCAAGGGTGGTGGCCAGCGTCACCGAGTCGATCCCGAGATCGCTCTCGAAATGGGCATCCGGCACGAGGTCGGCGCGTGCGTAGCCGGTGTGGGTCTGGAACATGTCCAGCACATACGCCTGCAGTCCTGCGTCCGGCGTTGCGATGTGGTCGATTACCTGGTCGTTCATCATGCTACCCCCGCTACTTGTGCCAGTGCCGGCCGGCTTTCGCTTTGCAGGCGCTCGACCAGATCGAGCATGTGCTGCACCGATTTGAAATTGCTCGGGACGACCGCCTTCAGAGGCACCGTCACGCCGGCTTCCCGCCGCAGCAGGTCGACCAGATCGAACAAGGCACTGGAATCGATGATGTTCAATTCCAGCAAGGGCGTGTCCAGCGCAAACTGCTGGCACTCGCCGCCGAGGTAGTTCTCCGCGATATACGCAAGAAGCTTGTTTCCTAACATGGTGTCCTCTCGTTCGATGATGTTTTCAGGTTTCTGACAGCCGCTCATTTGCGCTTTTCGCCGATGAACAAGGTGCGCGGCCCCGGTATCGCCTGCACCCTTGCATTGACGAAGCCCGCTTCTGTGAAGCGTTGCAGGTATTGCGCGCAGGTCGATTCGATGCCGCCGTCAGTGGACACCAGCATGTTGATCGACAGCAGCGACGTGAACAGTGGGCCGCTTTCGTCATCGGCCAACGGTGTCTCGCTGGCGATGAAGGTGCCGCCCGGCGGCAGCGCCTCGTGGATGTGACGCAGGATCTGCATCTGGATGTCCGGCGCATAGTCGTGCAGCATCCAGCCGAGATGAATCAGGTCGTGTTCCCCCTTGGGGATGGTGCCGCTGATGACGTCGCCCGCCACGATCTTGATGCGGTCGGCATAACCGTTCTCGGCGATCTTGTCGCGCACGAAGCTGGTCGCCTGCGGCAGTTCGCAGATGCTGAGGCCAAGCTGTGGATAGCGCGCAGCGACAGCCATCGGCAAGGTGCCGATGCCGCTGCCGATATCCATGAATTTCCTGTAGCCGGAAAAATCGAATCCCTGCAGCATGCCCTCGATAAAGGGTTGCGCGAACATGCCGAGGAATTCCTGGAAATCAACGACATCCTGCGGGTTCTGGTACAGGATGCTGAACCAGCTGCGGTCATCACCGAAAGCCGCCTGACGCTGGTCCTTGTCGTCACGCACCCCTTGCGCCGTATGCGACCACAGCGGATACAGGAAGGTATCGATATGGCGACCGAGCCAGCCCAGCCATTGCGCCGAACCACTCACCATGTAGTCGCGCGCAGCCTGAGTGAGGCAGAAATGATCCTCCTCCTTCGCCAGCAGGCCGATGGCAGTCAACGCGATCAGCAGGCGCTTGCCGGATTGCAGCGGAATGCTGCGGTGCGCGCAAATGGCTTCTGCCGTTGCCGGGCCTTGCTCCAGGGCGTCGAAGACTTTAAGTTCCAGGGCGGAAGTAATCGTCTTGGTCTTGAAAAATCCCATCATCAAGTCAACGATCTGCTCTTTATTCATTTCCATGCTACGGTTCCCATCAATGTAAAAAGGTGGACATTTCTTCGCAGACGGTCGCGAACGAACGCACGAAGTGATCGATTTCTTCCCGGCTGATCACCAGCGGCGGCTGGATGCGGATCACGGTCGAACTATTGGCCGTGACGAAGGTGAGGATGCCGTGGTCATTGCTGAGCTTGGTGACGAAGCGCATGCAGAACATCTCGGCCAGCGACTCTTCCATCTTGCTCATCGCAGCGGCCAGGTGCTGCTTCACTTCATCGGGGAAGAAACGGTAGGTCAGGTGCCAGTCGCCCGGCAGGCGCGTGCCGAATTCGCGTGCGCAGGCTTCCACCGCGCCCGCGAAATCGTTGTCGAGCTGGATGCCGAGCATCAGGCCGCGCCCGCGCACTTCGGCGATGAACGGATAGTGCTCGGTGGCTTTTTCCAGCTCCGCCTTGAAGTAGGTGCCGAGTTCGTCCGCGCGTTCGGCCAGGCCCTGCTGATGCAGGCCGTCGAGCGCGGCCAGGCCGGCGACCGCGGCGATGTTGCAGCCACCGAAGGTGGATGTGTGCAGCAGGAAACGGCCCATGGTGCCGTAGGCGGCATCCCATACCTGCGCGGTGCTGAGCGTGGCGCCGATCGGGATCAAGCCGCCCGACAGCGATTTCGCCAGCACCATGATGTCCGGCTCAAGTCCTTCCCACTCGCTGGCGAACATGCGGCCGGTGCGGCCCAGCCCGGTCTGGATCTCGTCGACGATCAACAGCGTGCCGGTCTGACGGCAGATCTCCTGCGCCGCCGCCAGGTAACCGGCCGGCGGCATCTTGACGCCACCCTCGCCCTGGATCGGTTCGACAATGTAGGCCGCCACCTCTCCGGATAGTAATTCGCTGCGCAATGCCTCGAGATCGCCGAAAGCGACGCCGACACAGCCCGGCACCAGCGGCCGGAAATGCTTCTTGTGCTTTTCGCGGCCGGTCACCGACAAGGCGCCCAGCGTCTTGCCGTGGTAACTGTTTTCCGCGTACACGAAGCGTGTGCGGCCGGTGGCGGCACGCGCCAGTTTCAGCGCCGCCTCCACCGCTTCGGTGCCGGAGTTGCTGAAGAACACACGCTCGAGTTCGCCGGGCGCAATCGCGCACAAGCGCTCGGCCAGCTTTGAGGTCTCCTGCGGCAAGGACACGTATTGCACGAAGTTGGGCGTCGAATCGCTCAGGAACTTGCGGATCGCCTCGGTCACGATGCGCGGATTGTGGCCGAGGTTCAGGCAACCGTAGCCGGACACCATGTCGAGGAATTGCCGGCCTTCGGTATCGGTAAGCGTGCATTGCTCGGCGCGATCGAACACATGATCGCAGCGCTGCATGCCGAGGAAGTCGGCCAGCATGGGATTGATGTGGCTGCGGTAGCGCTGCAGCGTCTGTGTACGACGCTGTTCGCCGCCATCGGCGGGTGCCGCAGCGGACTCCTGGCGCTGGTGATAACGAGCCAGGCCGCTGATGATTTTCTCATTGATGCGCTCACCCCAGGACGCCAGCGGGAATGCGTAAAAGCCGTGGCGCTCGGCCAGCGCACCGATCTCCAGCACCTTTTCCGGCTCCAAGGTGCGCCCGATGGAAAAGCACTCGGCGCGCCCTTCCAGGGCCAGCACCATGGTCTCGGTCAGGCAGCCGTTGATCTGCTGCTTGATCGCCATGTTCAACGATTCCCCGCCCAGCTTCACCTGCGGCGACGCGGTCATGCAGCCGCCGTCGATCACCAGCGTGTCGGTACGTGGCGGCGTGCTGCGGACCGCATCGCGCGGCAACGCAATATCGACCACGATCGAACCCGGCAGCAGGCGCGCCTCGTCGATCACGTCGCCGGACGAGGTAGCCGATGCGAAGATGCGGTTGTTCACATAGCAGTCGTCGATGCTGTCGCGCAGCGTCACCTGCGCATGCCATTTCGCCGGCAGGTGTTCCAGCAATTCTTCCGGACTGGCGCTGCCGCTGCGGTACAACAGGTCGAGGCGGCAGCCTTGCGCCAGCAGCAGTTTCGCCAGAGACAGGCAGATCGAGCCGGGGTAACCGACAATCGCCACCCGTGCCTCCTGCGGGCGTAGTTGCAGCCATTCGAACACCTGCAGCAGGGCCTTGTAAGCGGCATAGGTAGTGAGCGAATTGCCGCTGGTGACCGGCAGGCTGGCGCGCTCGGCGGTGACCAGGCCGCGCTTGCCGATGATGGACGTGAAGCCTCCGAGGCCGACCAGGTGTGCGCCCTGTTTGCCCAGCGTATCGATGCCTTCGAAGATGCGTTCCTGCACCTCGCGCGCCGACGCCAGCATTTCATCAGCGGTCAGCGGCAGGTAGTGCACGATGCCTTCGCAGGTGGCGCCGGCGGCGGAACGGATCTGGCCGAAGTCGACGAAGGGAACCATGTTTTCGCGGCGCCACAAGTCACGTTGGTAGCCGCTTTGCAGGTCTTTCGATTGACGCTGCAGCAGGTCGAGCATCTTCACGTAACGCTTGAGTCCGACCGACGTCGGATGTGCGATGAATCCAAATTTCATTGTTTTTCCTGATGCTGGTTTCATATGGTGATCATTAAAGTTAACCGCCGTCACTACTTATCCCCTCCTCCCGGCAGAGGAAAGGAGCCCGTCCGCGCACGCGTTGTCTGGCGTCACACGATCAAGGGCGCATCTTCCGCCACGGCAGCCGGCTCAATCGGCATCTCATCGCGCTGCCATCCCGTCGCCGTCGCCAGGCTTATTCCGTCGCCTTCGTTGTTATGCCCAACCACCACCGAGAACAGATTGATGCGCCCCGGCTTCTGCAGCGCCTCGGCCAGCATGTCGGCGTCGAAGCTGTCGAGCGTGCGCGCGCAGACCTCCAGACCGCAGATGTCTTCTTCCCAGTCCGCGGACATCAGGTTCACCAGACGCATCTGGCGCGAGGTGCGGTTGAACAGGATGCGCTCCTGGTAGGTGCTGATCACCGAGTGGCCGCCGTTCATAAAGTAGAAGATGGTGAAGTTCTTACGCATGCGGTCCGGATAATTGAGCGCGTTCTCGATAAAGCTCGGCAGAATGTCGGGCACGAGGCCCTTGGCGCCGTCGCCGATGAAGGCGACAACGTTGGTGCCGCTGGTGTACGCGACGCTCAGCGTAGCCTGCAGCGCATCACCCATCAGCGCCCGTCCGTACCAACCGGAAAAGCCGCGCCGGGTGCGCGCGACATTGCGGATCGCCGAGATGCCGCAGCGGCCGACGTCGTACAGGCCGGTGTAGTCGTATGCGCGCTCGACGATCAGCTTTTCCACCAGGTGATTCAGGCGCGCGAAAAAATAGTTCGGGCTCATCGGTGTCGCCGGCAGTTTGCTTGCCACATCCGACGGCGTGTCCGGCACCGACGCCATCAGTCGGCAGCGGCGTTCGCGCAAGGCCGGCGACACGTCGAGGTGGCGGTCCACATGGCGCAGGAAGCTACGGTAGTCCATCACCAGCCCATGGTCGGTAAAGGGTGACATGTGTGCGGCGTTGCGGGTCAGTTGCACAATGCTCAGCTTGCGCGCCAGCCGGCCTTCCGAAAACGGCGTACTGACCTGCCCAAGCTTGCTTTTCATGAAGAACAGGCATTGCTGCGACTGCGGATTGAGCTTGTCCCTGGTATGCAAGTAGTTGTACACGCGCGGACTGTAGCCGTACACTGCCAGCGTGCCGAGGTAATTTGGAATGCGCTTGCCGTCGCGGTACTTCGGCACCGAACCGGGATGGGTGAGGGAGTCGGTCAGCGCGATGCCGGCACGCTCCGCGATCGACAAGGTCAACGCCAATTCTTCCTCATCCATCGGCCCGCATTGCCACAGCAGCCGTTCCGGCCCTTGGTTGATGATCTGCATCACGTCCTGCAAAACATCCTGCACCGCCTCGTCGGGCGCTGCCGTGCACGCGTCGACCGCGGGTGCAAACAGGGCCGGATCGAGTTCGTCGCCGGCGTCGAGCACTGCCTGCGTCGCCAACAGCACCACCGGCCCCTGCCCTGCGTCGTACAGCGCCACCGCGCGTCGAAGGTCTTCAGCGATATTCTCGGCGTCTTCCATGTACACATAAGGAATACCGCGCGCCTGCAGCACCGCACGCGTATCCTCGTCGCGGGAAATCGTGCCCTGGAACGCAAACCACTGGCTGGCACGGTTTTCCGCGCAGACGATGAAGCCCTTGGCGCGCGCCTCGCGCAGGTTGGCGAGCGTACCCCGGAATTCGTCGATCATGCCGCTGGTAACGATCACTGCGAACGGCTTCTTGTAAAGCTGCCAGTTGGCCATCGCGCCGCAAGCCAGGCTGTGTTCGCTCGGTCCACGTAGCACCAGCGCGCCAAGCCGGTTCGCTTCCACTTCAAAATAACTGATCAGATTGGACACCAGCGAACCGGTGAAGTAAAAACCGAGCCAGTCACTGCGGGCGCGCCCGGACAGGAAGCCGGTCAGGAAGCCGGCCAGCGTATTCCTGCGCGGGCCGCGTGTGTCGGTCTTGACGCGGCGATTGACATAACTGAGTTCGAGGAAATCCATCCACAGGCAGAGCAACTCCGTCTGCAGCACCGCCCTGTCGGACGGCAGGATGCATTCGATGTATTCCATCGGCTGGTAGCGGATGCGGTTCTCGTGCGGCGAGGTGAATACCGCCGTCGAAAACGACGAGCAGAATGCCTGCACCGCCGCCTCCTGCAGGCGCGCGTGGAAGCTGACAAGCTGCTGGTCGATTTCTTGCGGGCTGATGCCATCGTACAGCGGATCGGCGTAATCGATGAACAGCATGCCAACCTGGAAGCCGCCCTGCGTGGGCGCGGCGGTAATCTTGTCGAACGCCGCCTCCAGACTGTCGGCCTGGATCACCTTGATCGCCAAGCGTTCCCGACGCGCGGCGAGGAAGCGCACCGCCTTGTCGCACGCCTCGCGATATACCGGGTTCGACACCGACTGCGCTGGTGCATAGTCGATGTCGGCATCAATTTCCACGTGCTGGAATACCTCGCCGCGCACATCGTTCAACACACTGAAACCGGTTTCAAAGAACTCGCGGCGGCGCGTGACAACAACCACGCCTATAGCCGTCATATCCATATTTTCGTCCTTTAGTGGAAAATTGAAATCTGCGGAGATAACTACCGGATGTTTATGCGATCGCTCTCTGCTCGACCAGCGCTTCGTCGGTATCTGCAACGCGTTCCTCGATGCGCACCACGCCGCCGTCACCGTCGAGGTAGATCAGGTCGCCGGTGCGTATGGTCTGCGTCGCCTGCTTCGCATTGACGACCGCCGGAATACCGAACTCGCGCGACACGATGGAGCTGTGCGACAAGGCCGAGCCGATGTCTGCGACCACCCCGGCCGCCAGCACGAACAGCGGCGTCCACGATGCATCGGTAAAGCGTGCCACCAGAATTTCGCCCTGGCGGAATTCGCCCGCCTGGCGGTTGAGGTCGGTGATCACGCGGGCGCGCCCCACCGCCACGCCGGGGCTGGCGCCGAGGCCCTGCAGCAGGTCGCCCTGCGCCGCATCCAGCAACACCTGATCGTCGCGCTGCGGCACATGGCCGCCGATCAGCGCCATTGGCGGTTCCTTCAGGCGCTCGTTGAGCAGATGCTGCTGACGGTTGCGCGCAATCAGTTGCGGAGAAAATGCCTGCTGCGCCGTTTTGCGCCCGGCCACGTAATCGCGCAATTCGTTGAAATCGATGTACGGCAGATCCTGAATGCCGGACACACCCTCCGCCTCGACGCGGCGCAGCACCTCGACGATGATTTTGCGGTAGAACCAGGTCTCGGCGATGAAGGTCGGACGCGTCGCTTCGCGCCGTTCCGCCATCTTCGCGTAGGCGGCGATCACGAAGCGGAATGTCATCCTTGCCTTGAGCGGCAGTTTGTCCAGCAACTGGCGCGTGTCTTCTTCGCGCGCCTTGCCTATCGTCGCCAGACGCGATTCAAGCTGCACATCGCTGGTCAGGTACAGACGGATGATTTGCAGCAGATAGGTCGGATCGTCGTTCCAGCGCGGAATGCTCAGTTCGAATTCCTGGCGACCACGCGAACCGAAGTCCGTGAGGAAGGCGCCAAAATCCTCGTTCCAGAAACGGCGGCCCTCTGCATGCTGCTGCAAGGTATCCGCCAACTGCGCCAGCGGCGTCTCCAGGAACAGTGCGCGCAGCACCGGCAAGCGCTCGACGCGCGCTGCCAGTTCGCACACGCCACGCGTCACCTCGATGGTACGCAGGTTGTTCATCGATGCCTTGATACGGTTCTGCAGCCCTTTTCCTTCGTTCCCCAGCCACTTCTCGCACAGCTCCGCCAGCGCATCGTACAGCGCGAACGATTGCAGGAAGAACGGCATGTAGGCAGCACAGGATTCGAGGAAGTAGCGGTCGATGCGCTGCAGTTCGGCATCGAGCTGCGGCAGGCTCATCTTCTCGAGCTCCAGCTTGCCGAAGCGCTCGGTTTCGCGCTGGCGCAAGGCGATCATCTTGTTCACCGTGCCGCCAGCAGTGGCCATATTCTGCACCTGGCATGCCAGCCAGTAGAGGCTGCTCTTGAAGAACTGGAACCCGGACACCGGTTCGCCGTAGGGATTTTTGTAGTGCGTGAAGTCGACGTCGGCTGTCGCGTAGCGCCGCGTGAACTTCATCTGCTCGTGCGTGGGAGGGCATTGCGTCAGCAGCCGCGCCGATGCGGAGATGTTCAGGTACACATGACCCTGCAGGTAGCCGACGTAATACTGCGAACTGCCGATGTCGAGCAAGCCCATGGTCTTGACTGCCGGGCCGTGCACGTGGTGCTGGTAGAAGCGGGTGAAGGACAGTCCGAGCGGCGTCATCAGCCCGGTCAGGATTTCGCCGGTGTCCATGCGCGAAAACATCGTGTTCTCGCGCACCTGCTGATTGGTTTCCTGCTCGTCGCCGTACAGCTTGGCGGCGATGGAAGCAGTCACCGTGATCGGCCGCGCCTGCAGTATCCAGATACTGTCATCCTTCAGCGCCCATTCGATATCGAGTTCGCAGCCGTAATGGCGGCGAATGCGTGCGGCACAGGCCGCCAGTTCGGAGGCCTGCCTATCGCTCAGGCTCGGCTGGTCAACGAATTGCGGCGGCACCTCCTGCATCGCGACGCCATCTGCGGTGCGCGCGCACATCACCGGCTTGGCCCGGACAATGCGTTCCATCGGCGCATGACTGTCGCTGTCCACCACATAGGTATCGGTGCTCGCCTGGCCCGACACCACGCCCTCGCCCAATCCCCAGCAAGATTCGATCACCGTGCGTCCGGCATCGCCGCTGATCGGGTCGGCGGTGAACAACACGCCGGCAGTATCGGCAACGATCATCTGCTGGATCACCACCGCGATGCCGCCGTCGGCCCGGCTGCGCCCCTGGTAGGCATGCGCGCGTTCGTTCCACAGCGACGCCCAGCAACGCTTGACGCAATCGAGCAGCGCGCTCTCGCCCTCCACGTGCAGGAAGGTGTCGTACTGGCCTGCAAATGATTGCGCATCGCCGTCTTCATTGACGGCGGAGGATCGCACCGCGACCGGGCCGCTACCGAGTTCGCGATAGGCAGCGACGATCGCATCCTGCAGCGCGGGCGGCAACGGCGCTTGCGCAATGCGTGCGCGGATGTCGGCGCAGGTGTCGCGGTCGACCTTGTCCATGCCGTCGATCCAGGCCGCCAATCCGGATGCCTGCAAAAAAGCATGACAGGCATCGACCGTCACGCAATAGGCGCGTGGCACCGGGAAGCCGGCGCCGATCAAGGTATTGAGCGAGTTAGCCTTGCCGCCGAAACGCTGCACGCCGGTCGCAGGGTTGCCGGCAATTTCCATCACATGCAGGCCGGAAGGCAGTGCTTGCGCCACCATCGTATCGGCCGCCGTGCGCTGCAGGTATGCCTGCGCCTGTTGCGCCGCATCGCACCCTGCGCTCACTGCGCTCTCCAGGTTGCCGATGCCGACGCTGTCCTGGTTCGCAAAGGAAACCCCACCCACCGGCTGCGACGCCCGCACAAACAAGTCGGCTTTCATTTGCCCGAGCGTGGCGACCACCAAGGCACGCGGCCAACGCCAGATCCGGATATCTTCCACCTCGTCGGTGGATAGTCCCTTCGCCTGCAGCATTTCCGACACTTCTTGCAAGGTCGCCTGCTGCAGCTGCGCAAAATCTGTCTTGCCGAGTTTGCCCTGGTCGAGCAGTTCCGCCACCGGCTTGAGCAAGGTCAGCACACCGGCTTTCTTACCGGTGTCGCGGTCCAGCCAGTTGGCGACCACGCACACCCTGCTGCGGCACCAGGCCAGCGGCGCAGCGGCGGCGGTATCTCCTTCGATCACATAGCCGCCGAAGTAGTCAGTCCAGGCGGCGTTGCGCAGGTAGACGTTCGCGATGCAGAAGTCGCGGTGCTGGATCTGACGTATCGCATGCTGCTGCTGCGCCGGCAAACCGGAGAGCGCATCGAGTGCTGCATGCTTGGGCGCGGCCCACACCACCGCGCCGGCGCTGACCTCGCGCTGCACGCCGCCACGTTCAAAGGTGATGCGGTAACGTTCGCCATCACGCGCAACCGTCTGCACGCGCGCACCGATTTCAATACGGCAGTTGCCACGCTCGCGCAACGCCGCCTGCAGACGTTCGCTGAGATAACCGTTCCCGCCGGGGAAGGTCACCAGCGTGCCATACAAGTAGCCGATCAGGAAGTGCAGCCCGACATAGGCGGACACATCCGCCACCGACAGACATTCCACTTTCAGGGTCGTCTCGACCGCATCGCGCACCAGCGGGCCGAACTTCGCATCCGGCACCAGCGCCGTTGGCAGCCGCGAACGCACTTTCTCATCGAACAATAGTTCGGCCAGCGACATCGAGTCGAACTGTTCCATCTCCTCGCGCGTCCAGCCGCATCCGGGTTGCCACGGTACCGCCGGATACTTGCCGCCATCCTTGCGGAAGCGCTGCAGGTAGGCATACAGTTCCGCAAACACCGGATCGCCCAGCTTCTTCGGCGCCGCGATGAATTTCTTGCCGCGCAATGCGGCGCCGAGGAGGTTGAATGTCAGTCCATACATCGCCGGGTTCAGCAACTCCTTCGGCTGCTTCAGCAGCCCCAGCGTGACCTCCCCCAGACCGCGCAGCAGATGGCGTGTGTTGAACAGCACGAATTGACTGTTGCCGGTGGAGCGCCATGCATTGGACAAGCCGAGCCCGCTCAGCAATTGCGCCGTGTCCGAACCGGGCACCGGCTCCTGGAAGCAGCTGCCTGCTGTGGCGAAGCGTAGTTCACCGCGCTGCCCGCTGCGCGCCGCGCCGCCCACCGTGGTCTCCCGCTCCAGCACCAGCACGCGATGGCCAGCAAGCTTCCAGGCTGCCACCAGGCCGGACAGCCCGCCGCCGACCACCACCACGTCGCAAGCGCCGACCGCTTCGCCTTCCCGTACACCGCTATCGTCCGCAACGGGAATGGCCGCTGCACCTTCTTCATAATCCTTGCTGGGGAACTTTTTCTGCGTTGCCATTTTCTGTCTCTACCTTTTCCTGGGTTGAACAGCTGCCTTCAACAAGCCCGCTTTGCAGGACCGTTGGATTACAACTAGCCACGGACAAGCGATGTGTCCGGCGCGTATGCGAAACCGAATGATTCGGGCTAACGCAGCCCCATGTGCCGTGCGATGAACTCGCGCTGTATTTCATTGGTGCCGGAGAAGATGCGCGCCGGCAGTGCATCGAGCAGCAAGCGATCGATGCCGGTCTCGCTGCAGACACCGGCGCCACCAAAGATCTGTATCGCGTCCAGTCCGCATTGCACCGCGCACTCGGACACCCACAGCTTGCTTTGTGCGATCGCCTCTTCATGCGGCAGGCCCTGATCATAGAGCCAGCCGGCGCGGTACAGCAGCAGGCGCGATGTTTCCAGGCGCAGCTTGAAGTCGACCAGCCGGTCCGACACCGCCTGGTTGTGTCCTATCGGACGGCCGAACTGCTGACGTTCGCGCGCATGCGCGACGCATTGCGCAAGCACGCGCTCCATCGCGCCGACATAGGCGGCAAACAGGCAGCCGCGCTCCCAGATCATGGAGTCCTGGAAGATGGTCGCGCCGGCGCCTTCGTCGCCCACGCGCGCCCATACGGGTACTCTGCAGTCGTCCAGATGGACGCTGCCCCAGGGCGAGGTGCACAGGCCCGACTTGCGCTCACCGGTAGTGACTGTGAGGCCATGCGTTCCGCGCGGGATCAAAAAGGCGCTGATGCCGAAATAGGACTGGTGCGCATCGGTCTTCGCATACAGCAGGAAGACATCGGCCACCGGCGCATTGGTGACGAAACATTTTTCGCCGTTGAGGATGTAGTGCTCGCCGTCGCGCCGCGCGCTGCTGCGCATGGCGAATGCGTCGGAACCGGAGCCGGGCTCGGTGATCGCATTGGCGGCAATCAGGCTGCCTTTCGCCATACCAGACAGGTAGCGCTCGTGCAACTCGCGCGAACCATGGCGCCACAGCGGCACAGCGCAAGCGAACATGTGTGCACACAGGGAGAACACCAGCCCCATGTCGACGCAACCCTGGCCGAGCGCCTCCACCGCGAGCATGGTATCGAGCGCACCAAAGCCGGAACCGCCCCACTCTTCAGGCAACGGCAAACCGGCCAAGCCGATCTCTGACGCCTGCGTCCACTTGTCGCGGTCAAAATGGGAAGACGCGATGCGTTCGCTGGCCGAGGCGGACAACACTTCGCGGGCAAAACGATGGATGTGTGAAACAGATTCTTGCTGCTCGCTGCTGAGACGAAAATCCATGCACTTGCCCTATATTTGGTGCAGCGGCAATAGCGGCTGCACATGTATTTATTGGAAGCTCCCTTGGCAATGCATCATCACGCCTGCCCGATCCGTACCGCTACAATTGCACTGTGCTACTGCCTAAGAGCCTGTTCGAGATCCTTTAACCTAGCAACGGCAGTTGACCGCTCAATTTCGAAGCGCTTCCATCTGGAGATCCGCATGAGCATTGACTTTCGCTGCTTCGATACAGTTCACCAGTTGGCTGAGAGCGCTACAGGGTCGATTGCACACTTTTTCGGCTCCCTGGCTGCGTTGTTCGTCGTAGCAGAACGGGCCACACAAACGAGGCGCAACGCCGTAGCGCGCCCATCAGGTGCGTCAAAACCGGGAAGTCAATTCCGACGATATCCTAAGCACTTTAGCGCCACAAATATTAGAATAACAACATTGCGCCACATCATATTGATAAATATCAAACTATGTGAAGATTTAACAAAATTGGGAGTGTTTCAAAAAAGCTCAATTTTTGGTAACAGATGCCGGGCATATTCTTTCCACTTAAGCAATGGAATTTCAGCATTCCGGAAGTGAGGCCAGGATGCGAGATGCCTCCGGTTGATCAGGCTAGCTGTGGCTGAAGCGGGCCCAGGCCAAGGAGCGTGAGCCAGTGGGAATGGTCTTGGCCGGTCATCAGCCGGGCCGGACTGTTACCGACTCGCTGCGAGACACGGCTTCGAAGGTAGCACCGACGATTCAGGAAGAACTGCAGCAGGTCTAGGTATGAACCGCCGAGTTGGCGGCGCAGCGTGAAGTAGTTTCGCAGCCGTGAGTGCAGGTTTTCGACCAGGGCGCTGCTTCTGGGTGTCTGCGCCATGGCCTGCGCCACGGCGTCGAAGGCGGCATGGGGCGTGGCTCAAAAAAACGGCGTGGTTCAAAAAATACCTATTTTGGGTAACACAGGCGAGCGAAATACTTCCACCAAAGCAATGATATTAATGATCCGGGAGTCGTGCCGGGAGGCTTACGGCCTCCGACGGCTCAAGCTCGCTGTGGCTGAAGCGGGCCCAAGCCGAGGAGCGTGAGCCAGGGTGCTGTCGCATTGGCGGCCGCCGGCGGGCGGTCAGGTAAACTATGGCGCCCGACCCCAGGACCAATCGACATGCTCAACTTCAAATCATTTCGCGCCGCCGGCTCCGTGCTCGCCGGCGTGGAGCTCATGCACATGATCCGCAAGAACCAGTTCGCGATCGACGGCGCGGATACGATGTCGTTCGCCGACCAATTTTATGCCTCGGCAGGAATGGTCCGTCCAGTTTGAGGAGCCGCTGCCTGCTCGCGGCAGGCATCGGGTGCTACTGGGACTTTTCCGTGGCGTTACCGCTGGGCGTCAGGCGAACCTGACGGGGAAAGTTCCTTGTCGATTTCTTCGCGTGACAGCGCATCGCGGCGCTCCTGCAGGCCCTTAGAATCTCAGCGTGTACTTCGTTATCTCGCTTGACAGTCAATGGGTCCCGAGCAAGAGCCTCATCAGTACTCGACACGGTTGTTTCAGCCTCTAATAGGAGGTTCTGTCGCATTAGCGAACGCCGAGGGCTAATCGGGTAAACTGCTGCGCCCGAACCCAGGACGACTCGACATGCTTAACTTCAAAAGAATGCGTTTTCCGATCGATGTCATCCTGGTCTGCATCCGATGGTATGTGGCCTACCCGCTGAGCTACCGGCACCTCGAGGAGATGATGGAAGAGCGCGGCGTGTCGGTCGACCATTCATCGATCAACCGTTGGGCGATTCGTTTCCTGCCGCTCATCGAGAAGATGGCCCGGAAACACAAGCGCCCGGTCGGCGGCAGCTGGCGCATGGATGAGACGTACATCAAGGTCAAGGGCGTCTGGAAATACCTGTACCGCGCTGTTGACAAGCACGGCAAGACCGTCGACTTCCTGTTGACAGCGAAGCGCTTCTTCGACAAGGCGATGGGGGCGAACGGCGATCCCGACTAGATCGCGATGGACAAGAGCGGTGCCAACAAGGCGGCGATCGACGAAGTCAACGCTGGTCGCGACGTCCCGATCGTGGTGCGCCAAGTCAAATATCTCAACAACATCGTCGAGCAGGACCATCGCGCCATCAAGCGGGTGACCAGGCCCATGCTCAACTTCAGATCGTTCCGGTCCGCCAGTTCGGTGCTGGCTGGAATTGAGCTGATGCACATGATCCGCAAAGGTCAGTTCCAGATCGATGGTGCCGATGCGATGTCGTTCGCCTACCAATTTTCTGCGATGGCAGGAATGGTCCGTCCAGTTTGAGGGGCGCAGCTCCGTTTTCGGCCAATCTCCGCCGTTTGATCAACAACGCGACAGAACCGCCTACGGCGCGACCACAAGGCGCACCGCGCACAAAACATCACGCCTTGCCGGCTCACGCATCGCGCACACCCATTGTTTTTCGCCACCGCGGACGAGCATCGCAGCATCCCGCATGGACGACGTCCATTGCGCGGCCAGCCCGACAGCGCCGGTCACCCCCCAGGGTGATGCAGCGAAGCGCGCTTCGGCACGTGCGTTATTACCCCATGGGAAGCGCCGTCCGTCGGGACCGCGTGCCGCCATTTCCCATTCATCGGACGTGGGCAATCTGATTTTGAGGCCGGTTGCTGCGCCTAGCCGCTCGCAGTACGCCACGGCCGCGTCGAAGTCCATAAGCGCCGTGCCTGCCTCGCGCGCGATGAAGAAGCCGCTGCTGACCACATTGCGGATTGGGTTCGCTACCTGCATCCTGGGCAGCTCCTCGCCAAGCCAATGTGCAAGCGGCGGCACCCAGCACAAGGCGATGCCGTGCGCTTCCAGCAGAAAGCCGTCCTCGGTAGCGCGAATGCCCGGGGGAACGACGATCGGCGATGGAACCTCGTCCGGCAGCGGCGTTAGCAGTGAAGTAAGGAACAGGAAGGCCTTTTCGTGATGCGCCACTGGGTCGCCGGCGAGGCACCGCAGCAGGTGATCGTGCATCAACGCCCGGGTGTTCGGCGGCGCTTCGGACGGGGCTGGAACTGCGGCACCCTGCAGGAGTTCAATGGCGTACAGCTGGATGGTTCGCAACATCCGCCGCTCGTCGGTATTGACGCCATCGGCGCTCTCTTGCGGCAGCGCGGTGGTCGCGACCTGGTCCAGCAGCTGATTGGCACGCAGCCTGGCGGCGACCACCAGCGCGGTCAAGCGCACCTCCCAATCCGGATCGGCCAGCGCGGTGCGCAGCACGGCATCGATATCCGCGTTGCTCGCGCGACGGTCGTGCCCCAACCAGCGCAGGATCTGCAGCTTGTTGTAAGTACTGCCAGCCAGAAGAAAAATGAGGGACTGGTCCGGGTTTTCCAGCTTCCACTGGCCCAGCGTGCGCAATGCCGCCCCGCCCTGCTCCGCGATCAGGCGCACGCAGGTATGCAGCGCCTGCCGCGCGACGGTGGCACTGGCATCGCTTATCATTGCCGCGACTTCGTCAAGCGACTCGCGAGCCCCGAGCGCCTCAACCATGCCGAGGCCGAGCAATCGCGACGCCACGTCCGGCGCCCTAAGCAGCTCGCGCGCCCGCTCGACTCCCTCGCATGGCAGGCACGCCGCCAGCGCAGCCAGCGCAGCCAGCGCCTCGTCGCCGTCCGGTCCCGCGACGCGCAGTTGGCGCATGCCCGTGGCCGGATCGAATTGATAGTAGAGGCGCGCGCCCAGGCGCTGGAACTCGACGAATTCGGGTTCGTCCTCGATCAGCGGTGACGGCGCTGTCGGATCGGCCGCCCGTTGCCAGCCCTCCGCGTACAAGCGCGCGGCCAGGTCGGCGAATGGCAGGCGGCGGTCGACGATCAGCACATTATTAACCCTGTTTTTCCAGGAGCTGCACGCGCGCATGCAGGTCGTCCGCGATATCGCTCACTTTATCGCCGCGCACGTTGGCAAGAATGCGCGCGAAGTAGAACAAGTCAGGCCACTCGGCCGCATCGGACGCCAGGTGCAGGGGAAACTCCTCGAGGTATTCCAGCCACGCGGGCTCGATCCAGTCGGCCGGGCGCTGCTGATCAAGCGCATCGGCAAGATAGCGAATCAGCTCGTAGAGATTGAATTCGAGGCTCAGCACAGGTTGCGCGTACGTTGCCGGCTCCGCGTCGATGAAGGCGCGCGCGGTTGCCGTATCGTGCATGGCCAGCGCAAGCAGCGCAACCGAGCGTTGTTGCTTGGCGCTGAGCTCCGCGCGTGCGGGTAGCAAAGGTTTCAGCGGCGCGCTGTCGCTAGCTTCGGGACGCGGCACGCCCGTGCATTGCGCCAGCAAGGCAAAACTCAAGATGCGCTTTGCCGTCTGCGTATGCTCCAGCTCGAAGCTGTCGAGCGCCGCCAGCGCGTTCGGGACAAAGGGATGCATCAGTAAAATCAGTGGGCGCGCTTCGGCGTTGCCGCAACACAGAATGGCGCGCGCCAGCACCATGTCGACGCCCGCGAAGGTGCCAGCCAGCACGTCCGTTTCACGGTCGGCAATATCGGCCAAGTTCGATAACTGCGCCTCAATCAAGCCAGGCATGATAGGCGCGTGTTTCGCCAGCAACGCATGCCAGCTGATGGCGGCTGGGGCGCTCGGGCGATTCATGGCAATTGACTCATGGATTGTCCTCCGGTTTTAAAAAGGTCATCGCGCCGTTCGCGCGATCGTGGATCAGAATGTTCTTCGCCCTCTTCCCTACCTTGGCATCTTCCCTTAATAGCTTCAGGACCTCGTCCCGCGTGGCGGGATCCAGGTGACTCATCTCAAGGATAATCTTGCGCTGCCCTGTGGCGCCGACCGGGGCGGGTGCGTAAAGTTGTTTGACGATTTTCGCGGCCACAGCCTGTGCGGTCGGTTGGTTCCCAAGCGCTCCCGGCGTCAGCACTTCAAATAATACTCCAGAACTGTCGACGAATTGGCCCTTTCCCTTGGGATGCGGACTCACCACGCCGTTGGTAAAACTGCCCTCCGCCCGGAGCATCGCCTCGGCGCGCCGATGCTCCGGCGAATTCGCCCTGGCGCCCTCCCCGGCCAGCTGCTCCAAACGCACGGATGGTTTGCCGATGTTGTCGCGGCGCCGTGCCTCCTTGCGCACGGACGTGCGCGCACGATCGGTCACCGTCGCATTCATTGGAACGTGCACGACCTTGACATTGCCTGCGTCCTTGCCCTGAACGCTAATCTCGAGATCTTTTATGATGCTTGAACCAGGGTGATCGCGATGGCCGAGCGGCGTATCCGGAGTCGTGTGAATCTGGATCTCGACATTTGGTGATTTCTGAGTCAAAGCCTGAAGCGCCAGTGCCTGATCCTTGGCGGAAATGCCGAGTTCGTCCGCTGTTGCGCTGTTAAGACGTTCTCTCAGGTCCCTGAGGTTCTTCTTGAACCCGTCGCCCCGCACGGCGGTGAAGCTCTCCAGGCTGAGGCCGCTGGGCTGATTCTTCGCCTCCACGATCACCACGGTCGCGGTCCCGTCGGCATTAATGCGAAGGAAGACACCATCGAAGCCATTGTCCGATGCATTGTGCAGCGCGCTCTCGTTGATCTGCGCGCGACGCGTGCCCGCCGCAGCCTGCCGGGCCTTGACGTCCACCTTTCCTTCCAGCGTCATCATGCCGCCAAACGCCCCTTTCTCAACGGTCATGCGTGATGCTGCTTCACCCACCTTGCCGCTGCCGTGCTTGCCGGATAGCTCCGAACCACGAATCACCCAGCGCTTTTCGTGCTTCCCGGTCGCTTTGTCGAAGGACCGCGTCTCCTCGTGGACCACCGCAATCAGATTATCCGCATCATGCACGACCACACGCCGGTAGTAATATCCGCGTTCCTGCCACTCGTGCCCGATCTGGTAGACCTTCGTGTCCTTGCTGGCCAGTGGGCCGTTGTCCACCAGCGTGAGTGCATGTTCGCGCATCCCCTTGGGGCTTCGTTCGGGAGCCGTGGTCGCAACCCCTTCGATGAGTGGGCGGTCGGGCCTGCCCGTGTTCGCGACATAGCCGCGGCCCGGCTGCTCGCGCAGTTCGGGCGTATCGAGCACATGCTGGTATTCGTCAATTTTCGCGCTGAGGTGATTGATCTCGCTGACCAGGTCCGCGTGCGCTTCGGGGCTCAGTGTGCTGTCGCCCAGCCGCTGCATGCGCTCGTGGATGATCCCCGGCAGCTTCTCCAGTTCGAGCTTGGCCTCCCATCCATTGCTTCCGACGCTCGTGAGATTGAACCAGTCCTTGGCCTGGCGCAGCTTGCCGAGCAAGCCCTGGTAGCGGCGCATGCTCTGGATGGTGTGCGCGTGTAACAGCACATCGGTGGGCGTCGCGCGCGGGCCGACTTCCACGCGCACGCCGTGACCGGGTCCGCGTGGATCGGGAATGACATGCACCGAATTGCTGTCGAGGTCTGTGTTGACGCTCACGTCGACGCGCTCGGTCAGCGTTTTAGGCAGGCCATCGCGCAAAGCCTGGGTCGCGGGATCGATCGCTGTGTCCGGATGCGTGCCTGCCTCGCCACGGCTTGCCGTCTCCGCGGCAGCAGCGAGCTGCCGCTGTTCACCAACCAGCCCGCGACTTTCGACCTCGGCCTGCGCGCGCTTCATCTCGGGCGAATTCATGACCTCGTGGGGGGGCGCGTCCGGATTGGTTGCGCGGTGCTGCGCGCGCGCGTCGTTGAGGATGCGGTTCGCTTCGGTCAGCCGCCCCTCCGGCGTCGACAGACGGACGTGCGACCTGGCCGCGCCGTACGCGGCGCCCGCCCCTTGCATCAGCGCGCCCATTTGCACGGCGCCTTTCACACCTTCGTAGGTCCCTGCGGCCAGATTGAGCAGCGGGTTGCCTTCCCAGGTCTTGTCGTTGAGGGCCGTACCGGCGAACGAGGAAGGCAGTGCACTCACCGCGTTCTCGATGCCCTCGGCCAGGCCTTCTGCCAGGATGCGCAGCGCCTTGCTGTCGCCCTTGGCCATGCGCGCGAGGATGTTGGTGCCCTTGATCCCGCGCGTCAGGAATCCGGATTCCATTTTGTTCAGGTTTGAAGCGACCTTGCCGGCGACCTGGCCTGCACGGCTTTTGGCGACGCTCTGCATGATGTCGCTGCCACCGGCCTTGCCAACCAGGCGCATCAGGCGGTTGGGCTGCGCCACGCGCGCGGCCGCCTGTTCACCCGCGCCAGTGGCGCCGCGCAGCAGTTTGCCGCCCATGCCGGCGGTGGCCGCGGAGGTGATTGCATCGACCACGCCGACCGCCAGGTCGACACCCATGTCTTCCACACCGTACGAGCCACCCTGGACCAGCGCCTTGGTGCCCATGGTCGTGATGGTGGCGGCGACCGAGGCGATCACGGCGATCACCACGGGGCCGAGCGCGCCGCCGCTGAAGAAGGTGAGCGCGGAGCCGAGCGCCACCGCAACCACCATGCTGGCCACCTGCGCGGCCAGGTTGGCCACGCTGTCGATGGCGCGGCGGTGGTCTTCGACACCCTGCTGCACCAGCTCGACGCGATAGTCGAGCCGCTCGCGCAGCAGCTCGCGCTCGTCATCGGACAAATCGCGCCGGTCCAGATCGGACTTGAGTTCGTTCAGACGGCCCATCTGCACGGTCAACCAGTCCGCCTCCCTGCCCGCCGCCGCGCCACCGAGCACGCCGGTCAGCTCGCCGAGCTCGCGTTTGACACGGCGCTGTTCCTGGTCGATCCTGGCCTTGGCCGATTCGGGGGCGCCGTGGTCGTACATGTCCAGGATGTCGGATGCATCACGGCCGCTCAGCTCGTCCGCCAGCAGCTGGCGCAGACTTTGATCCTTGTGTTTCGCCTTCCATTGCTTGTCCAGCTCGTCGATTTCGGACTTGGTCATGCTGCCGATACGGGTGCGTAGCGCCTGTTCGTCGGTGCCGTCACCCTTGGTGGCGTAGTCGACTTCCTGAAACGCGTCGAGCCGGCCACCCTGCTTGTGCAGGTCGCGGGCCTTCTCCAGATCGGCGCCCGACATGTTCGCTTCGATGGTGTACGACAGCGGATAGAAGTATCTTTTCTGGTAGGCGTCGTTCAGTACTTCCATGCTGATGTTC
This sequence comes from Massilia mucilaginosa, assembly GCF_011682145.1. Lineage (GTDB taxonomy): Bacteria > Pseudomonadota > Gammaproteobacteria > Burkholderiales > Burkholderiaceae_D > Telluria_A > Telluria_A mucilaginosa. The sequence goes on from NZ_WHJH01000010.1 coordinate 90,755, forward strand.
GAGCGGAGATGCGCCTCCGCGCCGATTTCGCGCTCCATGACGCGCTCGAACGCCATGATCTTTATGGACAATTCCTGCTCGGTGATCTGCGGATCCTGTTTCAGGATCTCGTTGCGGTAGCGGTCCACGCGCATCTTGCGCGCCGGCCCCTGGTCGAGACGGGTATCCTGCAGCGCATTCTCGTACTGATTGGTCAGCACCTTGTTGATGGCTTCATCGCTGGCCCACACCCCCTGGCGTTCTATCTCGATGCGCGCGGCATCGGCCTTGACCATGTCGCTGTCGGCCAGCGCATTGGCCAGATCGCGCTCGGGGCCAGGATCCATCTCGCTGGAGAACGCGCGGCGCAGCACACTGGTGCCCGCAAGCCCTGGCTCGTTGTACTCCTCGACGTTTTCATAGCGCTTGTTGAACTTTGCCTCGATCAGGGCGCTGCGCCGGCGCACCTCGGCCTTCATCTGCTCGGCACCCCAGCCCTCGCGCTGCGCCTGCGCCAGCACGTCGGCGTGCACGCGCTTGTAAGTCGCCTCGATATCCTCTTCCTTGGTGCCCCACCCCATGAAGCCGCCGCGCATGGCCTCGTCGATCTCGATGGCGGCGGCAGCTTCCTTGTCGCCGGCGATCAGTGCCTTGGCCTGCTCCTGTTCGTTTCCTTCATCGAGGTTATCGAGCAGCGCCTTGTTCAGTTCCTTCCCATAGCGCCGCTTGTACTCGGCGCTGATCTGTTCGATCTCTTCCTGCGATCTGCCGCGCAGCAGATCCATGATCGCCTTCTCGTCGGTGTCGATGATGCCGAAGGCATAGTCCAGCGCCGCTGCGTCCGCGGCCGCGCCCTTGCCTGCCAGGCGCAGCTCGGCCTGATCCATTTCGTCAGAGTCAAAGGCCTGCGTCATCGCCAGGTCCATGTCGATGCCGTGCTTGGCGCGATACATCCGGCGCACCAGCGTTCCTTCGAATGCCGACAGGCCTTCAAGGCTGCGCAGCATCGCCGATTCGTCGCTGTCGAAGTTGTCGAGCTGCGCATGCACCTCCATGACGATCTTCGGTCCATCGAAGGTCGGGCGCATTGATTTCGCCATTTCGGCCACGTTGTCGAGTGAGCCGTCCGGCTGCGCCAGCAGTTCGGCGTCGAACGCCGGCCTGGCAACGTCGACGTACTGCCTGGCCAGCCGCTGACGCAGCGCCCCGGCCGCGATGTCGAGCTGGTGGGCCCCGGCCGGCTGCGCGAAATACTCGGTGACGACCGCGCGCTGGTCTTCCGTCAACCCTTGGCTTTGCAGCAGTTGTTCCTTGGTCGCACCGTTCGCAACCGACTGCTGCACCGCCGCGACGCTGCCCAGATCCGCGTTGATGCCGTTACGCGTCTCTTCCGTGCGATTCACGCTCCACTGCTCGTTGGATTTCTGCGCATCGCCGAACCAGCGCCCCAGCTTTGCCTTGAACCGATCCCACCAGCTCTGCCCCTCGAGAATACGGTCCTCGGCCCACAGGTTTGCGGCGTCGATGGCGTCGTTGCCCGCTATTTCGACGGCCGCACGGTTCTCGCGCGTGGTGTCGCGCGCCGTCTTGAACAAGGGCCGCATCGCAGTGCGAACCGTCTGCACGGCCTCACGCGCGGCGGCCTGCAGCGCCGCGGCGAAATCGGCAAGCTTGCGCACGATCTCGGGCTTGCTGCGATCGTGCGGAGCGGCCGGCGGCGCCGGGTTCAGTCCCTGGTACTGCTCGCGCTGGGCCAGCGCGTTAAGCGCCTCGACCCGGTCGGTTTGCGCCGAGCCCAGTTCCTTTTCGCGCTTTTCGCCCGCCTTCTGATAGTTGGTGGTCTGCCGGTTGACGTGAGCGCGTACCCAGCGGATCACCAGGTCGCGCCGCGCGTTGATCACTTCCGGATCGCTGCCGCCGGTGGCCGCTTCCTGGCGCTTGATGATTTCTTCGTCGGTAAGCTGGCGTGCGCCTTCAATTTGGTCCAGCGCTTCCTGGCCGGTCTCCGATACGCCCTGGGTGGCCTTCTCATGGCTGGCGGTGATCGCCTTGTTGATGTCGGCAGCCTCTTTTTCGAGCTCCGTCTTGCGCGTCGCGACCATCTGGTCGAGTTCAGCGCCGCTCACACCTGCCGCCGTGGCGATCTCGCGCAGCTCACTGTTCATGCGCGGGCCCAGCGTGCCGCTCAACGCGCTGCCGATGTTCGGGAAGTACTTCGTATTCTCGCCCCTCGGGTAGACCAGGCGTCTGAGCCGCACCAACACATCCGCAGTGGCGCTGTCGCTCGATGCGAGCAGGCGGGCGACCACATTCGCCACGGGCGTGCCTTGGACCGGCGGTAGCGGTGCAATGCCCAGCGGGCCCTTGTCGATCAGCGGCGACGGCGGCCCGATTGCCCGCGCTGGCTCCTCCTTAATCGGCTTGGCAAGTGCGGCGCGCGCGTCCTCGAGGGCCTTGCGCTCGGGATTATTCTTATCTTCGGGGATCTGTGCCAACGCCTCCGCGCCCTCGGTCGACAGCAGCTGCACCCATTTGTCCCGAACGGCCCGATCCCCGATGGTCGGCATGTTGCCGCCCACCCGCAGGCCCGGCACCACCTCGATTTCCGCGCTCTTGCTCAGTTCCGGAAGGAAGGCGTGCGGAAGCGTCTTGCCGGAGGCCGCTTCGATCGCGGCTGTGAAATTCGGAATCGGATTGCTCCTGGGCGCCGGCGGCGGCTCTGGCACCTTCGGCGGCGCCTGGATATTGGCCGCCGCATCGGCCGCCACGTTGCTGGTCTTGGCGCGCCGATCCGCGTTGGCTTTGTCGGCCGCGGACGTGATCTTTCCCGGGCCACCGGCGAGCGCCGACATGTTGCGCCGCGGCAGAGCGGCGCTGGAGCTGGATACGCCTGCCTGCCAGCGCTGCACGATCACGCGCGGATTCGGGACATCGCCACCACCGTCGCCACGGTCGACACCCTGCGTCGCGCCGCCGTGCACCGTTTTGCCCGAGGGCGCGGTTGTCCCGGTATCGAGCTCGATGACCTCCTCTTCCTCGGCCGGCGCTTCTTCTTTCGCGTCATCCTGCTGACGCGCCTCCTTGTCGGCTTCCTCGCTACGCTGAGTTGATGCGTCATCCCAGGTTTCGGCCCGCGCCGGCTTGGGCAGCGCTGCCTTCGCGCCAGTGTCGGGTGTGCTGGTGTCTTTGTCGGCAAGGTCGGACGCGACCTGCGGTTGTGCCTTGACCGGATCGTCAGCGACAGGTTTATCGGCATCATGCGCGGTGACGATCTCTGGCGGCATGAACAAGATACGCGTGCCGTTGCCGGTGCCGGCAGCAAACGGCGCCGCCTGCGATGAGAATGACACGTAATGGGCGGCCTGCCCGTTACCCATCGAAATGCGTATGTCCGAGTCGCTAACCGCCGGCGCGGCAACGGCTGGGGCACCGGGCCGCCGCCTTTCCACACCTTTTTTCCGCGCATCGCCGCCCATGACGATTCATCGCGGCGGCGAAGCCGTCGCCGCGCCAACGGTGCCGCGAAACCTGGCCAGGTCGGCCGGCGCCAGGATCCGCGCCTCGCGATGGAACTGGCGCGCGATCGCCGCCCCGAGATGCTGAGCGGTGATGTATTGGCTGCCCGCATCGACGGCAATCAAGGCGGCCGTGTGGCCGGCCGAAACGATGCCGGCACCGGTCAGATCGATATTTGCCAGCGAGCTCAGGTCCAGGCCCGGCTGCAGCGGCGCATCGGCTGGAAACGCGCGCGCCCACAGCCGCAAGCGCTCCGCCACCTGCGGTCGCGGGAAATGCAGCAGCATGTGGAAACGGCGGATGAACGCCGGATCGATTTCGTCGCGCTGATTGCTAGCCAGGACCGCCAGCCCGCCGAATGACTCGACCCGCTGGAGCAGGAATCCCACCTCGAGCGCCGCATAGCGGTCACTGCCCTGCTGGATCTCGCCGCGCTTGCCGAACAGCGTGTCTGCCTCATCGAAGAACAGGATGGCGTGGCTTGCCTCGGCCTCGCGGAAAGCGGCGTCGATGTTTTTTTCCGTTTCACCCACCCACTTCGACACCAGCTGGGCCAGATCGATCTTTAGCAATGGCAGGTCGAGTTCGCGCGCAATCACCTCGGCCGCCAGCGTCTTGCCGGTTCCACTGTCGCCGGTGAACAATGCCTTCAATCCGCCACCGCTCATAAGACGCCCGAATCCCCAGGATTCGTTGACACGGGCCAGGGCGCGGTAGAAGCGCGGAATCTCCAGCACCTGGTTGCGCAGGCTGTCGGGCAGGATCAGATCGTCCGGACCACGGCGAGGCACCACGGCGCGCGCGAACCGCCCGGCGTTCTTCTGCGCCACCATGCGGCAGGCGTCGCCAACGCCCGCAGCCTGGCTGCCCTGCGTGCGCGCCACCTGCGCGACGGCCAGCTGCTCGCTGACCGACATGCGATAGCGCGCCGCCAGATCCCGGGCCGCGCCCGGCGCCAGCGCGGGCAACTGCCGCTGCCACTGGCGCGCGCACATGTCCGCCGTCGGCGCCGCCAGGTTCGCCTCCAGATAGCGGCGAAACCCAAGTACGCCGGTCGGCCGCCAGGCGTGTTCGCCACTGATGATGACGGCAATCGCGCAATGCTCAAGTTGCGCGGCGACCTGCTCGGCCAACTGCGGATGCGCTTCGTCCTGCAGGCGGCGCGTCTCCACCCACAGGACACTATCGGTATCGGCCGCCAACGCCAGCGCCGCGGCCAGGTCCATGTCGGGCAGCCAGCGCCGCAGCGGCCGGCCCGCAGCCTGCGCCACCGCCTTGACGGCGTCGTCGACCGGCGTGGCCGGTTCGCCCCAGATGCCGATCAGATTCGCCGTGCCGCTGCCCAGGGCGCGCGCCAGTTCGGCCAGCAAGGGGGCTTCGCCAAAACACTCGGGCAGCAGCGCCGGTGCAATCGGCACCAGACTCGCATCGCAGAACAGGTCGCGCCAGTCGCGGCGCGGATCGGTCAGCGCCTGCAAGGCGCGCGGGGCCAGCCGGCACCCATGGGCGAGTTCGGGTCCGGTGACCTGGTCGGCCACCAGCAGGCCGACGCGCCGCAGCGTACCGTTGGTACTCAGCGCGACGCGGCGCGCCATCCACTGCGCCTCGCTCTCTGACGTGAGCGCGCTCAGCAGATCGATGCCCGGTAGCAGGCGCGCCACGTCGTCCTGGATGAAAGCGAAGATGCGCGCGTACGCGCGGTGAAGCTCGGACGCGGCGCAGACCAGAAGCGTGTCGACGTCTGCGCTGTCGAGCGCGAACGCCGCGGCCACCGAATCGAGCGGCAGCGCCACTCCGAGCGCCGCGGCGCGGGCGCGCAGCCGCGCCTCGTCCTGCTGCTCATCGTCGCGCAGCCTGCGGGCGGCGCCGTAGACCTGGCGCGCCGGCGGCCCGCCTATCTGCTCGATCAACTGGTCGACGTGGGGATCAGTGATGCAATAGGCCTTCACGTCCGGCCGGGTCAACGCCTTGTTGAGGTCTTTCTGCGCCGCGACCGCGATGCACAAGGCACGCCGCAGTGGCCGCAAACGCAGCTCCAGATGCTCGAGCGCGAGTTCAACTAAGGATGCGCAAGGCGTGGCGGCGTGGTTCATGGCCCGGCAAACTCGATCCGCCGGCCTGGCCACCAGGGAATGTCAACGATGTCGCGCAGCAGTCCGTGCTCGCTCAGATCCATGAAGCGCCGGCCCAGCGCCGGGCGCACCAGCACCCTGCCCTCCTCGATACTCACCGTGCCGCCCAAGTCGCCGAAGCGCCTCAGTGCCAGCAATGGCTGGGTGGGCTCGCGCTCGCGCCACAAGGTGTCGGCCAGGTCACCCAGCGCGCTGCATAGGGCGAGCGTGATCGAAAACTCCGCCGCCCGGCATATATGGCCGCGGTTGGGCAGCACCAGTGGCCGCTGCTCGATGAATTCCGAGTGCGTCGCCGTGATTAATTCGTGCGCTTCGTCGAAGACGCGATGCAGCTGCGCGCTGTGGCGCCGCAGCAGAGGCTCGTTGGTCCATAGCCCGTCGCCGGCGCTGCGCCAGCCGGCGGCGCGCGGACTCGCTCCCATCGCGATGGCACGCAGGCCACGCCGCCCAAGTGCCTCGGGAAGTACGCAGTCGGCGACGCCGGGGGCCAGCCACCACATCTGGCCAGGCAGCAAGTCGGCCACCCGCAGCACGCCATCGGGATCGCCGAACCACCCGAGCGGCTGTGACGAGCCGATATCGAGGACCGCCCACACGCCGCCTTCCAGCCGCTCGACCAGGACGCCCGGTCCTGTGCGCGCCGCGCGATCTGTCGGCCACAGCGAAGCGTCCAGCGGAGCGCAGGCGCTCGACAGGCCGCGCAGAAAATCATCCATGCGGGCGTTGTCGGGCGCTTCGTCCCGCCCGCACATCACCGCCGCGAGCCGCTCGGTGGCGGCACTGCGGGCCCAGCCCCGACTGGGCGGCGGTGCAAGCTTGTACGCCAGCGCCGCCGCAAAACAGCCCGACTGCGCGAGCAGAGCGCTGCATGCCAGGGCGGCGCGCAGGCCAGCAAAATAATTCCGACGCGAGAGAATGCCCATCACGATGAACGGCAGCACCGATTCGACCACCACGCTTTCGCGGCGCGGCTGGCGCGCGGGCGACACGCGCGGCCGCAGATCCGGGGAACGCAGCGCGCCGCGCGGGGCACGATCGGCTGCGACCTTGGCCCGCGTGGCATCAGCCAAGGGCCGCGCCGGCACGCTTGGTGCACTACCGCCACCGGCTTGGTCCGCGCTTGCACGTGCCTGCAGCGAGACAAGCGCCGCGACCAGAAGGTCGATTTCATCGGCCAACGCTGCGGCGCTTGCGCCGGGGTCGCCGAGCGTGCCTTCAATTCGCTCGATCAGAGGCACCAGAGCGGCGCCAGCGCGCGCACGGATGGCGCCGGTGGCCCCGAGCTCGGCGAGCATTTCGCGCGCCCACACCTGCAGGGTGGCGCCATCCGCGGTGGCGAGCATGCGCGTCAGACTGCCCGCGTGCTGCCATGTCGTCAGCGTGTCGGTGACAGTGGTTGGCGACACCAGCTCGCTTGCCGTATTTTGGGCCGGCACAGTCTCTGGCATGTGGCTGGACGCGGGCAGCTGGCGCGGAACGTCCTTCAGTGCCTCCGCCAAAATCGTTTGCGCGCGCTGCGCCAGCGCGCCGCGCGGGGCATCACCGCCCTGGTGTGCGGCGTCGGCGGGCCAGTCGCACAGCTCCGACAGCCGCACCGGAATGCGCAGGTGCAGGCGCTCAATGGTTTGGTCCGGCGCGCAATCGGCCAGTTGCGCGGCCAGCGCGCGCATCAGCCAGGCCGGCAGATGTTGGGTCGCCTGCGCCACCAGCCGGCGCGGGTCCGCGCCCCAGCTCCAGCCGCCGTGGCGCAGCAAGCGCAGGCGGCAATGCCGTATGCGGATCGCCTCCACGTCAGGGCACCGGTTCCGTGACGATGCGTGGGGTATATCCCGGCGCAAGAATCACGACAGTGTAGCTGCCCGCGCCCAGCACCAGGCTGACCATGCCGACTGCGCTTGCCTTGGGAATGGGCACGGCGCGCAGCGCCGGTTCCGCCAGCGCACCGCCCGTCAGATGCACGAACACCTCGATGTCGCTCGGCGTCGTGAGCGGCAAGGTGACCGTGATGCTGATGCCGTCCAGGACCACGGCCAGGGCGGCGCCGTCACTCTGCTGTTCCGCGCGCAGATCGTCGGTCAGGGCGAACAATTGCGGGCGGTAGAGCAGGCGCGTGTCGTAGTCGACCAGCGCGATCATCAAGTGACTCTTGTCGATGAGCGCCTGCAGCCCGGCATTTTGAGTGTCGCGAACCACGATGCCGTTGGCGACCACGTCCTCCACGGTGAGCGCCTGGTCGGGCTGGGTGCTGCGAGTGGCGGCGCCCAGCACGTGACTGGTGGCCTGAAAGGCGACGACGTTCATCTTGTTCATCAGGCACCCTCCGCAGGTTTGACGAAACCCATCACCACGTAATCGCACACGCCGGGAAGCACCAGCGCCCCTGACGCGCCTGCCGTTGGCACCCATCGGACCAGGCACACGACGCGGCGGCCGTCGACCCGGCAGTCGAGTGGCTGCATAAGCCAGTACTCTCCGGCCGCGAGTGGCGGCAATGAAGCCGGTTGCTGATAACGCGGCTGCACCTGGATCTGGAATGACGCTTCGCCGTCGTCGACCTGCGCCTGGGTGATACCCGCCGGCAGCGGCACCTCGAGGCCATCACTGATGACGCCCGACTCGACCTGCACCCCGCCAGCGATGGCGCCGAAGATCCTGCCTGCGGCGAACACGTCGCCCTGGGCATTCACGGTGAACACCGGCTCAACCTTCCCCTGGCTGCCGTGCAGCCCGAATCGCAACTGGCCGCCATCGGTGTTGTCAATGACCAGTCCGGCTTTTTTGGATTCGCTGCGTGGCGCCGAGCGCAGCACCAGGCTGTCGCCCAGGCCCGTGACTTCGCCGGCGCGCGCGCCGACATAGCGGCGGGTGATACCGCTGCCGCTTATGTCGGTATTGCGCACCTCCACGAAGCGCGTGCCATTCCAGCTCACGTAGCCGAGCAGGAGTCGCCACGGCTGTTGCCCGCTGCCCACCGGCGCATCCGGATCGGGCACCTCCTGCTGATCGAGTTCTGCCGCCGTCCCAAGCCTGCCAAAGCTGATCACGAACGACTCGCTGACCCGCGCGGACGGATTCTCCAGGCACATGGCATTGCGGTGCCCCGTGGTGCTGGTCTGCTCATCGCGGCCGTTGATGAATACCGGGTAGAAGTGCTGTTCCGGATCGTTGGCGCTGTCGGTGATGTTGCGCTGGTCGAATTCGTCCTCGCTGACGCGGACCGCCTCGGTCACCACGATCTCGCGGCCCGCGCCGTCGGTGGCAAGGCCAGGCGACACGGTCACTTCGATGTATGGACCGAGCGTATCGGTGCGCGCCGTGCCGATCAGCTCAAGCCCGTAGGCGATGCCCCAGCTGTGCAGGTATCGGTCGTGGCGCGCGCGTGCGCTGCGCGCATGCGATACGATGGCGTTGACGTCGGCGGCGCTGAGGATCTGGTTTTCCGCGAACACCGGCCTGCTGATGGGGGTAGTCACTGCGGTTTCCTTTTCTCGAGCGCGTCGAGACGTTTGGTCAGTTTCGCATTGGCCTCGCGCTGGGCATCGAGCTCCTGCTTCAGGTCCATGAACACCTGTGCACCAGACAGCGCTTGCGGCGACAGGCGCTTGTCGATCTGGTCCGTCACATCCCTGAACTGCGCTTCGACCTCGCTGCGCACCAGCTCCGAGGCGGGACTCGACGCGAAAGCCCTGGCCACGGCGTCGCTGCCCTTGATCCGGAGCGTATCGGTGTCGGTGTAACGCGCGGCCAGCGAAGTGATAACGGGATCGCGTGCGGTGACGCGCCCGACATTGGCGCCGATGTTAAGCGAGCTACGCACGTCGTTGACGTCAAGACCGGTGAGCCGCACCAGGTTTGGAAATGCCTCGCCAAACGCGCTCAGATCGCCGAGCCGGCTACCCGACTTGAAGAACGCGGTCTGCTTCTTGAGCGCCCCGTGCGTGCTTGACAGCTCGTGCGGATTTGGCGCCGGCGTTGGGGAGTCGCGACGAAAGCGATCGGCGAAGTCGCAGCACAGGCGCTCCAGGCCCTCCCCGAAGGTGTGCAGCAATGGCATCCAGTAGCGCAGGTTATGTTCGGTCAGCAGGAAGGTGCGCTCCAGGTTGCAGATCTCGCAGACATTGCAGTCGTCGATCCGCACGCATGCGAGTTTGACCGCGGCATCGTCGCAGGTGGGACACGGCGGCAGCAAGGCGGCGCAGATACAATCGAGCAGGTAACGAATCAGGGCGCGCACCAGTTTTTGCGTTGCACGCTGGGTTTCTTCGGTACTGTCCTCGCCGCCGGGAATGTGGATCGCCTCGATTTCCGTCGCAAGGCAGCATTGGCCGGTAGGCGGGCATTCATCGATCTTGCGCAGCAGCCAAGCCTTGAACTCGGCCAGCGACTGGTGCGCCTGCTGGTTGGCCGCCGGAGTGGCGACGCCGTTATAGGCGTAGACATAGGCCTGCTGCGAGCGGGCTTCGGGTTCGGCGAGGTCCGGATTCGCATACTTGAGCGTCTCGGCGATGATCGAGCGTGCCATCGTACGTTCGAAGGTCGACGCCAGCAATTGGTCGGCCTGGCTGCCCAGGGCGGGCGCGGCCTTTTCGAGCGTCTCCCGATTGGTCGCCATCGCGGCGTCGAGACCGTGGTGTGCCGCCAGCGTCTTGACGCGCTCGTCGGGCGACAGCATGTTAAAGCGCGCCGTGGCGGCGCCGACCGCGTGCACCTTGTCGAGCGCAGCGCGCAGTATCTGCTCCTGCAACGGCCCCGGGTCGCTGGCCTTCATGAACTCGGCGGCCACCTTGCCAAACGTCGCATTGGCGCCACTGATCAGCGCAGCATCCTCGGCGCCGAACGGCGGCGGCGCCTTGAGCTTGTAGGCGGCGACGCCAAGTTCATTGCGCTGCGCATAAACCTGGGTACGCTCGAGGGCCGCCGACTTGCGGTCGGTTTCGCGCAGATCGCCGATGCAGCATTCCAGCCGATCGATGAAGGTCAATGGCGCGGGGTCGTCGGCGGGGCAGCGCAATTCGAAGGTGAATCCTTCGCGTATCCGGCTCGGCTGGCAAGTGACGGCGCAGGAATCATCCTGCGAATACGGCGCCACCAGGTCGCCAGGTTCCTCGCAATAGTTAAGGTACAGGCAATAGCGCCGTCCGCGCGCGCTGGCCTGGCCATCGGCCGGCACGCTTGATGCTTCCGCCGTGCCAGCGGTCCCTGCGGTCGCCGTACCCGTCGCCCCGATGCGTGACTGCTTGCTGCGATCCTTGACCGGCGCGGCGCATGGATCGCCACAATCCTGGCCGTGCAGCGAGATCCGGAGCGCACGCACCATCGCGTTGATGTCGAGTTCCACGGCGCAGGGCACGACAATCTCGTTGCCGCAGCAATCGACCGCATACCCGGGCTGCACGATGACCCGCCCTCCCGGACAGGGAGCGCAAGTAACGGCCAGACCGCAAGCCACGCCGCTACCCACCAGGAAGCGGTTGTGCATGCGCTGCCTGGTGACGACGTAGTTGGTCAGCGCCTGCAGGTCGTCGTCGGTCAGCAGCTGGCCGGCGAAGAAGGAAGGCCGTACCATCACGCCGGCGTTGCAGCCGCAACTGCCGCCGGACGATCCGCAACCGCAGTCGCCGCCGCCGGAACCGGCGCAGCCACAACCCGCGCTTGCCCCGCTGGTTCCGGCAGCACGACCCGCCGAGCGTACTCCCGCCTGATAGCCACTCTGCGGCCCGGCGCCGATGCCACGGCTTTTGGAACCTCCGCCAGCGCAGCCGCAGCCCCCGGACCCGTCTTTATTGGTAGTCATGTGTATATCTCCCGGGACTAAGCGTCGATGAAGAACCAGCTTTCGAAGGTCGCGCCCGGCCGTCCATTGCCCGACGTCCAGGGCTGAGGGCGGTCCGCGCAAGGCGCCCGTGGCGGCTTGCAGCTTGGCGCCGGGGCGTTTTGGTATAGCGCCAGTTGCGGCACCAGGCCGCCGATATGCTCGCCGTCGAGCGGCTTGCAGCAAGCGTCGAGAATAAAATTACCGCGCACCTGAATCAGTACCCGGTCACCGTGATTGAGCGTCTCGCCGCTGTCGTCGCGGAACCTGAAGCTGTCGATGAGTCCCGTCTCCGGCTTGTCGACATAGCTGCCCTCGATCTGTGAGATCACACCAGCAAGGCCTCTGCCGCCCTGCACGCGCCACAGGTCGACGACGCCCGGTTGCAGCGTCTCGGCATACACCGGCTTGGAAAAATGGACTTCGATGCCGTCGCTGCGGGGGCCGCCGCTGCGCCGGGTGCCGAGCACAGTTTTGGCGCCATCGGAGTCGTAGTGCGCCCCGTGCGCCCAGCTGATGCCGTCGATGGTCGCCGCTTGGTAGACGCTGACCTCGCGGCGGGCGCGCCAGTCGATGTCGGCTTCGAGAATCGGTCCCTCGAGCGGCCAGGCGATGTGGGCCAGTACGATGCACGCCTGTGCGCACGGCTCGCAGCAGTTGCTGCAGCGCGTATCGGGCGCTTGATGGGTGAGACTGGCGCGCCAGCGGTAGCCCTCGCGGATACGGCCGTAGCGGCAGTTCTGCGGCAGGTCGCAATTGTCCCGGGTGATGGGGCGCGACGGATAGGTCTGCTGCTCGCAGTAGCAGATCGTCAGTTCGACAATCGGGCGCGTCGAGCAGTCGCCGCGTTCGGCTTTCTCGATCTCGCGCCGGTCTTCGCGCGACAACAGGCTGCGCAGGTCGACCACCTGGTCCGCACGCACGATGATTTCGCGCCCCTCGCAATCCAGGGCCCAACCACAGTCCACGCTCACGTTCACTGCGGGGCACTGGTCGTGAGGGTGATCGCAGCGCCAGCGCGCATACTCGCGCTGCAGATTTTCCTGCTCGCCGGCGAGCTGCTTGCGCTGCGCTTCGGCGCCCTGCTCCTGTTCGAGCAGCGTGAGCTTCGCTTCGATGCCGCGCAGCTGGCGCGCAACCTCATGGCGGTGCCGCTCGTCCTCGCTCTCGCACCCTTGCGGCACCGGCACGGGTCTTACGCCAAGCCCGCACACGATGCCAACGCCGTAAAAACAGCGTGCGTGCAGACGCAGCTTCTCCAGAAAATACTGCTGCTCCGACTGCAGGTCGGCAACCGTCAGATTGCGTCCGTAATAGAACTGCAAACGCTCCAGGTCGGGCATCGTCATGCAGAAACCGGCCTTATCGAGATTCGTGGTGTTCATGTGAAGTCACTCCATGGTCTGCATCAGGCGCCGGGGTGCGGCGAATCGGCGTCCGAAGCGCGCGCTCCGGACAAAACGGTGGCGCGGGCGAGCCGTATGTTGCCGCCACTGCCAAGAACACTCGCTTCGAAAGGCGCGAGGGTGGTGTCGACCCCTACGCTCACCACGCCGTCGAGCAGGAATTGCCCGCGGCTGTCCAACAGCCGCGCCACGGTGTGCGCGGGCTTCTGGGCATCGATCAGCTGCTGCACGCGCTGGCGCATGGTCACGTCCAGTTTGACCGGCACCTGCACATCGAAGCGGTAGGCCACCGAGCTGAATGGGTCGAGTTCGACCTGCCCGACGCTGCGCAGCGGTGCCCGCCCAAGGCGCGAACGGTCCAGCCTGAAGCGCCACTGCGCAGGTCCGAACAGGCGCGTGCCGCCGCTCAGTGCAATGGCGCCCAGCGCGCCCCAGGCCCGCTCGTTGGCCGCTTCGCGGATCACCGGCTCGACGTCGAACACCAGGCGAATCACGGCGCGCATGCCGTCGACCGTGCCGCGCATGCGATACAGCTTGGGCGCGGCCTGCAGCAGGCGGCGCCGGCGCGCGGCGTCCCAGGCCGGATCCATCGCGATGTCGAGAAAGCTGCCGAGCCAGGGCAGCACGCCGTCGGGTACGCCGTCGACATCGAGCAGCGCCGGCATGCGTGCGATCTGCTGGTCGACGTCGTCCAGAAAGCTGTCGAACAGGGCCAGGAAGCGTTCGCTGAAGTCCTCGGCCTCCGGGCTGTCGCGGAACACCAGCGGCAACTGGTCGAGACTGGTCTGGCGCGGAAAGTCGATCTGCATGCGAGCGATGCGCGGCGTGTGGCGCCCGTCCCCGGTCATGCGGATGCGCAGGAACAGGTAGCGCCCTTCCGGCTGGCGGATCAGGAAATCGCGCTGGTTGTCGACGCGCTGCCAATCGCCAGGGTGCGGCCGGCCCGGCGCGAATGCGCTCCAGGCGCCCTCGGCGACGCCCTGCGCCGCGGGGGTCGGCTGATCATGCGCCGACAGCGCAATCGACACCGTGGTCCCCGCCGGGATACTGCCCTGCCAGCGCACGCGATGCCAGCGGCAGCGCGTTATGCCGCTATCGATGGCCAGCGTCATCAGCTGACCCTGGGCCACGTATTGCGCGCCAGCTTCCGGCGCCGTGAGCGACGTGGTCAGTTCGCGTCCGTACCAGGAGAAGCAAGGTCCGCAGCCGGCTTGGGTCTGCGCCAAGCAGAATCCTTTGGCATTCGTCACGGCGATGCCGTTCGGCGCAAAAGCGCGCCGTAGCTCGTCCAGGGTGGCCCGGGCGAATGCGGCGTCGGTGCGGGCGGCGAACCACAGGCTGACCTGCTGGCGGACGTCCAGCGGCGCCTCGTCGACGGCCAGCCAGATGCGTTCGTCCTTGTCCACGGCCATGCGATTGACCGGTCCCGGCAACTCGGCCTCCAGAGGCCCGCGCTCAAAACCTGCCAGGTCCAGACGGGCGATCCGGGCCTGTGCGGTGTCCACCACCAACCACTCCTGCCAGGGCGCGTAGGCGATCGGTCCGGGCCGCGCGAAGGCGACCCGCGTCACCAGCCGGCGCCCGTGATCGGCGAACAGCAGCACGGCGTTCTGCGCCGGATCGGCAACAGCGATATTGCGGCCGGCAGCCGCCAACGCCACGGCGCCGCGCAGCACACCGACGGCACCCGGCTCCGCCTCTGTGAAACACGGCGCGCACAGATCCTTGCGCAGCAGCCGTGACTGCGGCGAAACAGTGGTAACGGCAGGCGTCACGAGCAGCCATTCACACGGCGCACAGCCGCGCGCCAGCACCGCCGGGGCAATCCATGCGCTGACGTCATCAAGCGGCACGGTCTGGCCGGCGCCGGCGAAGGAGAGCTGCAATCCACCTGAAAGATCAAGACCGCTGATGCCTTCGGCGCTGTCGACGTCCCAGCCCACCAGCGCATCGAGCAGGCGGAAGGTGGCGGGCGCAGGCAGGCAGCTCATGGCAGCTCCTTTTCAACGACGCGCAACTCGTGCGGCAGCGGCCACAACAGGCTGTGCGGCTGCGGCGTGAAGTCGCTGCAGGCGCCCAGCGCTTCGCCATCCACGGTGAGATTGAGGGTGGACAGGGCAACCAGCCCGGGTACGTGTGCGATCAGGTGCCGCACCAGCGCGGCGTACTTGATGACACCGCCGAACGGCCAGCCGCGCCCGTCGCCGCCGCCGGCCAGCGGATCGAAATACCCATCGAGCTCGCGCAAGGTGGCGCGCAGCACCTCGCCGAAATCGGCATGGATGGCGACGGCCAGCGTGGCGCGTACGCTCACCTCATGGAAATGCGGGGCCGCCGCGACCACCTCTACACCGGCTGGCGCCACCTTGCTTGACAGGTGGCTGGCAACCGCATCGAGGCTGGCCTGGCTGGGGTACGGCGGGGTCGCCACCGCCCGTGGCCCCAGCAGAAACACGCTGACGGTTCCCGGCACGCGCGCGTTGTTCAAGCCGGCGTGCGTGCCACCGACGCCGTGGGCGCGCGTCACATCGGCGCCCTGCGCCGCGAACGACTCGAGCTCATAGTCAGCCACCGTGACCGCGCGGTTGCGCGCGCGCAGGCGCTGGGGACCCAAGCGCGAGGCCTCGGGAATCGACATGGCATCGTGGCCCCCGCTGGCCGGCAACGCGTTGCCGACCTTGGTTACGAACGGCACCGAAGACATCAGGCTGGTAATCTGGCCGGCCGCCACCGCACCGGCGGCCCCGGTGGCCACCTGGTAGCGCTGCGCGACGACGTGGCGCATCCCGCGCGGCAGCTGCATGCCGTGCATGCCGTCGCCGAACTGCAGTTCACCGGTGACTTCGTCAAGTTCGAAGACGCGCTCGTCCGGACCACTGGCATCGAGACCGGCGATCTCCAGCCATGGCTGCGCACCGACGGCGGCGGCGCCGATGGCGCCCTCGTCGACGGTCAGCTGCAGCGACCCGGGCAGCACCGGCCGCTGGGTCACGCGCATGCGCCGGCCATCGCTGTCGGGCACGTAGTCAAGGACTTCGCCGCGTACCGTGCGCGCGGCGGACGCCGTGACGGCGTTCAGTTCAATGAACGCCAGCGCCGGCGGCGCCGCGAAGGCGCCGGCGACGAGCTGCAGGCGCAGCCAGCGCAGCGGCTTTGGCGCCGTCACACCGGCCGGGATGCCGGTGCGCCAGGTGCGCGGGCAACGCAATTCCACCAGGCCGCTCTGGAGCAGCCCGCGCGACTCGTCGCGGATGACCTCTGCCGGTTCGAAGCGGCCGCCGTCGAAGAAGCTCCAGCCCACGATGGGCTGCGCCACCACCCCGCCGGCTGCCATGCCGCCGTGGGCGATGACCGGCGGCGGGCCGCCGCGCGCGGTCAGATGCACCATGAAGGTGATGTTCGGAGCCGGCGCGGACGCTCCCGACAACCCGATCAGCAGCGCCGCGCCTGGACGCGGCGCAGCACCGAACACCAGGTTGCTGGCGGCCGGGTCGGCGCCGCCGAGCTGCATGGCGAAAAAGCGCTTGCCGTCCTGCGCGAAGGTCGCGGCGATTTTGCCGGGCGCGGCGTACAGGGCACGCTCGGTTTCGAACACCACGCGCGCGCCGGAACCGTCGGCCGCCGCTGCGGAAACCTGGAATCCGGGCGCAATGAGCGCACTGCCCGGCGCGGCATCGGCCACCGTGAAGCTGAGCGTGGCACGCGCCGGCCGGGCCGGCACGGCGGCGATACCGGCCGCACGCAGATACTCGCGGAAGGCCTTTTCGGGCATGCGATTGAGCCGCTCGAGCAAGGGCTCGGCCAGTTCGCCGTGCAGGCCCAGCAACGCATCGCCGGCGTCGCCGGGCGTGTGGCGCCGCCATTCGGGCGTAAAGGCCGCGATGCGCGCCGCCAGCGCCGCGCGCACGGCGGCGCGGCCTGGCGTGGCCAGTTGCGGCGGCTCGAGCGGGTCCGGCACCAATGGGTCCAACGACTCCCGCCCCCACCAGGCGGCGCTCATCGCAGTCCCCCTTGCGCCAGCGGTGCGCGTTCGAAGCGCGTGGTCAGCCCGGCCAGATACACCAGTTCGTGCGGGCGAATCGACACGTCGGCGCAGTCTTCGAACGTCGCGGGTTGGTCGAGCGCGATCGCGACCCTGGTGACCGCCACTGCCCCGGGCAGCACAGTCTGCACCTGGTGCATCAGCGCAGTTGGCCGAAGTGGATCGCCGAAGGGCCAGCCGGTGCCATCGGCGCCACCCACCAGGGCGTCCAGGTGGCGCGTCAGCAGTGCGCGGATAGCCGCGCCGAGCGCCGCCTCATCGAGCACGACACCTTGCAACTCGACCGCGACGAACACCGCCCGGTAACTGGCCGGCCGCACGTACACTTCATGCGTAAGCAGGCGGCGCGCTTCCAGCCGTGCGCCGATGGCGCGCAGCGCGCCCGGGTCCATGCGCGGCTTGGCAACGCCGATCTGCGCGCTGGCCGGATCGCTTGTGCGCGGCACCTCGGGCACGACGAACACGGTGGTCACGCCGCCCATCTTCTGGCAAGGAAAACTCGGATTGAAGCCAACGGCGGCAAAGGCGCGCGCGACCGCGACGCCTTCGGTGCCGAGCGCCAGCGCCTCATGGTCGGGGGCGGTGACCGCCCGTTCGACGCGCTGCAGGTCGCGCGCCACGCGCGCATTGGCCTCGTCGAAACTCTCCGAGGCCAGGCCACCGACCGCCGCCACGGTGTTGATGGGCGCGAGTGGCGTGTCAGCCGACCACCACTGCTGCAGGGCCACGTTTCCACCGGTGTCGCCGCCCGCGAGGTAGCACAGGCGGGCGCGCGGCGTCGCCGACGCGGCGGCCAGCACCGGGATGCGGCCGTTCAGGCCATCGCCGAATATCAACAGCTTGCGCGGCCGGTCGACAACGAAGACGCGGTCCTCCGCTCCGTGCCGGTAAAAATCGTCAGTGGGGAGCCAGCACCGCCATTGGCCATCGAACTCGCGCAGTTCCAGCTGCACCGAGTCCTCAAGCGGTTGCGCCAGGCTGCGATCGAGCGCGAGCTGCTGACCTGGGAGCTTGATCCAGTTGTCGAGTTGCGGTTCGATGAGGCTACTGTCGGGCCGCACACTTTGCACCTGGGTGGCCATGGCGACGTTGGGCACCATGCGCACCAGCAGCGGGGGTGACGCGTAGTTGGCTTCCTCGCACTCAATGCGCAATGCATATGGCACCAGGCCGTCCTGCGCGGGGCCGGACGGCGCCCAGTCGGATGGAATGCGGATGCGCCACAGGCCGGAACGGCGCAGCCCTCCTGTGCCATCGACCAGTGCATCGGCCAATAACGCCCTCCAGGCGGCGATGCCGGTACTGTATGAAAACGTCAGCACGGCTGGTGCCTCCACCTCCACGGCGTGCATCGCCCACTGGCCGGAAATGTCGCCGAGCAGCGCATCGGGAACCGCGGCGGCCGACGCAACGCCCGCCAGGCCGCAGGTGCCGGCCACCGCCTGCTCCGGCGGCAGCGGCGCAAATCCGTCGCGCGGCACACGTGCGCTCCAGCGCGCACCGCTCGTGCGCGGCGCCCACTCGGGCGCGCAGGCCGCAGGGGCGTCGAGCTCGATCAGCAGCGTGAAAGTACCATTGCGCTCGGCGGCAGCGATGGGGCGATCCAGCCACACGGTTACTTCGAAACTGCCGGCGCCGCCGTCGCAACCGAGCAGCGGTACCGGGTGCAGCGTTTCCAGCTGCGCGCTGCGATCATGCCCGCTGACCGACAATGACAAGGACCGCCCGGGCGCATCCAACTGCTGTTGATGTACCGGCAGCACAGCGAGCGGTTCGAGCGTGGTCATGGGCAGCACGCTGGCGCCGAGGGTGGTGGTGAACAAGGTGCCGGCATCGATATGCGCGGGGATTGCCCCTTGCGGAGGGGGGAACTCGAGCACGGTTCGGGCCGCTTGGGTCGGCTGCGGCGCGTCATCCATCAACGCGAGCAAGGCACGCGCAAGCGGCGCGTGCACCTGGTCGAGCCAATAGATGCGCTGCTCGAACAGATAGGCAAACAGCTCCAGCAGCGCGACCCCGCTGTCCGACGGACCGTGCATGGTCCACTGGCCACGCGAGTTGGCAACGATGCGCGTACGGATCGCATCGACCATGGCCGGCCAGTTCAGGTCGTCGAGCTTGAGTGCCGGCAGCGTCATGTTGGCCCCTCGTCGACGCCGAGATAGAACGGGAACACCAGGTTACCGCGCGAATTGGCGCCGCGGATCCGGTAGCCGATGCGCACGGCGACATGGTTCTGTTCATCCTGGTCCAGTTCCGCGCTGGCGAATTCCAGCTCAACGCGCGGCTCGAAATCGCGTATCGCATTGCGTACCGAGGCCTCGAGCAGGCGCAGATACTGCACGCTGCCCGGCGCGAACACCAGGTCCGGCGCCTCGCAGCCGAAGCTTGGCCGCATGACACGCTCGCCGAAGCTCGTCATCAGGATGTGCCGGAGCGAGTGTTCGATGTGTTCGGGGCCTTCGCTGTAGCCGAGTGCGCCCGAGGCATCCGGCATGATCGGAAAGCGCCACCCGCGCCCCAGAAAGTCGGCGCGGCTCATGACGGGCACCCTCCCAGGCCGTCGACGATCTTCTGGATCGTGTTCATCACCTCGTCGAGCTGCGCGACGACCTTGTTCATGCCTTCCACATCCTCGGCGCTGCCGATGGCCGGCAGCTTGATCTCGGCCACGCCGGCGATGCTCATGAAGGGCGCCGCCAGGTCCATGATCGCCTCGACGGGGCCGAGCCCCTGCATCAGATGTCCCATCGAGGTGATGGTGTTCTGCTGCGCGCACTCGACGGTCGCGGCCAGGTCGTCGTCGCCGCGGGCACGCGCATCCTTGAGCGTGATGGCCAGCCCGCCGAGCACTTTTCCCATGTTCTTCAACTGCGCGACGAGGCAGCTGAGCACCTTCAGGATCAGGCACAGCACATCGCGCACGAACGGGATCATGCCGGCCGGCGTGAGCATCAGAAAACAGGGGGCGAGATCGGCGACGGCCTTGCCGATGTCCGCGACCAGCTTGGGCGTGGGCGGCGGGCTGGTGACGGCCTCGCTGAGCGGCTTGAGCAGC
Source organism: Massilia mucilaginosa (assembly GCF_011682145.1). Lineage (GTDB taxonomy): Bacteria > Pseudomonadota > Gammaproteobacteria > Burkholderiales > Burkholderiaceae_D > Telluria_A > Telluria_A mucilaginosa. Next base: position 110,700 of record NZ_WHJH01000010.1, read on the forward strand.
TTGAGGATCTTCAGCACGCACTCCATGCTGGCCATCATCGGCATCACCTGCATCATCAGGCTGAAGGTGAGCGAGCAGTCGTTGGGAATGTTCTGTCCGAGGTTGGAGAGCGAGCTGAAGGCCGCGCCGGATGGCAGCGTGACCGTGAGCTTCTTCGGCTTGGGCAGGCTGAGGTCGAGGCACACCGGCGCGCTCAGCGCCTTGCGCAGCGACTCGGGGACGGGGATGTCTACCTGGGCCATGGCTCACCTAGATGGAATTGATCGACGGCGCGACGATGCGGCCGTTGATCCGGATCGAGGCGCCTTCAAGCTCGAGCGCGCCCTTGGCGACGATGCGCACCGTGCCGGTGGTCGACATCGAGATATAGCTGCCATTCGAGGTCTCGATGACGACCGCACCCATGGCGCCCGGCTGTTCGGGATCGAGCATGCTGATGCGATGTCCGGTCGGCGACTGGATGCGCAGGTGGCGCACGTGCGTGTCGAGATCAGTGTCGGTGCCCGGCGGCTGGTCGACGCCGTTGTACAGGCCACCGATGATCACGGGCCGGCGCATGTCGCCGTGGATGAAGGCCAGCAGCACCTCGCTGCCCTTGAGTGGCATGAAGAAGGCGCCGTGGCCGGGCCCCGCCAGAAACTGCGCGACACGGCTCCATTCGCTCACCATTTGCGGCGTGCCGCCGGTGGCGCTGCCATCAAGCCAGGGATAGGTCACCCTCACCTTGCCATCGTTGCGAACTTCCTCGACCAGCGCTTCGACCACGCCGAAGAAGCGGCGGTCGGTGTGCAGCGCCTTCAGTACGGTACTGCTCATGTGGACCTCCGGTGTAACATGCGACGTGCTTCGAAAGTGGTCAGGTAGCCGTTCTGATCGATTTGATGCTCGACGCGCGTGACGTAGTAGGCGCCGTCGAAGCGGCCCAAGCCACTGAGCTCGAGGCTGTGGCCGGGGCGCAGCTCCGGCTTGCCGATCACCTGGCCGCTGGCGGTGATGAACTTGTAGGCGCGGTGCAGCAGCAGGCTGCGCGCCAGCACCGCGGCTTCCTCCTGGCTGGCCACCGGCGCATCCACCACCACGTCCTGTTTGCCGGCCTGGGTGCGCTGCGCCATTTGCGGTCCGCTTTCGCCGCTCTCGCCGCTATTGGCCTGCTTGGGCAGATCTTCCGGCCCGGCCTTGGCAACGATGGGCAATTTGGTATCGGGATCCCAGCCATGCACGGTCACGCTCGCGACCTGGTCGGACAGATTGATGGTGGGGGTAAAACTCAGCAGATTCTCGCCCCAGCGGTAGGCGAACGTGGTCGGGCGCGTGCCTTCGCGCCCGTCCGCGGGCTTGACGAAAAACAGGGTTGCCTCGTTCGTGCGCGCATCGGTGACGATGTGGCAGTCGAAGTCGATGCGCGCCGCCCGCTCCTTCAGAAAGGTGGCGTCGTCGGTCATGCGCTGGATCACCTCGTGATGGATCGGGGCGGACTCCTGGACGACATAATCGAGCTTGTTACGCACGGCGATTTCGATGGCGATCTCCGAGTCGCGCATGTCGAGATACTGAATCGACTGCGCGGTCTCGGGCCGATTGTTCTTCAGCTTGAACATGCCATCCTGTCCGCTCACGGTAAGGGTCGGCGCGCCGGCCTGCGGAAACTTGGGCGCGACGCTGGTGATCTGGCCATTGATCATCGACAGCAAGGCGTCGGCGTAACCCATCTTGATGTGCACCTGGCGGCCGATGTCGAAGCGATCGCCATCGCTGTACTTGAATACCTCGCGAGCGCTGCGGAAGGTCGCGATATTCGCCACCGTCATGTCGAAGCTGGCCATCTGCGTCAAATCCATCTTCACGCTCAGGTTCAGGATGTCGCCGTTGGTCGCCGGCGACAGTTGTTCACCGTCGATCTCGACGCGAAAGCCCGGCGCGTAATAGTCGACGTGCGGCAGGCCGGCTTTGATCGGGGTAGCCATCTAGCGTAACCTCGGAATCTGCAGGGTCTGTCCGGGTGTCAGGCGGCGCGGATCCGCGATTCCGTTGTTGGCGGCAATGACGCGCCACTGGGTTGGATCGTTGTAGGCCAGGTTGGCCACGCTGGCCAGCGAATCGCCGCGCCGCACCACGTGACTTTTCTCCACGTCGGGCGAATGGCGCGGGGTCTCGGCGATCTGCTCCTCCACCGTGCGGTATTCGATCAGCGCCAGGTTGATTTTGGCGCGCAGCGGCACCCCGGTCGGCATGAACAGCACAAAGTTGATCGTGAGGCTTTCAACCACGCCCAGGAACACCTCGCCATCCCATACCAGCCGCAGGATGGGCGGCGCGTGCAGCTCGCCGTTGATCTTCATGAGCTTTTGCAGCGGGTCGGTGCGCTTGCGCACGTCCTCCAGCGTGTCGGAGGTGTCCAGCAGCAGCTCGGTCGTGAGCTTCTTGGCCGAACCGCGAATGTACTGCAGCGGCGGCGTTTCCAGGCCGGGAATGGCGATTTCGGCGAAGTTATTGGACTTCTGCAGCGAGTATTCGGTCGGATTGAACATCAGCGTGATGGGCGCGATGCCGGTCGGGCGCACCACCTGCAGCACCACTTTTTTGGGGCCCTGCCTGGCACTTGAGAGTGGCGTCTCGATCATCCGTAGCTCCCGTCGTCGCCCAGCTGCTGGTCTTTGCGCAGCCGTTCCTTCAGCTCCTTCTGCTGTTGGTCGGCGCGCGCCCACTGATTGATGTAGCGGCTGAAGTAGCGCGCAAACACCGCCTCGTCGTCATCGCCGGCGACGTCGAACTGGACCTCAAGATGTTCAATGGTGATCATTAGCTGAAAATTCCCACAACGGTGTCGATGGCCTTCCCGATATCGAAGGTGCCTCCTGCCAGGGTGATGCCTTGGTGGACGATTTCCAGGCTTTCGGTGACCACGCCCGATTCCATGGCGTTCATGTCGGGCCCCACCCACTTGGCGGCCAGCGCGCCACGGAACTCCCACGCCATCACGCGCGTGCCGGCGTGATCGAGCAGCACGATCGAGCCGTCGCGGCGGGCGCCGAGCGACTGCGTCAGGCCAACCCGGTACCACTGCCACAAAATGGGATCGCGCACGAACCCATGCTTGAGGGTGATGCGGCTCCAGCTATGGCGTACCGGCAGCTGGTGCACGAAGTCGTTGCTCCCGCCTTCGGGATAAGCCATCACTTCCAGGTCCCCGCCCAGGCCGGTGGCACTCTGAAAGGCGCCGGCCGCGACCTTCGGCAGCAGGCGCGCCTGGCGTGCCGGCAGGTAGGCGTCCGCGGCGTCGAGCGTGACGAAGAAGCGGAAGTTGGGCAGCAGGTCGCTCATGGCTCGATCATCTCCAGTCGGCCGTCGCTGCTCAGCGAAATGCGCAGCGTGATGAACTCCATGGGCGTGGCCGGGGCGACCTGGATTTCACACACCACCATGCCAGCGTTGATGGATGCCGGGGGATTGTTGGACTCGTCGCACAGCACGCTGAAACCCTCGCTGGGCCGCTCACCCTTGAGCGCGCCGGCGCGGTAAGCCTGCATCAGCACGGTCGAGACGGCGCGCACCAAGGCCAGCCACACGTCGGGCCCGTTGGTCTCGAACACCAGCGGCTCGGCCGCGCGGCGGATGGCGCGCACCAGCCGGTGCACCAGGCGCCGGTGCGCCAGGTACAGGTTCTCCGGTTCCAGCGCGGGATCGGACAGGGTCCGGCCGCCCCACACCAGCAGACCGCGCCCGGCCTGGCAGCGCAGCACATTGGCGCCGATCCCGGTGAGCAGCGCCTGCTCGGGGTTGTTGAAGTGATTGGCGACGTCCACCGCGCCATGCAAAGGCACGTTGGCCGGCGTGTGATGCGCGCCGCGCTCGCGATCGAGGCGGCTGATCACCCCCGCCACGTGGCCCACGGCGGAGATGCGCCGCAGCGGCGCGATGATGCCGCCGAAAGGATCATCCACATCGACGCGCGGGTGATACACCGCGATGGCGCGCACGCCGCGCTCGCCGAAGCGGTCGCGCTGCGCGGCGAGCCAGCCGGCCACTTCCCCGGTGCGCTGCACGTGCGGCGGCGCACAGGCGATGACCTGCCGGTCCATGCGCCGCTCGGCGCCGATAACCGCCGCCGCCAGCACCGCGTCGCGCTCCGTGACCGGTGCGTCCATCGCGTCGATGTCGGGAAACGCCAGCAGCGCCGCTTCGGGTTCGGCCAGCATCAGGGCCAAAGCTGCCAGGTATTCGGCGCGGCCGGGCGGCTGCTCAGTGCCGCCGCCCAGGCGCAAGGTGGGCCAGGCAATGCCGAGCGGGCCGGCATGCGCCGCCGGCTTGGCAGCCGCGCCGGGATCCGCGACCAGGCGGATCAATGCCGAGCGCGCGGCGACGTCGTCGGCCAGCGTCGCCGGTGACAGCCCGCTCAGCACTTCAGTGGTGCCGTGGCGCGTGCGGATGATCATATCCACCTCGGCCGTGGCGCGCACGCCAAAGCGCCGGTACGCGATGGTCACGTCGAGTCCATTGGCCCACACGCCCGGGCTGCTCGCTTCGATGCGGTAGCGCCCCGCTGTAAAACCAGCGCTGGCCGGTGCGCTGGGCAGCCACGCGCCGGTTACCGGGTCGCGTGCGCCGACGGTCCAGTCGGCCCAGGCAGGCAGCGCGGCCGCGACGGTGCGCACCACATACGCGATTTCGCCTTCGTTTTCGAAGTAGCCGCGCAAGGCGAACGCCGTGCTGGCCAGCTCGGTCAGCTCGCCGAAACGCGCGAGGTAGTCGAGCCAGCCCGCCACCCGCACCAGCTCACCCTGCGGACCACGCTCGGTCGGACCTGCAAACGCGGCGATGTCGGTACGCAGCGTGTTGCTGTCTTCGGCCGGGCGCGCGAACTGCAATCGAACGCCGGGTGGTTGAGTGAGCGTGGCGTGCATGGTTGTCAGGCCTGACCGTCGATGGACAAGCCCTCGTGGCAGATTTCCACGGTCTCGAAGGCGGTCTCGTTGTTGGCCGCGTTGTAGCCGGGACCCGTGTACTTGCACGGCCAGGCGCGCGTGAAGTTCCAGCGCAGTACGGGCCGATGGTTCTCGTCGTGCATGATGATGCTGCCTTGCGCGCGCAGCACCTGGCCCTTCATCGCGTTGCGGATCCAGTTCCACATCGCCAGGTCGCCCGTCATGCCGCGTTTTAGCGTGATGTTCATGAATTTCTTCAGGCCGGGGATCTTGCGCACGGTGATGTCTTCGTTGCCGTTGCGGTATTCCACCGGCGTCACCTCGATCTCGAGGCCGGACACCTCGCTGCATCCGGCCTTGACGGCGTTGCCGTCGTCCGAGACGCCGTTGACGATGACGACGAAGTTGTAGCCCCCATAGGGGTCCTCACGAAAGGTCGGGGGCATGAATGCTCTCCTCTTTATTCAGGTTCGAAAATCAGGTTCGAAAATCAAGGTGCGACGAGTTCGGTCATCTTTTGCTGGAAGCGGAAGATCACGAATTCGGCGGGTTTGACGGGCGCTATTCCAACTTCGACAATCAGGCGCCCGGCGTCGATATCGGCTGGCGTCATGGTTTCGGCGCCGCAGCGCACGAAAAAGGCCTGCTCTTCGGTCGCGCCGAACAAGGCGCCGCTGCGCCAGACCAGCGTCAGGAAGTCCGCGACCACGTGGCGAACGCGGGCCCAGGTGTTGTCGTCGTTCGGTTCAAACACGACCCATTGGGTACCCTCGTCCACCGATTCCTTGACGTAGTTGAAAAGGCGGCGCACGTTCACGTAGCGCCACAGCGGATCACTCGACAAGGTGCGCGCACCCCACACCCGGATACCGCGGCGATCGGCACGGAAGTCGCGGATCACGTTGATCCCGCGCGGATTGAGGATGTCGTGATCGCCGCGCGAGAGCGTGAACTCCAGCGGCCTGCGGGTGGCGTTGATGTCGCGCGTGATGATGTCGCGCAGTACTTCGTTGGCGGGCGCCTTGTGCACCCCGCGCTCGCGGTCCGTGCGCGCGTAGATGCCCGCCACATGGCCAGCCGGCGGCACCAGCACGGTGTCACGCGTGAACGGGTCGAACACCCGAATCCAGGGGTAGTAGATAGCCGCGTACGAGCTGTCGCGCGGCGGGAAGATGTTCTGCACCAGTCCTTGACCGGCCGGCACGTTGAGAATGGCAAAGCGGTCGGCCAGCCGTTCGCACTGCGTCACCAGGGTATTCATCAACTGGGTCTGGTTGGCTGCATCCAGGGCGGGATGCACTTCGTCCGGCACGAACAGCAGCGCGACCTCGTCGATGTTCTCGAGTGCGGCCAGGCCGGTGCGCAGATCGGGCGCCACCGCCGGATTGCCTTCGTAGTCGACCGCGCTCCTTGGCGCGGCGCCGTCGCCACCGCCTGCCAGCGGCGCGAATGCCGTCGCGGTGGGCGCGGCGGCGTCCAGTGCGGGATCGGTCAAGCTCGCGTGCACCAGCGTGGAGTTACTGTTCATACGCATCAGCACGTAGTTGCCATCGAGCGGATCGGCCGACAGGTCGTCGTAATCCTCGATGACGTCCGGATCGACGCGGGCAGGATTGCCGATGTTGGCCGGATCGAGCGGATCGACGAATGGATTGGGCGCAGTGCGGAAGTACAGCACGGTGATCCGGAACCCGACCGGGTTACCGACACTGTCGGTGCGCGAACTGGGACCGACGCGCACAAACAGGCGATTACCCCACGCGCCCGGGCCCATCGCCTCGACCCGCAGCAACTGGGCGGTGGCCGTCGGCAGATCGAGCAGCGCGCTGGCGGCGTCGCTCAGTGCCACGCGGGCGACAAACAGCCGCACGCCGCCATTTTCGAAGAAGCCGCGCGCGGCGAATGGCGCGAACGAGGTGGCAGGGTCCACGACGTCGCCGTACCAGCGTCTGAACTGGCCCCAATTGGTCACCAGGCGTGGTGTGGTGGGGCCGCGCTCCGTCAGACCAACCATGCCGGCGGTGCTGGTGCCCACACCTTCGATCGGCCGCGGTCCGCTTGGAACCTCTTCGACATATACCCCAGGACTCAAATATTCAGGCATGGCGCATTCCTCGTGCTTTAGGTCAAAGTAAAGGTCTGGCCCTGCCGCAGGTCCTGCGGCAGGGTCAGCGTGAGTTGATCAATTCGTCCGGTGCGGTGGTCGATGGCGTCGACGGTGACGCTGCCGCCAAGCCCGACCCAGCGCAGCGGCAGCGCGAACACGCCACGCTCGTCGCTGAGCACGCGCTCGGCCATGCCCTGGGTGACCTCGACATTGGCGATCGGATCGCCGTTGGGGTCCAGGGTGACACCGCGCAGCGTGCGGATGAAGGCTGCGTGCGGATAACTGGCCGACGGCAGTAGCCGGACGGTGAGCGGCACATCCGGCACGACCGCTGGCGGCTGCTGGTCGTCGTAGGGATGGATGTCGAACTCGAGCGCGTCAACCGTGCGCAGGTAGTCGGGGCGATAGAAATCCGAGCTCAGTTCGACGCGATGGCGCACCACGGGAGCCAGCGCGGCGTTGGCGCTGCGTCCGAGGCCGGGGTACAGCAGGTAGCCCGACGGCGACGTTATTGGCTGGGTCGCCAGCGGCTGCCAGTCGCCGCCGCTGTCCCGGAAACTCAGGCGCGCATCCACGCGCTGCAGTGATGGCCTGCCGGTCAATTCATCCACCAGCCGCAGGCCGATCTGGCTGTACGTGACGTGACGCTCGGAAGCGATCATGGTAAAGCTCATACGCCGTCTCCGGCGGCGACGGCGAGCGTGCGCGAGCGCACCGGCGGGCGCACCTTGACCTCGTTCGAGTCGATGCGGATGACGCGCACCTCGTACGTCAATGACAGGCGATACGGACGCTGCACGGCGTGCCAGACCCGGGTCTGCTCTTCGAGCGACAGCGGGGCCAGCTTGAGCTTGAGCGCCTCGCTGGTGCCGACCAGGCCGCCGCGCAATTGCGGGCCGGACAGGATGGCATCGTCGTGCAGGGTCTGCAGGGCAATCCCGAGCAAGAGCTGATCGGTCGCGCGGTCGCCGCTCCACGGCGTCAACAGGTAGCGCAGAATAAGCGGCACCTGTGGCCGCCGCTGCGTGATGTTTGGTGGCACGATCTCGCGCGCCTGGCGCTGATTGCGCACGGTCGGATCTTCCACCGCCTCGAACAGAAAGACGGTCATGCGCGCGGGCGTGGTCGAGATGGCGCCTTGCAGATCGTGGACTTCCGCCACCACCGGCCCCGGCACGAGCGCACTGAACGCATCCGTCAGCACCTGCTGCAAGGTCGTTGATACGTCGGCGATGACGGATGAATCGGGCATATGTCTGACGCTCTCGAAGAAACCGTGGTGGGCTTGATCTCTTATGTGCAGAAACCGTGCCAAGCAAGCAAGTGCGTGCGGTACAGGGAGAACGCGCGCTTGGCCGCGTCGATTGGGGAGACGAACCTGGATAAAAATGTCCCGCTTGCGGGTCGGATTTGTCTGAGTGCGGTAAGGCAACCTGGCAGGCATCGGCGCCGTGGCGCAAAGCGAACGCGCAGCCGAACGCCTGACTGTTCTGACAGCCGGCATCCTTGCAGTGCGATCCTGACGTAGCTTAGTTCACAGGAAGACGAGCGTCAGGCGTTACGGAACGCGCTGGGACTGATTTCATGCTTGCGCATGAGCTCAAACAGGGCGCGGCGGTTCTTGCCGCTCATGCGGGCGGCGGCGGACACGTTGCCATTCGTTATTTTCAGCGCGCGCTCGATGTATTGCCGTTCGAACTCGGCGACCATGCGGTTCTTCGATTCCTGAAAGTCGTCGTCCAGCACGGCGGCTTGCTCGCCATGCTGCACCGGCGTGTCGCATAGCTGGGACAGTAGCGGCAACTCGTGCGGCTGGATGAGGCGGCCCAGTTGCAGGCAAGTGAGGTAGGCGATGCAATTCTCGAGCTCGCGGATATTCCCGGGCCACTCGTAGCGTTGCATGCGCTCGACAAGCGCCAGGTTCAGCTGCACGGGCGGCAGCTTGTACTGCGCCGCGATGCGTTCCTTGAAGACGTCGATGAGCTCGGGAATATCCTCCGGCCGACGGCACAGCGCGGCAATTTCGACCGGGAAGACGCGCAAGCGAAAGAACAGATCCCTGCGGAAGCGCCCTTCAATCACGGCCTGCTCCAGGTCGCTGTTGGTCGCGGCAATGACGCGGACATCCGCCTGACGCAGGCGGCCTTCGCCCAGGCGGCGATACTTTTGATCCTGCACAAAGCGCAGCAGCTTGGTTTGACAGGGAAGACTGAGCGAATCGACCTCGTCAAGGAACAGCGTGCCGCCTTCGGCTTCACTTACCAGGCCTTCGCTGAGCACCCGTGCACCCGTGAACGCTCCACCGACATGCCCGAACAAGGTGTTCTCAAGCAGGTCGCCGGAGAGGCTGCCGCAATTGACCGGCACGAATCGCTGGGCGCTGCGATGACTGTGCATGTGCACGTAATTGGCATACAGCTCTTTGCCGATGCCGCTCGGTCCGATGAGCAGCACCTCTGCGTTGGTGGGAGCCACCCGCGCAAGTTTGTCGAGGACATCTTTGTGGCTCTTGCTGCAGCCGACCGGTTCCAACGCGTTCATTGCTGAGCCCCCAGAAATTCGTTTTCGACTCGCCATTTCCGCGAACAATGAAGGGTCGCAGAATATCGGTGATAAATTTTTGATAACTTATCGGTAATTGATACGGATCAAACGAAGGTGGAAAGTTGTTGCGTCCTTCCGCGAGCGGGTCAACACGCGGCAAGGCGCCCACTGGCCGTATGACGATCGGCTCGCGTTCTTCCAGCGTCTTGCCATTGTCCAGGTCGGCATCGTTATCGACCAATACCATCGCGCCCCAGCCCTCTTCTCCCCAGATCCAGTTGGCCTTGCCTTTTCCGTCGAGCTCCACCTTGCCGTCACGGTCGGCGTCCCAATCGAGCAGGACCGCCCCGACCAGCGCGGTGGCAGTCAAGGTCGCGGCGCCCTTGGCGCTGGTCAATTTCAGGACCACATCAGAAAAGCCGGGACTGCCGGTTTCGGTCTGTACGAAAATCTTGCTGTGGATAGTGGCCAGCTCGATGCTCGCGCCTTGTGCCAGCCGGATGGACTGCTTATCGGCCCGGCGGATGCAAATCAACGCAACGCCCTGGATGTGGCTGACGGTCAGCGTGCCGGCGTCCATGTCCAGGTCGAGCTGCCGTAGGCTTTGGCAACCGGTGGGATCTCAACGAAAAAATCCATGAATTCTCCATTAAAGGTTAGACCTGCAGAGCCAGCAATCGGGTGATCGGCGCGATGCGCGAACAATCTTCGCCGCGGCAACCGCTAATAGGGCAAATCAGCGATGCGTAGCAATTACCAAGAGGGACGAAGTCGGCGTCGCCGCGCACCAGAATGCCTTCGACTTCATGGGTGATGCCATTGAATACTGGCGATCCAGAGTTTCCGCCGAAGGTATCCAGGTTGGCCACGAAGTGCGACGCCGCGGTGTTAAAGCGGATCTCGGCGTTACCTGCGACTTTCTTGGGCAAGCCTGAGGGATGACCGATGACATACAGTGGCGCGTTGTCTGGCGCGGCCACGGCTGAACGCAATGCCAGCGGTGCGCGACCCTGCACCTCGCGATCGAGCTCGATGAGCGACCAATCCTCGCCATCGCTGGTGAAGGTACCGCCGATGAAGCGGCGAATGCCGTAGATCTGGTCGAGTCCGAAGCTGAGGGGCGCAACCCCGTTTGCATCGGTTTCGAAGTCGAAGATCAGGCAGCGGGAGTCGATGGTGTCGGGACCAAGACAATGGTGGGCAGTTGCCACAATGGCAGGGACAACCAGAAAGGCCGTCCCCACTGCCGCGCAGGGTTGATGGCGGAAATCCACCTTTTGGCAGAGCGGTTTTCCGCGCGAGAAATAGCGATGTTCCAGCGTGGCGCCGCTGACGCTGACCTGGTTATTTGCGGTGGTAAACAGTGTGCCACGTTCAACGATGGCCGCCACGGAGCGCGCATTGCGCTGGCGCGCCAAATCGTTGCAATCGATGACTTCGACCCGGTCGTCATCGCCGTAAAGAACTTTCTGCCGGCCGAGCAATTCCTGAAATAGTGTTTCGGAAGACACGCCGGGAAAGGGATCGACTCCCAACACGACATCCGGGTGAAAATCCCATTCGGTAAGCGCTACTTCGGTGTGGTCCGTGACATCCGTGAGGCCTTCAAGAGCGCGCTTGTCCACGCGCAACCGCGGTCGCAGTCCTGCAGTTCGGCGCAACGCACGCGCCTCGAGCACTGCCCGCAACTGTTCGAGTGAATAAGCTTCCATGCGCCCTCCGGTTGCAATTTTATCACCGGAAGGCGCAATAAACCAAGCATCTATATTTTTTACATAATGTTTTTAGCCCATAAAACTTTTACCGAAACAACTAACATAAGCCGCTGTACACGAGAATTCCGCATCGCTAGCTGCTTGCAGCCGCGGCATTGGGGTCTGAGGTGCAACGGAACGGTTATGTTCAGCTGAGCATAAACGTTCTTATGGAAAGTGGCTGGTTATGAAAAGCCACAGTCAAAGAACGCCTCACGTGTGGGGGCGAGAGCCAATCCTCCCAAGTTAAGGAATCTGCACCCGCTCAACATGGTTTTTGCGTCATGAATTTGTGCGACTTCGGTCTGGATTTGCGCGGCTTTGATTGATTTTCTCGATGAAGGTATGTGTGTTTCCCAAGCAGTTTGCGCAAGTGCGTGGCGATCTGCTTGCCAAGCAGCGGTGCCGGCATCATGGGTTTCAGTGCGGTATGGGCGTAGGCGTGGTTGATGCGGTCGACGGTTCTGTCGCATTAGCGAACGTCGACGGGGCAATCATGTAAACTGCGGCGCCCGAACCCAGGACGAATCGACATGCTCAACTTCAAAGGGATGCGCTTTCCGATCGACGTCATCCTGGTCTGCATCCGATGGTATGTGGCCTATCCGCTGAGCTACCGTCACCTCGAGGAGATGATGGAAGAGCGCGGCGTGTCGGTCGACCATTCGTCGATCAACCGTTGGGCGATTCGTTTCCTGCCACTCATCGAGAAGATGGCCCGGAAACACAAGCGCTCGATCGGCGGCAGTTGGCGTATGGATGAGTGCTGTGGTCAAGTAATTTCGGACACCACGATAGGTTCGCGTGCTGCCATTTTTCGTTCGTAGACTGCGGGCGGCAGATTGCCCAATGCTGAATTGATGCGCTTGCAGTTGTAGAAGCCGACGATGTAGTCGGTGATATCAGCCTTGGCCTCGGCATGATTGGCGTATTGCCGCTGCCAGACGCGCGCCATCTTGAGGTTCAGGAAGAAGCGTTCCGCCACGGCGTTATCCCAACAATTTCCCTTGCGGCTCAGCCGTGTTGTTTCAGCAGGTCCTGGTAAAGCTCGCTGGCGTACTGGCTTCCCCGGTCCGAATGGACGATCAGGCCCGATGCGGGCCGGCGCTGTTGAATGGCCATGTTCAACGCGTCGCAGACCAGCTTGGCGGGCATGTTCGGCGCCATGGCCCAACCCACCACCTTGCGCGCATACAGATCCAGCACTGTAGCCAGATACAACCATCCCGCGTCGGTGCGAATGTACGTGATATCGCTGACGTAGGCCAGGTCTGGCGCCGTGGGGTTGAACTGCCGATTGAGCACATTTGGCGGCAATCGGCAAGTCGTGCTTGCTGTCTGTCGTGTGAACGAATTTGCGCTTCCAGACGGGCTTCAAGGCGGCCTTACGCATCAGGCTACGCACCTTGTAACGCCCGATTTGGAACCCTTCGTTGGCCATGGCCGTGAGCAATCGCCGACTGCCATAGCTCTGGTGACTCGCCATGAACGCCGCCTTCAGGTGCACGCTTGCCTTGCATACGACCGATTTGGCAGAACGTCGCTGTGCTTCGTAAAAACCGGACCGGCTAACCTCCAGGATGCGGCAGCTGTGTTTGACCGGGATGGCCTCCTTTTGCAGTTGAACGATGAGCTGACGGGTCATTTCATTTCGCGGGCAAAGAAGGCCGATGCCTTTTTTAAGATGGTCACATCCTGCCGGAGTTGCTGATTTTCCAGCTCCAACTGCCGGATCCTCTGCTGCTCGGCAGTGAGTGGCTTGCCGATGCCAGGCTGGCCGCTCTGCTCCGCGCTGTACTGGGCCAGCCAGCGGCGAATTGCGGTGGGGCCGATGTCCATGCTTTCGCTGACGTTCTGGATGCTCTGCCCCTGCTCTTTGATCATTCGGACAACTTCCAGCTTCAGGCTGGGTCGAAGGTCTTCCGTTTTCTTGTCGCCATGTATTACTCCTCAGGTGGTATATTTTCCACCTATTGAGGTGTCCGGGCAAATTAGACCACAGCAAGTATCGGTTGAGGCAGCTTTCGTGGATGGAGAAGCGAAAGATACAGCCAAGACAGATGCGGGGTTGAGACAAATCGACCTCCGCAATGGCGCCTTGACCGCGCTGCAAGCGCAAACATCGTTCACTGGAAACGGCCAGGAACTGGTTTTTCACAATCCGACTTATGGCGCGCAGTGGGAGGGAGACAAACCAATTCATCGGCGCTGGCGTCGCATCCTCAAGCAGGCGGGTGTGCGCTACCGGAATCCATATCAAACCCGGCACACGTTCGCTTCAAGTTTGCTCATGCTTGGCGAGCTGCCGCTCTACGTCGCATCACAAATGGGGCACACGGACACCACGATGATCACCAGAACCTATGGGAAATGGATCAGGTCAAGACTGGACGATGGCAAAAGGGAACGACTGTTGAAGATGTATGCCCGTACCGGACAGTAACAGCAAACGCAGGAGGCAAGATGATTTTTGACTTGACGAGCGGCACGAGAGATAGGACTGCGCACTTGGCTCAAATCTGGACACAGCCCCAAATTTGCCCCATCTTCGTACTGAAATCAGATGAACCTGTTGTAAGGCCCTGATTTTTAATGAAATCTAATGGTGGGAAGTGCAAGTTTCGAACTTGCGACCCCTGCAGTGTGAATGCAGTGCTCTACCCCTGAGCTAACCTCCCGAAGCGGGGCGTATTATGACATACGTTTCGCAAAAGGTCACGCTTCTGCGTAATTTCTCCAAATACAGTTTCCCTTGACCGCCTTGTCCAGCCCGCCCAGCACGCCTTCGTGCTCGGCCAGCTCGTCCGCACTGGCGGCCAGCACGATCACCTCGGCCAGCGCCACCGCTTCCAGCAAGCCGCCACCGCCGCCGGCTTCTTCCTCGACATCCATCGACAAGCTGTTCTGTCCGCGCGTCATCGACAGGTACACATCGGCCAGCAGCTCGGCATCGAGCAGCGCGCCGTGCAGCTTGCGGTGCGCGTTCGACACGCCATAGCGGTCGCACAGCGCATCGAGCGAGTTGCGCTTGCCGGGATGCATTTCCTTGGCGTTGACCAGGGTATCGATCACCCCGCTGCAATGCTCGGTAAACGTCGGCAGCCCCAGCAGCTTGAACTCGTTGTTCAGGAACCCCAGATCGAAAGGCGCGTTATGGATGATGACTTCGGCGCCCTGGATATACTCGCGCAACTCCTGGGCAATCTCGGCGAACTTGGGCTTGTCGCGCAAGAATTCCGTGGTCAGGCCGTGCACCGCCAGCGCGCCCTCTTCCGAATCGCGCTCCGGGTTGATGTAACGGTGGAAGTTATTCCCCGTCAACATACGGTTGACCAGTTCGACGCAGCCGACCTCGATGACGCGGTCTCCCGTGCGAGGATTCAGGCCGGTGGTTTCGGTATCGAGAACAATTTGACGCATGGCATTCCGGGTGAAGAGTGAAACAAGGCGCGCAGTATAACAAAGCCAGCGCTGGCCCAGCGCGGCCCGCTTAGCGGCGCACCGTCTCCACGCCGCGGTTGGCCAGCACATCGGCGCGCTCGTTGCCCGGATGCCCGTTGTGTCCGCGCACCCACTTCCACTCCACCGCATGCTGCGCCTGGGCCAGATCGAGCGCCTTCCACAGGTCTTCGTTCTTGACCGGCTCCCTGGCCGCGGTTTTCCAGCCGCGCGCCTTCCAGCCGTGGATCCATTCCGAAATGCCCTTCTGTACATACTGGCTGTCGGTGTGCAGCACCACTTCGCACGGCCGCGTGAGGATGCTCAGCGCCTCGATCACGGCGCGCAACTCCATCCGGTTATTGGTGGTATTCAATTCGCCGCCGCAGATTTCCTTTTCGTGGCCATCGGCCACCAGCAAGGCGCCCCAGCCGCCGGTGCCCGGATTGCCCTTGCACGCACCATCGGTAAAAATCTCTACTTTACTCATCCTGGCTTTCTCTACTTTCGCTGTCTTTACTTCCGATTGGTGGCAGGCACCGCTTGCGGGGCCGACGCCGATTTCTTGTTCCAGGCGGGACCGATCATGGTCATGCCCTTGACCCGCTTGATCGCGTGCACCATGTACACCGCGCCCAGATACGGCCACCAGCGCTGCCCGGCCGGCTCCATGAACGCATAGCGCTCCAGCCACTGCGCGGTGCGGCAAGGCGGCGCGTAACAGCCGAAATGGCTGCGGCTCACGCCCAGATTGAGCAATTTTAACCAGTCTTTCATACGCGGCATAGAAATGAATTCCCCCGCCGCCGGCAGGTAGGACGAGCGCGTCACCCTGTGCAAACCCTGGCGCATGCCCCACAAACTGGCCGGATTGAAGCCGCAGATAATCAATTGGCCCTCGGGAATGAGCACCCGCTCGACCTCGCGCAGCACCTGGTGCGGCTCGGCCGCAAATTCGAGCACATGCGGCATCACCACCAGGTCCAGGCTTTGCGAAGCGAACGGCAACTCGGCAAAATCGAGGGCCACCGCAATCTGGCGCTTGCCCGCGCCCAGCGCCACCTGCTCGCGCGTCGAGGTGCGGGTGGCCGCCTGCCACTTGTTCGGCATGCGGTTGGCGGCCAGCGCGTCGATCTGCGGCAGGCCGATCTGCACCGCGTTATAGCCGAAGATATCGGCCGTCAGCTCGTCGAGACAAGCCTGCTCCCACGCGCGCACGTAAGCGCCGGCCGGCGTCTGCAGCCAGCCGTCGAGCGCTATAATGGACTTTTCGGATGCCGCGCTATCCATGCCCCCCCCTTTGCCGACACCTTCACTATGACGAATCCGACGCACCGCCCCTTGAGCGTGCTCGCCGTCCCCGCGTTCAAGGACAATTACCTGTGGCTGATCCATGATGGCGTGCACGCCGCCGTGGTCGACCCCGGCGACGCCGCGCCCGTCATCGCGGCCCTGGCCGCGCATCATCTCACGCTCACCACCATTTTACTCACCCATCATCATGCTGACCACATTGGCGGCGTACCGGACCTGCTCGCGCACGCTTCGGTGCCGGTTTACGGTCCGCGCGCCGAAGCCATCGCCACGGTCACCGTGCCGCTCGACGATGGCGAGCTGGTCGAGGTGCCCGGCCTGCCGCTGGCGCTGCGCGTGCTATCCGTGCCCGGCCACACCCTGGGCCACATCGCGTTCTTGCGCGAACAGGCCGAAGAAAAATGGCTGTTCTGCGGCGACACGCTCTTTGCCGGCGGATGCGGCCGCTTGTTCGAGGGCACGCCCGGGCAAATGCGCGCCTCGCTGGCCCGCTTTCTGGACTTGCCCGACAACACCGCCGTGTACTGCGCGCACGAATACACCCTCGCCAACCTGCGCTTCGCCGCCGCCGCCGAGCCGTCCAACGCGCTCATCGCCGAGCGCATCGACACCGAGACCGCCAAACGCGAGCGCGGCATTCCCACCGTCCCGACCACCATCGGCCTCGAAAAATCCACCAACCCGTTCCTGCGCGACGAGCAGCCCGGCATCGTCGCCAACCTGGTCGCGCTCGGCAAACTCGCACCTCGGGCACCGCCCGGCGCCGCCTTCGCCGCCCTGCGCGCCTGGAAAAACACCTTCTAGCGGCATCCGGCGCCGCTGAAATGCGACGCCAGCAAGATTGATGTAAAGACAGCTCACCCAAGGCGCGCCATCTCGGCTAATATATTCCATAAAGAAACAGTGTGAAGATTCACATGACGAGACGACGCTCCGGCGCGGCCCGCCAGCCTGATGAAGCGACGGTGCGCTTGCGCCGTCTCGTCCATGGCCCGGCGCCGCACCACCGATAACCGGCCGCCGCCGGCCATGCCGTTTGCCGCGCCGCCCGATCCGGCCCTGCGCGCTTTCCTGCTGCGCCTGTCCGCCGCACTGGCCGGCTCGCTGGTCCCTGGCGCACCCGCGCACGCGCACGTCACCGCAAGCGACCCGGCGGCCCAGCAAGCCATCGGCGTGCTGTATCCCGACATTCCCGATCCCCTGCGCAAAGTGTTCACCGACATCATCAAAGGCATCGAGGAGCAGTTGCAGCAGCGCGTGCACGCCTGGCCGCTCGCGCCCGAACACGACCCCAACGAACTGGCCGCCGGGATCAAGCGCCACGGCGTGCGCGTGGTGGTCGCCCTCGGCCGCCAGGGCTTGCGCGCGGCCGCCGCGCTCGACCCGGCGCTCGGCGTGGTCGTCAGCGGCATCTCGTCCCTGCCCGACGCCGAGCGGCACACCGGCATTTGCCTCTCTCCCGACCCGGCGCTGCTGTTCGCGCGCCTGCGCAGCCTGGCCCCGGCCGTGCGCCGCGTGGCGGTGATCTACAATCCGCGCCACAACGAATGGCTGCTGCGCCTGGCGCGCGACGCGGCGCGCCTGCACGGCATCGACCTGGCCCCGCTCGAAGCGTTCGATCTGGCCGGCGCCGCGCGCCTGTACCGCGGCGTCTTCGCCGACGCCGACGGGCGCCGCGATGCGCTCTGGCTGCCGACCGACCCCACCACCGTCGACGACACCACGATCCTGCCGCTGGTGCTGCGCGAAGCGTGGGACCGCGCGCTGCCGGTTTTTTCCAGCAGCTTCGCGCACGTGCGCAAAGGCGTGCTGTTCGCGCTCTACCCCAACCACACCGAACTCGGACGCAACCTTGGCAATCTGGCCACAGGCCTGATGAGCGCCTACCCGCCGCCGCGCGCCATGCTGCCGCTGCGCGAGGTGCACGCCGCCCTCAACCTGCGCACCGCCAGCCACCTCGGCATCGCCACCAGCGCCGTGGTGCAGCACACCTTTCAATTCCTCTACCCCGAGCCCTGACCGGAAATTTTAGTCGAAGCGTCAAAATTCTTTCTTCCGAGCTACTTCGGTGACGTATACTGCATGTTGATGTCTGCCCACATGCGTGGCTGCTTGCAAATTAACCGGACCACGCGTCCCCGCTGTACGCAATGACTACTCTCTTTTTCAACGCCCGCCGCTGGCTGTGCGCGGCTCGCCGCGTGCCTGCGCTGGCGCTGACGCTGGTGGTCCTGGCGCTGGCGGCGCCGCGCGCCGTCGCCGACGGCCTCGCGCCAGCCACGGCGGGGGCCGAGTCGGCGGCGTCGAACGCCCTGTTCGAGCGCTACGACAGCGGCGGCCAATACGACATGACACCGATCACGGTTTCCCAGCTGGAAGACCAGCTGGGCCGCCCCGACCTGCAAGCCTCGGCCGGCAAGGGCAGCATCGCGGTGCTCTATCCGAACGTGTCGGAGCCGTTTCGCAGCGCCTTTATCGGCATGATCCAGGGGATCGAAGAACGCACCCGCCTGCGCGTGCGCAGCTATCCGGTCGACGCCCGCTTCGACGCGGCCGCCCTCAACGCGCAGCTCAGGCGCAGCTGCACCAAAGTCGTCATCGCGCTCGGGCGCCAGGGCCTGAACGTGGCCGCCTCGCTCGACCGCAGCATCGTCGTGCTGGTGGGCGGCGCCCTGCTGCTGTCGGATGCCGAAATCGTCAACCTGAACGGGATCAGCCTCACCCCCGATCCGGCGCTGCTGTTCGCCCGCCTGCGCGCGCTGCTGCCCGAGATCAAACGCGTGATCGTGGTCTACGATCCGAAGAAAACCGAATGGCTGCTGCGCATCGCGCGCGAGGCGGCGCGCGAACAGGGGCTGGAACTGGCCTCGTACGAAGCGCGCGACCTGGCCCAGGCGGCCCAGACCTACAGCGCGCAGTTTGCGGCCGCCGACAGCCGGCGCGACGCGGTCTGGCTGCCGCACGACACCACCACCGTCGAAGAAGGCACCCTGCTGCCGCTGATCCTCAAGCAAGCCTGGAACAGCGGCGTGCCTATCTTTTCCAGCAATGTGCTGCACGCGAAAAAAGGCGCGCTGTTCGCCATGAGTCCCAACAACGTGGAGCTGGGCCGCTCGCTGGCCAGTTCCGCCGAGGGCGCGATCGCGGGCGAACTCAAAAAAGGCGTGCAGCCGCTGCGCGAACTGCACACCGCCATCAACCTGCGTACCGCCAGCCACATGGGCCTGACCATCGGCCACGGGCAGCAGCGCACTTTCGACCTTATCTATCCGGAGCCCTGAGTAGATGTTCCATGATTTCCTTCGCCGCACCGGATTCCGCCGCCAACTGACCGTCCTCGTTTCCGCCGCCATTCTCGGGCTGGCGCTGTTTTCCTCGCTGATGAATTCCTGGGAAGCGCGCACCCGCATGCGCGACTATTTCCTTGAACAGGGCGAGCGCATCGCGGAAAACCTGGCGCGCCAGAGCACCCTGGCGCTGCTCTACCACTCGCCCGACAACGCCCAGGACGTCGTCGCCACCACCCTCACCTTTCCCGATGTGCTGAGCGTGCAGATCAGCGACACGCGCGGCGCGGTGCTGCTCTCCAAAAGCCAGCCTGGCGCCGCACCCGCCGCCGGCATCGGGCCGGTGCCGGCGGCCCCGCAAGCGCGCCTCGCCAGCGAAACCGGCCAGGCCTGGCGCTTCACCGCACCGGTGTTCGGCGGCCAGGGCATCGCTTCGCCGTTCGACCTGCAGGAGCCGCCCAGGCAACTGCTCGGCCACGTGCACGTGGCCATCGCCAAGGACACGCTGAACCGCCTGACGCTCTCGCTCCTGGTCGGCAACCTGGTCGTCACGCTGTCGTTCGCCGCCATCCTGCTGGCGGTGGTGCGCCTGCTCACGCGCCACATGATCAACCCGCTCAATGCCCTGTCACGCCTGATGCGGCGCGCCGAGGCGGGCGAATCGGGCATGCGCGCCGAACCGGCCGGCCCGCGCGACCTGATCGACATGGCGCTGGCCTTCAACAAGATGATGAACGTGCTCGAACAGCGCGAAGCGGAGCTGAAAGACTCGCGCGACGCCGCCGTCAGCATGGCGCTGGTGAAGGCGCAGTTTGCCGCCACCGTCAGCCACGAAGTGCGCACCCCGCTCAATGGCGTGGTCGGCATGCTCGACATGCTCAAGGAAATGAGCCTGAACAAGCGCCAGGCCGAATGCGTCGACGTGGCCTGGAATTCTTCGCGCACCCTGATCGAACTGATTAACAATATCCTCGACTTCTCCAAGATGGAAGCGGGCAAGCTCTCGCTCGAAGAAGTCGACTTCGACCTGCGCAAGCTGCTCGAAGAAGTGATCGAACTGGTGGCCAAACAGGCGCAGGTGCGCGACGTCGAACTGGGCTACCTGCTGGCGCCGGGCGTGCCGCAATGCGTCAACGGCGACTCGCTGCGCCTGCGCCAGGTGCTCATCAACCTGCTCGGCAACGCCGTCAAGTTCACCGAGCATGGCGAAGTGGCGGTGTCGATCGCGCTCGCCGACGGCCCTGACTACGGCTTGCGCTTCGAAGTACGCGACACTGGCATCGGCATGAGTACCGACCAGCAGCGGCACCTGTTCCAGTCCTTCGCCCAGGCCGACCCGTCGACCACCCGCAAATACGGCGGCACCGGCCTCGGTCTGGCGATCTGCAAGCAGCTGGTCGAACTGATGGGAGGCGCCATCACGGTCGACAGCGCGCTCGGCGAAGGCACCGCCTTCACCTTCAACATCGTCTGCAAGGCCGCGCTGCAGGAACCACCCGAGCCGGCCCACCTTGAACTTGCTGGCCTGCGCGTGATCGTGGTCGACGACAGCCAGATCGTGCGCAGCTTCGTGACCCAGACCATGCAGCGCCACGGCATCGACTGCCACGGCACGCGCTGGGGCGGCGAAGCGCTGTTGCAGCTCAAGGTCGGCGCCAGCGAAGCGCGCCCGTACACCGTCGTCATGATGGACATCGGCGCCCTAGACGACGACGGCAACGACCTGGCCGGCAAAATCGCCAGCGAGTCGCCCGGCACCCTGATGCTGATCCTCGACCGCTTCGGGCCGCTCTCGGGCGGCACCCTGGTCGACGGCCATCCGTCGCTCGGCAAACCGCTGCGCGAAGAGCGCCTGCTGCAGGCCCTCAAGGACTTGCTGGCCGGGGCCAAGGCGCCGGCCATGGCCATCGCCACCGCCCTGGCCGCGCCGCCGCGCACCTCGTTCCGCATCCTGGTGGCCGAAGACAACCGCACCAACCAGATGGTCGCCGCCGGCATGCTGGCCATGAACGGCTGCGCCTGCGAATTCGCCGCCAACGGACGCGAAGCGCTGGAAGCGGCGCGCAGCGGCAATTTCGACCTGATCCTGATGGATTGCAGCATGCCGGAAATGGACGGCTACGAAGCGACCGCGCATATCCGCGCCTTCGAACAAGGCAGCGGGCGGCGCACGCCGCTGGTCGCCATGACCGCCAACACCCAGCGCGGCGACGCCGAAAAATGCCTGGCCGCCGGGATGGACGACTACCTCGCCAAGCCGATCACCCTGTTCGAACTGCGCCAGAAGCTCGATCGCTGGCTGCCGCGCGGCGAAGAACCGCGCAGCGCCGTGCGCGGCGGCGACAGCGGCGACACTGGCAAGTACGCGCCGGACAGCGGCGACAGCCCGATCGACCAGGCCATGTTCGTCAAGCTGCGCGAGATCATGGGGCCGTCGCTGGCCCAGGCGATCAGCCCCTTCCTCGAAGACACGCCGCAATACCTGCTCGACCTGGAAGCGGCGGCGCACGGCGGCGACTCCGACACCGCGCGCGCCAAGGCGCATGCCATCAAAGGCTCCTCGGGCAACCTGGGCGCGACCCACCTGGCGCAACTGGCCAAGGAAGCCGAAGACCACAGCATCGCCGGCCGTCCCGAACTGATCGTGCCGCTGCTCGCGCGCCTGCGCGTGGCCTACAATGCGGTCGCCAGCGCCCTCGCGCTTGAAGTCACGGGCGACGACACGGCCGGCCAGGGCAGCGCCGACGACGTGCCGCAAGTGCTCATCGTCGACGACGACCGCAGTACCCGCAGCACCTTGCGCTACACCTTGCAGCGCGACGGCTTCAAGGTCGAAGAAGCGGCCGACGGCGCCCAGGCCCTGATGATGCTCAAGCGCTTCCAGCCCGACGTGGTGCTGATGGACGCGGTGATGCCGGTGATGGACGGCTTCACGGCCTGCGCGCGCATGCAGGAACTGCCGGGCGGGAGCAGCATTCCGGTTCTGATGATCACCGCGCTGGAAGACAATTCCTCGGTCGAGCGGGCCTTCGCGGCCGGCGCCAGCGACTATATTCCGAAGCCGATTCACTATGCGGTCCTGTCGCAGCGGGTGCGCCGCATCATCGAGGCCAACCGCGCCGAGAAGCGCATCCGCCACCTGGCCTTCAACGACCTGCTGACCGGGCTGCCGAACCGCACCCTGTTCTTCGACCTGCTGGGGCAGGCGGTGGACCAGGCGCGCGTGGGCAAGACCTCCCTGGCGGTGCTGTTCCTGGACCTGGACCGCTTCAAGTACGTCAACGACAACCTCGGGCACGACGTCGGCGACCGCCTGCTGGTGGCGGTGGCGCAGCGCATCCGGCGCGCGGTGCGCAGCATCGACATGGTGGCGCGCCTGGGCGGCGACGAATTCACGGTGGTGCTGGGCGACGTCGACGGCCCGGCCCCGGCAGCCGCCGCCGCGCAGACCATCTGCCGCGTGCTGGCCGCGCCGTTCCAGATCGACGGCCACGATATTTTTGTCACCAGCAGCGTCGGCATCGCCATGTATCCGTTCGACGGACTCGATGTGCCGACCCTGGTCAAGCGCGCCGACAGCGCCATGTACCGGGCCAAGAAGACCAATACCGGCTTCCAGTTCTACGAAGCGTCGATGGAACAGGCGATTTCGGAGCATGTGCGGCTCGAGAGCGACTTGCGGCGCGCGCTCGAGCGCAACGAGCTCGAAGTGTTTTACCAGCCGCAGGCGCGCTTCGACAACCAGCGCATCATCGGCATGGAGGCGCTGGTGCGCTGGAAGCACCCCACCCGCGGCATGGTGCCGCCGGTCGAATTCATTCCGCTGGCCGAAGAAACGGGCTTGATCAATCCGCTCGGCGAATTCGTGCTGCGCACCGCCTGCGCCCAGCTCAAGGCGTGGATCGACCAGGGCCTGCCGCCGATGCGGGTGGCGGTGAATTTGTCGGTGCGCCAGCTGCTGCAAAAGAACTTTGCCGATACGGTCGAAGCGGTCCTGGTCGAATCCGGCCTGGCGCCCGATTTGCTGGAACTGGAGATCACCGAGAGCACCCTGATGGAACACGCGCAGGATACGCTCAAGGCGCTGCACCGTTTGCGCGGGCTGGGCGTGCGCTTGTCGATCGACGATTTCGGGACCGGCTATTCGTCGCTGTCGTATCTGAAGCGCTTCCCGGTCGATATCATCAAGATCGACCGCTCGTTCGTGGCCGATGTGCCGCACGATGCGGACGACGCGGCGATCATCGCCGGCATCATCGCGCTGGCGCACAGTTTGCGGCTGGAGGTGGTGGCGGAGGGAGTCGAGACGCAAGCGCAGCTCGACTACCTGCGCGCGCAGCATTGCGATTTGCTGCAAGGGTGGTACCTGGCGCCGGCCATGCCGGCCGATCAGTTTGCGGAGATGATCATCAAGCGCGAAGCGATGGTGCTGCGGGTGTGAGCGGCGCAGGGCCGACAGCGGCGCATCAGTGAGCGAAAGGCGCGTGGAAACAGCGGCGCTGTGTACCACGGCCGCGACAGCCGGCACAATATATCGTGTTTACTTTTTTGCATGATGGCCTTTGTGTTACCGTCTGTGCTACCGCCGTCGCTGAACGAAAGGATATCGCATGCGATTCCCGCCTCCTGCCGCACTGTGTTTCCTTACCCTGTTCGCGACTGCGCTGCCGGCGCAGGCCGATTCGGGCCGGGTCGACGTCCACATCCACATCCACCATGTCAGCATCGAACTGGTCGACCTGGAACCCGGTGACGGTATCGCGCCCGGCGTCGCCTGGGGTGATCGCACGGGTCGCGGCAATGTCTATCTGGGCGAGGGTCCGTACGGGGCCAGCGACGAGTTGCTGGGGCCGGGCCGGATCGCCTTGTCCAGTCGCGCCAGCGCATCGTCGTTCGAGGCTGGCGAGACGTCGTGGCGCCTGCACGCTTCCTCGGCCGCCCGGATCACGGGCGCCACCTATGTCGGCGGCTTTTTCGACGCCCGCATGTCCTTCACGCTCACACCCCATACCGGCATGTTCGTGCGCGCCATCGCCGACGCCGATGCGGCAAGCGATGTTGCCCGATCGTCCCTGCTGGTCCACGCCGGCATCGGCGCGTACGCGGGCGCGTCGAGCTTTTTCGACTCCTTGACCAGCAGCGAGCCGCTGTCGACTTCCCACCCCCTGTTCGGCTACGTGCACTCGGACGCCGACGGCAGCCTCGGCGGCATCGAAATCAGGGGCTCCAGCGCGATCCTGATAGCGGCCGAGCCGCCGATTCCGGGAATACCGGAACCGTCAAGCTGGGCTTTGCTGGCAGCCGGGCTTGGCGTGCTGGCTGTCGCCCGCCGCACGGCGCGCCGGCGCGGGGCAAGGGTCGGCTAATCGAACAACGCCAGGGAGACG
Organism: Massilia mucilaginosa; assembly: GCF_011682145.1. Classification (GTDB taxonomy): domain Bacteria; phylum Pseudomonadota; class Gammaproteobacteria; order Burkholderiales; family Burkholderiaceae_D; genus Telluria_A; species Telluria_A mucilaginosa. Next base: position 135,453 of record NZ_WHJH01000010.1, read on the forward strand.
CCATGCGCACTGTTCTTCATGTCCTGGCCCGTTGCCGCCAGCTGGCCGTCGCCGCACTGGCGACCCTGCTGGCCAGTCCGGCGGCGCACGCCGGCGAGCGCACGGTAATGGACATCCATCTGCACGACATCAAGATTGCGCTGATCGACCTCGACCCGCTCGACGGCATCGCCCCTGCGGTTACGTGGGGCGCGCAAGCGCTCTATTCGACTCTCGCGCTCACCGATGGAGCGCTCAACGAGACCCGCGTCCTGCATGAAGCGGGCGCGATGGCGCTGGCCGGCCCGCACATCGCGGCCAGCACGCAGGCCGGCGCCGACAGCTGGCGCATATCCTCCAGCGGCGATCCGCGCGCCGGCTACATGGCCGGCGCCTACACGGCGGCGATCGCGAGCATCGACTTCGTGCTGGCGCCGCATACCGCCATGCTGGTCAGCGCCGTGGCCGACCTGCATGCCGAGAACCATGCACCCGACGCCTACCTCTGGCGCAGCGTCAGCCTGACCGGCTCCCTGTTCCGCAACGTCGATGGGGTCCAGACCTGGGCCCGGTTCGAGGACCGGCGCGAGAATCTTGCACCGATGTCCGAGCGCTATCGGCTGGCCGGGGCTTTGCATGCCGGTGACAACGCGAGCGCCGGCACATTGACCTTGAGCGCCGCCACCTCGTTCGTCTTTTTTCACCAGGCCACGCCGGTGCCGGAACCTGCACACTGTGCGATGTTACTGGCGGGGCTGGGCGTGCTCGCGGGGGCGCGCCGGCAACGACGCGCAGGTGCCGGCAAGACCGGCACCCGCGCGTACTAGATTTCCTCGTACAGCGGCAAGGTCAAGAACTCCGCGAACGATTCCGACGTCGACATCTCTTCGAAAATCACCGCGGCGCGCACGTACGTCGGGTTATCCCCGTTCGGCGCGACTTCCTTGACCTTCGCCAGTTCCTCCGGAATCATCGCACGCACCATATCGGCGCTGACCTTGCGGCCGTCGTCGAGCACACCCTTGGTCGAACGAATCCACTGCCAGACCTGCGAACGGCTGATCTCCGCCGTGGCCGCGTCTTCCATCAGGTTATGAATCGGCACGCAGCCGTTCCCCGCGAGCCAGCTGCCCAGGTAATGAATCCCCACGTTGATGTTGTAGCGCAGGCCCGCTTCCGTGATCGGCGCTTCCGGCTTGAAGTCCAGCAGTTCGGCCGCCGTCACCGCGATATCGGGCCGTTGCTTGTCGATCTGGTTCGGCTTATCGCCCAACACCTTCTTGAATTCGCCCATCGCCAGTTCCACCAGGCCCGGATGCGCAACCCAGCCGCCGTCGTAGCCGTCGGTCGCATCGCGCGCCTTGTCGTTGCGTACGCCGCCCATGGCGATCTCGTTTTTCTCGGGATCGTTCTTGATCGGGATCAGCGCCGCCATGCCGCCGATGGCCGGCGCGCCGCGCTTGTGGCAGGTTTTCAGCAGCAGCAAGGCGTACGCGCGCATGAACGGCGATGTCATCGTCACTTTCGGACGGTCGGCCAGGCAGAAGTCCTTGTCGAGCTTGAATTTTTTGATGCACGAGAAGATGTAGTCCCAGCGGCCCGCGTTCAAACCGGCGCTGTGTTCGCGCAGTTCGTACAGGATTTCGTCCATCTCGAAGGCGGCCAGGATCGTTTCGATCAGCACCGTCGCCTTGATGGTCCCCTGCGGCAGGCCCAGTTCCTGCTGCGTCATGACGAAAATATCGTTCCACAAGCGCGCTTCGAGGTGCGATTCCATCTTCGGCAGGTAAAAATACGGACCGGCGCCGCGCGCCAGCTGCTCTTTGGCGTTGTGGATCATGAACAGCGCGAAGTCGAAAATCCCGCCCGAGACACGCTTGCCATCGACCAGCACGTGCTTTTCGTCGAGGTGCCAGCCGCGCGGACGCACGACCAGGGTCGCGATCTTCTCATTGAGCTTGTACACCTTGCCGTTCTGTTCGAGCGAAATCGTGCGGCGCACGGCGTCGCGCATATTGATCTGGCCCGTGATCTGGTTGTCCCAGTTCGGCGTGTTCGAGTCTTCGAAGTCGGTCATGTAGCTGTCGGCGCCCGAATTGAAGGCGTTGATGACCATCTTGCGCTCGACCGGGCCGGTGATTTCGACGCGGCGGCACTCCAGCGCCGGCGGAATCGGGGCGATCTTCCAGTCGCCGGCGCGAATCTGCGCGGTTTCCGGCAAAAAGTCGGGACGTTCGCCGGCGTCGAGACGCTTTGCGCGTTCCACGCGCGCCCCCAAGAGCTCCTGGCGGCGCGGTTCGAACGCGCGCGTCAGGCGCGCCACCAGGGCCAGCGCCTCGGAGGTCAGAATCTGCTCGTAGCCAGGCTTGATTTCGGCGCTGATTTCCATGCCGGCGGGGATATTGATAGTCATGCGTGCTCCTGTAGAAGATAAGAATGCAAATTGGCGTTTCGTCTGTCATCTAGTATATTCACTAACTGGTAGCTAAACGAGACAAAAAATACATTCATCTGTGCGTTTTTGTCACAGATGGATGGCAACATCCGAGGAGTGGTACATGGGGCAGTTCCGTCAACTATCCACCTTCGTCGACGTGGTCGCGCGCGGCAGCCTGTCGGCGGCGGCGCGCGCCGAAGGCATTGCGCCGGCCATGATCGGGCGCCGGCTCGACGCGCTCGAAGCGCGCCTCGGCGTCAAGCTCCTGCAGCGCACCACGCGCAAACTCGCCCTCACCGACGAAGGCGCGGCCTTTCTCGAAGATTGCCAGCGCATCCTGGGCGAACTCGAAGAAGCCGAATCGGCGGTCGCCGAGCGCAGCGCGCGCGCCAGCGGCCACCTGCTGGTGTCGGCGCCGGCCGGCTTCGGGCGCCAGCACGTCGCGCCCCTGCTGCCGTCGTTTCTGGCCGAGCACCAGGACGTCACGGTCAACCTCAACCTCAACGACCGCGTGGTCGACGTCGTCGGCGAAGGGGTCGATGTGGCGATCCGCATCGCCAGCCTGTCCGATTCGAGCCTGGTGGGCGTCAAGCTGGCCGATAACCAGCGCGTGCTGGTCGCATCCCCGGCCTACCTGAAACGCCACGGCGTCCCCGACACCCTGGCCGATCTGGCGCGCCACAACTGCCTGGCGATCAGCAGCGAAGGCAGCCAGCGCGGCTGGACTTTCCGCGACAGCGGCAAACTGGTGACCTTGAAAGTGGCGGGCAATATGGTCTGCAACGATGGCGAAGTGCTGCACGATTGGGCGCTGGCCGGCAAAGGCTTGGCGTGGCGCTCGATGTGGGAAGTGGGAACCGAGATCGAAGCGGGAAAACTGTGCACGGTGCTGGACGCTTTTGCGGCGCCCGGCAACGACATCCACGCGGTGTTCGCGCAGCGGCGCCACCTGCCGCTGCGGATTCGCGCGTTTGTGGACTTCCTGCGCCGCACCTATGCGCAGCCGGATTACTGGCGTTCCTAGAGAGGGACCCGACAACGCCATCGGCCCGCGCGAGGCGGGCCGACGAAAAGCACGACAAAAAAAATCCCCGGAAACCGAGGATTTTTTGTCGTTGATTCAGCGATTAGATTGGCTGAATGTTCGAAGCTTGCTTGCCTTTAGGGCCAGCGGTTACTTCGAAAGAGACGCGCTGGTTCTCTTGCAAAGATTTGAAGCCGTTCGACTGAATCGCCGAGAAGTGAGCGAACAGATCTTCGCCGCCTTCATCAGGAGTGATAAAGCCAAAACCCTTCGAATCATTGAACCATTTTACGATGCCAGTTGCCATTACAATTTCCTATTTCAGTTAAGTTGGGCTTACGCCCGTTTTAGATCGTTTGACGAAGCAAGAAAGAAATGACAGACAGACTGCACAACTACCTCGAATCACAACGATCCCGCATTATACCGAATAAAACACAAAAAACACGTTCTCTGCAAAATAAACTTCCCGCTTGCCGTAAAAATTCAGAATATCAACTTTTACAACGCCGGTTTGCAGCGGCAGTCCGACAAATATAGAACATCGAGACCGCTGAAGTTTGCGCTAGATCAAACGATACGCCCACTTGCCCTTGCATGCGCGCACAATTGGCAAAAAAGAACGTGGTATGTGGTTTTCTGGCGGTATTCAGTCTGGCTGGCCGGGATATGTGGCCGCCTTGGGATCTTGCCGTGCCCACACGATGTACGCGTCGAGGGCGAGCAGCCAGTCGTTCCAGTCCTTCGGCGCGATCAGCTCGAACGCCATCAGCACCCGCAGGCGCTGTTCCAGCTGGCGCGCCTGCGCGCCGAACACGCGAAAGCCGAAGGTCGCCGCCGAGCCGGCGATGGTATGCAGGCTCTGATGCAGCTCCTTGACCAGGATCGCGTCGGCGGCGGCCGGGTCGAATTGCGCGCGCAGCTGTTCCAGGCGCGCCAGCGTGGCCGGCACGCTGGCCGCGAACTTCTCGTTGAGCGCGTGCAGGCGCGCAAAGAACTCCTGGTCGATCAGCGTGGCCATCGCGCGCCGCTTACTTGGTGCCGAAGATGCGGTCGCCCGCGTCGCCCAGGCCCGGCACGATGTACGCGTGTTCGTTCAGGTGCGAATCGAGCGAGGCCACGTACAGCTTGACGTTCGGATGCGCGTCCTGCACCACCTGCACGCCTTCGGGCGCGGCCACCAGGGCCAGGAAGATGATCTGTTCGTCGGTCACGCCGCGCTTTTTGAGCACGTCGATGGCGTGCACCGCCGAGTTGCCGGTGGCGACCATCGGATCGCACAGGATGAAGATGCGGTCGGTGGTGTCGGGCAGGCGCACCAGGTACTCGACCGGCTTGTGGGTTTCCGGGTCGCGGAACACGCCGACGTGGCCCACGCGCGCCGACGGCACCAGTTCCAGCAGGCCGTCGCTCATGCCGATACCGGCGCGCAGGATCGGCACGATCGCCAGTTTTTTACCGGCGATGACGGGTGCGTCGATGGTCACCAGCGGGGTGTCGATCTTGCGCGTGGTGAGCGGCAGGTCGCGCGTGATTTCGTAACCCATCAGCAGCGTGATTTCCTTGAGCAGCTCGCGGAAGGTGCGCGTGGAGGTGTCGCGCTCGCGCATGTGGCTCAGCTTGTGCTGGATCAGCGGATGGTTGAGGATGAACAGGTTGGGAAAGCGTGGATCTTGGTTCATGGAATTCGATTCAATCATTGTTGTCAGGGGCCTCGAAAAACCGTAGCGAGCGGCGTCGTTGTCGCTCGAGAAGCGCAGCCGTACGAAAGTACGGTGAGCATCGCAGGACTGCGCGTCCCGAGCGAAAATGACGCCGCGCAGTAGGTTTGTCGAGGTCCCCGGTTGTGGCTTGTGCCCGTATTATCTCGCAAACCGAGCGCTCGTCCGCATTTTGCGGCAATTAAGTCAGTACAGAAGCCGCTTCAAGCGGCCGGCGGCAGCGCGCGCGCCAGGATTGCCGCGCAATCGGCGCCGGCCGGCAGGCGTCCGAATGCCCCGCCCACGTCCAGCGCCACGCGCGAGGCGATGAAGGCGCCGCTGACATACGGCGGCGCGTGGCGCAGCAGCAGCGCCGCCTGCACCGCGATGACGATCCGTTCGGCCAGCCGGCGCGCGCCGTACTCGTCGCCCTGCTGGCCTTCCAGGTCGGCCAGCAGCCGTACTCTGAAAGCGTTCAATGCCGGATCGGCGTCGCCGGCCAGCGCCAGCTCGCCCGCCAGCGCAGCGCGCGCCGCCGGGGTCTTGCCGAAGGCGCGCAGCAGGTCCAGGCACATCACATTGCCGGAACCTTCCCAGATCGAATTGACCGGAAACTCACGGTACAGGCGCGCCAGCGGACCGTCTTCCACATAGCCGTTGCCGCCCATGACTTCCATCGCCTCGGCCCCGAACGCCGGGCCGCGCTTGCACAGCCAGTATTTGCCGGCCGGCGTCAGGATGCGGCCCAACAGGGCCTGGGCCGGATCGGCGCCTTCGTCGAAACAGCGCGCCAGGCGCAGCGCGAAGACGGTGGCCGCCTCCGATTCGAGCGCCAGGTCGGCCAGCACGTTCTGCATCAGCGGCTGTTCGGCCAGCGTGCGCCCAAAAGCGGACCGCTCGCGCGCGTGGTGCAGCGCGTGGGTGAGCGCCGCGCGCATGATGCCGGCGGTGCCTAGCACGCAATCGAGCCGGGTATGCCCGCCCATCTCCAATATGGTGGGAATGCCGCGCCCGACTTTGCCCACCAGCCAGCCGACGGCGTCGCAAAACTCCACCTCGGACGAGGCGTTCGAGCGGTTGCCCAGTTTATCCTTGAGGCGCTGCACGCGGATCGCATTGCGGCTGCCGTCGGGCAGGTAGCGCGGCACGAAGAAGCAAGTCAGGCCGGCGCTGCCCTCATCCCCGGTCTGCGCCAGGATCAAGTGCGCGTCCGACTGCGGCGCCGAGAAGAACCACTTGTGGCCGACGATACGCCAGGCGTTTGCGCCCTCCTCCCCGAAGCGCGCGCGCGCCTCGCCGGCGTCGAGTTGCGTGGCGCGGGTGGTGTTGGCGCGCACGTCGCTGCCGCCCTGCTTTTCGGTCATGCCCATGCCGATCAGGGCACCGGTCTTTTGCTCGATCGGCAGCGAGCGCGGATCGTACTGGCGCGACAATATCTTCGGCAGCCATTTGGCCCCGAGCGCACCGGCCTGGCGCAGCGCCGGCACCGAGGCGTAGGTCATCGTGACCGGGCATTGGGCGCCGTTTTCGACCTGCCCGAACAGCAGGTATTGGGCCGCGCGCGCCACTTGAACGCCACCCCGGGCGCCGCCCTGGCCGTCGCCCTGGTCTGGCTCCCACGGCGAGGCGTGCACGCCCGCGCCGATCATCAGCGCCATCAACTGGTGCCAGGCCGGATGGAACTCGACTTCGTCGATGCGCCGGCCGTTGCGGTCGACATTATGCAGGATGGGTTTGTTCACATTGGCCAGGCGCGCCAGCTCGAGCACCTCGGCCCGGCCCAGGCTCGCGCCGAGCGCCAGCAAGCCATCGAGCGCCCACGGCGCGCCCTCGCGCGCGACCGCCTCGCGCAAGGCCGGATCGAGCGCGAACAGGTTGACATTCCCGAATTGACTGGCCTGGTTGAAAATCGTATGCGTATCGAATGGGTTCATGGTGCGAATCGACTCAAACTCCAAAAAATATTGCGCAAAAGCAGCATTTGCAAGGCGCGTACGCCCCTGAAACGGCGCCGGTAGGCGACAATAGCGAACCACCCGGCGGCGTCGCGGCGTGCCGCGCTACAGCCTAGCCCAAAGACGAAAACAGGGCAAGAGTTGCTTTCCCGCCCGTCCGGCCTGCCGTTTTTTGCGTTCGGTCAAGCAACATCGAATGACGCACCGCACCGGCTGTTTTTGATGCATTCTGGAATCTTTCCGTGTCACGGTGGATGCCGATTTGCTAAACTAGGGCACCAGCAGCAGCGGCCAGCCCCAATACGAAGGTAACAACTTTTACAATGCGCACCAGTGCCCCCTCAGTGCCCAACGGCGACACCCTCACCGAGCTCGACCAGTTCATGGAAGCGGCCGGCGATATCGTGTTCCGTCTCGATGCGGGCGGCCGCATCAAGGCTGCCAGCAAGCGCACCGGCGCCCTGTTTTCCTTCGAGGCCGGGGCCCTGCTGACCACCCTGGTGGCCGACGCCGACCACGCCGGCCTGGGCGCGGCGCTGCAGGACGCCGCCGGCGCCCCGGCGCGCCTCGAACTGCGCATGAAGGCCCCGCACAAGGAACTCTGGTTCGACCTGCGCCTGTGCCGCCTGCAGCAAAGCGGCGGCACGCTGCTGCTGGCGGTCGGGCGCGACATCTCGGCCCAGCGCGAGATCGAAGAACGGCTGCGCCACCTGGCCACCCACGACAGCCTGACCGAGCTGCCCAACCGCCTGCTACTGTCGGACCGCATCCGCATGGTGATCGCCCACGCGCGCCGCTCGGGCCAGAACTTTTCGGTCGCCACCATCGGCCTCGATGGTTTCAAGAAGGTCAACGATGGCCTGGGCCACCCGGTCGGCGACGCCGTGCTGCGCATCGCCGCGGCGCGCCTGCGCAAGACCCTGCGCGACAGCGACACCCTGGCCCGCATCGGCGGCGACGAATTCGTCGCGGTGCTGCCGGGCACCTGCAGCGAAGCCCAGATCAAGCTGGTCACCGGGCGCCTGCTGGCGGCCCTGCAGGCCCCGTTCGAAGTCGACAAGCACACCATCTACATCGGCGCCTCGATCGGCCTGGCGCTGTTTCCCGAGCACGCCGAGGATGAAGTCCAGCTGGTCGCGCTGGCCGACGCGGCCATGTCGCGCGCCAAGGAGACCGGCAAGGCGCGCTGCCTGGTCTACAGTCCGCGCACCAGCGGCCCGCCGGAACACGATATCTCGCTCGAAGCGGCCATGTTCCAGGCCGTGCGCGAAGGCGAATTCCTGCTCTACTACCAGCCGATCGTGGACGCCGCCACGCGCCGCATCCAGGGATTCGAGACCCTGATGCGCTGGAAGCATCCGACCCTCGGCATGGTGCCGCCGGTGCGCTTCATTCCCATCGCCGAGACCAATGGCCTGATCAACCTGCTGGGGGCCTGGGCCCTGAAAGCGGCCTGCGTCCAGCTCAGGCACTTCGAGGAAGCGGCCAAGCGAGCGCTGTACATCTCGGTCAATATCAGCCCGCGCCAGTTTCGCAACGATAAATTCCTCGAGGTGCTGGACCACGCGCTCGCCTTTTCCGGCATGAGCGGCAGCCAGCTGGTACTCGAAATCACCGAAGGAACCCTGATGATCGATCCCGTGCACGCAGAATCCATCCTGCTCAAGATGGCCGAGCGGCAGGCGCGCATCGCGATTGACGATTTCGGCACCGGCTACTCCTCGCTGGCCTACCTCAAACGCTTCCCGATCTCGGTGCTGAAAATCGACCGCGCCTTCATCAAGGACCTGCCCGACGCACCCAAGGATGGTGCGATCTGCAATGCGGTGCTCGACCTGGCCAAGCACCTCGGCCTGTCGGTGGTGGCCGAAGGCGTCGAAACCGAAGCGCAGCTCGATTATCTCGACCAGCGCGGCTGCCAGTACATCCAGGGTTACCTGACCGGCAAACCGATGCCGGCCCACGCCGCCATGGCGGCCCTGAAAGAAGACCTGTACGCGTCGCTGATGCCGATCGAACCGCAAGCGGGGCTGCGATGATCGCGGGCGCCCTGCTGCACCCGGCGCCGCCCGGCCCCGCCAGCGCCGACGCCACCCTGAACCAGTTGTGGGAACGGGTGCGCCGGCGCGGCGACATGCCCGGCTTCGCCAAGGCCATCAGCGCCATCCTCGGCGCCATGCGCGGCGAGGACGAGCACCAGTTCAGCATGGCCCAGACGGTGCTGTCGGACCCGGTCCTGACGCAAAAGGTGCTGCGCCTGGCCAACAGCGGCATGTATTCGGCTTTCGGGCAGCGCATCAACACCGTCAGCAAGGCGGTGCTGGTGCTCGGCACGGAAGCCATCGGCCACCTGGCGCTGGGCCTCAAGCTGATCGAGGAACTGACGCGCGCCTCGCCCGATTCGGCCGTTGCCCACGTGGAGATGGAAAAAGCGGTGCTGGCCGGGATGGTGGCGCAGCAGGTGGCCGCCAGCGCCAGCGGGCGCGATGCCGAGGAAGCCGTGGTGTGCTCGATGCTGCACACGCTGGGGCGCATGATGATCACCTTCTACATGCCCGAGCGCTGGACCGCGCTGCAGGCGGTCGGCGGCACCGGTGGCGAAGACGCCGCCGCGCCGCCGGTGCTCGGCCTGTCGATGGAAGCCATCGGACGCGCCGCCGCCGAGCACTGGGGCCTGCCGAAGAACCTGATCGCCGGCATGCGCACGGTCGAACCGGCCCCGCGCGGCGAGGTATTCACCCACGAAGACTGGCTGGCGGCGGTATCGACCATGTCGTCCCAGTGCGCCAGCTCCCTGTGGAACGACGACGAAGCCGGCGCCGCCCAGGTGCGCGAGCTGGCCAGCAGTTTTTCGTCGATGCTCGGACTCGCGCCGGACAATATTCTGTCGGCCATCGACAAAGCCAAGGAGACCGCCGCCACCGACCTGTCGATCGCGCCGCTGGCCAAGCCGGCCGAAAAGCGCGCCGCCGACATGGCCACGCGCCGCATGCGCGCCGAAGGCAACAAGGTGCTGCTCTCGGGCGTATCGGACATGCGCGATGTCGTCGCCACGGCGAATCCGGGCCAGATGATGTCGATGGCGCTGGAAACCGTGTTCCAGGGACTGACCTTCTCGCGCGCCGTGGCCTTCTTGCGCAACCGGCGCGAGAACAAGTACATCGCCAAGATCGGCCTGGGCGACGGCACCAAGGAACTGATCGGCGCGCTCAGCTTCGACGACGCCTACAGCGCCAACGTGTTCCACGCCGCGCTGGGCAGCGACCGCGTGATCTTTGTCGAGAACGCGCAGGACGCCAAGTTCGGCGCCAAGCTGCCCCAGTGGTGGAAGGATTCGCTGTCGAACGCGCGCAGTTTCGTGATCCTGCCGCTGGCGTCGAACGGCCAGCCGGTCGGCTTCATTTACGGCGACTGGGACGACAGCTTCCCGGCGATTCACCTGAGCCAGACCGAATTCGCGCTGCTCAACGACCTGCGCTCGCTGATCGTCAAGACCGTGGTGCGGCGCCAGCAGGTGGAACTGGACGCCGCCAAGCCGCGCTGATCACCCACAGGAGTCTGCGCGGCAGAAGCTCGTCGGCCGCGCAGGCTCCTAGCGCTGCCAGCGGAACGACAGCGCCGCGCTCGCGGCGGCCGCCACCGAGAGCGCCCCGGCCAGGTAAAACACCGCCTGCGGGCCGACCTTGTCCCAGCACAGCGACATCGCCAGCCCGCCGCAGGTGCCGCCGATGCCGTAGGCAAGGCTCATGTACAGCGCCTGCCCGCGCGCCTGCAAGGGCCCGGCGAACCAGCGCTGCATCACCATCACCGAGCTTGACAGATGCGCCGCGAAGGTGGCCGCGTGCAGCAGCTGGGCCAGCGCCAGCACCGCCAGCAACTGGCCGGCGGCGCCGATCACCGGAAAACGCACGGCCGCCACCGCGAAGGCGCACATCATCACGCGCTGCGCACCGAAGCGGCGCAGCAGCGGCGCCTGGAAATAGAAGAACGCCACCTCGGCCACCACGCCGAGCGCCCACATGGCGCCGATCACCGGCTTGCTGTAGCCGGCCTGCTCCAGGTACAGCGAATAGAAGGCATTGAGCGCCATGTGCACGCCGGCCATCAGCGCGGCGGAGACGAAAAACGCGATCACCTCGCGCCGCCGCAGCACGCTCCACAAGCCCGGCGCGCCCGCGCCATGCGCCATCAGCGGCGCCTGGCCGATGCCAAGGCCGGCCGCGCCCACGCACACCAGCAGGAACAGCGCGATCCACGGCAAGGCGTTCACCCCCAGCGACTCGAGCAGCCAGCCGGCGGCCAGCACCGCCACGATGAAGCCGACCGAACCCCACATGCGCACGCGCCCGTAGTTGCTGGCGTCTCCGCGCAGGGCCGCCAGCAGCAGCGCTTCGGCCAGGGGCGCCTGCGCGCTCGAAAACAGGTTGAAGGCGACCATCACGGCGATGAACTGGAAGTACGATTCGGCGAAGAAGATGCCGCCAAAGGCGAGCAGCGCACCAAACGTGGTCAGGCGCAGCACGCGCACCCGCTGCCCGCTATGGTCGGCCAGCCAGCCCCACAGGTTGGGGCCGATGATGCGCATGACCTGGATCAGCGACATCAGCACGCCGATCTGGGGCGCGCTCATGCCGCGCGCGGCGAAGAACAGGGTGGCGTAAATGGCAAACGCGCCGACCTGCGCGTAGTACGCGAACAGGAACAGCGCGAACGGCCTCAGTTCGGACGAGCGGCGCGGCGCGGGTTGCGGCACGACGGGCACCGCAACGGCGTCAGGCAATTTTGGGCGTGTCGACCCGCACATCGCCGCACTGGGCGCGGTGCATCAGGGCGTGGTCGATCAGCACCAGCGCCAGCATGGCTTCGGCGATCGGGGTGGCGCGGATGCCCACGCACGGATCGTGGCGTCCGAAGGTTTCGACCATCACCGGTGCGCCCGCCTTGTCGATCGAGCGGCGCGGGGTGCGGATGGAGGACGTCGGCTTGATCGCGATCGACACCGTGATGTCCTGGCCGGTCGAAATCCCGCCCAGCACCCCGCCGGCGTTGTTGCCGACAAAGCCTTCCAGGGTCAGTTCGTCGCCATGCTCGGAGCCGCGCTGCGCCACCGAACGGAAACCGGCGCCGATTTCCACGCCCTTGACGGCGTTAATGCCCATCATGGCGTAGGCGATATCGGCATCGAGCTTGTCGTAGATCGGCTGGCCCAGGCCGACCGGGATATTTTTGGCCACCACGTCGATGCGCGCGCCGATCGAGTCGCCGTCGCGCCGCAGTTCGTCCATGGCCGCTTCCATGCGCGCGATCAGGGCAGTATCGCCGCTGGCGGCGAAAAACGGGTTGTTCGGCACGTGCTCCCAGGCCTCGAACGGCACCGCAATGTCGCCCAGCTGGCTCATGCAGCCCATGAAGACGGTACCGTACTGCTGGTGCAGCCATTTCTTGGCCACCGCCGCCGCGCCCACCACCGGCGCCGTCAGGCGCGCCGAGGAGCGCCCGCCGCCGCGCGGATCGCGCACGCCGTACTTGTGCCAGTAGGTGTAGTCGGCGTGGCCGGGACGGAAGCTCTCGACGATGTTGCCGTAATCCTTGCTGCGCTGGTCCTGGTTGCGGATGATCAGCATGAGCGGAGTGCCGGTGGTCTTGCCTTCGTAGACACCGGACAGGATTTCGACCGTGTCGGCTTCCTGGCGCTGGGTGACGTGGCGCGAGGTGCCCGGTTTGCGGCGGTCGAGATCGGGCTGGATGTCGGCTTCGGACAAGACCAGGCCCGGCGGGCAGCCGTCGATCACGCAGCCGATGGCCGGGCCGTGCGACTCGCCAAACGTTGTAACGGTAAACAGCTTGCCAAAAGAATTGCCGGACATGATAGGAAAGTGAGTGGCGGAAAAGCCAATTCTACCAGCCCGCGCGCATTTGCTGGCGGCGACGGCCCGGACCGGCCGCGGCGGCACCTCCGCGCCACTGGGCATTTTGTCAACTCGCTTGATCTGTTGTGCAATTTCTTTTTCTTGCTGTTAATAGATACAGTGAACCAAATTCGTGGCATGCTATGGAAAAGCAGTGGCAGTTTGCTGCCAGCCGTGCCGGCGCGCCTGCACGGACTAGCGTTCAATGCAACAATCGGACGCAGCGTCATTACCGAGAAACGCCTGGAGAAGCGACACATGCCCCCATCGAGCACGCCCTTGGACGACCTTGAGGACGACCACGACGACCTGGTATTTTTGGAAGAACACCCGGCCGCGCCCGTCAGTGCGGGGGTGGGCGGCGTATGGCGCGTGATGATCATCGACGACGACGAAGACGTGCACTCGACCACCACCTTCGCGCTCGGCAACCTCGACATGCAACAGCGTCCGCTCGAATTCGTGCACGCCTACTCGGCCGGCCAGGCGCGCGAAATGCTCAAGCACGAACACGACATCGCCGTCATCCTGCTCGACGTGGTGATGGAACAGGACGACGCCGGCCTGCACCTGGTGCGCTACATCCGCGAAACGCTCAAGCTGGCCGACGTGCGCATCATCCTGCGCACCGGGCAGCCCGGCTACGCGCCCGAAATCGACGCCATCCGCGATTTCGACATCAACGACTACAAGACCAAGTCCGAACTGACCCGCATCAAGCTGTTTACGACGGTGACGGCGGCGATCCGCTCGTACGAGCAGATACGCGCGATCAGCGCCAACCGGCGCGGGCTCGATCGCGTGGTGCGCGCCAGCACCGAGCTGATGGCGCTGCACGGCGTGCAGAACTTCGCCGCCGGGGTACTGGCGCAGATCGCCGACATCCTCGGAGTCGAGCCGAACGGGGTGCTGTGCGTGCAGGAGTGCCCGGACGGGCGCTGCCGCGAACTGCACATCATGGCCACGGCCGGGGTGTACCGCCGCCTCGGCGCCGCCAAGCTGACCGCGCTCGAAGACAGCGCCGTCGCCGCAGCCATGGAGCGGACCCTGGCGCAGCGCCGCAACATCTACGAACCGGGCGCGGTGACCCTGTTCTTCGCCGGGAAATCGAGCCGCGATTTCGCCGCCTTCCTGGCGCCGGGGCGCGTGCTGGGCGAACTCGACCAGCGCCTGCTGGAAGTCTTTTGCAGCAACGTGGCGGTGGGACTGGACAACGTGGAGCTGGTCAGCCACCTGCACAACGCCGCCTTCTACGACCAGCTCTCCAAGCTACCGAACCGCACGCGCCTGGTCGAAATCCTCGACGCCACCCTGGCCGGTCCCGCGCGCGACGACGCCACCCTGTCATTGGTCGACCTCGACCACTTCGCCGAGACCAACGACGCCCTCGGCCACCAGTTCGGCGACATGCTGCTGGTGGCCGTCGCCAGCCGCCTGCAGCAGCGCCTCGGCCAGCAGCTCACGGTGGCGCGCATCGGCGGCGATATTTTCTGCGTGCTGGGCGACGCCGCCGCCGTCAATCCGGTGCGCATCCTGGCGCTGTTCGAAACCCCGTTCTCGATCGACGGCCAGGATGTGCAGCTGTCGGCCACCCTGGGCCTGGTGCGCCTGTCGGAACACGACGGCAGCGGCGCCGACGCGCTCAAGGACGCCGACATCGCGCTCAAGCGCGCCAAGACCCAGCAGCGCGCCGGCCACTTCTATTTTTCGCGCAGCATGGGCGTGGAAATCCGCGAACGGGTGCGCATGATGCACGCGCTGCGCACCGGTTTCGCCAAGGGCGAGCTGTTCGTGGTCTACCAGCCGCAGATGGACCTGACGGCGCGCTGCCCGGTCGGCGCCGAAGCGCTGCTGCGCTGGCAGACCCCCGACGGCACCTACATTTCGCCGGACCGCTTCATCCCCATCGCCGAATATTCGGGCCTGATCATCGACATCGGCGAGTGGGTGCTGCGCAGCGCCTGCCACGAACTGGTGCGCCTGCGCGACGCCGGGCACCGCCAGTTCACGATGTCGGTCAACGTCTCGCAGGTGCAGTTCCGCCACCCCTACTTCCTCGACATGCTGCGTTCGGCGCTGGAAGAAACCGGCGCCCCGCCCGAATTCATCGAACTCGAAATCACCGAGTCGATGGCGATGGAAGAGCCGGACCTCCTGATCAAGATGCTGGGCCAGATCAAGCACACCGGGGTGTCGATCGCGATCGACGATTTCGGCACCGGTTTCTCGTCGCTGTCGTATTTGCAGCGGCTGCAGGTCGACCGGCTCAAGATCGACCGCGCGTTTGTCACCGAAATCACGCATTCGGCGCGCGGCAGCAGCATTGCCGAAATGGTCATCCAGCTCGGGCGCAACCTGGGCCTGTCGGTGATCGCCGAAGGGGTCGAGGATGAACGCCAGGCCGCCATTTTGCAGTCGCTCGGCTGCCCGCTGGCGCAAGGCTTCCTGTTCGCGCGCCCGATGGCCACGGCGGCGCTGTACGAGTGGCTCAACGAAGAAAGCGGGACCGGCGCCGCCCGAGCCGATGGCCGGCCCATGGGTACGCCCCCGCTAAAATAGCCTATCAGCAAGCAATCGTTGCACATCGGCAACAGAGGCGGATCATGCCGCTGTATTCGCACCGTGCGCGCCCGCCTTCACGTACTATCGTCCTCATGCTTTGCAATGGACGGGCGCCAACTTGAATGAATGCATGAGTACCATTATTTCGCGGCGCTTCCCGACCCTGGCGCGGCGCGCGGCGTGCGCGTTGCTGCTGGCGGGGCTGGCGCTGTGCCAGCCGGCGGCGGCGCTCGACCCCGACAAAGCCTTCCACCATGTCGTGCGCACCAGCTGGTCGATCCAGAGCGGCCTGCCGCAGGTGAGCGTGCAAGCGATCGCCCAGGACCAGCAAGGCTACATCTGGATCGCCACCCAGGCCGGGCTGGCGCGCTTCGACGGCGTGCGGTTTACCAATTATTCGCCTGAAAACCAGCCGGCCATGGCCGGCGTGTGGATCCGCAGCCTGCTGGCCGACAGCGCCGGGCGCGTCTGGATCGGCACCTACAAGGGCTTGACGGTGGTCGAGAACGGCGTGTTCCGCGCCATCGCGCCGGCCGACCCGCTGCAATTCCCGGTACTCGATATCCACGCTATGGTCGAGGACCAGGGCCGGCTGGTGGTGGCCACCAGCAGCGGCGTGTTCGACTACGAGGGCGGCAAGCTGGTGCATCGTCCCGGCAGCCCGGCTCCCGCCACCGCCCTGCTGAAAAGCGCCGACGGCGTGTATATCGGCGGCGCCGGCGGCATTTTCCACAGCCGCGGCAAGGACACCGAACTGATCGCCCTGCCGGCCGGCCTGCGCCGCGGCGTGGTCACCCGGCTGGCCGAGGCGCAAGGGAAAATCTGGGTCGGCACCAGCGTCGGCCTGTATGCGCGCGAAGGCGCGGAACTGATCGCGGCCAGCGATGAAGCGGTGCTGCAAAGTTCGCCGACGACCATGCTGTACCAGGACAGCGACCGCAACCTGTGGGTGGCCAGCAACGCCGGCATGGCGCGCATCCGCGATGGCAAGGCGACCGAAATCATCCCCGAAAAGAATCCGGCCGCGTTCAAGGGCGTGCTGGCGGCCTTCGAAGACCGCGAGCGCAACCTGTGGCTGGGCAGCCAGTGGCAGGGCCTGGTGCGCCTGTGGAACGGCTCGACCCGGCGCCTGGCCGCGGCCGAAGGCTTGACCGAACCGATCGTCTGGTCGGTGGCGCGCGCGCCGGACGGGCGCACCTGGGTCGGCACCAGCGACGGCCTGAGCGTGTACAGCGACGGGCGCTTTCGCCAGGTGCTGAGCGGCAGCGACCTGCCCCATCCGCACGCCTACAACCTGCTGGCCGACGCCGACCGGGTCTGGATCGGCACCCGGCGCGGGCTGGTGTTGTGGAAAGACGGCAAAGTCGAAGCGCCGCCCCTGTTCGCGCCGATGGCGGCGGCGCAGATCAACGGCGTGGTGCGCGACCGCAACGGCGTGATCTGGTTCCCGACCAGCGAAGGCGTGTTCCGCCTGGCCGGCGGCACGCTCACCAAATTCGGCAAGAACGAGGGTTTGCACGACGTGCGCGCGCGCCAGGTGCGCGAACTGAAAGACGGCCGCCTGCTGGTGACCACCCAGGACGGGCTGTACGAACTGCGCGGCGAGCGCATGGAGCAGATCGGCCTCGACAGCGGCCTGCAGCCGGGCATGGACATCACCGCCATCACCGAGCTGCGCGACGGCTCGCTGGTGCTCGGTTCACTGACCGAGGAGCTGTACCTGTTCAACGGGCGCCGCTGGCGCAAGTTCGCCGCCGCCGAAGGCCTGCCGCCGAACGCGCCCTTCTTCCTGACCGAAGACGCGGCCGGCTACCTGTGGTCGGCCGGGCTGCGCGGCATCCTGCGGGTGCCGGTGGCCGACATGCGCCGGGTGCAGAACGGCCAGTCGCGCAGCGTCAACGCCGAGATGATCCTCAACGAACGCGGCGACCGGCGCAGCGGCGAGCAGGGTTACTGCTGCAACGGCGCCGGCACCGCCAAGGGTTTCATCGACCCGGCGGGCACGCTCTGGCTGCCCAGCCGCGACGGCGTGGTCACGCTCGACACCATGGGCCTGACCAAGAACATGACCGCGCCGACCGCCGTGATCGAGCGGGTGCGCGTGCTCGACACCTGGCAAGACATCCGCCAGGGCCAGGCCGGCAGCATGCGCGTGCGCGAGGATGCGCGCGACATGGCTTTCGAATTTACCGCCCTCTCCTTCCAGGACCCGGCCAGCGTGGTGCTGCGCTACCGCCTGCACGGCTACGACAAGGACTGGCGCGAACTGGCGGCCGGGGCGCCGCGTTCGGTCAATTACACCAACCTGCCGGCCGGCGCCTACACCTTCGAGGTCAAGGCCAGCAACAATGCCGACGTCTGGAACAAGCTGCCGGCGCGCTTCGACTTCAGCATCGCCCCGCATTTCTACGAAACGAGCTGGTTCTACGGCCTGCTGCTGGCCCTGTTGGGCGGCACCGTGTACGGCGGCTACCGGCTGCAGCGGCGCGCGCACGAAAAGCAGCGCGCCGCGCTGGAACTGCAAGTGGCCGAGCGCACCGAACAGCTGCACGTGGCCAACCGCGCGCTGGAACTGGCCAGCCAGACCGACCCCTTGACCGGGCTGCACAACCGGCGCTACCTGAGCAATCAGATTCCGGCCGACCTGGCGTTTTACGAGCGCGAGAACAAGCGCACCGGCGCGGGCGACAACACGCTGCTGTTCGCGCTGGTCGACATCGACCACTTCAAGCGCATCAACGACACCTACGGCCACCGCGCGGGCGACCGGGTGCTGCAGCAGGTCTCCGACGTGCTGCGCGCGCAGGTGCGGGTGGGCGACTACATTGTGCGCTGGGGCGGCGAAGAATTCCTGCTGGTGTGCCGGCCCAGCACGCGCCAGTTCGTGCCGGTTCTGGGCGAACGCATCCGGCGCGCGGTGGCCAGCCACGTGTTCGACCTGGGCGACGGCATCACGGTCGCGCTGACCTGCTCGGTGGGGCTGGCCGAAAGCGGCTTGTACCTCGACGACAGCAAGCGCGTGAGCTGGGAACACCTGGTCGAACTGGCCGACGCCGCCCTGTACTGGATCAAGGCGAATGGCCGCAACGGCTGGAGCGCGCTGCGGCCCAAGCCGGGAGCGGACAACGCCGAGCTGATCGAAAAGCTGCACCTGGGCGCGCAGGCGATGATCGATACCGGGCGCGCCACCCTGATCAGTTCAAGCGACCAGCTCACCCCCGCGCATGCGGCACTGGCGGAGTCGAACGACCCCGCCTGAGCCTCGCCGGCGCTCAGAACTTCAGGATCTCGCCGTCGGCCGGAATGCGCACCCGGTCGCCGATGCCGTGTTGCTTGACATGATCCCGGAGGTCCTTGCGGCTCAGGGTCATGTGGTTGATCGCATCCATGTGCACCGCAATAATCGTCGCGTTCGGCATCGCCTGGTAAGCGTGCAGCACATCGTCCTTGCCCATGATGATCGATCCGGCAAAGCCGGCCATGCGGGCGTCGCCGGCGTTGACGATGATGACTTCGGGATTGAATTTTGCCAGGGCCTGGTCGACTTCCGCACGCCATACGGTGTCGCCGACGATGTATATCGTTTTCGCACCGGGCGCCTGGAACACGATGCCCATCGCCTCGGCAAGCGCCTCGGCCACCGGCGGCTTGGCGTACATCTCTGCGGTGCCGTGCTGGCCGCCGGTCTTGGTCAGGCGCACGCCTTCGAAGTCGGTGTTCTCGCCAAGGATGCGGACGTTGGTGTAGCCTTGTCCACGAATGAGCTTGGCGTCGGCTTCGTGCTGCACGAACAAGGGCATCGCCTTCGGGATGAACTGGTGCGCGCCGCCGTCCCAATGGTCGAGGTGCGTATGGCTGACGATCACGGCGTCGACACCCTTCATGATCTCTTTCACCGGCATCGGCAAGTCGACCATCGGGTTGCGCAGCTCGCTGTTGAAGGTTCCCCGAAAGCCGGGATAGGTGCCCTTCTTCGCCAGGAACGGATCGACCAGGAAGGTCTTGCCGGCATAGCTGATCCTGGCGGTCGCGTTACGGATTTGCTGCACCTGCACCGTTGGCGTGGCCGCCGCCGGCGCGCCAGGGGTGGCGGCATGGACGGAGACGCCCGCCGTGCCAAAGGTCAGGGTCAAGGCGATGACTAGCGCTTTTACTCGTTGCATGTTGCTGCTCCATTGAGGTTGTGTTCGGTAGCAGTATTGTGGGCGCATCGCTTTACCGATAAAATTGACCCGCAAGCCATTTATCGACACTATCGGGCCAGATACCTCTCTTCTACTCATCATGACAACAAAAACGCCTGTCGTCGCCCTGATCGTCTATCCCAACTTCAGCCCGTTCCACTTCGCCGTGCCGTATCTGATCTTCAACGCCGCGCTGTCCGAAGGACCGCTGTTCGACCTGAAGATCGTGTCCGCCGGCGCCCGGCCCCTGGTCGCCGAACGCGCGCTGACCATGCATCCCGATGGCGGGCTCGAACTCGTCGATGGAGCCGACATCGTGGTGGTGCCGGGCTGGGACGACTTGAACGCGCCGCCCGAGCCGGAGCTGGCGGCGGCTTTGAGGCGCGCCCATGCCAGGGGCGCCCACGTCGTCGGGCTGTGCTATGGAGCGTACGCGCTCGCCTATGCCGGCCTGCTCGACGGCAAAAGCGCCTCGACGCACTGGATGGGCGAAAAGGATTTCAGCGCACGTTTTCCGCGCGTGCGGCTCGATATGAATGCCCTGTATGTCGAAGAGGACAAACTGATCACGTCAGCAGGCACTGGAGCCGGGCTCGACTGCTGCCTGTACATCGTGCGCGCCTATTACGGGTCCAAAATCGCCAATAAAGTCGCGCGCACCATGGTCATACCACCGCACCGCGAGGGTGGGCAGGCGCAGTTCATCGAGCAACCGATGGCCGTCTCGACCCAGGATGCCCAGGTCAACCGCCTGCTCGACTATTTGCGCGAACACCTGGGCGCCTCGCACAGCATCGACGAGCTGGCGGCGCGCACCTCCATGAGCCGGCGTACCTTCACCCGTCACTTCATCAAGGCGACCGGCATGACCCTGGTCGACTGGCTGGTGAACGAGCGCTTGCAGCGCGCGCGCGATCTGCTGGAGACGACCTCGCTGCCAGTCGAAAAAATCTCGGATCTTGCGGGGTTCCAGACGCCGATCTCGTTCCGCCAGCACTTCAAGAAACGGTTTCAAGTCAGTCCCAGGGACTGGCGCCGGACCTTTGGCGAGAAAATGGCGACGGCGCTGGAGTGAGCGCGGTCGAACGATCAATATCCGCCGGCGCTGTCGCTGGCAACCGCCAGCCACGCCGAGGCGAGCAGGTCGAACTGCGGATCGGCCGCCGCTGCCGCCAGTTCGACGATGGCTGTACGCGCCTCGCCAATGGACCAGCCGCGCGCGTTGAGGGTCAGCCAGGCCAGGCCGAACGCACCCTGCGCGATGTAGCCACGGCACAGCGCCAGCCGTGGCCGCGGCCGCGTGTGAGCCAAGGCGGACACTCTGGGTCCGCAAGCCAGCCTGACAGCGCATCGATATCGAGTTCGAACTGGCTGGTGCGCGCAAACGCGTCCACGGGCGGCGGCTGCGTGGACAGCGGAAAGCTGCCGCCATACGCGGACGGGTCGCCACAACACGCCAGCGGCACATCGGCCGCGAACTGGTCGAGCCGGACCAGGCCTGCCGCATCGTCGCCGCTGTCGAGCGATACGCTGTCGAGCTGGCCTAGGTTGTCGATGCCGACCGCCCTGGCGAATGCCTCGACCTGCGGCGTGACCGCGTCGCCATCGACGATGGCGCTGATTGCCGCGAGCGCAAACAGCTGGGCGGGCGTGCGGGCAACCTCCCGCGTGGTCCAGGGGCACTCCACGTAGGCCTTCACGAACGTCGGCTCACGCTCGATAAACCAGTGCTTCCAGCAGCCGTAATAGACCGGGCCTGACGGCTCGCTCCAGAGCGGAATCAGGGCCGGCGGGAAGCCATACCAGTATGCCGGCGCCTCGGCGAGGCCGATGGGCAGCGCAATCTCGCCTGCGGCGCAGCGGCGCAGCGCGTCGGGCCATGCCAGCAGCTCGTAGACGCGTGCATATTGATTCAAAATGAACTCGTCTTACCAAGTGAACGCGTGCAGCGTGTCGCTGCCGCCGAACAACTCCGCCGTATCGCCCGTTTCCGCATCAAAAATGGCGTACTTCGTCAACCCGTTCCCGTACACGAGGTACCGCTCATCGAGCCAGCCACTGATGGCCAGCGTGTGACCTTCGCACTGACTATAACGCCCCACCGCAACCGCCTTGATCACGCCTTCCTTGTTCGCAACGACAAGCTGGTAAGGCCGGCTTTCCTGGCGCTTGTCAAAATAGGCGTGCCACTTCCGGTCCGACGACCACGCCGAGTCGAGCGCCACATGCGATTGTGGCAAGAGTTCCTCGGCGGCAGGAATGGCTTGCGTGCCACGCTTGAAGTCGTGGCGATATGCCCGCGCATCGTATTGGCCCGATAGTTTTTCAATTTTCCCGCTGACGGGATCAAAGCCAAAATAGCGCGATTCATCGCTGGTTGACATAGCGCGCACCATGATCAACAGCGTCTTGCCATCCTGTGACCAGTCGGTCGACGCCCATGCATCCTCGATGGGTATTTTTGTGGGCAATTTAATGGATAACCAGCGCGCAGCTGCGGTGTCAAACACAAATATGCCGGCAAGGCTAACGCTGTCCCAACGACTGTCGTAGTTCGCGCTGATGGCGAGATACCGGCTATCCGGAGAAAAGACGGGGATCCCGCCGCCCCATGCCGGATGCTCATACACAAGTCGTTCCGAATTGCTGCGCCGGTCGTAGAGCCAGTACTGCTTCTTGTCACTGCCTTTCAGCATGCCGCTATAACTGATCCATCGGCCGTCGGCCGACGCACGCATGGTGGGCGTCGAGTCGAACCCGTGATCGGACAGGATTGCCGGCATGATCAAATAGGCAAAGTGATTCGACACAGGCTAAACGCGCACGACGCCATCGATCACCGTGACCGACTGGCCGCCGATCCACGGTTCGCCATCGGTCCAGGTGACCGCGATGCGGCCATCGCATTGCAGGCAGGTGCCCTGGCGCGCGCTGTAGGCGCGGCTGCTCTCGCCGCCATCGGGAAAGCCCTGCGCCTGCAGCACGCGCGCGATGCAGGCATTGGCGCTGCCGGTGACCGGGTCCTCGACCAGCGCTCCGTGTTTGGTAAACAGCGCCCTGACCTCGTAATCGGCCGGACCATCTGCGTCATGCGGACCGTAGACCGCCACACCCGTCACGCCGAGCCGCGTCAGTTCCTGCAGCGCGGCGCCATCGATACGCGCATCGAGGCACGCTTGCGCGCTTGCCAAACGCACCACCAACCACGCGATGCCCATGGTGGCGATCAGCGGCGTGCAGTGCGCGTCAAGCGCGGTGCCTGGCAACATCCGCGCCAGCAATGGCTGGTGCTGGTGCGCCAGCGGCACCAGGCTGGCCGCCGGTGCGCGAAACGCCAGTGTGCCGCCGGCGCCGATCCCGATCGGCACCAGCCCCACGCCGCACTCCTGCACCAGGGTGCCTGCGCGGCGTGGCACCAGGCCCGCCTCCAGCAAGGCGTGCGCCGTGCCCAGGGTGGGATGGCCGGCGAAGGGAAACTCGGTATCGGGAGAGAAAATGCGGACGCGGTAATCGGCCTGCGCATCGCGCGGCGTGAGCACAAAGGTGGTTTCGGACAGGTTGGTCCAGCGCGCCATGGCCTGCATGTCGGCGTCGGACAGGCCGTCGGCATCGAGCACGACGGCCAGTGGGTTGCCCTTGAAGGCGACGCCGGTGAACACGTCCACCTGCCTGAAGCGGCGCGCCGCGCCCGGGGCGAGGGTCACATCAGTCTTCCTGCGCGGTTTCGGCCGGCCAGTCGCGGATGTAGGCCTTGAGCATGCGGTTTTCGAAGCTTTGCGCTTCCAGCACCGCGCGCGCCACGTCGTAGAACGAAATCACGCCGAGCAGGGTCTTGGCGTTCATGACCGGCAGGTAGCGCGCGTGCTTTTCGAGCATCATGCGGCGCACTTCGTTCACTTCGGTGTCCGGCGTGACGGTGATCGGATGGTCGTCCATGTGCTTGCGCACCGTGCCCGCGCCGACCGCGCCGTTATTCTTGTGCAGCACCTTGATGACTTCGCGGAAGGTCAGCATGCCGACCAGGTCGCCGAACTCCATGACCACCAGCGATCCGATGTCCTTTTCGGCCATGGTGTTGACGGCATCGACGAGCAGCATCTCGGGCGTTGCGGTATAGAGGATGTTGCCCTTCACTTGAAGGATTTCTGAGACTTTCATGGTGGCCGCCTGATGTGGTGAGGTTATAAGGGATGTCGTTTATAAGCCTTAGCTCCGACTGTAGCGTAAGCTTGGCAAAAAATCCAGCATTGCGATTGATCATGGCACTGGCGAGCGTGCCCGATTGGCATTTGCACCATTTTAGCGAGCAAACCACGCTTTTGTGCAACGCATGCGTGCTACGATTCGGCCCATCCTTTTTCCATGAGATGAGCCCACCATGAGCGGACCTCAATATCCCGGCTTCGACACCCTGTCGCTGCATGCCGGCGCTGCGCCCGACCCGGCCACCGGCGCGCGCGCCACCCCCGTCTATTTCACTTCCTCGTTCGCGTTCAAGGACTCGGACCACGCGGCGTCGCTGTTCAACATGGAGCGCGCCGGCCATGTGTACTCGCGCATCTCGAACCCGACCAACGCCGTGCTGGAAGAGCGCATCGCCGCGCTCGAAGGCGGCGTGGCCGGCATTGCCACCGCCAGCGGCCAGGCCGCGATGCACCTCGGCCTGGTGACCATCGCCGGCGCCGGTTCGCACATCGTCGCCTCGCGCGCGCTGTACGGCGGCTCGCAGAACCTGCTGGCCTACACGCTCAAGCGCTTCGGCATCGAGACCACGTTCGTGGACCCGCGCGACCCTGATGCCTGGCGCGCCGCGATCCGCCCCAACACCAAGGTACTGTTCGCCGAAACGCTGGGCAATCCGGGGCTCGACGTGCTCGATATCGCCACCGTCTCGGCCATCGCCCACGACCATCATCTGCCGCTGATGATGGATTCGACCTTCACCACGCCGTATTTGCTGCGCCCGTTCGATCACGGCGCCGATCTGGTGTTCCACTCGGCCACCAAGTTCCTGTGCGGGCACGGCACCGCCATCGGCGGCTTGCTGGTCGACGGCGGCAGCTTCGACTGGCAAGCCGCCTACGACAAGACCGGGCGCTTTGCCGAATTGTGCGAGCCGTACGAAGGCTTCCACGGCATGGTGTTCGCCGAGGAATCGACCGTGGCGCCGTTTTCGCTGCGCGCGCGGCGCGAAGGCCTGCGCGATTTTGGCGCCGTGATGAGCCCCCACAACGCGTTCGCGGTCCTGCAGGGGATCGAAACGCTCAGCCTGCGCATGGACCGCCATGTGGCCAACACGCGCAAGGTGGTCGAATTCCTGCTGTCGAATCCCGCGGTGGAAGCGGTGTCGTATCCGGAACTGGAGTCGCATCCCGATTACGCGCTGGCCAAGCGCCTGCTGCTCAGGGGCTGCGGCGCGGTGTTCTCGTTCAGCCTCAAAGGCGACCGCGCGGCGGGGCGGCGCTTCGTCGACGCGCTCAAGATCTTCTCGCACCTGGCCAACGTGGGCGACGCCAAGTCGCTGGTGATCCATCCGGCGTCCACCACCCACTTCCGCGTGCCGACCGAACAACTGGCGGCGTCCGGCATCAAGGAAGGCACGATGCGCCTGTCGATCGGACTGGAAAACGTGGACGACCTGATCGAAGACCTGGCGCGCGGCCTGAAACTGTCGCAGAAGGGAGCCTGAGATGATGTATCACCTGCCCGGCTTCGACGCCTACTGCTACACCGGCGGCAAAGCCTTTGACGCAAACCAGCCGACCATCGTCTTCATCCACGGCGCCCAGAACGACCATTCGGTGTGGGCTTTGCAGTCGCGCTATTTTGCGCACCATGGCTTCAACGTGCTGGCGGTCGACCTGCCCGGCCACGGGCGCAGCAAGGGCGCGGCCCTGCACAGCGTCGAAGAGATGGCGGCCTGGCTGCTGGCGCTGATGGGCGCCGCCGGGGTCGAACGCGCCATCCTGGCGGGCCACAGCATGGGCTCCCTGATCGCGCTCGAAGCGGCGTTCCAGGCCCCGCGCCGGGTCACCCATCTGGCGCTGCTGGGCACCACCTATCCGATGAAGGTGTCCGACGCGCTGCTCGATACGGCCAAGAACAACGAGCAGGCCGCGATCGACATGGTCAACATCTTCTCGCATTCGTCGATCGCGCAAAAACCATCGTGCCCCGGGCCGGGGTTTTACACGATGGGCGGCGCGCGCAAGCTGATGCAGCGCATGTCGGCCCTCAATCCGGACCAGTTGTTCTACACCGATTTTTACGCCTGCAATGCCTACGCCAACGGCCAGGTCGCGGCGCAAGCGGTGACCTGCCCGACCCTGTTCATTTTCGGCAGCAAGGACATGATGACCCCGCCGCGCTCGACCAAGGTGCTGACGTCGGCAATCAAGCATGGCAAGATCGTCCAGGTCGATGCCGGGCACCAGCTGATGGCCGAGCAGCCGGATGCCGTGCTGGACGCGCTGTTCGGCTTCGCCAGCGCGCCCGTGCCCGCGTAGAGGCCCCCAGGAGAGCCGCATGCCGACCCGTCACGCCAGTTTTGCCGAGTTTTATCCTTACTACCTGAGCCAGCATGCGAATCTGCTGTGCCGGCGCGCGCATTTCATCGGCAGCACGTCGGCGCTCGGGGCGCTCGCGCAGTATGTGGTGAGCATGAATGGGTGGTGGGTCCTGGCGGCGCTGGTGTCCGGCTACGGCGGTGCCTGGATCGGGCATTTTTTCTATGAAAAGAACCGGCCGGCCTCGTTTGCGCGGCCGCTGTATTCGTTCATGGGCGATTGGGTGATGTATTGGCAGATGCTGACGGGGAAGTTGAGCTGGTAGGCATCGGGCCGCTGGAGTATGCGCCGCTAGCTTAAAGTCTGACAGCTAGCGAAACGGAATACTGTATCCGCCGCGGGTTCCATGCTCTGCATAGTTGTCTACTGCCTCCATGAATGACGGCGTCCCTCGTATGATTCTGCCTATGATTGAGTGCTCGAAGCAGGCTGATAGACTGTAAGCATCCAGCCCACCCATCTATGAATTCCTGAACGTTGCGGCCACACTCCTTTCTTCAATTTCGAGGAGAAATATGGTGGCAAATGTGGAGCAAATTAACGAGTGGCAAGAGCGCGTGGCACGGTGGCAGGCAAGCGGCCTGTCCCAGCGCGCATTTGCTATTGAGAACGGTGTCTCTCAGCGCCAGGTCAGCTACTGGGCGCGGCGGCTGGGCGAAGCGCAGTTGTCACCAGCATTTGTGCCTGTGCGTGTGACGCCTACTGGCGCTTCCAGCGGTATTGTTC
>NZ_WHJH01000110.1 GCF_011682145.1 Massilia mucilaginosa
CTGCAGGCGCGCCGGCCAGAGTTCGTGCTTCGTTGGCTCTTGCATGTTCGTGACTCCTGAGTTGATGGAGTACCGATTCTGGATGCCGAAAATTAGCAATGGAAGGTGGGGTAAATAGACCGCTTACCTTTGTCGGTATCGGACAGCTTGGTAAGATCGAGACGGGGCGGTTTCGGTGGCATGCCTACCGGATGCGGCAATTGCCAAGAGTTTACAACTGTTGATTGCGCTGGTCATTCAGACTGAACAGTTACGCTTTGAGGACGCTTGTGATTAAATTCGATAGAGATGTGCAACGTCAAGTTATTGTGTTAGGGCTAGATGATGCTTCTCTAAGTTCAATGTTATCCAAAGTGCATGGCGGGGAATACGGCGCCACGCCTTCAGAATGGCGTGAGAGCGTATTCTTATTTATTTGCGCAATGTTGGACGCGGAACTTATCAGCCTGCATCCGGAAATAGACGATTACCAAGGAAAAGCTTCGGGAGAGATCAGGACGCTGTTAGAACAAGGTGATCCAGAAAATGGATTTGACGCTGACATAATTTGGGATGTCATGCATTTCAATGGAACTGAAAAGTTGGTTGCGTTGCTGCGAAAACTTGATCTCAACGAGTGGGCAGCTATTGACGCAGAATTGTCGCTACCTCTTGGCGAAGCCCTTGCGGAAATGAATATTGCACAGCTTTAGGTAATCAAACACAGCTGCACGGATCGGTGCCTACAAACCACCGTGGGCATATCATGGGTGCCCAAGTCACCTTAGCGGACATTTCGATCTCCTTTCACGCGAGATTACGTTCTTAGAGGCACGAGGTCAGAGCTTACGAACTAACACGGGTATATTAGGAAGCCCGAAGTCGGCCTTGCAGATGTTGCGATGATTTCCCACGCGAGATCACCTTCTCGTTTCACCTTCTCGTTGCCCGGCATCGGTGAATCGCAATATTCACCATCCAAAAAATCACGCTCGTGCGCATGCACGAGCGCTGCTTCGAGCTGGCCGACGACCAAGGCGAGCGCGATCTGTTCGTTCTGCCCGACAGCACCCACAACATCGTCCGTCTGGTTGGTCAGATCGACGCCAACGGCAACTGGATCACCATTTCCAACAACCAGCGCCAATTGCCGGAGCGGGTCGAGGACAGCGCCGGGCGCGGCTTCCTGCTGGCAGTTGAAGACCACCGAGGCCACCCGCTCATGCGCAGCATTGCTATGCAGCCGGCCGAGCCCGAGATCGACACCGATCCCGAACTGCTGGTCTCGTACGACGACGATGCAAGCGGCACCTGGCCAAGGTCAGCAACGGCAAGGGCGACGTGATGCGCCAGTTCGCCTATCGCAACCACGTCATGGTCGAACACAGCCAGCCAGGCGGACTGCTATCGCGCTATGAATACAACGAATACGCCACCAGCGGCAAGATCACGCGCAACTGGGTCAACGACGGCCGCTCGTCGAGCCTTCGCTATCTGGAACAGGAAACCGTCGTCATCGACCATCCGGTTTTCGAGTTGGCCGTTCAATATCGTATAAAATGGCGCACGCACAAGATTGCATTCCAAATATCAACCCCGCTGATTTCTGTTACCCCCGAAGAAAGATCCGCTCCATGTTCAATGTTGACCTCTCTAAAGACTTCCCGCAATTCGGCAGAGTCCTGAACGACTTGGAGCGGAATTACCTGCCGAGCGGCGCGAAGGCGGTCGACGATTTTCATCAACGCCTGAAACGCTTGTCCAAATCGTATCCTTTGCCCAGCATGCGCGATGTGGCGGAGCAATTTCCGCAAGGCCGTATCATCATGGCGGTAGAGCAGGCGCTGGAGACCTCGAACCACCTTGTATTAGCACGGTTATCGGCGACGGTCGAGGGGCTCGACTTCAGCATGGTCCGACCGATCCTGATCGGCGTAGCCAAAGAAATTGCCATGTATCTTGGCGGTGGCGCTGTCCTGGGTGGCGCCGTGGGCGGTGCCCTTGGGGCCCTGGCCGGCGGCGTCGGCGCGATACCTGGCGCAGTCGTCGGCGCGCAGGTGGGCATCGATATTGCCATGGCGATCATGGCCTTGGTGGGTTTGCATGACCTGGCGATCGCCTTCGTTCCCATGGTCTCCAAGCTGTTCTCGCCCATCATCGACGGCTTCGCTTTAGCTGTCCGTGCCGGCATGCTGCCGCTTAGCCAAAGTGCAAAACGACACGAAATGATCAATCAGGCGGCAGTGTCTTTTGCAGAAGGCAAATTCTTCCTCATCATCGGGCTGCTGGGGGCGGTCGCCGCGGTGTACGCGGGCAAACTCACGTCCGCAGTGCTCAAAAAAATTGCCGGCGGCAAATTAGGTCAGGGATTTGCCGCCTGGCTGGCGAAGAACGAGCAGATCGTGATGAGCCACCCAAAACTAAAGATCAAAACCTCGGCAGCGGCCGAGGGGCCGGGCAAGGGGCCGAGCGTGGCAAAACCGGCGCCGGCGCAACCGGAGGCTGCCAAGCCCAAGCAGACCGAATCGCGGAAGGAAGGCCAGGCTAACATACCGTGCGTAAAATGCGTGCCATCTGTAGGCGCTCCCATCAGTCCTATCACCGGCAGCAAGTTCCTCGCCGACGCCATGGACCTGGACTTCACCCTGCCGGCAGCGCTGCCCTTGATCTGGCAACGCACGTACAGTTCCGCCCAGCGCCAGGCCGGCTGGCTCGGCTCCGGCTGGGAAACACCGCTGTCGATTGCGCTGGAAATCAACGTCGACAGCGTTGTCGTGCTCGCTCCCTTCGCACGCGAAATCACCTTCTCGTTACCTGGCATCGGCGATTCGCTGTACTCGCCCTGCGAAAAAATCACCCTGGTGCGCACGCACGAGCGCTGCTTCGAACTGGTTGACGAGAAAGGCGAACGTGACCTGTTCGCCCTGCCCGACACCGCCAGTAACATCGCCCGTCTGGTTGGCCAGATCGACGCCAACGGCAACCGCATCACCATTTCCTACAACCAGCGCCAGTTGCCGGAGCGGGTCGAAGACAGCGCCGGGCGCAGCTTCCTGCTGGCGTTTGAAGACCACCGCAGCTACCCGCGCCTGCGCAGCATTGCCATGCAGCCGGCCGAGCCCGAGATCGACACCGATCCCGAACTGCTGGTCTCGTACGACTACGATGCAAGCGGCAACCTGGCCAAGGTCAGCAACGGCAAGGGCGTCGTGATGCGCCAGTTCGCCTATCGCAATCACGTGATGGTCGAACACAGCCAGCCAGGCGGACTGGTATCGCGCTATGAATACGACGAGTACGCCGCCAGCGGCAAGGTCACCCGCAACTGGGTCAACGACGGCCGCTCGTGGAGCCTTCGCTATCTGGAACAGGAAACCGTCGTCACCGACAACCTGGGGCGCGAAGAACGCTACCGCTTCGACGCCCGCAAGCGCTTCATCGGCAAGGTGGACGCTGCCGGCGGCGTGAGCACGCGCCGTCTCGACAGCGACGGCAACGTTTTGGCCATCGTCGATGCCGGCGGGCGCAGCGTCAGCTACCGCTACGACCAGCGCGGCCGCGTCACCCGCATCGAAAGCGACGGCAAGGGCACCGGTATCGTCTACGACAACCGGTTCGACAAGCCGGCGCTGATCACCGACGCGCTCGGCGCCACTACCGCCCTGCGCTACGACGACGTTGGCAACCTGGCCAGCGTGACCGATGCGCTGGGCCAGCGCACGTCCTACCAGTACGATGCGAACGGCTTGCCGGTGCGCGTGACGGATGCGGCAGGCGGCGTCAAGCGGCTCGACTACAACCGCGCGGCACAACTGATCAGCTATACCGATTGCTCGAACAACACGACCCATTTCAACTACGACGACAGGGGCCGGCTGCTGCGCGCCACCGACGCCAACGGCAACAGCACCTTCTACAACTATGATCCGCTCGGCCGGCCTGCGGGGACCGACAAGGCCCAGGGCGGTGAAAGCTACGAGTACGATCCGCTCGGGCGCCTGATCGCGCACATCGACCCGCTCGGCAATCGCACCAGCTACGTGCTCGACACCGATGGACAGCCGCTCAAGCGCATCGACGCGCGTGGCGGCGTGATGGAATACCGCTACGACGATGCCCGCCGTCTGGCCGAGCTGATCAATGAAAACGGCGACGCGCACCGCTTCGTCTACGACGCTTTTGATCGCCTGATCGAAGAAACCGGTTTCGATGCGCGCCTGACGCGTTACCGCTACGACCAGAGCGGCCTGCTCACCGCCAAGGAAGAACTTGGCAGCGGCGAGCGCAACGCGTACACGCGCATCGACACCCACTACAGCCGCGACAGCGGCGGCCAGCTGGTCGAAACGCTCATCTCGCGCACCACCGGCGACACCCAGGCCGAACAATTGCGCCTGCGCTACGCCTACGATGCCGTCGGACGGATGACCCAGGCCATCAATGCGGACGCCGAAGTGAACCTGCGCTACGATGCGCTGGGCCAGCTGGTTGGCGAGCAGACGACAGCGCGCGACTTCAGCACCGAGCTGCGCCACGAGTATGACGAGCTGGGCAACCGGATCAAGACGGTCTTGCCTGACGGACGCGTCCTGAACAACCTGTTTTACGGTTCGGGACACCTGCACCAGATCAACATTGACGGCGATGTCATCACCGATATCGACCGCGACAATCTGCACCGGGCCACCAGCCGCACGCAGGGTGCGCTGACCAGCCAGTTCCAGTACGACCCGGTGGGCCGGCTGTTGGCGCAGGTTGCCGGCCATCTGGGCGTGGGCGCAAGCACCGAGCCGGTGATCGCGCGCCGTTATCAGTACGACGAGAGCGGCAACCTGCTGGCGGTCGACGATAAACGCAACGGCCGCAAGACCTACAGCTACGACGTGATCG
>NZ_WHJH01000111.1 GCF_011682145.1 Massilia mucilaginosa
ATTTCTGCGTCATCCGTTCTTGCCTCGATACCCTGCGAAAACAGGGCCACAACATGCTCGCAGTGCTACAGCGCGCATTTGTCGGCGCGCCTATCCCATCAGTTGCATAGCGGCTGAATAGTTACGATCATTTTTAGCTCACCTATGATCATTTTTAGCTCACCTATGATCATTTTTAGCTCACCTGTGATCATTTTTAGCTCACCTGCGATCCCAATTGGTCGTTGCTACTTGGTTCCACTATTTTCCCTAGATATGCATGCTGCCTCGGCTGCGCGCCGTTGCCGCGGTATCCCGGCGGGCCTTTTTTATTGGGCGGGCAGGAAGGCTTGATACTAAATGCGATACTTAGACTTGAATATCGATAGCCAAGAAAAAAATAATGTCAGAAGTCCCAATACGAATAGCGTAATGGAGCCTCCCCATAACGAACCAAATGCATCTGTGCTAGGATCCTTGCGAGGATCGTGCGCGTAGTATAAAACGGAAACGTTTTCCCCAACCTCGAACGATGTATAGCCATGCTGGGTGTAGTTTACAACCTCACCTTTTTCAGTGCTGAAACGTATATCGGCATGATACTTACCATTTTCTTTGCTAATAACAATACCATTCGCACGCGATGTGGATTTAATAAATTCGCCCCGGTCTTTTATGCCCGAATAACCAAATAAGAGCAAGCTTACAGAAGCACAGAAAAAAACCATACCCCAAATCAAACTCCCAGTTGAGGTTTTGGGTGGTATTAATCCGGACAAAATACTCATCATCAACTCCTTGTGTTCATTAAAATGGATAGCTCATTGCTGGCTCTGCACGCATTTTTTTTGCGCCGCTTTCAATTGTTACACGTCTTATCGTGTTAATAATTTGCTAGGGGAGCTATTCGCTTCCCTATTTGCATGCCTGCCTAGTCTGGTCAAAGTGGATCCACTCGATCCGCCAGCTCCCGTGAGGACGTTGGTGGGTGAAAGACCGAGTTCGCATTCCCGCTTGACGTTGATATCGACACGGGCGCGGACGGCAAACTCAACCTGTCCGAGGATGGCGGTGTGACCAACCCTCAACTTGGGGGCACACATGCGCTCAGTGATGACGATCGAGCCGGCGCCTTGACGATTAGCGAGCGCATCGGCCAGTGCCACAGTGACGCCGCAAAGCGTCGACTCACGATGCCTTTTTTCAAGGCAACGGTATTGGGCGTGGACCGCTTCGACGAGGCCAACAAAGAAATCGGGCGCGATGGCAAGGCGATAACCGTCGAAATCTGGCAATCGCTTCAGGGAGACCCGTCGTCGCCTGAAGGGTTTACGACACGTCAGTGGTTCGCAGGTGAGGGAACGAACCCGCGCACTGAGCGTAGAGCGGCACGTGACCGGAAGCAATGTAGGCGCGGCCGTGGCCACTGCAACAGGCGCCACGATCCAGCGCACCGGAGTCAAACCGCAGGCCATGACCGAGAACCAACCCTTATCCCTTCCTGAGAAGGATAGGATAGATCCTGACTTCAGACAGTAACTCGCACGTATTGGCCACCACTAACAAGTCCTCGCATATTACCTCAAATACGCCAAGCTTGCTGTTACCCCACCACCTATCTGCAGACCCGCATTTACCCCGTGCATGATAATTATGCCCTTGGCAGAAGCAGCAGCGAGTACAGGTCCCACATTTCCCATCCCTAAGTATGCTGGATTTATGCCCACAAGAATAGCTGTTGCTGAATAGCCTGCAATGTAACCAGCCCCAATTTCGCAAATGATGCAAATTCCTTTGATATCATCGATAGTAAGGTCGTCCTTTGTATGGGTTTTCGTTACAAATACATTTCCAAAGGCTGGAAAATCAGTTGTTGATAACCCGCCTGACTTACTTTGTACATTGAGCTGCGGAAATTTTGGCAGTTTTGGCAGTTTTGGGCTTTTAAACCCCTTGGATAATCCCAGGCCCACAGCCCCGTAATGCAAATCGACCGACTTTCCGGACGGATCTTTCAATCGAACCAAACCGCCAGATGCCGCAAAGAAGCCTAACCCCACTCCTCCAGTTGCAGAGGTTTCATAGTTCCAGATGCTCTCTTTCTTTACAAATATATCTAAAAACATGATGCATCTCTTTCAAAGTATGAAATTTCAGGAAATAACTATTATAAATATTCGATTGATAATAACAAGCCGAGGCCTGAATATCCGCTTCCATGGCATTAACAATGTAAAGCACCTCATTGCCAAAAGCTTGACCATGCTTTCCCAAAAGGCAGCAACTCCATCGCCGCTACGTATGTCGTTTCTTAGTAAGCGAGCATAGTACAAAAAGGTCAATTTCTTGCAGACTTTGCGGGAGGTTTCGCCAGACTGCATATACTCCACGACCCCAACTTTTGCCACGGTAAAGCGTGCTGATATTGAGTGCTCGACGCTAAGCGTTAGCGCCAGCGGTGCCGCGACGTTGTGGATTAAAGTTTTCATTATGATACACGATTTTCACAAGAACATTTTAAATTTAGCAACATTTATTGATGCTCATCGGAAGATTTATGAGGTGGTTTGGTACCGTCTCTCCCGCATCTCCCCCGCCCCCGCAAGGGGCAATCCACCCAAGGGCACCTCGAAAAACCACCCCGTCCATGGCATGATGATGAACCATCGATTCTGACGCTTTCCTCATGATCAAAACCAGTCTGTTTGCCGACCAGGAGCGCGAAGCCAAGCTGAACAAGCTGGGCGATGCGCTGCAGGTGATGGAGCAGCACGTCGACTTCGCCGCGTTGGCGGAGGAAGTGGACCGTGCAGCGCCGCGCCCCAGCCGCGAACGCGGCGGTCGTCCCCCGTTCCCAACCGAACTAATGGTTCGCCTTTTGCTGATTCAGCAGTTGTTCAACCTGAGCGACGAACAGATGGAATTCCAGTTGCTCGACCGCCTGAGTTTCCAGCGATTTGTGGGGCTGCGCTCAAGCAGCCAGATACCAGACCGGACGACGATCTGGACTTTTAAAGAACGCCTGATCCAGGCCGGCGCCAGCGAGAGCATCTTCGAGACAGTGAACCGGCAGTTGAGCAAACACGGCTACATCGCGCGCGGCGGGCAGATGGTCGACGCGAGCATCGTGCAGGCGCCAAAGCAGTCGCTGAGCAAGACGGAGACGGCGCTGTTGAAAGATAACGCCATGCCCATCGAATGGAAACCTGCCAAGCGCCGTCAGAAGGACATGGAAGCGCGCTGGACCAAGAAGCACGGCAAGTCCTACTTTGGCTACAAGGTCTCGGCCAATGCCGACAAGCGTTACAAGCTGGTACGCAGAATCAAGGTGAGCACGGCCAGCGAGCACGACACGTTGCACTTTGAAGAGGTGCTCGATCCGGCCAACACGAACCGTAACATCCTGGCCGACAAGGGCTACGTCGACGGCGAGCGTGAAGAGCTGCTAAGCAAACAGGGCTGGCGCATGCACATCCAGCGCAAAGGAAGCAAGGACAAGCCGATCTCGGCAGCCCAGGAGCGGCGTAACAATCGCATCGCCAAGACCCGTGCCCGCATCGAGCATGTGTTTGCCGGCATGGCGCAGTTGGGAGGCAAGGCACTGCGCACCATCGGCCTGGCGCGCGCGACGTTGCAGCTCAATTGGAAAGTCGCTGCATACAATCTGCGGCGTTTGGTCTACTTGAAGGAGGCCGGGATCGAGGCGTTTTGACGCCCGCAGTCCGTCCGGACTACACAAAATGAAGTTGAGTGCCCAGACAACGGGCAGGAAGCGGCTCGGTCCTCATCAAAATCCGAGCCTGCTGGCATCGGGACCGGCGATCGCACGGAATTTACCGGTAATTCGATGTGCCCTCATGGCTGATACTCCTTGGTTATGGAGTGGTCAGCTTAAAATCACGACTAATTTTGAGGGGGCAGACGGCCGCGCGATAAGCATGAAATGCGCAACGACATAAGGAAACTCACGCTTTGGCGGAAGGCTCGCCCATCACGACGGCGACCGGGTCAATCTTCTTTTCAAATTTCTACTGATAAAGAACGATGTGCCGGCACCCTCGCACATCCTACGGTAGGGATGCATGGCAATCTAGCGAACGCGGGGGCGTCGAGAAGGTTTCGGGCGAGGGGGCACTGAATCTTCTGGCGCAAACGTATCCGATACGGGGTCGTACTTTTCCCGTGTTCCATCTGCTTTAACGAGGATATAAGGATTTCCGTTTTCGTCCTTTATGACTTTATCGCCTGTAGGTACTGGTGTCCCAATTGCGTGTCCATTTTCGCATGCTGAGAACACCGGTTGGCCCCTCATCCCTGCGGCGATAATCTTGTCGATGTATTCTTCCCCGAATGTTTGACGAAGATCGTCAACCCATGCTGCAACTTCTCGCATTTCCGCACGCAATCTACCTTTTGCCATAGCGTTCTCCTATGCAAAATCGTAACTGTTCAGCCTGAGTGACGATGAAATATACATGTTGTAAACGCCGGACGCTTCGTTCATCATAGCGGCATGGCAAACAAGCTCCCGCGTCCCGACCTTTCCAAGCTTTCCGAGTCCGACAA
>NZ_WHJH01000112.1 GCF_011682145.1 Massilia mucilaginosa
TCGATGCGATTGCCGCTGGGGTAGGTCATCGAGGTCACGTGGCCCACGGCGCTGCTCGTGCTGCCATAGGTGTAGGCTGTCACAAAGCGCCGGGAAGCCGCTCCGTTCGTTTGCTCCTTCCTCAACAGCCTTCCCATACTGTCGTAGACATACACTGTTTTTCCAGCCTCATCCGTCATCGCCGTGATACGGCCTGCTGCGGGCGTGCCCACCGCGCCGTACTCAAACGTGCTGGCGCCGATACCGGTCACGCGACCCGCCGCGTCGTAGCGATAGGCAGTCTTGCGTCCAGCCAGCCGCGTCCAGGCTGGCTATCGCGCTCCCCGCGCCGTCGAACTGCGTGCTCATGGTGCCGGTATCGGGGCTGATCAACGCCGTTGGCTGCCCCAGTCCGTTGAACACATAACGCGTTTGCAAGCGGCGCGGATCGAGCACGGAGGCAAGCTGATCCTGCGGCGTGTAGGCGTAGTCGATCATCGCCGGCTTGCCCGTGGCATCGGCCGCAGGGAGCATCTGTTGTATCAGACGGTTGAACGTGTCGTAAGTTCCCTTGCTGACGCGCCCCAGCGGATCAATGCTCGCCGTCAGGTTGCCGACGGCATCGTATTCGAAGCGCGCGCCGGGATCCTTTGCGCTTTTCTGTTCGCGCTGCAAGCGGCTAAGCGCATCGAAGGCGCGCGTGGTCTGCGCCACCAGTTTGCCGTTCGGATCTTTCACTTCCTGGCGCACGATATTGCCCATGGCGTCGAGCGTGAAGTTGATGCTGTTGCCAGCGCGATCGCGCAAGCCGATCAGGCGGTGCGCATCGTCGTACGTGTAGCTCAGCGTCGAGCCGTCGGGCGCGGTCAGACGGATCAGCTGGCCCACAAGGTCGTACTCATAGCGCGTGGTTTCGGCAGGTCCGCTGGCCGCTCGAACAGTGCTGGATACCAAGCGCTGGCGCGAGTCATATTCAAACCCAACCATCTGGCCATTGGGGCGCTGGATTTTGGTCGGCAAGCCATCCTCGCTGTATTCGAGGTAACTGGTGACCTCACCGACGCTGTTGCGCACGCTTGCCAAGTCGCGCGGGTGGTGGCTTGTGCTGGTGTCGGCGTAATAGACCATGCTCGACGATTCGGCCTTGCCATTAGCATTGGCCGGTCCGGTACTCGTCAGCAGCTGCCCGTTGGGATTATAGGTGTAGCGCCATTCCTGCACCGGGCCTGTTCCCACCGCCGCGAATCCAAGTGCGCCATTTGGTTGGCGTCAACTATCTTGGCCGGTCGGCGTCAATTATCTTGGCCGGTGAAGCGAGGTGTTGTTAATCCTTCTTTTCCTTCGTTTTCGGCTTGGCGGTAGTGTTTCCCGCCGATGCTGCTCGTCGCCGATAGCTTTCCACGTTGAGCTCGAAGATGGTCGAGTGGTGCACAAGGCGATCCACCGCCGCCAGCGTCATGGCCGGCTCCGGAAACACCTGGTCCCACCCGGAGAACGGCTGGTTCGCCGTCAATGCCAGGCTCTTCCTCTCGTAGCGCGCAGCGATCAGTTCGAACAGTACCGACGTCTCCGCCTGATCGCGCCGGACATAGCTCAGGTCGTCCAGAATCAGCAGGTCAAAGCGATCCAACTTGGCGATCTCGGCCGGCAAGCGCATCTCCCGGCGTGCCACTTGCAGCCGTTGCACCAGATCGCTGGTACGTGTGAAGTGAACCCGATAGCCGCGATCGATCAGCCCGTAGCCGATGGCGCACACGAGGTGGCTCTTGCCTACGCCAGGCGGTCCGAACAGCAGCAGGTTGGCGCCCTGGTCGATCCAGCCATCGCCTTCGACCAGCGCCGTGACATGCGCTTTCGATACCGTGGGCACGGTCGTAAAGTCGAAGTTCGAGAGCAGCTTGCCGGGTAGAAGCTGAGACTCCAGCCGGTGCCGTTCCAGGCGCCGCGTTTCCCGCTCTGCCAACTCATGTTCCATCACGGCGGTAAGGAAGCGCTCGGCGGGCCAGCCCTCCTTGTCCGACTGTTCGGCCAGGCCCGCCCACAGGCGCTTGACGGTCGGCAAGCGCAGCTCGTTGAGGATCAGCGGCAGGCGGGCCGCAATGCTGTTCATGCCGCCTCCAGCAGGCAGTCGTAGCTGGCCAATGTCGGCAGCACCACCGTCACCACTGGGCAGTGCGCCGGCCGCGGGGCCATCTCCTGCTGCAGTCGTTCCAGGTCCGGCATCGCGCCGGCGGCGAGCAGCACCGCCAAGCGTTGCGCGAGCGCCGCCTCGCAGCCGCCGTTGCCGGCCAGGTCCAGCAAGCCAACCATGAGCCTGCAGGCTTGCGCCTCGGGCAAGCAGTCCTTCAACTGCCCCCACATCAGGCGGTACTCGGTACGCGGGAACAGCGCGTCGCGCAGCACCGAGCGCGCCAGGGCGCCGGGCTTGCGTTTGAGTGCCGGGAGCAGATGGCGATAGTCGACGACCTTGCCCCGTCCGCTGACCGGATCGGGCTGGCCGCGTTGCAGCTCAAGCACGCACACATTGCCCAGCCAGCACTCGAGCCGCTCGCCAAAGACGCGCACCTTCAGCCGATGCCCCACCAGCCTCGACGGGACTGTGTACAGCACCTTCCTGACCGTCATGGTGCAGTACTTGGTGACGCGCGCGTCAACCTCCTCGTAGTCGCTGCTGCGCCTGTCCGGCAACGGCATGAGCATGGCACGTTCTTCGTCGAACTTGCGGGCAACGCGGCCGTTGAGACGCCCGAACACTTCGGCCACGAAGAGACGGTAGCCGTCCAGGTCGGCGAAGTCGCGGTGCCCGCGCAACAGCAGCGCTTGCTCCATGGTGCGCTTGAGCGTGCCTTGCCGCGATTCGATCGACCCGTTCTCGTGGCTCACGCCGAGGTTGTTGCGGCTGGGGCGCATCCCGTAATGCTGGCACAGGGCATCGTAGCGCCGCGTCAGCAATTCGTGCTCGGCCTTGTTGTTGAAGGCGGCCGCCAGACTGTCGGTGCGGTGCTCCTCGGGAACGCCGCCCATCATCCATGCCGCATTCTGCAGGCCCGACGACAGCGCTATGAAGCTCTCGCCGCCCAGCACCACCTCGACGTAACGCCAGCCAGAGTAGGCCAAGGCGAACTGGTACAGCAGGTGCAACAAGGCCGCGCCGGCGATGGTCACTTGCAGGACGGCGGCATGGGTGAAGTCCGAGAGGCCCAGGCGGCCTGGCGGGTGCGCCTGCGCAAAGTACACCTCGCGCTCCTTGCCGTAACTGGCGCTCCAGGTGCGCACCCGGCGTTGAA
Source organism: Massilia mucilaginosa (assembly GCF_011682145.1). Taxonomy (GTDB): domain Bacteria; phylum Pseudomonadota; class Gammaproteobacteria; order Burkholderiales; family Burkholderiaceae_D; genus Telluria_A; species Telluria_A mucilaginosa. The sequence goes on from NZ_WHJH01000112.1 coordinate 3,267, forward strand.
GTGTGCGCAGCAAAGCGTCGTCGTACTGCCCTGGATGGCGCCTCTGGATTTCCTCCAGCAAGGTCGTTGCGGTCAGGCCCGGCGCCGCCGCCAGCATCGGCACCAGTTCGCTATCCCATACAGCCTCGAACGGGTCGGCGCGGGTGCGCCAACTGCGCCCCTCCCGCTGAGATGGCAGTGCTTCGCTCGCATCGATCCGTCGTGCTGAACGCACGCTGATGCCGCTCTTGGCCGCAGCGACTTCCTGCCCGTGCCTGGTTCTGAGTTTCTTGTAAATGCCCACTTGGTGATCTCCAATGCGTTTGCCGGCCACTCGTCATCTCCCCAGCTCCATGCTGAATGAAACAACTGTAAACCTCGCTTCCGCACCGGGCCGGTTTCAGGTGACAAACCGGCCAAGATAGTTGTCGTCTACCGGCCAAGATAATTGTCGCTCACCAGCCATTATTGTCAGTGGTCGCCTGGACGCTCGCACGACAAATGACGGCTATAGGTTTTCCATTGGGCAGCATTGCGCCGCCAGCGCATTCCACTAACCTGCCCGCAGCGTCGCGCTGGCCGTTATAAATCTTCGTGTCCACGCGCCCGGGCGAGGCGGTCATCGTGGCCAGAGGCCAGTCCGGATGCCAGCGCGTACTGGTCTTGCGTGCGCCGGCCGGAATTGGGCTATCGATGCTCGCAGGGCAAGTAGCATCTTTGGCCAGGCCGGTCGTGCGTTCCAGTTCGGTTCCACGGATGGGGTCACTGATGAAGCAGGTCTTGTTTCCATTGAAGTCGGTACGGCTCTCCACGTCGCCTTTTTGCGTGTAGGTGCTTGCCTTGGCACTTGCGGCGCAGCCAGCGCCGGCGGGCTGGCTTTCGGCGGTAATCCGGCTCTTGTCATTGGAATCGTACGCAATGCCGATGGTGCGGCTGCTGCCGAGCGGATCGGTGACGATCCGGCTGGTCCGACTGGGATAGGCAAATGTGTAGCGCTGCGCACCGCCGGCGTGCTCCGACAACACGGCTTGCCCGTCGCCGTTGTATGCATACGTGGCAAAGCGTTTTCC
>NZ_WHJH01000113.1 GCF_011682145.1 Massilia mucilaginosa
CTCCCATCCCGAAGCCGGCAAAGCGCCGCTAAGCACCTCCAACTCATTCAACCTGCCTTCGCCTCGATGTCAGCATCATGCCGTCTGGTGGATTAGCGGGCAAGCCTGAGGTTCATGGATCGCTTACCGTAAACTTCGGGCAAATCGCGTTTACTTTCGTCTTTTGGGCGGCCGCGTGATGAAAGTAGCACAGCAGTGGACAGAGCAGGAATTTGCGGCACTCGACCTTGGCGACGCCCGTCTTGACAAGAGAGCGAAAAAATTGATGGAACGACTTGCAGCCAAACCGATGGCCAGCATTCCGGAAGCGTGCGACACCTGGAGCGAGACTTGCGCTGCCTATCGCTTTCTGCGCAACTCGGACGTTGCCTGGGAGAGCATCTTGGCACCGCACTGGGCGCGCACTCAGGAACGCATGCGTGAACAGAAAGTGGTGCTGTGCATCCAGGACACAACGGAACTGGACTTTAACGGACAGGAAATTGCTGGACTGGGTCCGCTCAATTACGAGGCGCGGCGCGGCATGTACCTGCACCCGACCTTGGCGATAACGACGGAACGTGAATCGCTCGGCGTGCTCGATGCCTGGATGTGGGCACGCGAGAAGCGCGGCGCCGACGGCGTGCGGCCAAGCCAGAAGGAGAGTTTGCGCTGGGTGGAAGGCTATGAGCGGGTGGCGGAGATGGCCGCCGAGATGCCCGGTACAAGACTGGTCTATCTGGCCGACCGGGAAGCAGACATGGTCGACATGATGCGCCGCGCGCACGAACTGCATACGCCAGCCGATTGGCTGGTGCGCGCCAAACATGACCGATGTCTGCCTGCCGGTGACGGCGCTAAGCTGTGGGATACGACCACGGCAGGGGTACCGATCGGCGAGATCGAATTCATGCTGGGAGCGCGTGAGAACCGCAAGGCGCGCAGCGTACGACAACAATTGTGGGCACGCGAAGTCGGGATCAGCGACGGCAAACATGCTCGCCTGACCGTCACGTGCCTGATTGCGCGCGAAGTGGGCGCACCGGCCGGCACCAAGCCAGTCGAGTGGCGTTTGCTGACGAACCGTGCAGTCGAGACGCGCGAGCAGGCGGTCGAATTGATCGATTGGTACCGGGCACGTTGGGAGATCGATATTTACCAGTCATACAACCTCCTTAAGACTCATTAGGGCAATCGTTACGGCGTAACGTCTTGCTTTGCAAGTAATGATCCAACTCGGCAGTGTCGATGTGCAGCGTGGCCAGAATGCGGTCATCCTCGGCGCAAACGAGACGCTCGATCATTTTTCGTCTCGTTACGCCGTAACGGCGGGCCAATCGCCCGAGCGCATAATATGCCCTGCTGTCAATCCACATGTCGAGCCGATGCGCGCCATTGCCTTCCGTGCCCGCCATTGGCCGGTTGGCCCTGTATCGCGCCTGCCGTTGCGCTGTCGTGTCCGTCATAGTCAGCTCCGTGAAATAGGTGCGTGAGAGTCGATCGGTGCTTCGTTACGGCGTAACGAAAGCCGCCGTGTTTGCAATCGCATCAACTCTTCCTCTGTGGCTTGGATCAGCCAGAGCCGATGAGACTGGCTGACCACGGTGCGCGCCTTGAATTGGCCATGACGCAGCCACGAATACAGCGTCGGTTCGGGCATATCCAGTTTGTGTGCCAGTTCGGCGAGCGTCCATTCATTGGCCTGACGTTCCGCCGTAGCGGCCGGCGCGCGGTTCCGGCTTCGCAAGCCCAGGCGCACCGTCATAGCGCCCACAATTGCAGCGTTGAACTGCTCGCAGCGCTTGGCGGGGCGCCAGCCTTCCTCGTTGAGCGTCTGGGCAATGCGGGCATTGGCACAGCCTTGGCCATGCAGCGCCGTCACCCGCGCTGCCAATTCCGGGTAATAGCTGAGTTGATCCAGGCGCGCCACCGGGCGGGTAATCATGGCGGCCGATGCGTGTCCGCCGTTCCAGTGGATCTGGACGTCGACCCGCTCGCTGTCACCCTGCACGTTGACGATGACCCGTTCGATCAACTGACGCACAATAGCCTGGTGTTCAGCAGCCGTGGTGGTGGGTGCGTGCCACAAAGCCGGAATATCGGCGGCCAGCAGCCGGATCGCGGCACGCTGTTCGGCCGACAGGCAAGCCGCCTGCTTGGCGAGGAAACGCCCATGCTCGGCCTTCAGCGTCGATTCACCGGCCAAGGCGTCCTCCCATTGCCTTTCCAGGGTACGCGCCACCAATCGATGCTCCGGTTCGACCGCCTGATATTGGCGTGCTGCGCGCTCGACTTCGTAATGCGCCCGTTCCAGGCGCTGCTGCCAGTGCCGGTGCTGCAGGCTCAGTTCGGCCTCGACTTCCGCGGCCGCCCGCAAGCTGATCTCCAGCGCCGCTGGCTGCAGGGCGCGCAGTACCTGTGCCGCCACGAAGTCGTCCAGCACCTGCCCGGACAGCGATTGACAGCGCGCCTCGCCGTAATCGATGGCCATCCGGCTGCAATCGTAACGCAGTCTGTGGCCATTATCCCGATAAAGCGGCGCCATGCGCAGCCCGCAACGTCCACAAATGAGCAATCCAGACAGGAGCGATGGTCCATTCCGGATGGCGCCCAAGCCTTGAGCGCTATTGTTCTTCATTTGCAGCTGATTGCGCTCAAACTGTTCCCAGCTGATATAGCCCGGCAGCCTATTCTTGTGCAGCACCGACCATTGCTCCGGCTTCGCCACCAGCTTGCCTGTCGCCGGCCGCCCCGGCTGGCGACATCGCGGATCGGTGGGACGGCGTCCGTAAACATAGGCGCCGGCATAAATGGGGTTATGCAGCAGATCGGCCAGTGTCGCCCGGTTTGGCCGGCGCCACTCCAGGTCGCCTTTACGCAAGCCGCCACGTATCCGATGCGGCAGCAGGATATGGCGACGGACCAAATATTGCAGCACACCGTTGAGACTTCCCAAGCGCTCGAATTGATCAAAAATGAGAGCGATGGTGGTTTGCGCCTGCTCATCGGGATCCTTGACAACTTCGCCGGATGGCAGTTTGATATAGCCTCGCGGTGTCATCATGCCGAGCTCGCCGCGTTCTGCTTTGGCACGTTTGCCCGCGAGCATGCGCTGCTTGATCAGATGGAGTTCCGCCTCACTCATGGTTCCCTTCAAACCCAGTAAAAGTCGGTCGTTGTAGTCGCCGGGGTCGTAGACGCCGTCCCAGTCACCTATCAGGGTATCAAATAATCCGCAGACCTCCAGCAGTTGGTACCAGTCGCGACAGGAGCGTGCCAGGCGCGACATTTCAATGCCCAATACCAGCCCGACTTGATTCAGGCTGACTTCACTGACCAAACGTTGAAAGCCCGCTCGTCCCTGTGCCGTGGCGCCCGATTTACCCAAGTCTTCATCAATGACCTGCACTTGCGAGCGCTCCCATCCCAGCATGACGGCCCGCTCGACCAGACCGTACTGAAGTCGAGTCGACTCCGGGTGGCGGCTCATCTGCTGGGGCGTCGATTGGCGCACGTACACAACAGCCAGCCGCTCTGTTTGATGCCGGTTGATCTTGCTGCTGCGTGAAGGGGAAATGGTGGCGTTCATGAGCAGGATCCTCCGCCTTGGGCGCTGCGCTCCATTGGCGGCAAGCCAGGCAACTCAGTTGGCACACCACAGCGCGGCGCGCTTCCGGTGGAAGTTGCGTCCATATCTCCGCTTCGCTCTTGGGCTGCATCAGATGCTCGCTTAGCCAGCCAATCGACCAGCCCTAATAGGGCCTCACGACTCACTATAGGGCACCTCGAAAAACCGCCGCAGCCGTGGCATCATAGCGGCTCCACGTTGCTGACCTAATTTCATGATCAAGACGAGTCTGTTTGCCGACCAAGAGCGCGAAGCCAAGCTGAACAAGCTTGGTG
>NZ_WHJH01000114.1 GCF_011682145.1 Massilia mucilaginosa
GCGCAGGGGCGCCAGACATAACGCCTATTCTGTCAACCCGAAGGGCGCGCAGCGATCGCCCCACCAAGCGAAGCGCAGCGTAGCGACTGGGGCGATTTGCGACAGAATGCCGCGTTATGTTAAAGCGCGACGAAGGAGCGATTTACCCCGTAGCGGCTGTGGCGTAGCAGGGGTTTCGACTTGCGCAGCAAGGCGCCTGCGAAGCGACATGCGCGCCGCGCATGGCTCCCCTTTGCGTTCGACCTGATGGCCGGCACAGCGCGGCGGCAAGCGGTGCGGGGCACCGCGCGCCCTGTAGCCCACGAACGAACCAAGCGTGGCTCTTGCCTCCGCTCTGCGGCTGGCAGTACCGCGCAGCGGCTGACCAAGGTGTTCAAGCATGCCAAGCCCAGCAGTACCCACGCCAACGTTACCGCGTAACGCCGCCTGCACCGAAGTAGGCATCCCATTCTGGCGTGTCCATTTTGATGCCGGCCAGTATCCTGTCATCCTCGGCAAGCACGAGCCGCTCCAGCATCTCCCGCTGCGTTACGCCGTAACGATGGGCGAGACGCACCAGCGCAAGATGCGCGGCCGTGCTCACCCAGGTATTCAACCTGCGCTCGCCGTTGCCATCGGCCGCCGTCGGCCTGCGTGCCCGGTACTCGGCCTGTCTCTGCGCTGCTGTTTTCGGCATGGCATTCTCCTTGAACCTGCATCGTTACCGCGTAACGTCCAGCCGCTACGCACCATCTTCCTCGTCCGCCTCGGCGTCCAGCGCATCGCGCAGCACGGCGGCCTCGTCACCGCCACCCCCGGGCTGCACATCCTGCGCCGCCGGCAGCGCACCCCGGCTGCGCAAGCCCGCGCCCGGATGGGTCGCCGCATGAATCGCCTGCAGCTGCCTGATCGCCACCTGCGTATAAATCTGCGTCGTCGACAGCTCGGCGTGGCCCAGCATCGCCTGTATAAACCGGATATCGGCCCCGCCTTCGAGCATCAGGGTCGCCATCGTGTGCCGGAACAGGTGACAGCCGCCGCGCTTGCCCACCTGCGCCTTGTCCACGTACTGCGCCACCGTCGTCGACAGCCAGGTCGGGTTGAGCGCTTCTCCGTACAGGCTCAGGAACAGGGTCGGCTCCTGCGCGTTCCACGCCAGCGCCGGTCGCGCCAGGTCCAGGTACTGCCGCACCCAGTGCAGCGCCCGCGCCCCGACCGGGATCAGGCGGTCCTTGTTGCCCTTGCCGAGCCGGATCAGCACCACCTCGCGCTCGAAGTCGATGTCGGCCTGCTCCAGCCTGGCCAGCTCCATGCGCCGCATGCCGGTCGAGTACAGCACCTCCATCATGGCGCGGTCGCGCAGCCCGAGCGGGCTGGCCGTGTCGGCCCCGGCCAGCACCTGCTCGGCTTCCCCGGCCGACAGCACGAAGGCCGGCAGTCTGCGGATGCGCCGCGGCAGTTCCAGTTCCGACGCCGGGTTCGCATCGAGTTCGCCGCTCCTGGTCAGCCATTTGAAGAAGCTGCGCAAGGGCACCAGCTTGGCGCGCTGGCTCGCCACCGATAGCGGCGCCCCATCCTTCTTGCGGTAGTGGTGCAGCCAGCGCTGGTAGCGCTCCAGCACCGGGTGCGTCACATGCCGGGGATGCGTCACGCTCCTGGCGTCGGCCCAGGCGATGAAGTCGCGCAGATAGCGCTCCGCGTTGTAGCGCCCCTGTTCTGTGTAGCCGCGCACCGCAAGGTGCTCCAGATAGCGCCGCATGGCCGCGTACAGCCCGCGCGCATCGTTCGGGTTGCCGACTGCCGTATTGAAACGCCTGCTGCCGTCCTTGCGCATCGCCGCCTCCGCTACGCGGTAACGGGTACGACCGGAGCGGACGGCGCATGGCCGTTCGCCTGGACGTGCATTCCCGGACCTTCACCGGCCGGATCGCCAACAACGCCTTGCGCCATATAGCCTTCTTCGTTCCGACCGGACCCCGACCGCCCCCCGACCGGGGGCCGACCAGGGGCCGACCGCTCCCTCTTTACCCCCGACCGCTCGCCGTCGTAGTCCAGCCGCGCCACGTCGATCAGGCCGCACAGGTGCCGTCCATCGTCGCCGCCGTCGTACACCAGTTCGTATTCAAAGGTGGCGCCGCGCCGGTGCACCATCACATACTCCAGTTCGGCCAGGCGCGCCAGGTGCAGCTTGAGCTGGGTGTCGCCCCAGCTGGTTTCGTCGCGCACCTCGCGCCGCGTAAAGCGGAACTCGCCCGGCGCCACTCCCAAGTTTGCGCTGCGGGCCGCGACCCAGTCCCGCAGCAGCACGAGAAGGCGCCGCGTCTGCGGCGGCAGCTCGTCCAGCGTGCGGCCCAGCACCTCGTGCGCGATGCGGTTGGCCAGCGCGATGTCCTCCCGGGTCGCCTCGATGTAGGCCAGCGTCTGGCCATTGTGCTGAACGGTTTTTACTTCCCGCTGATGCTGGTGCAGCAGGGTGATGGCCCGGATCAGGGTCAGGTACTTCATGTGGTCGCGCCTCATGCGCGTCTTGTCGTCCAGGAAGGTCAACTGGTCGGCGTAGGGATTGACCACGCACACCGGCGCAATCAGCCGCTGCGCGTTCTTGTGCAGCGCCGTGATCGCCTGTTTGTCGTTCTGGGCCAGCATGCCGGCCAGGGTCTGGCGGCTGCGCTGGCGCGCATGGATGGCGCGCGTCTGCTCGCGGCTCTCGTTCACCGTCAGCACCAGGCAGCGGTTCATCAGCTCCTCGTCGACGTCGATGGCGGTCGTCGTCAGCATCAGCATCACCGGCCCTTTTACGCGGTACTGCTTGGTCACCAGGTTGCCCGTCACCTCGTCCTTGCCGGTCGAGGCCATCGTCAATTCCCCGTCCGACTGCAGCAGCTTTAAGGCATACGCCGCCTGGCGCACGCCTTCCTCCTCGGCGATCGCCAGGATCTTGTGCTGCATGTCGTTTTCACCCAGGTAGAACAGGCTCTGGCCCGTCATGGCGCTGTACTGGATCCGCTCCTCGTCCGGCACCATCGCCAGCACCGCCTCCATCAAGCTCGACTTGCCGGCCGCGCTGGACGACTGGATCAGGATCGCCAGCGGCGCATCGAGCTTGCGCGAGATGGCCGCCAGGTAGCCGGCCAGTAAATTGTTCGCCTCGCCCACCACGCCGCAGCGCTCCATATCAAGCACGATGCGAGATACCAGATCGGGCGACTTGAGCAGCGCGAGCGCCGCCGCCTCCTCGTCGGCCGACAGCGGCGGCGCCTTGTTCTTGGGCTGGATGGATGCGCGAATCGCCTCGTCCTGCAGGGTTTCCAGTTGGAGCAGCACATGCCCCATGTCGCGCTTGACGACATCATCAAGCAGGCCAAGCTCGATGGCGGCCTGCTTGATGTACGCGCTCCTCGCGCGCGCTGCGTACAGGTCCAGGGTGTCGACGTGGTAGCTTTCAGGAGCGCCGTCGGCCGCGCTTCTGCGCACCTGCAGGTTGACCCGCATCTGCTCCGGCGACAGGTTCTTTTTCCAGCCGCGCACGCGCCAGT
>NZ_WHJH01000115.1 GCF_011682145.1 Massilia mucilaginosa
CCGCTTTACCCTGCCCCGTTCAATTGGGTAGGGCGCCTATTGCCCACAATAGGATAATTCGAACCGAGCGGCGTCGAGAGCGACAATTCGGAATTGCGGATGACGTTTATGAAACATCCAGGCTAGATGGATGACTCTAGTTTGTGCGATTTCCGGCCCGCCGCTTTGGCGTACACTAGCTCCAAAAATAGTATGGAAAACAACGACATGGAGACAAAACGCAGAACCTTCCTCAAGGTCGGCGCGCTCGGCGCGCTGGCGCTGGCGGCGGGCGGCGGGATTTACCGTTACATCCACCCTTCGCCGCTGGGGCGCTTCGTGCTCGACGGCGAAGCCAAAGCGGCCATCGACGCCATCGTGCCGGCCATGCTGGCCGGGGCCTTGCCGGACGACCCGGGCGCGCGCGGCGCCGCCGTGGCCGCGACCACCGTGCGCGTGCACCAGGCCATCCTGGGCTTGCCGCTGGCGGCGCAGAAGGAAGTCCAGGACCTGTTCGGATTGCTGTCGCTGGCGCCCGCGCGGCGCCTGCTGGCGGGCGTCTCGGGCGGCTGGGCCGGCGCCAGCGCCGAGCAGGTCGCCGTGTTCCTGCACGACTGGCGCTTTCACCGCCTCGGCATGCTGCAAAGCGCCTACCACGCGCTGCACGACCTGATCATCGGCTCCTGGTATGCCGATCCGTCGAGCTGGGCGGCGATCGGCTATCCCGGGCCGATGAAGGAACTGGCTTGAGCGCCGTCCCGGATCCGGTCCAAGCCGGCATCGCCGCCGGCTGGAAGGTGATCGACGCCGCCGCGCTGGAGGCCGACCGCGCTTTTGACGCCGACGTCGTCATCATCGGCAGCGGCGCCGGCGGCGGCGTCTCCGCCGAAATCCTGGCGCTGGCCGGCCTGAAGGTGATCATCGTGGAGGAGGGCGCGCTCAAGTCCTCGACCGACTTCAAGATGCGCGAAGCGGATGCCTATCCGGCCCTGTACCAGGAGTCGGCCGCGCGCAAGACGCGCGACAAGGCGATCAACATCCTGCAGGGGCGCACCGTGGGCGGCTCGACCACCGTCAACTGGACCTCGAGCTTTCGCACGCCGGAGGCGACCCTGGCTTACTGGCACAAGAACTTCGGCCTGTCGACGTATACCAGCGCGGCGCTGGCCCCGTGGTTCGCCATGATGGAAGCGCGCCTGTCGATCGGCGAGTGGCAAGCCCCGCCCAACGAAAACAACGACCTGCTGCGGCGCGGCGCCGAGCGCCTCGGCATTTCCTCGGGGGCGATCAGGCGCAACGTCAAAGGCTGCTGGAACCTCGGCTACTGCGGCATGGGCTGCCCGACCAACGCCAAGCAGTCGATGCTGGTGACCACGATTCCGTCGGCGCTCGGCCACGGCGCCACCCTGGTCACCCATGCGCGCGCGCAGCGCCTGGTGTTCAAGGGCGACGCGGTCTCCCACCTGCTGTGCGAGGCGCTGGCCGCGGACGGCCTGGCCGCCAGCGGGCGCAGCGTCACCTTGCGCGCCAGGCACTTCATCGTGGCCGGCGGGGCGATCAACTCGCCGGCGCTGCTGCTGCGCTCACGCGCGCCCGATCCGCATGGGCTGCTGGGACGGCGCACCTTTCTGCATCCGACCGTGATTTCGGCGGCGATTTTCGCGCAGCGCGTCGACGGCTTCGCGGGTGCGCCGCAAACCATCTATTCCGACCACTTCTTGCAGAACGGCCCGCTCGACGGCCCGATCGGCTACAAGCTCGAAGCGCCGCCGCTGCACCCGCTGCTGCTCTCGACCACCATGGCCGGCTACGGCCAGGCGCACGCCGACACCATGCGCCAGTTCCCGCACGTGCATGGCTTGCTGGCGCTGCTGCGCGACGGCTTCCATGACGAGGCGCCCGGCGGCAGCGTGGGCCTCACGCACGAAGGCGCGGCGCTGCTCGACTACCCGATCAAAGACTATGTCTGGGACGGCGTGCGGCGCGCCCTGTTGTCGATGGCCGAAATCCAGTTCGCCGCCGGCGCGGCCAGCGTGCAGCCGGTGCACGAACTGGCGGCGCGCTACACCAGCTGGGAGGCGGCCAGGAAAGGCATCGGCGCGCTGCCGATGAAAGAGCACATCACGCGCGTGGTGTCGGCCCACGTGATGGGCGGCTGCACCATGAGCGACGACGAGCGGCGCGGCGTGGTCGGGTCCAACGGCCGCTATCACGGGGTGCGCAACCTGTCGGTGCACGACGGCTCGCTGTTCCCGACCTCCATCGGCGCCAATCCGCAGCTGTCGGTGTACGCCATCACGGCGCGCCTGGCCAGCGAGCTGGCGCAGGCGCTGAGCGGGCGTCCCACCGCGCCGCTGGCGCCGGCGGCATGAGCGCGCGCGCCATGCTGCGCTGGGTGCTGCTGGTGCAACTGGTGCTGGCCGGGGCCATCGCGTATGGCGCGCTGCGCTACGGCGCGCTGGCCTCGACGCCGCTGGCGCTCGCCTGCGGGCTGGCCTGCGTGCTGCTGGCGCGCCTGCTGCTCACGGCGAACAACTTCAGGGCCACGGCGCGCTTTTCCAGCGCGACCCCGGCGCCGTTCAGGATCGGCGCGGGGGGCATGCTGCGCCTGTTCGCCGAAGAATTCGTCTCGACCCTGACCCATTCTTCATGGTTCATGGCGCACGCGTCGGCGCACCAGCGCATCCACGCGGGCGCCACGGTGCCGCCGCTGCTGCTGTTGCACGGCTACGGCTGCAACAGCGGCTACTGGACCCACCTGGTGCGCGAGCTGGACGCGGCGCGCATCAGCCACGCCACGCTCGACCTGGAGCCGATGCTGGCCGGGATCGACGACTTCGTGCCGGCGGTGCGGGGCGCCATCGAGGCCCTGTGCGCGGCCAGCGGCGCGCGCCAGGCGATCATCGTCGGCCACAGCATGGGCGGGCTGGTGGCGCGCGCCTACCTGCGCGCCCATGGCAGCGCGCGCGTGGCGCATGTATTTACCATCGGTACCCCGCACCACGGCACCAGCCTGGCCAGCAGGGGGCCGGGCCTGAACGCCGTCCAGATGCGGTACGACGCGGGCGGCGACGGTGGCGCCGCCGCGGCGAACGCCTGGCTGCGCGCACTGGCCGCCAGCGAAAGCGCGCAGACGCGCGCGCTGATCACCTCCCTCTTCACCCATCACGACAACATCGTCGCGCCGCAGACCTCGTGCGTGCTCGAAGGCGCCCGCAATATCGCCTTCGGCGGCGTCGGCCATGTGGCGCTCGGACGCAACCGGCGCGTGCTGGCGCGCCTGATGCAGGAAATTAGCACTCTGTCCACAGCCCAAGATAATCTTTAGCAAGGTGGTAATCTTACTGTGTCATAAAAGCATTGTAAACTATTAGCCCTTGTGTATACTGAAACCTTCCATGACGATGGGGGTGAAGATGGACAATTTGGCAGATCTGGACGAGTATCTCGAACACCTTTGCAC
>NZ_WHJH01000116.1 GCF_011682145.1 Massilia mucilaginosa
TTGCATGTGTAAGGCATGCCGCCAGCGTTCAATCTGAGCCAGGATCAAACTCTTCAGTTCAATCTCTGTTTAATGTCCTTGCGGACAGATCGCTCACTCAAAATACTGACAAGCTCATCTTTCGATGAGCCGTGTTTCTTTTTTGTGAACATTTGATAATTTAAGTATTCAACGTCGCTTACGCTTCGTTGGCACCTTCATCAAACGCCCACACTTATCGACTGTTAATTGTTAAAGAACTTGTTCTGTACCGCCTTCTGCCGTTTGCTACGAAGCGTTGTGTTCGTTGCAGCAGAGAGGTGAGATTATGCAGCCTTTCGCATTTTTCGTCAACCTCTTTTTTACTACCGCGTCTCCTTGGAGACGGCCCTGACAGACTGCTAACTACTTGATTTCGTTAACCCTTTCTGCGGGGAGGCGAACTATAGCAAAGCTTGTTATGCATTGGCAAGGATTTTCGGAGCAAGGCCAGTTAGACTCATCCGCACTTCCAACACACAAGGAACCTCATGGACATTGGCTTATCACTTTTAGAAATTTCCGAGGCGCATCGGCTGAAAAGTGCGCAACACAAACAGTTGCGCAAGCTCTCAGGACTGGACGATCCGCCGGCCAACCTGACGGGATTTTCGCGCGTATTGCTGGCAATCATGGCGGCATCGCTGATCGGACTGGGGATCATTTTCTGGATTGCAGCGAACTGGGATTGGCTGGGCCGTGCCGGCCGCTTCATCCTGCTGCAAGGCGTGACCGCCGTCATGTGCATCGGCGCCTGTGCGCTTCCCCGGGCGCGGGTTCCCCTCGGGCTACTAGCGCTGCTATCGATCGGCGCGGTATTTGCCTACTTCGGTCAAACCTACCAAACGGGCGCCGACCCTTGGCAATTGTTCGCGCTATGGGCGGTGCTGGGCCTGCCTCTTTGCCTCTCCATTAGGCATGATGCGCTGTGGACGCCATGGGCGCTGATTGCGATGACCGCCATCTCGCTCTGGTTTCATGCCAACACCGGTCGTCGCTGGGATCTGCGAGAAGGCGATCTGCTTTATCAGGCAACGGTATGCATCGCCATGTTTTCACTGACCGCCATGCTCAGTCCTGTCTGCGCGCGGTGGACTGGTGCGGGACTGCTGTCGATGCGTGTGTGTGTGGTACTTGCGGTGCTCAGCACCACGACGATCGGCATCGAAGCACTCTTCGATAACGCGATCAACGGACAATACTGGCTCGCCGTCATCCTGCTTGGCCTCGCCGCTGCCGCCTTCACGTCGCGCCGCCTGTTTGACCTGTTCGCGCTGAGCACGATCGCGCTGGCATCGAATGTTTTGCTGGTCGGACTTTTTGCCCACATACAACACAGAATTTTCGGAAGCTGGTCCGAAGTGCAGTTGTTCTTTACCGGCTTGGCCGCTGCCGGCTTGCTCGCCGCGACGGTCAGCCTGATTCTCAAGCTTGCGGCACGCGCGCAGGCCAATGGTGGCGTGCAATGAAGCGGCCACTCGATCAGATCGTTGCCGAAGCGGTCGCGGCGAACGTGCTGCCATCGTCGGCTGGGGCTGTCGTCGAGCGCGAAATGCAGCGCCCCTGGTCGGTCGTCTTGTTGACAGGCTTGGGTGCCTGGCTGGCAGCTTTACCGCTGCTGGCAAGCATTTTCTTCTTGCTGGAAAGAATCTGGAAGCAGAGCAGCGGCGTACTGTATCTGATCGCGCTGGTGCTCTGCGGCAGTGCGGTGCTCATTCTGCGTCGCCGCTCGCTTCCCCTGTTTGCCGAGCAGCTGGCAATTCCGGCATTGCTCGCGGGCGCAACCGCCATGACCATCGCCTTCTACTCCGACATGTCGACCGCCGACGCTTCCGTCTGCGTTGCGCTGTTGTCCGCTTTCCTGGCGGCGATGATTCCCCGGCACTGGCTGCGCGTCCTGCTGGGTGCAATGGCGTGCGCGTTTATCATGATCGCGGTGGCCCAGCTCGCAACATATCGCGCTCGCGATGGGTTCTGGATGGCGCTACACGCTGCGATGGCCACCTGGCTTCTGGTCGAGTGCGTGCAGCGGCGACATGTGCGCAGCCTGCTGCTCGATCGGCTGGCCACAGGGTGGGCGCTCACTCTTCTCGCAGGTCTTGCCGTGTGGACAGGGATGACCTTCATGCTGGGTGGCGCCATCGGCAGCGGCGCGGTCGAGGCGCTGTTACCGCTCACGCAGCCCTTGGCCACTGTCGCGCAGTTCATATCGGCGGCGATGGCGATCGGCGCTGCTGTCTGGCTGGCAAAGAGCTGGCCGGCGTTGCGCAGGCCGTGGTACGCGCTCGCTTGCGCGGTGTTCACCGGACTGGCCGCCCTGATGCCATCGTTGGGCGGAACGTTACTGATTTTCTCCTTATGCGCGAGCAGCGGACGCTGGGGCACTGCCGCGATGGCGAGCGCGGCGGCGGCCTGGATTACCGGCGCGCTGTACTATCAACTGGATTATCCGCTTGTGACCAAAGCGATGATCCTGACCGGCGCCGGCGCACTGTTCGCGCTGATTGCCTGGCTCGCCATGCGCGACAGCGAAAACGGCAGAGCGAATAGCAAAGTACAGCCGTCATTGCCCGATAGCCACGGAGCGCGCATCGGCATTGCAGTCACGGCCATGACGGTGTTGGCAATCGCAAATATTGGAATATGGCAAAAGGAAAACCTGATTGCCAACGGGCGTCCGATCCTTGTTGAACTCGCGCCCGTGGATCCACGCTCGCTGATGCAAGGCGATTACATGCGCCTGAATTTCAAATTGCCAGCGGACGTCCTGGTAATCGATGACCATGGCAGCGCTCGCGCAAGGCCGAAGGTCGTCGGGATGGTGAATGCACAGGGAATTGCGGAACTGAGCAGGCGTTACGATGGCAAGCCACTTGCGCCGGGCGAGATCATGATCGAGCTCACCCCGAATGGGCGCGGGTACACGCTGGCGACCGATGCATGGCATTTCAAGGAAGGCGAAGCAGCGCGCTGGCAGGCGGCGAAGTACGGCGAGTTCCGCGTTGATGACAAAGGAAAGGCCCTGCTTGTCGGCATGCGCGGCGTGGATCTGGCGCCGCTTTGACGTGAACTTCGCACTGCCCGAACGGGCCGTGGCCGCGCGAATGCCACATGCCGATTCGCGCGGCATCAATGAACGTGTCTGGCGGCCTGTTCACGATTGATACGAAAACGCGGACGAAAAAAAACCCCACATTTCTGCGGGGTTTTCTTCTTATAACTAGCCTGACGATGACCTACTTTCACACTGGTTGCAGCACTATCATCGGCGTAAAATCGTTTCACGGTCCTGTTCGGGATGGGAAGGGGTGGTACCGATTTACTATGGTCATCAGGCAT
>NZ_WHJH01000117.1 GCF_011682145.1 Massilia mucilaginosa
CCAGGGTCAGCGACAAGATCGTGTGCAGGGCCTATATCACAGACGGCTCGGCGAACGTGTTCATTGGCGGTGCCGCTGTCCAGACCAATTCGTTCATGCCGGAGGGCATTTTCGAAGAAGTGGTCGAGCTGGTCGAGAATGGTGCGACGCTTGTTCTGGGCGCGGGCGAAATTGTCGTTGGAGGACTTTACAATTCTGCGGTGAGGATTGGCGCGGGCTTGGCATCGATCCCGTACATGCTTGACTCCGTGGACGCGGCAGTCGGCGTGCAAAAAGAGATCGCTGAAGGGTTGAACTATAATTTCAGAAGCGACGGCGCAAAGCAAATCGGCGAGGCGCTCAAGCCGGTCGGTGCTTACGTGCAAGAAAAGATCACTGCGACGAGGGATTTTTCGGAAGAGCACATCGGGCTTGGGGCGACGGCGATTGTTTTTGGGGGTGTTGAGGCCGGAGTGGAAATCGTCGGCGTTGTGACTGGCGGTAAGGTGCTCAAGTCGTTTATTGACGTGCCGAACGCGGCTTCTTTAGCGGATGCCCAAGCGGCTGCGCTTCTGAAGGTGACCAAGGAAGCGCATGTCATTTATGCTAAGGAGATACCGCTAGCCACTAGATTGACCCAGGAGATTGCTGGCCCGGATGCAATTGTGAGTGCACGGGCAAAGGAGGCTGGCTCGGCAGCCAACCGGCTTCAACGCGCGCTCGACAATAAGTGGGCTTCAGAAATATCGACAGCAGAAGCTGCGATCGATAACCTGTGGGACGCAGTAGGCACCCGTGCAGTGCTCAAGAACCCGACACCGAAAAATATGGACACGCTCGTCGACAATCTTGATGCCGCAATCCGTAACGGCGATTTGGAAGTGCCGCGCGTTAATAGCCTGGTTGGTAAGGATGGCATTCCGTACTTGACGACAGGCCACCTTGCCCAGTTGAAGGATGCGGCAGAGAGTGTCGGGAAAAAGATAGATACAAAGATGGTCGAATATGATTCAGGCTATACCGCAGGCATGGTGTATGTGAAGTATCCGTCCGGGGTGCGTGGAGAAATTCAGTTGATGGGGCCTAAGGTGCTAGCGGTCGCAGACGCTGAGCACATTCCGTATGATGCCTTCCTGAATAAACCATACGCTGGCGGATTTACCCCTGATACGTTGCCACAGGCTTCATTGATTCTCGACCCCTTGCGAGATTCTGCAAAAAACTTATCAAAAGCCGAACAGCAAATTTATCGTGATTATCTTAAGGACCACTATACCAACGCCAGGATGGTCGAAAGTGGGCAGACTCCATCTCCGGTAACGTTGCCACGCGAAGTTCCCGATAATTTAGCAGTCGAGAACTTGATTAAGGCGAATCAGGAGCTTAAGATTTTGAAACAACGGTGACCGTCTTATCGACTTCCCGCTGGCGACAAGTATTTTTTGCGAAAACAGTCGCCGATCCGTTTTATGATATTTAAAAATTGGAACAAAATATGTCCAAAAAAATCTACTTTGGTGAAAATGAATTACGCCAAGCCATCGCGCTGATACGAAGGCGGGTGGCCGAGGCCTCGTCTTTTGACGAGGTGCTGCCGCTTACTGTCGATGCAAGTTATACGCATGAAGACTACGGCGACATCGTCGCTACCCTCACGATGCAACCTTATGCCAGCAAGCATCGCCCAGAGGCATGCTACCTGATCGAAATGAAAGTAAAAATGCCGCATTGCAAGGTCTCGAGCATTCTCACTATTAACCCCAAAGACAAGATCGAAGGTTGGTTTGACGAGATTGAAGGTAGTAATGGTAGCCTTGCGTTCTTAGCTGATATTTATCAATTGGAAGAGGAAAGCGACGGACCTCGTTTATTGTAGATGGCAGACTAAGCATGTCGGTAGTGGTGCGTGGCGGCAGGGGTTCAAATCCCGTCTTGGTTTTCAAGCCTGAGTCGCGATGACTGCGCTCTTTTCGATCCTGCCGGTTAGAAGGAGTGCAACTTTTTAGGATTTGCCCGTCTCCTCAACTTCGTCTATACAGCCGAAGGTGGAAGGCGCAGGTCGTCCGACTGTCAGCTCGGCGCGCATGCTGCACATTTATGTCGCCCAGTAATGGGTAGGGTCAATGCCAACATTCTTATTCAGCCTCGTCAGTATTGCCGTAACCAGTGCAAATCGATGATGCTGCAAGGTCTGCGGTAGCTGCGCCGAATTTGCCGACGACACGCGCCTGCTGCGCCTTTACTCGCCCATCAAAGGCTTGCTGATCGAGTCGATGAGCGGCACGACGACGATTTCGGACCAGTACATCTTCAACCTGAGCCTGATCTCGAAAGACGGTTCCATCGAACTCAAGACGCTGATGGGCAAGAACGTCAGCGTCGGCGTGCAGATGGCCGACGGCAGCGAAAGCTACATCAACGGTTACGTCAATTCCTTCGGCTTCAGCCATTCGGATGGCGGCTTCGCCTTCTACCACGCCGAAATCGTGCCGTGGCTGACCTACCTGAAGCGGCGCGTCAACTCGCGCATCTTCCAGGACCTGAACGTGCTCGGCGTGCTCGACAAGATCTACAAGGGCGACCACGGCGGCCTGGCGACCTACGAGTTCCGCACCAGCAAGAGCTACCCGCCGGAAAACTACATCGTCCAGTACGATGAGACCGACGAGCACTTCACGTGCCGCCTGATGGAAAAGTACGGCCTGTTCTATTACTTCGAGCACAGCGCCGGCAGCCACATCATGGTCATCAGCGACGATTCCTGCAACGCGGGCTTTTGCCCGCCGCAGAAAGGGCACGCGACAGTCAAGTTCAACGGCGGTAACCGGGTTCACAAGGAAGATGCCGTGACGGCGTTCACGGCCGAGCGCATGGTGCAGTCGACCAAGATGGCCTTGAACACCTTCAACTTCAAGGAACCGAACACGATCCAGCTGGTCGAGCAGCCCACCGTGGCCGAGCAGGGCGACGTGCCGAAGATGGAAGTGTACGACGGCAATCCGGCGTTCTTCTACAAGAACAAGGGCGAAGGCAAGGCCGAAGCCAAGCAGCGCCTGGAAGTGCTGGAATGGCAGGCCAAGATTTTCACCGGCACGTCGGATTGCCGCGGCTTTGCCTCGGGTCACACCTTCAAGCTGACGGAACACCACTGGTTCGAGCAGGGCGGGGGCGACAACGACTTCCTTGTGCTGTCGGTGCAGTACAGCGCGCGCAACAACTATTTTGAACGTAAGCGATCCATGAACCTCAGGCTTGCCCGCTAATCCACCAGACGGCATGATGCTGACATCGAGGCGAAGGCAGGTTGAATGAGTTGGAGGTGCTTAGCGGCGCTTTGCCGGCTTCGGGATGGGAG
>NZ_WHJH01000118.1 GCF_011682145.1 Massilia mucilaginosa
GCGCGACGCCAACGCCGACACCCACCCCAACCCCGACGCCGACGCCGACGCCGACGCCAACGCCGACGCCGACGCCGACGCCGACACCGACGCCGACGCCAACGCCAACGCCGACACCAACGCCAACGCCGACACCAACGCCGACACCGACACCAACGCCAGCGGTCACGGCGGTGGTCAAGATCAATTCCGATTGGACGGCCGGCTATTGCGCTGAAGTGAGCGTGAACAACAGCGGCACCACGCCGGTGGTGTGGAAGATCAACGTGCCGGTACAGGGCAAGATCAACAACCTGTGGAACGCGGTCTACACCCAGACGGGCGCCACCTTGACGGCATCGGGTCAGCCGTACAACGCGACCGTGCAGCCGAAAGCTACCCAGTCGTTCGGCTTCTGCGCCGTTCGCTAAGCTGGCGTAACAACCGTCGCCCCCGCCTTCGCGGGGGGCGACGGATCGGCAGCAATCGCTACCAACATTTAACAAGCACTTGCATCAGCGCAAAAAATCGCCTACTATCGCAATCCCAAGCAGGCCAACCATTTAGAAAAGGAGAACGATCATGCAAAAACTGAACACTAACGCTCCTTTTCTGGGTCTGGCTGGCTAATCTCCTGCATTGAACCGACGGCATTCGCCCGTCTGTCGCATCGTTTAGCCCTCTCTTGACGAATTCATCGTCAGCGCTCCGCCAGCACCCAATCCGTACTCGTATTTTTTTGGATTGGCATCACATGGGCAATTTTGTTCAGCATATTTCTGATCGTATTTCGATCATCGCGTCCGACCGTCTGTGGCTCGAAGACGCTGCAATACAACAAACCAAAACCACGGCCGCACTGGCCGGCATGCAACGCGTCGTTGGCTTGCCCGACCTGCATCCCGGGCGCGGCTACCCTGTCGGGGCGGCGTTCTTTTCCACCGGACGCTTGTATCCTGCGCTGGTGGGCAACGATATCGGCTGCGGCATGGCGCTGTGGCAAACCGACATCCTCGCCGGCAAGGCCAAGCTCGACAAGATCGACAAGCAGATCGGCAACCTTGACGATGTGATCGACGAGGAAGAATGGGCCGGGCTCGAACGTGTCGCCCCCTCCTGGCCGGCGCGCATCGAGGCGCTGTCCGCCGCGCTGGCAGCGGCTGGTCTCGACCTGGCGCCGCTGCGCTCGCTCGGCACCATCGGCCGTGGCAACCACTTCGCGGAACTTCAGGCAATCGATGCGGTCGAAGATGAAGAGGTGATGGGGCGTACCACGCTCACGCGCAAGTGCCTGCAATTGCTTGTGCATAGCGGCTCGCGCGGCTTGGGGCAGGTGATCTTGCGCGCGCATGTCGATGCGCACAGTCACGCCGGTCTGCAAGATGGCAGCCCGGAGGCGCTCGCCTATTTGCGCGAGCATGACGCAGCGTTGCAGTACGCGGAAGTGAATCGCTCGCTGATCGCGGCACGGATTTTTCATCGTCTGCGCTGCGAGGCGGTGCGCGTGCTCGATGTTCACCACAACACGGTGACGCCGGCAAGCATCGATGGCCAGCCTGGCTGGCTGCACCGCAAGGGCGCCACGCCGAGCGACCAGGGCCTGGTCATGTTGCCCGGTTCGCGCGACGACTATAGTTACCTGATCGAGCCGGTGCTGTCCGCCGGTGAACTGAGCCTGCATTCGCTGGCGCACGGAGCAGGGCGCAAGTGGCAGCGCACCGATTGCAAGGGCCGCCTGGACAAACTGGCGACGCCGGCGCAATTGAGCCGCACGTCGATGGGCGGGCGCGTCATCTGCAATGACCGCGCGTTGATTTATGAAGAAGCGCCGCAGGCCTACAAGAATGTCGACAGTGTGCTCGGCTCGCTTGTGGGCGCGGGACTGGTGCGGGTGGTATCCAGAAGCAAGCCTGTGCTGACCTACAAAACGCGTGGGGAGTGCTGCTGATGATCTGGTTACAAATTACAGCCAATACAGGCCCGGCAGAATGCTGTCTGGCAGTCACAAAAGCGCTTGCGCAACTGGGCCGCGAGGCGCACAAGGCGGGTGTCACGGTGAGCGTGGTGGAACAGTTGGCGGGGCCAATCGGCGGTACCTTGCGCTCGGTGCTGGTGGAGCTCGATGGAGAATCGGAGGCGGTCGACGCCCTTGCCGGACACTGGAGCGGAAGCATTCAATGGCTCTGCGAAAGTCCTTACCGCAAGCTGCACAAGCGCAAGAACTGGTTTCTCAACGGCGCCGCGTTCGCGCCGCCGGCGGTGTCCACCGAGTGCGGCGAGATCCGCTACGAGGCAACCCGCGCTTCCGGTCCGGGCGGGCAGCACGTCAACAAGACCGACAGCGCGATCCGGGCAACCCATGTGGCATCCGGTTTGTCGGTGAAGGTGCAGACGGAGCGTAGCCAGCATGCCAACAAGCGGCTGGCCGCGCAGCTGTTGCTCAGCAAATTGGGCGAATTGGCGAAGTCGGAGGAGGGCAAGAACAAGTCCGAGCGCCGCATGCATCATTTCCAGGCCGAGCGCGGCAACGCGGAGCGGGTGTTCGTGGGAATGCGCTTCGTGGAAAAGACGAGCTGAGCTGTCACGAGCGTTACTGTGCCTCGATGCAGCATGGCGGCGCTTGCTGACTGCGCTTGCCGTGGTTAGGTCATTGATCCCTCCGGGCAGCCCGGTCCTGTACGCTTGCCATGGCCCGGTTACCTAACCGCGCCATGCATGGCACGATCATTCACATTCAAACAGCGCGGCGATGGAGGGCCGCGCTGGTTTCGGTTTGCTTACGCGGCGTTGGCAGTTGCCGGCGTTGCGCGTTTGGCGCGCCGACGCAGGGCACCGAGGGCCAGCAAGCCGGCGCCGAGCATCAGGTAGCTGTGCGGTTCAGGGACGGCGCTGATCGCAAATTTGGTATCGTCGGTCATATGATAGGTCGTGTAGGAACCCTCGCCGAGATCAAAAGAATGGCCCCAGAAGCGGAACCCAGGTTCTACAGCAATGGTGTCAGAAATGTTACCGCCATCATACGGCGGGTTGCCGTTCCCATGCCTTTCACTGTAAGCGCTCCATAAACCCCAGACTTGCTGGCTAATCCGAATTTCCGCATTCTTGCTACTTCGATTTGATACCGGAGCAAGCATGGAAAACACGACCGTTTTTTGGGAGAAGCACGTTGCCGCGAT
>NZ_WHJH01000119.1 GCF_011682145.1 Massilia mucilaginosa
GTAAGCGATCCATGAACCTCAGGCTTGCCCGCTAATCCACCAGACGGCATGATGCTGACATCGAGGCGAAGGCAGGTTGAATGAGTTGGAGGTGCTTAGCGGCGCTTTGCCGGCTTCGGGATGGGAGTGAATGCGATGCAGTTCACGAGGTTTATGCAGGCAAGCATCACATAGTTGTCTGTCGCTTCCGGATCGATCGCGGCCAGCCATTTATTGAGTTCGCCGGTAACGTAGGCAAGCAGCGGCTTTTCCGGGTGGGCATCGAGGTATTGCGCCAGGGCGCGCTGGCGTTGTGCCGGGCTCAGGCCTTCGTCAAAGCGCACGGTGGCGGCATGGCGTGCCATCTGCTTGTCCAGATCGTCTTCAGTAATCAGTGGCCAGCGCAAGCCCGACTGCTTCATCGACTGATAGCAGACGAACAGCAGTTCAAGCGCAAGCTCGATCTTTGCGAGCGAGACGCCCATGCGCTGGAGTACGATCACAGAGCCGAGCAGGTTCGGTTGTGTTTGAAACAGTTCGTCGCCCAAGTGCGCTTTTTGCGCGATGCTCATGGCACGTATGACGTTGATGGCGCCGGCCAGCGCCTCCATGGAGATGCGGCTCATTGCAGGAAGTCGGCAGCAGCAGCGTGCGCGTTGTCGCCCATCGCGCCTATATTCCAGGGTAGCAGCGCATCGACGTCATCGACTGTTTTCGCGGCAGGCAGGTCGCGCAGCACGCGCCGCAGCCACGTGTAAGGTTCCACCCCGTTCGCTTTGGCCGTCTCCAGCACCGAGTAGATGACGGCGCTGGCGTTGGCGCCGGCCACCGTGTCGCTGAACAGCCATGCCTTGCGGCCGACGACAAACGGGCGGATTGCGTTTTCGGCGCGGTTGTTGTCAATCGGCAGGTCGCCGCGCTCCGTATAGCGTGTCAGGCGTGGCCAGTAATCGCGCAGGTACGACAGCGCGGTGCCAAGCGCGCTCTTCGGCGTCACTCCTGGCAGCGTGTTGTCCAGCCAGGCGCGCAGCGCGGCCAGCGCCGGCACGCTGTGGATTTGCCGTGCCAGCAGGCGCGCCTCGTCAGTAGCGTCCTTGTGGTCGCGCTCGACGCCGTACAGCTTGCCGATCATGGCAACAGCCTCGTCGGCCAGCCCGCGCTTGCCTTTCGGCTGCACCTTGACGGCCTCGACGAACCGGCGGCGCACGTGCGCCCAGCAGACCAGCTGCTCAATGCCGTCGGTGCGCATCAGCTCGTTATAGCCGCTGTAGCCGTCGGTCATCACATAGCCCCGGTAGTCGTGCAACAGGCGCACCGGCACCTGCCCGCTGCGGCTCGCATCGTAGTCAAATACCACCACCGGCCGGCCCGGCGGCCCGCCCGTCTGCACCCACATGTAGCTGTTCGAGGTCGGCGCCTTGCCGGGCTCCTTGAGCACCTGCACGACCGTCTCGTCGACGTGCAGGAACGGCCCTTCCAGCAAGGCGTCGCGCATCAGGTTGAGCAAGGGTTGCAGCAGGCCGGCTGCGCCGATGACCCAGCGCGCCAGCGTCTGGCGCGACACCGTCACGCCATGGCGGGCCAGCACGTATTCGAAGCGGGCCAGCGGCAGGCCGTCGATGAACTTGACCACCAGCAGCATGGCCAGCAGGTCGGCGCTGGCGTTGCTCTTTGGAAGAGGCTGTGGCGGCAACGCCGCCGTGACCGGCGCATGCACGCTGCCAGGGCAGCCGTAGCGCCTGCGGATATGGCGCAGCACGCGCACCTGCATCGGTACCAGGTCGAGCTGCTCGCTGACGTCCTCGCCGATTTGCACCATTGGCGTACCGCATGGGCAGGTGCGTTCGGCGGCAGGCACGTCGTGCACCACATCGACACGTTTCAGCTCGGCCGGCAAGGGCGCGCGCTTGCCGCGCGCCGGCTTGGTGTTGGCCTTGCCATCGGGCTTGGTGTGCGGCACCAGAGGCGCCATGTCCTGCGTCGCATCGGTTCCGGCGGCCAGCACTTCGGCCTCGTCGAACAAACGCCCTTGGCTCGATGACTGCTCCGAGCTGGCGCCGAACATGCGGTGGCGCGCCAGCATGAACTGTTCCATCATGTGTTGCATGTGGTTCAGCGCCTGTGTCTTGACGTCGTTGTGTGCGGCAATGACCGAGTGCAGCAGCGCCGTCAGCGACGCCGCATCGGTTGGCAATACAGCCGGCAATGCCAGTTCTGGAAGACTGTAGCGCGGGGGCAGATTGGACGGTTTGGCGGTGGTGGAAGGCATGCCGTAGTTTACCAAATTTCG
This sequence comes from Massilia mucilaginosa, assembly GCF_011682145.1. Classification (GTDB taxonomy): domain Bacteria; phylum Pseudomonadota; class Gammaproteobacteria; order Burkholderiales; family Burkholderiaceae_D; genus Telluria_A; species Telluria_A mucilaginosa. The sequence continues at coordinate 2,270 of NZ_WHJH01000119.1, forward strand.
CTATGAAACAGAACTGAAATGCAGGGTTTTATGGGGTGGCTTTTGCCATACATCGAAGCCCTCCAGCAGCCATTCGAATTGCTGCAGCGTGACCCCTTGCGTGGCGCCGTCGGCGTCGCGCGGCCAGGCGAATTTCTCGGCCTCCAGACGCTTGAGCCACAGGCAGAAGCCGTTGCGATGCCAGTACAGCACCTTGATCTTGTTGCGCTCCCGGTTGATGAAGACGTACAAGGCGCTACCGAACGGATCGAGGCCCAGCGCCTGTTCGACCAGCACAGACAGGCCGCCGATGGACTTGCGGAAGTCGACCGGGTCGCGGCATAAAAACACCTGCTCGATGCGGCAGCCCGGATGCATCAGCGTGCTCCCGCGTGGGCTTGCTCAAGGGCCAGCAGCCACGCCGGCGACGGCAGTACCGCCAACTCCAGGCGCAGGCCGGAGCGCAGCACCAGCGTGCATGGTCCCGTCGCTGTGCCCGCTGCTGCATCGACCACACGCAGGGCGACGAATTTGTTAGCCGGGCCGCTATCGCCGCCATCACCCACTACGGCCGCCAGCTTCAGCTTGCGACGCCAATAATACAGCGACGCCAGCGTCAGGCCATGCCGCCGTGCGTACACGCTCGCCGCCGTGCCTTCGCGCCGACACGCCTCGACGTGTGAAGTCCAGAATTCGGTGTCACCTTCCATGCTTGCTCTCCTTAAAATTGAAACGGCAAGCATGCGGAAATCGGGATTAGGCCACAAGGCTGTGGTTCATGGAGCGCTTAC
>NZ_WHJH01000011.1 GCF_011682145.1 Massilia mucilaginosa
AGGCACGAATCGTTTGCCCGGATTCGGCCTGCGCCTGCAGGCGCGCCGGCCAGAGTTCGTGCTTCGTTGGCTCTTGCATGTTCGTGACTCCTGAGTTGATGGAGTACCGATTCTGGATGCCGAAAATTAGCAATGGAAGGTGGGGTAAATAGACCGCTTACTCTCGACCAAGCGCGACATGACGCAGGCCAAGGCCGCGCGCGACACCCTGCTGATCGAAGCGAAGTTCCGCGACCTGCTCGAATCGACCCCGGACAGCATCATCATGGCCAACCCGACCGGCACCATCGTGCTGGCCAACGCCCAGGCCGAGCGCCTGTTCGGCTACGAAAGGGGCGAACTGAACGGCAAGCTGATCGAAGTCCTGCTGCCGGCCCGCTTCCAGCACGGCCACGTGGGGCACCGCTCGCGCTACTTCGAGCAGTCGCGCACGCGCACCATGGGTGCCGGGCTGGAGCTGTACGGCGTGCGCAAGGACGCGATCGAGTTCCCGGTCGAAATCAGTCTTTCGCCGATCAGCACGGATGCCGGGGCCTTCGTCATCAGCGCGATTCGCGATGTGGGCGAGCGCAAGAAGGCCGAACAGAAATTTCGCGGCCTGCTCGAATCGGCGCCGGACGCGATCGTGATCGTCAACCGCGACGGCGAAATCGTGCTGGTCAATTCGCAGACCGAAAACCTGTTCGGCTATCCGCGCAGCGAGCTGCTCGGCAAGAAAGTCGAGATCCTGATCCCGCAGCGCTTCGCCGGCCAGCATCCGCATTTCCGCACCAGCTTTTCGGCCGAGCCGCGCCCGCGCTCGATGGGCGCCGGGCTGGAACTGTACGGCTTGCGCCGCGACGGCACCGAGTTTCCGGTCGAAATCAGTCTCTCGCCGCTGGAAACCGAGGACGGCGTGCTGGTCTCGTCGGCGATTCGCGACATCACCGATCGCAAGCGCATCGAACGCGCCCTCAACGACAAGAAGGTCGAGCTCGAACGCGCCAACCAGGCCAAGGATTTGTTCCTGACCAGCATGTCGCACGAGCTGCGTACCCCGCTCAACGCCATTCTCGGCTTCGCCCAGCTGCTGGCCAACGAATCGCTGCCGTCCACCGCCGTGCAAAAGCGCAGCTTCGTGCGTAATATCCTGACGGCCGGCGAGCACCTGCTGACCCTGATCAACGAAATCCTCGACCTCGCCAAGATCGAATCGGGCACCCTGAGCGTGTCGCTCGAAGCGGTGATGCTGTCCGGCGTGCTGGACGAAGTGCAGGCCATGGTGGGCGACAGCGCCACCCAGCGCGGCATCCGCATGGTGTTCCCCAGGCCCGAGCCGCTGACGGTGGTGGCCGACCACACGCGCCTCAAGCAGATCATGCTGAACCTGCTGTCGAACGCCATCAAGTACAACCGCGAGCAGGGCGTGGTGGTGGTCAACGTCAACCTGATCGGCCCGGCGCGGGTGCGCATGTCGGTGCAGGATACCGGCAAGGGCTTGCGTCCCGACCAGCTCAGCGCCCTGTTCCAGCCGTTCAACCGGCTCGGCCAGGAAGGCGGCAGCGAAGAAGGCACCGGCATCGGGCTGGTGGTGACCAAGCGCCTGGTCGAGCTGATGGGCGGCACCATGGGAGTGTCGAGCACGGCCGGTATCGGCAGCGTGTTCTGGATCGAGCTGGAACTGAGCGGCAATGCCCCTATGGTGCAGGGCGTGGCCGCCGCGCCCGCGCCGCGCGCCCTGCCGGCCGTGGCCGAGGGCGACCCGTCGGTGTCGACCCTGCTGTACGTGGAAGACAATCCGGCCAACCTGATGCTGGTCGAAGAAATCGTCGGCTTCCGGCCCGACCTGGCGCTGATTTCCGCGCCCAGCGCCGAGCTTGGCATTGCACTGGCGCAGAGTTACCTGCCGCACGTGATCCTGATGGACATCAACCTGCCCGGCATGGATGGGTACGAAGCGCAGCGCCTGCTGCGCAACGACCCGCGCACGGCGCACATTCCGGTCATTGCGCTCAGCGCGAATGCGATGGAGCGCGACGTCAAGCGCAGCATTGCCGCCGGTTTTTTTGCGTACCTGACCAAGCCGATCGATATCGACGCCTTCACGGCGGCGGTGGACCGGGCGCTGGCGCCTGCGGCCGCGCCCGATTAGGCGCGTGGTTTTACGGCACAGCTGTTGCGGCGGATGCGATTCATTGTTAATTTCAACGCGCTGTTAACCCTGATCGGAGAGAGAATGAAAACGCTGTCTCAGCTTGTTTGCATCGGCACGCTGGCGCTGGCGACCGGCTGCGTCCACAGTCCCGCCACCGGCGACAGCACCTACCAGGGGCTCGGCGGCCAGGGCGGAATCAAGAAGATCGTGGACACCTTCGTGCCGATCATCATGGCGGACGCGCGCATCAAGGAATCGTTCAAGGATACCGACCTGAAGAACCTGTCGATGCGGCTGGAAGAGCAGTTTTGCGCATTGTCCGGCGGCCCGTGCAAGTACAAGGGCAAGGACATGAAAGATATTCACGACGGCTTGAACATCACCAACGCCCAGTTCAACGCCCTGGCCGAGGATTTGCAGGCGGCCATGGACAAGCATGGCGTGGCGCCGGCGGTGCAGAACAAGCTGGTGGCCAAGCTGGCGCCGATGCAGAAGGATATTGTGACGAAGTAGCGCGCCGCCGGCAGCATCCGTCGTTTCCGGCAATGCCAGAAACGACGGCGCCAACGTTACAACCTTACCCAGTTACCCTTGTACACAATCGGCCCGGTCGGTCCATTCGGGTCCGGCGAGCCGCCCTTCGGCTCCAGGGTCACCGCCAGCACCGCGATATCGTCGCTGATCGCATTTTCCGTCAACGTAAACCGGCCCTTGTTGTCAGCCAAAACCCCCAGCGAACGCGGTTTGCCCGACTTCGGCACCGCCCACAGATGCAGGCTCTTGTCGGCCGCAAGCTGGTCGCCGCCCACCACCCGCGCTTCGAGTGCGTGGTGCTTGCGGTCGGCGGTCAGCACCATGGCGGTCTGCGCCTTGTCGTCGCTCAGGGTCGCCACGTACGAAATGACCGGCGCATCGACCGGACGGTTGGTTAACACGACCACCAGCAGCAAGGCCGCCATGGTGGTCGACACCATGCCCAGGCTGCGCCAGAACGCCAGGTTCTCGTTCAGCCAGAAGCGCCAGCCGCCCGCCTTCCCGGCCTTGAGATCGAGACGCCGTTCGATTCCGGTCCACACGCTTTTCGGCGGCTTCACGTCACCGGCAAACTCGGCCATGGGCGCCAGGCGCTGCTGCCATTCGGCGGTGATGTTGCGCAAGTCGGCGTCCTGGTGCATCCAGCCTTCGAAACGGCGCCGCGCGCCGCCCCTGAGCGTGCCCAGCACGTATTCCGCCGCCAGTTTCTGGCGCAGCACGATGTTATGTCGGATGTTCATGTTTGCTCCCGTTTCGCGAGGCAGGTGCGCAGTTTTTCAAGACTGCGCCTGATCCAGGTTTTCACGGTTCCGACTGGTAGCTTCATCTGCTCGGCCACTTCGCTGTGCGACAGGTCGTGGTAATAGGCCAGCGCGACAACCTGGCGATGCATGCCTTCGAGCGCGGACATGCACCACGCCAGCGCTTTCGCATCGCCACTCATCTGCAACGCTTCGATCGGCGTCGCCTGCGGATCCTGTAGAGCATTCATGACTTCACTATCAAACTGTTCCGCATCTATTTCAACCGGGACGTCGCTGCGCCGGAGGTGGTCGAAAGCCTTGTTCCGGACAATGGTCGCCATCCAGGTCATCGGCGCTGCAAGATGGCTCTGGTAGTTCGCGGCATTGTTCCAGATCGCGACATAGCTCTCTTGCAAAACCTCTTCAGCGAGCTCGCGCTTGTGCAATATACGCAGCGCGAAGCCAAACAGTTTCGGCGAAGTTGCATCGTAGAGGGAACGGAAGGCGCCGCCATCGCGTTTGCCGGCTGCCAGAAGCCAGATGCGTAGTTGCTGCGGGTCGAGCGGATTGACGTCGGTGGACACTGAGCGCCTTGAAAGTGGGGTCGGGTGGCCGCGGCGTGGCGCGGAGTGCTCGGTGAGGTTATCCCAAAGCCATACCGGAATACAACAAACTTATTTGCAAAATACAGCAAAATAGTTGAATCCAATCGGGCGCCGTTTGCGTACGCAGTATTGTAAAGACGGCTAACTTTGGTTCGTGCAGCACTTATCACCCTAACGAGGAGAGAATATGCAGATCATGCGCGTGGGTGGCTTGTTCTTGGCGGCAAGTTTGACAGCCGGCACGGCGTACGCACAGGGCCGGCCCGACTTGGGCAAGCTGACCGCGACCGGCGGCGTGAGCCAGCTCGAAGGCGCGGGCGGCGGCGGCCTGACGCCGTGGGCCTTGATCACCGGCTACGGCAGCCGCGACAGCTGGGGCGCGAACGCGCACTACACCGGCGTGCGCACCCAGGATTACACCCTCGACACGGCCGGGGTGGCGCTCGGGCTGGCCGATCGGATCGAACTGTCGCTGGCGCGGCAGCACTTCAAGGGCAGCCTGGCGCCGCTGAACCAGCTCAGCATCAAGCAGGATATCCTGGGCGTGAAGGTGAAACTGGCGGGCGACGCCGTGTACGGGCAGGACAGCCTCACCCCGCAGATCGCCGTCGGCGCAATGTATAAACGCAACAAGGGCGTGGGCGGGCTGGGGGCGCTGGGCGTGACCAATGTGACGCAGCTGGGCGCGAAGGATGACAGCGGGACCGATGTGTACGTGGCCGCGACCAAGCTGCTGTTGCAGCAGAGTCTGCTGCTGAACGGCACCGTGCGCGCGACCAGGGCCAATCAGATGGGCTTGCTGGGGTTTGGCGGCGACAAGGGCGATTCGTACAAGGCGATGCTGGAAGTGTCGGCCGCGTACATGATCGACCGCCAGCTGGTGGCCGGCGTGGAATACCGCCGCAAGCCGCACAATCTGGGGGTGGACAATGAAAAGGCGTATTACGATGTGTTCGTGGCCTGGTTCCCGAGCAAACATGTGTCGGTGACGGCGGCCTACGCGGTGCTGGGGGATATTACGGTGTTCAACCCGACGCGCCAGCGCGGCGCGTATCTGTCGGTGCAGACGGGGTTTTGAACGCTACCCACCGAACCGACTTCCCGGCATTGCCGGAACCGACTTCCCGCGGAGGCGGGAACGACGAAATCAGCCCGCGATCGTCTTTTCCAGCAACTTATGCAAGGCCGGGAAATCCGGTTCCCCCACATAGCGCTTGATGATCTTGCCATCCTTGTCGATCAAAAACGTGGTCGGCGTCAAGGTCACATCCCCGAACGCCTTGGCAATATCCCCGCCGCTATCGAGCGCCACGGTGAACGGCAAACGGTTGGTCTCGGCATAATTGACCACGTAATTCGGCGCGTCGTACTTCATCGCCACGGCCACGAATTCCATGCCCTGGCCCTTGAACTTGTTGTACGTATCGACCATCTGCGGCATTTCCTTGACGCAGGTTACGCACGAGGTTGCCCAAAAATTGACCATGACCACCTTGCCGCGCAAGCTTTGCGAGCTGATCTTCTGGCCTTTGATGTCGATGAAGGTCACGTCCGGCGCGGGCGTGCTGCGCGCCAGCGAGGAATAGCCGATGGCGGCAATGGCCACCACCGCCGCGCCGATAAGCGCCGGTTTGAGCCAGGAAGTACGGGGCGGAGTCTGGGTGGACATGACGGTGGACACGGGAATGGAACAGAAAGTCATTATAGCCGCGCTGCAAAAACGCTGCCCGCGCGGCCATCCACAGGGGGCTGGACGCCCGCGCGTTGAACTACAGCTGGACCGACGACGAGCGTGGCGAGATCGCCTTGAGTTCCTCGTCGCTGATGTACTCCAGCACTTTGACCACTTTTTTCACGCCCGACACGCCGCGCGCCACATCGGCGGCGACCTGGCCTTCGCGCTGGGTCACGCGGCCCATCAGGAACACGGTGCCGCGCTCGGTGATGACCTTGAACGAGGTTGCCGAAATGGTCTGCATGTCCACCAGGCTGGCCTTGACCTTGGTGGTGATCAGCGAATCGCTCGACCGCGAGGTATAGGTCGCGGGCGAACCGATCTCGAGTTCGTTGATCACGATCGCCACGCCATCGATGTTGGCCACTTCGCGCTCGACCGCCGCCTTCATGGCTTCGTCGCGCACTTCGCCGGTCAGCAGCACCTTGCGGTTGAAGCTGTTGACGTTGATGTGCACGTCTTCACCGGTAATTTTCGGCAAGCGCATGTCGGCCTTGAGCGCAATGGCCTTGTCGTCGGCTTGCGCCCCGAGCGTGCGGCGGTCGGCCGTGGCCACCGCGCCAGCCACGGCGCCGCCCACGAACAGGCCCACGCAGCCCTGCAGGCTGCCCAGCAGGGCCACCGCGACGATGGCCTTGGCCAGCGGACGCATTGCACGTAATGAATCATTCATTCACATCTCCTCCGAACAGCGCGACGTCGATACCGTCGCAAATGCAGTGTATGGTCACCAGGTGGACTTCCTGGATGCGCGCGGTGCGCGCATGCGGTACGCAGATATGCACGTCGGCGTCGGTGAGCATCTTGCCGAGCGCGCCGCCATCCTTGCCGGTCAGCGCCACGATGCGCATTTCACGCTCGAGCGCCGCTTCGACCGCGGCAATCACGTTGGCCGAGTTGCCCGAGGTGGAAATGGCCAGCAGCACGTCGCCGGCCTGGCCGAAGGCTTGCACCTGCTTCGAGAAAATCTCGCGGTAGCTGTAATCGTTGCCCACCGCCGTCATGATCGAGGTATCGGTGGTCAGCGCCAGCGCCGGCAGCGGAAAGCGCTCGCGCTCGAAACGGCCCACCAGCTCGGCCGCGAAGTGCTGGCAGTCGGCAGCCGAACCGCCATTACCGCAAGCAAGAATCTTGTTGCCGTTCGACAAAGCGAAGAACATCAGTTCGATCGCCTGTGAAATGGGTTGAGCCAGGGCAGAAGCCGCCTGAATCTTGAGTTCGGCGCTTTCGTGGAAGTGGGCGAGGATGCGTTGAGTATTCATAGTGGGGGATTATAGTGCAGCAGCCCGCGAACCCGGAGAAGTACGATGAAATTTGCTCCGGTACGCTCTTACAACTGGATGGCGTTGCGCAGCCATTCCATGCGTTCGCCGTCGATGGCGATGACGTCGAAGCGGCACGGCGGCACCTGCGCAAAGCGCAGCAGGTAGGTCTGGGCCGCGCGCACCATGCGGCCAATCTTGGCGGGGGTGATGCTGGCGGCCGCGCCGCCGTGGCTGCTGCTTGCGCGCTGGCGTACTTCGACGAACACCAGTTCCTCGCCGTGGCGCAAAATCAGGTCGATTTCGCCGCCCCGGCAGCGGTAATTCGCTTCCACCAGGCGCAAGCCCTGGCTTGTCAGATAGTCGAGCGCTTTCTGTTCCCACTGCTGGCCCTGGCGCTGCTTGCCGCTCAGCCGGGCCGGCCACATCTTACTGCCCGCCGCCCGACGGCTTGAAGCTGCCGCCCTGGTAGACCGCGGTCGGCTGGACCCGCTCGAAGCGCGCCGGACCATCGCCGAAGCTGACCGACAGCCGTCCCGTCACGCCGTCCATGGTGAACGGCGCGCCCGGATGCAGGGTGATCTCGCGCGCCACGCGAAACGCATCGATGCCGAGCGCGTACAGGCGGTCGAGGTCGAGCGTGCGGCGGCTGGCGTTCCAGCGCGGATACACCATCACGGCAGGATGGTCGGGCTGGACTTCCCACGGCAGGTCGAGCAGGCGCACGCCGTCGAGTTCGGCCAGGGCCTTGCCCGGTTCGGTGCCCGGATTGACCGACGAGGTGCCGTAGGCCGGCACACTGGTGCCGAGCGAGGCGCGTACCTGGCGCAGCTGGTCGGCGTCGAGCGCGGTAAACAGCAGGGTCGGCTGTTCGGCATCGACCCGGTTTCTCAGCTGCGAGATGCCCGATTCGCTCAGGTAACCGTTGGAGGCGGCCAGTTCCACCGTCTGCGACTCGTTGCCCAGCTGCTTCCACTGGGCTGCGAAGGCATTGGCGATGCGGCGCTGCCAGGCGTTGGCGCCGGACACCACCAGTGCGCGCGCACCCGGATGCTCGCTCGCGGCCCACTGGGCCACCTGGCGCGCTTCGTCTTCGATCGACAGGCCCATCACCAGCAGATTGTGCGGCAGCGCGCCGCCGGTGCCGCGACCTTCCGGATGGTTCAGGGCGATGGTCGGCTTGCTGACGGCCACGCCGGCGCCGGCGATCGCGCTTACCGCCGAGCGTGCCAATGGGCCGACCACGATATCGTTCTCCGTCAGCGCGGTGGCATAGGCGGCCAGCACGTCTTGCGGGCTGTCACCGGTTTCGATCAGCTTGACTTCGAAGCCGGTGCGGTCGCGCTCGTAAGCGGCCATGAAACCGGCGCGCAGCGCGCCAGCCGGTGGGCCGAGCGCATCGGAACGCGTGGGCAGCAGCAGGCCGATGCGGGTGGCGGGTTTGCTGTCAACGGCCAGGTCGGCCGCGCGCGGATTTCCGCTGGGAACGCTGGCGCCGGGCGGCGCGTCGACCGGCATGGTCTCGACCTCGGCTTCCGGGATGACCGGTGCGATGATTTCCGGCGCACGCGGCGGGACCGGTGCGACGCTTGTGTTTGGCTCGATAGGCGCGCACAATCCCCCCGGCCTGTCGCAGGGCGTGCTGCAGGCACTCAACATCGTGAGCGCACTAACGGCGAACAGGCCCTTCAGACTTTTAATCAGCATTACCACTCCCAAATGACAGAATTCCAGACCAGTCCGATCGCCCAGCTTCCCGTCATTGGCGAGGCCGTGCATCAGTCCTATCCTACAGCAACCCTGTATATCGTGGCTACTCCCATCGGCAACGTCACCGACATCACCGTGCGCGCCTTGCACGTGCTGTCGCTGGTCGACGCGGTCGCTTGCGAAGACACGCGCAACACCGGCAATCTGCTGACCCGCTTCGGCCTGTCGCGCCCGATGATCGCCGCGCACCAGCACAACGAACGCGAAGTGGCCGACAAGCTGATCGCGCGCCTGCAGGCCGGCGAGCGCATCGCGCTGGTGTCGGATGCCGGCACGCCGGGCGTCTCCGACCCGGGCGCGCGCATTGTCGACGCTGTGCGCGCCGCCGGCCTGCGCGTGGTGCCGGTGCCGGGTGCTTCGGCGGCGGTGACGGCGCTCTCGGCCAGCGGGCTGGTCAACGACCAGTTCTATTTCGTGGGCTTCCTGCCGGCCAAGGCCAAGCAGCGCGAAACCGCCCTGCAAAAACTGCTGACGGTCGGCGCGACCATGGTGTTCTATGAAGCGCCGCACCGCATTCTCGATTGCGTGGAAGCGCTGGCCGGCGTGTTCGAGCCGGCGCGCCAGGTCGTGTTCGCGCGCGAGCTGACCAAGCTGTTCGAAGAAATCCATCGTTGCCCCTTGTCCGAGGCGCTGGCCTGGGTCAAGGCCGATGCGCACCGCGAAAAGGGCGAGTACGTGGTGCTGCTCGAAGGCGCGCAGGCCGAGGGCGATGCGGAGGAAGCCGAGGCCGAGCGCATCCTCAATATCTTGCTGGCCGAGTGTTCGGTCAAGCAGGCCGCCAACCTGACCGCGCAAATTACCGGGCGCAAGAAGAATGCCCTGTACGACCGCGCGCTCGAAATCAAGGGCCAGCAGGACTGATCTGCATCAATCGCACTTTCGCGTCATCGCCATTGTCCAAGCGTGACGCGGGCTGCTTCGAACCAACCGTCGTGCAAGTCGTCTCGGGGGACTATGCCCGGCGGCTGCCGCGGAGCAGCGCGCGTACCGGCGGCGCTCGAACATTCGGCCGATAAGAATTCTTTAAAAAATAGCTTGCTATTCGATAGTGCACTACTTATACTTCTTCACATGGACGGCAAACAAACAAACCGCCTGATGCAAAATGTAGTGCACTATACAATAGCCAACTAACTTAAATCTTTGAAAAGGAAACATCATGAAAGCCATCAACACCATCGCCCTCGCCCTGTCGATCACCGCCGCAGCCGCAGCAACCCCGGCACTGGCAGCGCCAGTCGCCGTCAAGCCAACCGTCATCCTGGTGCATGGCGCCTTTGCCGACGCAGGCAGCTGGAACGGCGTGGCCGCCAAGCTGCGCGCCGACGGCTACAGCGTGATCGGCGCGGCCAACCCGCTGCGCAGCGTCAAGGGCGACGCCAGCGTGGTGTCCGACATCGTCAAGAGCGTCAAGGGCCCGGTGGTGCTGGTCGGTCACTCCTACGGCGGCGCCGTGATCTCGACCGCCGCCAACGGCAACCCGAACGTGAAAAGCCTGGTCTACGTGGCAGCCTTCGCTCCGGACCAGGGCGAGACGGCACTTGAATTGTCCGGCCGCTTCCCCGGCGGCACGCTGGGTCAGGCGCTGGCCGAGCCGGTCTCCATCGCTGGCGGCGGCAAGGATTTCTACATCCAGCAAGACAAGTTTCATCAACAGTTCGCCGCCGACGTGCCGAAGGCCGATGCCCAGCTGATGGCAATCGCCCAGCGTCCGATCGCCGAAGCCGCGCTGACCGAAGCGTCCGGCGCACCGGCCTGGAAGAACCTGCCGTCGTACTTCATCTACGGCACCGGCGACAAGAACATTCCGGCCGCAGCACTCGGCTTCATGGCCGAACGCGCCAAATCGCGCAAAACGGTTGAAATCAAGGGCGCCTCGCACGTCGTGATGACCTCGAACCCGGCCGCCGTTGCCCGCCTGATCGAAGACGCCGCACAGACCAAGTAAGCCGATCAAATATATAGCTCACTACTTAATAGACATCAAACTAAAAGGAAACACCATGAAATCCGCTCTCGCCCTGACCCTGCTCGCCGCTTCCCTCTCGACCGCCCACGCAGCCAGCCTGCCCGGCGTCGAACGCAACACCGCGCAATTCCTGAAAGCGATCGAAGGCGGCAAGCCGCTCAACCAGATGACGCCCGATGACGCGCGCGCCGTGCTGGTCGGCGCGCAGGCGGGCAGCAAGGTGGCGCTGGCGCCGGCCGATGTGAGCGAAAAGACCGTCACCCTCGACGGCAAGGCGGTCAAGCTGAGCATCGTGCGCCCGGCTGGCGCCAAGGGCAAGATTCCGGCTTTCATGTTCTTCCACGGCGGCGGCTGGGTGCTGGGCGACTATCCGACCCACGAGCGCCTGGTGCGCGACCTGGTGGCCGGTTCCGGCGCGGCGGCGGTGTTCGTCAACTACACGCCGTCGCCGGAAGCGGGCTACGGGGTGGCGGTCAAGCAGGCGTATGCGGCGACCCGCTGGGTGTCCGAGAATGGCGACGCCATCAACGTCGACGGCAAGCGCCTGGCGGTGGCCGGCAACAGCGTGGGCGGCAACATGGCGGCGGTGGTCAGCCTGATGGCCAAGGACCAGGGCGCCCCCAAGCTGCGGGCCCAGGTGCTGATGTGGCCCGTGACCGACGCCAACTTCGATACGCCGTCGTACAAGCAGTTCGCCGACGGCCACTTTCTGACCCGCGACCTGATGGTCTGGTTCTGGGACCACTACACCAAGGATGCGAGCGCCCGCAAGGAGATCTACGCTTCGCCCCTGCAAGCGAGCAACGCGCAACTGCAAGGCTTGCCGCCGACCTTGATCCAGACCGCCGAATTCGACGTGCTGCGCGACGAAGGCGAAGCCTATGCCCGCAAGCTCGACGCGGCTGGGGTGGATGTGAAAAGCGTGCGCTACAACGGCATGATCCACGACTTCGGGCTGCTCAACGCGCTGGCCACCTTGCCGGGTACCCGCAGCGCACTTGAGCAAGCGTCGCAGGAATTGAAGCTGCGCTTGAAATAGGCAGTCGTGACCGGGCCTGCGCCAGACAGAACCGGTCGATTATCTACCACTTGCACCCGCTGTCCTTCTTGTCGAGCAGGAGGACGAGCGGGGCCAGCAATCCGCCGGGAATCCCATCTTTGCAGTCCGCCCGTTTCGCCTGGGCAATCACACGGGCTGCCTTGGTTTCGGTGGCGTACGGTGTGGGTGGAATCTGCGCCACCGCCATGCCGGCGCGCGCCGGGTCCGGTTTGGTGGCGATCTCGCGCGCAAACTTGCGGGCCGCGTCCGGATCGAACTGCGGCGGGCCGGACGGCGGCGCCACCGTGAATGCTCCGGCCGCAGTCGCTTCCGTCTCCGGCAACGCAATCACATCAGGCGCCATGATACTGTCGGCTGGCGCCTCTGTCGCCGCCTCCGCCTGCGCTGTTTTCTCCCTTTCCGCTTTGAACGCTGGCGTCGGTTTCAATGCCGGCTTCGGTTTCACCTCGGGCTCAGTCTTCGGCGCCGCTTCAGGCAGGATCTCCGCCGTCGGCGCGCGCAGCGTTACCACCAGCGCCTCGCGTGGCCCATCGGCATTGTCCTGCCACGGCGGCACCACGCCCTGCCGGTACGCGAACAGCAACAGTCCATGCAAGGCAATGGACACCGCGATGCCGGCACCAATCCGCAGCAAAACGCGGTCATTCACGGCCGGACCATGGGCAGGTGCGTAAAAATTCATCTATTTCTTAGAAAAATGCGAAAAAATCATACTGATCCTTGACCAAGTGCATTCCCTCCGCTATGATTCTTGTCCTCGGAGTGTGGCGCAGCCCGGTAGCGCACCTGGTTTGGGACCAGGGGGTCCAAGGTTCGAATCCTTGTACTCCGACCATGATTTGATATGCAGGCTGATGAAGAAGACCTCATCAGCCTGTCATACTCCCCCGGCAGCATCTCTTCCAGCAACATCATTCTCCGTCCCAGTAGTCGACCGATTGGCCAATGTGGCCTACTGTCCGTTGTGGCAAGGTGTTTGCACCGCCGCCCGCATCGAGCAGCAGTGTCGCATACTTCCCGGAATCGGGAAATTCCACCACTTCCGGCGATTGGTTCGTGCTCAGCGCCAGATAGCGCAACTCCCCCTCCCCTGTATTGATAATCTGATGTGCCGTCTCCTGCCCGCCCGCCGGACACGCAACAATATCGCCCTGCCGCAACGCATAGCTTTCGTCCCCGATCCTGATCAATCCACACCCTTGGACAACGATGAACACCTCTTCGTTCACCCGGTGGTTATGAAAAGGGAAGGCGCGTTTGCCGGGCGCCAGCGCGGTCAGGTTGCAGCCGAGGGCGCGCATGCCGATCAGTTCGCCAATCATCGCCATGCGCGGCGCAAAACGCTCGGCGGCGGCACCGGTGGCCGCGTACTGCGGCGGCAACGCTTGCGGCGCCAGTTGGTCGAGGTTGATGACGGGATGGGGCATGCGGCTCTCCTTTGCATAACGATAAGTCATTATAGAAGTGCGGCGCGGGAAGAAAAACAGCGGCAAGCGTAATACACTGTCAATCTGAATTGACAATCGATCGCCCATTTATGCTGAACCTGAACCGGCTGCAAATGTTCGTCGCCATCGTCGAGACCGGCTCTTTCACCAAGGCCGCGGCCAGCCTGGACGTCACCAAGGCCATGCTGAGCTTCAACCTGAAGCAGCTCGAAGGCGAGCTCGGCGTGTCGCTCCTGACGCGCACCACGCGCCGCATCGCGCTGACCGATGCGGGCCAGCGCTTCTTCGACAGTTGCGTGCAGGTGCTCTCGCAGGCCGAAGCGGCCATCGACGCGGCACGCAGCAGCCATGCGGCGCTCACCGGCACGCTGCGCGTGACCTCGACCGCCGAATACGGCGCGCACATGGTGGTGCCCGCGCTGGCCGCATTCGCGCGCGAGCATGCCGGTTTGAAGGTGGACTTTTCGGCGTCGCCCGGATTGGCGGACCTGGTGTCGGACCGGTTCGACCTGGCGCTGCGTTTGGGCAGCCTGCGCGACTCGACCTATCGCGCGGCGCTGATGGCGCGCTTTGCCACCCTGCCGGTGGCCAGTCCCGATTACCTGGCGCGCCACGCGGCGCTGGAGACGCCGCAGCAGTTGCAGGCGCTCGATGGCATCTTCCACGCGCGTTTTGAAGGGCCGTTAAGCTGGACGCACACGGCCAGCGGCGACAGCGTCGCCACCACGCATTCACGGCAGCGCATCGTCACCGACAACGCCGCCGGCATGCGCAGCTTTGCGCTGGCCGGTGCGGGCGTGGCGATTTTGCCGGAGTGGCTGGTGCAAGATGATATGGCGGCGGGACGCCTTGTGCGGCTACTGCCCGCGTATGCGTTGCCGGAACAGGGCGTGTATGCGGTCTATCCGAACACGCGCCACCTGCCGGCCAAGGTGGCGATGTTCATCGCCTTCCTGCGCGTGTTTCTTGCCAACCGGGAGGCGTGATAGCTTATCCGGCGCGCTTGGCCGCAATCGCATTGCCCGCGCGGCTCGACCCCTTGCGCCCCAGATGCTGCGAAATGAACTGCCCCGCATCGACCACCATATCGAGATCGATTCCGGTTTCGATCCCCAGCCCCTGCATCAGATACAGCACATCCTCGGTCGCCACGTTCCCGGTCGCACCCTTGGCATACGGGCAGCCGCCCAGTCCCGACACCGACGAATGAAAGATCGACACGCCCACTTCCAGGCTGGCATAGATATTCGCCAGCGCCTGCCCGTACGTGTCATGAAAGTGGCCGGAAATCCGGTCCAGATGAAACTCCTGCGCCGCGCGCAGCATCACCGCCTGCGTCTTGCGCGCGGTCGACACGCCAATGGTGTCGGCGATGTCGATCTCGTCGCATCCCAGTTCGCGCATGCGGCCCACCACGTCGGCCACGGCGTCCAGCGACACCTCGCCCTGGTACGGACAGCCGAACGCGCAGCTGATGCTGCCGCGCAGGCGCAGCCCGTGTTCCTTGGCGGCCTTGGCCACGCTCTCGAAGCGCGCAATCGATTCGGCGATCGAGCAGTTGATGTTCTTCTGCGAGAACGCCTCCGAGGCCGACCCGAAAATCACCACTTCGTCAGCCCTGGCCGCCAGCGCCGCGTCAAAGCCCTGCATGTTGGGCGTGAGCGCCGAATAGATGGCGCCGGCGCGGCGCGTGATCCCGGCCATCACCTCGGTGCTGGTCGCCATCTGCGGGACCCACTTGGGCGACACGAACGACGCCGCTTCGATATTCGCAAAGCCGGCGCGCGAAAGGCGGTCGACCAGCTCGATCTTGACGGCGGCGGACACCGACTCCTTTTCGTTTTGCAGGCCGTCGCGCGGCCCCACTTCGACGATCTTGACTTGTTGCGGCAGGGTGCTCATGGCGGTTCCTTGTTCGAAATGTGATACAGGCGCGATTAATACCCGCGTACGCGGTCGACCACGTCGGCCACCGGCTCGCCGCGTTCGAGCGCGCCGATCTTGCCGGCGATCTGCGCCACGCTTTCGCTGCGCAAGGTCAGCGCCGAGATGTGCGGCGTGATGGTGATGCGCGGCTCGTCCCAGAACGGGTGCGGCCCCGGCAGCGGCTCGTTGCGGAACACATCGAGCGTGGCGCCGGAGATATGACCCGAGCGGATCAACGTCAGCAAATCCGGCTCGGCCAGATGCGCGCCACGCGCCACATTGACCACATACGCCCCTTCGGGCAGCTTGGACAGGTTGGCGCGCGCCAGCAGGTTGGTGGTGTCGGGCGTGAGCGGCAGCATGCACACCAGCACCCGCGTGCCGCGCAAGAATGCATCGAGGCCGTCTTCCCCGGCAAAGCAGGTCACGCCGTCGATTTCCTTGTGGCCGCGGCTCCAACCGCGCAGCGGAAAACCGAACTGCGCCAGCGAATCGAGCACGCGCCGCCCCAGCATCCCCATGCCCATCACGCCGACCGTGAACTGCGCCTTGTCGAACTGCGGCAGCGGCGCCCAGACGCCACGCCGCGCCTGCCGTTCGTATTCGTCGAAACGGCGGTAGTAGCGCAGTACCGCGTGCGCCACGTACTCGGCCATCTGGACCGCCATGCCGGCGTCGCCCAGGCGGATGATCGGCACCGGCGGCAGCGCATCGCCGAACTTGAGAATGGCATCCACCCCGGCGCCGGTCAGGAAGATCGCCTTGACCCTGGCCAGCTGGTCGAGCAGCGCCGCCGGCGGCGACCACAGGACCGCGTAATCGCAAGGCGCGCAGGGCACGCCTTCCTGCCAGACCACCACCTCGGCTTGCGGCAGCACGCTGGCGAAATCGCGGACCCACGGCTCGGTAACGCCGTCGGCCCGATGTAGAAGAATGCGCATGCTTGTCTCCACTATGGGTTTCTATTTTTATGGTCTGCTTTTTATGCAGCCTTGAATGCCAACAGCGGTGCGCCGTCGGCGACCTGGTCTCCTACCTGATACAGGATTTCTTCAACCAGCCCGTCGCCTGGTGCGCCGATGGTATGTTCCATCTTCATCGCTTCCATGATGACGAGCGGGTCGCCCTTCTTGACTTGCTGTCCTTTGGTGGCCAGTACCGCCACCACTTTGCCCGGCATCGGCGCGGTCAGGCGCCCGCCTGCGGCTTCGGCTTCGCCGGCGTGCGCCATCGGGTCGTTATAGACCAGCACAAAATGCCGTCCGCCGGTGAACACATGGAAGGTGTCGCCGTCACGCCGCACGGCGCCGTGGATCGAGGTGGCACCGAGCTTGATCGACAGTTCCGCGCCAGCTCGCGCGGTCACCGCCAGTTCGGCGTCGATGCCATTGACCGACAAATCCCACCCGTGCGGGCGGTACGTCAGGCCGACCTTGTAGGCCTTGCTCACTTTCGCCGCCGAGTACTCGTCGCTGAACGAGAGCTGGCGCTGGTAGGCGCTGTTCAGGCGCCAGCCGAGCGCATTGCCCCACGGGTCGGCCGCGTTGTGTGACTGGCCGATCGAAGACTGCTTCTCGGCGCCGGTCAAGGCCACGGCAGCGAGCGCCAGCGCGCCGACCGGCGCCGATTTCGGTGGCGGGAACAGGGTATCGGCATTGCGTTCGATCAGGCCCGTATCCAGGTCGGCAGTCGCAAACGCGGTGCCTTCGACCAGGCGCTTGAGGAAGGCGATATTCGTGGCCAGGCCAACGATCTGGAACTCGGCCAGCGCCTGCGACATGCGCGCCAGCGCCTGCGTGCGGTCCGCGCCCCAGACAATCAGCTTGGCGATCATCGGATCGTAATACGGCGAAATGGCGTCGCCTTCGCGCACGCCCGAATCGATGCGCACCGCCGCCGGGGAGCCGCCCGGGGTGCCGCCGAGCTCAAAGCTGACCGCACCCGGCGTATCCATGTGGCGCAAGGTGCCGATCGACGGCAGGAAGCCTTTTTCAGGATTCTCGGCGTAGATGCGCGCTTCGATTGCATGGCCGTGGATGCCCAGTTCGGCCTGCGTTTTCGGCAGCGTCTGGCCGTTGGCCACGCGCAGCTGCCACTCCACCAGGTCGGTCCCGGTGATCATTTCGGTCACCGGATGCTCGACCTGCAGGCGCGTGTTCATTTCCATGAAGTAGAACGAACCATCCTGGTTGGCGATGAATTCGACCGTGCCCGCGCCCACGTAGCCGACCGCGCGCGCGGCCGCGACCGCAGCCTCGCCCATGGCTGCGCGGCGCTCTGCCGACATGCCCGGCGCCGGCGCTTCTTCCAGCACCTTCTGGTGGCGCCGCTGCACCGAGCAATCGCGCTCGTGCAGGTAGACGCAATTACCGTGGGTGTCGGCGAAGACCTGGATTTCGATGTGGCGTGGACGCAGCAGGTATTTTTCGGCGAGGACCTTGTCGTCGCCGAAGGAGCTGATCGCCTCGCGCTTGCACGAAGCCAGCGCCGCCTTGAAGTCTTCCGATTTTTCGATTACGCGCATGCCCTTGCCGCCGCCGCCGGCGCTGGCCTTGAGCAGCACCGGGTAGCCGATGCGGTCGCCCTGCTTTTGCAAGAAGTCCGGGTCCTGCTCGTCGCCGTGATAACCCGGCACCAGCGGCACGTTGGCCTTTTCCATCAGCGACTTGGCAGCCGACTTGGACCCCATCGCGCGCATGGCCGAACCCGGCGGGCCAATGAACACCAGGCCGACTTCGGCGCAGGCGTCGGCAAACTCCGCGTTCTCGGACAAGAAGCCGTAGCCGGGGTGGATCGCTTCGGCGCCGGTGGCCAGCGCCACGGCGATGATCTTGTCGCCGCACAGATAGCTCTCTTTGGCGGCGGCGGGGCCGATCAGCACAGCTTCATCGCATACCGCGACATGCTTGGCGTTCGCGTCAGCCTCGGAGTACACGGCGACAGTCCTGATGCCCATGCGGCGCGCGGTAGCGGCTACACGGCAAGCGATTTCGCCACGGTTGGCGATGAGGATTTTTGTGAACATGCGTGGGTCTCGATCGATTGTTGTTCTAACGGGAGCCTCGACAAACCTACTGCGCGGCGTCATTGTCGCCTTGCGATGCTCGCCGTACCTTCGTACGACTGCGCTTCTCGGACGAAACTGACGCCGCTCGCTACGGTTTTTCGAGGCCCCCTGGGTTGTTGGGATCAGCCGCCGCAGCTGGCCTTGGGCGCCGATTCCAGGGTCGACGCGCGCGTGACCAGGCCCAGTTTGGCCAGCAGGACGCGGTCATCCTCGGCTTCCGGGTTATCGGTCGTGAGCAGTTTGTCGCCGTAGAAAATCGAATTGGCGCCGGCCAGGAAGCACATCGCCTGCACCGCTTCGCCCATCTGGCGGCGGCCCGCCGACAAGCGCACGCGCGCCTCCGGCATGGTGATGCGCGCCACCGCGATGGTGCGCACGAATTCGAACGGGTCGAGCGGGTCCATGCCGTGCAGCGGCGTGCCTTCGACCTGCACCAGGTGATTGACCGGCACCGATTCCGGGTACGGGTTCAGGTTCGCCAGTTGCGCGATCAGGCCGGCGCGTTGCAGGCGCGATTCGCCCATGCCGACGATGCCGCCGCAGCAGACCTTCAGGCCGGCGCTGCGCACGCGGCCCAGCGTGTCCAGGCGGTCCTGGTATTCGCGGGTCGAGATCACGTTGCTGTAGAACTCGGGCGCGGTATCGAGATTGTGGTTGTAGTAGTCGAGGCCCGCTTCTTTCAGGCGGTCGGCCTGGCCTTCTTCGAGCATGCCGAGGGTGGCGCAGGTTTCCAGGCCCAGTGCTTTGACTTCGCGCACCATCTCTTCGACCTTTTCCATGTCGCGCTCTTTCGGGCTGCGCCAGGCGGCACCCATGCAGAAACGCGTGGCGCCGTTGGCCTTGGCCTGGCGCGCGGCGTCCAGCACCGTGTCGATGCCGAGGATCTTCTTGGCTTCAACGCCGGTGTCGTAGCGCGCCGCCTGGGGGCAGTAGCTGCAGTCTTCCTCGCAGCCGCCGGTCTTGATCGACAACAGCGTGGCCAGTTCGACGTCGCCCGCCGGGAACTGCTTGCGGTGCACGGTCTGGGCCTTGAACATCAGGTCGTTGAACGGCAGCTCGAACAGCGCCAGCACGTCCGCCAGCGGCCAGGTGGCCGTGTCAAGCAGATTGATCGCCGCCGCAGGCGGGTGGAAAGAGAGAGTTTGGGACATCGTGGTTCCTTCAGGTTCAGTCGCGCGCGGACGGCCAGCCAGGCAGCCCCGCGAGATCAATAAATTTGGCCGCTTCGGCAGCCGTCGGCTGGTCGAGGTACGGGATGCGCCCGAGCAGGCGCGCCGGGATGCGTTCGGCCAGCGCGTCGACATTCTCGTCGGCGAAGCGCATGTCCGGGTCGATCTCGTTGACCACCCAGCCGGCCAGCACCAGGCCGCGCGCGATAATCGCTTCGACCGTCAGGAGCGCATGGCTGATGCAGCCAAGGCGCAAACCCACTACCAGGATCACCGGCAGGTTGAGTTGTTCGGCCAGCTGGGCGCTGTCGAAAAGGTCCGAAAACGGTACCCGGAATCCGCCCACGCCCTCGACCACCACGGCATCCGAGGCGGCCGCGATTTCGGCATAGGCGGCGATGATCGGCACCGGTTCGATGGTCACGCCATCGAGTTTGGCGGCGATGTGCGGCGCACAGGCTTCGCGCAGCATGTAGGGGGTGGTGATGTTGACCGGCAGGTGCACGCTGCTCTCGGCGACCAGCATGTCGGCGTCGTCGTTATGCAGTTCGCCGTCGCGCATGGCCGCGCCGGCGGCCACCGGCTTCATGCCGCAGGCGCGCACGCCCCCGGCCACCAGCGTGTGCAGGATCGCGGCCGAGACCAGCGTCTTGCCGATTTCGGTGTCGGTGCCGGTGACAAAACAGCAGAAGCGCGACGGCAGGCCTTCGGCCGCCAGCGACGGCTGCGGCTCGGCCACCAGTACGGGGTCGGCACCCGGCACCGGTTCGGTCACCACGGGTACGATGGGGTCATTGAGGCTCATCTCACGTCCTTTCCAGGTCGTTGAGCACAGCGGCAAGCTGCGCGACTTCTTCATGCGTGTGCGCGGCCGACAGGGTCGCGCGCAGGCGCGCAGTCCCTTCGGGCACGGTCGGAGGTCGGATCGCCGGCACCCACAGGCCGTGGCCGTGCAGGCCGGCGCCGATGCGCAGGACTTCTTCGTTGGTGCCGATCACGATCGCCTGGATCGCGGTGGTCGACGGCACCCGCTGCCAGTGTTTCAGGTCGAGCTGTTCGTCGAAGGCGGCGATCAGCGACGCCAGGTGCGCGCGGCGCGAAGCGCCTTCGTCGCCGCCGATGATGCCGATGCTGGTCAGGAGCGCATGCGCCAGCGCCGGCGGCGCTGCGGTGGTGTAGATGTAGGGCCGGCCGCGCTGGATCATCAGTTCGATCACGCTGGCGTGCGCCGCCACGAACGCGCCGCCCACGCCGGCTGCCTTGCCCAGGGTACCCATGTAGACGATATTCGGCGAGCGCAGGTCGAAGTGTTCCAACGCGCCGCGTCCATGCGCGCCCAGCACGCCGAAGCCATGGGCGTCGTCGATCACCAGCCAGGCGTGGTGTCGCTCGCACAGCGCCAGCAGTTCGGGCAGCGGCGCGATATCGCCATCCATGCTGAAGACGCTGTCGGTGACCACCAGCTTGGCCGTCGCATTGCTGGCGGCGAGCATGGCGCCAAGGGCCGCCAGGTCCGCGTGCGGATACACCTTGACCGAGGCGCGGGCCAGGCGGGCGCCATCGATCAGCGAGGCGTGGTTGAGCGACTCCGAAAAAATCTGGGCGTCGCCATCGGCGCCGAGCGCGGTCAGGATGGCCAGGTTGGCCATGTAGCCGGTGCAAAAACTCAGCGCGCGCGCCGATTCCAGGTGCGGGCCGACGAATTCGGCCAGCCGGTCTTCCAGCCGCTGGTGCGCCACGCTGTGGCCGGAGATCAGATGCGAAGCGCCGCTGCCGGCGCCGTACAGGCTTGCCCCTTCGCGCAGCGCGTCGACCACGCGCGGGTGCGCCGCCAGGCCCAGGTAGTCGTTGCTGGCAAAGGCCAGCAGCGCGCGTCCGCCCACCGTCAGGCGCGGCTTGCACGGGGTTTCGACCACGCGCCGTTCGCGCGTCAGGCTTTGCTCGTCGAGCTGGCGCAGTTGACTCTCGATTGTGTCGATCAGTTTCATCAATCAGCTCGCAATCACGGAGTCGAACACGGCGCGGGTGCGCTCGGCCAGGCCGTCGCTTTCCTCGTCGCTGAGGATATACGGCGGCATCAGGTACACGGTGCGGCCGATGGGGCGCAGCAGCAGTTCGTTGTCCAGCGCGCTGGCAAAGAAGCGGCGCGAGAAGGTGGCCGCGCGCGCGGCGTCGGGTTCCACCGCGTCGAAGGCCCAGATCATGCCGCGCTGGCGGAAATTGCGCACGCGCTCGTGTTGCGCCAGCGGCGCCAGGGCCATCGTCAGGCGCGTGGCGCGCGCGCGGTTGCGGTTCAATACATCGTCTTCCTGGAAGATCTGCAGGGTCGCCAGCGCCGCGCGGCAGGCCAGCGGATTGCCGGTGTACGAGTGCGAATGCAAAAAGCCGCGCGTGACATCTTCGCTGTAGAAGGCCTGGTACACCTCGTCGCGCGTGAGCACCAGCGAGAGCGGCAGATAGCCGCCGCTGATGCCTTTAGAGAGGCACAGGAAGTCGGGCCAGATGGCGGCCTGCTCGCAGGCGAAAAAGGTGCCGGTGCGTCCGCAGCCGACCGCGATTTCGTCGAGAATCATGTGCACCTGGAAGCGGTCGCACAGTTCGCGCACCAGGGTCAGGTAGAGCGGGTCGTGCATCGCCATGCCGGTCGCGCACTGCACCAGCGGCTCGATGATGATGGCGGCGATGTGGCCGGCGCGTTCTTCGAACAGCTTTTCCACGTCGGCGGCGGCGCGCCGCGCCACGTCCTGCGCGCTTTCGCCTTCCTGCGCGTTGCGCGCGTCCGGCGACGCCACCACGCGCGCGGCGCGCAGCAGCGGGCCGTAGGCATCCTTGAACAGGGCCACGTCGGTCACGGCCAGCGCGCCGATGGTTTCGCCGTGGTAGCTGCCTTGCAGGCACACGAATTCCTGCTTGTCCGACAGGCCCGCGTTGCGCCACGCATGAAAGCTCATTTTCAGCGCGATTTCCACCGCCGAGGCGCCGTCCGAGGCGTAGAACGCGTGGCCGAGCACCTTGCCGGTCATCTCGGACAACTGCTCCGACAGGCGCACCACCGGTTCGTGCGTGAAGCCGGCCAGCATGGCGTGCTCCAGCCGGTCCAGCTGGTCCTTCAGGGCCGCGTTGATGACCGGGTTGGCGTGGCCGAACAGGTTGACCCACCATGAACTGATGGCGTCCATGTAGCGCTTGCCCTCATGGTCGTACAGCCACGCACCGCGCCCGTGGCTGACCGGGATCAAAGGCACCGTTTCGTGGTGCTGCATCTGCGTGCAAGGGTGCCACACGCTGCGCAGGCTGCGCGCTACCCAATCCTGGGACATGTCCGCCATCCTGTTACACCAGCCACGACGGCTTGCGTTTTTCGAGGAAGGACGCCACGCCTTCGCGCCCTTCGCTTGATGCGCGCACCTTGGCGATGCGTTCGGCGGTGTCGACCACCATGGCCGCGTCGACCGCTTGGCCGGCCACCTCGCGCACCAGTACCTTGGCTTCGCGCACGGCGTTCGGGCTGCTGGTGACGAGCGCGTTGACGATCGCCGCCACATGCGCGTCGAGCGCGTCGGCAGGCACGATATCGTGCACGAAGCCGATGCGGTGCGCTTCCTGGGCGCTGAATTTTTCGGCCGTGAGGAAGTAGCGGCGCGCCGCGTTCTCGCCCATGGCGCGGATCACGTACGGCGAAATGGTCGCCGGGATCAGGCCCAGTTTGACTTCGGACAGGCAGAAGCTGGCGCTGTTGACGGATACCGCGATGTCGCACGCGGCCACCAGGCCCATGCCGCCGGCGTAGCAGTCGCCCTGGATCTTGGCGACCACCGGTTTCGGGCACAGGTAGATCGCGCGCAGCATCTCGGCCAGCTTGGACGCGTCCTCGCTGTTTTCGGCGTGCGAGTAGCCGGCCATTTTCTTCATCCAGTTCAGGTCCGCGCCGGCGCAGAAGGCCGGGCCGTTCGCATCGAGCACGATGGCGCGGATGTCGTCGCCGCGTCCCAGTTCATCGAAGGCCAGCGACAGTTCGGCGATGGTGATTTCGTTGAAGGCGTTGCGCACGTCCGGGCGGTTCAGGGTGACGGTGGCGACCTTGTCGGCGGTGGCAACGGCGAGAGTTTGATAGTCCATGCGATTCCTTTACCTGAAGCTTTACATGCGGAAGACGCCGAACTTCGTGTCCGGGATCTCCGCGTTGAGGGCGGCCGACAGGCCCAGGCCGAGCACCATGCGGGTGTCGGCCGGATCGATCACGCCATCGTCCCACAGGCGCGCGGTGGCGTAGTAAGGGTGGCCCTGGTGTTCGTACTGGTCCTTGATCGGCTGCTTGAAGGCGGCTTCTTCGTCAAGCGACCACTGGCCGCCCTTGCCTTCGATACCGTCGCGCTTGACCGTGGCCAGCACCGACGCGGCCTGGTCGCCACCCATGACCGAGATGCGCGCATTAGGCCACATCCACAGGAAGCGCGGCGAGAACGCGCGGCCGCACATGCCGTAATTGCCGGCGCCGAAGCTGCCGCCGATGATGACCGTGAACTTCGGTACCGCCGCCGTGGCGACGGCCGTGACCATCTTGGCGCCGTTGCGGGCGATGCCTTCGTTTTCGTACTTGCGCCCGACCATGAAGCCGGTGATATTTTGCAGGAACACCAGCGGGATCTTGCGCTGGCAGCACAGTTCGATGAAGTGCGTGCCCTTCAATGCCGACTCGGAAAACAGAATGCCGTTGTTGGCGATGATGCCGACCTTGACGCCATAGATATGGGCGAAGCCGCAAATGAGGGTGGTGCCGTAGCGCGCCTTGAATTCGTCGAAGTCGCTGCCGTCGACGATGCGGGCGATGACTTCGCGCACGTCGAAGGGTTTGCGCGTATCGACCGGGATCACGCCGTACAGTTCTTCCGGCGCGTACTTCGGTTCGACGGATTCGCGCAGCGCCATCTGGGCCGGTTTCACGCGGTTCAGGTTCGAGACGATGGTGCGCGCCAGCGACAGCGCATGCAGGTCGTTCTGCGCCAGGTGATCGACCACGCCCGACAGGCGCGTGTGCACGTCGCCGCCACCCAGGTCTTCGGCCGTGACCACTTCGCCGGTGGCCGCTTTGACCAGCGGCGGGCCGCCCAGGAAAATCGTGCCCTGTTCCTTGACGATGATCGACTCGTCGCTCATGGCCGGCACGTAGGCGCCGCCGGCGGTGCAGGAACCCATGACGACGGCGATTTGCGGGATGCCCTTGGCCGACAGATTGGCCTGGTTGAAGAAGATGCGGCCGAAATGGTCGCGGTCGGGGAACACGTCGTCCTGGTTCGGCAGGTTGGCGCCGCCCGAGTCGACCAGGTAGATGCACGGAAGGTTGTTCTGGTCCGCGATTTCCTGCGCGCGCAGGTGCTTCTTGACCGTCATCGGGTAATAGGTGCCGCCCTTGACGGTGGCATCGTTACAGACGATCACGCACTCCTGGCCGGACACGCGGCCGATGCCGGTGATGATGCCGGCGGCGGGCGCGGCGCCGTCGTACATGTCGTAGGCGGCCAGTTGCGAAAATTCGAGGAAGGGCGTGCCGGGATCGAGCAGCATCTGCACGCGGTCGCGCGGCAGCAGTTTGCCGCGCGCGACATGCTTGGCGCTGGCGGCGTCGCCACCACCGGCGGCGGCCGCGGTGACCTTGGCGCGCAGGTCGTCGACGATGCGTTGCATGGCTGCGGCGTTGGCCTTGAAGTCGTCGCTGCGCGGATTGAGTTTGCTGTCGATGTGGGGCATTGCGATCCTTTTTTAGTCCGGGAAACTGCCGTCCAGGTAGTACCAGCGCGCCACGCCGTCGTGGGTCTCGCGAACGAAACGGCTCACTTCGTGCAGGCGGTGCGCGCGCCCGCCAATCTTGTAGCGGGCGACGAATTCTACGGTATCGGCGTCCGGCGATTCTAGCAGGTTTGCTTGACGTTTACGTAAACGTAAGGCAGATTTAATCTCCAGTCCGAGCCAGCGGGTTTGCTCGTTTTCGCCGACGATGGGATCGGCCGGTACCGTGCTCGGGTGCCAGGTGGCGCGCAGGTAGGCCTCATTGCCCTGGGTGTAGGCGCTGTAGCGCGAGCGCATCAGGGTTTCGGCCGTCTGAGGCACGGCGTCGCCGCTCAGGAAAGGAGCGCAGCAAGTGGCGAAGGTGGCGCCGCCGCAGGGGCAGGTGGAGGGAGAGGGCATGATTGTTTGCAGAAACAGAATCTTGCAATTATCCGCCATATTGCCGCTGACGATGGAACGGTCCGCACATTTGCGTGCGCGCAGACTGTGCTCATCGAACGCTGTTAAGTTTGATGTCGTCGATTGACATTTTGCGTTGACAGGCGATCCATGACCAAGAACTTTGCCAGGCCATTGCTGGACCACGAAAGCATCGAGGCGTTTTTATGCGGGTGCCTTAATATCAGGCACGAACTCAGGCTGCACGGCGGCGACAAGCTCGATCTCCTCGAATTGTGCAAATGCATTCGTGATGCGGAGCGCGCGTCGGAAGCGGCGCTGGAAAGCTCGACAATGACGAGCCGGCGCAACCGCGTGCCGCAATACCGCAGCGATCTGGCACGCGACGGTCTGCGCCGCCAGATTGTGCGAGAGCTTATCAGTAACGACAGGCTTGGTTCTGACGACGATATTCGTCTTGGACATGGTGGCTCGAAACCACATGGGCAAGAAGCGCACCCCGGGGCATGCGCCTATATTGTGACCGGCCTGCCAGCGTCGGGTAAGTCGGCACTGGTCAGCGCAATCTCGGATCGCCTGGGAGCAATGGTGCTCGATTCGGATTTTGCCAAGCGCAAGCTGCCTGAATTTGCGCACGCACTGGCCGGACCGATGCTGGTTCATGAGGAGTCACGTCTGCTTGTTTTTGCGAACTCCAACCCGCCATCGTTGTCAAAGTACTGCATGTCGAAAAGACTGAACGTCGTTGTGCCGCTCGTGGGCAATGACGAACGTCGTTTGAAAGCTGTACGCCAGTCCTTTCGCGCACATGGGTATCGGGTTCACCTGACAGCCCTGTTGCTGAGTCGAGCCAAAGCAACAGAGCGGGCGCTTGTGCGATTTCTGGAAACGGGACGCTACATTCCGCTCAGTATGATCTTCGACAAATATGCGAACGATCCTGTTTTGAACTATTACAAAGCATGGATGGATGCCGATACCGGCAAGGATGCCGGATGGGCGTCATTGGGAGCGTTGGTTGCGGCGAACAGTCCGCTGCGAGTTCACAGCTTTAGTTCGCATGCCAACCCGGCCGCACTATGGGAGCACGCAGCATGAAAAAGACATCACTTCGCAAGAATCGCTTTTCTACGGAATCAGCCCGGTTGCCGGACGATTTCCCCATGCGCAAACTCAGCAGGAAGCCGCGGTCCTACCGCGCCAATTCCAGCAGCGCTCGCTTGAGCTTAAGAGAGATGATGATGCGCCAGTGGGATGACTCCGGCATTGCGGAGCTTCTGGGCGCAGGTATGGGCCGGCCGATTTCTCCGGAAGCGCAGGCTTTCTACGACCATATCGACGCCGTAAAGGCAGGCAAAGCAACATGGGATGAATATGAAAAACCTGTGGTCAGCGAGGCGGCTTGAGCGCGTAACCCAAGCCCTTCCAGGCTGATCGGCGACGCATCGCCGCGCATCACGTCAGCCAATATGCTGGCCAACCCGCACGCAAAGGTCAAACCCAGCGATCCGCGATCCACCTTCGTCCTCCATGCGCTTTCGGACACGCTCTGATCGCATGTCAAAGATTGTTGCATGCTGGAATCCTCGCCGCCCTTGGGACGCCCCCTCCTCCGCTGCTGTCCGGCCTACCCGAGAACGCCTTGTTCCGGGAGTGTGTCGTGGCTGGTACGCGTTGTTGACTTGTAGATTGGGAAATCGTTATGGCGAATGGAAAAATTGAATTCAAGCTTGCTGAGCCCGATCTTGAAGAAGATCCGGATCACGATCCCGAGGACGATCTTCAGGTTGCGTATCTGAGCCTTCCCGATCACCCGGCAGTGCGCGTGGCCGGCCGTGGAAAAATGGCGCGTCTATCCGATCTCATCGACTATGAAGGCGCGGATATTTTCCTGGACTTCGACGCTGCCGGACGTCTTATCGGCATCGAAGTCCTGGCATAGCGGCCGAATCCGCCGGGACTGATCCAACGCTTCCCTGTGCCCTTTGCGTACCGCATGTTTCCGCTCCGGCTCACTTGGGCATCACGGCATGCCTGTTCAGCCCCGCAGCCCCAGCCCCTCCAGGCTGATCGGCGGCGCCTTGCCCCGCATCACCTCGGCCAATATGCTGGCCGACCCGCACGCAAACGTAAACCCCAGCGGCCCGTGCCCCACGTTCAGCCACAAGTTGCCGAGCGGCGTGGCCCCGATGAGCGGCGCGCTGCCGGGCGTGGCCGGACGCAGCCCCGCCCACGCGCTCACCTGCCCGTAATCGGCCGCCAGCGGCATCACCGCGTGCGCCTGGCGCAGCAGGCCCGCGATCCGGCCCGCGTCGAGCGAGGCATCCTCGCCCACCATGTCGACCATGGCCGCCACCCGCAACTGCGCGCCGATGCGCGCATACAGCACCTTGCGCTCGAAGTCGGTCACGCTGATCTCGGGCGCGCGGTCGCCCGGCCGGACCGGCGCGGAGAGGCTGTAGCCCTTGAGCGGATATAAGGGCAGATAGATGCCGGCGGTGGCCGCCAGGGTACGGCTGCGGATGCCCGCCGCCAGGACAAAGTCGTCGGCGGCCAGCATGCCGGCGCTGGTATCGAGCCAGCGCACCGTGCCGTTCTCGACCAGCAAGCTGCGCGCGTCGCCGCGCACCACCCCGCGAAAACGCGGATGCGCGCGCAGGCGCTGTCCCAGCCCGACACAAAACGCGTGGCAGTCCGCCACCGCCTCGCCGCGATTGAACATGCCGCCGGCCAGCACCGCCTGCGCCGCCGCCAGCGCCGGCTCGCGCGCCACGCACTCGGCCGCCGACAGCACGTCGCCGCCCTGTGCCGCGCGCGCCGCCGCGGCGAAGACCTTGGGCGAGCGGTACACCACCAGCTTGCCCGCCTCGCGCCAGGCAAACTCTTCTTTAGGCAGGATGCCGTCCAGCCGCTCCATCGCTGTGCGGCTCAGCTCGCCAAGTTGGAGCAGGCGCGTCGTGGTGCGGCGGTGCGTGTCCGCATTGCAGTGCGCCACGAACTGCGCCAGCCAGCGCCACTGGCGGCGGTCGGCCTCGGGCCGGAAGCGCAGCGGGCCATCTTTCTGCACCAGCCAGCGCAGCGCCTTGAGCGGCACCCCGGCGTCCGCAAACGGCGCCACATAGCGATAGCTGAGCTGGCCGCCATTGCGGAAACTGGCGCCCGCGCCGAGCGTGGCTTCGGCTTCGAGCAGGGTCACGCCGAACCCGGCCTCGAGCAGCCACCAGGCCGATGCCAGTCCCACCACCCCGCCGCCGATCACGATCACTTCCCGCATGCCGCTGCACCTCCCGCTACCTTGACGCCCCCAGCTTACGGACTGGGCGCCGCGTGCGCCAATGAATCGTGCAGCCACGCCCATAACCGCCGCTCATGAGTCTTGTCGATGAAATAAGAACTCTGGCCCCTTTGTCAGCACGGCATAAAATTTCCGCAGCGGCGCGGGAGCCGGCCACCCAATCAGGCTAGAATGTACGACCAGCGCCACATTATTTTGCCGCCAGCTATAACGTGCTGATATGCGCGCGGTGAATAATTTCATACTGGCGCATACTGACCGGCAGCGGCATTGCGACTACACTATCGCGCGCGCCGGCATGACGGAGCAGCACAGGACCATGACCATGAGCGGAACCGTAATGAGCACTACCCACACCGATTTCAAGGTCGATTCGAACGACAACTCCCCGCTGTACATGCAAGTGGCGCGCAAGCTGATCCAGGATGTGCGCGACGGGCGCTATCAGGTCGACCAGGCATTGCCGTCCGAACGGCTGCTGTCCGAACAGCTCGACGTCTCGCGCGTCACCGCCCGCAAGGCCATCGACCAGCTGGTCGAGCAGGGCCTGGTGGTGCGCCGCCGTGGCTCCGGCAACTACGTGGCGCCGCGCATCGAGCAGCCGCTGTCGAACCTGTCGAGCTTTTCCGAGCAGTTGCAGCAGCGCGGCTACCGCCCCGGTTCTCAGTGGCTCAGCCGCTCGGTGGTGGTCGCCTCCGCCGACGAGCAACTGAGTCTCGGATTGTCGCCGAATGCCCGCGTGGCCCGCCTCGAACGCCTGCGCCTGGCCGACGATGTGGTCATGGCCTACGAGGTCAGCGTGATTCCCGCCAGCGTGCTGGCACGGCCGGAAGCGGTCGGCAACTCCCTGTACGAGCACCTGGCCACCACCGGCCACACTCCGGTGCGCGCGCTGCAGCATATTCGCGCCATGAATGCCGGCGCCGTCCTGGCCGGCCAGCTCGGCGTGCCCGAAGGCCAGGCCGTGCTGTACATCACGCGCGTGGGCTACCTGGAATCGGGCCAGGCGGTCGAACTGACCCATTCGTATTGCCGCAGCGACCACTACGACTTCGTGGCGGAGATGCGCCGCGTCGCCTGATGCGATTCTTTTCATACTGAACGCTGCCTGTTTGGCATTACACTAGCCGCATCCCCAGCAGCGGAGCGGCCATGTTGAATACCGAAACCCCGGACCGGCAGCATGCGGCCCTCGACCAGTATCCGACCGCCGAGCTGGTCGACGCACTGGTCGACGACCAGTTCAATGCGGTGCGCGCGGTGCGGGCGGCATCAAGCCAGATCGCCGCCGCCGTCACGGCCGCGCTGCCGCGCATCGAAGCCGGCGGGCGCCTGATGTATGTGGGCGCCGGCACTTCCGGCCGTCTTGGCGTGCTCGACAGCGTTGAACTGTATCCCACCTTTTCCTGGCCGCACGAACGCGCGCTGGCGCTGCTGGCCGGCGGCATCGACGCCATGTTCGTCGCCGTCGAAGGGGCCGAGGACGACACTGCCCAGGGCGCGGCCGACCTGCGCGCCTTGAATCCAGGACGCGACGACGTGGTGCTGCTGCTGGCCGCTTCCGGCGCCACCCCCTACGTGCTGGGCGCGCTGCAAGCGGCCAGCGAGGCCGGCGCGCTCACGGTCGGCTTCGCCAACAATCCCGATGCGCCCGTGGTGCGCGGCGCGCAGATCGGCATCACGCTCGACACCGGCCCCGAAGTCATTTCCGGCAGCACCCGCCTGAAGGCCGGCACTTCCCAGAAAATCGCCCTCAACACCTTTTCGAGCGCCTTGATGGTGCGTTTACACAAGGTCTACGGCAACCTGATGGTAGACTTGAAACCAAGCAATGCCAAGCTGGTGCTGCGCGCGGTCCGCCTGACGATGTTTGCCACCGGCGCCGACGAGGCCGCCGCCCGCGCGGTGCTGGAACAATGCGATTTTCATGTCAAGGTCGCCATCGTGGCCCTGACCAAAAAAACCAGTATCGGCCAGGCCAGGGCCCTGCTTGACAGTGCGCGCGGCAGCGTACGCCAGGCACTGGCCGCTTGACGCCATCCCGTGACGTGCGCGGGCCGGCGCCAGCGGCCCGCCCTGCCTGCATGATCACGAAAGAACAATAAGAACTGCGATGCAAACTGCGATGCAAACCAAGCAAGACAGAAGCCCCTGGCTGTGGGTGCCTTCCCTGTATTTCGGCCAGGCCATTCCCTACGTGGTGGTGATGACCCTGTCGGTCCTGATGTACAAGGACCGCGGCGTCGGCAACGACGATATCGCCTTTTACACGAGCTGGCTGTACCTGCCCTGGGTCGTCAAGCCGCTCTGGTCGCCGCTGGTGGACATGGTGCGCACCAAGCGCTGGTGGATCGTCTCCTTGCAGCTGGCCATCGGCGCCGCGCTGGCCGCGGTCGGCTTCACGATGCACCTGCCGGGCTGGTTCCAGATGAGCCTGGCCGTGCTGTGGGTGATGGCCTTCTTTTCCGCCACCCACGACATCGCCGCCGACGGCTTCTACATGCTGGGCCTGAAGCAATATCAGCAAGCCGCCTTTGTCGGTGTGCGCAGTACCTTTTACCGCCTGGCCACGATTGCCGGCGGCGGCGCGATGGCCATGCTGGCGGGCAAACTGACCACCAGCACGGGCGACGTCGGCTTTGCCTGGTCGGTCGTGTTCTTCGTGCTCGCGGCGCTGTTCAGCGGCCTGTTCGCCTATCACAGCGTGGTGCTGGGGCGGCCGGCCGAAGACAAGACCGTGCTCGGGAGCGAGAACAAGCTGGCCGAGTTCTTCGCGACGTTTGCCTCTTTTTTCGGCAAGCGCGATATCTGGCTGATCCTCGGTTTCATCCTCACCTTCCGCCTGGGCGAATCGCAATTGCTGAAACTGGCGATTCCCTTCATGAAGGACCCGGTCATCAAGGGTGGGCTCGGCATGACGACCGCGCAGGTCGGGCTGGCTTACAGCACCATCGGCATCATCGCGCTGACCCTGGGCGGGCTGCTGGGCGGCTTGCTGATTTCGCGCTGGGGCCTGAAACGCTGCCTGTGGCTGATGGTGTTCGCGGTGCACCTGCCCGACGTCGTGTTCGTGTACCTGGCCACCGCGCTGCCACAGGATTTCGTGTTGATCGCGGCCAGCATCGCACTGGAACAGTTCGGCTACGGCTTCGGTTTCACCGCCATGCTGCTGTACATGATCATGGTCTCGGACGGCGAGCACAAGACGGCGCACTACGCCATCTGCACCGGGCTGATGGCGCTCGGGATGATGGTGCCGGGCATGTTCAGCGGCAAAATCCAGGAATTCCTGGGGTACCAGAACTTTTTCATCTACGTTTGCGTGATGACGATTCCCGCTTTCCTCATGGCGGCGCTGGTGAAGATCGATCCTGAGTTCGGCAAGAAAACCGATCAATGACGGCCCCAGCCCGCCTGACTTCGCTGGATGCCTTCCGCGGCTTCACCATCGCGGCCATGACCCTGGTCAATAATCCGGGCGACTGGGCGCATCTGTATTCCCAGCTCGCCCACGCCCAGTGGCACGGCTGGACCTTCACCGACTGGATTTTTCCGTTTTTTCTTTTCATCGGCGGCGTCTCGATGGCCTTCTCGCTGGGCCGCCTGGCCGCAGCCGGGGCCGACAAACCGGCCCTGCTGCGTAAACTCGCGGTGCGCGCCGGCATCATCTTCCTGATCGGCCTGGCGCTGAACCTGATCCCGGGTGCCGACTTGTCCACCGTGCGCATCCCCGGCGTGCTGCAACGGATCGCCATGTGCACCCTGCTGGCCGCGCCCATCGTGCTGTATTTCAGCTGGCGTCAGCAAGTGCTGTGGATTATCGGCCTGCTGGCGCTCTACAGCGTGCTGATGCTGCTGGTCCCGGTGCCCGGCATCGGCGCCGGCGTGCTCGAACCGGGCCAGGACTTTGGTGCTTACATCGACCGCCTGCTGCTCGACGGTCACCTGTGGCCGCAATCCAAAACCTGGGATCCCGAAGGCTTGCTCTCGACCATCCCGGCCCTGTGCAGCCAACTGCTGGGCGTGCTGGCGGGGCGCTGGCTGTTGTCGAACCACTCGCGCAGCGAGCAGACCGTCTGGATGCTGCTGGCCGGCCTGGCGCTGCTATGGATCGGCGCCATGCTCGACGTAATTCTCATGCCGATCAACAAGAGCCTGTGGACACCATCCTTTTGCCTGTTCATGACCGGCTGGGCGCTGATCGTGTTTTCCAGCTTTTACTGGTTGCTCGACGCCAATCCCCACGCGGCGATCCGCACCGCGGCGGCGCGCTGGAGCACCCCGCTCATCATTTATGGCATGAATGCACTCTTCATTTTCGCGTTTTCCGGGCTGGTGTCTAAAATGCTGGGTTTTATCGCGCCCGGCGGCGTCAGCCTGGCGGCGCGCCTGTATGCACAGGTGAGCGCGCTTGGCGTGTCGCCGGTCAACAGCTCTTTGCTTTATGCTCTGCTGTTTAATGCGGCAATGTTCTTGATCGCATGGGGCATGTGGCGCAAGAAGTGGTTCGTAAAAGTTTAAATTGGGGAATGGTTTGCAGCCGAACAGGACAAGACGCGCATTCGCGCGAGCAGGAGTAGCCGGCGCCATGGCGCTGAGCGGGTTGAT
Source organism: Massilia mucilaginosa (assembly GCF_011682145.1). Taxonomy (GTDB): domain Bacteria; phylum Pseudomonadota; class Gammaproteobacteria; order Burkholderiales; family Burkholderiaceae_D; genus Telluria_A; species Telluria_A mucilaginosa. Next base: position 33,512 of record NZ_WHJH01000011.1, read on the forward strand.
GACAGCGTGCACCACGAACACGCCGGTGGCGCCGGGCGCGGCCTATGGCGTGACGCCCAGCCCGGCCACCATCCAGGGCGGCAGCGAGACCGTGCCGCCGCTGGCGCCGCGCGAGTTCCGCGCCGCCTGGGTCTCGACCGTGGCCAATATCGACTGGCCCTCGCGCGCCAACCTGCCGGCCGAAAAACAGCAGGCCGAGGCCATCGCCATCCTCGATCGCGCCAAGGCCATGAACCTGAACGCCATCGTGCTGCAGGTGCGGCCGAGCGCCGACGCCATCTATCCGTCCAAGCTGGAACCGTGGACCGAGTACCTGAGCGGCACCCAGGGCCAGGCCCCGCAGCCGTGGTACGACCCGCTCAAGTTCTGGGTCACGCAAGCCCATGCGCGCGGGCTGGAACTGCACGCCTGGTTCAACCCCTACCGCGCGCGCCACGCCACCGCCAAGTCGGCGCCGGCGCACGACCATATTTCCAAGTCCAATCCGGCGGCCGTGAAGACCTACGGGCGCTTTTTGTGGATGGACCCGGGCGAAGAATCGGCGTCGAAACACACCCTGGACGTGATCCTCGACGTGGTGCGCCGCTACGACATCGACGGCGTGCACCTGGACGACTATTTCTATCCGTATCCGATCGAAGCGCCCGGCGCCAGCGGTGCCGAAACTGCCGCGCTCGACGGCGCTTACGTGCCCAAGGCCGAGCTGGAGTTTCCCGACCAGCCGGCCTGGCAGCGCTATTTGCTGTCCGGCGGCAAGCTGGACCGCGCCGACTGGCGGCGCCAGAACGTCAACAAGCTGATCGAAGCGATGTACACCGGCATCCACCGCGAGAAAAGCTGGGTGCGGGTCGGCATCAGCCCGTTCGGCATCGGCCGTCCGGACCGGCGCCCGAAAGGCATCGTCGGCTTCAGCCAGTACGACAAGCTCTACGCCGACGCCGAACTGTGGCTCGCCAACGGCTGGCTCGATTATCTGTCGCCGCAGCTGTACTGGTCGATTGCCCAGGCGCCGCAGGCGTACGACGTGCTGCTCGACTACTGGGTGGCGCAGAACGGCAAGCGGCGCCATATCTGGCCGGGACTGTTTACCAGCCGCATCGGTGCTGCCAGCAAAGGTTTCCCGGCCAGGGAAATCGTGCAGCAGATCGGCGTCACGCGCAGCCGCGCCGGCGCCGGCGGCCACGTGCATTTCAGCATGGTGGCGCTGATGGAAAACCGCCAGGGCCTGACCGACCAGCTCAAGGCCGGTCACTACGTCGCCCCGGCGCTGGTGCCGGCCTCGCCATGGCTGGGCAACGAGACGCCCGGCGTGCCGACGGTGACTGCGCGGCGCGAGGGCAACGGCGTCGCGCTCAAGCTCACGGCCGGCAAGTCGAATGCGCAGTACGCGATCTGGTCGCGCCACGGCGGCGAATGGCGCTTTGCCGTCGTGCCCGCCTCGCGTGCCGACTGGACCGTGCTTGATGACGCCAGAAACGGCCCGGCCAGCGCCGTGTTCGTCAGCGCGGTCGACCGCCTCGGTAACGAAAGCGAACGCGTGACGGTCCTCAAGCCATGAGTGGACTCGGCCTTGGCATCGATGCCGGCGGCACCTGCACGCGCTGGGCGCTGGCGGCGCCCGATGGCGCCATCGTGGCCGAGGGCGAGCAGGCAGGCTTGTCGGCCTTGCAGATGGGCAGCAGCGACGGCCGCGCCAAGGTGCGGGCGAGTTTTGCCGCGCTGGCCGCCAGCGTGCTGGTCCATGGCCAGGCGCAGGCCGTGCGGGCCGGCTTGACCGGTTTCGGCGGCGACGGCGCGCTGTTGCGGCAGTGGCTGGCCGCGCCGCTCGGCTTGCCGGTGGAATCGGTGCTGCTCTCCAGCGATATCGACATCGCGTATCTCGCCAGTTTTGCGCCGGGCGAGGGCTATCTGGTGTACGCCGGGACCGGCTCGATCGGTGCGTGGATCGATGCCGATGGCGTGTCCCACCGTGCCGGCGGACGCGGCGTGATCCTGGACGACGGCGGTGGCGGCTTCTGGATCGCGCGCGAAGCGCTGCGCCACATCTGGCGCAACGAGGATGAAGAACCGGGCCGCTGGCGTTCGTCGCCGCTGGCGCGGGCCGTGTTTGCGCAGATCGGCGGCGACGACTGGGCGCTGTCGCGCCAGTTCATGTACGGACAGGAGCGCGGCGAGGTCGGGCGGCTGGCGCTGGCGGTGGCGGCCAGTGCCGAGGCCGATCCGGTCGCGGGCGCGATTTTGAAAGAAGCGGGACGCGAACTGGCGCGCCTGGCGCGGGCCTTGACGATGCGCTTCGGCGCGCGCCCGGTGGTGCTGGCCGGCCGCGCCGCCGCGCTGCATCCGCTGATTGTGAACACGATGCGCGCCGAATTGCCGGATACGATAAGCTTGACGCAAACGACCGCCCGCGCTCATCATGCAGCGGCGCGTTTAGCCGCCACCGCCACCGTCGTTCCCGCGCAGGCGGGAACCCAAGTTCCTCATGTAGCCACCGACTGAGCTGCGAACTTGGGCTCCCGCCTGCGCGGGAGCGACGGAGGTAAATTTGACATTGCCTCTACCTCTACATTTGCCGATGAAAACCCTGCTAGCCGCCCTCCTGATCGCCCTGCTCACCGGCTGCGCCACCGGTCCCGTCATCGACCACACCTACTCGGCCAAAGGCCAGAGCAGCCGCGTCAAGTTCGTGGTCCTGCATTACACGGCCATCAACCTGCCGCAGTCGATCAAGGTATTGACCGAGCAAACGGTGAGCAGCCACTACCTGCTGACCGACGAAGCCGTGCCCGTCGTCTACGGCCTGGTCGACGAAACGCGCCAGTCCAACCACGCCGGCGTATCGAACTGGAAAAACTACACCCTGCTCAACGGCAGCTCAATCGGCATCGAAATCGTCAACCCCGGCTTCACCGAATCCCCGGCCGGCCGCATCTGGTACCCCTTCCCGCAAGCCCAGGTCGACCGCCTGATCGTGCTGCTGCAAGACATCGTCAAGCGCCACAACATCCCGTCCGAAAACATCCTCGGCCACAGCGACATCGCCCCCCAGCGCAAGCAGGACCCCGGCCCGCTGTTCCCATGGGACCAGCTGGCCCGGCACGGCCTGGTGGCCTGGCCCGACGCCGCCAAGGTCGCCGCGGCGCGCCCCGTCTTCGACCTGATGCTGCCCGACGTCGCCTGGTTCCAGGCGCGCCTGGCCATGGTCGGCTACGCGGTGCCGCAGACCGGGCTGCTGGACGAAGCGACCCGCAACGTCATCGCCGCCTTCCAGATGAAATACCGTCCAATCACCATCGACGGCGCGCCCGACGCCGAAACGGCGGCCCTGCTCGACGCCCTCACCACGCCCGCCGTGAAACCGGTCGCCGCGAAAACGGCGGCATAAGCGGAGCCGATAGCACCATGCGCCTGCGCCACATCGAAGTCTTCCACGCCATCATGCAGGTGGGCACGATCAGCGGCGCGGCCCAGGTGCTGCACATTTCGCAGCCGGCCGTGACCAAAGTGCTGCAGCATTGCGAGCTGCAACTGGGCATGCCGCTGTTCGAGCGCGTGCGCGGGAAACTCTACCCCAAGCCGGAAGCGCACCGCCTGTTCGCCGAAACCGAAAAACTGCACCGCGACCTGCAAGGCATCCGCCGCCTCGCCGCCAGCCTCAAGGGCGGCGCGGTCGACACCATCCGCCTGGTGGCCACGCCGACCATCGCCGTCAGCGTGCTGCCGCAGGCAATGACGGTGTGGCGCAAGGCGTTTCCGCACACGCGCTGCGAGCTCGGCACGCACCACACCAGCGAAATCGTCCAGACCCTGCGCCTGGGCGAAGCCGACCTGGCGCTGTCGCTGCAAGACCCGCACCACCCCGGCATCGTCGCCGAAGCGCTGGCCGAGGGCGTGATGACCGTGATCGCCCCGCCAGGCAGCTGGAGCGCGGACCTGTGCGGCCAGCCGGTCGGCGCCGATGGCCTCAGCGGCGAACTGATCGGCCACGCCGGCAACGACCCGCTCGGCGAACAGCTGGTGGCCGCCTGCGAGGCGCAGGGCGTCCATCCGGTGTTCCACACGGTGGTGCAGACCTACCAGATCGCCCGCTCGCTGGTCGAGGCCGGCGCCGGCATGGCGGTGGTCGATCCGTTCACGGCGGCGTCGGCGCAGGATGCCAGGGTGCAGCGGCGCGCCTGGACCCCGCCGATTCCCGTGCAGCTGTTTTTGCTCACCGCCAGCAATGCGCCGCTCTCGCACGGCGCCCGCGCCCTGGTCGCCAGCATCGGTGCGGCCGCGCGCCAGTGCCTGCTGCGTGGCGTGCCGCCATGATCGACGGCTTGCCGATAGAACAGGTCGGCCGGTGCGCCGACTTCCGCCACTTGTCGAGCATTGACGGGATTGCGGTCGACCTGCGCTACGCGGGGGTGGACAACTTCACCGGACGCGACCTGTATTCGCCGTTCGACTGCGCCTGGCTGCACGTCGATGCCGCTAGCGCGCTGGAACGGGTGGTGGCCTGGCTGGCGCGCGCGCGGCCCGGCTGCACCGCGCTGATCCTCGATGCGCTGCGCCCGCAGCGGGTCCAGGAAGCGCTGTGGGACGCGCTCGACGGCACCGGCCTGCGCATGTACCTGGCGCCGCCCGAGCGCGGTTCGATCCACTCCTTCGGCATGGCGCTCGACATCACCATTCTCGACGAGCACGGGCGCGAACTCGACATGGGTACGGGCTTCGACGACATGAGCGAGCGCTCCCATCCGGCGCGTGAAGACCTGCTGCTGGCGCGCGGCGAGCTGACGCCGCTGCATGTGCAAAACCGGCAACTGCTGCGCGCCGCGATGGCGCAGGCCGGGTTTGCAGGCATTGCCAGCGAATGGTGGCATTTCGATTATGGCGACCGCGACTGGGTCAGACAAACCTTTCAGCGCGTGCTGTAAGGCATCGCCAGCGCGTGGCATCCCGGACTGTTACCATAAAACAATCTCAACAACGCCCGCCGCCTCTTCCCATGAATATCAGCCTGAACGACCAGATCGGCGACGCCGAAGTCATTGCCTTGTACCGCGCCAACGAATGGTCCTCCGCCGGCAAGCCCGAGCAGCTGATGGCCGCCTTGCGCAACTCGCACAGCCTGGTGACGGCGCGCGAGGATGGCGTGCTGGTCGGCATCGGCAACGCCATTTCCGACGGCCACCTGGTGGTCTACTACCCGCATTTCCTGGTCGACCCGGCGCACCAGCGCAAAGGCATCGGGCGCCTGATGATGCAGGCGCTGTGCGCGCGCTATGCCGGTTTTCACCAGCAGATGCTGACGGCCGACGGCGACGCGATCGCCTTCTACGAATCGCTGGGCTTCACGCGCGCCGGCCGCACCGCGCCGATGTGGATTTACGCAGGTACCGAACACTGAGCGGACAGGGCGGCCTTCGTCAATCCAGGCTTGGGTTTCTTTCATGCCGAGCCGGTAGCGCGCACAGTTAAAATCGGCAAGGATGTTCAGTTCCTGCGTGAGCAGTTCCTGGAACCTTGCCGTGTCCTCGGCGGGCAATTCCAGTGAAGCTATTGCCTCCGCCATCGGTTGACGCCGCCGGACCACCGCTCCCACCGATGCGCTGAGTGCTTCGCGATACTTCACGCGAAAGGGATCCGGCGCATCCAGGGCTCCCGCCACGGCCTGGTACTTGGTCTGGGAGCGCCGATAGGTCCATTCGAAGAGGTCAACCGCCATCGACACATCGCACGCCTCATACACACCCATCATCGCCAGCGCATAGTCGTCACGGTCGACATCGAGAAACGACAGTGGCGCCTGGTTATACAGCATCAGCGGAATATTGGCGGCGATCCGGCTCACGCGCTTGTTGCCGTCCTCGAAAGCCTGGAGGTACGCCAGGTTCACCCAGAGGAAAAAGGATGCCTCCAAAGGGTTCTTGATTTGCTGCGCCTTCAGGATGATGCGCTCGAACATCTCTTCCAGCACCGCCGCGACTTGGGACGGAATATACGTGCTGCCGCTGACGTTGACTACTTGCGTGCGCATCGTGCCGAGTGACGCGGCATCAACCAGCAGATCGTGCATGAGTATGGCATGCACATTGCAAACCAGACGGGTGTTAAGCCCTTGCAGGGGAACCGCCTCCACAATGAATTCAATGGCAGCTTTATGATTGAGCAGCATGATGGCATCGCTGTCGGTCGCGGCAGCGCCGCTTTTGAACAGCCTCTCCGTATCCATCAGGGTGTAGCGATTCCCTTCGAGACGAGAGGATGACCATGACAGGTCGATCAGCAATTGCTCCAGCACTTTACGGGCGTAAGTCCCCGCCGGAAGCCGGCCGGGGAGGTGGCCGAGCGCAAGCAGTTCGTCCGCGAGTTCAGGAGACAGCAAGAAAGTGTCGTCGGGCTTGTAGTTGTCGACAAATTCCCGGCGATACGTGACGGGGGTACGGGCCGCCACAGGCCGTGTCAGGTGTTGCCGGAGCTGCAGGCTGGCGGCGCTCCAGCGGGGTCGCTCGTCGGTGGAGATGGCGCTGGTGGGCGTGGCTGTTGCTGTCGGTTCAGGGGCAATAGTAGCCTCGCTTGTCAGCAGGCGATATCGCGTTGCGCGGGCTTTGCCCATCATCTCGACGTGGGCGGTCGACACCAGCTTGGCCAGCATGCGCTTGATAGCATCCTTGCTTGATCCGGTGGCATCAAGCAGTTGCGACGATGAGACCAGCTCCTTCCCACCCACGGTCATGGCAGCCATGATTTGCAGCAGATCTGCGGTGGTCAGGCGGTCGTTATAGTGCATAAATCACCTCAATAGTCTGAGTCGATTCTACCTAAACCACGCCTTGTTGGGAGTATCGGTGCACTTTTTCGAAGTATTGATGCATTTTCGTCAGAATCGGTGCATTTTTTCCGAGTATCGGTGCATTTCTTTGGGAATCGGTGCAGTTTTCGGAGAATCGGTGCAATTTCGGAGAATCGGTGCGATTCATGGCTCAGCGCATCTTAGTGCGGCGGCGCAAGGTCAGGTCGTGGTAAATCACCACCATATTGGCCGACACAAACATCGGCACCAGCGCGCACAGCACGACGGCGATCAGCGTCGCCACCACCGCTTCGACCATCCGGTTCGACAGCGACACCATGTTGACGTCGAACGCGTTGACGCAGAACACCACCGGATAGACATAGCTGAATCCGAACGCCACATGCCACCAGTGCCCGCGCACCAGGCGCAGGCTGCCCGTCAGGGCCTTGATCACCGGCAGCCCATCGACAACCAGCGCGATCCACCAGAACGACAGCGCAATGAACAAATAGGTACCGGGCACGATGAGCATGAGCGAGCCGGTCCCGACCGCCAGCATGAACAGCGCCGCCCCCGCCAGGCACGGCAGGAAGCTGCGCAGGCCGCGCCGCAGCGCCTCGCCCGCGCTCGCCGATCGCCCGTGCGCGCTGGCGTGCACCTGAACCACCAGTGGCGCCATCAGCGCCGGGCACAGCAGCAGGAAGGCGCCGATCAGGTACAAGGCCCAGGCCTGGCCGAGGTATCCCGCCTCGCCCAGAAGGTAGCCCGTCCCGAGCAGCGCGAACAGCAGCACCATCGGCAGCAGCGCATACGGCAGCGCGCGCGTGAAACTGGTGTAGAACAGATGCAGCGCGGCGCGCATCAGTTCGAGCGGCGCCAGCGGCGCCGGCGCGAGCCTGGACAAGACCGCTGCCGGCTTAATTCGCCACTCCCGAGCGCGCCACCCAATCGACCAGCGCATCGAGCACCGCACGGCCCTTGCCGTTGCCGATCAGCTCGCTGTTGATCATGGCCACCACCACGCATTGCTGCCCGCCGGCATCGCGCACATAACCGGCCACCGCCACCACATTGCGCAAGGTGCCGGTTTTCAGGCGCGCACGCTGGGCCGCCGGGCTGTCGGCCAGGCGCCGGCGCAGGGTGCCGTCCACCGCCGCGATCGGCAGGCTGCTGACGAATTCGGGCGCCCAGTTGCTGCGCAGCGCCGCTTGCAGCACGCCGCCCATCTGCGCCGCGCTGATGCGTTCGATGCGCGACAGGCCCGAGCCGTTTTCCAGCACCAGCCCGCTGTCGTCGATGGCGCGCGCACGCATCCAGTCGCGCACGGTGCGGTCGGCGCGCGCCACCGTGCTTTCGCCGGGAATGGTGGCCAGCGCGCGGCTGCCCACCACCGGATCGGCTTCCAGGCTGCCCAAGGTCAGGAACACGGTGCGCGCCAGGGTGTTGTCGGAGCTCTTGTTGTAGTCGCGCACGATGTCGGGCAGGCTGCGCGAGACGTGCTCGGCCAGCAGGCGCGTGGCCGGCGGGCTGGCCGCTTCCACGGTCTCGCCCACCAGCACCCCGCCGAGGCGATGCCAGGTGGCGCGGAACAGGCGGTCGAGGTAATCCTGGCGGTCGAGCACGTTGACCCGGTACGACCTGGCGCAGTGTTTCGGAAAACTGCCCTTGAGCAGCACCGTGATCTTGCCCGTGCGCTCGCGCCGCACCTCCGGCGGCTTCCAGCCGTTGGCCCAGCTGCCGCAGTCGGCGTCGATCAGGGTCATGGCCGATGTCACCGTCACGCCCTCGAGCGCCGGAGAGGCCGCCACCGCCACCGTGCCGGCGCCAGAGCGCAGGTCGAGTTCGAGCATGTTCTTGTTGACCATCAACGCGTCGGGAATCACGTTGGTGTAGGCCTCGGGCGATTCGTCGAATTGCGGCGCGCCGATATCAAGCCGGGCCGGGTTGAACAGCTCGCGGTCCAGCAGCAGGCGCCCGTCGATCTTGCGGATGCCCTGGTTGCGCACCGATTGCAGCATGCGTTCGAGCACTTCGCCGCTGAAATCGGCATCGGCCCCGCCGCGCAGCACCAGATCGCCGCGCAGCACGTCGCCAGTCACGCCGGCGCCGCTGCGCAGTTCGGTGCGGCCGCGAAACGCCGGCCCGAGCTGGTCGAGCGCGACGATCGTGGTCACCAGTTTCATGGTCGAGGCCGGGTTGAGCGGACGCTCGGCCAGGTGCGACAGCAGCGCCGCGTCGCCGCGCAGCACCAGCGCGCTCATGGCGTCTTCCGGAATGTTGGCGTCGAACAGCAACTGGCTGACCGGGGCCGGCAACTGGGCGCTGGCCGCTTGCGTGAAAGCGAGCAGGACGGCAAGGGCGAGGGGTCGCAGCATCTTGATTCTCATAATCAGCCGAAGAACAGGTAAGCGACGAAGATTGCAGCGACCATACCGGCCACGTCGGCCAGCAGGCCGTACGAAATCGCGTAGCGGGTTTTCCTGATGCCGACCGAGCCGAAATACAGGGCGATGATATAGAAGGTCGTGTCCGCCGCACCCTGGAAGATGCAGGCCAGGCGGCCGACGAACGAATCGACGCCGTAGGTCTTCATGGCGTCGATCATCATCGCCTTCGAGCCGCTGCCCGAGAGCGGCTTCATCAGCGCGGTCGGCAGGGCGCCGGTAAAGCTGGTGTCGAGGCCGAACTGGATCAGTACCCAGTTGACGCCGCCGACGATCAGGCCCAGTACGCCGGAGTTGCGGATCACGCTGATGGCGACGAGCATGCCGACCAGGTAGGGAATGATCGTGATCGAGGTCTGGATGCCGCCCTTGGCGCCTTCGATAAAGGCTTCGTAGACATTGACCTTGTTGCGCATGGCTGCGACGATGAAGGTGACGATGATGGAAAACAGGATCAGGTTGGCGCCCACCCTGGAGACCAGTTCGATCTCGGCCTTGCTCAGGAAGAACGCGAAATAGCAGACCAGAGCGACGATGGCCGCCGTGGTGCCGCCGAGCCAGGCGAGCACGACCCGGTCGAGCAGATTGATGCGCTGCTTGAGGGCGACCGCAATGATGCCGACCAGGGTTGCCACGTAGGTCGCGATCAGGCAGGGAATGAAGATATCGGATGGGTCCTTGGCGCCCAGGATCGCGCGCTGCGCCATGATCGACAGGGGAATGACGGTCAGGCCCGAGGTTTGCAGCACCAGGAACATGATCTGCGCATCGCTGGCCTCGTCCTTGTTGGGGTTGATCGACTGCAGGCTTTCCATCGCTTTCAGGCCGAACGGGGTGGCGGCGTTGTCCAGCCCGAGCATGTTGGCGGAAAAGTTCATCACCATGTGGCCGTTGGCCGGGTGGTCTTTCGGTACGCCGGGGAAAATGCGCGAGAAGAACGGTCCGATCACCCTGGCGATGAAACCGACCGCACCGGCCTTCTCGCCGATGTTCATGATGCCGAGCCACAAGGTCATGATGCCGGCCAGGGGCAGGGCGATCTCCATCACGCTCGAGCGGGCCGATTCGAAAGTGCCATCGATGATCTTCCTGAAGATATCGGTATCGCCGAGGAAAATCCACTGCGCCAGCGCCGCCAGGAAGCCGACCAGGAAAAAGCCGGACCAGATGTAATTTAATGCCATATCGTATTCGTTTCGCGTAAGAGATGATGTTGCAGCGAGAGTATAGGCGCAGGTTACCGCGAATTAAGCAAACCATGCAGCTTGGCTATGTAAAAAGTCCGGCGCCGCCGCCGTGGCCTATCATACGCACCGGACCACGAGGATTTTCCATGACGATTCGCCGCCTGATTGCCACCAGCGTTGCCGCCCTGCTGCTCGCCGCCCCCGCGCAGGCGAGCGAGAAAGTCCTGCACACCCTGCTGACCACCAGCGAAACCGGGCTCGACCCGGCGGTGGCGTCCGACATCGCCACCCTGAGCCTGCTCGAAAACCTGTTCGACCCGCTGCTGCGCTACGATGTCGACGCCCGTCCGGTGGCCCTGCGCGCCAACGCCGCCATGGCGCTGCCGGAGGTGAGCGCGGACGGCCTGGTGTACACCTTCCGCCTGCGTCCCGGCATGCTGTTCGCCGCCGATGCGGCCTTCAAGGGCGAGCGCCGCGAGGTGACCGCCGCCGACTATGTTTACAGCCTCAAGCGCCTGTACGACCCGGCCATCAAGTCGCCGTGGCTGTTCCTCTTCGAGGGCAAGCTCAAGGGCGACGTCGCACTCAAGGAGGCGTTCAGCCAGTCCACCGAGATTGCCGGCCTGCAGGCACCTGGTCGCCACACCCTGCGTATCACCCTCTCCGCGCCCGACAAGAATTTCCTGTTTTACCTGGCCATGCCAGCATCAAGCGTGGTGGCGCGCGAAGTGATCGACGCCTATCCGCGCCAGGCCGGGAATCATCCGGTCGGCAGCGGTCCGTTCCGGCTGGGCGAGTGGAAGCGCAGCGACAAGATCGTACTGCTGGCCAACCGCGACTGGGGCGTCACCTGGCAAGGCCAGCGCCTGCCGTTGCTGGACAAAGTCGAGGTGCGCATCGCCGAGGAATTCCAGGGGCGCATGCTGGGCTTTTTGAGCGGCGAATACGATTACCTGGAGCAGGTGCCGGAATCGCTGACCGACATGGTGATCAGCAACGGTCGGCTGAAACCCGAACTGGCCGCGCGCGGCATCGTGCTGAGCCGCTTTCCGGTGCTGCAGACCTATTACATGTGGATGAACATGGAAGATCCGCTGCTGGGCGGCTACGGCAAGGACAAGGTCGCCCTGCGCCGCGCGATTGCGCTCAGCTACGACAGCGCGGAAGATATCGGCCTGCTCAAGAAAGGCTTCGCCCTGCGCGCCGAGTCGCCGTTGCCGCCGAATGTGCTCGGCTACGATCCCGCCTACCGCACGCCGGTGCCGTACAACAAGGCACTGGCCCAGGCGCTGCTGGAGCGCTTCGGCTACCGCCAGCGCGATCCGGACGGATTCCGGCGCGGCCCGGACGGCAAGCCCGTCACCCTGACCATGCACAGCGAAGCGACCGTCGGCGGGCGCCTGCGCGACGAACTCTGGCGCAAGAACCTGAACGCCATCGGCCTGCGTGTGGTGTTCCGGACCGACAAGAAGACCGAAATCATCAAAGCCTCGCGCCTGGGCAAGGTGCAAATGTTCGAGAGCAACTGGATCGCCGATTTCCCGGATGGCGACAATTTTTATCAGTTGCTGTACGGCGCCAACCGTGGCCGCGCCAACTATGCGCGCTTCAATTTGCCAGCCTACAACGAGCGCTACGAACAGGCGCGCCTGCTGGGCGACTCGCCGGCGCGCCAGAAACTCTATGGCGAAATGAATCAATTGATTCACGCCTACAACCCTTGGGTACCGCTGAGCCACCCGCTCTCTGCCGACCTGCAACATCCGTGGTTAAAAAACTACAAGCGCCACCCTGTCGAATTCACCACGTGGCGCTATCTCGACATCGATCCGGAACAGCGCACCCGCGCCAGTAAAATGGCCCGGTAATGCAAGCTGCATACCGCCGCGAGCCATTCGGCAAGCCATTCGGCAAGCCATTCGGCAAGCCATTCGGCAGGCCATTCCCTGAAGTTATAGTTGCTTCAGGAAATTTCATTGGTTGTCCCACTAGCCAGCGCGTAGGCTCGTTCGATTCATGACGTCTTGCCAAGAAAAATAATGTGTGCTCACAGAGCATCAAAAACCCAAGGAGAAACCGTGAAGTCAAGCAAGCTAGCGCAAACGATGGCCCTGATGTTTGTGGCCGGCTCAGCCGCCGCGCAGGCAGCCGAGCAGCCCATGGCGCGTGTCGAAATCACCGGCAGCAGCATCAAGCGCATCGCCCGCGAAGGCGCCCTGCCGGTCGAAGTGATTTCGCGCAAGCAGATCGAAGCCCAGGGCATCGTCAACGCCGAGCAACTGATCGCCACCCTGAACATCAACGGCAACGGTTCCGACAACCTGGCCAGCAACGCCGATGTCACCTCCGGCTCGCAGCGCGGCAACAACGGCGCGTCCTCGGCCAACCTGCGCGGCCAGGGCGCCGACAGCACCCTGGTGCTGCTCAACGGCCGCAGGGTCGCCACGCACGGCATGAAAGGCTCGGCGGTCGACCTCAACGCGATCCCCTTCGCGGCGGTCGACCGGGTCGAGGTGCTGAAAGACGGGGCCTCGGCCATCTACGGCACCGACGCCATCGGCGGCGTGATCAACTTCATCCTCAAGAAAAACTACAAGGGCCTGGAAGCGCAGGCGTTCACCGACGTTACCGAAGCGGGCGGCGGCAATATTGCCCGCTACCAGGTCACGGGCGGCTTTGGCGACTTGCAGGAGCAGGGCTTCAATCTGCTGTTCGCCTTGTCCACCGGCGACAACAAGGCCCTGCGCGGCGACCAGCGCGACTTTGTGAACACTTTCCAGCCAGACCGTGGCGTCTCGGTCGACACGCGCGGCGCGCCGTTTGCCAATGTCTTCGCGACCAGCCTCGGCAACACAATTTTCAGCCGCGGCAGCAACACCGGGCCGGTGCGGCGCGGCACCACGCAAGCCTATTCGGGCGTGAGCCTGCTCGATTTGCCGGGCGGCGCCGGCTGCGCATCGATCGACGGCATGGGCGCCTACGACGACAAGCTGTGGGACACGCCGTCGGGCGGCCTCGGCTGCGCCTGGGATACCGGGCGCGCCGCCGTGCTGCAGCAGCCCGTCAAGAACAGCAACTTCGTCACGCGCGCCACCATGCGCCGTGGCGGGCACGAGTTTTTTGCCGAACTGGTCGGCGCCAAAACCGAGGTCGCCAAGCGCTTTTCGCCCAACCAGGTTTCGCCGAACGCGTCCACCTTCCCGGCCAGCTCGTTTTATCCAAGCACCGGCGCGGCCTACACCGAGGTGTTCAACGCGCTGGTGGCCGAGTTCCCGTCGATTGAAGCGAACCGCGGCTTGCCGATCGCCTACCGCTGGCGCTGCATGGAATGCGGCGACCGCGAAATCGCCACCGAAAGCAAAGCCGGCCGCCTGCAACTGGGCGCGGACGGCCAGATCGGAAAATACGACTACAAGGTCGGCCTGGCGCGCGCCACCAGCGAGTCCGAATCGGTCCTCGGCAAGGGCTACAGCTACACCGCTCCGCTGGCGGCCGCGCTCGGCAGCGGCCTGATCAATCCCTTCCTGAAAGCCGGCCAGACCCAGTCGCAGCAGGCGCTCGACCTGATCCGCGGCGCCTCGGCCGCCGGGGTCGTGCTGTACGGTGGCAAGACCACCCTGACCGCCTTCGACGCCTCGCTCTCGGGCGAGGTGTATTCCTTGCCGGCCGGCCCCATCATGGCCGCCGTGGGCACCGATATCCGCAAGGAAGAATACAAATTCAACGGCGACCTGCGCAACATCGCCGAGCGGCGCGCCATCCTCAACGCGCCCTTCGACGACGTCAATGCCCTGCCGCAAGTGAGCCGCGATATCCGCGCCTTTTACGCCGAAGTGCTGGTGCCGCTCACCAAGGAGCTGGACATTACCCTGGCGGCGCGCCAGGACCATTATTCGGGCTTCGGCAACACGCTCAATCCCAAAGTCTCGTTCCGTTACCAGCCGACCACGCAATTGCTGTTCCGTGGATCCTACAACGAAGGTTTCCGCGCGCCCTCGTTCAATCAATTATTCAATGGCATCACCGAATCGGCCTACGCCGGCAAGGACCTGGCCGACCCGGGCAAATGCGCCAGCGGCAAGGTCGACACCACCAGGCCCGGCTGCGAATCGATCGGGCCGGTGATCCTGACTGGCGGCAAGCCCAACCTGGGACCGGAAACCTCCAAGCAGGGCACCGTCGGCATGGTGTTCGAGCCATCCGCGCGTTTCTCGGCGAACATGGACATCTGGGAAGTGCGGCGCTTCGACACCATCAAGGAAGTCGACCTGCCGGTCATGCTGGCCAACTACGACTTGTTCAAGGAGCAGTTCTACCGCGACGAGGCCGGCAACCTGGCCGGGATCGACCGGCGCTGGATCAACACCGGCGCGGCGATTACGCGCGGCATCGAAGTTGGTGCCCGCACCAATGGCAAATTGTGGGCCGGCAACTGGGCGGCTGGCGTGGATGGTTCCTACTTGCTCAAGAAAAAGAGCAAACCTTTGGAAACGGCGCCTTACAGCAAGGATGAAGTTGGCGTGTTCAGCTTCACGGGCGACCTCGGCCTGACATGGAAGCACACCGCCTACGTCACCTTCGCCAAAGGGGCGTGGAGCGCCATGTTCCAGAACGTGTATCGCAGCGGCTACACCGACCAGGTGCTGCCTGGCGTGGCCAGCGGGCGCATCGTGCCGTCCAGTTACAATCCGAAAGTGGACGCGTATTCGATCTTTCATGCCAGCCTGAGCTACACTGGCGTGAAAAACCTGACCTTGACGGCCGGGATCAAGAACCTGTTCGACGAGGATCCGCCATTCGCCATTACTTACGACGGCAACACCGGCGCCGGCAGCTCGTGGGAACCACGCGTGGCCGACCCGCGCGGGCGTTCGCTGACCCTGATGGCCAATTACAAGTTCCTTTGATGGCCCGGGCGGGCGGCCCTGCCATGGGCCGCCTTTCCGAAAGCATGCATGTCCCCTAGCGACAAGATCAGCCGGCGCGCGTTTGCCGGCCTGGCGGCCGGCGCGGTGTTGCTGCCCTCCGCCGCGCACAGTGCGTCACCTGACGCGTCACGTAGTGGGTCACTTAGTGGATCACGACCGATGCCGCGCACCCTGATCAAACCTCCCCGCCTGCACGCCGGCGATGTGATCGGCCTGGTCGCCCCGGGCGGACGCATCAACGACGAAGCCATCACCTACGCGGTGGCGCGCATCGACGCGCTGGGATTCCGCCCCCGGCTGGCGAAGAACCTGCGCGCCGTGCATGGCGGCTACGCCGGGGCGGTGCAGCAGCGCGTGGACGACCTGCACGCCATGTTCACTGACCGCGACGTCAAGGCGATCTGGTGCGTTCGCGGCGGCTCCGGCTGCATTTCCTTGCTGGCGCACATAGATTACGCCCTGATCCGTGCCAATCCCAAGATACTGCTGGGCTATTCCGACATCAGCGCCTTGCAGCTGGCCATCCTGAAGCAGGCGCGGCTGGTGACCTTTCACGGCCCGGTGGCCCTGTCGGGTCCGTCGGACTACGCAGTCGAGCACATGCTGGCGGTGCTGATGCATCGGCAGGATAGCTACACGATCCCGATGGCGCTGGAAAACAGCCGGCGCGCCCTGCTCGAACCGCATTTTTCCCTGCGCACGGTGACCAGCGGCCAGGCCACCGGGCCGCTCATCGGCGGCAACCTGAGCCTGGTCAGCGCGCTGATGGGCACGCCGTATGCGGCGGACTTCCGCAAAGCAATTCTATTCCTGGAAGAAGTCAACGAAGCGCCCTACCGGATCGACCGCTGGCTGACCCAGCTCGACCTGGCGGTAGGCCTGCGCCATGCGGCGGCGGTGATGATCGGCATTTGCGACCGCTGCGGGCCGGAAGATGAAGAACCGTCCTTAACGTTGGATGAAACCCTGGACCTGCATTTGAAGCCGCTGGTGATTCCGGCCGTGAGCGGCTATTCGTTCGGCCACATCCGCCACCAGTTCACCCTGCCGCTGGGTGTGATGGCCCGGCTCGACACCGCGCGCCAGACCGTCACCCTGCTCGAGCCGGCAGTCTCCTGAGCCCCACCCCACCGGCGGTTGATCGACACCGGCGGTCGCTCAGTGCGACACGATCTGCGACAGTACCGAAAACGCCGGCCCGGTCTGCGACTGTTCCAGCAGCACCGTCAGCTCAGAAAACGTGCACATCATGGTGACCACGTTGATCTTGTTCCAGGCCAATTTTTTCAGCACGCCGTGATAAATGCCCGGCGTTTTCAAGGCGTCGGGATTGAGGCGCAGGGTCAGCGCGGTCAGGTTTTCTACCCGCGCAATATGGCGCTCGCTGGCAAAGGCCGATTCGACCATGTGGATCAGCGGCCGGCTGCATACCACCAGCATCTCGTGCACCCCGCGCGTGACCGAGACAAAACTGCCTGGATGGCGCTCGGCCAGGGCCAGCAGTTCACGCTGGCATTCGTTGCTGTGGTCCGATAGCCGGTAGGTCACCAGGGTCAGCTCGGTGCGCGTGGTCAATTCGCTGGTGCGCGGCGAAATGACGATCGGCTGCGATTGCGCCGCTTGCTGCGGCAATCGCTCGGACAGGCGCCGCAGCGCCATCACCACGGCCGCCTGCCCCACCGGCTTCCACAGGTCCGATTCGAGCTGGGGCCGCAACTGGCGCGCCAGCTCCGACAGGTTGATCAGCCCGAGCGATATCCCTTCCGTCAGGAACGCCGATTCCGACACTATTTGCTCAACTTTGGTCGCGATCGAAAGCATCTTTCTCCGGTCCTCACATGGGTAGCCGCCGCCCGTCCACCTGCGCGACATACGGCAAAAAGGCCCTGTCGCTGCACGCGTCCGTTTGTCGCTCTGTTACCGTGAATAAGTTCTCTTCGACTGTCCAACTGGCACTACCCGCGTGCCGCACTCTCCTGCCGCACGTGTACCGTCGGCAAGTCGTTCAGGTTGGCTGGGTTTTCTGGGAATAGGGCCTGGGCAACAGCACCGGAGGAGGAGACAAACATGCCCATGCATAGGTGAGGTGTGACGTCATGATTTTCCCGTTAACTGATTGCGCTTTATCCGGAGTGTGCCCCGTGCGCTTTAATCCATGTCGCCTGAGGGTTTTTCCCGGCAACTGAGATCGAGTGTAGACCGCATCCCCGCTCCAGCGCAATCGAATTGCGTTCGTTTTCCACGTGAATTGTTACATTTCCGCACGTCTTAGAGTGCGACGTCTAATAACTGCCGTGTGGAAAAAATGCGTCACATTTACGTAAGTCAACAAAACATTCTTCAGGCAATTTGCCTTGTATACCGTTCAGTTTCTCGAAAAGAATGTCTAAAACTGAACATTTAACGTCCATACGACCAAATCACCCATTTTTTTGACTTGGCTTAAGAAACAGGAATAGTGTGCATTCTCTCGCGTTCACCGGACCAACTCATCGGCGCGCTCGGGTGGCCGCCACAGCATCGTGGCCAGCATTTCATCTCATTCAATCACTGAACTACCAATGGAGAAATAATGAACTTCCGCAAAACTTTGCTCGCTGCGACGATTGCTGCACTGCCTCTGATGATGGTTGGCCAGGCCCTGGCGAACGCGCCGATCATGGCCGGTCCGACCGCCCTGCACTCGCCGCAGCAGGGCCAGGCCCTGGTCGCCAAGCTCGCTTCCACCCGCGCCACCCACGGCCTCGACGCCGACCACGGTTTTTCCATCACGGTCCAGCATCCCGGCGTGATCGGCACCCGCATCAGCCGCGCCGCCCACACCTACAAAGGGGTGCGCGTGTTCCAGTCCGAATCGGTGGTGGTGACCAACGATAACGGCGATATCGTCAGCGAGTCGATTGCCGACCGCCGCTCGGGCCTGGGCCAGGGCAGCGGCGGCAATGCCGCCCTGCGCGCGCGCAGCGCCGGCCTGAATGTGGTGCCGCAAGTGCAGGCCAGCGCCGCGATCGACATGGTCATCAAGAAAGTGTCGCCGAACGCCGTGCACCATGTGCCGCCGACCGCCGAACTGATCATCTATCCGATCGTCGTGACCAAGCGTGCTCCGGGCGCCCTGAACAAATCCGAAGGCCAGCTCAACGCGGTCGACCTGGTCGACGAAGTGAGCGACTACGCGCTGGCCTACCTGGTCAAGACGCGCATGATGGAAGGCATCCATCCAGTCTTCTACGACACCATCGTCAACGCCGCCGACGGCAGCGTGATCAAGCAATGGAAAGCGCTGCAGACCGTGGCCGGCACCGGCAAGAGCCAGTACAACGGCACCGTGCCGCTCAACACCAGCGAGTCCGGCGGCACCTTCACCATGAAGGATCCGTCGCGCGGCACCGGCGGCACCTATGGCATGATGGCCATCACCAACGCCAACAAGACTTCCAGCGCCGGCCAGGTCTACACCAACAGCACCAACACCTGGGGTGACGGCCTGCAATACAACGGCGGCAGCACCACCAACGCCAACGGCCAGACCGCGGCCGTGAACGCGATGTGGGGCTTGATGAACACCTACGACGCCCTGAAGAACGTGCTCGGCTGGCAGTCGCTGGACGGCAACAACACCTCCACCTACATCGCCGCCCACGTCAACAGCAACTATGACAACGCCTACTACAGCGATGGCTGCAAGTGCATGTTCATCGGCGACGGCGGCAGCGCCTTCACCAGCCTCGGTTCGATCGACGTGATCGGCCACGAAATGGGCCACGGCGTGACCAACGCCACCTCCGACCTGACCTACAGCGGCGAGTCGGGCGGCCTGAACGAGTCGAGCTCGGACATCACCGGCGAAGTGGTGGAAGCCTATGCGCGCGCGGGCGGCACCGGCACGGTCATCCCGAACACCGGCAACGACTGGGCCATGGGCAAGGAAATCAGCAAATCGGGCAACCCGCTGCGCTACATGTACAAGCCTAGCCTGGACGGTTCGAGCCCGAACGCCTGGAGCACCTCCCTCAAGAACCTGGACGTCCACTACAGCAGCGGCCCGAACAACCGCATGTTCTATTTCCTGTCGCAAGGCTCGAACGCCAGCTCCTCGTCCAACTACTACAGCCAGTACCTGGTCAAGAGCCCGGCCGCGATGACCGGCATCGGTAGCGACAAGGCCTTCCGCATCTGGTTCAAGGCCGCCACCACCAAGTTCACCGCCTCGACCAACTACGCCGATGCGCGCACCAAGGTGATCGCCGCCGCCAACGAACTGTATGGCGTGGGCAGCAAGGAATCGATCGCCGTCACCCGTGCTTACGCGGCCATTAACGTGGGCGCCGACGTCGACGAAGGCGGCACCCCGGGCGGCGGCGTGACGATCAGCTCGCAGCCAGCGAGCGTGACCGTGCAAGCCGGTTCCAGCGCGAACTTCTCGGTCACCGCCACCGGCGGCACCGCGCCGTACAAGTACCAGTGGCTGCGTAACGGCACGGAAATTGCCGGCGCCACCTCGGCTACTTACAGCCTGACCGCGCAAACCACCGACAGCGGCGCCGTGTTCAGCGTGCGCGTGACCGATTCGGCCACCAGCCCGACCACCGCCACCAGCGCCAACGCCACCCTGACGGTGGGCGGCGGCGGCGGCAGCTCCGAGCGCATTGTCAACGGCGGCTTCGAAACCGGCACCACCGGCTGGGCCGGCAGCACCGGCGCCATCGGCAGCTTCAGCGGCCAGTCGGCCTACGAAGGCACGCGTTACGCATGGCTGGGCGGCAACGGCACCACCACCAGCGAAACGCTGACCCAGTCGGTTGCCATTCCATCGACCGCCACCACCGCATCGCTGAGCTTCGCGCTGCATATCGATACCGCGGAAACCGAACGCGTGGCTTACGACCGCCTGACCGTCACGGTCAAGAATGCGGCCGGTAGCGTGCTCGCCACCCTGGGCACGTACACCAACCTGAACAAGGCATCGGGCTACCAGATCCGTACCTTCAACCTGCTGCCGTACAAGGGCCAGACCGTGACCCTGTCGTTTGCCATGCGTGAAGATTCGTCGCTGCAAACCTCGTTCGTGGTCGACAAAGTCAGTCTGGTAACGCAATAACCCGGGTGACCCCACAAGAGGATGGCTGGCTGTCCGTCCTCTTTTTCCAGCTCCGGCTTCGGCCGGGGCTATTTTTCTTTCAGGAGGGGTGATGTCACCTGGATAAGCAGGTCTTTATCGGATGCAGGGATTAATGAGTACAAAGGGTCAACCATGCAGTTTCAACTCCAGGTCCAGGCCGCCGCAGGCAGCCGCCAGCATATCGCCATCGATGCCCCCAGCGAAGCCGATGCCATCCGCATCGCCGCGCGCAAGGGCTGGCGCGTGCTTGCCATCGAGCGCCCGCAGGCGCAAGCCGAGCCGCGCCGCAAGCAAGCGTTTCCCCTCATGCAGTTCAGCCAGGAATTGCTGGCCCTGCTCGAAGCCGGGCTCAACCTGACCGAAGCCATCGCCACCTTGCACAACAAGGAAACCCAGCCGGCCACCCGCGCCACCATCGGCGCCATCTTGCAAACCCTACAACAGGGCAAGAGCTTGTCGGATACCTTGAACGATTTTCCCGCCATCTTCCCCGAAATCTACGTCGCCACCGTCCACGCGGCCGAGCGCTCCGGCAACCTGCCCGAAGCCCTCGGCCGTTTTGTCGCCTACCAGCTGCAATTCGAAGCGATCCGCAAGAAGCTGGTCTCGGCCGCCATCTATCCGGTCATGCTGCTGGTGGTCGGCAGCCTGGTCACTCTGTTCCTGCTCGGCTACGTTGTGCCCAAATTCAGCGTGGTGTACGAAACCTCGGGACGCGACATCCCCTGGGCCTCGACAATGATGCTCGGCTTCGGCCAGGTCATGGCGGCCCATCCTTTCCTGTTGCTCGGCGCGCTGGCCGCGCTGGTCGGCGCACTCGTGTTCGCGCTCGGACACCCGGCGATCCGCCAGCGCCTCATTCTCGCGCTGCTGCGCCTGCCGGTGCTGTCCGCGCGCGCGGCCGAATTTCGCCTCGCGCGCTTTTACCGCGCCCTGAGCCTGCTGCTGCACGCCGGCATTCCCCTGTCCAAAGGGCTGGCCATGGTCTCGGCCATGCTGCTCCCCGGCCAGCAGCAGCAGCTCGACGCGGCGCGCCGCGCGGTGCAGGAAGGCATGCCGTTTTCCAGCGCGCTGGAACAGAACCAGCTGGCCACGCCGGTCGCCCAATCCTTGCTCAAGGTGGGCGAAAACACCGGCCGCCTGGGCGACATGCTGGAGCGCTCGGCGCGCTTTCACGATGAACAATTCGCGCGCTGGGTCGACTGGGCCTCGCGCCTGCTCGAACCGCTGCTCATGACCTTCATCGGCGTGGTCATCGGCGGCGTGGTGGTGCTGATGTACATGCCGATCTTCGAACTGGCCGGGAGCCTGTCATGAACGCGCCCGGCTTTCCGCACAATCCGGTGTCCGGCGCGCCGCTGTCGGCCGCGCTGGTGCAGCAGGCGCGCCTGGCCGCACTAAGCCAGGGCCGGCCGATGCTGGCCGTGCTCGAAGAGATGACCGGCCTGGAACCGGAAGCTTTCGTGGCCGAACTGGCCGCGCTGTTCTGCTATCCGCTGTGGACCATCGGCGCGCTGCAGGCCGGCACCCCGGCCTTTGGCATGATGCCCTACACCGACTGCGCCCAGCGCGAGTGCGTGCTGATGGAGGGCCCCGGCGGCGCGCCCGCGCCCGTGCTGGTGCTGGGCGACCCCTTCGCCGACGATACCCTGCAATGGGCCGACGCCGCCCTCCCCGCCGGCTTTTCCGTGGCGCTGACGCACCCGGACGAGCTGACCGCCTATCTGGCGCAGCAGGAGAACGCGCAGCAAGCCATGGCCGGCATGGGCGGCGACGCCGACCAGGTCGAGAGCCTGGACCAGAGCATCGAAGACATCTCGCTGGTGCGCATCAGCGAAGACAGCAGCCCGGTGGTCAAGCTGGTCAACTCCACCATCTACGACGCGCTCAAGTTCCAGGCCAGCGACATCCACCTCGAATGCGACGGCGACAAACTGATCATCAAATACCGGGTCGACGGGGTGCTGGTGCAGGCCGGCCAGGTGCAGGGCTTGCAGATGGCCGAACAGATCATTTCGCGCATCAAGGTCATGGCCGACCTGGACATCGCCGAACGCCGCATTCCGCAGGACGGCCGCTTCAAGGTGCGCGTGAAAGGCGCCGAGATCGACTTCCGCGTCTCGATCATGCCGAATATTTTCGGCGAAGACGCGGTGCTGCGCCTGCTGGACCGGCGCGCCCTGACCGAGGCGGCCCAGTCGCTGCGCCTGGAAAGCCTGGGCCTGAACGCCGACGCGATTGTGCTGATCCGGCGCCTGGCCGCCAAGCCGCACGGCATGCTGCTGGTGACCGGCCCGACCGGCTCGGGCAAGACCACCACCCTGTACGCGGCCATCACCGAGATCAACACGGGGCGCGACAAGATCGTCACCATCGAAGACCCGGTCGAATACCGCCTGCCGCGCGTGCTGCAAATTCCGGTCAACGAAAAGAAGGGCCTGACCTTTGCGCGCGGCCTGCGTTCGATTTTGCGGCACGACCCCGACAAGATCATGATCGGCGAAATCCGCGACGACGAAACCGCGCAGATCGCGGTGCAGGCCGCGCTCACCGGCCACCTGGTGTTCACCACCCTGCACGCGAACAATGTGTTCGACGTGGTCGGACGCTTCTTGCACATGGGCGTGGACGCTTACAGCTTCGCCGCCGCCCTCAACGGCATCGTGGCGCAGCGCCTGCTGCGCCTCAATTGCGAACACTGCGCGGTGGCGGTCCCGCCCGACCCCGACGAACTGCGCGACAGCGGCCTGGCGCCCGAACAGGTGCTTGGCTGGCGCTTCAAGGCCGGCGCCGGCTGCGGCCACTGCCGCGGCACCGGCTACAAAGGCCGCAAGGCGGTGGCCGAAGTGCTGATGCTCAACGACGCCATGCGCGAAATGATCACCACCCGCGCGCCGGTCAGCCGCATGAAGGAAGAAGCCTCGCGCGCCGGCATCCGCCTGGTGCGCGAGGCCGCGCTGGACCTGGTGCGCCAGGGAGAAACCACATTGATGGAGCTAAACCGTGTCACTTACTGAACTCTTCTCCAGCCGCACGGTGTGCGTCTCGCTCGCCCCCGACCTGCTCACCGCCGTGGTCCGCAGCGGCAAGCGCATCGTCGCCCACAGCGAAGTGCGGATTCCCCTCGACCAGACCGACGGCAAATGGGATGGCGCGCTGGCCGCCTTCGGGACCTACCTGCGCACCGCCGGCGTGACCCTGAAAGGCGTGCCGGTGTCGGTCGCCCTGACCACGCGCTGGTGCCAGCTGGCCATGATCCCATGGAGCGACGCCCTGCTGCACCAGGGTTCGGCGCAGCGCTTCCAGCAGGCCCAGTTCATCGGCATCTACGGCGACGCCGCCCGTACCTGGGCCATCGTCTGCGACGACGCCCCGTACGGCCAGCCACGCCTGGCCTGCGCCATCGAACGCGACTTCCTGCAAGGCCTGCAGGACGTGGCGCGCGACTGCGGCCACCCGTGCATGGCGATCGAATCGGTGCTGTCGATCACCTGGCGCGCCATCGCCTCGAGCCAGCCGCAGGCCTTCGCGCTGGTCGAACCGGGCCGCCTGGTGCTGGCCGCCGCCGCCAACGGCCGCATTCATGCGGTGCAGGCGCAAGCCCTGCGCGGCCCGTGGGAAAACGAACTGCCGCAAGCGTGGCAGCGCTGGACCCTGCGCGCGCCCGAACTGGGCGAGATTGCGCAGGTGGCGCTGGTCAGCCTCGACGAGCGCCCGGCAGCGCAGGCGCTGCCCGAGCACTTCGACATGGTCAAGCTGCCGCCGGCCCCGGCGCCCGGCTACGCCGCCGTGGCCATGATGAGGTGCTGAGCATGGCGCTGACCCAACTCAATTTTGTGCGGCAGGCGCCAGCGCCCAGGGGCTGGCGCCTGGCCTTGCTCGCTGGCGGCCTGCTGGCCCTTGGCGTGGCCGGCGTCGACCGGGTGGTGCAGGCGCGCCAGGCCGGCGCCCTGGAAGCGCAGCTGGCCCCGCGCGAAGCGCCGCGGGTGCGCCTGTCGGAAGCCGACCAGCGCGCGCAGGAGCGCCAGTTGGCCATCATCGGCGACGCCGTGCGCCAATTGAATTTGCCGGTCACGCGCCTGGTCAACACCGTGCAGGCGCCGCTTGATATCCACGTCGCGCTGCTCGGCATGGACTTGAACAGCAAACCGGAAAATGGCGCGGACAACGGTGCCAGGGGCGGCAGCGCCGCCGGCGGCCTGAAGATCGCCGCCGAAGCCGAAACCGCGGCCGACATGATGAACTACGTCGCCTACCTCAACGAGCAAGCCCTGTTCACTTCCGTGTACCTGGTCAAGCACGAATTGAACGGCGCGGCGGCCAACCGGCCGTACCGTTTTCAACTGGAGGCGCAATGGCAGGACTGAAAATCGCCAGCACCGCGCGCCAGGCGGCAGCGCCGTCGATGCTGGCCGCGCGCCTCGCCTGGGAAGCGCGCCGCCATGGCGCCCGCCTGGGCTGGGGCGCCGCCGTCGGCGCCTGCGCGCTGGCGCTTGCGGCCGTGTGCGCGTGGCAGGCGCAGCGCCTCGAAGCGCGCCAGCGCGACCTCGCGCAGGCCATCAGCGCCGCGCGCGCGCTCAAACCGGCGCAGCAGCGGGTGGCGCTGCCCGACGGCGCGCGCCGCGTGGCCGCCTTCTACGCCTGGCTGCCGGCCCATGAAGCGATTCCCGACCTGCTCAAGCAGCTGGTCGACGTCGCCGCCAGGAATGGCGTGGTGCTGGCCAAGGCCGACTACAAGGCGCAGGCCGAGGATGGTGCCGCGTTCATGCGCTACCAGATCACCTTGCCGATCAAGGCCGATTACGCCAGGGTGCAGGCCTTCATCGTCGGCGCGCTGCGCGACATGCCGGCCCTGACGCTCGATTCCGTCACATTCAAGCGCGAGCAAATCGATACCGGCGAGGTCGAAGCGCGCGTGCATTTCAACCTGCTGGTCAGGAAGGCCGCAGCAAAAGGAGGACGCCGATGAAAAAGATGACCATGGCGGTGGCGTTGGGCGTGACGCTGCTGGCCTGCTATTTCGCACCCGACGACGATACCGACATCATCGCCCCGGCCCAGGCGCGCACCATCGCCCCGGCGCCGTTGGTGCCGGTGCAGGCGGCGGCGCAGGAAAGCGAGGCGCCGGTGCTCGAGATTCGCCCGCGCGGGCAGGACGAAGAACTGGGCAACGCCTTTGCGCGCCAGAGCTGGCAGGCGCAGGTGCCGGTGGTGGAGGCCGCGCCGGCCAAGCCGGCCGACAGCGCCGTCACCAAGCCGGTGCAGGCCAGGGCGCCCGCCGGCGCCGGCGGCGCGCCGGAACTGCCGATCCGCCTGCTGGGGCGCTTTCTCGACGACGGCAGGCAGGCCTACTTTTTACAGGTCGAGGAACGCAACGTGGTCGCCTACGTGGGCGACAAGATCGACGACAGCTACAGCTTCGACAGCGCCGGGACGGACACGCTGACCTTCACGTATCTGCCGCTCCAGAAACAGCAGACACTCGCAGTAGGGGAGATGAATTGAATCGCACACTGACCCGCAACACGCTTCGCACCACACTTCGCACGCGCTTGTCCATGACTGCGCTGGCGCTGGCGCTTGCCGCCTGCGCCGGCCCGCAGACCTTCAAGGAAGGCAAGGCCCTGATCGAGCAGGGACAGTTCGAGCAAGGCCTGGCCAGGCTCGAAGAAGCAGTGCGCCAGGACCCCGGCAACGCCGAATACCGGATTGGCTATTTGAACCGCAAGGCCAGCATCGTCCATGCCCTGAACGGACGCGCCGACCAGCTGCGCGGCCAGGGAAATTTTGCCGAGGCCGACAAGCTCTCGGCCCAGGTATTGGCGATCGATCCGGCCAACGTGGTCGCGCGGCAGGGCATGCAGGCGGGGGCGCTGGAACAGCGCCACAAGGAGATGGTGGCCGGCGCCGAAGCGTCGTGGCGGCGCGCCGGCGAGGCCGACCTGGCGCAGGCGCTCGAAGCGCTGCGCGTGGTGCTGCAGGAGCGCCCCAACCAGCGCGACGCGCTGGCGCTCAGGAGCCGCATCGCCGACGAGCTGGCCAAAAAGAACGCCGGCGGCGGCAAGCTGGCCGCCGCCTACAAAAAGCCCGTGACGCTGGAGTTTCGCGACGCGCCGGTGCGCTCGGTGTTCGACTTCCTGGGCAAGGTCTCCGGCCTGAACTTCGTGTTCGACCGCGATGTGGATCCGGCCATCCGCACCACCATCTCGGTGCGCAATACCAGCCTGGAAGAAGCGATCCGCATGCTGCTGTCGGCCAGCCAGCTCGAACAGACGGTGACGGGCGAGCGCGCCATCACCATCTATCCGAACACCGCGCAAAAGGTGAAGGACTACCAGCAGCTGGTGGTGCGCAGTTTTTACCTGACCAATGCCGACGCCAAGACCGTCTCGTTTTCGATCAAGACCCTGCTCAAGGCCAAGGACATCGTCACCGACGACCGCCTCGGCATCATCATGATGCGCGACACGCCCGACATGATCCGCATGGCCGAACGCATCATCGCCATGCAGGACATGGCCGACCCGGAAGTCATGCTCGAAGTCGAGGTACTGGAAGTCAAACGCACGCGTCTGATGGAACTGGGCGTGCGCTGGCCCGACAAGGCCACCCTGACCCTGGCCAGCGTGGGCGACAGCCTGAAGCCGCTGACCCTGGCGGACCTGGGTGGCATCAACCGCGGGCGCATCAACGTCGCCGTCGGCAGCGCCACCATCAGCGCCAACCAGGTCGATAGCGACAGCAACATCCTGGCCAATCCGCGCATCCGCGTGCGCAACAAGGAAAAGGCCAAGGTGCTGATCGGCGACCGGGTGCCGGTCATCACCGTCACCACCAACAACGGCGTCAGCTCCGACAGCGTGAACTACGTCGACGTCGGCCTCAAGCTCGATGTCGAGCCGAATGTGCATCTCGATGACGAAGTGGCGATCAAGATCAATCTGGAAGTGAGCAATGTGGTCAAGGAAGTGATCAGCAAGTCGGGCACGCAGGCTTACCAGATCGGCACGCGCAGCGCGGGCACGGTGCTGCGCCTGAGGGATGGCGAGACCCAGGTGCTGGCGGGCCTGATCAGCGACGAGGACCGGCGCAGCGCCGACAAGCTGCCGGGCCTGGGCGAACTGCCGGTGCTCAAGCGCCTGTTCGGCAGCCACAAGGACGATACCTCGCGCAGCGAGATCGTGCTGTCGATCACGCCGCGCATCCTGCGCGGAATGCGCCGCCCCGACCTGACGACCGCGCAGTTCGATTCCGGGACCGAATCGAACGTGGGCGGTGTCGGGCCGGGTCCGGGCGGTGGCGCTGGCGCTGCCGGCGCAGCGCCGCCACCGGCCGCGCAGGCGCAGCCAGTCGAGGCGCCGCCGCCGGCGCCATCGGCCATGACCGGCAACGACGAGCCGGCGCCGCAGCCCCAAAGCGGCGACGCCGGCACCGGCAAGCCGCCCGGCGCCGATGCGCCGCGCAAGGTGATCCAGTGACGGCGCGCGGCTTCACCTTCATCGAGCTGATGATCACGCTGGCGATCATGGGGACGCTGGCGGTGGTGGCGGTGCCGATGGCGCAAGTGGCGGTGCAGCGTGAAAAGGAGCGCAGCCTGCGCAGCGCCCTGATCGAGATTCGCGAAGGGCTCGAAGCGTACAAGAAGGCGGCCGACCTTGGCCGCGTCAAGATCGCAGCCGGCGACTCGGGCTATCCGAAAAAGCTGGAGGAACTGGTCGAGGGCGTGCCCGACCAGCTCAGTCCCGCCAGGAAGAACATGTATTTTCTGCGGCGCCTGCCGCGTGATCCGTTTGCCGCCCCGGACCAGGAGCGCGCCGCCGATACCTGGGCCAAGCGCTCGTATTCCTCGCCTCCGGATAACCCGAGCGAGGGCGAGGATGTGTTCGACGTCAGCTCGCGCTCGGCGGCGCTGGGATTGAACGGCGTGCCGCACAAACAATGGTGATGACGATGAAACTGAAACGGGAACATTCCGGATTCACGCTGGTCGAACTGCTGGTGGTGATGGCGATCATCGCCACTCTCTTGAGCATCGCCGTGCCGCGCTATTTCAGTTCGGTCGACAAGTCGAAGGAAGTCGCGCTCAAGGAAAACCTGCAGGTGCTGCGGGTGGGGATCGACAAATTTTATGGCGACAAGGGCGTCTATCCATCCTCGCTGGGCGACCTGGTCACGCACAAGTATTTTCGCTCGGTGCCGGTCGATCCGGTCACCGAATCGAGCGTGACGTGGCAGCCGGTGGCCTCCAGCGATCCTGACAAGCCGGGCGTGGCCGATATCCGCAGCGGCGCGCGCGGCAAGACGCGCGAAGGCGTACCGTATGAACAGCTGTGATGACGGGATTGTGCGCAGTATCGCCGGCTTAAGAGCCGTCATTCCCGCGAAGGCGGGAACCCAATTTTGTACCGAAGCTACAGGCGATTCCATAAAATTCGATTCCCGCCTTTGCGGAAATGACGGTCTTGAGGTTCCCGATGACTCAAAAAATTGTCGATCGAGAGCGTTGAGGAGCGAGGCGGGGTTTGCCTATATCTGGACCCTGCTGCTGGTGGCCTTCATGGGCATCGGCAGCAGCATCGCCAGCGAGCTGTATTCGACCTCGGTACGGCGCGACAAGGAACGCGAGCTGCTGTTCATCGGCCACGAATTCCGCGCCGCCATCGCGCGCTATCACGGCAGCGCCGCCGCCGGGCCGCAGATGTATCCCCTGACCCTGCAGGACCTGGTCAAGGATCCGCGCTTCCCGAACGCCAGGCGCCACCTGCGGCGCCTGTACGCCGACCCGATCACCGGCAAGGCTGACTGGGGTTTGATCCGGGTGGAGGGGCGCATCGTGGGCGTGCATTCGCTGTCGCGGCGCGCGCCCATGAAGGTCGACAATTTCGACGATCACGACAGCGCATTTCGCGGCAAGGGACGGTATGCGGATTGGACCTTCGTCTATCCGCACGATATGTTCATCCCGCCGCAGGAGGGCGAGGAAGGCAAGAATGGCGGGCCGCTGCGCATCGGCGAGCTGCCCAGGCCGGGTGCGCCGCGCTAGCGCCGGATTGCTGCACCGTGCCGAGCGAAATGATGGCCAGCCGGCGCCGTCAGAACCACTTGCGGGTGAAGGTCATGGTGTACGGGAATGGCATCGCGCAGGGTTTGCCCGCGCAGCGCGCCGGTTTGTATTTCTCTTTCATGGCCACGAAGCCCGCCATTTCCGACAGCTTGGCGTCCGGCGTCACGTACACATTGACCGACTGCGCATTGCCCTCGCTGTCGACCATGACAATCATGCTCAGCAGGCCGTAGGATGGATCGCGCGCGTTGATCTTCTGGATCGCGCTCAGTACGTGGCCGTTGCCGAGCAGGGATACGGCGGCTCGTCGGCCGGGTCGAGCAAGGGGTACCATCCGCGCACGATGGTCCGTTCGGCATCGCTCATTTGTTCGTACGACAGCTTGAAGGGCACCGCGCCGTTGCTGACGACCTTGTGCGGGATGTGCGAGCCCAGGCGCGGCCGTTCCGATTTGAGGTTGTGGTCCTTGGCCGGCTCCGCCGCCTTCGGTGCGGGTGCGGGCGCGCTCACTTTGCCCTGCTCGCCATCGGCGCTCTGGCGGACGGCGGCGGCGCCGACCTGGCGCCCGTCCGCGTAGAACGCCTGGCCCCCGGCCGGCCGGTCATTCTTCCATTCACCGTCGTAGCGCCCGCCGAGCGTGAAGACGATCTTGCCCTTGCCCTCGCGCTGGCCGGCTTTCCATTGGCCGTCGTAGCGGTCGCCGAACTGGTTGACCGAGGTGCCGCTGCCGTCGCGCAGGCCGTCGCGGAATTGGCCGTCGTATTCGTAGCCCGGGTAGTACATCAGGTAGCCCTTGCCATGCGGCCGGCCCTGTTCGACCATGCCTTCGTAGCGCCAGGTTTCCAGTTCGATGGTGCGCTTTTCGATCACGCCCACGCCGTGCGCATACCCGTCCTTGCATGGCCCTTGCCAGCGCATGTCGTCGCCTTTGGCGGCGTCGGGCAGGGCCAGCTTGCAGGCTTCCTGGGCGTGCGCCGCCAGCGGCGGCAGCAGCGCCATGAGCAGGGCGGGGAGGGGGAGCAACAGCGCGCGGGATCGGATCGGCATGGCGGATTCTTTCAGTCGCAAACAGGGATGGCCCTGTTCGATCGGCCAATGAGTGAATGGTTCCGCATATTGCCACGATCCCGCCAGCTTTTGCGAGAAACATTGTCATTTCACCCTTGCCGGCTTACGCCAGGCAATATCAGCGAAGGGCGAGCGACATGAAGCAATAGGCCAGCGCCTGGCCGTCGATGCGGAACATGTCGGCCGTTTCGCCGGTCTGCACGAAGCCGCAGCGCGCGTACAGCTGGCGCGCGGGCAGGTTCACCGACAGCACTTCAAGGTCGATCCAGTCGAGTGCCGCCTCGCTGGCCGCCCACGCCGCCGCCACGGCGATCAGGCGCGCCCCCAGGCCCTGCTTGCGGGCGTCGCGCTGTACGCCCATGCCGAGCAGCGCGCGGTGCGCACAGGCGCCTTCGGGACGCGCCCGCAGGTCGATGTGGCCCGCAATGCCGCCGTCGTTATCGAGCGCCAGCCACAGTCGGCGCCATCCGGGCTGCCCGAGCGCGCTCGCGCAGGCGCTGCGAAAGGCGCTTTCGCGCTCGGGGCCGAAGCGCGAGGCGGCGCGCGCCATCGGCATGAACAGCGCCGTGGCGCCGCTGCCGTTGTCAAGCAGGTGGTCGTTCAGGTAGGCGAAGAACCGATCCAGGTCGTCGCTGCCGGCTTGCCGGATGATCGCTTCGCCCGCCATGCCTACAGCGCCCGCGCGATCAGGATTTTCTGGATGTCGCTGGTGCCTTCGTAGATCTGGCATACGCGCACATCGCGGTAGATGCGTTCGACCGGGAAGTCGCTCACGTAGCCGTAGCCGCCGTGCACCTGGATCGCGTCGGAGCAGACCCGTTCGGCCATTTCGGACGCGAACAGCTTGGCCATCGCGGCTTCTTTCAGGCAGGGCAGGCCGGCATCCTTCATCGACGCGGCGTGGCGGATCAACTGGCGCGCCGCCTCGATCTGGGTCGCCATCTCGGACAGTTTGAACTGCACCGACTGGTGCTCGAAAATCGGCTTGCCGAAGCTTTCGCGGTCGCGCGCGTACACCAGCGCCGCCTCGAACGCGGCGCGCGCCATGCCGACCGCCTGCGAGGCGATGCCGATCCGTCCGCCTTCAAGGCCGGACAGGGCGATCTTGTAGCCCTGGCCTTCTTCGCCGATCAGGTTGGCGGCCGGGATGCGGCAGTTCTCGAACAGGATCTGCGCCGTGTCCGACGAGTGCTGGCCCATCTTCTGTTCCAGGCCGGCCACGATGTAGCCGGGGGTGGCGGTCGGCACCCAGAACGCGCTGATGCCCTTCTTGCCGGCCGCCTTGTCGGTGACCGCCATGACGATCGCCACGTCGGCGTATTTGCCGCTGGTGATGAACTGCTTGGTGCCGTTCAAAACGTATTCGTTGCCCTCGCGCGTGGCGGTGGTGCGCAGCGCCGAGGCGTCGCTGCCGGTGTGCGGCTCGGTCAGCGCGAACGCGCCCAGCATCGCGCCTTGCGCCAGCGGCCGCAGCCACTGTTCCTTTTGCGCGTCGTTGGCATACATCATGGCGATGCTGCACACCGGGCAGTTGTTGACCGAGATGATGGTCGAGGTGCCGCCGTCGCCGGCCGCGATTTCTTCGAGCACCAGCGCCAGCGACACGTAGTCAAGGCCGGCGCCGCCCAGTTCCTCGGGCACCGCCACGCCGAACGCGCCCAGCGCGGCCAGCTCCTTCAGTTCTTCCTTGGGAAAGTAGTGCTCCTTGTCCCAGCGCGCGGCGTTGGGGGCAAGGCGCTCCTGCGAAAAGCTGCGCAGGGCGTCGCGGATCATCTGGTGTTCTTCGGTCAGTATCATGGGTTTCGCTAGGTTGGGCTTACCAGGGAAGTGGCGTGCCGTCGTAATTGAGAAAGGCGCCGTTGGCGCTGGCATCGATGCCGGCCAGGGTGGCGCGCAGGCCGGCCGCGCTTTGTTCGGGTGTGATGTCGGCCCCAGGGCCGCCCATGTCGGTCTGGACCCAGCCCGGATGGAAGGCCACGCAGGTCGCGCCCTTGGGACCGAAGCGCAGGCTGGTGTCGACCAGCACCGAGTTCAGGGCCGCCTTGCTGGCGCGGTACAGGGTGCCGGAAGCGCTGCCGCGCGCGCCCATCGACGCCATGCGCGAGGAGATCACGGCGAGCTTGCCGCGTGCCTCGGCCACCATGGGCGCGATCACCGGCAGCAGGCGCAGGGCGGCCAGCACGTTGGTGTGCATGACCGCGTCGAAGTCGTCCCGGGTGGGAAAGCCGTCGTGGCGCGGGCCGTACACGCCGGCGTTGAGGAAGGCGGCGTCGAGCAGTTCGCCGTCCAGGTTCCAGCCCAGCGCGGCGATGGAGTCGGCGCTGGTGACATCGAGCTGGTATGGATGCGCGCCCATGGCGCCGAGGGCGGGGCAGTCGTCGCTTTTGCGGGCGCTGGCGAGCACGCGCCAGCCGTCGGCCAGGTACTGGCGCACCAGTTCGCGGCCGATGCCGCGCGAGGCGCCGATGATGAGTGCTGTTGGCATGAAGTTTCTAGGTCGGTATTCGGGTATGCAGGGCTGCCGCTATCGTGAGCTCCGTCGTCCCCGCCAAGGGGGCCGCCCAGGCCGGGAACGACGGGTGGTCGGCTTACATCATCTCGAACGCCATGGCCGTCGCTTCGCCGCCGCCGATGCACAGCGATGCCACGCCGCGCTTGCCGCCGGTCTTCTTCAACGCGCCGAGCAGGGTGACGATGATGCGCGCGCCGGAGGCGCCGATCGGGTGGCCCAGTGCGCAGGCGCCGCCGTGGATGTTGACCTTGTCGTGCGGGATGTCGAGTTCGTGCATCGCCGCCATCGGCACCGCCGCAAACGCCTCGTTGATCTCGTACAGGTCGACTTCGGACGGCTTCCAGCCGGTCTTGGCGAACAGCTTTTGCAGCGCGCCGATCGGGGCGGTGGTAAACAGGTTCGGCTCCTGCGCAAACGTGCTGTGGCCGACGATGCGGGCGATCGGCGCCAGGCCCAGTTCGCGCGCTTTCGATTCGCGCATCAGCACCAGGGCCGCGGCGCCGTCGTTGATCGACGACGACGAGGCGGCGGTGATGGTGCCATCCTTCTTGAAGGCGGGTTTGAGCGCCGGGATCTTGTCCAGCTTGGCCTTGGCCGGGCCTTCATCCTTGTCGATGATGGCGTCGCCGGCGCGCGTGGTCACCGTGACCGGCGCGATTTCCCACTTGAACCAGCCTTCGTTGCTGGCGTCCTGCGCGCGCTTGACCGAGGCGATCGCAAACGCATCCTGCGCTTCGCGCGTGAACCCATACTTGGCCACGCATTCTTCGGCAAAAGTGCCCATGGAACGGCCTTCGCCGGTCTTCTCGTTGCGCGAGTAAGCGTCTTCCAGGCCGTCGTACATCATGTGGTCGAGCATCTGTCCGTGGCCGATGCGGTAGCCGCCGCGCGCCTTCGGAATCAGGTACGGCGCATTGGTCATCGACTCCATGCCGCCGGCGACGACGATGTCGGCGCTGCCCGCGAGCAGGCTGTCATGCGCGAAGATGGCCGCCTGCATGGCCGAGCCGCACATCTTTGACAAGGTCACCGCACCGGCGGACAGCGGCAAGCCGCCCTTGATGGCTGCCTGGCGCGCAGGCGCCTGGCCCTGGCCGGCCATCAGGCAGTTCCCGAAGTAGACGTGCTCGACCAGCTTGGCATCGACGCCGGACCGCGCGACAGCGGCGGCAATCGCCACGGCGCCGAGGTCGCTGGCGGACTTGGAGGAAAAATCGCCCTGGAACGCGCCCATGGGTGTGCGGGCCGCGCCGACGATAACGACTGGATCATTCATTGTGTAAGTTCTCCAAATAGGACGGGGTATACGCCGCCGGATTATCGGCGGCACTCTGGTTGCAAAAGCGGATTTGCTGCGGATACGGGAACACGTCTTCGATATGGCCGTCCATGATGCGCTGTTTGCGCGACTGCCAGAAATCCCTGGTCAACAGATCCGCGTGGTGCTTCATGAAATACAGGCGGATTTTTGCGTTACCCAGCAAAAATGCGCCGAACTGCTCGGGAAAAACATCGTGCTTGCCGATGGAATACCACG
This sequence comes from Massilia mucilaginosa, assembly GCF_011682145.1. Classification (GTDB taxonomy): domain Bacteria; phylum Pseudomonadota; class Gammaproteobacteria; order Burkholderiales; family Burkholderiaceae_D; genus Telluria_A; species Telluria_A mucilaginosa. Next base: position 68,155 of record NZ_WHJH01000011.1, read on the forward strand.
GCTCGGCCGACATTTCATCTTCTTCGTTGCGCGGCTCCGGGATATTGCGGAAATTGCAGTCGGTGATATATTCGATTTCATCGTAATCGTAAAACACCACCCGGCCGTGGCGCGTCACGCCGAAGTTCTTGTACAGCATATCGCCCGGGAAGATATTCGCCGCCACCAGTTCCTTGATGGCGTTGCCGTATTCGAGCACGCCATGTTCGATCAGCGCATCGTTGCCGGCCACTTCCGCCGTGTTCAGAAAAATATTCAGCGGCACCATGCGCCGTTCGATGTACAGGTGGCGGATGATGATGCGGTCGCCTTCGTACTCGACCAGCGAGGGCGCGTGATGCATCAGCTCGGCGATCAGCTCTTCCGAAAAACGTTCCAGCGGAAAGGCCACGTTCGAGTATTCGAGCGTGTCGGCCATGCGGCCCACGCGGTCGTGGTTCTTGACCAGCAGGTATTTTTCCTTGATCTGGGCGCGTGTGGTTTCCTTGGGCGCTGGAAAGAAATCCTTGATCACCTTGAACACGTACGGAAACGAGGGCAGCGCGAACACCAGCATCACCAGGCCCTTGATGCCGGGCGCGATTTCGAAGCGGTCGGCGGTGTGTTTCAGGTGCTGCAGGTAATCGCGGTAGAACAGCGTCTTGCCCTGCTTTTGCAGGCCGAGGATGGTGTAGATCTCGCTGCGTGGCTTGCGCGGCAGCAGGCTGCGCAGGAACTGCACGTAGGCCGAGGGCACTTCCATATCCACCAGGAAGTAGGCGCGCGTGAACGAGAACAGGATCGTGATCTGTTCGTGGTCGAACAGCACCGTGTCGAGGATCAGCTCGCCGTGGCGGTTGTGCAGGATCGGCACGATGAACGGATATTCGCGGTTGCCGTTGATGCCCTTGCCGACGATATAGGCGCCCTTGTTGCGGAAAAACAGGCTCGACAGCACCTGGATCTGGTGGTTCGGCTCCAGCGCTTCGCCGCCGAAGATCAGCTTCAGGCGGGCTTCGACCAGGGCGATGTCGCGGTCGAGGTTGGCGAACTTGCAGTTCAGCTGGAAATTGGTGACGATGCGCTTGAGCGCGAAGCGCAGGCCGTCCTTGGCCGGGTAGTACACGCGGTAGGTCGGCAGCAGCTCGTCGGTTTCGATGTACTCGGTGGAGACCACCGGGCGCACGAAAATGAAATCGTTGTGGAAATAGGTGCGGTGCAGGATGTTGCAGCAGACCGAGTTGAAGAAGGTTTCGGCCAGTTCGGGCTGCTTGTGGCCGGACAGCATGCCGATGTAATGCAGCTTGAGTTCGCGCCAGACTTCGTCGGTCAGTTCGCCGTTATCGTATTCATCTTCGAGGATTTGCACGCATTCCTGCACGCGCTGGTCGTAGAAGCCGATGCGTTCGCGCGCCGCCTGCTGGGCCACGGCCCAGGAACCGGTTTCGAAATGGCGCTTGGCCGTCTGGCTGGTCTGGCGGAACAGGCGATAGTGCTTGTCGAAACCGTCGAGGATGGTGCGGGCGATGTCGAAAGCAATCTGCGAAGACAGCAGCTTGGGGAACGCAACTTGTGTCATCTGGCTTCTCGATCAGTCTTTGGTGGGAAGACTATTCTATACGCCTCAAGCTCGTCGTTCCCGCCTGCGCGGGAACGACGGTTTTGCATGAAACGTACTAACAGCCCTTACTTCGTCTCGGCAAACAATTCCCGCCCAATCAGCATGCGGCGGATTTCGCTGGTGCCTGCGCCGATTTCGTAGAGCTTCGCATCGCGCCACAGACGTCCGACCGGATACTCGTTGATATAACCATTGCCGCCCAGGGTCTGGATCGCTTCGCCCGCCATCCAGGTGGCCTTTTCGGCGCTGTACAAAATCGCGCCCGCCGCATCCTTGCGCAGGTTGCGGATCGCTTCCGGCGTTTTTGCGCGGTCGCAGGCCTGGCCCACGGCATACACATACGCCTTGCACGCCATCATGGTCGAATACATATCGGCCAGCTTGCCCTGCATGAGCTGGAATTCGCCGATCGGCTGGCCGAACTGCTTGCGGTCGTGCACGTACGGCACCACTGCGTCCATGCAGGCCGCCATGATGCCGAGCGGTCCGCCCGACAGCACGGTGCGCTCGAAATCGAGGCCCGACATCAGCACATTGACGCCCTTGCCCAGGCCGCCCAGCACGTTTTCGGCCGGCACTTCGCAATCCTGGAACACCAGTTCGCCCGTGTGCGAGCCGCGCATGCCCAGCTTGTCGAGCTTTTGCGCGATCGAGAAACCCTTGTAGCCTTTTTCGATGATGAAGGCGGTCATGCCGCGCGGGCCGGCTTCCAGGTCGTTCTTGGCGTACACCACCAGCACGTCGGCGTCCGGACCGTTGGTGATCCACATCTTGGTGCCGTTGAGCACCCAGCGGTCGCCCTTGAAATCGGCGCGCAGCTTCATGCTGACCACGTCCGAACCGGCATTCGGCTCCGACATCGCCAGTGCGCCGATGTACTCGCCGGAAATGAGCTTCGGCAGGTACTTCAGCTTCTGTTCTTCGCTGCCGTTGCGCTTGATCTGGTTGACGCACAGATTCGAGTGGGCGCCATACGACAGGCCGACCGAGGCCGACGCGCGCGAGATTTCTTCCATCGCCACGATGTGCGCCAGGTAGCCCATCTGGGCGCCGCCGTATTGCTCGTCGACAGTGATGCCCAGCACGCCCAGGTCGCCCATCTTGCGCCACAGATCCATCGGGAACTGATCGCTGCGGTCGATTTCCGCCGCGCGGGGAGCGATCTCTACCGCGGCGAATTGTTGGACTGCTTCGCGCAGCGCGGCGATGTCTTCGCCATGGTCAAAGGTCAAGCCTGGAAGATGCAGCATTTGTCGTCCTCGCGGGGTCGGAATGGGAAGAGTTCATCATACGCATGTTTGACGTTAACGTAAACGTCAAGCAGATGGCGTTTTTCTTGGTATTCAGGCATTGGCCGTGGTTTCGGCCAGCATGCGGCGGCATTCTTCTTCATGGGCGGCAATTTCGGCCAGCGCCATGTCGATATCCTCGCGCTGACGCTCAAGCGTTTCGCGCTGGTGGGCCAGCACGCCGAGGAAGCGGTTCATCTGCGCCGCCGTGTCCTTGGGCGACTCGTACATGTCGACGATGCTTTTGATTTCCGACAAGGTCAGGCCAAGGCGCTTGCCGCGCAGGGTCAGTTTGAGGTGGGTGCGGTCGCGCGCCGTGTAGACCCGGTTGCGTCCGCCCACGCCTTCGCGGCTGGGGCGCAGCAGGCCCTGGTCTTCATAGAAACGGATGGCGCGCGCGGTAATGTCGAATTCGCGCGCCAGTTCGGCGATGGTGTAAGTACGGATGGACATCAGAGGCTCGGAGCTATTCAAAGGCGCGGTGGGAAGGGGCCGCGCGCAATCGCCTGGATTGGTGCGCAGCTTGCCGTTTACGTCAACGTCAACCTATTGTAGCGTGCCTGCCGCTATCCCGGACACGAAAGAATGCCGCAGGCGGACCTCGAAAAACCGTCGCGGGCGCTGCAAGTTTCGTGCGGGAAGCGCCGCCGTACGACGCCGGTACGACGGCATCTTGCGCCGCAGCCATGAAAACGACGGCATCCCGCGCTTCCATCTGATCTAAGCCAAACCACCGGTTCGTGCGCGGGGGTGGCGCGGCGGCGCTGCGCCTACACTGGTTTTCCCGACCAGTGACATCCAATCAGGTGCACCAGGGTGTAAAAAACTGCCGAAGAATTAACATTCGACAGCGTTTTTTCCCTTGTTTTATGTGTGTACAAATCTCGCTTGATTGTTACATTGTAAATGTAACTTGTCACAATTGGTCTCAACCGTGAAGAGACTGACTTTCATGCAGTTGCATGAAATAGTGCCACCATGAATTCATCCAACGAACGCGAAAGCTTTAGTGAGCGCCTGCAGCAGGCACTGAAGAACGCCCACTACTCACCCGACAGCCCCACCCGCCTGGCGCGGGAATTTAACATTCGCTTCGATGGACGGCCGATCACTGTGCATGCTGCCCGGAAATGGCTTGTCGGAGAGGCGATTCCGACCCAGGAGAAGCTGCGCATGATCGCGCAATGGCTGGGCGTCCCGGCGGAGTGGTTACGCTTTGGCGGGGACGAAAGCGCGGCCGCGAATAGCGAAGGCGCGGGCGGTTTGTCGCGTTTCGAATCCGCCGATGTGAAATTAATTGCAGATTTACAGCGGCTGGACGAACATCATCGTCAAATTGCGCGAGAATTCATTCGCATGCTTGTACGCATTAATTACCAAAAGTAGCTATTTGGTACGTATATCTATCCTTTGCGGGTTGATATAGACATAAATATTTTCACGCCAGGCGCCCCCAAATTGGCGGCGCCCTGTCCGCCGACGCTTTCTGCGTCACATCAAGCCAAATCACGTCAGCGTCCTCTGCAAATTCGCCGGGACTTTATCATTTGTCATGGCGAGGCCATAAAATTCATGCACAATGGTCAGACCGTGGTGAGGTTTCCCAGGTGCAACGGATTATATTGTGCCGCACAAAAGCGGCATAGTGGCTCATAATCACAACAGCAATTGCAGTCTTGTCATCCCGTTACGCAACACGTCGAGGACCCAGCCGTCTTATGAAAAGTAACTACAGCAACACCGCGCAACTCAAGGACCTGATGACTGTTCCCCCGATGACTGCCGCGCAGCACGCAGAAGTCATGCGCAAGCGCATTGCCCATCGGCGGATGGTCGAGGAAGCAAAGGAATTGAAAAAGGCCGACAGCTGGCAGTTCGACAAGCGCTGATCGCGGCAAGCGCGGCAGGGCGGCGCCGGCGTGGCTGGCGCGGCCGTCTGCTTGCCCGCTGGCCTGTGCGCTCGTTGGCGCTATGCCGCCCACAGCGGGGTAGCGGGGCGCCTCAGGCGTCCGGCCCCGGCTTCATGCCGGCCCAGCGCGGCGCCATCGTGTGCACCACGCCAAACAGGTCCATGACCCGTGCCACCGTATGATCGACCATCTCGTCGATGCTCTCCGGCTTGTGATAAAAGCTCGGCAGCGGTGGAAAGATTACTCCCCCCATTTCCGTTACCGCCGTCATATTGCGCAGGTGCGCCAGGTTGAATGGCGTTTCGCGCACCATCAGCACCAGCCGGCGGCGCTCCTTGAGCACCACGTCGGCCGCGCGCGCGATCAGGTTGTCGGACAGCCCCAGGGCCACGGAGGCCAGGGTTTTCATCGAGCAGGGCGCGATGACCATGCCATCGGACTGGAACGAGCCGCTGGCGATCGAGGCGCCGACATCGCGGTTCTTGTGGACGACATGGGCCAGCGCCTCGACTTCGCGGCGCTGCATGCCCAGTTCCTGGTGCAGGGTCAGGACGGCCGCATCCGAGACGATCAGATGCGTCTCGATGCCGGGCGTGGCGGCCAGTTGCCGGACCAGGCGCACGCCATACACGGCGCCGGTGGCGCCAGTGATGGCGACAACCAGGCGCCGTGGGGGAGAATCAGGCATCGAGCAGGGCTTTGAGTTCGCCGGACTCGAACATCTCGTTCATGATGTCCGAGCCGCCGATGAATTCGCCCTTGACGTAAAGCTGGGGAATGGTTGGCCAGTTCGAATAGTCCTTGATACCCTGGCGCACTTCCGGATCTTCCAGCACATTGACGGTGGCGATATTCTCGACGCCGCAGGCTTTCAGGATCTGGATGGCACGGCCGGAAAAGCCGCATTGCGGGAACTGGGCGGTTCCCTTCATGAACAGCACCACAGGGGTGGCGGTTACGGTGTCTTTGATCCAGGTTTTTACGTCGCTCATGGCTTGCCTCGGTGGGAAATAGGTTAGATGCCGCCATTTTATAAGAAAACGGCGGGGGGCGGACGTTTGGGGGCCGGCGGCGTTGGGAGTAGGGGGGAATAGTCAATTTGGGGTAGGGGGCCGCCGAGGCCGGGAACGACGGGGGGCGGCGAAAGGCGGCGCTATTCCTCTCCCAGCGCTTTACCCAGGCAAACCGCATCGTCGCGTCCCACATACCTGCCGTAATTGGCAATCGGGCGATACCCGTGCCTTTCATAGAACGCCACGGCGCGCGTATTGACCTTGCGCGTTTCCAGCCACAGTGCGCGGTAGCCGAATTCGCGCGCCGCCTGTTCCAGGTGCGCCAGAAGGGCCGCGCCGGTGCCTTTGGTGCCGGGCCGCGCGAACATGCGCTTGATCTCGCCCACGTCCGCGTTTGCCTCCAGCGGGCGCAGCGCCGCGCAGCCGAGCAACTGCCCAGCCTCGCTGCGCGCCACCACGAACAGCGCGCGCGCCGCCCGTGCATCGTCCGCCGAAAACGCGGCCTTGCCGCTGTCCCCGGTAAGCGCCGCCAGCGCCGCCGACAGCTCTTCGATCAGCACGCGCGCGTCAAGGCTGTCCGGATCGCAGGCGCAAATCGCGATCATGGACTGTTACCCGCGCAGCTTGGCGAACGCCGCCGCCATGCTGCCGCCGGCCGGCGCCGGCGCGCGCTCCTGCTTCTGCTGATGCTGCGCCAGGCGCTTGCCGTCGGTGCGGTCGCCGCGCTGCTCGGGCTTGGACCCGGCCTGCGGCGCACTGTCGGTCAGGCGCATGGTCAGGGCGATGCGCTTGCGCTTCTCGTCCACTTCCAGCACCTTCACGCGCACCACCTGGCCGGCCTTGACCACCGTGTGCGGGTCCTTCACGAAGGTGTTCGACAGCGCCGAAATATGCACCAGTCCATCCTGGTGCACGCCGATATCGACAAACGCGCCGAAGGCCGCCACGTTGGTCACCACGCCTTCCAGGATCATGTCCGGGCGCAGGTCGCGGATCTCTTCCACGCCTTCCTTGAAGGTGGCGGTGGTGAACTCGGGGCGCGGATCGCGTCCCGGCTTTTCCAGTTCCTTGAGGATATCGGTAATGGTCGGCACGCCGAATTTGTCATCCGCGTACCTGGCCGGATTGAGCGTCTTCAAAAGCGACGCGTCGCCGATGACGGACTTCATCTCCTTCTTGATATCGGCCAGGATTTTTTCGACCAGCGGATACGATTCCGGGTGCACCGCCGAGGCGTCGAGCGGATTGGCGCCGCCCATCACGCGCAAGAAGCCGGCCGCCTGCTCGAAGGTTTTCTCGCCCAGGCGCGGCACGGCTTTCAGGTCCGCGCGCGAGGTGAACGCGCCTTTCAGGTCGCGGTAGGTGACGATGGCCTGCGCCACGCTCGAGGACAAGCCGGACACGCGCGCCAGCAGTGGCGCCGAGGCGGTGTTGACGTCCACCCCGACCGCATTCACGCAATCTTCGACAACCGCGTCGAGCGAGCGCGCCAACTGGGTCTGGCTGACATCGTGCTGGTACTGGCCCACGCCGATCGACTTGGGATCGATCTTCACCAGTTCGGCCAGCGGGTCCTGCAGGCGGCGCGCGATCGACACCGCGCCGCGCAGCGACACATCCATGTCGGGCAGCTCGCGCGAGGCGAATTCGGAGGCCGAGTAGACCGAGGCGCCGGCTTCCGACACGACGATCTTGGTCAGCTTGAGTTCCGCGCGCTGCTTGATCAGGTCCTGCGCCAGCTTGTCGGTTTCGCGCGAGGCGGTGCCGTTGCCGATCGAGATCAAGGACACATTGTGTTTCGCGGCCAGCGCGCCGAGCACGTGCAGCGAGCCATCCCAGTCGTTCCTCGGCTGGTGCGGATAGATGACGGCGGTGTCGACCACCTTGCCGGTGGCGTCGACCACGGCCACCTTGACGCCGGTGCGCAGCCCGGGGTCGAGGCCCATGGTGGCGCGCGGGCCGGCCGGTGCGGCCAGCAGCAGCGCTTTCAGGTTCAAGGCGAACACATTGATGGCATCGAGTTCGGCGCGTTCGCGCAGGGCGCCCATCAGCTCCGTCTCCAGGTGCATGAAACTTTTCACGCGCCAGGTCCAGCGCGCCGTGTCGGCCAGCCATTTGTCGGCCGGACGGCCCTGGTTCTTGATGCCGAAGCGCGCGGCGATGCGGCCTTCGCACGGGTTGTGCGGCGCGTCCCACTTCGGTTTTTCGGCTTCGGTGTCGAGCCGCAGGACCACGTCGAGGATGCCTTCGCGGCGCCCGCGCAACAGCGCCAGCGCGCGGTGCGAAGGCACGGTCGATATGGTTTCGGAGTAGTCGAAGTAATCGGCGAACTTTTCGCCTTCATCCTGCTTGCCCTCGACCACTTTCGATTCGACGATGCCGTGTTCCTGCACGTATTCGCGCAGCGACTGCAACAAGGTCGCGTCTTCGGCGAAGCGCTCCATCAGGATCTGGCGCGCGCCGTCCAGCGCGGCCTTGGTGTCGGCCACGCCGGGGTTGTTGCCGTCGTCGCTGGTGAAGGCCTCGCGCAGGTACTTGGCCGCTTCTTCTTCGGGAGCGATGGTCGGGTCGCCCAGCAAGCCTTCGGCCAGCGGCGCCAGGCCCGCTTCGATCGCGATCTGCGCCTTGGTGCGGCGTTTCTGCTTGTACGGCAGGTACAGGTCTTCCAGGCGCGTCTTGTCTTCGGCGTGGGTGACGGCGTCGAGCAGGGCCGGCGTCATCTTGTTTTGTTCGGTGATCGACGCAATGATCGCGGCGCGCCGGTCTTCCAGTTCGCGCAGGTAGCGCAGGCGCTCTTCCAGCAGGCGCAACTGGATATCGTCCAGTCCGCCGGTCGCTTCCTTGCGGTAACGCGCGATGAAGGGAACGGTGGCGCCCTCGTCGAGCAGGGCAATGGCGGCGGCAACCTGGACAGGCTTGGCGGCAAGTTCAATGGCGAGACGTTGTTCGATAGTTGGGAGCATGGGAGAACATCCTGATGAGTCAAGCAGGCAATGATACGCAATCGCGGCGAATGCGCCAGTCTTGACAGTGCCTGAACGGTGTGCAGGGCGACCGCCGGTCTGGCTGTTTAGTATCGGACAGTGTACATTGCCCCGGTCCTGTTGATCAGCATAAAAAAACGATGGAAACATTGCGCCAGTATTTTCTTGAACTTCAATCGACATTACCGGTCGAAGGGCCGGGTTTCAGTGCCGTCGTGCTGCAGGATAATGCGGTGGCATGCGAGCTGCATCACGGGATGGCGTCGCTGGAACTGGCGGTCCCCTTGTCGGGAAAGTCGGCCTATTATCTGGCGTCGGAATCGAAGCAGTTTACGGCGGCCTGCGTGCTGGTGCTGGTGCGCGCAGGGCGGATCGGGCTCGATGACGATGTGTGCAGCCACCTGCCGGAACTGGCGCGCATGGAACAGGCGTTTCCCTTGCGCTCGCTGCTCAATCACAGCAGCGGCATTCCCGATTATTTTCAGTTTTTGCAATGCCAGCTGGGACGGCACGAGGCCGATTATTTTAACAATGCGCTGATTTTAAAAATGATCGCCGGTTTCGCGTTGGTGGCTTTTCCGACCGGTACCCAACATGGTTACAGCAACAGTAATTATATCCTGCTTGCGGCACTGATCGAGCGCCTGAGCGGCGTCTCCGCGGCGCGCTTTGCACGCGACACCTTGTTCCAGCCGCTCGGCATCGAGCGCATGGGGTTCGACGATGACCGCAGCAATGTCATCATGCAGCGCGTGCTCAGTTATGAAGCGGATGCGGCGCGCCCGCGCGGGTTCAAACAGCATCTCGGCAATGCGAACACCGTGGGCGATGGCGGCGTGTATGCCAGCACCGATGAACTGCTACTGTGGGAACGCGAATGGCATCGCCAGTGGCACGATAGCGGGAGTCTGTTGCATGCGATGCTGCAGCCATCGGCGCTGGCCGATGGCACGGTGCTGCCTTACCGTTTCGGGCTGGAGATCATCGAGCGTAACGGCGCCGCCGTGGTGTTTCACAGTGGCGGCTTATGGGGATTCAATACCCTGCTGATGCGGCTGCCGGCGCGGCGCCTGTCGGTGATCTTCCTGGCCAATTGCGACAGCGCGCAACCGGATATGGAACGCATGCTGGCGGCGCTGGCGTAACATGGTGGCCGGCCGGGCCGACTTCGTCGCTGCCGTCGTCGTAAAAATCGTCGGCCGCGAGCCTCGCAAAGCGCGGATGGCAATTGTCCCGGTTCATGCCTTCTTCAGGGTCGAAAAAGTACTGCTTCATGTCAGCATTCGAAGCCATGCTGTTCGCGATACTGCTTGACCACGTTGGCCGGCATCGTTTTGAACAGGGCGCACACGGTGTAGCTGCCTTTCTGCTTGCCATTCTGAACATAACCCCAGTCCGAAATGTCGGAACGCTTGAAGGTGATTTCTTCGCCGTTTTCGACGCTCTCGATGATCTGTGGATCATTCGAGACGGTGCCGCTAAAGCCGGTTTTGGTCTGCTTGAATGGCATCACCCACATATGCTCGCTGCCATTTTCATCGGTGATTTTCACCTTCACGCGGAACATGTCGGCGCCGGCGGGTGGTTTCGCGTAGGTCGCCAGAAAAGTATCGAGCGAGCCTTGCGCCTTGGCGATTGCCGCAGCCATCACCGGACTTTCATCCTTGGCCATGACCACGCGGTCGCCGATCTGGGCATTGGCAGTGGCGGTAAACAGCAGCAGGGCGAGGACGGCGGACAGTTTCATGATTTCTCCAGGAGGGGATGAGCGGGGCGACCAAAAACGCAGGGCTCGAAAGTTGCCATCTTATCTATTTAGTAAATAAATAGCAATATTCGTAACACACCGGTGTCAATATCAGGAATGTGGCGGCGCGCTCCATGCAACTTCCCGGACTTACCCGTGCCGCATGAATGCCCTCGCACGCCCCATGCGCCCGCACAAACCCGGCCCCTTCGTGCGAAAGAGAACAGAACACAAGCGTCTTTATGTCGGATAATATCGGGTGTTATCGTCTTCGATATTGCCCTTACAGAACACATGCACACGATGGATTTAACGCGCGACGAACCCCGAGAAGGACGCCCTGCCACCGCTGCGCCGCACGCCACGCCGGCGTCGGCCCTGCCGGCGCCGATCGCCAGCTGGCTGCAACGGGTCGAGGCCGCCGCCCACCCGCAGCCCAAGCTCGACCTGGAGGTCAAGGATCCCAAAGTCGCCCAGTACAAGTTCGTCTATGTGCTGGCCCCGACCAGCGGCGGACGCCACGTGGCCCTGTGCCTGTGCAAGGCGCGCCTGCGCCCCAACGGCGAAGTGGCCGCCGCCAGCCCGGTCAGCGAAGTGTTTTCCCTGCTCTCGGCCCCGCCCGCCTATCTCGAAGGCGACGATGAAGACCTGGTGCGTTTCTTCATCGCCATGCGCAGCGGCGCCGCGTCCCAGGGCGGCAGCGCGACCGAGCCGAAAGGCAAGGTCGGCGCCATCCTGCTGCACATGTTGCTGGAACAAGACAAGCTGCTGTGGGCGAATTCCTGGGCCGACATGGCCAACGGCCTGATCTATCCGCTGCAGGCCGGCCCCGTGCGCGAAGCCAACCTGGTCTGGCGCGAGGAAGGCCGTAGCGCGCGCCTCGGCTGGCAAGTCCAGCCCGCCAGCGGCGCGACCCACACCGCCGCCGACCAGATCGACTACATGCTGCCGACCGATCCGCCGTGGTACATCGACAACCTGTCCTGCGGCGCGCTGGCGCTCAACCGCGGCGGGGTCGACATTTCCCTGGCCGACTTGCAGGCGCTGGTGGCGCAAGCCCCGGCGCTGAGCGGCAACGACAAAAAGCGCGTGTCGCAACTGTTGCTGGCCCATGGCTTGCAGCAACTCATGCCCCTGCCGCAGCCGCTCATCCAGCGCCTGCGCGACGACGTCAAGCCGCGTCCGCACTTGCTGCTCGACAGCGTGCCGCTGGCCGACGGCGCGCATCAGCGCTGGCACGATTACGCCGTGCTCTCCTTCGACTATGACGGCGAGCGGGTCGCCTTCGACCCGGCCCAGCGCGTGGTGCGCCAGGTGGGCGACGTGACCGAAGTCATCGCGCGCGATAGCGCGGCCGAGGCCGCCGCACTGGAAGAACTGACCGCGCTCGGTTTCCGCAAGCCCGGCACGGCGCCGCTCAACGCCCTGGCCGGCGCCCGGCAGCTGGAAAGCCAGGCGCACTGGCTGCGTTTTGCCGAAGGCGACCTGGCCGGCCTGATCGAGGCTGGCTGGCATGTTCAGAAATCGAGCAAATACCGCTACGACGTGGTCGCGGTGGAAGACTGGTACGCCGAGATCGACGAGCCGGCCGAAGCGGGCAACGCCTGGTTCGAGCTGGAGCTGGGCATCGTGGTCAACCAGAAACGCGTGCCGCTGCTGCCGGTGCTGGTGCAGCTGATCCGCAGCGCCCCGAGCGACTTCGATCCCGAGGTGCTGGCCGCCCACGCCGACGCCGACCAGATGCTGGCCACCCTGCCCGACGGCCTGCGCGTGGCGCTGCCCTGGGGCCGCCTGAAGCCGATTCTCAACACGCTCGGTGAACTTTACTTCAGCGACAAGATCAAAACCAAGGTCAGGCTCTCGACCCTGGATGCGGGCCGTCTCGAAGAACTGGCGCGCGGAACCGCTTTGCGCTGGTTCGGCGGCGAGCAGTTGCGCGAAACCGGTCGTAAGCTGAGCTTGTTCGGTTCGGTGCAAAAAGTGGCGCCTCCGGCGGGGCTGCAGGCGACCCTGCGCGACTACCAGGCAGACGGCCTGGCCTGGATGCAGTTCCTGCGCGAGTACGACCTGGCCGGCATCCTGGCCGACGACATGGGCCTGGGCAAGACGGTGCAAACCCTGGCCCACATCCTGATCGAAAAAGAAGCCGGCCGCCTGACCCATCCGGCCCTGGTCATCGCGCCCACCAGCCTGATGACCAACTGGCAGGACGAGGCGGCCCGCTTCGCGCCAAGCCTGCGCGTGCTGCTGCTGCAAGGCAAGGAGCGCCTGGAACAGTTCGACAAGATCGAGGAAGTCGACCTGGTCCTGACCACCTACGCCCTGTTGCCGCGAGACGAAGAAAAACTGCGCGAGCACGAGTTCCATCTCGTCATTCTCGACGAATCGCACTACATCAAGAACAACCGCTCCAAGGCGGCCCAGAGCGCCGGCCTGCTCAAGTCGCGCCACCGCCTGTGCCTGACCGGCACGCCGCTCGAAAACCACCTGGGCGAATTGTGGTCGCAGTTCCACTTCTTGCTGCCGGGCTTGCTGGGCGATGAAAAAACCTTCAACAGCCAGTTCCGCCATCCGATCGAGCGCCAGGACGATCCGCTGCGGCGCGCGCTGCTGAACCGCCGCATCCGGCCTTTCCTGCTGCGCCGTACCAAGGACAATGTCGCCAAGGAATTGCCGCCGAAAACCGAGATGGTGCGCAAGGTCGAGTTGTCGGGCGCCCAGCGCGACCTGTACGAAACCGTGCGCCTGGCGATGGACAAGAAGGTGCGCGACGAGATCGACAAAAAGGGCGTGGCGCGCAGCCAGATCGTCATCCTGGAAGCCTTGCTCAAGCTGCGCCAGGTCTGCTGCGACCCGCGCCTGGTGAAGGCGCTGCCTGCCAAGAAGAAAGACAGCGGCTCCGCCAAGCTGATCGACCTGATGCAGATGGTCGACGATTTGCTCGAAGAAGGCCGCAAGATCCTGGTGTTCTCGCAATTTACCAGCATGCTGGCGCTGATCGAGGAAGAGCTCAACGCGCGCCGCATTCCGTACGCCTTGCTCACCGGCGACACCAAGGACCGCGCGGCCCAGGTCGCCGCCTTCCAGCAGGGCGCGGTGCCGATCTTCCTGATCAGCCTGAAGGCGGGCGGCGTCGGCCTGAACCTGACCGCGGCCGATACCGTGATCCACTACGATCCGTGGTGGAATCCGGCCGCCGAAAACCAGGCCACCGACCGCGCCTGGCGCATCGGGCAGGACAAGCCCGTGTTCGTCTACAAGCTGATTGCCAAGGGCACCCTGGAGGAAAAGATCCAGTTGCTGCAGCAAAAGAAATCCGACCTGGCGCAATCGATCCTGGCCGAAGGCGAGTCGCAAAAAATGAGCCTGACGCAAGAAGACCTGCAAGCCATTTTCGCGCCGCTGGACGAATAGCGGTCGCGGATTTGTGTTCATATACTTACTACAATGTTGGCGATATACTAGCGAAATGTGATATTGAACAGGTAAAGAAAGCGTTCCATGAACAATAGTGTCACCGAGGCAAACACAGGGTCGGTGCGGTCCAGCGACAACATGCTCGTGGAACAGTTTCGCGCCATCGCCGAGTTGCGCGGCGATGTGGCCTGGATCGTCGATTGCGCGTCCGGCACCTTGTCCTATATCAGTCCCTCGGTGCGGGACCTGCTCGGATACGAGGCGGTCGATTTCATCAAGCAACTGTCCAGCCGGCAGGCGGAGTCGCCGCTGGCCGCTCTGTGCGCGGGATTGCCGGAACGTATAGCTCGCTTCACCGCCGGCGACCAGAGCCGGCGCGAGCTGCTGCGCCGTGTCGACCAGCTGCGTCCGGATGGCAGCACGGTCCCGCTCGAGGTGCGCTCGACCTTGCTGACCGACGCCAGCGGCAAGCCGTGCGCGCTGGTCGGCGTGCTGGTCGACGCCAGTGCCGAGCGCGCGCGGGCCGAGGAAACGCGTCGCTTTGCGAGCATGCTGAACCATGAATTTCGCACGCCCTTGTCGACCATCGACGGCGCCATCCAGCGCCTGGAGGCGACCGCAACGCACGCCGACGAGCCGACCCGCCAGCGTTACCGCAAGATTCAGGGTGCGGTGGACCGGCTGATCGGTATGCTTGACCAGTACCTGTCGCCCGACCGCATGGACGAGATCGGCAGCGCGCGCCAGCCCGACACCGTCTCGCCCGAGCTGCTGTTGCAGGAAGCGGCGGCCCAGGTCAGCGCGGCAGGGGGCATTGCGCGCGTCGAATCGAGCGGCTTGCCGCCCTTGATTCGCGCCCAGCCGAGCGCGCTGCGCCTGGCGTTGAAGGTGCTGGTGGACAACGCGCTGCAATATTCGCCGCCCGGACAGCCCATCATCCTGGCCGGGCACGCGACAAAGGACGGCATCGAACTGTCCGTGCGCGATCGCGGCCAGGGCGTGCCGCCAGCGGAAACGGCCACGATCTTTGGCAAGGGTTGTCGTGGGAGTAACGCCGTGGGTGCGGGTTCCGGCCTCGGCCTGTACATGGCGCGGTCGGTCGTCGAAGTGCATGGAGGCACCATCGATGTTCAAAATGTGACATTGTCGGGCCCGGTGTTCAAAATCTGGCTCCCCGCGCAACGCGCGGCGGGGAAAAGAGTTGCGCCAGAAGGTAGCAGCAGTGATAATTCCGGTAATCAACACACTAGGGAAGGCACCGCGCGCAAGTAGGGAAGCACGGGGTAATGAAATGAAGAAAATGGCCAACCCATGACGCAGATATTGATTGTTGAGGACAACGGCGACTATGCCGGCGATATGGCGGAGTTTCTGACGGAACTCAACCATGAAGTAATGATTGCGACCACCGCCGCCGACATGTGGGCGGCCCTGACCAAGACCCCGACCGCCGTGGTCGTGCTCGACCTCGGCTTGCCCGACGAAGACGGTTTCAATGTGATTCCGCGCATGCGCCAGCTGTATCCCGAAATCGGCCTGCTGGTGCTGACCGGGCGCGTCGCGTTCGACAACCGCATCCTGGGCTTGCGCCTGGGCGCCGACCATTACCTGACCAAGCCGATCAAGTTTCCGGAACTGGCCGCGCATATCGAGGCGCTGGACCGGCGCGTGCGTCCGCCCGAGCCGGCCGCCCAGCTGCCGAGCAAATGGACCTTGCGCGTCAGTGCGCGCCAGCTCGAACTGATGGGGGCGGTGATCGACCTGACCGAGAAAGAGTGCAACTTCCTGCACCTGCTCACGCTCAACACCCGTCCGGTGCCGCGCCAGGTGATCGTGGCCGGCATGGGCGGCGACGATCCGGACGCCAGCCGCCGGGTCGACATGCTGGTCTACCGCTTGCGCAAGAAAGCGCGCTCCGGCCTCGGCCAGGACTTGCCCCTGCGCAGCGCCTACGGCGAAGGCTACAGCCTGTCCGCCGGCTTCACCCTCGCGTAACCGGTTACATCGCGCCGCCTTGTGCCAGTCCACCATTGCCGGCGCGCCACTTCCGGCGCCGGGCGATGCGCGCGTCGCCGCAATGACAGCGCCGACATTGCCGCTCGCCGCGATCGCTTGCCGCTCGACCGGGCAACAAAATGACTGCCGAGCCCTCAGGTTTCACCGCGATCTGTCTCGTATCGTGGTTTCGTCACGCGGCATTTGACGACATGATGGCCTTTGGGATCAACTGTGGCGGCGACGTGGACACCGCCGCCGCGTCATAAATAGGGACATAGCCACGCATCATCAGCATGAGCCTGTATTTAATGAGGGACAGAGTCGCGACAGTTCAGTAAAATACGGCGCTCCGCTTCCTTTTCATACCACCATGGCCCGCCTTCCCCGTCTCGTCCTGCCCAACCAGCCGCACCACATCATCCAGCACGGCAACGACCGCCAGCTGATTTTCCGCGAAGCCGACGATTACCAGCGCTTCCTCGGCTGGCTGAAAGATAGCGCCAGGGAATTCAAAGTCGCCATCCACGCCTACGTGCTGATGCCCAACCACCTGCACCTGCTCGCTTCCCCATCGACGCTGGAAGGCCTGGCCCAGACCATGCAGCGCGTCGGCCGCTACTATGTTCCCTGGTTCAACGCCAAGTACGGCCGCAGCGGCAGCCTGTTCCAGGGCCGCTTCAAAACCTCGCTGATCGACGCCGCCGCCTACTTCCTGCTGTGCAGCCGCTATATAGAACACAACCCGGTGCGCAGCGAGCTCGTTTCCGATCCGCTGGACTACCCGTGGTCGAGCTACCCGCACCACGCCGGCGCCCAGCCCGACAATGTGATCACCGACCACGCCCTGTATTGGGCGCTGGGAAACACTCCCTTCCAGCGCGAAGCCGCTTATATCGAACTGAGCCGCCCAGCCCTGACGCGCGAGCAGCTCGACCAGATCAACGGTGCCGTGCTCAAGGGCTGGCCGCTCGGTTCCGATGCCTTTAAGACAGAATTGCAACACCGCGCCAAGCGCCAGGTACTACCCGCCAAGCGCGGCAGACCGTTCAAAATCAAGCCGCCCGCCCCCTGAAAACGCCCGCTGGGCGTTTTTTTTCGCCTGCCAGAAACGCCAAAAACCCTTTTCCCAGCTAGCCGCAAGGCATAAACGCGACAATCGACTGACTGTGTCCCTATTAAATTTTCGGAGCGACGCCAGCGCGATTAATTGGACTCTGACCCTAATTAATCCGCTTGCCCATTCTGCTGCATTGCACTAATGTTGGTGTTCGATTTTAAAAAGCTGTGGAGAATGCGCATGATTGCCCAAGGAATGTACGATCCATCCAATGAACACGATGCCTGCGGCGTCGGTTTCATCGCCCACATCAAGGGCAACAAGAGCCACTCCATCATCGAGCAGGGCCTGCTGATCCTGAAGAATCTGGATCACCGGGGCGCTGTCGGTGCCGACAAGCTGATGGGCGACGGGGCCGGCATCCTGATCCAGATCCCGGACCAGTACTTCCGCGACGAAATGGCGAAGCAGGGCGTGGAACTGCCTCCGCCGGGCGAATACGGCGTCGGCATGGTATTCCTGCCGAAAGAAAACGCTTCCCGCATCGCCTGCGAGCAAGAAATCGAGCGCGCCGTGCGCATCGAAGGCCAGGTCGTGCTCGGCTGGCGCAACGTGCCGCTGGACGACACCATGCCGATGTCGCCGACCGTGCGCGGCAAGGAACCGGTGATCCGCCAGATCTTCATCGGGCGCGGCCCGGACATCATGGTCACCGACGCGCTCGAACGGAAGCTGTACGTGATCCGCAAGTCGTCCGGCCACGCGATCCAGGCGCTCAAACTGCTGCACGGTAAAGAATTCTTCGTGCCATCGATGTCGGCCCGCACCATCGTCTACAAGGGCTTGCTGCTGGCCGACCAGGTCGGCGTCTATTACAAGGACCTGCAAGATCCGCGCTGCATCTCGGCACTGGCGCTGGTGCACCAGCGTTTCTCGACCAACACCTTCCCGGAATGGCCGCTGGCCCACCCCTACCGCCTGATCGCCCACAACGGCGAAATCAACACCGTCAAAGGCAACTTCAACTGGATGCGCGCGCGCGAAGGCGTGATGAAGTCGGCCGTGCTGGGCGACGACCTGCAAAAGCTGTTCCCGCTGATCTATGAAGGCCAGTCCGACACCGCCTGCTTCGACAACGCCCTCGAACTGCTGATCATGGCCGGCTACCCGATCGCCCAGGCCATGATGATGATGATCCCCGAAGCCTGGGAAAATCACACCATGATGGACGACAACCGCCGCGCCTTCTACGAATACCACGCCGCCATGATGGAACCGTGGGACGGTCCGGCCGCCATGGCCTTCACCGACGGGCGCCACATCGGCGGCACCCTCGACCGCAACGGCTTGCGTCCGGCGCGCTACATCGTCACCGACGACGACCTGGTCGTGATGGCCTCCGAATCGGGCGTGCTGCCGATTCCGGAATCGAAAATCATCCAGAAATGGCGCCTGCAGCCGGGCAAGATGTTCCTGATCGACCTGGAAGCGGGCCGCATCATCGACGACAAGGAATTGAAAGACACCTACGCCAACGCCAAGCCCTACAAGGCATGGATCAACTCGGTGCGCATCAAGCTCAACGAGATCAAGCTCAAGGAAAGCCAGCTCGGCCACAACCGCGCCAAGGACGGCACGCTGGCCCAGGGAGAAAAAGCCCCGGCCACCGTGCTCGATCGCCAGCAAGCCTTCGGCTACACCCAGGAAGACCTGAAATTCCTGATGGCACCAATGGCCGTGCTCGGTGAAGAAGCCACCGGTTCGATGGGCAACGATTCGCCGCTGGCGGTCATGTCCAACAAGCTGAAACCCTTGTACAACTACTTCAAGCAACTGTTCGCGCAAGTGACCAACCCGCCGATCGACCCGATCCGCGAAGCCATGGTCATGTCGCTGGTCTCCTTCATCGGCCCCAAGCCGAATTTGCTGGACACCAACAACGTCAACCCGCCGATGCGCCTTGAAGTGTCGCAGCCGGTGCTCGGTTTCGACGACATGGCGCGCCTGCGCAACATCAGCGCCCATACCGGCGGCAAGTTCAAGTCGTACGAGCTGAACATTTGCTACCCGGTCGCCTGGGGCAAGGAAGGCATCGAAGCCTCGCTCGCCTCGCTGTGCGCGGAAGCGGTGGACGCGGTCAAGTCCGGCCACAACATCCTGATCGTCTCCGACCGCGCCGTCTCGGCCGAACAGGTCGCCATCCCGGCCCTGCTGGCCACCTCGACCGTGCACCAGCACCTGGTGGCGCGCGGCCTGCGCGCTTCCACCGGCCTGGTCGTCGAAACCGGCTCGGCCCGCGAAACCCACCACTTCGCCCTGCTGGCCGGCTACGGCGCCGAAGCCGTTCACCCCTACCTGGCCATGGAAACCCTGATCGAACTGGCCCAGGGCATGAGCGGCGAGATGTCGGGCGAGACCGCCATCTATAACTACACCAAGGCCGTCGGCAAGGGCCTGATGAAGGTGATGTCCAAAATGGGCATCTCGACCTACATGTCGTACTGCGGCGCGCAGATTTTCGAAGTCATCGGCCTGAACAAGTCGCTGGTCGACAAATACTTCAAGGGCACGTCCTCGAACGTCGAAGGCATCGGCGTGTTCGAAGTGGCCGAAGAAGCCCTGCGCCTGCACACCCTGGCCTTCGGCAACGATCCGCTGCTGCTCGACGCCCTGGATGCCGGCGGCGAATACGCCTTCCGCGTGCGCGGCGAAGAACACATGTGGACCCCTGACGCAATCGCCAAGCTGCAGCACTCCACCCGCAGCAACAATTTTTCGAGCTACAAGGAATACGCGCAGATCATCAATGACCAGAGCCGTCGTCATTTGACACTGCGTGGCCTGTTCGAGTTCAAACTCGATCCGACCAAAGCCATTGCGCTCGACGAAGTCGAACCGGCCAAAGAGATCGTCAAGCGTTTCGCCACCGGCGCCATGTCGATGGGCTCGATCAGCACCGAAGCCCACGCCACCCTGGCCATCGCCCTGAACCGCATCGGCGGCAAGTCGAACACGGGCGAAGGCGGCGAAGATCCGTTCCGCTACACCAAGGAATTGAAAGGCATCAAGATCAAGCAGGGCGAAACGATGGCCTCCGTCATCGGCGAGCAGAATGTGGTGGTCGATATTCCTTTGCAGGAAGGCGATTCCCTGCGTTCGCGCATCAAGCAGGTCGCTTCGGGCCGCTTTGGCGTCACCGCCGAGTACCTGAACTCGGCCGACCAGATCCAGATCAAGATGGCGCAGGGCGCCAAGCCGGGCGAGGGCGGCCAGTTGCCGGGCCACAAAGTGACCGAATACATCGCCAGCCTGCGCTTCTCGGTGCCGGGCGTGGGCCTGATTTCGCCACCGCCGCACCACGATATCTATTCCATCGAAGATCTGGCGCAATTGATCCACGACCTGAAAAATGCCAATCCGCGCGCCTCGATCTCGGTCAAGCTGGTCTCGGAAGTGGGTATCGGCACGGTCGCCGCAGGCGTGACCAAGGCCAAGGCCGACCACGTGGTCGTTGCCGGCCATGACGGCGGCACGGGCGCATCGCCATTGTCGTCGGTCAAGCACGCCGGTACGCCGTGGGAACTCGGTCTGGCAGAGACGCAACAGACATTGGTGCTGAACGGCTTGCGCAGCCGTATCCGCGTGCAGGCCGATGGCCAGATGAAAACCGGGCGCGACGTCGTCATCGCCGCCATGCTCGGCGCCGACGAGATCGGCTTCGCCACGGCCCCGCTGGTGGTCGAAGGCTGCATCATGATGCGCAAATGCCACCTGAACACTTGTCCGGTCGGTGTGGCGACCCAGGACCCAATCCTGCGCGCCAAGTTCTCGGGCAAGCCTGAATACGTGGTGAACTATTTCTTCTTCGTCGCCGAAGAAGCGCGCCAGTTGATGGCCCAGCTCGGCATCCGCAGCTACGACGAACTGATCGGCCGGGTCGACCTGCTCGACAAATCGAAAGCCATCAGCCACTGGAAAGCCCGTGGCCTGGACTTTTCCAACATTTTCTACCAGCCGGAAGTGCCGGCCGGCGGCGCCGTGCGCCAGGTCGAAGAACAGGACCATGGCCTCGAAAAAGCCCTGGACCACAAGCTCATCGCCCAGGCCAAAGCGGCCCTGGAAAAAGGCGAGCGCGTCTCCTTTATCTCGCCGGTGCGCAACGTCAACCGCACCGTCGGCACCATGCTCTCGGGCGAAGTGGCCAAGCGCTACGGCCACGCCGGTTTGCCGGACGACACCATCCACATCCAGCTACAAGGCACGGCCGGCCAGTCCGCCGCCGCCTTCCTGGCAGCCGGCATCACCCTGGACCTGGTGGGCGAGGGCAACGATTACGTGGGCAAGGGCTTGTCGGGCGGACGCATCATCGTGCGTCCCAACACCGAATTCCGTGGCTGGGCGGTGGATAACATCATCGTCGGCAACACGGTGCTGTACGGCGCGATTGCCGGCGAAGCCTTCTTCAACGGCGTGGCGGGCGAACGCTTTGCCGTGCGCAACTCCGGCGCCACCGCGATTGTCGAAGGCTGCGGCGACCACGGCTGCGAATACATGACCGGCGGCACCGTCGTGGTGCTGGGCGCGACTGGCCGCAACTTTGCGGCGGGCATGTCGGGCGGCGTGGCCTATGTCTACGATCCGCTGGGCGACTTCGAGAAGAAATGCAACACCGCCATGGTCAATCTGGAGCGCGTGCTCAGCACCAAGGAGCAGGGCGACCGCGCCGGCTGGCACAGCCAGAGCCGCGCCAGCGATCCGGAATCGGACGAAGCCATCCTCAAGCGCCTGATCGAACGCCACTTCAAGCACACGGGCTCGACCCGCGCGCGCAACCTGCTGGACGACTGGGCGACAGGCCGCGCCAAGTTCGTCAAAGTCTTCCCGACCGAATACAAGCGGGCGCTGGAAGAACTGCACAACAGCAGCATGGAAGAAGCGAACGACAAGATCGATACGGTCGCCAAGATCGCTGCCTAAGACAGTCCGGGCGGGCACCAGGTGCCCGCCGCATAGAACACAAGGAAAAACATCGTGGGTAAAATCACCGGCTTCATGGAATTCAAGCGTCAGGACGAGGGCTATCTCGAGCCTGCGGCGCGCGTCAAGAACTACAAGGAATTCGTTCTCCACCTGAGCGACCCGCAAGCGAAGGTGCAGGCGGCGCGCTGCATGGATTGCGGCATCCCTTTCTGCAACAGCGGCTGTCCCGTCAACAACATCATCCCCGACTGGAACGACCTGGTCTTTCACGGCAACTACCGCGCCGCATTGGAAAACCTGCACTCGACCAATAACTTCCCCGAATTCACCGGCAGGGTTTGTCCCGCGCCATGCGAGTCGGCCTGTACGCTCGGCATCATCAACGACCCGGTCGGCATCAAATCGATCGAGCACAAGATCATCGACACCGGCTGGGAGCACGGCTGGGTGGTGCCGCAGCCGCCGGAAAAACTGAGCGGCAAGAAAGTGGCGATCATCGGCTCCGGTCCGGCCGGCCTGGCGGCGGCGCAGCAACTGGCGCGCGTCGGCCATGCCGTCACCGTGTTCGAGAAAAGCGACCGCATCGGCGGCCTGCTGCGCTACGGCATTCCCGACTTCAAGATGGAAAAGAGCCACATCGACCTGCGGGTCAAGCAGATGGAAGCCGAAGGCGTGACCTTCCGTACCAGCGTGCTGGTCGGCAAAGACTTCCCGGCCTCGGTCAACAACTGGGCCAAGGAAACGATTTTCCCGGAAGACCTGGCAAACGACTTCGACGCCATCGTCATGGCTGGCGGCGCCGAACAGCCGCGCGACTTGCCGGTGCCTGGGCGCGAGCTCAAGGGCGTGCATTTCGCCATGGACTTCCTGCCGCTGCAAAACAAGGTCAACGCCGGCGACAAGCTCAAGGACCAGATCAAGGCCAGCGGCAAGAATGTGGTCGTGATCGGCGGCGGCGATACCGGGTCGGACTGCGTCGGCACCTCGAACCGCCACGGCGCCGCCTCGGTGGCCCAGTTCGAACTGATGCCGCAGCCGCCCGAGCAGGAAAACAAGCCGCTGGTGTGGCCGTACTGGCCGACCAAGCTGCGCACCTCGTCCTCGCACGAAGAAGGCTGCGAGCGCGACTGGGCGGTGGCGACCAAGCGTTTCGAAGGCAAGGGCGGCAAGGTCGAGAAGCTGATCGCCTGCCGTGTCGAATGGAAAGACGGCAAGATGATCGAAGTGCCGAATTCCGAATTCGAGATGAAGGCCGACCTGGTGCTGCTGGCGATGGGCTTTGTCTCGCCGGTGCAGCAGGTGCTGGACGCCTTCGGCGTGGAGAAGGATGCGCGCGGCAACGCCAAGGCCACGACCGATGGGGACGGCTGCTACGCCACGTCGGTGCCGAAGGTATTCGTCGCCGGCGACATGCGCCGTGGGCAGTCGCTGGTCGTGTGGGCGATCCGCGAAGGCCGCCAGTGCGCCCGTGCCGTCGACGAATTCCTGATGGGCGAATCCGTCCTCCCCCGCTAAAACCACCGGTGTCAGGTCTGACATTCGGACACGAGCCGAGCCTTCAACCCCGGTGTCAGGTCTGACATTCGGACACGAGCTCAGCTTTAGAAAACCGCCATGCGATTTTTACAGCCGGGCCTGTGTCCGAATGTCAGACCTGACACCCGGCGAGTGTCCGAATGTCAGACCTGACACCCGGCGAGACACCCGGCGAGACACCCGGCGAGACACCCGGCGAAGTGTCTCTTTTTTCACCTATTTCCACGCTGTTGTATGCATGAAGTAATGTAAAGTTACATAAACGCATTGTTGGGCCGGAGTAATAAGTCCGCCTTCGAACCAATTCCTTCCGCACCGCTATCCCAGCAAAAACAAGGACTTAGCCTCGAAAATATCTGACCCGCCGTTCAGTAGTGTTGTATTCTGACCTCGGGCACCCATGCTGGATCGGGGGCCTCTCAGCAGAGATTGCCCTTTCTGCACTACAATACGCCATTCCCAAATATGAACAGCGCCGTGTCTAATCTTGTCGAAATCCGCGATCTACATTTTTCTTACGGCGACCGTTCGATCTTGTCGAACCTCCGGATGGACTTCCCACGCGGTAAGGTCGTGGCCGTCATGGGCGGTTCCGGCTGTGGCAAGACCACGGTGCTGCGCCTGATCGGCGGCCAGATCCGCCCGCAAAAGGGCTTCGTCAGCGTCGCCGGCGAAACCGTCCACGAACTCGATACCGATAATCTGTACCGCCTGCGCCGCAAAATGGGCATGCTGTTCCAGTTCGGCGCCCTGTTCACCGACTTGACCGTCTTCGAAAACGTCGCCTTCCCGCTGCGCGAACATACCGACCTGCCCGAAGAGCTGATCCGCGACCTGGTGCTGCTCAAGCTCAACGCGGTCGGCCTGCGCAATGCCGCCAGGCTGAAACCGGCCGAGATTTCCGGCGGCATGGCGCGCCGCGTGGCCGTGGCCCGCGCCGTCGCGCTCGACCCGGAACTGATCATGTACGACGAGCCCTTCGCCGGCCTCGATCCGATTTCGATGGGCGTTACCGCCAACCTGATCCGCAGGCTCAACGATGCACTCGGCTCCACCTCGATCCTGGTGTCGCACGATGTGCACGAGTGCTTCGCGATCGCTGATTATGTGTACTTTATGTCCGCTGGGAAGATTGTTGCCCAGGGTACGCCGGCCGACATGCGCGTGTCCGACGACCCTTACGTCAAGCAGTTCGTCAACGCCGCGCCCGATGGCCCCGTGCCGTTCCACTATCCCGGCAAGTCGCTGGCCGAGGACCTGGGCCTGGGAGAGCGCAAGTGATCGCTAACTTCTTCGGCGCCGTCGGCCAGTCCGTGCGCGAAAACATCGCCAGCGTCGGTTTCGCGACCCGCTCCTTCTTCACCCTGCTGGGCGTGACCCCGGGCGCGCTGCGCCGTCCGGGCCTCATTTCCGAGCAGATTCACTTCATCGGCAATCATTCGCTGGTGATCATCATCGTCTCCGGCTTGTTCGTCGGCATGGTGCTCGGCCTGCAGGGTTACATTACCCTCACGCCCTACGGCGCCGAACAGAAGCTCGGCCAGGTGGTCGCGCTGGCGCTGGTGCGCGAACTCGGGCCGGTCGTGACCGCCCTGCTGTTCGCCGGCCGCGCCGGGACCTCGCTGACCGCGCAAATCGGTTTGATGAAAGCCGGCGAGCAACTCTCGGCCATGGAAATGATGGCGATTAACCCGGTGCAGCGCGTGCTGGCGCCACGTTTCTGGGCCGGCGTCATTGCGATGCCGATCCTCGGCACCATCTTCAGCGCCGTCGGCGTGCTTGGCGGCTACCTGGTCGGCGTGCAGCTGATCGGCGTCGACGAGGGCGCGTTCTGGTCGCAGATGCAAGCGAACGTGGATGTGCAGCATGATGTCGTCAACGGCATCATCAAGAGCTTCGTGTTCGGCATCGCCGTTACCTTTACCGCGCTGTTCCAGGGCTACCAGGCCCAGCCAACGCCGGAAGACGTGTCGCGCGCCACCACCCGTACCGTTGTGATCGCGTCGCTGACCGTGTGGGGTCTGGACTTCGTGATGACCGCGATAATGTTTAACTAAATACCGTTTAACTAAATACCGTTCAACTATTGAATCTGGCGGCACACAGCGCCGCATAACACGAGTTAGGAAATCAAATGCATCGTAAATCCATCGACGTCTGGGTCGGCCTGTTTGTTCTGCTGGGTCTGGCAGCGCTGCTGTTCCTCGCCCTCAAGGCCGGCAATATGAGTACATTGTCGTTCGGCAAGACCTATCTGGTCCAGGCCAAGTTCGACAATATCGGCGGGCTCAAGCCGCAGGCACCGGTGAAAAGCGCCGGTGTGGTGGTCGGGCGCGTGGGCGATATCAAGTTTGATGACAAAACTTATCAGGCGCTGGTAACCTTGGAATTGGAGACGGGCTATAACTTCCCGAAAGATAGCTCGCTCAAAATCCTCACTGCCGGCCTGCTCGGTGAACAGTACATCGGTATTCAGGCAGGTAACGACGATGCCAACAAGCTGGTCAATGGTGACCGGATCACCACGACCCAATCTGCCACCGTGCTGGAAGACCTGATTAATCAGTTCATCTACAGCAAGGCGGCTGACGGAAAGGAATAAGAGCAATGACATTCATGAAGCCGAACCGCGCCCCGACCTGGCGCGCCAGCGCTGCCGCCCTGGTGGCCATTGCCACCTTGAGCGGTTGCGCCACCAACAACCCGCGCGACCCGCTCGAGCCGTTCAACCGCACGATGTTCAAGTTGAACGACACCATCGACCAGGCCGCGCTGAAACCGGCCGCCACCGCCTACAAGAAGGTGTTGCCGAGCTTCGTGCAAACCGGCGTGAACAATTTCTTCGGCAACCTGTCCGATGTCTGGACCGGCGCTAACAACTTGATGCAAGGCAAGGGCGAGCAAGGCATGTCCGACTGGACCCGCGTGGCGCTCAACTCCACCTTCGGCATCGGCGGCCTGTTCGATATCGCTTCCGAAGCGGGCCTCAAAAAGCACAACGAAGACTTCGGCCAGACCCTCGGCTACTGGGGCGTGCCGAGCGGCCCGTACCTGATGTTGCCGCTGCTCGGTCCATCGACCGTGCGCGATACCTCCGGCCTGCCGGTCGACATGGCCGCCAACGGCTGGTCCCACGTCGATCCGTCCTCGACCCGCAACATCGGCACGGTGGTGCGCGTGATCGATGCGCGCGCCAACATCCTGGACGCCTCGAACCTCATGGAAGAAGCCGCCCTCGACCGTTACGAATTCATCCGCGACGGCTTCCTGCAGCGCCGCCAGGGCCAGGTGTTCGATGGCGAAAGCTCGCGCAAGGCATTGAACGAGGCCAACGAAGGTCCGGCCGACGCGAAGAGCATCCGCGCCGCCTACGCCGACGACGCGCCGGCTAGCGATGCGGCCCCTGCGACGCCAGCGTCCACGCCGGCCCCTGCCGCACCGGCTGTGTCATCCGAAACGCCCTCGAAGTAGTTAACCGTTAAACTGGGCTGTCAACGCACAGTCCAGTACGGGTAAAACACGCAACCTTTTCGAAAAGAGCTTATGAAACTGATCAAACAACTTATCGCCCTCGCGACGGTGGCCGTTGCCACCAGCGCCATCGCCGCCGCCCCTGCCGAAGCACCGGACGCGCTCGTCAAACGCATCAGCGCCGACGTGATCGACACCGCCAAGACCGACAAGGATATCCAGGCCGGCAACCAGAAAAAGGTCATGGACCTGGTCGAAAGCAAGATCTTGCCGCACGTTGACTTCATGCGCATGACCCAGCTGGCCGCCGGCCGCGCCTGGCGCGATGCCTCGCCCGAGCAGCAAAAGCAGCTCTCGAACGAGTTCCGCACCCTGCTGATCTTCACCTACTCGGGCGCGCTGTCGCAGATCAAGAATGAAACCGTCGAGTTCAAACCGCTGCGCGCCGCGCCGGAAGACAAGGAAGTCGAAGTGCGTTCGCAAGTGAACGTCGCCCGCGGCGAGCCTGTCACCCTCAACTATCGCCTGGCGCAAACCCCGGCCGGCTGGAAGATTTTCGACATCAACGTGCTGGGCGCGTGGCTGGTGGAAACCTACAAAGGCACGTTCGCGTCCGAAATCAACAAGTCCGGCATCGATGGCCTGATCAAGACCCTGGCCGAGCGCAACAAGAAGCTGGCCGCCAAGCCGCTGGCCAAGCCACTCAAATAGTATGGTTCAAACCAACACCGTGGTTCAAACCAACATCGTGGTTCAAACCAATAAGCTCGAGAACATCGATACCCTGACCGTGCACAACGCCAAGGCGGCACTGGTCCAGGGTTACGATGCGATCACGGCGGGTCAGACCGTGTTCGATTTCGGCTCCGTCAAGGTGGCCGATTCGT
Source organism: Massilia mucilaginosa (assembly GCF_011682145.1). GTDB lineage: Bacteria > Pseudomonadota > Gammaproteobacteria > Burkholderiales > Burkholderiaceae_D > Telluria_A > Telluria_A mucilaginosa. The sequence goes on from NZ_WHJH01000011.1 coordinate 96,044, forward strand.
CCGCGGTCGCGGTCCTGCTCGCCTGGCAGCGCGCCGCGCGCAGCGCCGGCGTGGTGCTGTCCTATGTCAATCTTCCGGACAGCCTGAAAAGCCTGGCCGCGCTGTACGGCGTCGATGCCTTCCTGGTGGACACTCCCGCCAACCTGCACCACCATTGATCCTGCCTTTGGGGAGGCGCCCGCGCCTCTCCACTCCCCCTGCCTGTAACTCCGGGCAACTCTGTTTCTCCCGATTTCCCCTATAATTGACGGCTCACCCCGCAATGTCTCTGCATGCTGTATAGACATTTGCTCACCCAAAAAAGACGCATGACAGCGATTCAAATTACCAACGTCGAGAAAAGCTACAAGGCCCTCAAAGCCCTGGGTGGCGTCTCCCTGACGATTGAAGAAGGCGAGTTCTTCGGCCTGCTCGGCCCCAACGGCGCCGGCAAGACCACCCTGATCTCCACCATCGCCGGCCTGATCCGCCCCGATGCGGGCACGGTCGCCATTCACGGCCACGATGTCGTCACCGATTTCCGCGAAGCGCGCAAGAAGCTCGGCGTGGTGCCGCAGGAACTGGTGTTCGATCCTTTCTTCACGGTGCGCGAAACCTTGCGTCTGCAATCGGGCTATTTCGGCCTGAAAAACAACGACAAATGGATCGACGAGGTCATGGGCAATCTGGACCTGACCAACAAGGCCGATGTGAACATGCGCGCGCTCTCGGGCGGCATGAAGCGGCGCGTGCTGGTGGCCCAGGCGCTGGTCCACAAGCCGCCCGTGATCGTGCTCGACGAGCCGACCGCCGGTGTCGACGTCGAACTGCGCCAGACGCTCTGGAAGTTCATCTCGCGCCTGAACAAGGAAGGCCACACGGTGGTGCTGACCACCCACTACCTGGAAGAAGCGCAAGCGATGTGCCAGCGCGTGGCCATGCTCAAGGGCGGCAAGGTGGTCGCGCTCGACACCATGTCGGCCCTGATCCGCCGCATCTCGGGTTCGCAATTGATCGTGCACCTGGCCAGCGGCAGCCTGCCGGAAGACCTGCGCCATTTGGTGTCGCACGACGAACGTGACAACGGCAATGGCAATGGCGGCGGCATGAAATACAGCCTGCGCGTGAACGAATACGGCGAAGTCGAACAGATTTTGGCGCGCCTGCGCGAGAGCGGCGCCGTCATCGACGAAATGCAGCTGCAGCAGGCCGACCTGGAAGACATCTTCCTGCAGATTATGGACAAGGGCGCACTATGAACATGTTTTCGGTGGGCTTCCAGACCCTGCTCTACAAGGAAATGCTGCGCTTCTGGAAGGTGGCCACGCAAACCGTGGCCGCGCCGGTCCTGACGGCCATGCTGTACCTGCTGATCTTCGGCCACGTGCTCGAAGGGCACGTCAACGTGCGCGGCGTGAACTACACCGCCTTCCTCATTCCCGGCCTGGTGATGATGAGCGTGCTGCAGAATTCCTTCGCCAACTCCTCGTCCTCGCTGATCCAGTCCAAGATCACCGGCAACCTGGTATTCATCCTGCTGCCGCCGCTGTCGCACTGGGAGATCCTGTCGGCCTACGTGCTGGCCTCCGTGGTGCGCGGCCTGACGGTCGGCGCCGGGGTGTTCATCGCCACCGTGTGGTTCGCCAAGCTGTCGTTTTCCGCGCCCCTGTGGATCCTGGCCTTTGCGCTGCTGGGCGCCGCGATCCTCGGCACCATGGGCGTCATCGCCGGCATCTGGGCCGAAAAATTCGACCAGCTGGCCGCGTTCCAGAACTTCCTGATCATGCCCGCCACGTTCTTGAGCGGCGTGTTCTACTCGATCCACTCGCTGCCGCCGTTCTGGCTCACCGTGTCGCATTTCAATCCGTTTTTCTACATGATCGACGGCTTCCGTCACGGTTTCTTCGGCCAGTCCGACGTCTCGCCGTGGACCAGCCTTGCGATCGTGTCGGCCTTCTTCGCGGCCCTCGCGGGTATCGCCATCAACCTGCTCAAGCGCGGCTACAACCTGCGCCACTAATCAGAGGAACCTATCGTGGCTACCACACCAGAACTTATTCACGGCTACATCAGCGCCGGTCTCGAATGCACCCACCTTGAAGTGGACGGCGACGGCCAGCACTTCACCGCCGTCATCGTCTCGCCGGCGTTTGCCGGCAAGCGCCCGATCCAGCGCCACCAGATCGTCTACGCTGTGCTGGGCGAGCGCATGCGCGAAGAAATCCACGCGCTGTCGATGAAAACGCTCACCCCAGAAGAATACCAAGGATAAAAGGATAACAAGCATGGACAAGCTCCAAGTGGTCGGAGGCAAGCGCCTCGAAGGGGAAATCGTCATTTCGGGCGCCAAGAACGCGGCCTTGCCGATTCTGTGCGCCGGTTTGCTCACCTCGGGCGACCTCGAACTGTCGAACGTACCGCGCCTGCACGACGTCAAGACCATCCTCAAGCTGCTGGCCCAGACCGGCCTGAAGGTGGCCCAGGACGACGAGCGCGTGACCCTCAACGGCAGCGCCATCACCACCCTGGAAGCGCCGTATGAGCTGGTCAAGACCATGCGCGCCTCGATCCTGGTGCTCGGTCCCCTGCTGGCGCGCTTCGGCGAAGCCAAGGTCTCGCTGCCGGGCGGCTGCGCCATCGGTTCGCGTCCGGTCGACCAGCACATCAAGGGCTTGCAGGCGCTCGGCGCCGAGATCACCATCGAAGGCGGCTACATCTACGCCAAGTGCAAGAAGCTCAAGGGCGCCCGTATCCGCACCGACATGATCACCGTCACCGGCACCGAGAACCTGCTGATGGCCGCCACCCTGGCCGACGGCGAAACGATTCTGGAAAACGCCGCGCGCGAGCCGGAAGTGACCGACCTGGCCAACCTCTTGGTGGCCATGGGCGCCAAAATCGAGGGCATCGGCACCGACCGCCTGGTCATCCAGGGCGTGGCCGAACTGCACGGCGCCAGGCACGCGGTGATCTCCGACCGCATCGAAGCGGCTACTTTTCTGTGCGCGGTGGCGGCCACCGGCGGCGACCTCCTGCTCAAGAACACCCGCACCGACTATTTTGACGTGGCGCTCGACAAGCTGCGCGAGATCGGCCTGGTCATGACCATGGGTCCCGATTCGATCCGCGCGCAGATGGGCGGCCGCCCGAAGCCGGTGTCGTTCCGCACCACGGAGTATCCGGGCTTCCCGACCGACATGCAGGCCCAGTTCATGGCCGTCAATACCATCGCCTCGGGCAGCAGCCGCATTACCGAAACGATTTTCGAGAACCGCTTCATGCACGTGCAGGAGATGAACCGTCTCGGCGCCTCGATCCAGACCGAGGGCAACACCGCCCACGTCAAGGGCGTCGACAAGCTGGTGGGCGCGCCTGTGATGGCGACCGACCTGCGCGCCTCGGCCTCGCTGGTGATCGCCGCCATGGCCGCGCAAGGCACCACCATCATCGACCGCATCTATCACCTCGACCGCGGCTACGACCGCATGGAAGTGAAGCTGTCGGCGGTGGGCGCCGATATCGTCCGCATCAAATAAAGAAGACACGATGAGCACATTCAGTAACCCGGCCAACTCCCAGCTGATCCTGGCGCTGTCGAAGGGCCGCATCTTCGACGACACCATGCCTTTGCTCGAAGCGGCCGGCATCACCGTCACCGAAAACCCGGAGACCTCGCGCAAGCTGATTTTGGCGACCAACGATCCGAACGTGCGCGTCATCATCGTGCGCGCGTCCGACGTGCCGACCTACGTGCAGTACGGCGCCGCCGATTTCGGCGTGGCTGGCAAGGACGTGCTGCTCGAGCACGGCGGCGAAGGCCTGTACCAGCCGATCGACCTGAACATCGCCAAATGCCGCATGTCGGTGGCGGTGAACGCCGGCTTCGACTACGACAAGGCGGTGCGCCAGGGCGCGCGCCTGCGCGTGGCCACCAAGTTCGTCCAGACCGCGCGCGAACACTTCGCCGCCAAGGGCGTGCACGTCGACCTGATCAAGCTGTATGGCTCGATGGAACTGGCGCCCCTGGTCGGCCTGTCGGACGCGATCGTCGACGTGGTCTCCACCGGCAGCACCCTGCGCGCCAACAACCTGGTCGAAGTCGAAGAGATCATGGACATTTCATCGCGCCTGGTGGTGAACCAGGCCGCGCTCAAACTCAAGCGCGAGCGCCTGCAACCGATTCTCGACGCCTTCGAACGCGCGTCGCGCCTGAACAACTAAAGATTTAGAAACGACTATCATGACCATCCAGATCCGCCACCTCGATTCGGCCCAGCCGGACTTCAAACAACGCCTCGATACCCTGCTGGCCTTCGAAGCGTCCACCGATGAAGCGATTGAAAAATCGGTGGCGGCGATCCTGCATGACGTCAAACATCGTGGCGACGCCGCCGTCCTTGAGTACACCAACAAATTCGACCGCATTCCCGGCGGCGCCGCCAGCATGGCCGCCTTCGACGTGCCGCAAGCCGAACTGCGGGCCGCACTCGATGGGCTGCCGGCAGCCCAGCGCGCGGCGCTGGAAACGGCCGCCGAACGGATTCGCGTGTTCCACGAGCGGCAAAAAGAAGAACTGCGCGGCTTCACCTACACCGAACCCGATGGCACAGTGCTGGGCCAGAAAATCACCCCGCTCGACCGGGTCGGCATCTACGTCCCGGGCGGCAAGGCGGCCTATCCGTCGTCGGTGCTGATGAACGCCGTGCCGGCCAAGGTGGCTGGCGTGGCCGAGATTATCATGGTGGTGCCGACCCCGGACGGCGTGAAGAACCAGATGGTGCTGGCCGCCGCCGCCATTGCCGGCGTGACGCGCGTGATCACCATCGGCGGTGCGCAAGCAGTTGGCGCACTGGCCTACGGCACCGCCAGCATCGCCCCGGTCGACAAGATCGTCGGCCCCGGCAACGCCTATGTGGCCGCGGCCAAGCGCCGCGTGTTCGGCACGGTCGGCATCGACATGATCGCCGGCCCGTCCGAAATCCTGGTCCTGTGCGACGGCAGCACCGACCCGGACTGGGTCGCGATGGACCTGTTCTCGCAGGCCGAGCACGACGAACTGGCGCAGGCGATCATGCTGTGCCCCGACGCCGGTTACATTGCCAGGGTCGAAGCGAGCATCCACAAGCTGCTGCCGACCATGCCGCGCGCCGACACCATCCGCACCTCGATGACCGACCGCGGCGCGCTGGTCAAGGTGCGCGACATGCAGGAAGCGTGCGACATCGCCAACGCCATCGCCGCCGAGCACCTGGAAATTTCGGCCGAGGACCCGCAGCAGTGGGCCGATAAGATCCGCCACGCCGGCGCCATGTTCCTCGGGCGTTTTTCGTCCGAGTCGCTGGGCGACTACTGCTGCGGTCCGAACCACGTGCTGCCGACCTCGCGCACCGCGCGCTTTTCGTCGCCGCTTGGCGTGTACGACTTCCAGAAGCGTTCGTCCGTCATTTTCGTCAGCGAAGCCGGTGCGCAAACGCTCGGCAAGGTCGCGGCCGAACTGGCCTATGGCGAAGGCTTGCAGGCGCACGCCCGCAGCGCCGAACTCCGATTGCGACCGTCGGCATGAGCGACTGGCTCAATCAGGTATTTTGCGAGGATGCGCTGAGTGGACTTTCGCGCATCCCGGATGGTTCCATCGACCTGATTCTGACCGACCCGCCATATAACCTCGGCAAGGACTACGGCAACGACTCCGACCAGCAAAGCGTGGCCGATTACCTGGCCTGGACCGAGCAATGGATTTCCAGGGCGCTGCCCAAGCTCAAGCCCAACGGCAGCCTGTACATCTTCCTGACGTGGCGCTTTTCGCCCGAGATTTTTGTCATGCTCAAGCAGCGCATGACGATGATGAACGAAATTATCTGGGACCGCCGGGTGCCGTCGATGGGCGGCAGCGTGAGGAGTTTCAGTTCGGTGCACGATACCATCGGCTTTTTTGTGAACCGCAAGGACTATTACTTCGATCTGGACGCGGTGCGCATTCCCTACGACGCCGCCACCAAGAAGGCCCGTTCGCGCTCGATTTTCGTCGGCGCCAAATGGCTGGAAGTGGGCTACAACCCGAAGGACCTGTGGAGCGTGTCGCGCCTGCACAAGGAACACCCGGAGCGCGCCGACCACCCGACCCAGAAACCGCTCGAGATCATCGAGCGCATGGTCAAGGCATCGTGCCCGCCGGACGGCGTGGTGATGGACCTGTTCATGGGCAGCGGCACCACCGCCATGGCGGCCAAGCGTTGCGGGCGCAATTTTGTCGGCTTCGAGCTCAATGCCGCCTACTGCGACATCATCGCCGCGCGCCTGGCTTCGCCGCCGGAGCAGGAAATGGTCAAGAAGCGCAAACCGCCCAAAAAGACCGCGAAGGCTGAAAATGCTTAGAACTGTCATTCCCACCACCACCGCCAGCGCCGTCGTTCCCGCGCAGGCGGGAACCCAAGTTCGCCGATCCGCCGACGGCTACGGTACGAACTTGGATTCCCGCCTGCGCGGGAATGACGGTAACTTAAGGAGCAAAGCAGCATGAGTTTCATCGACACGCTGATCGCCAACACGATCCGTCCCGAGGTCCAGGCCGACCACGCCTACGTCGTCGCCGACGCCGACGGCTACATCAAACTCGACGCGATGGAGAACCCGTACTCGCTGCCTGCCCACCTGCGCGAAGAACTGGGCCGGCGCCTGGCCGGCGCGGTCCTGAACCGCTATCCGCTGCCAAGCAACGCCGCGCTCAAACATAAAATCTGCACGCGCCTGGGCGTACCAAGCGGTTACGACGTCATTCTCGGCAACGGCTCCGATGAGCTGATCTCGATCATGGCCACCGCCGTTTCGGGCGGCACGCGCCACCCGGCGATCCTGGCGCCGACGCCCGGCTTCGTGATGTTTTCGCGCTCGGCCATGCTGGCCGGCGCCGACTTCGTGGGCGTGCCGCTGCGCGCCGACATGACGCTCGACAAAGCCACCATGCTTGCCAAAATCGCCGAGCACAAGCCGGCGCTGGTGTTCCTGGCCTACCCGAACAACCCGACCGGCAACCTGTTCGACCCCGGCGAGATGGTCGAGATCATCCGCGCCGTCGGCGACACCGGCATCGTCGTCGTCGACGAAGCCTACGGCCCGTTCGCGCGCACCTCCTTCATGGAGCGCCTGCCCGAGTTCGAGAACCTGGTCGTCATGCGCACCGTCTCGAAACTGGGCCTGGCCGGCATTCGCCTCGGCTACATGGCCGCCGCCCCCAGGCTGCTGGCGCAATTCGAAAAGGTGCGCCCGCCGTACAACATCAATGTGCTGACCCAGACCGCCGCCGAATTCGCGCTCGATCATATCGAGGTGCTGAACGACCAGGCCACCCTGCTGATCGAAGCGCGCGAAAAACTGGCGGCCGACCTGGGCGCGCTGCCCGGCGTGACCGTGTTTCCGTCGGCCGCCAACTTCCTGCTGGTGCGCCTGCCGGACGCCGACGCCGCCGTCGCACGGCTCGACGCGGCCAAGGTACTGATCAAAAATGTGAGTAAAATGAACGGATTGGGCGGATGCATCCGCGTGACCGTGAGCACACCTGAAGAAAATGCTGTTTTCCTGGATGCCGTCAAGGCATCGCTGACTTCGCACTAACCGAGCCTCCCCATGAACATCGCAGACCTCACCGCAGACCGCACCGCAAGCATCACGCGCAACACCAACGAGACGCAAATCCGCGTCGCCATCAACCTCGATGGCACCGGCCAGCAAAAGCTCAACACGGGCGTGCCTTTTCTGGACCACATGCTCGACCAGATCGCGCGCCACGGCCTGATCGACCTCGATATCGAGTGCGTGGGCGACCTGCACATCGACGCCCACCACACGGTGGAAGACACCGGCATCACGCTCGGCATGGCGGTGGCCAAGGCGATCGGCGACAAGAAGGGCATCCGCCGTTACGGCCACGCCTACGTGCCGCTGGACGAAGCGCTGTCGCGCGTGGTGATCGATTTTTCCGGCCGTCCGGGGCTGGAAATGCACGTGCCCTGGAAGCGCTCGATGATCGGCAATTTCGATGTCGACCTGGCGCATGAATTTTTCCAGGGTTTCGTCAATCACGCGCTGGTCTCGCTGCACATCGATAACCTGCGCGGCGAGAACGCGCACCATCAGTGCGAAACCGTGTTCAAGGCCTTCGGGCGCGCGCTGCGCATGGCGGCCGAACGCGATGCGCGGTCGGCTGGCACGATCCCGTCGACTAAAGGTAGTCTGTAACGTCATCGTCGCCGTCGTTCCCGCGCAGGCGGGAACCCATAGCACCGCCGATTCGCCAATGTGCTATGGATCCCCGCCTTCGCGGGGACGACGGTAGAAAGCGCGTCTGTCTCCGATTAAGAACCTGAATTGCTATGAATAAAATTGTTGTGGTCGACTACGGTATGGGCAACCTGCGCTCGGTGGCGCAAGCCCTGCGTGCCGTCGCTCCTGAAGCCAAGGTACTCATCTCCGGCGATGTGGCCGATATCGATTCGGCCGACCGGATCGTGCTGCCCGGCCAGGGCGCCATGCGCGACTGCATGGCCAGCCTGCGCCAGTCCGGCGTCGAGGAAGCCCTGCTGCGCGCCGCCGCAAGCCGTCCCGTGATGGGCGTGTGCGTCGGCGAGCAAATGCTGTTCGACGCAAGCGAAGAAGCCGACACCCCCGGCCTGGGCCTCTTGCCCGGCAAAGTGGTGCGCTTCCAGCTCGACGGCCGCCTGCAGCCGGACGGCTCGCGCTTCAAAGTTCCGCAGATGGGCTGGAACCGCGTCAAACAAGTGCGCCAGCATCCGCTGTGGCAGGGTATCCTCGACGATAGCTACTTCTATTTCGTGCACAGCTACTATGTCCAGCCCGACGATGCCAGCCTCACCGCCGGCGAAACCGATTACGGCGCGCCGTTCTGTTGCGCCGTCGCCCGCGATAATATTTTCGCGACCCAGTTCCATCCGGAGAAAAGCGCCGGTGCCGGCCTGCAGCTGTACAAGAACTTCGTCCACTGGAATCCCTGATTGTCATCCGGTCACCCAATCACCCAACCCAACTAAGCGATAACCGATCATGCTGCTCATTCCTGCCATCGACCTCAAAGACGGTCACTGCGTTCGCCTCAAACAGGGCGATATGGAACTTGCCACCGTCTTCTCCGAAGACCCCGCCGAAATGGCGCTGCACTGGCTCAAGCAGGGCGCGCGCCGCCTGCACCTGGTGGACCTGAACGGCGCCTTCGCCGGCAAGCCGAAAAACGAAGCCGCCGTCAAATCGATCCTGCAGGTGGTGCAGGAGTTCGCCGTCGATAACGATATCGACGAGATCCCCGTCCAGCTGGGCGGCGGCATCCGCGATCTCGACACCATCGAGCGCTATCTCGACGACGGCATCACCTACATCATCGTCGGCACCGCCGCCGTCAAAAACCCCGGCTTCCTGCACGACGCCTGCGGCGCCTTCCCCGGCCACATCATCGTCGGCCTGGACGCCAAGGATGGCAAGGTCGCAACAGACGGCTGGAGCAAGATGAGCGGCCACGAAGTGATCGACCTGGCCACCAAGTTCGAAGCCTACGGCGTCGAATCGATCATCTACACCGACATCGGCCGCGACGGCATGATGGGCGGGATCAATATCGAAGCGACCGTCAAGCTGGCCCAGGCCGTGAGGATTCCCATCATCGCTTCCGGCGGCCTGCATAACCTGGGCGATGTCGAAGCGCTGTGCGCGGTGCAGGAAGAGGGCATCGAAGGCGTGATCTGCGGCCGTTCGATCTACGAGGGTACGATCAACCTGGCCGAAGCCCAGGCGCGCGCCGACGAACTCACCGAAGGCGACCTGGCGTAAGCCGGAAGAACACACCATGCTCGCAAAACGTATCATTCCCTGCCTCGACGTGACCGATGGCCGCGTCGTCAAGGGCGTCAATTTCACCGAACTGCGCGATGCCGGCGACCCGGTCGAAATCGCGCGCCGCTACGATGAGCAGGGCGCCGACGAAATCACTTTCCTCGACATCACGGCGTCCTCGGACGAGCGCGACCTGATCCTGCACATCATCGAAGCGGTGGCCTCCACCGTGTTCATTCCGCTGACGGTCGGCGGCGGGGTGCGCAAGGTCGAAGACGTGCGCCGCCTGCTCAACGCCGGCGCCGACAAGGTCAGCATGAACACCTCGGCCGTGACCAATCCCGACCTGGTGTTCCAGGCCTCGCAAAAGCACGGTTCGCAGTGCATCGTGGTGGCCATCGACGCCAAGCAGACCGCGCCCGGCAAGTGGGAAGTATTCACCCATGGCGGGCGCCGCGCCACCGGTCTCGATGCGGTCGAATGGGCGATGAACATGGAGCGCCTCGGCGCCGGCGAGATCCTGCTCACCAGCATGGACCGCGACGGCACCAAGGTCGGCTTCGACCTGGGCCTGACCCGCGCCGTGTCGAACGCGATCGGGATTCCCGTGATCGCCTCGGGCGGCGTGGGCGGCCTGCAAGACCTGGCCGACGGCATCAAGGTCGGCAAGGCCGACGCGGTCCTGGCGGCGAGTATTTTCCACTACGGCCAGCATACGGTCGGCGAAGCGAAGCGCTTCATGGCCGCGCAGGGCATTCCGATGCGTCTGGATTGAACATGACACCAACGATAACGAGTAGTGCGGCCAATTTCAGCTGGCTGAAAAAGGTGCGCTGGGACGAGAACGGCCTGGTGCCGGTGATCGCCCAGGAAGCCGGTTCCAACGATGTGCTGATGTTCGCCTGGATGAACCGCGACGCGCTGGCGCGCACGGTCGAACTGGGCGAGGCGGTGTACTGGAGCCGCTCGCGCAAGAAGCTGTGGCACAAGGGTGAAGAATCGGGCCACATTCAAAAGGTGCTGGAAATCCGCCTCGACTGCGATGAAGACGTGATCCTGCTGAAAATCGAGCAGGCCGGCGCAATCGCCTGCCACACCGGCCGCCATTCCTGCTTCTATCAAAAGTTCGAGGGCGACGCCAAAAGCGGCGACTGGCAGGTGGTCGAACCGGTGCTGCAGGATCCGCAAACGATTTACGCCAATCCCAAGAATAGCACCCCATGAAGGGCACACCATGAGCCAGACCCTCGCCCGCGTGGCGCAAACGATCGAAGCGCGCAAGCTCGAAAACGGCGGCGACCCGGCCACCTCGTACGTGTCGCGCCTGTTTTCCAAGGGCGACGACGCGATCCTGAAAAAGATCGGCGAAGAAGCCACCGAGCTGGTGATGGCCGCCAAGGATGCGCGCGTCGATGGCGATGCTTCCCAAGTGCTGTACGAATGCGCCGACCTGTGGTTCCATTCGATGGTGCTGCTGGCCCGATTCGACCTCTCGCCGCAGCAGGTGCTCGACGAGCTGGCGCGCCGCGAAGGCCTGTCCGGCCTGGCCGAAAAAGCCGCCCGCCCTGGGGACCCCCGATAAACCTACTGCGCGGCGCAATTTTCGCCCTGCGATGCTCACCGTACCTTCGTACGGCTGCGCTTCTCGGACTGCGCGTCCCGGACGAAACTTGCACCGCTCGCTACGGTTTCTCGAGGTCCTCTTATTTCTAACTCTACGGAAACTGTCCATGACCGACTGCCTGTTTTGCAAAATCGCCGCCAAGCAAATTCCATCGAGCATTGTCTACGAGGATGAAGAGTTGCTGGCGTTCAAGGATATCCATCCGGCCGCACCCGTGCACCTGCTGGTCATTCCCAAGGTGCACGTTGCAACCTTGTCCGAATGCAACGAATCGCACGGCGTACTGCTCGGCAAGCTGCTGGCGCTGGCGCCAAAACTTGCCAAGGAGCACGGCTGCGAAGTCACCTACGATGCCGGCGGCAAGCCGGCCGGCGGCTACAAGACACTCATCAACAGCGGTCCGGATGGCGGCCAGGAAGTCTATCACCTGCACCTGCACATGATCGGCGGCCCCCGTCCGTGGACCGGTCAACGCTGACAATGCGGCAGGAATGCCCGGCATCGCGTAGAATACGCGGCGTAAGCTTTCGCGAATTCGGGCGCGTGTGCCTCGACAGGAGAAAATGATGGGTGGACTGAGTGTTTGGCATTGGCTGATCGTGTTGCTTGTCGTTGTGTTGGTTTTCGGAACCAAAAAACTCGGCAACATGGGTGGCGATATTGGCAAGGCCGTCAAGGGCTTCAAGGATGGCGTGCGCGGCGACGAAGACAGCAAGCCGGTGGTTCCTTCGCAGGTGACGGACAAGACGACCATCGACGGCGAAGCGAAAGAGAAAACGAAGTTCTGATGACCGTGCGTGCCCCGGCACGCGCCTTGTCCGACACTTCCAGACGCCATGATCGATCTTGGACTCTCTAAACTCGCCATCATCGGCGTGGTTGCACTTATTGTCATCGGCCCTGAAAAGCTGCCCAAGGTGGCGCGCATGGCGGGCACCCTGTATGGACGCGCCCAGCGCTACCTGCATGATGTCAAGTCCGAGGTGAGCCGCGAGATCGAGCTCGATGAACTGCGCAACCTGCAAAAGGAAGTGCAGGAAACAGCCCAGTCGATCAAGGACAGTGTCGAAAACACCATCGCCCAGAACATCGACGATGTCGATGCCGCCTGGCGCGACCTGCCCTCCTCAAACGCGCCCAGCGCCACCATGAGCGACCTGGAGCGCAAGGCGCGCGACTTCCGCCGCAAGAAGCTGGTGCGCAATTCGGCCGTCCCTGGCTGGTACAAGCAGCGCCACGGCGGCAAGGCCCACATCATGTCGGGCGCCGCGCGCGTGAAAAAATTCCGCCCGCGCTCGTCGTCCACCTCGTCCTTCTTCTAAACCGGTTCTTCCACCTACCTCCTTGAATCCTCAATGACAGATAAAGCAGCGGGCGAAGAGACCTTTATCTCTCATCTGGTCGAATTGCGCGACCGCCTGGTCAAGGCCACCATCGGCATCGCCATCGTGTGCGCCGCGCTGATGATGTGGCCTGGACCGGCCCGGATTTACGACATCATCGCCCAGCCGATGATCGCTTCGCTGCCGGTCGGCTCGAAGATGATCGCCACCGGCGTCATCTCGCCGTTCCTGGTGCCGATGAAAGTGACCCTGGTGCTGTCGATTATCCTGGCGCTGCCGTGGGTGTTCTACCAGATGTGGGCCTTCATCGCGCCCGGCCTGTACCAGCACGAAAAACGCCTGGTGCTGCCGCTGGTGGTGTCGTCCTCGTTCCTGTTCATGAGCGGCGTGGCGTTCTGCTACTTCTTCGTGTTCGGGCGCGTGTTCAAGTTCATTTCCGACTTTTCGCCGACCTCGATCGCGGTCACGCCCGACATCGAGAACTATCTCGATTTCGTCATGTCCATGTGCCTGGCCTTCGGCGCCACCTTCGAGGTGCCGGTGGTGGTGGTGATTCTGGTGCGCATGGGGATCGTCAGCGTGGCCAAGCTCAAGGAAATCCGTCCCTACGTGATCGTGGGCGCATTCGTGATCGCCGCCATCGTCACGCCGCCGGACATCGTCAGCCAGTTTGCGCTGGCCTTGCCGATGTGGATCCTGTTCGAACTCGGCCTCTTGATCGCGCCGGCCTTCGTGCGCGCCACCCAGGCGCCGGAAGAAGCGGCGTAAAGACGCCGCAGCTGCCGCGGTTTCTGTTCCCTGCGGCGGTGCTCGCCTTTCCCGGCCGCTAGCGCGTCAGGTACACCACCGTCGACTCGCTGTCATCACCGCTTCCTACTTGCGTTGCCCTCATGTTCGGCAGCGTTTCCCCCAGATTGGCCAGCACGGCCGGCATTGCGCTTTCGAGCAGGTCGGCACTGGCCGGGTTGACCTCGACCCGGCAGGTTTTGGTGCGGCATTCAAGCACCCTGACCTGCGGTTCAAGCCCGGCGTTGGCACGCGCCAGCGCCGTGCGCACCGCCGCTGACGCCTGGCTGCTCCACGCATGGTCCACCGGTTCCGCGCGAAACATGGTCTCGGCCGGGGCCACCCCCGGCGTTTCGGGCGTCACCGGGGTCGCCAGCGTGGCGGCCGGCTGCGCTGCGGGCGGCGCGGGCGACGCGCGCGTGAGTATCATGCGCAGCTCGGCCACTTCACGCCGCAGAAGGGCCACTTCCTGGCGCAGCTGCATGACGTCGTTCGGTAGCGGTGCCTCTGGCGGCGCCAGCGCCGGCGCGGCGCGCAGCGGCGGCGCTGGCACGGCCCGGGCAGGCCCGGAAGCCGGGACGGCAGCCACTGGCGGCGCCGCCTGCGCCGGTGCGGGCGCCGGGGTATCGTCGTCGCCGCCGCAGGCGCCCAGCATGGCCATGACGGCCAGCAATATGGTTGCGGAAATCATTCGCCTCATGGGTCCTCCTGCGGACATGTGGATCTGGCACGGCGGCGTGCGCCATGCCGGCCGCGGAAATGCCGCTGCCGATACGTCCAGCCTAGGAGTTGCGGCGCGCGCGCGTATGAGGTGCATCAATCGTCCCGGGTCGGAATCGGCTGCCTGCTCGCCTTGCGCCAAACAAGCTGCGGGCAAGGCTTCCGGCCTGAAATAGCTTGGCAACCGGTAAGGTAAGATGGGTTGTTTTCATCCCCGTTTGCGATCCGATGCGTTCAGCCATTTTGTTTCCTGGTATTCTTTTCGGCGTGCTGCTGGCGTCTTGCAGCGAGCACAAGACGGCCACGCCGCCAGCTGCCGCCGCGCCGCCTGCCAGCGCCAGCGCAGCCGGTGCCGGGGACGGCCGCGATATCGACATGCCGCCCGATCCGCCCACGCCCGCGCAGCGTGCAGCCGAGGCGGCCTTGCGAAAAGAGCGCCTGGTCCTGATGCAGGCCCTCTTCGGCCAGGCGTATCAGCCGCAGACGTCGCAGGCGACCATCGAGGCCGCCGAACCGGGCCGTCCCGGCACGCGCCGCTACGCGCTGCTTGCGATCGCCCACACGTTTTTGCCGGACGGGGACGCCGTGCTGGTCGGTGTCGGCGGGCAAACGGACGAACAAGGCCACGCAAGCGCCCATCGTCTCGACGCCGGCCTGCTCAACGTGTTCATCCTGCGCAAGGTCGATGGCGCATGGACGCAGCTGCGGCACCATGCCAACGTCATCGCGCTGGCGAACGACCTGTGGATGAACAAGGCGGTGTTCGTCAACCTGGCGCCCGGTAAGCCGGGGCTGGCGATGCTGGTTGGATTCAATTCGCAAGGCGAGGAGCGCACCCTGCTGTCGCCGTTCGACCTGGGCGCCGCCACCCTGCGCGACCTGGCGGGCCAGCCGATCCATATTGCATCGGGCAACCGCGCCGGCTGCAATCCCTCGGGGCCGGCCACCTGTTTCAACATCGCGGGCGGCTGGCACTTCGCGCCCGCGGCAGGCGCAGCGGCCTACAACGACCTGGTAGTGACGCTCAAGGGTGAAGAAGACATTAAACAGCGCCGCAAGACGCCTGGGCCGGACGGGGGCGAATACCAGACCGCCGCAACCCGCAAGCTCGGCGGCACGGCGCGCTACGCCTGGAACGGCAGCGCCTACACGCTGGTCGAGGGCGCCAACAAGGAACCACACGCATGATGCCCACATCCGCTTTGCTAACCAGGCTGTTCCTGTGCGCGCTCCTGTGCGCCTGCCGCGAGCAGCGGCCTGCCGCCACCCCAGCCGCGCCGGCCGTGGCGGCGAGCGCTTCCGCTACGGCAGCGGTGACCGCGCCCCCTGCCAGCGAGGCCGTGCCCGCGCCGCCGGCGCCCACGCCGGAACAACTGGAAGCCCAGGCCGCCGGAATGCGCGAGCGGGTCGTGCTGATGCAATCCATCTTCGGCGGCAAGTTCAATCCCGTGCGCAACGACGCCACCATGCAGCTGAGCGTGCCGGAAGAGCCTGGAATGCAGGTGTACACCATCGAACCGGTGGCGCACACCTTCCTGCCCAATGGCGACGCGGCGCTGGTCGCCAACGCCTTGCGCGGCGACCGCGGGCCGGACGACGGCCGCGTTCGCACCGAAGGCGGGCTGCTGAACATCTTCATCCTGCGCAAGACCGAGGGACGCTGGGCGCTGCTCAAGCACCATACCAATATTGCGCGCATGGGCAGCTGGGAGAGCATCGGCAGGGCCAGGTTCATGCAGCTCGCTCCCGGCAAACCGGGGCTGGCCATGCTGCATGGCTTCGCCATGATGGATTATGCCCATCGCCGGCTGTCCCTGTTCGACCTGACTGCCGATCCGGTCCGTTCGCTCACCGGCGACGGCATCACCATCTTCTTCTCCACGTCCGGCTGCGTTCCCGAGGAGGAAAACATCTGTTCCGATATCGTGGCGGGCTGGCGCTTCGCCCTGCCCGCCGCACAAGCCGACTACAACGACCTGGTCCTCACCTTCGTCGGCCAGGACGACGGCAAGAAGGAAGCGCGCCGCAAGGGCCAGGAAGGCCCGGTGCTGGCCTCGGACATCACCAGCCTGAACGGATCGGCACGCTACGCCTACAACGGCAAGACCTACGTGCTGGTCGAAGGCAAGAACCCGGCGCCGCAAGAATGAACTACGGACAGTTCCCAAGCACGTAATGCCCGGGTGAGGTCTGCGCCAGGGTCTGGATGTAGAACAGATTGTCCAGCCCCATGTTCTGGTTCGACCCGTTGGCCAGCGCATAGCCGCCGCTGTCATGCGCGCGACCGGCCTGCACGTGGGCAAAGTTGCTGGCCGTGACCGTGCTGCAGGTAAAGCCGCTGGTGGTGCTGGCGCTCACGCCGGCCGACAGCCCGCTTTCCAGCGCGCCCGCCACCGACGAGGCCTGGTAGGTGTAGGCGGTGGACGGCGCCAGGCCGGTATCGGTGTACCCCGTGCCCGCGAGCGGCGCCGGCGTGACCTTGGTGCCGTTGCGGTAGACGTTGTAGCCGCTGGCCCCGCTGGCCGCGCTCCATGACAGGGCGATGCTGCTGGCGCTGGCGGTCCCGGCCTTCAAGCCGGCCGGCGGCTGCACGGCCGGCACCGGTCCCACCAGGAACTGAGGCAGGGTGCAGGGCGCCGAGGTCTGGCCGGTGGCGGCGCTGGTGGCCGTGACAGTGCCGCTGTAGTAGCCGTTGGCCAGCGCGTAGGCGATGCTGAAACCGGCGCCGCTGCCGGCTTGCGCGTCATTGACCGGCGTGGCGCCGGAGAGCACCACGCGGTAGCTGCCGATGGCGCCGGCCGCATCCACGCCCGCGCCGCTGATGGTGGCGGCGTTGCCCGCCACGCTGGCCGCGCAGGCCATCATCACCGGCGCCGCGATGACACTCGCGCGCAGATTGTTCCTGAACCAGAAATCCATCACGAAGGCAGGATAATTGACCTTGGTGGCGTCGACGAAGTGAGCGTTCTGCCCGCCCGGTCCGGCCGGCCACGCGTGGCCCATGCCGGTCACCGCGATTTCCGAGGTGCGCAGCTTGCCGTTGCTGTCGGTGTAGGGCGTGTTGCTGCCGCCGCCAGGAACTGTTGCCGTTGCGCCCTTGCTGAACACGCCGCCGTAGGCGATGCGCATGGCCGCCGCATCGATCGGCCCGTAGGCGGGCGCCACCGTGTAATCGCTGGTGCCCCAGATCACGCTGGCGATCTGGGTGGCGAACTTGCCTTGCTGGGCGCCAGCCATGGTGCTGCACTTGTTGGCTGCCGTGTTGGCATTGAACCCGGAAGGCACGCTGCCGATCTGCATGATGGTGGTGCCCGGCGGTGGCCCCGCGTTGATGCCGATGCCGGCAAACACATCCGGCGCCAGGCAGCCCAGCACCATGGTCTGGCCGCCGCCCGAGGACAGGCCGGTCACATACACCTGGTTCGGATCGATCGCATAGCGCGCATCGGCCAGGAAACGGCTGACCAGGTTCAGCAGCACGCCATCGTGGCCGCTGGCGCGGTTGTGGTTGGTGAGGCTGTAATCCCAGCAATGGCTGCCGGAGATATTGCCGGTGGCATTCGGCGCCAGGATCACGGCGCCGTACTGGTCGGCCACGGCTTTCCAGTTGAAGCCCTTGTCCGCGCCGGAATCGATGACGTCGCCGGCCGCCGTTTGCTGGCAGCCATGCAGCACCATCACCAGGGCGCGCTTGCCGCCCAGCACGGGCTGACTCGCGGGCCAGTAAAAGTAGCCGCTCAGGTTGCCGCCGTTGACGCTGTCCGCGCCCCAGGTCTGGTTGCCGCTCCAGGCGCCGGGGCCGGCCTGGACTTGCGCCAGCGCGCCTGCTGGCAGGCACAGCAGTAAGGAGGCCGCGCAGCGGCCGAGAGAGTGCTTGATTTCCATGATGTCTCCATTTTTCTGTATTGAAAATACGGGAAGGCTGCGGGTGCTTGCAGGGAAGAGCTCGGTGGGGGCGTCAGGGATACCGCGCTTGGCGGCCAGCCTTCGGGACGGTTCACGGGAAGTAACAGCTGGAAATAATTCTACCGGAGGGGTATCGGAAAATTGCGTGCCCGGACGGAGCGTCCCGGCACGATGCTTGTGCGTAATTGCACAGGGGCATACAGCGGGCGCGCCCGATGTGAGGCACAATGACAAGCCGCGCAGCCGTCCGCTGCGTTGATTGCTTGATTGATTGGGAGTGATAGTGTCGGTGCTTGCCGCAGGTCTGTTTGGTGCCTTTGCCGCCTGGTTTGCCGTGCGCTGGATCAGCGCGCGCCTGCGCACCGGCGCCGGCGACGGCACGCTGGCGTTCGCGCCCTTCCTGGAGCGGCTTGGCATCCTGCAATTGCTGGGGGTGGCCGTGCTGGTCTGGGTGGCGCTGTCGCGCGAGCACGACAGTTACACGGCGCTGGTCGCGCTGGCGCTGGTGCTGGCCATCGGCGGAGTCTACTGCCTGTGCGAAGGCATCATGACGCGCGGCAAGGTGGACGATGGCGGTATCATCTTCATCACGCCATGGGGCGGCAGGCGCAACGAGGCGTGGCATGACTTGCGCAGCGTGCGCTACCGTTCGTCGTGCGGCATGTACGTGCTCAAATTTCGCAGCGGCAGCGTGATTCGCCTGTCGGTGCTGCTCAGCGGACACGGCGCCGTGCTGCAACACCTGCGCGCGCGGGGCCACCGTGTCTGAACTGGCCCACCTGCGCCTGATGGCCGGCTACAACAGCTGGATGAACCAGAAACTGTATGACGCCGCCGCCACGCTGCCCGCGCACGAACTGGCGGCCGAGCGCGGCGCTTTCTTCGGCTCGCTGCTCGGCACGCTAAACCACCTGGTCGCGGGAGACACCATCTGGCTGCGGCGCTTCGCCACCCATCCGGCCCGGTTTGACGCGCTCGCTCCGGTGCTGGCGCTGCCCGCCCCAGGCGGGCTGGACGCCATCCACAGCGCCGACCTGGCCGTGCTGGGCGCGCACCGGCGCATGCTGGACCAGGTGATCGCCACCTGGACCGCGCAGCTCGCCGAGGCCGATCTCGACCATGTGTTGCATTACGCCAGCACCAAAGGGATTCGCTCGCAAAAGCGCTTCGGCGACCTGCTGCTGCACTTTTTCAATCACCAGACCCATCATCGCGGGCAAGCGAGCACCTTGCTGTCGCAGGCTGGCGTCGACCTCGGCGTGACCGACTTGCTGATGCTTATCGAGAACGTGGCGGATCATGGCGCGCCACCTGCGCCGGCCTGAGTCCGGCGCTACCGGCCAGGGCCGCATGGCGCCTGAGCGAGCGCACCACCTGATTATATGAATCGACCATGGCGGCCACCAATACCTTGCCCTGAGGCGTGCGGGTGTAGCCGTCGGCCCCCGCAAAGCCCCCATTGAAAAAGCCGCCCGCCGCGCCGAAACGCCAGTGGCTGGCGCTGCCCTGCGCCACGGCCAGCGCGGCGCCCGAGCGGTTGTCGGTCAGCGTGAGCAGGGTGGACGGCTGCAGCGCGATATCGTGCAGGGAGCCGAGGCGCCCGACGGCGCCATCGTCGC
Organism: Massilia mucilaginosa; assembly: GCF_011682145.1. Lineage (GTDB taxonomy): Bacteria > Pseudomonadota > Gammaproteobacteria > Burkholderiales > Burkholderiaceae_D > Telluria_A > Telluria_A mucilaginosa. Next base: position 115,858 of record NZ_WHJH01000011.1, read on the forward strand.
CGAAGCTGAGCGAGGACGTGGCGGTGTAGTCGGAGGGGGTGAGTATGCGCTCACTGTGCGCGGAACGGGCGTCAGCCAGGGCGAAGCAGTTCGATGCCCGCACCATCAGGCGCAGCAGCGGCAGGCTGCCGGACAGTTCGGCGTCCGTGCCGGGCCGGTCCGGCGCGCCGAAGCTCAGGGTGCCCAGGGCGCGCGGGCAATGCTCGAGCTGGCTGTTAGGCGGTTTGATGCTGGCAGGCGGCGCGGCGGCCGGCGGCGGCCGGCTGGCGCAGCCGGCCAGGGCCATTGCTGTCAGGGCGATGAGCAGGGCAGGGTTTGGGCCTGGCGTCATGGCGTGTCCTTTGCGTGAAGTTGAACAGAACTTCACACATTGTAACGATGCAAGAAGACAAGTAACTTGCCTCTAGTCAACATTGAGGAGATGCGCGCGAAATACCACAGTCATTGTTGGCAGGCCAGTCCGGTACTCGATCAACCCTGTGGTCAAGGCGGTTGTAAAAGCTTGCAGACAGCTGCATACTCTGCCGTTGCAGTTCATCAAAGACACCTTGCTGTCTGCTCAGGAAGCAAAAGCGGGACTGCTTGCGCCCTATCAGTTTGGGGCATGACCGTGTTGGCGGTCCTTGTCGCGCCAACCATTCGCAATGGGGTGCGACTCTCTCGATCAGATCATTGCGATCTGTGGATAACGCAAAACCGGGACCCGTGTGAAAAAAGCTGTGTTGGCAACGTTCGTAACCGCCTGTTTGATTTCCCTGGCGGCGTGCGAGATGGACAAGACTGAAATCCGGCTTGCCGACAGCGTGAACGAAAATCGCTCGCCCGACGGGCGATTGTGGACATGTTCTTTAGCGGACGGCTCGGAATTTGTATTGACTGCCGACGCGCCCAAGCTCGGCAAGCACGATGTGTCTCACAGCGGCAGAATCCGTGACGCCTTCGCTGCCGCGTTTCAGGTGAAATACCACGGCAAGAATGTCGCCACGACCCTGATGTCATTCAACGACGATGATCCGGATTGCGTCAATTACGCCATGAGCGGAAATACGCTCCACGCGCTGACCGATAGAGCCACATTTCGTTTCATGGCGGCGAATGGCAAGCGCGGGGGCTCGGTGCTGGTGGTCAGCCGCGACGGCGGCCATTCCTTCAGCGACAACATCCATCCCAATGCGCTTGAAAAGGCCGGCGGCAACCAGCAAATTCATGCCGCTTTTCAGGAGTTTGGTTACTACAGATCGCGCTTCCGGGTTGTGGGGAGCCAATATCAGCTGGAGATCACCGACCCGCTCAATTTCGAAAAATTCCTCTTGTTTGTGTCGTCCGATGGCGGAAAGATGTGGGCCGGACCCGTCGGCAGTATCGATCCCACTGTCTTTTCCAGCAAGGAGGTGGATCTGAAACGCGCTTTTTTCGCATCCAACGAATGGAGCGACAAGGTATTCAAGGCGACGAGTGACGCATGCAATCAACGGCCCGGCATTGGCTGCGCAGTCGCAACCAGCCAATACTGGGATACGCAATGGGACGCGTGCGTGAGCGAGCGTCCCTCTCCGGCGTGCCTGAAGATGCTGCCCGATCCGACACCACGATTCCCGGACGGCGAACAGGGCAAATAGCGGCGCATTGGCTGAGGCGGCGGTCCTGATGGGCGTCATCGGCCTGTCGCCAGCCGGCATTGCCAGGCAATGCCCAGGACACGCACTGCCTGATGTGTTAGCGCTTGGTGTAAGCCTCATCCACACCATAAATGCTACCACTCGGCAACAATGTGTACATCTTGTTCCCTGTTGCATGCATGCCGGCGCTGATCGGACCTTGGGCCGCGATCGGACCGTCGTCATGCACGCAGGTCGAGTTGCCGCCGCCGAAATCCATGCACCATTGCGCCTGGCCATTCTTGATGGTGCGAACCACGCCCGGGCCCTCGATCTTCATGGCGTGTGCCGGTGCGCGCAGGGTGATCAGATCGACTTTGGACGGAACACTGGCGCTGCCGGCAGAATTGACTAATGTGGTCATTCGTATCATTCTGTTCAGCAGCCGATGGCCCTTGCCTCAAGCCCGACCGGACCAACCTGAAAGAATCCATGAAACACGTATCGTCGATATGGCTGTTTGCTGTTGTCTCGCTACAATCCCTGCACTGCATGGCGGCCGAGCCGCCAAAACACCATCGCGCCGTGCAGCCGCCGGGACTGTACCAAGTCGACTGGGAGGGCCGTGCCGACATCATCCAGGAGAAGGGCGCGCCAGTTGTGATAGAAGGCAAGATAGACGGCGCCAGCGGAGACGGATCGAACCGCTTGCGTTCCGGCGGAGCGGCGCGTGATTTCGCGGAAAAAGGCAAGAAACCGCATACCCAGTGCCTGCACGCCGGCACCCCCGCCGCGCAGGCGGCGATCAAGGCATCCTGTCCCGACCATACCATCAAGACAGTCGATCCGAACACCTTGTCCTATGTGTCGAATTGCCCGACGATCCAGAGTACCCGCACGGTGAAACGGATCGATGACAAGACATGGGAGATCGACACCACCATGAAATTCAAGGGTAACATGGCGAATCAATTCGCCTCGCCGGTGGTGCGCGAGCGCTGGACGCGCGTGTCGGATCTCTGCAAATAGCGGTGGGGACTGCCTAGTTCGCCTTCAGCGCGGCGTGCGGCACCGCCTCACCCGCCAGCCCCGGCCCGTACAGCGCACTGTCCGACACCGTGTTGTGCCCGGTGTCCGGCACATTGATATAGTGCGCCACGCCGGGTTTGAAGCGCGTCATCAGCAGTTCGGAACTGGCGCGCGGGATCATGTCGTCGTTCCCCGCGACGATGATGGTGGTCGGGGCATTGACCCTGGCGGCGTACACGCCCGACTCGAACTTATCCCTCAACAGCAGCGTCACCGGAAACCACGGAAACTGCATCCCGGCGATGCCGACGATGCTGTCGTAGGGCGTCACCAGCACCAGCCGCGACACCGGGCGCGTGCTGGCCACATGCACCGCCACGCCACTACCGAGACTGCGCCCGATCACGGTCACCTGCGGATGGCGCGCCTGCACCATGTCGAACAGGGCCAGCGCATCGGCGAACAGCGCCGCCTCGGTCGGTTTGCCGCTGCTGCCGCCGTAACCGCGGTAATGCAGCAGGTACAGCGCCTGGCCGGGAAAGGTCTGGCCGAGGAAGGGCAGGCTGGCCGAGACATCTTCGGCGTTCCCGCCGAGGTAGATGACGGCGCGCGGCCCGGTCTCGGGCCGTACCGACACCTCCAGCACGGCGCCATTCACGGGCAGCTTGACGACCGTGTCGGGCGTGCCGAAACGGCGCGGCTGCGGGAAGTAGATCAACGAGCGCTGCGCCAGGAACAGGCCGACGCAGGCGACGACATACAACGCAAGCGCCGCAAGAATCACACCGATTACCATGCGCATCGCGCTCTCCTTATTGCATCAGCTCTTTGATCATCTTCACCGGCGCGCTGCCATAGCCGAGGAACTGCTCGTGGAACTGCTTCAGGTCGAAGCGCCCGCCGAGCGCCTGCTTGCGCTGCTCGCGCAGGTCCATGATTTCGCTGTAGCCGCTGAAGTAGCTGGTCAACTGCACCGAACTGACTTTGGCGCGATGCCACTTCTCGCTCGCCTCGCTGCGCGTCTGGAAGGCCTGGCGCGTGAGCATGTCCATCGCATCGGCTTCGCTCATGCCCAGCACGTGCACGCTGTAGTCGAGGATCGTGTTGGTGACCACGCGCAGGTTCCACTTCGAGTACATCAGCCACATTTCCGGCGTATTGTCGCCATAGCCCGATTCGAGCATCATGCGTTCGCCGTACACCGCCCAGCCTTCGATCATGGCGCCATTACCGAACAGCGACTTGATCAGCGACGGCGACTTGTTCGCATACACCAGCTGCGCGTAGTGGCCCGGAATGGCTTCGTGGATGTTCAGGATCTGCAGGATCCAGTGGTTGTACTCGCGCAGGGTGCTCTCGGCCTGCTCGGGCGAGAGGCCGTCGAGCGGGGTCACGTTGTAGAAGGTGCGGTCCTGCGGCCGATACGGTCCGGGCGCATCGATGCTGGCGCCGGCCACGCCGCGCTGGTACAGCGGCGTTTCGCGCACCACCAGCGGTTTTTTCGGATCGAGCGTGAGCAGGTTGTTTTTCACCACCCAGTCCTGCAGCAGCGGAATCTGGCGCCGGATCTCCGGGAAGAACTCCTCGCGCGAGACGTGCTTGGCCGACAGCTTGTCGATCACCATGCCGATTTTTTTGGTGCGGTCGGCCGGCTTGGCGGCGCCGCCCATGGTCTTGGTCCACAGCTCGTCGGACAGCGTGTCCATGCGCGTAAGCAGCTGCTCGCGCGCGTTCAACGCCTTCTGGTACATCTGCTCCGCGCTCACGCCGGCCTGGATGTCATGCCCGAACTTCTGTTCGTACAGCGCTTTGCCGATCCGGAACGAGCGCGCCGACTTGTTGGCCTGCTGCGTCTTATCGAGATCGGTGAGGAAGTTGACGTAGCCGATCAGGGCGTCGCCGGCGGCCGCGATGCGGCGCGCGAACAGGTCTTTTTCGGCCTGGTTCAGGATCGATTCCTGCGCCGCCTTGCCCAGGTCCGCCAGCACCGTCATGGTGCCGGGCGCCTGCTGCAAGGCCAGTTGCGTGTGTTCGTGGGTCGGGTTGACGATGCTCGCCTGCGCCGCCTGGTAGTAGGCCGGCACATTGGCCAGGCGCTTGAGCAGGGTGCGCAGGCGCTGCGGCTTGGCCGCGTATTCGGAACCCATGATCAGGTCGATCGGCCCGGCGATGTTATACAGCGCCGGATTCCATTCGAACTCGCGCAGGGTGGTCAGGTAGAAGCGGTCGGCATTGAGCTTGTTGACCAGCAGGACGTGATCGGTGCGCTGCTTGACCGACAACTGGCGCGTATCGAGCTTGGCCAGTTTTTGCAGCCACTCGTCGGCGAACGCCAGCTGCGCGGCGCGCGTGGCCGCGCTCGGGATGGTCAGGTTGGCGGCGCCATCGTATTTGCCGGAATAGATCGCGCTTTCCGGATCGATGCGCCACAGCGCGCCGAGGAACTGCATGCTGACCGTATTGAAGCGCCGGTCCTGCGAGCGTTCGGCGCCGGCGGCGGGCGCGCTGGCGACCACGGCGGCCGCCACGGCGGCCGGTGCGGCGATGGCCGCGGCCTTGGCCGGCTTGCCGGCCTTGCCTGGTTTGGCGGCTTTCACCGTCTTGGTGCTGTGTGCTTTGGACTGTTTTTTCGGCTTGGCAGCGCCTGCGGGCGCCAGCGCGAAGCACGTCATTAAAACAGCCAGCGCAATTTTCGTTTTCAACATTGTGTTTGGCCTTGTAGTGACAGGGACAGGGGCGGCCGCAAGCATGCGGCGGGGCGTCAGATTAGCATCAATCGCGCCGCTTGCGCACTTTTGTCCCAATTGAAGAGGGTGTGGATCAGTCGATGGTGCCGGCGCGGATCATTTCCTGCTGCCGCGCGTTGAGGGTGGCGACCGTGTGTTTGCCGTTGGCGATATTGGGCAGGACAATCTCGCTCGACTTGGTGAAACGGTGGCCGATGCGCACGGTGTACGAGCGCGTGATCCAGCTCCAGAAGCTCGGTGTGAAGCTGGCGTCTTCCATGTCGCGCCATTTGACGCCGTTGATGCCTTTTTTCCAGGGCAGCACGCCCGAGTAGAGCCACACGCCGACATCGTCGTAATACAGCTGGATGCTGCGCAGCAGCAGGAAGCGGTAGCCGACCACGATCGCCGAGACCGCGAAGAGCACGGCGGCGGCGATCTCGTTGGCGTAGCTGAACGTCAGCGGCAGGGCGACGCCGAACAGCAGGACCGCGAGGATCACGACGCCGGTGTAGGCCAGCCATGACTTCACGCCGATCACGTGGGCGTCGGGGGAGCTTCTCGATGCGTTGTCGTCTTCCATGGATGTGCTACCGCTTGATAAAAACGCATGATGTCACGGAATGGCGGAGGGCGCCACACCGACCGCTAACGCAAGCCCTCCTGCAGCATCCGCAGCATGTCCCCCGGCGACATGCGCGCCGCGACATCGCTGCCTTCGAGCAGGCTGTCGGCCAGGTCGCGCTTGTGCTTGTGCAGCTCGACGATGCCTTCCTCGATGGTGTGGCGTGCCACCAGCCGGTAAATGGTCACCGGCCGCTGCTGCCCCATGCGGTGGGCGCGGTCCGAGGCCTGGTCTTCCACCGCCGGATTCCACCACGGGTCCATATGGATCACGTAGTCGGCCGCCGTCAGGTTGATCCCGACCCCGCCCGCCTTGAGCGAAATGAGGAACACATCGCCCTCGCCGGCCTGGAACGCATCGACCCGCTTTTTACGCTCCTGCATCGGGGTCGAGCCATCCAGGTACTGATACTTGATCCCGCGTTCGTCCAGATGCTTGCGGATCAGGGTCAGGTGATCGACGAACTGGCTGAACACCAGCACCTTGTGACGGTTGTCGAGCAGGTCGTCGAGCAGGCGCGCGAACACGGTGAGTTTACTGCTTTGCAGGCCCAATTCGGGCGCCACCAGCGCCGGATTGCAGCAGGCGCGCCGCAGCTTCATCATCTCGGCCAGGATCTGGATCGACTTCTGGCTCTCGGGCGCTTCCAGCGCGGCCAGCTTGGCGATCGCATCGCGCCGCAGCGATTCGTACAGCGCGGTTTCTTCTTCCGTCAAGTCGACCGGCAGCACGATCTCGGTGCGCGGCGGCAGTTCGGCCAGCACCTGCGCCTTGGTGCGGCGCAAAATGAACGGCTGGATCAAGCGCCGCAGGCGCCAACGCGCCCCGGCTTCGGCGCGCGTTGGCGTCTTCGTCGCAGCTTGCGCCCGTTCGATCGGCCCCGCAAAGCGCAGGTTGAACTGGTCGCTGGTGCCGAGCAGGCCCGGATTGATGAAGCGGAACAGGTTCCACAACTCGCCCAGGTGATTTTCCAGCGGGGTGCCGGTGGCCACCATGCGGAACTCGCCCTGCAGCGCCATCACGGCCTGCGAGCGCTTGGTTGCGGTATTCTTGATCGCCTGCGCTTCATCGAGCACGATGCTGTTCCAGCGCACCTTGGCAAACGCCGGCGCTTCCAGTTGCAGCAGGCCGTAGCTGGCGATCACCAGGTCGAACGGCCCGGCTTCGCCCAGCATGGCGGCGCGCTCGCCCTTGCCGAACAGCTTCACGTTCAGGGTCGGCGCAAAACGCGCCGCCTCGCTGATCCAGTTCATGCACACCGAGGTCGGTGCGATCACCAGCGCCGGGCCGTGCGGCGCGCGCGAGAGCAGCAGGGCCAGCGCCTGCAAGGTCTTGCCGAGCCCCATGTCGTCGGCCAGGCAGGCGCCCACGCCCCAGTGGGCCAGGCGCGCCAGCCATTCGAAGCCGTCGACCTGGTAGTCGCGCAGTTCCGCCTGCAAGGTGCTCGGCAGCTGCGGCACGAAGGCCGTGTTGCGTTCCATCTGCGCCAGGTGGGCGATCCATTCCTTGTCGGTCGTGACGCTGCCGGCATCCTGCGCCAGGTCTTCCAGCGCGAAGCTGGCCAGCGCATGCACCTTGACCCCGTCCGCGCTTGGCGTGCCGAAGGCCGACAGCTCCATCAGGCGCCGGTGCAGTTCGGACGTGAGGGCCATGAACTGGTTGTCGCCCAGCGCCACGAAGCGGCTGCCGTTCTCCTTGAGCATATCGAGCAGGGTGCGCAGGTCCATGATGCGGTTCTCGTCGATCTGCACCTCGCCGCTGGCCGCGAACCAGTCCTTGTCGCGCTTGATCGACAGGCGCACCGATGTTGAATCGGCTTTTTTGGCCAGCCGGAACGGTTCGCCCTCGGGCCAGGCCAGCAGCACCCTGGCCGGATCGAGTTCCTGCAATTCGGCCAGCAGTTCCAGGCATTCGATCGGATTGGCCAGCAACCATTCGCCGTGGTCCGATTCGGATTGTTCCAGCACGTGCAAGGCGCCGACCAGCTGACGCTCGGCTTCGCGCTCGGCGTTCAGGTTGCGGCGCGCTTCCACGCGCGCGCCGCCGACTTCAGCGATCACGCTCTCGGCGCCCGAACCGGGCGGGTAGTAGGCGCCGGCGTCCGGCAAGGGGCGCACCAGCACCTGCATCTTGAGCCCATGCTGGTAGGGCAGCAGGTGCACATGCAGGCGGCTGTCGGCCTCCACCCGCGCGATGTCGGCCGCGCTGCCGCCGATGTCCGACTGCACCGTGACGATCGACGAAATCGCGCCGATCGCCTTGAGCACCTGCTTTTCCGCGTGCAGCGGCACCACCAGGCCATTGCCGACAATCGCGCCGATGCGGCGGTGCTCGTCGCTGATGCGCACCACCCGCAGCCGGGTCGGGGTTTCGCGCGTGACGCACACGTCGTCGGTGTTGTCCAGGATGGGCGGCTGCAGGGTGATGGTCACATTGCCAGCGCGCGCCTTGATCATCAGTTCCGGCTCGCCCGGCAGCAGTTCCACGCGCGTGCCGGGCGCATCGATCCAGAACAGCAGCGGGTGGCCGATCAGCGCGGCCACCGCCTTGTCCATGTCGAATTCGTAGCGCACTCCGCCGCCGCTGTAGTATTTATAGGCATTCAGGGTCGCCACCACGTGCAGGTCCTGCGACGTCAGGAAGTCGAAGCTGGCCGCGTCTTCCGACAGGCGTTTCAGGCCCATGGCGCGCCCGCGGCTCCAGCCGCCCTGGGCGTCGCGCTTCTGTTCGCGCGCTTCGATGTCCTGCACCCCGTACAGCGGATCGAAGCGCAGGCCCCATACCAGGCGCGCTTCCTTGACCACTTCCACGTTGAGCGCCGGTTGCAGGTTGATCAGCGCATTGAGCTGGCGTTCCCACGGCTCCTCGCGCTCGAACCAGACGCTCATGTCGGCAAAGCGCAGGCGCTGGCGCAGGGCGGTCGCCTCCTGGTCGCGCGACACCGCGCCGATGCGGCCGAGCAGGGCCCCCAGCTGCGCCGCCACCAGGTCGAAGCCGCCTGCGCAGGCCTGCGTCATCATCTGTTCGAGCTGGGCGCGCTTGTCGTCCAGCTGCGGCTGCGCGAGCCAGTAATGCAGCAGCGCGCGGAACATGAACGGCTGCAGCGCGCTTTCCCAGCTGCGCGTCGGCAGCACGGCGGCATCGACCGTGCCGCTGCGGATCTGGCGCAGCAGGTTCAGTTGCTGGTAGACCGCCGTGTCGTGGTTCTGCGCGGTGCGCGTGACGATGTCCAGATACGCTTCGGCCGCCTTGGCGTGCTTCGGATCGGGACTGCGCAGCAGCGCCAGCACATACAGGTGGCCGCCGATGCCGGGAAAGGCCATCTTGCGCTTGCCGGTCTCGCGCCGCAGCGCCTTGAGCGCCTGGTCGAACCCGGTGAGCGCCTCCATGTGGTGATCGCGCAGCAGCAAAATGACGCTGCGGTAGAACAGCGCCATCGAATGGTCCAGGTCGTGCAGCAGCTTGGACGCGTCGTCCAGCCGGCCGCACAGGATCAGGTGCTCGGCCATGACGATGCGCAGCGCCATCGACGGCGCGCCCTGCGCCAGGTGGCGTTCGGCGAACATGCGCAGCTGCGCCGCGCTGGCCGGTTCGCGCTGGGCGTTCTCCAGCAGCACCGTCAGCACCTCGTCGCGCAGCAGCGGGTGGATGCGCGCGAACAGCGCCGGCTCGAACGGGCGCGCGCAGATATCGACCAGCGGATGCAGGTAGCCCGCCTCGTGGCAGTTCATGCAGGCCGCCAGCAGCGGCGCCACCTGGGCCGGACCCTGGCCGCTGGCCAGCGCGATGCGCAGCAGCGCCACGCCCTGGCGGTAGCTGCGCAGGATCGCAAAGCCTTCCCAGTTGCGGCGCAGCGGGGTCAGGTTGTCGTAGGCAGCCGCCAGCGGGCCGAAGGTGCGGGCATCGAGCGCGGCGCTCAGCGCCAGCCAGGTGATCTCGGGCGTGACGATCCAGCCGCGCTGCTGCAACTCGCTCGCCATGCCGGCGCCGCGCAGCGCATCCATCGCCTCGACCATGCGCTCGTTGCCGACCGCGATGCCGGCGGCGACAAGGTGCTCCTGGAGACGGATGCGGCCCATCGGTTCGCCCGCCATCGCCAGCATGGCGACGATATGCTGCTCGACCGTGTCCATGCGCGTGAACTGCTCGCGCATGGTGGCTGTTTCCTGTTCGTTCATGCAGCGCCGGGCAGATTATCGATCGCCACCACCGGCGCCTGGCCTGGCGTGGTCAGGCCGAAGATGCGCAGGTAAAAATACAGCTCCGCTTCGAGCGTGCGCACAATGCTGTCGGCCTTGCGGAAGCCATGGCCTTCGCCTTCCAGGGTCATGTAGGCCACCGGCACGCCGGCCGCGCGCAGTGCCGTGACCATCACTTCCGACTGCTGCGGCGGCACGACGTTATCGTCCAGGCCCTGGAAGAAGATCATCGGGCGCGTCAGCTTGTCGGCGTGGTTGATGGGTGAACGCAGCAGGTACAGTGCTTCCGACTCCGGCTTGGGTGCGATCAGGTACTCGTTGTAGTGCGATTCGAACTTGTGCGAGTCGTCGTCCAGGCCCTTCAGGTCCGACACGCCGTAGTAGCTGGCGCCGGCCTTGAACACATCGTGGAAGGTGAGGGCGCACAGGGTGGTCAGGCCGCCGGCGCTGCCGCCGCGGATCACCAGCCGTTCCGGATCGACCACGCCGCGCGTGGCCAGGTAGCGCGCGCCGGCGACGCAATCGTCGACATCGACCACGCCCCACTGGCCCTTGAGCGCATCGCGGTAGGTGCGTCCGAAGCCGCTGCTGCCGCCGTAGTTCACGTCCAGCACCGCGAACCCGCGGCTGGTCCAGTACTGGGTGGCCAGCTTGAGGGTATTGGTCGCCATGCCGGTCGGGCCGCCGTGACTGATCACCATCAGCGGCGGTTTGGCCGCCGGATCGGGCGTGACATCGGCGTTGCAGGGCGGGTAGTAGAACGCGTGCGCGCTGCGCTGGCCGCTGGCGCCGCTGGCGTAGGTAATGCTCTCGGGGACCGACAGGTAGCCGTCGGCCGGCAGCGCGGTGATCGAGCGCGCCAGCACGTGCGGCGTGGCGCTGGCCAGCTCGAAACGCGCCAGCTCCAGCGGGATGTGCGGCGAGCCGCCCAGGATCAGCGCCACCCCGCCGCCCACGCGCAACTCGCGGATTTCTTCGTACGGATTGGCGATCGGGGCCAGCTTGCCGCTGTCGGGCGAGAGCCGGGCCAGGCGGGAGACGCCATGTTCGATGTAGGTACAGATAATGTCGCCGTCGCTGGCGAAACCATACATCGACACCGCGAAGGTCCAGTGCGGCGCGCCGAATTCGGCGGCGCGTTCGCACAGCGGCTGCACGCTGCCGTCGGCCAGGCGGTACAGATTCCACCAGCCGCTGCGGTCCGATACAAAGTGCAGCACGCCGGCCGGCGACCATTCGGGCTGGCAGACCGCTTCTTCAGGTCCGCCCGCGACCAGCGTGGCCGGGGCCAGCGAGCCGTCCGGGTTCACTTGTGCGAGCCACAGTTCGGTGCCCTGCCACGGCATGCGCGGATGGTCCCAGCTCAGCCAGGCCAGCGAGCGGCCGTCGGGCGACAGGCGCGGGGCGGCGTAAAAGTCGCTGCCGTGGGCCAGGATGGTTTCGCCGCCGTCGGCGCCGATGGCGCACAGCGTATTGACCGGCTGATTATCGGATGCATTGCCGCCTTGCGCATGGTCCTCGCGCACCACCACCAGCCGATTGCGCGCCGCATCGTGCGCAAAGTCGGCGTAGCGCGCGCTGCCCGGGAGGGTCAGCGCCTGCGGGGCCGCGCCGGGAACAATCGTGTAAATACAATTGTCGGAAAAATTCGAGAAGTACACCGTGCCGGCCGCCACCAGGCAGGCACCGCCGCCGTATTCGTGCACGCGGCTGCGCACATTGAACGGAGCCGGGGTCAGTTCGACCAGGTCGGCGCCGCGCTGGCGCAGCAGGGTGGTGCGCCCGCCTTCGCTGGCGCGTCCGGCCAGCCAGTAAGCGTCCTGGCCGTCGGCCTGGGGCTGCGACAGCGGGGTGGCGCCGGCGGCCACGATGGCGGCGCTGATCGGGGAAGGCCAGAGGCCGAAAGCGGCGTTCTGCGGGCTGGTCGAAGCTGTCATGGGGATTCTACTGGGTTGGCGGTGGTATGGCATGATAGTTAATACCCCGCGCCGGTGCAAATGCGCTCGCGCGGCGCAGGGGGTGAGAATGCGGGAGAATGCGATAATAGCGCCTTTCTCCAAGCTTTCGACGGTTCCCCATGCCCCAATTCGCCCCGCTCCAGAACGACACATTCCTGCGCGCGCTGCTGCGCCAACCGACCGATTACACCCCTGTGTGGCTGATGCGTCAGGCGGGGCGCTACCTGCCGGAATACCGCGCCACGCGCGAGCGCGCCGGCTCCTTCCTGGGCCTGGCCAAGAACCCCGATTACGCCACCGAAGTGACCCTGCAGCCGATCGACCGCTACCCGCTGGACGCCTCGATCCTGTTCTCGGACATCCTCACGGTGCCCGACGCGATGGGCCTGGGCCTGTACTTCGTCGACGGCGAAGGTCCCAAGTTCGAGCGTCCCCTGCGCACCGAAACCGACGTCATGGCCCTGCGCGCGCCCGACCTCGACTCGCTCGACTACGTCTTCAAGGCGGTCACCCAGATCCGCGGCGCCCTGAACGGCCGCGTGCCGCTGATCGGCTTTTCGGGCAGCCCGTGGACCCTGGCCTGCTACATGGTCGAAGGCGGCGGCTCCAAGGAATTCCACACCATCAAAAAGATGCTGTACAACCGTCCCGACCTGATGCACCACATCCTGTCGACCAACGCGGCCGCGGTGGCGGCCTACCTGAACGCCCAGATCGACGCCGGCGCCCAGGCCGTGATGATTTTCGACTCCTGGGGCGGCGCGCTGGCCGACGGCGCCTACCAGACCTTCTCGCTCCAGTACATGCAGCAGGTGATGAGCCAGCTCAAGCGCGAAAAAGACGGCGTGCGCATCCCGGCGGTGGTCTTCACCAAGGGCGGCGGCCTGTGGCTGGACCAGATCGCCGACATCGGCGCCGATGCGGTCGGCCTGGACTGGACCGTCAACCTGGGCCGCGCGCGTGCCCTGGTCGGCCACAAGGTCGCCCTGCAGGGCAACCTGGACCCGGCGATCCTGTTCGCCAGCCCTGAACAGATCCGCGCCGAGGTCGAGCGTACCCTGACCAGCTACGGCAAGCCGTCCGACGGCTCAGGTCACGTGTTCAACCTGGGGCATGGCATCTCGCAGTTCACCCCGCCGGAGTCGGTCAGCGCCATGGTCGAGGCGGTACACAGCTTCAGCCGCCAGCAACGCGCCGGCCTGTAGTCTGGCTACAGCGATGCCACCAGGCCAGGGTGGTGTCGCTGCGCTGCGTTAGACGTTTTCTGAATGACAATATCCCACTTATTCACAATTTTTTTGAACATCGCTGCTTAAAAATAAGGCGCTCAAGAAAAGTTTCTTGAACTTCCAAGTGATTGATTTTAAACGGTTTATAAAATCATCCTGTCGAGTCGGGCCGGGAAAATGTGGACAAGGTACAGAGGGAAAACGCAGTTTTTCAAGCATTGTCCACAAAGTTATCAACAGGCAGTGTGGATAAAAATGAAAAGTCCCGCGTTTACCGCGACTTAGCGCAATTGTTAAGGTGTTACATGAGTATTTGCTGGGTTGCATGATGGTGCCGGACTGTGTCGGCGGCGCTCCGCCGCACGCATCCGGCGGGCCGCGCGGCAGCCCGTCACGGCAGCCGTGGCCAGCCGTTGATACACAGCCGCAGGCGCACAATCCGACTACATTTTCAGTGCTCCGCGCCTTACTTATGCACAGAACGCCGGTAAAACATGGTTTTCCCGGCTTCCCAAGGCGATTTTCGCAAGTGATTGATTCGTAAGGATTAAATTTCTTTGATTTTCAGTTGTTAGGCTCATCTATTGTGCAAGCACAAAGCTTTTGGCCTCGCACAAATTGTTTGTCCACAAAGTTGTCCACAAGCTGAGCGTGCTTGAAACGATGTCCTGGACATGCATGGCGATGGGCTTTCCGCGCCTCCTTCAACCTGACCGAACCGACCCAGATGGCGTACTGCATCCTCAATATCGCGCTCGACACGCCGCTCACCAGCTGCTTCGATTACCGCTGGCCGTGCGCGCCCGGCGACGAGCCGCGGGTGGGCCAGCTGGCGCTGGTCAGCTTCGGGCGCCGCGAGGTAGTCGGGCTCATCGTCGCCATCAAACACGACACCGAGGTCCCGGCCGACAAGCTCAAAGATGCGCTGGCCGTGCGCAGCCAGCTAGCGCCCCTGTCGCCGCAATGGATCGCGCTGGCCGCGTTCGCGGCCGACTACTATCAGCGCCCGCTCGGCGAAGTCGCCCTGCCGGGGCTGCCCAAGAACCTGCGCGTGCTCACCACTGTGGCGCTCGACCGCGCGCTGAAAAAGCTGGCCAAGAGCGCACCCGCGCACGACCACACCCCGCTCGACATGCCGGTCCTGAACGACGCCCAGCAGCAAGCGGCCGACGCCATCGGCGGCGCCCAGGGCTTTACCCCGATCCTGCTGTACGGCGTGACCGGCAGCGGCAAGACCGAAGTCTATCTGCAGGCCTGCGCCCAGGTGCTGGCGCGCGAAGAGGGTGGCCAGATCCTGATCCTGGTCCCCGAGATCAACCTCACCCCGCAGCTGGAAGGGAACATCCGCGCGCGCTTTCCCGGCGTGATGCTGGCCACCTTGCACAGCAGCCTGTCGGAGGGCGAGCGCATGCTGCACTGGCTGGCCGCGCACCAGGGCCAGGCCCGCATCATCCTCGGCACCCGGCTGGCGATCCTGGCCTCGCTGCCGAACCTGAAGCTGATCGTCATCGATGAAGAGCACGACCCCTCCTACAAACAGCAGGAAGGGCTGCGCTACTCCGCGCGCGACCTGGCGGTATGGCGCGCGCGCCAGCTGAAGATTCCGATCGTGCTCGGCTCGGCCACGCCCTCGCTCGAGAGCTGGCACCATGCCGGCTCCGGGCGCTATCGCAAGCTCGAACTGCGCGAGCGCGCCGTCAAGGATGCGGTGCTGCCGCGCGTGAAGCTGCTCGACATGGAGCGCGACAAACCGGTCGACGGGATTACCTCGTACCTGATGGCGGCGCTGCGCCAGCGCCTCGAGCGCGGCGAACAATCGCTGCTGTTTTTGAACCGGCGCGGTTATGCGCCCGTGATCTGCTGCGAATCGTGCGGCTGGATCAGCAACTGCACCCGCTGCACTTCCTTCATGGTGCTGCACAAGCCCGAGCACCGGCTGCGCTGCCACCACTGCAGCCTGGAGCTGCGCATACCGCGCCATTGCCCGACCTGCGGCAATGTCGACCTGCAGCCGCTCGGACGCGGGACCCAGCGCGTGGAAGAAGGCTTGCAGCAGGTTTTCCCGGACGCGCGCATTTTGCGCATCGACGCCGACTCGACGCGCCTGAAAGGCAGTGCGCAGGCCGCGTTCGACACGGTGCACCGGGGCGAGGTCGATATCCTGATCGGCACCCAGATGGTCGCCAAGGGGCACGACTTCAAGAAACTGACGCTGGTGGGGATTCTCAATCCCGATACCGCGCTGTTCTCGCAGGATTACCGTGCCAGCGAGCGCCTGTTCGCGCAGCTGATGCAAGTGGCCGGGCGCGCGGGCAGGGCGGCCCGCACCGAAGGCGGCAGCGTGAGCGAAGTGCTGATCCAGACGCGCTACGCCAGCCATCCGCTGTACACGGCGGTGGTCAACCACGACTACGACCGCTTCGCCACCGACCTGCTCGACGAGCGGCGCCAGGCCGCGCTGCCGCCGTACCTGTACCAGGCGCTGTTGCGGGCCGAAGCGCCGGAGCTGGAAACTGCGATCGGCTTTCTGGAAAGTGCGCGCGATGCGCTGGTGTTTGACGGCATTACCTTGAACGACCCGATTCCGATGACGATGACGCGGGTGCACAACGTCGACCGCGCGCAGCTGCTGGTGGAAAGTCCCTCGCGGCCGGCGCTGCAAGCCTTCCTCAAAGAATGGCTGGCCCTGTTGCGCGCCATGAAAAGCCGCGTCAAATGGTCGCTCGAAGTCGACCCCCTCGACATCTGACGCAAACGTTTCCCAACCGGGGTCAGAGCTCTGACTAGCAACGAAATTCATGCCGCGCTGTGCGCTGTCTGCTTCTCGCCACGGATTCGATGGCTGTGGATGCTGGGGATCAGGATCGCCCGTCAGTTCGCTCGGTTCAGCAACTAATTGCTAGTCAGAGCTCTGACTAGCAACGAAATTCATACCGCGCTGTGGGCTGTCGGCTTCTCGCCACGGATTCGATGGCTGTGGATGCTGGAGACCAGGATCGACCGTCAGTTCGCTCGGTTCAGCAACTAATTGCTAGTCAGAGCTCTGACCCCGGTGTGGGGGTTGCGGCAGATAGCGGCGGGCACTGGTGACGATGTGCTCGGTCAGCGCGCGCGTAAATGGGGTGTCGATGTTCCAGGCGTGCCACGATAGGGCCGTGCTCCACGTCCGCCCCGGTGACAGGTCGATCAGTTGGCCGGCGGCAATCAGACTGAGCGCGCTCAGCTCGGGCATCAGGCCGTACGCCACGCCGTGCAGGATGCAGTTTTCCATCGCCGCCGAGACCGGCATGGTGTGGTGCGGAAAAGCTACCTCGCCACCGAACTCCTGCGCCAGGAAGCGCGCCAGCTGCTTGCGCTCGCTGACCACCGCCGGCGCCAGCGCCACCGCCTCGGCAATAAAACCGTCGCCGAACCAGTGCCCCGCAAACGCGGGCGTGGCCACGCAGGTGTAACGCAACAAGCCCAGCGCCGTGGCGCTGGTGCCGACCGCCGCCTCACCACCAGCGCCAGCGCCACCGCTGCCATCGGCCTCGGCCACGCAGGCGAACGCCGCGCCTTCGCGCACCAGCCGCAGCGCACGCTCGCCGTCGGCCAGTTCGATGTTGAACTGGCAGCGCGGCGGCGACAGCAGCGCCGGCAGCGCTTGCGCGAACCAGGTCGCCAGGCTGTCGGCGTCGAGCGCCAGGGCCAGCGTCGGCAGGCTGGTGTCACGCCCGAGGTCGATGTCGAGCGCCGCTTCCATCAGCTTCACATGGCGAAAATGCACCACCAGCCGCTGCCCCAGCCCGGTCGGCACCGAGGGCGCCCCGCGTACCACCAGCAGCCGCCCGCAACTGTCCTCAAGCGCCTTGATGCGTTGCGATACAGCCGATTGGCTGATTCCCAGCAGCAGCGCCGCCTTGTCGAAACTGCCGCTCGCCGCCACCGCGTCGAGTACGGCCAGGCCGCGATAGTCGAGATTGTTCATCAGCTAGGCTTATCCATGGTGAAATTGATTAGCAATACTAATACGCTTCGCCTCATGCTGCCAACGCGCAACAGCCGCAGCCCACCGAAAACCGAAAATTGGCGTATCGTTGACGCCTGAAAACGGCACCCGCCCGCATCCTGTTGTCTGTCCAGTTGAAAAAGAGTCCGCCATGAACAAGTTACACGTCGACGTCGCCGTCATCGGCACCGGAACCGCGGGCCTCGCCGCTTACCGCGCCGCCCGCGCCCAGGGGAAAACCGCGGTCGTCATCGAGAGCGGCCCCTACGGCACCACCTGCGCCCGCGTCGGCTGCATGCCCAGCAAGTTGCTGATCGCCGCCAGCGAGGCGGCCCACATGCTGGCGCTGGCGCCGCAATTCGGGGTCCACCCCGATGGCGTGCGCATCGATGGCAAGGCCGTGATGGCGCGCGTGCGCAGCGAACGCGACCGTTTCGTCGGCTTCGTGCTCGAGGGGGTGGATAACATCCCCGAGCAGGACAAGCTGCGCGGCCACGCCCGCTTCACCGGCCCGCAGTCGCTGCAGGTCGACCAGCACACCAGCATCGAGGCCTCGCGCGTGGTCATCGCCAGCGGTTCCACCCCGGTCATGCTGCCCCAGCTCAAGGAGGTGGGCAATCGCGTCATCGTCAGCGACGCTGTGTTCGACTGGACCGACCTGCCCGAGTCGGTGGCGGTGATCGGCACCGGCGTGATCGGCCTGGAATTGGGCCAGGCCCTGCATCGCCTGGGCGTGCGCGTGAGCGTGTTCGCGCGCGGCGGCAGCGTGGCCCAGCTGAGCGATCCGGAAGTGCTGCATGTGGCCGCCAAGGCCCTCGGGCGCGAGCTCGACCTGCGCTTCCAGCAACTGGTGGTCGGCGCCAGGCAGGAGCAGGACGACGTGGTCCTGACCACGCGCGACGCCGCCGGCGCCGAGCACACCGACCGCTTCGCGTATGTGCTGGTGGCGGCCGGGCGCACGCCGAATGTGGACCGGATCGGTATCGAGAGCACCGGCCTGGCGCTGGACGAGCGCGGCATCCCGCTGTTCGACGCCACCACCATGCAGTGCGGCACCAGCCACATTTTCATCGCGGGCGACGCCAACAACGAGCGCCCGGTGCTGCCGGAAGCGGCCGATCACGGCAGGATCGCGGGCGACAACGCCGGCCGCTATCCCGACGTGCGCCCCGGCCTGCGCCGCACGCCGCTGACCGTTGCCTTTACCGAGCCGCAGATTGCGACCCTGGGCGAGAGTTACAGGCAGTTGTGCGCGGAAGGCAAGCCCAAGTTTGCGGTCGGCAAGGTGTCGTTCGAGAACCAGGGCCGCAGCCGGGTGATGCTGCAGAACCACGGCATGCTGCGCGTGTACGGCGAATACGGCACCGGGCGTTTTCTGGGCGCCGAGATGATCGGGCCGCGCGCGGAGAACCTGGGGCACCTGCTGGCCTGGGCCTGCCAGGCGCGCATGACGGTGGCGCAGATGCTGGACATGCCGTTCTACCATCCGGTGATCGAGGAGGGCGTGCGCACCGCGCTGCGCGATCTGGCGGCGGAGCTGGAAAAAGGCGCGCCCAAGTCGAGCAGCGCGCCGGATACGACGCCGGGGGTGTGAGCGGCCGGGCGTGGCAGGCGGGCCGCGCCCGACAGGCTGCTAGTTCAAATAACTCGCATCGAGCCGACCCGCCCCCGCCATCTCGCGCACGATCCGGATCGTGTCGATATCGGCCTCCTGGTACGCCGATTTCTTGTACTCGTCATACATGGCATTGACCTTGTCGGTCTCGGCGTCATGCCCGTCGTCGTACTTGAAGCGCACGAACATGGTGTGCTCGGCCGGCGTCTCGATGGTCACGGTCAGGCTTGAGGCGGCGATTTCGCCCTGTTCCGGCACCTCGTAGCGCACTTCCTGCAGCGGCGTGAGCAGCACGCGGTCGACCACCACCAGCTCGCCGAAACGCCGGCTGCGCCGGAAACTGCCGCTCTCGCGCTCGTCGATCGTGCACTCGTCCAGATGCGGCACGAACAGCTTGGGCGATTCGGCGCACAGCACCAGTCCGCGCCACAGCTGCTCGCGCGTGAGGGTGTCGATCAGCGGATTCAAGGGATCGTTAATTTCAATCAAATGTTCAAATTTCATGGTGCTCTGACTCGTCGGTGAAGGGCATGGCAGCCCGGAATAGTGCGATGGTAACGCAAGCGATCTGTGCGCGCTGAAAAGTGACTTGCGGATACACTGTTATCGAGCAGACAACCGGTCTGCACCACCAGCGAAGAACACAGCATGAGGACCACCCGCAAAGATTACCTGGCGCACATCGAAGAACTGCAAAAACGCAGCGACGACACCGTGGCCAAGCACATCGCCGAACGGCGCGCGCTCACCCCCAGCCAGCCCGACCCGGAAGACGATCCCACCTTCGGCCAGCGCGCGGCCGACGCCGTGGCCCGCTTCGGCGGCTCGTGGACCTTCATCATGCTGTTCGCGCTGGTGCTGGTGTGCTGGGTGGTGCTCAATTCCTTCCTGCTCGCGCGCGGCGGCGCCAAGCCCTTCGATCCCTATCCCTACATCCTGCTCAACCTGTTCCTGTCGATGCTGGCCTCGATCCAGGCGCCGGTGATCCTGATGTCGCAGAACCGCCAGGGCGAAATCGACCGCCTCAACGCGCAAAACGATTACGAGATCAACCTCAAGGCCGAGCTGGAAATCATGGCCCTGCACGAAAAGATGGATGCCTTCAAGCAGCAACTGCTCGACATGCAGCATGAACAGCTGCGCCTGCTCAAGGTCTTGTGCGAGGACAACAAGGCAGCGACCTGAGCTTAGTTGCCGATCCCGGGCAAGCCCTCGTCCCAATACGGCGCCGGCCCGAAGCGGGCGGCAAAGTAATCGATGAACACCTGCGTCTTGGGCGGCAAGAAATTGCGGTTCAGGTACTGGGCCGACACCACCGAGTTCAAGGCCATCGGATAGGCCGCCAGCAGCGGCACCAGCGCGCCGCTCTTGAGCTGCTGATACACCGCCCAGGTCGATTGCAGCGCGATTCCCAGTCCCGCCATGGCGGCATCGCGCATCGCTTCGCCGTTATCGCTGCGCATCCGCCCGCCCACCCGCACGCTGATCAGGCTGCCGTCCGGGTCCCTGAAATTCCATGGATTGACGCCTTCCAGCACCAGGCACTGGTGCCCGGCCAGTTCCTGCGGCCGCTGCGGCGTGCCGTGCCGCGCCAGATAGGCGGGCGAGGCCACCAGCAGCAGGCGGCTGGGCGCCAGCACGCGCGCGATCAGGGCCGAGTCGTGCAGCGGGCCGTTGCGGATGGTCACGTCGATGCCGTTGGCGGCCAGGTCGATCACCCGGTCCGACAGGCGCAGGTCGAGTTGCAGGCCCGGATAGCGTTCCAGAAATTGCGGCAGCCACGGCATCAGATGCAGGCGCCCGAACGAGACCGAGGCCGCCACCCGCAGCAAGCCCTGCGGCTCGCGCCCGCTGCCGACCGAGGCGCGCGCCTGCTCGGCGGCGTCGAGCAGGGCCACGGCGCGCTCGAGAAAGGCTTCGCCATCCTGGGACAGGGCGATCTGGCGCGTGGTCCGGTGCAGCAGGCGCGCGCCCAGTTGGCGTTCGAGCTGGGCCATGCGCGCGCTCGACGCCGCCGGCGACAGCCCGAACTCGCGCCCGGCCGCCGACAGGTTGTGGGTGGCGCAGACCCGCACGAACAGCGCCACATCGGTCAGGTCGAGGTTCATTGTTCTGTATTGGTGAAGAGATATTCAATCATTATGCCAATTATCAATCGAATCGGCGCGGTCTACACTGGCTCTTCCAGCAACCAGACAAGGAAACAACATGAAAGCCATTGCCGTCATTAACGGAGCCCTGCACGATGTCAACCTGCCCGAGCCGCAGCCGCAAGGGCGCGACCTGGTGGTCAAGGTCGAGGCGATTTCGGTCAATCCGGTCGACTACAAGCAGCGCAAGGCGGCCGACCACGATGGCGAGCCGCACCTGGTCGGCTGGGACGTGGCCGGCACCGTCAGCGCCGTGGGGCCGCAGGCCAGCCTGTTCAAGGTGGGCGATGCGGTCTACTACGCGGGCAGCGTGGTGCGTCCGGGCGCCAACAGCGAGTTCCATGCGGTCGACGAGCGCATCGTCGGGCGCAAACCGGCCAGCCTGGACGCCGCGCAGGCCGCCGCGCTGCCGCTGACCAGCATCACCGCGTGGGAAGCGCTGTTCGAGCGCCTGGGCGTCTCGCGCAGCGGGGCCGACGCGGGCAAGTCGGTCCTGATCATCGGCGGCGCCGGCGGGGTCGGTTCGATGGCGATCCAGCTGGCCAAAAAACTGGCGCGCCTGACCGTGGTGGCGAGCGCCTCGCGCCCGGCTTCAGGCGCGTGGTGCAAGGCGCTCGGCGCCGACCATGTGATCGACCACCTGGGCGACATGCCGGCCCAGCTGGCCGCGCTGGGCCTGGCGCAAGTCGACTATATTTTGTGCCTGAACGATATCGACCTGCATTTCGCGGCCATGGCCACGGCCATCGCGCCGCAGGGCAAGATCTGCGCGATCGTGCGCAATGAGCGGCCGCTGCCGATGGACCTGGTGTTCGCCAAGAGCGTGACCGTGGTGTTCGAGATGATGTTTACGCGCTCGATGTTCGGCACGCCCGACATGATCGAGCAGCACAACTTGCTGGACGAGGTGGCGGCCCTGGTCGACGCGGGCGTGCTGAAAACCACGGTCGGGGAGAGCGGCGGCAGGATCGACGCGGCCAACCTGGCGCGCGCCCACGCGGCGCTGGAGGCGGGACGCACGATCGGGAAGATTGTGCTGTCGGGGTTTTAAGCAGGCCGGGGCCGATGGCGCCCGGGCGCGGGCGCAAACGGCGCCGGGCGTACGTTACAATGCCTGGTCGTCCCCCACCAGATTGCCCCGCCCGATGTCCACCACCCCCAGTTTCGGCCTGAACGTTCCGCAGAGCGAAGCGGTCATGTACCTCGACGGTCCCTGCCTGGTACTGGCCGGCGCCGGTTCGGGCAAGACGCGCGTCATCACCCAGAAGATCGCGCACCTGATCGAGGACCGCGGCTACGATCCGCGCACCATCGCCGCCCTGACCTTCACCAACAAGGCCGCGCTGGAAATGCAGGAACGCATCGCCAAGCTGCTCAAGCAGCCGCGCCAGGCCAAGCAGCTCACCGTCTCCACCTTCCACTCCCTGGGCGTGAAGATCCTGCGCCAGGAAGCGGCCGGGGTGGGCCTGAAGGACCGCTTTTCGATCATGGACAGCGACGACTGCTTCGGCCTGGTCCAGGACTTGGCGATCACCACCGACAAGCAACTGATCCGCAGCATCCAGAATTCCATTTCGCTGTGGAAAAACGCCCTGGTCGACCCGGAAGACGCGGTCAAGCACGCCAAGGATGAAGACGAAGCCCAGGCCGCGCGCGTGTTCCGCAGCTATGTGGCCACCCTGGCGGCTTACCAGGCGGTCGACTTCGACGACCTGATCCGCCTGCCGGTGGAATTGTTCCGCAACAACGATCCGATCCGCGACAAATGGCAGCGCCGCCTGCGCTACCTGCTCATGGACGAGTATCAGGACACCAACACCTGCCAGTACGAACTGGTCAAGCTGCTGGTCACCGGGATCGGCAAGAAGCCGATGTTTACCGCCGTCGGCGACGACGACCAGGCCATCTACGCCTGGCGCGGCGCGTCGGTGGAAAACCTGAAAACCCTGGGCGACGATTTCCCGGACTTGCGCGTCATCAAGCTCGAACAGAATTACCGTTCCACCACGCGCATCTTGCAGGCGGCCAACGCGGTCATCTCGAACAATCCCAAGCTGTTCGAAAAAGCCCTGTGGTCCGAGCACGGCCTGGGCGAGCCGATCACCGTGCTGGGCATGCAGACCGACGACCAGGAAGCCGAGCAGGTGGCGATCATGATCTCAAGCGACCGCTTCCAGCGCAAGAACAAGTGGTCCGATTACGCCATTTTGTATCGAGGCAACCACCAGGCGCGCGTGATCGAGCAATGCCTGCGCAAGGAGCGCATTCCGTACACGATTTCGGGCGGCCAGAGTTTTTTCGACAAGGCTGAAATCAAGGACATCATCAGCTACCTGCGCCTGATCGCCAACGATGGCGACGACCCGGCCTTCATCCGCGCCGTCACCACGCCCAAGCGCGGGGTCGGCATGGCCACCCTGGAAGTGCTGGGCGCGTTTTCCAAGCAGTGGAACTGTTCGCTGTTCGAGGCCACCTTCAAGGGCGGCATCGAAGCGAAGTTGCCGGACCGTCAGCTGTTGCCCTTGCGATCCTTTTGCAACTTCATCAACCAGCTCGAAGCGCGCGCCAGCCGCCCGGGTCCGTCCGGCAGCGGCGCGAACGCGGCCGCCGTGCTCGACGACATGATGAAAGAGATCGCCTACGAGAGCTATCTGTACGATACCTTCGACGACCGCGCCGCGCAAAGCAAGTGGCAGAACGTGCTCGAATTTACCAACTGGCTCAAGGAGCGCGGCTGCGGCGGCAAGGATAAATCGGGCGACGAAAAGAACCTGCTGGAACTGACCCAGATGGTGGCCTTGATGAGCATGCTGGAAGGCAAGGACGAGGAGCCGGACGCGGTGCGCATGTCGACCCTGCACGCGTCCAAGGGACTGGAGTTTCCGCACGTCTTCCTGGTCGGCGTGGAAGAGGGCATCCTGCCGCACAAGGGCGATCCGGACGCGTCGGTGGAAACCATCGGCGCGCGCATCCAGGAAGAGCGGCGCCTGATGTATGTGGGCATCACGCGCGCCCAGCGCACCTTGTACATTACCTGGTGCAAGAAGCGCAAGCGCGCCGGCGAACAGGTGCATTGCGACGTCTCGCGTTTCATCAAGGAAATGGCGCTCGACGTCGGCGACGCCCCGCCCACCGAGGCCGAAACGATGTCGCCCAAGGACCGCCTGGCCAGCCTGAAGGCCCTGCTTGCAACACCCAAAAGTTAACACTCGGCAGCACCTCACAGAAGTGCTAGGATGGAGCGGCGCGTCGCCTTGGCGCGCCGCCTTGGCGCGTCGCCGTGGCGCGCTTCGCCGAAGGGAGTTTCCATGTTGACATTCACTGTCGTGCCGCGCCGTGCTATCGCCGGCGCCATGCTGTCCCTGTGCGTCGCGCTGCCTGCCAGCGCCGATGAATTCGCCACCAAACCCGAAGCCGAAGCCATGGTCAAGAAAACCATCGTTTTCATGAAGGCGAACGGCAAGGACAAGACCTACAGCGAGATCAACCGCAAGGATGGTCCCTTCACCGACCGCGACCTGTACATGGTGGCCTACGGCTTCGACGGCGTGGTGCGCGCGCATGGTGCCAATCCGAAAATGTTGAACAAGAATCTGATGGAGTTGAAGGACATCGACGGCAAGGCTTTCGTGAAAGAACGGGTCGAGATGGCAAAAAAGAATCCTTCTTTTTGGCAAGAATATAAGTTCACCAATCCCGTCAGCGGTAAGATTGAACCAAAGGCAATGTATTGCCAGCCAAGCGAGGATGTCATCATCTGCGGTGGTGTTTATTTGCGATAAATTGCACGCACGATTCAGATTTTGTTTGACTGCAACTTGCGACTTTGAAATACTGAATTCACCGCTGGCGCATGCGCCCGCCACTTTCCAAATCCGCCTGCCGGCGCCTTGCGCGGCGCTGGTTGCGCGTCATTTGGACCCCATCACTTCCAATGACGAGCAGACAGCATGGCGACCGTATCCGACATCACCGTAACACCCACCTCCGGCCTGATCCACATCGATGCCCTGCTCGACTCGGGTCCCGACTGGAACTATCTTACGCCCGCCGGCAACACCATCCTGTACACCTTCTCTGTCGCCTCCGGCAATGAAGCGACGCAGAGCGGCCAGACCGCGTTTTCCGCGTCCCAGCAAACGCATGCGCGCGCGGCCTTCGCGGCGCTGGCGGCGGTCACCGGCATTACCTTTACCGAAACGGCCAACGGTCTCGCGGCCGATGTGCACCTGGCCTCGGTCAATATCGCGGGCGCCAGCACGAGCGGCTTGTGCAGCTGGAGTTCGAGCTACAGCTACAGCGGCAGCACCGTGACCATGTACGATGCGCAAGCCTATGTCTATCTCGACAATGTCGAGTTCGCCGCATCGAACGCCAACCTGTCGCCCGGCACCAACGGTTTCCAGACTCTGCTGCATGAACTGGGCCACATGATCGGCCTGAAGCACCCGTTCGAGGGCGGCACCAATCTGGCGCCCGGCGACGACAACACCGCCAACACCTTGCTGTCGTACACCAGCGTGGGCGGCCCGTACGCCGACTTCAGCCCGTACGACGTCGCGGCCCTCAAGTGGCTGTACGGCGGCGACGGCCTGGGCGGCGCGCTCGGCATCAACTCGTCCGGCGGCGGGCGCTACATCACCGGCACCAGCTTCGCCAATACCTTGACCGGCACCGCCGCCAACGACCGCCTCGAAGGCGACGGCGGCGACGACACGCTCAACGGCGGCGGCGGCACCGATACCGCTGTGTTCCGTGGCAATTACGGGTCCTACACTGTGACCGACCTCGGCGGCGGCAGCGTGCGCGTGATCGGCGCCGACGGCACCGACACCCTGAACTCGGTCGAAGTGCTCAAGTTCGACGACCAGAGCGTGCAGTCGCCCCAGGTGGTGACGCCGCCCACCGGCGACACCACCGCGCCGGTGGCGCCATCCGCCAGCCTGGTCAAGAACGCCAACGGTTTTGTGTCCGGCAACAAGCCGCTGGTCAGCGGCAGCGCCGAAGCGAATGCCAAGGTCGACATCTACAGCGCCGTCGGCCTGGTTGCCAGCACCACGGCCGCCGCCAACGGCAGCTATGCGGTCGCCACCACGGCGCTGGCCGATGCCCTCGACCTGGTGCTGACGGTGCGCGCCACCGATGCCGCCGGCAATGTCTCGCTGCCCAGCGCGCTGCAGTTCAGCGTCGACACCGTGGCCCCGGCGGCGCCGACCGCGACCGTGAATGTCTCGGCCAGCGGCGCGGTCCTGTTCAGCGGTAACGGCGAAGCCGGCAGCACGATCCGCCTGACCAATGCCAACGCCATCATCGCCGAAGGCACGGTCGGCGCCAGCGGCAGCTGGAGCCTGGGCGGCAGTACCCTGGCCAACGGCAATTACGACGTCACGGTGAGCTCGCTCGACAAGGCCGACAACAGCAGCGTGGCCGCCATGCACCTGCTGTTTGCGGTCGGGGCCACCACCACCATCGGCGGCACCTCCGGCAACGATACCCTGCAGCCGACCGCGGGCAACAACGTCATCGACGGCGGCGCCGGCACCGACACGGCCAACTACACCGGCCCGCGCGGCAACTACGACGTGGTGCGCGACGACAGCGGTTTCGTGGTCACCGCCCGCAGCGGCACCGACGGCATCGACCTGCTGCGCAACATCGAAGCGGTCAAGTTCAGCGACAGCACCCTCAAGCTCGAATACGACGACGTGGTACAGGCGCTGTACCTGGCCTACTTCGGGCGCGCGGCCGATTCGGGCGGCCTGTCGTCCTTCCAGTCGCAGCTGGGCGATCTGAGCGCGCCGCACACGTTTTCGGCCGTCAGCGCCGCTTACGGCAACAATGTCGGCCTGCACAATCTGATCGACAGTTTCGGCGCCAGCGCCGAATCGGCGGCCCTGTATCCGGGCAGCACCGCCAGCTTCATCGCCGCCGTCTACCAGAACATTTTCAACCGCGCCCCCGATGCCGGCGGCGCGGCGTTCTGGACCAACGCCATCGACAGCGGCAACCTGTCGCGCGCCAACGCGTCGCTGTCGATCATGGCCGGAGCGCTCGAAAACACCACGGCCCAGGGTCTTCTCGACGGCAAACTGGTCAACAACAAGATCACCATCGCTTCCGACTTCACCCTGGCCATCGATACCCCGGCTGAGGTGAATGGTTATGTCGGCAACAATGCGGCCGCCACGGTGCGCACCATGCTCGGCACGGTCACGGCCGCGACCGATATCGCGGCCTTCCAGGCCACCATCGCCAGCACCTTGCTGCAGATGAGCGGGGCCGGGGTGCAGACGGGGGCCTCATCGTCCCTGTACGAAGCACTGCCGGCCCAGCCCGTCGCCCTGGTCGGATTCAACAACACGTCCCTGATCGACCTGCCGCTGTAACACAGCAGCCGTGCGTGCCTGCGGCCGGCGCCGCCCCTTGCGGGCGGCGCCGGCTTTTTGCCATGCGCGCGGCAGGCGCCGCCTGAACGCCCGCGCCTGCGAGACGTGCACATCCGACAATGCACATTTCATAATATATTTGACGTCATTACATAAATTTGGAATACTTCGCCGCTTGTCGAGCAAAACGCGGCAACTTTCCAAATCTGTTGCCGGGCGCTCAGCGTCGGTTTGCGTTTGGAAACCTTTCCATATCCAATACGAGTCAAGCGCATGCCCAATATCTCCGATCTCGACACCGTCCTCTCCGGCCTGAACCACATCGACGCCCTGCTCGGTAGCGGCCCCGACTGGAACTATGTGACGCCTGCGGGCAACACCATCCGCTACACCTTTTCGATCGCCTCCCACAACGAGGGCGAGAACAGCGCCGCCAACGGCCTGATGGCCTTCAGCGCGGGGCAGCAGGTCGGCGCGCGCGCGGCCATGGCGGCGCTGGGCGCGATCACCGGCATCGTGTTCGCCGAAACGGCCGATGCCGCCCTCGCCGACGTGCACCTGGCCGCCAAGGATCTGGGCGGCGGCACCGCCGGCCTGGCCAGCTGGGGTTCCAGCTTCTCGTACTCGGGCGAGCGCCTGGTCGGCTACAGCGCCAGGGCCTATGTGTACCTGGACGATGTCGCCGCCGCCCTGCCCGCGAACGCCACCCTGGCGCCCGGTTCGGGCGGCTTGCAGATCCTGCTGCACGAACTGGGCCACATGATGGGCCTGAAACACCCGTTCGACGACGCTATCCGCTTGCCGGCCGCCGAGGACAACAGCAGCAACACGCTGCTCTCGTACACCAACAAGGGCGGTCCGTACGCCACGTTCAGCCCGTATGACGTGGCGGCCCTGAACTGGCTGTACGGCGGCGACGGGCTGGGCGGCGCGCTCGGCATGAATGCGAGCGGCGGCGGGCGCTTTGTCACCGGCACCAGCCTGGCCGATACCCTGACCGGCGGCGCCGCCAACGACCGCCTCGAAGGCGACGGCGGCAACGATACGCTCAACGGCGGCAACGGGACCGATACCGCCGTCTTCCGAGGCAAGTTCGGCGCGTACACCTTTACCGATCTGGGCGGCGGCAAGCTGCGCGTGAGCGGGGCCGACGGCGTCGACACGCTGAGCTCGGTCGAAATGCTGACATTCGACGACCGCAGCGTGCCGTCGAACCAGGTGCTGCCGCCGCCGGTCGTCACCCCGCCGCCGGTGGTCACCCCGCCGCCGGTCGTGACGCCGCCGCCGCCGGTGGTCACGCCGCCGCCGGTGGTCACGCCGCCGCCGGTGGTCACGCCGCCGCCGGTGGTGACCCTGCCGCCGATCATCACGCCGCCAGCCGCCGACACCAGCGCGCCGGCCGCGCCGACGGCCAGCGTGGAGAAGAACCCCAACGGTTTTGTGTCCGGCAACAAGCCTCTGGTGAGCGGCAGCGCCGAAGCCAATGCCAGGGTCGATGTGTACAGCGGCACGAAGCTGGTGGCCAGCACCAAGGCCGGCGCCGGCGGCACGTACGCGGTCGCCACCGCTGCCCTGGCCGATGGCCTGAACCTGGCGCTCACCGTGCGCGCCACCGATGCCGCCGGCAATGTCTCGGCCCCGAGCGCGGCGCTGGCGCTCAGCGTCGATACCGTGGCGCCGGCGCTACCGTCGGGCAAGGTGCTGCTCGCCGGCGGCGGCGTGGTCCGCTTCAGCGGCAGCGGCGACGCCGGCAGCACGATCCGCCTGAGCAACGCCGGCACCGTCCTCGCCGAGGGTGCGGTCGGCGCGGACGGCAACTGGAACCTGGGCGGCAGCGTGCTGGCCGACGGCAATTACGATGTCCTCGTCAGCGCGCTCGACAAGGCCGGCAACACCAGCACGGCCGCCAAGCACCTGCTGTTCACGCTGGGCGCGGCGACCCCGGTCGAGGGTGGCGCCGTGACCGGCACCGCCGGCAACGACTTCTTGCAGCCGACCAGCGGCAACAATGTCATCGATGGCCTGGGCGGCACCGACTCGGTCAGCTACAACGGCCCGCGCGGCAACTATTACGTGGTGCGCGACGCCAGCGGCTTCGTCGTCACCGACAAAATCGGCAGCGGCGGCGTGGACGTGCTGCGCAATGTCGAAGCCATCCGCTTCGACGGCGGCGTTCTCCAGCTCGACTACGACGACGTGGTGCAGGCGCTGTACCTGGCCTACTTCGGGCGCGCGGCCGATTCGGGCGGACTCGCATCGTTCCAGTCGCAGCTGACCGGCCTGAAGGCGCCGCTGACATTTTCGGCCATCAGCGCGGCCTATGGCAAGGATGCCGGCCTGCACAGCCTGATCGACAGCTTCGGCGCCAGCGCCGAATCGGCGGCCATGTATCCGGGCAGCACCGCCAGCTTCATCGCGGCGGTCTACCAGAACATTTTCAACCGCGCCCCGGACGCCGGCGGCGCGGCCTTCTGGACCAATGCGATCGACAGCGGCAATCTGTCGCGCGCCAACGCCTCGCTGTCGATCATGGCCGGCGCGCTGGAAAACACCACCGCCCAGGGCATACTCGACGGCAAGCTGGTCAACAACAAGATCACCATCGCCTCCGACTTCACGCTGGCCATCGATAGCTCGGCTGAAGTGAACGGCTACGTCGGCGCGAATGCGGCGGCCACGGTGCGCGCCATGCTCGGCACGGTAACGGCCGCGACCGATATCGCGGCCTTCCAGGCGACCATCGCCAGCACCTTGCTGAAAATGAGCGGCAGCGGCGCGCAAACCGGCGCTTTCTCGTCCGGCTACGACGCCCCGATGCCGGTCCAGCAGATCGCCCTGGTCGGGCTGAACACGGCGTCCTTGATCGATCTGCCGCTCTAAGCCGGTTTGCCGGTAGTCCGGGCCGGCGCGCTGCCGGCCGCTGGCAGGCAGCGCCGGCCACGCTCATGCGCAGTCAGCGTGACCGACGCGCTGCTTTCGGAAGATATGTCATCATCGGCCTTCTGCGTCACCGTGGACTTCAAGTATCCCGGCCGATGCAGCGGTGCTTATTGCAATCTGTTGATATAGGATGTTCGCCACCAAATACTTATTATAAAAAATCGCTAAAAATTATAATAACAGCACCAAACGGATCGCTATATTATGCAACCCTGTCATTCGAGAGCTGGCAAAACCGTTCCCCAAGGAAGTGGCTATTTGGCTTTTGTTCCAGCAAATTTGCCTCCACTCATCGCTTTTGACGGCGAGATGATCAGGCTTCTCTCCGATGCGGATATCGCCGTGGGCCGTCTTGCCGGAATCACAGAGATCTTGCCGAACCCGGAATTGTTTGTCGCGATGTATGTGCGCAAAGAGGCGGTGTGCTCAGCTCTCAGATCGAAGGCATTCAATGTACGCTCGATGAGGTGTTAGAAGCCGAAATCGACGAGGACGGCGTCCGGACTAAAGACATTGCCGAAGTTGTGAATTATGTAGATGCAATGAACTATGGGATGGAGAGACTCACGACCCTACCTTTATCGTTGCGGTTAATCCGCGAAACGCATTCGCGGTTGATGGAGGGCGTTCGTGGGGAGCATAAGCTTGACTTTGTCCATTTGTGAGCGATGGACGAAGGGAACGTAAGCCCGAATGCGTAGTCAATGATTGATCCACTCGTGGCAGCGAGGTTCATCATGACGGTAGTAGCATCCGGGCTTACGAAGGC
>NZ_WHJH01000120.1 GCF_011682145.1 Massilia mucilaginosa
GCAGGCGCGCCGGCCAGAGTTCGTGCTTCGTTGGCTCTTGCATGTTCGTGACTCCTGAGTTGATGGAGTACCGATTCTGGATGCCGAAAATTAGCAATGGAAGGTGGGGTAAATAGACCGCTTACGAAACAAGGATGTCCACTGCCGCACAACTCGATGCGCCGAGCAACCCACGCGGTTCCAGCAGAGGACTCCAACGGCAACTTCATACACGCCTGGGGCAAGGTGCAGCTATCGTCACGGTAGACCTTGGTACCATCGCGCAGCAGCGCGTCAATGATGATGTTACCCGTCGGGCCGGAAGGATTGCCTAGCGCGGCCTGCTTGGCTGCCAGATCGGCGTCTGCTGCGGCGCCAGTAAGCGGGACGTAAGTCGGCGCACCAGCTGGTGACGACCCGGTGACGGTGACCTTGCCACCGTCGACGCTAAGGGAAGTAGTAGCGGCGACTATGGCGGCACCAGCGACCAAGATACCGAGACCGCCAGCAATGGTAAGCCAGACGGGCGCACCAGCGACGGCGAGCGCCACGCCACCTACCGTTGCAACCACATTCACAGCGGTCATCGACGAGCTGACACCTACCATAGTGGCCGCGATTCTCGGGTCGTTAGCAGCAAAGCCTCGAGCGATGGCGACGCGGGTCAAGGAACCAGCAATAGCCCTGTTGACCACGAAGTTGGCAACAGGCGCTGCTGCCTGAGCCTGCGCAAACGACTGCTGCTGATGCACAAGCATCAAACAGCATATGAACATCAGGAAGCACTTCCTTACTAAACCTAATCTCATACCGTCCTCCCAAAGAACCGACTTACCACCAGCCAGAAAAATGCAACCGGTAGCAGCACCGGCCAGGCCAGCGGCACCCACGAAGGCAACTCGCGGAACGTATCGTTCAGTCTCAACCAAACCGCGCCAAACCCGTAACTGCTGGCGAGCACGCCGACCATCAATACCAACAACGCCGAAGTATCCATACCACCCCTTATTCGCTCAAACCCTGAATGACCGCCCAGGCTGAAATCAGCCCCCACAAAAACATCCCGAAGTACCAAAGATCGTTAATCGTCATAACCGACACCCGAAAAAAAGGGAGCGCGAAGGCTCCCCCAAACCGAACCTGTCACACTTTCTGTGACAAGTGACGGAAAAAGCCAGCGGCGATCAGCTGCCCTTGAGCATGGCGAGGCCGATCCTGGCGCCCTTGATGGCGACGTACACGAGTGCCAACATGCCAGCGATTGCCAGCACCGCACTAATGACGGTGCCGAAATCGACCGCGCTGGTCAGGCCAGACATGTCCGGACCAACCGCGAGAGCCGAACCGCTTACAGCCAGTGCGCCAACCAGAGCCAGACCGCGTTGAATGTTTTTGTTCATTTTGAAACCCCTACGTTTTATGTACCGGGGAGCTGCCCGGCCAGTACTGCTAAATCAGAAATTTCGAATTGCGGCGAGAATCACCCCTGCGGACTTGCTCACCAAGTACAGACCGACGACGAAGGTAAAAGCGAATCCCCAAATAGTGGCCGCGGCGGCATAGTCGAAAGGCGCGTTCTGAGCATTGATACTGGGAGCCTGAGAAGCGTCGATCAAATACGCAGCAACTGTGCCTGGCGCCATGCCATTCCCACAGGGCGCTTGCCCAATTTGCGCGGGAACGCAAACGAGAACTACTTGCTCAGTCCCCACCGCCACGGGCTATTCCTCGCACAAGTCGAGCGTGTGCTCGACCGGAACAACCTTGACGATCTCGCCGGTCTGCTTGTCTTTTGTTTCATACGCTTTGCGTTGAAAGCCGCCCAAGACGCAATGACAGGAAATCTCGTCGCCCTTTTCACCCAAGCGACCCTTGCTGCGGATCTCGACGAGCTGCGGTCGCGAATATGCATCGGCGGCCGGGGTCATTACTTGGGTATACCGCTTGCCTTCGTACGACTTAGAGCCCTCAAGGCGACCTACCACCATGACCACCATCGCCTTAACAGCCAGCTGGCTTTTCTTGTCTTCCATCTTCATTACATTCGCTTCTGCCACAGCAATTCCTTTCACGCCGCAAGGCGCATCGTTTCCCGGCTTACCTGATACTCTTCACGATTGCGCGCCGGTAAATAGCACAGTCGCTTGTCTGATCTAATCGGAGAAAAATCCACAGGCAGCAACCCGTCATTTGCTACCACCGTTACGTCGGTTCCACGCCAAGACACGCCCGCATCCTCAAGAAGCTTCCGGTTCCGGTAGAACACCGTCTTCGCAAATTGCTCTCGCGTTACTTCATCGCCGAGAGTGCAGAGCGACGACCAAAACCCGTACAATCTCGCCCCCGTTGAAGGCCCGTAAACGCTCTTGAGCCTACTCAGCACCGCCCTACTGCCTCTCACCGTATCCATAGCCTGTTTTCCCTCTCGCAAAAGCTTCTCTACTTCCCTGTCGTAGACCTGCTGCAAATACGCATCCGTCACTTCTTTTACCAACGGATTTTTCTCAAAGTCGTATTGAAATTTATCTGAATGAATTTCAACCTCAGCACGTAGTCTGCTGTCCGCCAGACGCTGCAATGCTGCTAATTTTCGCTCGGCCCGCTCGTAATTTTTCGGGTCGTTTTTACCGTACAAATGCTTGAACAAATTTGTAAAAAAGCCCCGCATCCGACTTCGCTCGTGCACCTGAAATTCAGTGCCCTTGTGATAGAACTTCACGGTGGTTGTCTTTCCTGGAAAATACACAGCCATCGCATATTTGGCGGAGCCTCGTTGACGCCGAGGAAAGCTCATGACTTGCATGCCGTCGAAAAATTCCTTGCATGCGAGCTTTGGCAATCGGTAAACGAGCGCGACATCAACGCGGTGAACGGTCCAGTAATCGGCAAGAGGCAACTCGGTTTCAAGCAACTCTTCAACCGTAAGCGGTCTATTTACCCCACCTTCCATTGCTAATTTTCGGCATCCAGAATCGGTACTCCATCAACTCAGGAGTCACGAACATGCAAGAGCCAACGAAGCACGAACTCTGGCCGGCGCGCCTGC
>NZ_WHJH01000121.1 GCF_011682145.1 Massilia mucilaginosa
GTCGGCGCCAAAAAGTTAAAATGTGCGACGGCCGAGCTGGAGGACCGGCCGAAACCCGCATGAACAGGGCGTTTGCGCGCGTTGGACTACGATTGCACGTCGGACCAAGTGCGTTCGGCAATGCGCTCGGAAAGTCGATTGGCGATTCATGGAACGCCGACCATTCCGCCGACCCGCGTATTAGTGGTAGCGATCCATTTAACCTTGGTGAAGATGCGCCGATGGAGATCGGTGGCGCGGCCTCACGTAGAGTTGTGAAATTGCAGCCTTTTGAAGGAGGCAAAGAGTATTTGAAGAAAGTGCCTGCGGCTATTCTAGATAAAGTTGGCATTCAGCGGCTTTACGCTGATGCGAATTCGATCATGGATGGCACCCGCATGGAAGGGATAGGGGCGAACTTGACTGGTGACAAGAATATGCAAATGCTTGCCGTAAATTTGGGCATCGATTTGTATACAGTCACCTCGCCTGACAATTACATGTATGTTGTGATGGATCAACAGTCCACGCTCAGACTGGCACAACAAATTAGAGATCAAGTTGGTGAGAAGGTGCCAGGTTTCGCTGCGTATTCGTTGACCGACAATCAATCAGATTTTAAGACGTTCACAACGGCGATCTTTGGTCAAGACTTGTCGAAAAATGATGCTGCGGTCATCGCTGGTTCAAATGTGCGAGCCAATCAAGTATTGGATGTTTCTGCAATCGTAAAAAACACTTACGAGAACTGGCACACTAGGGCATTCCCGCACTTTAAAGAAATTGACATTAATAAGCTTGACCCAGTGGCCGCGGCTTCGGACACCGGGCAAGGCATTCATATAATGAATGCGGGAATTAAACTCGCGAATTTTGTGCGAGACCAAATAAACGGAATAGGCGAATATAAAGATGCGCCGCCGATTTTCAAAATAGAAGGGTATAACAGGCTGGTCGAAGGGGTCCTTATGTTGGGTCAAGTCGGACTCGAAACTGGAGTAGCGCTCAGCGGTCGTATCGCCGCCAAGTTGGGCGAGCTTGGTTTTTCTAAAGGAACTGTGCGTGGTTTCGCTATTGGCGGGGCAGCGAACGCACAAGTTCTTATTCCTAAGACATTAGAACGTTGGTACGAAAAAGTTCGGTCTAAGCCCATGTCTATCGCGGAGGCTAGGGCGGTCGCCGAAAAAAATGGCGCAGACATTCCTGATTTTATGGTATTTCAATCTCTCGAGGATGCTAAATTTGTTGCGCGATTTGGCGAAAAGGTTGATGCAGCTTATACCTTTGTGCAAAAGGAGCGTGGAACAGCGAACACGCTGGTTACCTTGAAAAATGAAGGAAACGCACCTAGTATGCTAGACAAAAATGGCAAAATGACTGTCACCGTGAAGGAATCTGTCTTGACAAGTGACCGGGCTACTACCTACGTATTTGCCCACGAGGGATTGGAAGGATTTGAGCTCTATTACGAAGCGCGGAGATTGGGTGGCGCAATGACTGGGAGGCAAATTGATGCTATGACACAAAACTCCAATCCTCTGAATGCTCACGGGCAAGCGGTCGAATATGGAGATCAATTGGTTTGGGACATGATTAAGAGGGGGCTTTAAAATGTTGAAGGGATTCGAGGGAATACAGCAAGCGTTCCATGACGGGGAGCTGTCCGACTGGTTCGTTGCCGGATGGCTTGTTAAGAAGATCGCTTTGGAAGGTTCCCAGGAGGATTTTGATGCACTGCCTCCTTTCTGGAGGGCCGACTTAATTGCCAAACTTGCGGAAGTGGAAGCTGACGATGAGGGATGGATGACTATTGGCAATAATTGTGAAGACTTAATGCCCTATGTTGCCATTGTCAAAACCAAAGTTTGTTTTGATTGACGATGCAAACACTGGCGCGTGTATATATAGGGACAGACCCCTGTTTCTCGGAAATGTCGGTGACCCAAAAAGAGTCTCCTGATACTGGCATCGAGCGTTTGCGTGGACGGCCAGGCTTTCCCAAAGCGTAGAGCCGCATGCCCTTCGCAGGCAGGATCAGGGGAACGGTGCCAGGTCTGACATGTGGACACGGCCTCATCAGCATCTATATTTTGAATGAAAAAGGCCGCCCCAACCCCTAGTGCTCGCTGAAGCGGGGCAGTGCCGACATTCGTACACAAACTGAGTTGGATGGATTTGGACCATTCAATTAACGGAAGCCTAGGGCGCCAAGCACTTGACTATCCACGTGGATACAAGCCAACATACTTTATTTATGAGATTTATGATGGACTGGATGAGGCAAATTGTAATTGCGCACATGGTAAAGCAAAAGATTGCAGAGGTTGCGCCGGATGGGTTATGGCAACATGGTTTTCCTGAGATTGCAGCCTCTAATGAAGATATTCAAGAGGCTGAGTTAATTTTGGGAATCGAGCTTGATGCTGGGTATAAGGAATTTTTGAGGCATGCTAACGGATGGAATTCGTTTTTCCAAGCAATCGACGTATTTGGAATTGCAGATCTTCTTGGCGGAAAAAAGCAAGAGCGAGCTAATGAGATTTTGGAATCTTTGGAAAATTTAGAGGATTTATGTGGTTTTAGTAGATCTGAGCTCATGGCTTTTGCTGTTTCAACGGAGGATATCGACCTCTTTATTATATCCAAAAGTAACTCCCATGCCCCGGGTGCAGTATTCTGGCTAGCGGGTCAAGTAATAGATCAATTCCCATCTATGGAAGAGTGGTTTCTAGCGATGTTTGATTACAATCGAAGAGAATACGAGCTCGCTGTAGAAGGGAGTTAATGCGTAGCCGTTCACTTCCCCTGATAAAAAAGCCAAATGAGTGCACTATGGAAGCGGTTTTTATTGCATAATACTCAATAATGTCAATAAAGCTAATTCCACTTACCGATCACGATCTTCGTCAAATGAGCGACGAGTGGGTGAGTTCGCTCTCGCCGTCGCAGAAGGAAGT
>NZ_WHJH01000122.1 GCF_011682145.1 Massilia mucilaginosa
TTGCCAGCGGCGAAAACCGTGGATGACGTCGCGGCGCTGCTGCCGTGGAATATGAAGGATTTGCATACCCCCGATTTAACCAGCGGCGTGACTTCCTGAACAGTCTGGGGTTGATGGATCGCTTACAAACGCTGCAGCGCGAAATTTTGTGAAGAACCAACAGAGCAAAAGCTATCTTCAGAAGACAGGCTTCCTATGCCACAGCCATAAGGACCGAGAACTAGCGATTGGCTTGCAGCAGTGGCTCAAAGAGCAAGGTATGGATCTCTACATTGATTGGCAGGACGCGTCGATGCCTGAGACGCCCGATGCTACTACCGCGTCCCGCATCCGTAGCGTGATCCGTGGTGCCGACGTGTTCCTGTTTCTGGCAACGAAGGATTCGATGACCTCGCGCTGGTGTCCTTGGGAACTGGGTTTCGCAGACGGCGTGAAGCGAGACGAGCAGATCGCGATCATCGCGACGCGGGACGCCTCTGGCAATTACTATGGTAACGAGTATCTTCAGCTCTACCGCAGAATCGACCAGAACTCGGCAGGCAACTCGCTGTCCTGGTATCAGAAAGGCTCGCAATTGCCTCAAAGCCTGAGGAGTTTCTAAACTATGTCTCCAGAAAACGTTATCGATAGCTTCATCAAAGATTTTGTCCAAGACCTGCACAACGACAGCGCAGCGATTTTCGCTGGCGCGGGGATGTCCAAGGCGTGTGGCTACGTGGACTGGCCTGAATTGTTACGAGACATAGCGCATGAACTGGGCCTAAACGTCGATAAGGAGCATGACCTCATATCGCTGGCCCAATTTCACGTGAACAGCCGGCGGACCAGCGATGGCCTAGCCAAGAAAATCCTGCGCGAGTTTTCGGAACAGGCCGAGCCGTCAGAGATGCACGATATTATCGCGCGGCTGCCCATCCAAAGTTTTTGGACTACCAACTACGACAGCCTGATCGAGGACGCACTGCGCGCGGCGTTCCGAGTTCCAGACGTTAAATCCCAAGTGGAGCATCTGAGCATTAGCAAGCCCAAGCGCGACGCCATTGTCTATAAGATGCATGGTGACGTGAATTTGCCTCAACATGCAGTGATCTATAAGGAGCAATACGAGAGGTACTACGTCGACCGTGCACCCTTTATCACGGCTTTGAGTGGGGACCTGGTTTCTAAGACCTTCCTGTTCATCGGGTTTAGCTTCACAGACCCAAACCTCGATTATGTGCTGAGCCGGCTTCACGGGGGGACAGCCAAGCGCAATCACTACTGTTTTATGCGCGAGGCACAGAAGCAGGCCGATGACGATGAAGAGATCTTCAAATACAGGCGCCGCAAACAAGAGCTGCGCATTGAGGACCTAAAGCGCTTCGGTATCCAGACCCTGTTGGTCGACAACTATTCCGACATCAACCAAATCTTAAGAAGAATTGAAGCGCTGTACCGCAAGCGCACTGTGTTTTTTTCAGGGAGCGCCGAGGAATACGGAACTTGGTCACGACGCGACGCGCTCGACTTCATTCATGATGTCGCGGCTGACTGTGTCAAAGCGAACTGCCGAGTGGTCAACGGTTTTGGCTGGGGTGTCGGCAGCGCCGTTATCAATGGCGCATTGGAAGCGATCTACGGCGATCCGCAGAAGTACTCGGAGGCTCAACTTGTGGTGCGCCCCTTCCCGCAGCACGGTGAGAATTTAAAGGAGCTCTGGGAACAGTATCGGCAACGAATGATCAGCCTAGCTGGGGTCGCCCTGTTCTTCTTCGGAAACAAGATTGAGGGGGGCGACCTTGTGAATGCCAACGGGGTCAGACGCGAATTTGAGATCGCGTTGGAGCATGGGCTTCTGCCAATCCCTGTTGCCGCAACTGGCTTCATGGCCGAGGAGCTATGGAAGGAAATCTCGGTCGACTTGGATAAGTACTATGCTCAGTTCAAGTGGGTCATCCCAAAGATCCAGAAACTCGTCGATCCTAGCAATTCACCCAAAGAAATGTCCAAGACCATCAGCGAAATAATTAGACATTTGAACAAATAGGCGCCACTGCGCGTGGAGGAAAATATGGCTCGCAAAGTATTCTTCAGCTTCAAATACGATGACGTACACCGCGCGATGAATGTGCGCAACAGCAATGTTCTGACGGGGGTCACTAAGTCTGGTTCCATCGACAAGGCGGATTTTGAGCAGGTTAAGCGCCAAGGAGATAAGGCTATTCAGAATTGGATCGACAACCAATTATTGGGTACCTCCGTTACCGTGGTGCTTGTCGGTGCGCACACCGACAAGAGCATATGGGTTGAGTATGAAATTGAGCAAAGCGTCGCCCGGGGCAACGGGATCTTAACCATTGATATCAGCAAAATTAAAGATTTGCACGAGCAGACAACGACTTGCTGCTCGCTAAGGGTAAAGGGCTTTCCCCATTACCAGTGGAACAATAACAACGGTCGAGACAATTTGGGCAAATGGGTCGAGGACGCAGCGATAGCTGCTGGCAAGTAGACCGGGCCGGTCGGAAGCGGCCTGTCGAAGTGGGCGTAATTTCATTCGCAGTTAGTGCGAGCTCATTGCCGTCGAATGCAAGCAGCTGCCATGGATTGCGAGCATATTTGCAGATAGCGCGAGCACGAGCCGCTCGTCATTTGCACTTAATCTGAGCCGGGAAACGCGTCGAATGCGAGCATGGCCGTTTCAAACGCGAGTCGCTACCGGTAGCGTTGTATTAGTGGGAAAACCCTAATCTTACTGTGTCATAAGTTATATCGAGCCACATTGCAGCAGGGGCATCGTTGAAGTCGTTTCACGATTGCAGACATGATGAGTGTGCGCAATGACGTAATTGATTCAGGTACGTGGCGCTGTG
>NZ_WHJH01000123.1 GCF_011682145.1 Massilia mucilaginosa
TCGCCCCAAAGAGAACCAAGATGAAAGAACCGTCAAGCATGCCATACCATACCAATCACGCGACCTTCGAGCTGCCGGCGCAGCTCAAGGACAAGACCATGCACATGTTCACGCTGGCCGACGAGGGGCCGAGCGAGTTCAGCGTGGTGATGTCGCATGCGGATGCGCAAGGGGACGACTCGCTGGTCAATTTCGCCGACCGCCTGGTCGCCGAACTGGGCAACTCCTTACCCGATTTCCGTTTGCTGAACCGAGTGGAACGCACGCTGGACGAGACGCCGGCCATCGAACTCGCGTACCGCTGGCGCAGCGCAGGGCACTTGATGCACCAGCGCCAGGTGATCACCATGCTGCCCCGTACCGAAGCGGGCGACGTGAAGGCGATGCTGATCGCCGCGACCTGCCTTACCCAGTTCACTGACGAGTGGAATGCCACCTTCGATGGAATGCTGGCAAGCGTCAAGCTGCGCCACAAGAAGGCGCCGGAAGTGAAAGAGGTCGCAAGTTCGGCGCCGGCGATTGCGTCGACTGTGTTTGCGTTGTCCGAGCGGCGCCGCACCCTGCACGCGTTTGCCAACCATGATGAAGCTTGCCGCAAGACCGATGCGCGCGAAGTCGAGCATGACGCCTGGGCGTTCTTCGATGCCGCCGGCACGCCCTTGCATCCGGATTTTGTGGTGCCGAACACGGGTACCGTGTGGCGCAAGGCTGGCAGCTATGTGCTCGAGAAACGCCCCGAACGCGGCACACCAAATCTGCGTGCGCAGTTGTATCAGGCATCGATGTTCGTGGCGGGGTCGCCGGCGGTGCGTCTTTCCAGTATTGCCGAGGTACAGGCCATGCTCGACCAGTCGGTGGAGGGTTAAGCATGCCTCAAGCAGCGCGATTAGGCGATCCGATCGGCCACACGAAGCCTGGCGACGGTCCGAAAGGCGGTGGAGGCGGTGACGTTACCGGCAAGATCATCGGGCCTTGTTCCGGGAATGTGTTCACCAACGGTATCAAGGCGGCGCGGGCGAGCGTGGACGAGACGGTGTGCTCGAAGCACGACAGCGCTCCCCCGCCGATCGCGACTGGCAGCCCCACCGTATTTATTAACGGCTTGCCGGCAGCCAGGGTGAGCGATAAGATTGCCTGCGGCGCTTTCATTACCGATGGGTCACCCAATGTTTTCATTGGTAGCAATGGTGCCAAAGCTGAAGCGGACATGGCGAAAAATCAAACTTCACCGGCGCTACAACAGGCCGTGTTGATGGCTGAGGCGGGAGCTGACGCCTTGCAAAGTAGCGCTGCGCAGAAGGACGCTTTGGGGCCGCTTGCGAATGACTCACGACCGACTATTGCCAGCCTCAGCGACGCCGGCGCGCAGCAGTTTGCCCATGCATTCCAGTTGAACCGTGCATCGGAGCTGGCCTATGCGAGTGGCAATAAGGCTTCCGGTGCGGCGTACCGCGAAGCGGCTAAAAATGCATCTGCCGCAAGTGACATCTATTTCCGCAGCGCCGCGAAAATGAGTGACGACGCCGAACGTATCGCCCATGCGGCACGTACCAACCCCTTCGGCCCGGGGTGGAACTATATGGGGGCGAAATCTGCCGGGTTTGATCATCCTAGCCCGCTTCGTCCTAATTACTATGCTGTTGGGGTTGGTTCTTTGAGCGGTGCTGGCTCTGCGGTGGTTAACACTTATGATGGAACAGCCTATGTTGGAGGCGGGGTTGTTGTCAGTACAGAATCAAACACATCAGTCAAGCCCTCAGTTACCGCAACCGCCGGGTGGATTTTTGGAGCGAACGACGCCGACTCTACCAACGGGTTTTTAAATGGTTCTGGGAATCAAGTATTTCTATCAATACCAACGCCCTGGAGAGTTAATGCAGTCGCCGCAGTTTCGCATGCCTACGGAGGATTATATGCGCTTGAGTTGGGCGTCGGAAGTCCGGGCAAGGTGGCGTTTGGCACGGCGCCTTTTACGTATTCAGCACCGTTAAATAAACCTAAGGATAAGGAGTAAAAAAATGGCAGGTCAAGGTGGTCCAGATGATGAGACTTGGAAGAAGATGAGTCGCAATGAAAAACGCGTGTACTGGTGCGCGGTGATCTTCGTCGCTACGTTAGTCGGCGGAGGATTTTTGAAGCTCCTACTTGACTAAGCTTCAAGTCATGGCGTTATACACAACTCCGCACACGTCGGCAGAAACGGTTTACTTTCAATGACTTACCAGCAGGGCTTGTAAACTTCGGGCAAATCGCGTTTACTCTCGTCTTTTGGGCGGACGCGTGATGAAAGTAGCACAGCAGTGGACAGTGGCAGGGTACAGGGGTCAGTGCCAATATTGTCATACAGCGGATACGGGGTCAGTGCCGACATTGACATACAGCCTCGCCAGTAATGCCGTTTAGGTGTTGACAGGTGATGCTGCGAGGTCTGAGGCGGAGGTGGCGGTGGAGGCGCCGCCGACTATGTCGACACCTCGCGCCTGCTGCGCTTTTACTCGCCCATCAAAGGCTTGCTGATCGAGTCGATGAGCGGCACCACGACGATTTCGGACCAGTACATCTTCAACCTGAGCCTGATCTCGAAAGACGGTTCCATCGAACTCAAGACGCTGATGGGCAAGAACGTCAGCGTCGGCGTGCAGATGGCCGACGGCAGCGAAAGCT
>NZ_WHJH01000124.1 GCF_011682145.1 Massilia mucilaginosa
TGCCGACATTGCCGATCTGTTGCCGTTCAACTTTACTGCTGTTTAACAGCCGCTTGCCCGTCGATTAGGGCAACGTCAAGGTGCGGTAGAAATCGCGCTTACCGACAAAGACAGGCGTCATCGACGCCCTCTTTGCGCGCCTGGACGCGGTCGAGGCCAAGCTGGGCATGAACAGTGAGAATTCGAGTAAGCCGCCTTCCTCGGATGGACTGGCGAAAAAGCCGAAGACCAGCTCGCTGCGCGGGAAGTCCGACAAGGCGGTCGGAGGCCAGCCCGGCCACAAAGGCAGCACGCTCAAGCGGGTGGCCGTACCCACGGGAACGAAGGATTATCTGCCGCCGTCGCACTGCAAGCGCTGCCACAGCGCCTTGACCCTGGATCAGGCACAAGTGCTGGAACGGCGTCAGATATTCGATGTGCCAGTGCTCAGCTTCGGGGTAATCGAACACCGCGCCTATACCGTTGTTTGCGCCTGCGGACAGCGGCACGACAGCAGCTTTCCCGCCGCAGTGAGCGAAGCGGCCCAATACGGTCAGAACGTGCGCGCACTGGGCGTGCATCTGACCCAAGGGCAGATGCTGCCGTATGCTCGCGCCGCCGAGTTGATCTTCGAGATGACGGGCTTGTCGGTGTCGCCGGCAACGCTGCACGCCTGGGTTGGCGAGGCCAGCGCGGCCCTGCAGGGCACGGCCGCGCTGATAGCGCGGCCGTTGCACCTCGCGCCGGTGCTGTGCGCCGACGAATTGGGCCTGCGTGTGGACGGCAAGCTGTACTGGATGCACGTGGCGGCCACGGGCAATCTCACCTGGTATGGCATGCACGCAAAGCGCGGCATGGAGGCTATCGTCGCGCATGGCATTCTTCCCAAGCGCCTCGGCGTCCTGGTGCACGACTGCTGGGCTTCCTACTGGAAACTCGACGATGGCCTGCATGCCTTGTGCAATGCCCATCTCCTTCGGGAACTGGTCTATGTGCAAGAGATGACGGGCCAGAACTGGCCGGCCGCCATGACGGAACTGCTGCTCAACGCCCAACGACTGGGCGCGGCGACGCGCCAGCAGGGGCGCCCACTCGACGCCGGGGCCATCGCCGCCTTCACCACCGTTTACTTCGACATCGTGCGCGCGGGCGAACAACTGAATCCTCCCAAAATCAAGCCCGACGGAAAACGCGGCCGCTGCAAACAGTCCGACGCCCACAACCTGCTGGGCCGCTTCCGGACGCACGCCGAGTCCGCCTT
This sequence comes from Massilia mucilaginosa, assembly GCF_011682145.1. GTDB lineage: Bacteria > Pseudomonadota > Gammaproteobacteria > Burkholderiales > Burkholderiaceae_D > Telluria_A > Telluria_A mucilaginosa. The sequence goes on from NZ_WHJH01000124.1 coordinate 1,241, forward strand.
GCGCTTCATCGCCGATGCAAACGTCCCGTTCTCCAACAATATTGCAGAACGGGCTGTCCGCATGCCCAAGGTCAAACAGAAGATATCCGGGTGCTTCCGCACCACTGCCGCGCCGACAATTTCTGCACCATCCGATCCTGTCTCGACACGCTACGCAAACAGGGACATAGCATGCTGGAAGTGCTGCGCCGCGCGTTTACTGGCGATCCCATCACGCCTGCCGCGTAGCGGCTGAATAGTTACGCCAGCACTTCCATTGTGAAATAATAAGCCCAGTCATTAATATGGCAAAACGAAAGAACCTGCCGTAATTTCAATGATATCCCCTGATTGCATCTCAATCCGGAGTACTTCAGTTCCATCCGGCTGTAAAGTAGGTCCGGTGACCTCATTTACGCTTACACTTCGCCCCCATTCATCTCGCTTTGGCACCGAGAGATTGACAACTTTCTCTGCAATCAAAGAAACGATCTCTGAACTTGAGTTGCGTAGACTAAGGGAAAGACGTGCACCTTTCCAGTCAAATATTAGTGATACAAATGTCCAATCATGCATCGTAATTCCTTCTGTTAATTTCCTAACGGGAGATGCGCGGCTGGAGATTCCGGGGCAACCACATTTCCATTGATATCCAATCGCTGCCCTTGCGGGTTATTCACATGAGAGTGTGGGTGGGGACCACCAGGATGAACCAGTACCCGCTGCTCACCAGTGATTGGATCAACAAACGCACCGCGCCCAGCTTTAGGGGCTGGACCTTTGGTCTGTAAACCCATCGCGAGCGCTACGGCCTCAATTTGTGCTGGAGTCTTTCCCGCTACGTCCTTTGGATCAATGTATGGCGAGCCTGCTGCATCCTTATCTCCGCTCTTACAATTGCATGTTTTCGTCAAGCCAAATGGATCGACCCACCCGCTCGGATTCGGCGCATATTGGTACGAGTTAGTGCCGCCCGCAAGTCCGATCGGATCGAGCGAAACATACCGCCCGCAATCAGCATCATAGTAGCGGAAGCGGTTGTAGTTCAAGCCAGTTTCGCTGTCGTGATACTGCCCCAGAAAACGGATCGGCTGGAACTGTGCAGCATCATTCGCCGCCTCAGCCTCGGTAGCGGCCACACTGTGGCGCTGCGGCGCGGGCTGGACGACCCGCAGCACGT
>NZ_WHJH01000125.1 GCF_011682145.1 Massilia mucilaginosa
GTAAGCGCGATTTCTACCGCACCTTGACGTTGCCCTAATCGACGGGCAAGCGGCTGTTAAACAGCAGTAAAGTTGAACGGCAACAGATCGGCAATGTCGGCACCGGCCTGGCGCTGCGGCAGTTCTGTCAGCACGTGCCGCAAGTAGGCATACGGTTCGACTCCGCAGGCGCGGCATGTGAGCATCAGGCTGTAGATCACAGCGCTGGCATCGGCGCCGGCGACTGAATTCGAGAACAGCCACGCCTTGCGGCCAATGGTAAACGGCCTGATATCGCGTTCGATCACATTGTTATCAATCGGGGCGCGTCCATCGTCGATATAACGATAGATGTAGGCCCATTGACCCAGCGTATAGCTGATGGCCTTGCCGATCAGTGATTTCGGCATGACCTCGGCCTGGTTCTTTACCAGCCAAGCGTGCAGGACCTCCAGTATCGGACGGCTCCTTTCTTGTCGCCATCGGTAAATTTCCTCGATGAGGGAACGTCCTTCAGGCGGCGCCTTCTTTCTGACCGTCGATTCAAGGTGATACAGCTTGCCAATCATGTCCAGCGCCTCTTTGGCGCGGCCAGGCGGCCCTTTCTGCGCCTTGAGCGCTTCATCAAAGCGCCTGCGCACGTGCGCCAAACAACCGAGGTGCCTGATTCCGCCCAGCATGCGCCAGGCGGCGTAACCGTCGGTCATCACGGCACCGCTGTAACCGGCCAGAAAGCGCTCAGGATGCTCATGCCCGCGACCGGGCTGGTACTCGAACAGCACCACTGGACGTTCGCTGCCGATGGCGCTACGGTAGACCCACATGTATGAGGTGTTCTCTGCCTTGCGGCCCGCCTCGTTAAGCACCTGGACGGTCGTTTCGTCGCCGTGGATAAATGGATTGGTCAACAACTCCCGGTGCAGCGCCGCGTACAGCGGCGTCAGCAACACGCCGGCCTTGATGCACCATTGCGCCAGCGTGCCGCGGGCTACATCGACATCGCCGCGCAGCAGCCAGTCGTGCTGCCGGTAAAGCGGCATGCCGTCGGCGTATTTGGCGGTCAGCACCGTGGCAACCGTGCCGGGGCTGGCGTTGCTGCCGGGGATGGGCTGAGCCGGCATGGGGCTAGTAATGATCTTGCTCGTCTCGCCGTGCCGGTCGCACTGGCGGCAGGCATACTTAAAGCGCACGTGCTGCAGCACCTGGACCGTGGCGGGGATGATGTCGAGCTGCTCGCTGGTTTCCTCGCCCATGCGATGCAGCGCGCCTTGGCAGCAAGCGCAGACCTTCTCTGCCTCGGGCAAATCGTGCTCGACACGCTTGCGCGGCAGATGGGCGGGCAAGGCACGGCGCCCCCGTTTTTTAGGCGCCGATGCTGGCGCGACGGCGTCCTCATCAATTTCTTCATCAGGGAACGCAACGGCGTCCTGCTCGGCTTCATTGAACAGGCAACCCTGCGCGCCCAGCTTCTCGCTCGATGGCGCAAAGCGCTTGAGCTGCGCCAGCCGGAACTGCTCTTCAAGGAAGAGGTTGCGTGCTTCCAGGGCGCTCGCGCGCCCTTCCAACTGGCGGATATAGTCGCGCAGTTCGGCAGGCAGGGTGGCAAGGAGTTCAGGCAGGTGCATGCAGCTACTTTACCAAAGCGTTTTGCGTTTTGGGTTTACGTAAACTGCACGCTTTTGAAACATTTTTTAGCGCATGGCGCGCGGCGACATCGGCTGGTGTGCAATTGCGTTCTGCCATTTCAGGCCGTCGATCAGCCAGCGCAACTGGCGCGCCGTCACCTCGAGTGTGTGGGCATCATCAGCACCGTCGGGCCAGTGAAACCGACCTTGCTCCAGCCGGCGGCAATGCAGCCAGAACCCGTTCGTATCCCAGTGCAGGATCTTGATCCGGTTGCGGGCGCGATTGCAGAATACGAACCAGTGCGGGCTGACCGGATCAAGACCGAGGGTGTCGGCGACCACCAGTGCCAGGCCGTTGATCGACTTGCGCATGTCGTGCTGGCCCGTCGCCAGGTACACCATGCCTTGCGGCGTGCCCCACATCAGCGCAGCGCCGCCAGGACAGCGCCCAGCCACTCCACGTGTGCCGGGCTGCCCAAGCGTACCAGATAACCATTTGGCGTCTCTACTTCCAGCATGGCGGCGCATCCGGTCGGATCAGGCAGCGCGATGAATTGCGCCGCGCGCGCGCCGGTGCTCGCCAGGCGTTTGCGCCAGTAGTGAAACGTCGCTTCTGTAACGCCGTTGACGGCGCACCAGGCACGAATCGTTTGCCCGGATTCGGCCTGCGCCTGCAGGCGCGCCGGCCAGAGTTCGTGCTTCGTTGGCTCTTGCATGTTCGTGACTCCTGAGTTGATGGAGTACCGATTCTGGATGCCGAAAAT
>NZ_WHJH01000126.1 GCF_011682145.1 Massilia mucilaginosa
GTAAGCGCTCCATAAACCCCAGACTTGCTGGCTAATCCGAATTTCCGCATTCTTGCTACTTCGATTTGATACCGGAGCAAGCATGGAAAACACGACCGTTTTTTGGGAGAAGCACGTTGCCGCGATTCGGCAGGAAGGCGTCGCGGTGACTGTCTACGCGAAGCGTCATGGTCTGTCGCTGGCATCGCTGTACTACTGGCGCCAGAAGTTGCTGACAGTGGACGGCAAGGCAGCATCGGCGGTACACGGCAAATTCGTCGCCGTTCGCATTGCACAGGCCGCGCCGCCATCGGCCGCTTGCACACTGATTTTGCCGTCGGGGCTGCGCCTCGAGATGGCCGCGCTGCCGGCACCGGTCTGGCTGGCGGCGCTGGAGCAGTCACACCCGGGAGCGCGCTGATGCACCCCGGCTGTCGTATCGAACAGGTCTATCTGTGCCGCGATCCGGTCGACTTCAGGAAGTCGATTGATGGACTGTCAGCGCTGGTTGAGCAGGAACTAAAGCTCGATCCTTTCGGAAGCGCGTTGTACGTGTTCGTCAACCGGCATCGCAACAAGATCAAGGTCTTGTACTGGCATCGCAACGGTTTCTGCCTTTGGCTCAAGCGTCTTGAGGCGGAAAAATTTGCATGGCCGCGTGAGGCCGACGGAGCCACCCAAACGGTGACGATACAGCAGTTTGAATGGCTGTTGGAAGGCTTCGATTTATGGCGAAATGCTCCTCATAAAACCTTGCATTTCGGTTCCGTTTCATAGGGGGATTTGGTAAAATAGTGCATGCCAGAAGCCGTCGCAAAACCTTCCATTTTACCCCCGCGCTACCAGCTCCCGGAGCTGGTGTTGCCGCCCGTTTTGCCCACCGACGCAGCCTCCTTAACGGCCCTGCTGCACGCGGTCATCGCCTCGCACAATGATGTCAAGACGCAGGCGCTAAACCACATGCAGCACATGCTCGAACAGTTCATCCTGGCGCGCCACCGCATGTTTGGCGCCAGCTCGGAGCAGTCGGCGAACCAGGGGCGTTTGTTCGACGAGGCCGAGACGCTCGCCGCCGACAGCACCGAGATACAGGACGTTGCGCCGTTGCCAACCGAGTTGGAGCCGGGCAAGGGCAAACCCGCATCCAAGCCGGCGCGTGGCAAGCGCGCGCCGTTACCATCGGAGTTGCAGCGCGTCGACGTGGTCCACGACGTCCCCGCTGCTGAACGCACCTGTCCGTGTGGCACCCCGATGGTCGAGATCGGGCAGGACGTTAGCGAACAGCTCGACATCGTACCGATGCAGGTGCGCGTGTTGCGCCACATTCGTAAGCGCTACGGCTGCCCCGGCAGCGAGCACGCGCCGGTAACGGCGCCGCTGCCACCGCAGCCTCTTCCCAAGAGCAACGCCAGCGCCGACTTCCTCGCCATGCTGCTGATCGTCAAGTTCATTGATGGCCTGCCGCTGTACCGCTTTGAATACGTGCTCGACCGCCATGGCGTGACCGTGCCCCGCCAGACGTTGGCGCGCTGGGTGATCGGCGCCGGCCGGTTGCTCCAACCGCTGCACAACCTGATGCGCGATGCGCTGCTTGAGTCACCCTTTATCCACGTTGACGAGACGGTGGTGCAGGTACTCAAGGCGCTTGGGAAGCAGCCAACGTCGAACAGCTATATGTGGGTGCAGACGGGCGGACCACCGGGCCAGCCGGTGGTGCTGTTCGACTACGATCCGGGCCGCGGGGCCCAGGTGCCGATGCGCCTGTTGCACGACTATCGTGGCTTCTTGATGACCGACGGCTACGATGGCTATAACCAGCTTGCGCGCACTGACGGCATTGAGCACATGGCGTGCTGGGCGCACGTGCGCCGACGTTTCGTCGAGGCCGTGAAAGTCCAGCCTAAGGGGCGGCGCGGTCTGGCAGACGAGGCGGTCGCCATGATCGGCAAACTGTATAGCATTGAGCGCGACTGCAAGGACGCCAGCGACGCGGAGCGCCTGCTGGCGCGGCAGACGCACAGCGTGCCGGCGCTCGCGGCGCTGAAGGCGTGGCTGGACAAATCCTTGCCAGGCGTGACGCCGAAGAGCGCGCTGGGCAAGGCACTGTCGTACATGCGCGACTACTGGAGTCGCCTGACACGTTACACCGAGCGCGGTGACCTGCCGATCGATAACAACAGATGCGAGAACGCGATTCGTCCATTCGTGGTGGGCCGCAAGGCATGGCTGTTTAGCGACACGGTAGCTGGAGCTAATGCGAGTGCGGTTATTTACTCGCTGCTGGAGACGGCCAAAGCGAATGGCCTGGAGCCTTACACATGGCTGCGCCGGGTGCTGCGCGACTTGCCAGCGGCGAAAA
>NZ_WHJH01000127.1 GCF_011682145.1 Massilia mucilaginosa
ACGTGCTGCGGGTCGTCCAGCCCGCGCCGCAGCGCCACAGTGTGGCCGCTACCGAGGCTGAGGCGGCGAATGATGCTGCACAGTTCCAGCCGATCCGTTTTCTGGGGCAGTATCACGACAGCGAAACGGGCTTGAACTACAACCGCTTCCGCTACTATGACGCGGATTGCGGGCGATATGTTTCGCTCGATCCGATCGGACTTGCGGGAGGAAGCAACTCGTACCAATATGCGCCGAATCCGAGCGCCTGGGTCGATCCGTTTGGCCTGGCGAAAACTTGCGCGTGTGAAGGGGCAAACAAGGCATCCGCTGCAGATCCGGCAGCGATCCGCGCGCGGGTCATGGGCAATATCGCAGATAGCCAGGCTGCGCGAGCGTCGTCGCAATTTCAACAGCTAAGCCGCTACGAAACGGCATACAAGTTCTATGCAGACGCCGGCTATAAGCCGGAACGCGCTGCTGGTCACTTGGCGGGAATTGACTTTTCACTGCCGGTCTCAGTGACAGAACTGACGGCGGGTAAAAACTATCTGCAGTACCCGATGGATGGAAAAATGGGTAACTATTTCACGACAATTGGCACACCTGCGGAGACCATCGGTATCAATCCTGCCGGACGTGTGCCGACGCTCTACACGCCAACAAAGAACACCCCTGCGTTACAGAGCACTGCTGCGGATATACTTGATACGTGGACAGTTCCAACGCAGCCGTATATGACGCAGGGTGGCGGGATACAGTACTTCGTAAAAGACAGAGACATTTTTGTAGAGGTTCCAACACCATGAGCAGACAGCAACTTTTAGAGCTTGGCAGGCAGAAATGCAGCGCCTTGCTCGACAAATACCCGAGTAGCACCGCACTGTTGTCGGTGTTACGCCAAATCGAGTATTTGATCGGATTAGACAATGGGACGATCACAGACAGGTCCAGGCTAAAAGAGATCATCATCGGCGTCCTTACCGCACGCGAAATTGAACCTTTGGACGATGACGCAGCCGAAACGTTCTACCAAATTGCGAGTGAGGCAAAGCAGATGTAACCAGGGGCCCCGAGCTAAGGGGCTCGGGTCAAGGGGCTCGGGGGCTCGGGGTCAGTGCCGACAAAGTACCACGGGCTCGGGGTCAGTGCCGACAAACTACCACGGGCTGAACATTAGGCAGCCCGGAGGTAAGCTGACTTTCTCGGACACTTCCGTTTGATAACTTGTCAACGGGAGTGAAAACATGAAATCAATCCCACAACGCCGGAGTTTCGGGCCGAGGCGGTCAAGCTGGCGCTTGCCCAGAGTCTAACGCTGTAAGAAGCCACGAAACGAATCACCGTGCCGAAAGGGACTCTGGCGAACCAGGTAAGCGCTGCCAAGCGCGGACTCGAAAAACCGAATGTGAATGTAGAATACGATATATTGGCAAGCAATTTCAATCTCTGGAATACCTGCCTTAAGATTATTCGCGACTGAAATTATGCGCTCTCCATTGAAGGAGAACTGGATGACGACGGATGTTGGCCACACGATGCCTTGTGGCTCGCCGAAAGAGATGGTTTTATCTTCAAGGCAGATAATCCGATAGAATTGCTCGGATTTATTGGCATGTATGAACACGTTCAGCCATCCGAGGATGTACCTTATTGGTGGTACAAAGACTGCCCAGACATAAAGAGCGAACTGATGCGCAAAGCATTCCCTGATGGCAATCTAATTGAATTCTAAACTATGGATGCTAAAGAAATTGAAAGCTATGTGGGTTTAGGCTCGCGCCGGACAATTTGTGTGTTTAGGGAGAGGTTGGCGGATATTGATTCATATGCAATATCAGTATACATTTCAGGTCAGCCCGGGCATTACTCCTTGAATGTTGAATTCGCCCCGGTCACTATGGGGGACCTCGAAAAACCGACCCAGCCGTGGCATCATAGCGGCTCCACGTTGCTGCCCCAATTTCATGATCAAGACGAGTCTGTTTGCCGACCAAGAGCGCGAAGCCAAGCTGAATAAGCTTGGTGATGCGCTCAAGGTGATGGAGCAGCATGTCGACTTCATCGCGCTTGCCGATGCGGTTGACGAAGCGGCTCCACGTCCCGGCCGCGAACGCGGCGGGCGTCCTCCGTTCCCGACCGAACTGATGGTTCGGGTCCTGCTGATCCAGCAGTTGTTCAACCTGAGCGA
>NZ_WHJH01000128.1 GCF_011682145.1 Massilia mucilaginosa
AACTGCCGCAGCGCCAGGCCGGTGCCGACATTGCCGATCTGTTGCCGTTCAACTTTACTGCTGTTTAACAGCCGCTTGCCCGTCGATTAGGGCAACGTCAAGGTGCGGTAGAAATCGCGCTTACCTTGTTTCGGCAGCGGCGATGTCGTCGCTCTTTACTTCAGCGAGCAGGAGTTCATCGATCACATTTTCGATGGCTCGTACTGGACCTATCCGCCCAATCCCGATTTCACTGGCCGCACTGTTCGAGGCACCCGCGTGTGGAATTCTGGTCAGCCATCTAACCGGATGGTCAATCCCAATGGAACAGTGACGCTCGGCGGGTCGTATCACTACAAAAGCTCTTGTAAAATCTGGAATGGCAGTAGCGGGACGGCCTGCGATCCCGGTTACGGTCAGGAATTCGATGACACCTGGTGGACGAGTAACTACCCGAATTCTGCGCAGATCAGCATCAAGGCTCCTGTCGCCGGGACCGGCACGCAGCAGTATTCGTCGCTCGATGAGGCTGTTGCGTCAATGTCTACAACCGACAAAGCTAAGGCGATCAATGCCGACACGCTGGCTAAGGTTGTCAACAGCGCATGGGCCAACGCCGCCGCCCAGCCGGGGTACAACGGCCTTCCCTATTTGGCTACGTCGCCGGTTACCGCTGCGGAGGTGCAGGCGTGGCAATTTGAGAACCCTGCGTTGAACCCGACGATTGGTGATCTGCTCGTGCCTGCAGTCGCTCCCGGCACAGGTCCTGTGCCTATCTCGCTTGATGCCGGCGGCTCAAGCAATCCGAATCCTAATCCGACGCCGGACCCTAATCCGACGCCGACGCCCGTCGGGTTGACGAATGTGAACGTGGTGAACGTGCCGACGGTGCGTGTCGATTGGGGCGCGGACCCGGGAGTGGCCGCGCCATCCATGGAAACGACGCCGACTGCTTCGGCGATCTTGTCGCCATTGTTAAACCTGATGCCGTCGCTTCGAAGTTTCGTTGTGCCTTCGCACAGTTCGGTTTGTCCGAAGCCCTCTTTCAGCATTTTCGAAAAACAGATTGTCATGGAGTCGCACTGCGCGGTGCTCGATGACTCCAAGTCCACGTTGTACGCCGTCATGGCCTTCGTCTGGATGATGTTGGGCGCTTTCATCATTCTCAGAGCCTAAGGGGGCGTTATGTGGGTTCTTCTGCTAGCTGCCGTCAACACCGTAGTCGGATTCGTCTTCCGTTCGGTGATGGTCAAGTTTGTCGTCTTCTTCGCGTTGTTCTTCATCGTGACCGAGTTCCTGTCGCTGCTCACGCCGCTGTTGCCAGACGCTTCCGGGCTGTCAGGTTCGCTCGGTGGAATACCGTCCAACGTCTGGTATTTCCTCGATCTGTTCAACGTGACCGCTGGCATACCGATCCTGTTGTCCGCGTATGTCACCCGTTTTGTAATCCGTCGTATTCCTGTGATCGGTTAACTATGTGTCCTCATCTTCAAGAATCGTTCGAATGCGTAGCCGCACTTACATCCATCGGTCACGCGGTTGTACCCATGTGGTTCGTTGCTGTCTCTGTCGCAGTGTACGAGCTCTCGGCTTTTTTAACACGTCAGTTGATCGCTAAGGCAGGTAAGCATGCCAATTAACGTCTACACGGGCCTCATGAGGTCAGGCAAGAGCTACGAGGTGGTTTCTGAGGTCGTAGTGCCCGCGATCCGGGAGGGGCGCCGCGTTGTGACCAATATTGATGGCATATCTCAGGAAAAGATACACGCCTATCTTAAAGTGAAGAATCCCGGCGACGACGAGGCTAAGTATGGGCTTGTCGTCCACGTCGATAACGCCAAGGTATTCGAGCCAGATTTCTTTCCGTACTACGACGACCAGAAAGGCGCGCACACTGATACTACTGTGCAGCCCGGCGACCTTGTTTGCATTGATGAGGCTTGGAGGTTCTGGGGCACCACTGACTGTAAGATTCACAAAAATCATCGATCGTTTTTCCTTGAGCACGGTCACTTCATCCACCCCGACACGAAGATTGCTTGCGACCTGGTGCTGATGATTCAAGAGTAAGCGGTCTATTTACCCCACCTTCCATTGCTAATTTTCGGCATCCAGAATCGGTACTCCATCAACTCAGGAGTCACGAACATGCAAGAGCCAACGAAGCACGAACTCTGGCCGG
>NZ_WHJH01000129.1 GCF_011682145.1 Massilia mucilaginosa
GTTCTGCGCAGCGAACGCGGCTGGACCGTGACCGTGCCGCTCGACGTGCCGGCCAGCTGGCTGGCCGAGTTGATGCGGGCGCTGTGATGGATGTGTCGGCAGATAGCATTTGGCTTGCCACTGCGGCGGTGGATATGCGCACTGGCATTGATGGGCTGTCATTGCACGTGCAGCAGGCGCTGGGCCGTCCGCCCTGCGACGGCACGGCGTACGTGTTTGCCAACCGGCGCCGCACGCGCTTAAAAGTGGTGTGCTGGGATGGCACCGGCGTCTGGATGTGCCTGCGCCGGCTGCACCGTGGCCAGTTCATTTGGCCCGCAGCCGACGAGGCAAGCTGGCAGGTCAGTGCCGAACAGTGGCAGTGGCTCATCGCTGGCGTGGACTGGCAGCGCCTGTCGGCGCCCGCCCCTGCGCAGTGGCGCTTATGACGACGTAAACTGTTGCACTTGTAAACGTCGTCCAAGACCGGTAAACTGCTCGGCATGAACCTGCTCGACGAACTTGCCCGCACCGACATCGCCCCAGCGCTGCTGGCGCAGGTGCAGGCGCTGATCGAACAGCAGCAGGCCAGGCTGGCCGAGAAGGACTTCAAGATCAAGGCGTTGACGTTCGAGCTGGCTTATTACAAGCGCGTGCGCTTTGGCAAGGCCAGCGAAGCACTGGTCGGGGAACAGCGCATGCTGTTCGACGAAACCGTCGATATGGACCTCGCGGCCATCGATGAGGAACTGCGCAGCCAGGCACCCGTCAAACCGCCACGCAAGCGCGCCGGCCGCCAACCGCTGCCGCCGGAACTGGAGCGCATCGAGCACCGCCATGAGCCCGAGTCGTGCCAGTGCGGCCAGTGCGGCGCCGACCTGGTCAAGATCGGCGAGGACGTCAGCGAGCAACTGGACGTGGAGCCAGCGCGCTTCTTCGTGCACCGCCACATTCGTCCGCAATATGCTTGCCGTCCCTGCGAGACGGTGACAGCAGCGCCGATCCCGGCTGCCGTCATCGATGGTGGCATGGCCGCGGTGGGCCTGCTGGCCTGGATCGCCGCCTGCAAGTATCTCGACCACCTGCCGCTGTACCGGATCGAGCAGATCGCAACGCGCCAGGGCGTGCCACTGGCCCGTTCGACCCTGGCCGACTGGATCGGGCGCATCGGCGTGGCCCTGCAGCCGCTGGCGGACCGGCTGGCCGAACTGCTGCGCCAGCACGATTGCCTGCATGCCGATGAAACGCCAGTGCGCCAGCTCGATCCGGGCAGTGGCAAGACGCGCCACGCCTACCTGTGGGCCTATCGTTCCGGCGTGCACGATGACGGCCCGCCGATCGTCGTGTTCGACTACCAGACCAGCCGCGCCGGCGCCCACGCGCGCTCGTTCCTGCACGGCTGGCGCGGCCACCTGATGGTGGACGACTATGCCGGCTACAAGGCGATGTTCGCCGACGGTCCTACCGAGCTGGCCTGCCTGGCCCACATCCGCCGCAAATTCTTCGATGTGCATGCCGCCAGCAAGAGCCCCGTCGCCGAGCAGGCACTGCAGCGTATCGCCAAGCTTTACGCGATCGAGCAGCAAGGCGTCGGACTGGACCCACCGCAGCGCATGCTGTTGCGCGAACAACTGGCGCTGCCGGCGCTGGCCGAACTGCACGCCTGGCTCCTGGTGAACCAGCGAACCGTGGCGGCCGGCAGCGGCACGGCCAAGGCAATCGATCATGCGCTCAAGCGCTGGCCGGCGCTGCAGCGTTACGCCAGCTCGGGCACCCTGCCAATCGACAACAACCCGGTCGAGAACGCGATCCGTCCCATCGCCATCGGCAAGAAAAACTGGCTCTTCGCTGGCTCTGAACGCGCGGGCCGCCGCGCTGCCGCCATCCAGAGTCTGTTCGCTACCGCCAAGCTCAACGGCCTTGATCCGGCGCGCTGGCTGGCCATCGTGCTGGAACGTCTCCCGACGTGCCCCAACAGCCAGATTGATTCGCTGCTGCCATTCCCCGACTTTACTTAGCGCTA
>NZ_WHJH01000012.1 GCF_011682145.1 Massilia mucilaginosa
GCTGCTCTGAGGTAGAATTCATGTCGGGCAAGGTGGCGTTTTTGTTGATAGCTGTGTTTCTAGATAACTCACATTTTATCAATCACTTACGGCATTCTTGCCCTTTTTTATGCAAAATTCAGGCTAGCAGTCTGTCGGACTTGGGATCGTCGGCTGCAAAAATACCTGGGATGGTCCATATTTCGCCTCTTTCTCGGCCAATAGCTCGCTATTGGCACTGCGAAATCGTCAAAATCTGGCCTCGCCCAGCTATTTTCTCGCTTCGACTCCCCAAGTCCGACAGGCTAGACAATGGCGCGCACCAGGAGCGCGACCGCCACCAGCGCCGACACCAGCGCAAAACCCTGTTGCAGGCGGGCACCCGGCAGACGCGCCGCCACCAGCCGCCCGGCGCTCATGCCGGCCAGCGCGCCCAGCGCGAACGGCCAGGCCACCGCCCATTGCAGATGCCCAGTGGCGGCGCTGGCGGCCACGCCCGACATCGAGACCAGTGCGATGACCGCCAGCGAGGTCGCCAGCACCGATTGCGTGCCCAGGTCGGTGAAGCGCTGCAGCGCAGGCACCATGACGAAGCCGCCGCCCACGCCCAGCAAGCCGGACAAGCCCCCCGCCACCAGCCCGGAACAGCACAGCGCCCGTGCGCACGGCGCCGTCCAATTCAGTTTGCCGCGCGCGAGGTCGAGCCGGCACGGCGGCGGCTTGCGGCGTGGCGCCGGCGCGTCAAGCGTGCAGCGCGAGCGGCGCCAGGTGCGCACCGCCACGTACAGCAGCACGATGGCGAAGACGGCCGTCAGCGGCCGGTTCGGCATGCGCTGCGCCAGCCACAGCCCGAGCGGCGAACATACCACCCCGGCGGCGGCCACCAGCAGCGCCGCCTTGTAGCGCACGGTGCCGCTGCGCAGGCCCATGCCCGCCCCGAGGCTGGCCGCCAGGCCGACCGCCACCAAACCGATCGGCCCCGCCTCGGCCATCGACAATCCGGCGCCGAACACCAGCAGCGGCACGGCCAGGATGCCGCCGCCGGCGCCGGTCAGCGCCAGCACGATGCCGACCGCGAAACCGAGCAGCGCGACGAGCGTCACCGCGCAGGCCTCACGCGTCCGCCAGGGCCGGCCTGGCCAGCCATTCGCGTCCCTTGAGCATGCCGCGCCAGTACAGCGGCGGCAAAATCCGCTCCTTGAGCAGCCACGCCAGCCGCGATGGGCGCGTGCCATCGATCAGCCAGGACGGAAAACTCGGCGCCAGCTTGCCGCCGTAATTGAACTCGGCCAGCACGACCTTGCCCCGCTCCACCGTCAGCGGGCAAGCCCCGTAGCCGTCGTAACGGGCCACGCCGGCCGCCTTGCCCAGCGCCGCCAGCACATTGTGCGCCACCACCGGCGCCTGCTTGCGCGCCGCCGCCGCCGTCTTGGCGTTGCCGGCATTGATGGCGTCGCCCAGCGCATGGATGTTGCTCCAATGCTTGTGGCGCAGGGTGGCCGGATCCACATCGATCCAGCCGGCGCCATCGGCCAGGGGACTGACCCGCACGAAGTCCGGCACCACCTGGGGCGGCACCACATGCAGCAGGTCGAAGGAGCGCGTGACCGACTCCTTCGACCCGTCCGCATGCAGGCGCGTAAACGTGGCGCGCCGCGCCGGGCCATCGACTGCGCTCAAGGTGTGACCCAGATGCAGGCCGATGCCATAGCCGTTCACATACCGCATCAGCGCCGGCACATACTCGGGCACGCCGAACAGGGCCGGCGCGGCGCTGCAAAAGTCGACCCGCACCTGCCCGAGCAAGCCGCTGCGCTTCCAGTGGTCGGCCGACAGGTACAGCGCCTTTTGCGGCGCGCCCGCGCATTTGATGGGCGCCGGCGGCTGCGTAAAAATGGCCTGGCCGGCGCGCAGGCTGCGCACCAGTTGCCAGGTATAGGGCGCCAGGTGGACCAGGTAGTTCGAGGTCACGCCATTGCTGCCGAGCGTCTGCGGCAGCCCGGCGATGGCATTCCAGTCGAGTTTGAGGCCGGGGCACAGCACCAGCTGCCCGTAGCACACCATGCGAAAGCCGTCGAGGATGACCGCATTGCGCTCCGGCTCGAACGCCGCCACCGCCGCCTTGATCCACTTGACCCCGCGCGGAATCACCGACGCCATGGCGCGCGCCGTCTGCGCGGCATCGAACACGCCGGCGCCCACCAGGGTCCAGCCGGGCTGGTAGTAATGCACGTCGGCCGGGTCGACGATGGCGATGTCGAGGCCCGGGTCGCGCGCCAGCAGGCTGGCCGCCGCCGCAATGCCCGCCGCGCCGCCGCCGATGATGAGCACTTCGTGCCGGTCCATGGTGCCGTTCACGCTCACAGCGCGTTGAGCGGAATTTTCAGGTAGCGCTGGCCGTTCGCTTCCGGTTCCGGAAACTGCCCCGCGCGCATATTGATCTGCACCGACGGCAGGATCAGCGCCGGCATCGCCAGGGTGGCGTCGCGCCGGGTGCGCATGGCCACAAAATCATCTTCCCCGATGCCGCCGCCGACGTGGACGTTGTGGGCGCGTTCCTCGGCCACGCTGCTGACAAAGCGCACTTCCCGTCCGCCGGGCTGGTAGTCGTGGCACATGTAGAGCAAGGTATCGTCGGGCAAGGCGAGCACCTTGCCGATCGAGCGGTACAGGGTGCCCGCGTCGCCGCCCGGAAAATCGCAGCGCGCGGTGCCGTAGTCGGGCATGAACAAGGTGTCGCCGACGAACGCGGCAAGGCGTCCGCCGTAGCCCACCACGTAGCTCAGGCAGGCCGGCGTGTGGCCGGGCGTGTGCATGGCGCTGCATTCCACGCTGCCGATGTGGAACGTCTCGCCGTCGGCGAACAGGTGGTCGAACTGGCTGCCGTCGCGCGCCATGCCGGCCCCGGTATTGAGCAAGGTGCCGAACACTTCCTGCACGGCGGCGATGTGGCGGCCGATGGCGGTCTTGCCGCCGAGACGGCGTTGCAGGTAGGGTGCGGCGGTCAGGTGGTCGGCGTGGACGTGGGTTTCCAGTATCCACTCGACGCTGGCCCCCAGTTCGCCCACGCGCGCGATCAGCCGGTCGGCCGAGGTGGTGCCGGTGCGGCCCGATTTCTGGTCGAAGTCGAGCACGCTGTCGATCAGGGCGCAACTGTTCGTCGCGGGATCGAGCACCAGGTAACTGACGGTGCTGGTGGCGGCGTCGAAGAAACCTTCGACCTGGAATGCGGCTGTGCTCATGCGTGGGTACTCTCCTGTGGATACCCGGTAGACAACGCAAAACGCATGCCAGAGCGTCCACGTGCCGAAACCATGATCCAGGTCCTTGATTTATCAAGGAATTGACATGCCGCCCGGCGCCCGACGCACTGCCATGCGACTGCCACCTGGCAGTGCCACTTGACAGTCATGGCAGTGCTGCGCCACCATGCGCCCCTGACCAGGAGCCGCCCCATGCCCACCGACCCGACCAAAGCAGCGCCAATCGCCACGCCCTCCGCGCAGGTGCAGTCGCTGGTATCGTTCCTCGAACACGAGGCGCAGCCAATGATCGTGCTCGACCCCGACTACAACATCCTGGCCGCCAACGGCGCTTACCGGCGCCAGTTCGGCGGCACCGGCAAGCCCTTCATCGGCCAGAAGTGCTATCGCGTCTCGCATCACTACGATCTGCCGTGCGACCAGGCGGGGGAGCACTGCCCGATGAAGAAAGCGCAGGAGCTGCGCGGTCCGGACCGCGTGCTGCACATTCACCACACGCCGCGCGGGCCAGAACACGTGGATGTGGAGTTGCGCCCGATCTTCGATGAACACGGGGCGATTAACGCCTACGTCGAGCGCTTGTCGACCGTGCGCAGCGCGTCGGCGCAGCCCAGCGGCGACGGTCTGGTCGGCCGTTCGCCCGCCTTCAACCAGGCGCTGGCCGCGCTGCAGCGGGTGGCGCCGTCGATGCTGCCGGTGCTGCTGCTGGGAGAATCCGGGACCGGCAAGGAACTGTTCGCGCGCGCCGTGCACGCCACCAGCGCCCGCGCGGGCGGCCCGCTGGTCGTGGTCGACTGCTCGGGCCTGAGCGAAACCCTGTTCGAGAGCGAATTGTTCGGCCATGAAAAAGGCGCGTTCACCGGCGCGGCGGTCCGCAAACCGGGGCTGGTGGACACGGCGCAGGACGGCACCATCTTCCTCGATGAAATCGGCGACGTGCCGCTGGCGATGCAGGTCAAGCTGCTGCGCCTGATCGAAACCGGCACCTACCGCCGCGTGGGCGGGGTGGAAACCCTGCACGCCAATTTTCGCCTGGTGGCGGCCACCCACAAACCGCTCGCGGAGATGGTCGCGCGCGGCGAGTTTCGGCAGGACCTGTACTACCGCATCAACGCCTTTCCGATCCGCCTGCCGCCGCTGCGCGAACGCGCCGACGATATCGCCCTGCTGGCCAATTCCTTCCTGGCGCGCCCAAGCGCCATGCGCACGGTGAGCATCGACGCGGACGCGCTGGCGCAGTTGCAGCGGCGCCCATGGCCGGGCAATATCCGCGAACTGCGCAACGTGCTCGAACGCGCCAGCCTGTTCGCCGACGATGGCGTGATCCGCGTCGCGCATCTGCCGCCGGCGCCGGCGCAGCCCGCCCCGGCCGCGCCGGCCGGCAGCGCCGTGCCGGTCCACTTCGACGGCACCCGCAGCGAACTGGCAGCGCACCTGGGCATCAGCGAGCGTACGCTGTACCGGCGCCTCAAGCAGCAGGGAGAATTCTGATCGCGCAACGCCATTTGGCAGAGATACTCCCACCTTGGCAGCATACATTCAACGGTTTATGACCGCGTTCGCGAAGATATCGGCGTGTCCGACATCGCCTGGTGCCAGCGCCATGGCGGCACGGTGCGCCTGCAGCGACGGCCCCGGCCACGGCAGCCGCTTCGAGATCGCGCTCCCGGTGGTGGTGGCCGCTCAGGCGACGTCGGCCAGCACGTCCATCAGGCGGCCGGTGTCGACCGGCTTGACCATGTGCTGGTCGAACCCGGCGGCCTCGCTGCGCTGGCGGTCGCTCTCCTGGCCGTAGCCGGTAATGGCCACCAGCAGCGCGCCGCGCGTGTGCGGATGGCCGCGCAGGCGCGCCGCCAGGGCGTTGCCGTCCATTTCGGGCAGGCCGATATCGAGCAGGCAGACGTCGAAACGGGCCGTTTCGATGCGTGCCAGCGCGTCCCTGGCCGAATGCTCGACCGTCATGCGGTGCCCCGCGGCTTCGAGCAGCATGGCCAGCATGGCGGCGGCGTCGACGTTATCGTCCACCACCAGAATATCGAGCGTGCGCGGCTGGCCGGCCAGGCGCTCGGGAGCGCGCGCGGCCAGTGGCGCCTCGCGCCCGTCGCGCAGGCGCGGCAGCGAGACGCTGAAGGTGCTGCCGGCGCCGGTCCCCGCGCTGAAACACGCCACCGTGCCGCCATGCATCTCGACCAGGCTTTTGACCAGCGCCAGCCCCAGGCCGAGGCCGCCGGCGGTGCGGTCGGACGTATGCTCGGCCTGGCTGAACAGGTCGAACACGCGGCACGCCAGCTGGTGCTCGATGCCGATGCCGTTGTCGGCCACGCTCAGCGTCACGCGCTCGTCCTCCATGGCGATGCGCAGGTCGATCTTGCCGCCGTCCGGCGTGTACTTGGCGGCGTTGTTGAGCAGGTTGCCAACGATTTGCACCAGCCGCTTGGCGTCGCCCAGCACCGTGCTGGCCTCGGGCGGCACATGGATGCACAGTTTGTGGCCGCGGCCGCGGATCAGCGGCGCGCTTTGTTCGACGGCGTCGGCGACGATGTCGCGCAGGTCGAGCGGCGCCGTGTCGAGCTTGACCACGCCGCCGGTCACGCGCGAGACGTCCAGCAGGTCGTTGACCAGATGCGTCATGTGGCTCACCTGGCGGCTGATGATTTCGCTGGTCTTGCGCACCCGCGCCTCGTCGAACTTGCCCAGCTTGAGCAGTTCGGCGGCGGCGCCGATAGGGGCCAGCGGATTACGCAGCTCGTGCGCCAGCATGGCCAGGAATTCGTCCTTGCGGCGGTCGGCGTCGCGCAGCTTGTCTTCGGCCAGCTTGCGCGCGGTGATATCGGCGATGGTGCCCACCAGTTGCGTGCGCGGCTGGCCGTCGCCGTCCTGGGGCCGTCCATACAGCTCGATCCAGCGCACCGCGCCGTTCTTGTCGCGCATGCGGCCCTCGAACTGGAAGCGCAGGTCGCCCGCCACGCTGGCGGCAACCGCCTGCGCAAAGCGCGCGACGTCGTCGGGATGCAGAAACTCGGCGGCAAAGCGCGTCGCGTTGACCGGCAGGGCTGAAGGCGCCACGCCGAGGATGGCACAGGTGCGCTCGTTATCCCAGGTGACCTGGTCGGACAGCGGGTCCCAGGTCCACAGGCCCAGTTCAGCCGCCTCGGTGGCCAGTTCCAGGCGTTCGGCGCTGTGCTGCAGCGCTTCGCCGGCCTGGCGCTCGCCGCTGACGTCGCGCGAGATGGCCAGGATGCGCTCGAGCTGGTGATCGGCGCCGAAGATCGGGGCGACGATCACCGCCCACCATTTCGGCGTGCCTTTGGCGGTCGGACAGAACGCGTCGAAGCGGCTGGTGGCGCCGCTGCGCGCGGCCGCGAGCGCCGTCAAGACCGTGGCCGCCATCTCGTGCGGCCACAGGCTGGCCCAGGGCAGGCCGACCAGTGGCGCAAAGTCGTCGATCTCCATCGCGCACTGGCCGTTCCTGTTCATCGAGAGAATATGGCCGCCGTTGTCGAGCACTTTCACGCAATCGGGGCTGCTTTCGTACATGGCCGGGCCAATGTCCGGGACGATGGAGGCAGGCCGGACAACACTGCTGGCGGATGGGAAATCGGACATGGTGAATCAGTTCTTTTCGACGAGCATGCCCAAAGCGGCTATGCCTCGATTCTACTGACTTGATACCGAAATTCGGTACGGTAGCAAACATAACCGTCAGCAAACGCGGCGCTACGGCAAAATCGGCGCCATGCCCAACCTCCGCCAGCTGGACCCGAATCTGCGCAAGGCGCTCGATGCCCTGCTCGACGAGCGCAACGTGACGCGCGCGGCGGCGCGCCTGAAGCTGACGCAACCTGCCATGAGCGGCATGCTCACGCGCCTGCGCGAGAGTGTCGACGATCCGCTGCTGGTGCGCGCGCGCCAGCGACTTGGTGGCGGTGGTGCCGCGCCGGCTGGTCGAGCAACTCGACGGCCTGGTGCTGCGTGAAACGCCGCTCTTTCCTGGCTGCGGATGCGCACGCGGCCACCGGGCAGGTCTTCGAGCAGCCAGGCGTGGTGCGCATCGAGGCGCGTGGCGGCGTCACCCTCGACCCAGCCGTCCCAGGCAACGCGGGCCGGCACACCCGGCGCCGGCGGCTGGTATTCGGTCACTTTGGCGTGCCCGGCGAAGCCGAAGGTGGTGAAGCGGAAGCGCGCGCCCTGGCTCAAGCGGGGGCCGCTGCCGTCGTCAAAGCTGATGTCGGAGACGTTGCCGTAGCAAGTTGGCCAGGCCAGCGTATTGTCGAGGCGGGGCCAGACCTCGGCCGCGCCCAGGCCGGCCACGATGATGTCGTTGGAAACGTAGTTGTCGGTGGTGCCGGGCAGATAGCCTGAGGGCCAGAGGATGTCGCTCATTGGGTGAAACCTTTCGATGAAGTGAATTGAAAGGGGAAACACGTGACCGGAGGATCTTGTTTTTCCCGCTATTCGAAGCACTTCATGATGCGTTTACCGCTGATATACGTCCAATCCTCGTTCATTATTGCGGCCATCAGGATTGGCGATACCGGAACGCACCAAAAGCGTCACCCTATCACCACATTGCCAGCGTCGCCGTACGGCATGGCCAGTGCAATCGCCTCCAGGATGTTCCCCAAACGACATTACCAATAATCTCTTTCCTCCTCCTCGACCAGGTCCCACATGATGAGCACCTCACGTTTCAGGTCGGCCAGTTCGGCACCGGAGACGTCAACCGTATTTTCATCGAGAAGGCGCGGAAGAAGAACCAAGCCGGCCCCGATGGCGACGTCGCTACCGTAGAAAGACTGACGGGTGGTCTCCACGCCAGCCACCCAGGAGGTCAAGGGCAGGTCGTTCCACTTGCCGTCTTGATCGATATACTGCGCAGTAACGCTGAGTGTCATGTCTAGTCCTTGTTCAAGTCGCTCTTGGACACGCGCCAGGGACAAGTTGGTATCTCCCGGGCAGCGCGCTACCGAGTAAAGTTCAGCGATGCAATTCGCCCGCGCGCTCGGGCTGGTACAGCACGTCGAGCACGGTGAGCTGAAAGCTGGCGCCGTCCGGCCGTTGCCAGTCGATGCTGTCGCCCACCGCCAGGCCGATCAGGGCGTTGCCGACCGGCGAGAGGATGGAAATGCGCTCGTCGTCGAGCTGCATGTCTTTCGGATAGGCCAGGGTCAGGTTGAATTCTTCCGCCGGCGCGTCGAGGGCGAAGCGCACGCGCGAATTCATGGTCACGACATTCGGCGGCATTTCGCCCGGCTCGACCAGTTCGGCGCGCGCCAGTTCGTCGAGCAGCAGGTTGCGGACGTCGGCCTGCGCGGCCGGAAGCGAGTCGAGCAGGGTTTCAAGGCGTTGCATGTCGACGGACGACACAATGATGTTGGGTCTCATGATGGTACTCCACGGGTGTTAATGAAGGGATACTGCGGATGGAGGGTGGCTCGGGAGGACGGGAAACGGCTTGTTTTCAGATTGTCCTCACCGAGCTCATGAGAGCCGGGCGAGATGGCGCGCGAGCGAGCGCATGCCGTCGCCACAAGGGGACGGAAACGCGAACATCGGATGGGAGCGCAGTGGGTTCATTGGCGGTGCGTTGACAGAATAGCCCGAGTATAGCGCTACTTGGACCAAGGCGGCGATTTCGGCGATCAATCCGGGCGCGCCAGCGATCCGATCTGCGCCGCCAGCGGCGCGCCGCGTTACCAGGCAACCGGGCCGGCATCGTCCGAAAAGGTAGCGCTCGGGCCGTCCGCGCCGATCAGCGCCAGGCGGATCGCTTCGCGCGCGCCCTGCTCGACCGTGCGCGCGCCGCTGAAGTTGTTGAGCGCGGTGGCGGTGTGGCCGGGGCAGGCAATATTGACCTTGATGCCCTCCTGTTCAAGCGCGAAGGCAAACGCCAGCGACACCGCGTGCGCGGCCGATTTGGAGGTGGAATAGTTGCCGAACATGGCGCGGTGCGGGTTGGCCGGATCCGCATTCCACGCCAGCGAACCGCCGGTGCTGCCCATGTTGACGATGCGCGCCGCCGGCGCTGCGCGCAGCAGCGGCAGCATGGCCTGGGTCACGGCGATGAGGCCGAAGACATTGGTTTCCCACACAGCGCGCACATCGTCGAGCGAGGCGCTGGTGAGCGCGTTGGCGCGCATGACGTCGTGCGGAAAGCCGCCGCCCGGCTGGGCCGCATGCGAGATGCCCGCGTTATTGACCAGCACATCGAGACGGCCGAATTCGCCCCCGATCCGATCGGCCGCGGCGGCGATGGAGGCCGCGTCCGTCACATCGAGCTGCACGGCGTGGGCATGCGGGCCGATGGTGCGCGCAGCTGCTTTGCCGCGTTCCAGCTCGCGCGAACCGACCAGCACGGTCAAGCCGTGCGCGGCGAGGCCGCGGGCGATTTCGAGGCCAATGCCCTTGTTGGCGCCCGTAACGAGTGCGACAGGTTTATCATGCATGCTGTTTTCTCCTCTGAAAGAAAATGAACGGCGCTTGCCGCGACCACGGCGCCGGCGTAAAATGGAACGACGTTCCGCATAATGCGGAACACGGTTCCGCTTGTCAAGCGGGAATGCACAGCGACGTGGATAGAAAAATGACGAAGGAAATCATGACCGGGGGCGATGAGGAGCTTAAGGAGGCGCCCAAGCCGCGTCCGATGCGCGCCGACGCGCGCCGTAGCGAGGAAGCCCTGCTGGAAGCGGCGCTGGCGGTATTTACCGCCTTGGGGGTGGACGCGCCCGTGCGCGACATCGCCGAGCGGGCGGGCGTGGGCATCGGTACCTTGTACCGGCGCTTTCCGCAACGCGCCGACCTGATCGTGGCGGTGTTTTGCCGGCAGGTGGACGACTGCGCCGACGCCGCGCCGCTGCTGGCGCGCGAGCATGATCCGGGCGAGGCCGTGTCGCGCTGGATGCTGCGCTACGCCGACTTCCTCATGGCCAAGCGCGGCCTGGCCAGCGCCCTGCACTCGGGCGACCCGGCCTACCATGCCCTGCCGGCCTACTTCGACCAGCGCCTCGAACCCGCGCTGCGCTCCTTGATTGACGCCGCCGCCGCCGCCGGCCAAGTGCGCGCCGACATCGCGCCGCGCGAGCTGCTGCGGGCAGTGGGCAATCTGTGCTGCGCACCGGCCAGCGGCGACGGCGCCGCTGGCGCGCGCCGCATGGTGACCTTGCTGGTGGACGGCTTGCGCTACGGTGCCTGCGGCGCTGGCGCAGGCCAGCGTCCAGTTTTTTCAATTTGAACCACTACACACGAAAGCACACATGAACGTTCCAGGACTCGGTGACATGACCCTCGACGAAGGTACCGACTGGCTTTGCAGCGAGCCGATGCCGGTGAAAATGCTCGACGACACAATGTGCGAGATCGTCCTCGAAGGCTATGAGGACGATCCGCATCAAGAGGATTTTCATGCCGCCATCGCGGCGTTTCTGTCCAACGGCCCGGAAGTGCTCAAGGCGGCGCAAGCGCATATCTTCCAGTACTACCGCGATGTGAGCAGCCGCCAGGCGGCGTCGGACGAGGAGTTCGTATCGATCGCATCGCCCGCCGACGTCTGGCGCCATATCGAATTCGGCTACGAGCCGATGGTGGAACGGGGCGACCCCGATGAACGCGATGTCTACATTTCGCTCACCTGCAACTGCGATTGGGAACGCGAACACGGACTGCAGATCGTCCTGCGCAACGGCAACACGGTCTGCAAGATCGGCCCTTTCGATGGGCACGTGACCAATGCCGATGCATACGACGATGACAGCCTGAAAGACGTCATCTATCGCAGTCTGACCTGAAGCCGGAGGAGTCGCAGATGATCATCGCCATGACCGCGTTTGCTTTGCCCAAGCCAATCACCCGCGAGGAAGCGCGCGCCATCTTCCTCAGCACGGCGCCGACCTACCAGGATGTGCCGGGCCTGCTGCAAAAGCACTACCTTCTCTCGGAAGACGGCGCCACGGCCGGCGGCGTGTATGTGTGGGCGTCGCGGGAGCAGGCCGAAGCGATGTACACCGAGGCGTGGCGCGCATTCGTGCGCGGGAAATACGGCACCGAGCCATCGGTCACCTATTTCGACAGCCCGGTGATGGTCGACAACGTGGCTCAGAAGGTCTTTACTTACTAGCGGCGTACACTGAATGAGGCGATAAATGCGGGGAATCCACTCGCTTCAATGTGTACGCTTTCAAGCAAAGAATGAGGGAGACGTACGGCTCAATACAAGCCCGCACGCCAAATCTGGACATAAGCCCGCAGTACCAGCCTATGAACCCAGCATCCTGCTCGCCAGCGCGTCGCGCACATGCTGCGCCAGTTGCGCGCGGCGGTATGGCTTGCCGAGCAGCCGCACGCCGTCATCGAGCCTGCCGCCGGTGGTCAGCGCGTCGCGCGTATAGCCGGACGTGTACAGCACCGCCACGCCAGGCAGCTCGCGCTGCGCCAGCATCGCCAGCTCGATGCTCGACACCGGCCCCGGCATCACCACGTCGGTAAACAACAGGTCGACCCACGCCCCCTTGCGCAGCATGGCCAGGGCACTGGCGCCGTCGTGCGCTTCCAGCACGCAGTAGCCAAGCTCGTTCAGGGTTGCCACCGTGGTCGCGCGCACTTCCGCATCGTCTTCCACCACCAGCACCGTTTCGCCGCCGCCCACCACGTCCTGCTCGGCCGCGCCAAGCTTGCTGATGGCGCGCTGGGCCGAACGCGGCAGGTAGATTGTCACCGTGGTGCCCTTGCCGATCTCGCTATCGAGCACGATGTGGCCGCCGCTCTGCTTCACAAAACCATACGCCATGCTCAGCCCCAGGCCGGTCCCCTGCCCCACCGGCTTGGTGGTGAAGAACGGTTCGAAGGCGTGCGCGATCACCTCGGCGCTCATGCCCTGGCCGCTGTCGGCAAAGCTGAAGCGGATATAGTCGCCAGGCACCAGGTCGAGCGCGCCGGCATGCCCGGCGTCGACCGTCTCGTTACCCAGCCCGATGCTCAGAACGCCGCCGCCGGGCATGGCGTCGCGCGCGTTAATCGCCAGGTTCATGACCACGTTTTCCCACTGGCCGGGGTCGACCAGGGTGTTCCACAGCCCGTCGTCGGCGTCGATGCGGATGCGCACCGATTCGCCCAGCGCGCGCTGCAGCAGGTCGTCCATCGCCTGCAAGGTCTGCAAGGGATTGAGCACCACCGGCTGCAGCGGCTGGCGCCGCGCGAACGCGAGCAGCTGCGAGGCCAGCTTGGCGCCGCGGTCGACCGCCGACTGGATGCTGTTCAGGCGCTTGTGCAGGCGCGCGTCGTCGCGGTTGGTGAGCTGGAGCAGTTGCACATTCCCGCCGATGACATGCAGCACGTTGTTGAAGTCGTGCGCCACACCGCCGGTCAGCTTGCCGACCGCTTCGAGCTTTTGCGAATGCTGCAGCGCGTGGCGCGCCTCTTCCAGCGCCAGGCTGCGTTCGACTTCGAGCTGTTCGGCGAGCTTGCGTTCGGAGATGTCGCGCATGAAGGCGCTGACCACGAAGCCGGATGCCTGCGGAAAGCCGGCAATGGCCAGTTCGACCGGCACGCGGCGCCCGTCGCGGTGCAGCGCGCTCACTTCGAACACGTTGCGGATCATGGTGCCGGCGCCGCTGGCGACCAGGCGCGCGATGCCGGCGTTGTGGGCGGCGCGCAGTTCTTCCGGAATGATCAGGGTGGCCAGGTCGTGGCCGATGGCGCTGTTTGCCGGCCAGCCGAACATCGCTTCGGCCTTGGCGTTCCAGTCGGTGATGCGCCCGTCCGCGCTGACGGCGACAAAGGCATCGTGCGAATGGTCGAGGATGACGCTGACCCGGTGCTGTTCGGCCGCCAGGCGCGTGTTCGCCTCCAACAGGGTTTGTTCGTCGGCCTTGGCGCGCGTGATGTCGGTGTGGGTACCGATGGTGCGCAGCGGATGGCCGCCGGCGTCGCGCGTGACCGCCATGCCGCGCGAGCGGATCCAGCGCCAGCTGCCGTTCTTGCAGCGCAGGCGGAACTGGCATTCGTAGGTTTGGTCGGTGCTGTCGACGTAGGCGTTCAGGGTGGCCAGCACGCGCGCGCGGTCCTCCTCGTGAATCAGCGCCTCGAAGGCGGCGTTGGTGGGCGCGATGTCGTCGGCGCCGTAGCCGAGCATTTCTTTCCAGCGGCGCGAATGGACGATGTCGCCGCTGCCGCGGTTCCAGTCCCAGACGCCGTCGCCGGCGCCCTCGAGCGCATACTTCCAGCGAAATTCGCTTGCGCTGAGCTGGCGCGTCATGTCGGCGGCCAGCGCCATGGCGCGTCCGCGGCCGGAGGCGAGCGTCCACACCAGCAGCGCCAGCAAGGCGCCGGCGGCGACGCCGGCGATGGCGATGAACTGCGGCCGGTCCGAGCCCTGGCGCGTCTCGAACTGCGCCGCCGAGCGCACGTGCAGGGTCCATGGACGCCCGGCGACGACCACCCGCACCACGGCGGAAAAACGCGCCGGACGCAGCATCTCGGCCGGCGTTTCGCGGGCGGAGCGGTACAGCCGCGCGCTGTCGTCGATGGCGTTGCCGTCGTAGATCGACAGCATGATGTCGCCCGAGCGCTCGCCGCCCAGGCCGTCCATCAGGTCGTCCATCCGAAACGGCGCGCCGACCCAGCCGATGATGTTGGCGCGCCGCTCGGCCACGCTGGCGGCCGGCGCATCGCGGCGGTACACGGGCAGGTACATGACCAGCCCGGCCTGTTCGTTGCGGCCATTTTCCTGGATCAGGCGCACCTTGCCCGAGGCGGCCGGCTGGCCGGTATCGCGCGCCCGCTCCATGGCGGCGCGCCGGGTCGGGTCGCTCAGCATGTCGAATCCGAGCGCGCGCAAGTTCAGGCCGGAGAAAGGTTCGATGTGGGTAATGGCCGACAACATCGGCCGCTCGCCCAGCGGATGGACCGTGTAGCCCGGGATCTCGCGGCGGCGCGCGGCGGTATGCGCGTCAAGTTCGTGTGGAGCGACCAGTTCGACCAGCGCGATGCCCTGGATGCCGGGATAGGTTTCTTCCAGACGCAGCGCGGCGATGTAGTCGCGGAAGTCCTTGCTGTCGGCCTTCATCGAGCCGAGCAAAAAGGCCCGGGTGCCGCGCTGGACCTGCTCGTAATTACCCATGCGCTGTTCGATGCGGCGTTCCACCTGACGCGCCTGGAAGGCGAATTCGGCGTGCTGGCTATCTTCGAGCTCGGCATGGGCGAATTGCCAGGCGAAAGCCGTTGCAATGATGGCAATCAGAAAGATCGTCAACGCCAGCACGGAGGGAGCGTATTTACCGCGCACAGCGGCGACAAACGCGCCCGTGCGGCGCTTTTCTTCAGGCTGGGCAATGCTGGGCGGCATAGGCATCTTTGAAAAGGACAACTCGCATTATCAACCAAATGTGAGATTCCCCATGGCAAAGTGTTGCAGTACGCCTACTTTGCGCGCCATGCGCGCTTGTGCTTGCGCTGGCGTGGCGATTATGCGGGCCGGGTGCCGATCAGGATCGGCTGGTAAAAGGCGTCGTCGATGCGGCGCACGTTCTCGAAGCCCGCTTCGCGCATCAGCGCGCCCATCTTGTCGGTCGATATGGCGTAGTAGCGCGAGCGCATCGCGTGCGTCTGGACCGCCTGGGTCGCTAGATCTTCTTCGATGAAGTAAAAGGTCAGGTCATAGTGTTCGCCGGCGAAATCCCAGACCTGGAACAGCACGTAGCGCTTGCCGTCTTCGGTGCGCGCGCCGTACGGCTTGACCAGGTTGACGCCGCGTTCTTCGCGCGCGTAGTCGCGCATCGACATCAGAAAGCCGCCGCCGGGCGCCAGGCAGGCGAACATCTGGCGCAGCGCGATGAGCAGGTCGGCATCGGTGAGCAAGTGCGGCAGCGAGTTGTCGCAGGAGAGGACGATATCGAAACCGGCGCCATGATGATCGTGGGCGCGGCGCATGTCGCACACCGAAAAGTCCACGGCGGCGCCGGCCAGGCCGGCTTCGCGCCGGGCGCGTTCGATTTCCTTCTCCGACAGATCGGAGGCGGTGACGGAAAAGCCGCGCCGGGCCAGGCCGATGGCCTGGGTGCCGATGCCGCAGGACACGTCCAGCAGCTTGCGCTTGCCCGGCCATTCGGCGTCGATCAGCGTGCCGAGCTGCTCGCCTTGCAAGGCGACGCTGGCGTGCCAGTCCTGGTGGATCAGGTGGTAGAACGGCGTCAGGCGGTCGTAAAAATCGGACATGGGTTCCTCGTCAATGGCGGAGCGCAAGCTCGTGGATAGACGGGAATAATAGCATTCAGGCAAACTTGGTGTGCGACATCATTTGTCCGACGCCAGAAAAGAACCCCGGTGTCAGGTCTGACATTCGGACACGAGCCCAACTCTAATGTGATGTGAAATCAGCCACAGGCCGTGGCGCGAGAATATCATTTTTGCAACCCCATTGTTCAGGTCGTGTCCGAATGTCAGACCTGACACCGGGGGTGGTTGATTGTCACAAGGGTAAGGTCGGCGAAAGTTTCCTCGCCAGGGATCTCTTTTGCTAATCCTGCGCGCGCCGCAAGGACGCTTCGCCGTTCAAGGCAAACGGCATCGCCCGCGCCCACCGGTTGGCCGAGAGCGAAAACGTCAGCGCGCGCACCTGGTGATACCACCCTGCCGGCACGTAGAGCATGTCGCCCGGATTGACGATGCACTCGATCATGTTGGCCTGGCGCGCGAGCGGGAATTTCTCGAAATCGGGCGCTTCGGGGTCGACCGGCGAACCGAACAGAATGGCATTGGCCTGGCTGGGGTACAGGAATTCGTCATGGTGCGGCGGCACCAGGAAAATCCGCTTGGTGCCCCACACCTGGGCGAAGATGTTGTCGTCGTAGTCGCAGTGCAGCGGCGTGACCGTGCCCGCAGGCCCGAGCCAGAAGCGCGGCGGCCCCATTTTGCTGAAATACGCGGGCCAGTAACACATGCTGTTCAATTCGCGCAGTTCCAGATTGCCCAGGTACGGCGGCAATCCCGGCGTGCCGGCGCCAACCAGGTCCAGATACTCCAGCATCGACATATCCCGCATGGCGCGGTCGGGCGCGAACGCGGTGTTGATATAGTCGCCCACGCGGGCGCGCACCGGCAGGTGGCTGAAGCGCTCGCGCAGCGTTTGCGGGGTAAGGGACGACAGCGGCCAGCGCCTGGCCACACCGGTGATCACGAATGGCAGCCCTTGTGCGGCGCGCGCGCGAAACGCCGCCGCAACGAGCATCCCGATGCGCGGCACGTCGTCGATGACAGGCAGTTCGCGTGCGACCCGCTTGATCGCCTCGCGCATCGCATCGATGGAAGTGACCCCGCGCACCAGCGCATCGCGCTCTTCACGCGCCCGCTGTTTGGCGGCGGCGTCGCCGGACCATGCCGTTTCCGTCGCCAGCCGCGTTGGCGGCATCCGTGGCGCCACGCGCGCCTGTGGTGGTTCCTGGTCGGGAACCACCGTTTTCTTCTCACTTGACATAAACCTCTACCATCTTCCCGTTATTGCCTGACGCGGCGACAAACCGCAAACCTCCGGTTCGCGCCTTGGGACGACAGCATAACGCATGCGATGGCGCTGTTCCATCTCTTTGCGGCGCAGTCAGCCATCCGACAGGTCGGGACGCTGGCATACTCCAGATATCCAGTAGTTGCGAAAACGGTTCGCGCCCCGACTTCGCATCATCGATCCGATTGCCCGGCTTGTGCGCAGCCGATACGAACGCGCCCGCGGCTCGAAAGGCGCGGGCGCGATCTGGACAACACTGCGCCAGCGCTGTCAGCTCATGGCCGGCATCTTGTCGAGCAGCTTGTCGAGCGTGACCGGATAGTCGCGCACGCGCACGCCGGTGGCGTTGTAGACCGCGTTCGCAATCGCCGCCGCCACTCCGCAAATACCCAGTTCGCCGACGCCCTTGGCTTTCATCGGCGACGACATCGGGTCGGTCTCGTCGAGGAACACCACGTCCTGGTGCGGCACGTCGGCGTGCACCGGCACTTCATACCCGGCCAGGTCGTGATTGACGAAAAACCCGGTGCGCGTATCTACCACCAGTTCTTCCATCAGCGCCGCGCCCAGGCCCATCGTCATCGCGCCAATCACCTGGCTGCGCGCCGACTTCGGATTGAGGATGCGCCCCGCCGCGCACACGGCCAGCATGCGCCGCACCCGCGTTTCGCCGGTGGCGCTGTCGACCGCGACTTCGACAAAGTGCGCACCGAAGGTCGATTGCTGGAATTTCTTGTCCAGGTCGCCGTACTCCATCGCATCTTCGGCCACCAGTTCCCCGCCCTGCGCGGCCTGCGCCAGCGCCACGCTCTTGCCGCCCGCGCTGACGGCGCCGTCCGAAAACCGGGCCTCGGCCGGATTCATGCCCAGCTTCCGCGCCACCGCCTCGCGCATCTTCATGCACGCCGCGTACACGCCGGCGGTGGAGCTGTTGGCGCCCCACTGCCCGCCCGAGCCGGCCGATACCGGAAAGCTGGAGTCGCCCAGCTTGACCACCACCTTGTCGATCCCGACGCCCATCATCTCCGCCGCGGTCTGGGCGATGATGGTGTAGCTGCCGGTGCCAATGTCGGTCATGTCGGTTTCCACCGTGACCACGCCCTTGCTGTCGAGACGGATGCGGGCGCCCGACTTCATCACCATATTGTTGCGGAAGGCGCTGGCCACGCCCATGCCGATCAGCCAGCGCCCTTCGCGCTTCTTGCCCGGTTCGGCGCTGCGTTCCTTCCAGCCGAAGCGCTCGGCGCCGCTGCGCAGGCAGTCGACCAGGCGGCGCTGCGAAAACGGACGGCTCGGTTTTTCCGGATCGACCTTGGTGTCGTTAAGGATGCGGAAGGTGACCGGGTCGATCTTGAGTTTGTCGGCCATTTCGTCCATCGCGATTTCGAGCGCCATCAAGCCCGGCGCTTCACCCGGCGCGCGCATCGCGTTCCCTTCCGGCAGATCGAGCACCGCCAGGCGCATCCTGGTCATGCGGTGCGCGCCGGCGTACAGCAGGCGCGTTTGCATCACCGCGGTCTCCGGCTGCCCCCCCGGCAGGTCGCCCGACCAGCTTTCGTGGCCGATGGCGCTGATCTTGCCGTCGCGCGTGGCGCCGATGCGGATGCGCTGGATGGTGGCCGGACGGTGCGTGGTGTTGTTGATCATCAGCGGGCGGCTCAGCGCCACCTTGACCGGGCGCTTGGCCGCGCGCGCGCCCAGCGCCGCCAGCAGCGCTTCCGAACGCAGGAACAGCTTGCCGCCGAAGCCGCCGCCGATAAACGGCGAAATCAGGCGCACATTCTCTTTCGGGATGCCGAGCGTCTTGGCCAGGTCGCCGCGGGTCCAGTCGATCATCTGGTTCGCGGTCCACACGGTCAGCTTGTCGCCTTCCCACGTGGCGATCGAGGCGTGCGGCTCCATCATCGCGTGCGACTGATCGGGCGTGTGATAGGTGGCGTCGAGCCTCACCGGCGCGCCGGCGTAGGCGCGCTCGAAGTCGCCGACCTTGGTGTCGGCGTTGTCGTCCCCCTTGGGCTGTTTGGCCGCGCCCTTGACCTTGTCGAGTTCATACGCGCCCTTTTCTTTTGCGTACGTCACCTTGACCAGGCCGGCGGCGGCGCGCGCCTGCTCGAACGTCCCGGCCACGACCAGGGCGATGGCCTGGTGGTAGTGCTCGATCTCGGGTCCGCCCAGCAACCTGGCGGTATTGAACTTGCCCTTGCCGAGGGCGCCGGCATTCTCGGCGCTGATGACGGCGATGACGCCCGGCGCGCGCCGCGCTTCATCGAGCTTGATCGAAGTGATGCGGCCCTTGGCGATGCCGGCGCCCACCACGTAGCCGTAGGCGGCGTTCGGTGCTGCGTCGTTCTGCTCGTAGGCGTATGGCGCGCTGCCGGTGGTCTTGGCCGGGCCGTCGATGCGGTCCAGCGGACGGCCGACCACCTTGAGCTGGTCGATCGGGTTGGTGGTGGCGGGTGTGGTGAACTTCATGGTCAGCCTTTCTTCGCATCCGCCAGCACCGCGTGAAGCGTGCGCTGGACCAGCGTGATTTTGAATGCGTTGTCGTGCGTCGTTTTGGCGCCTGCCAGCAGTTGGTCGACGACGGCCCTGGCGCCGGCCGCCATCTTTTGCTCGGCCGCTTCGATGCGCCACGGCTTGTGGGCCACGCCGCCGAGCGCCACCCGGCCGCCGGCGTCCGGCAGGATCACCGCCGCCACCGACACCAGCGCGAATGCGTACGAGGAGCGGTCGCGCACCTTGCGGTACACGTGCGTGCCGCCGAGCGGCTTGGGCAAGGTGACGCTGGTGATCAGTTCACCCGCTTCGAGCAGCGTTTCGATGTGCGGCGTGCTGCCCGGCAGGCGGTGCAAGTCGGCGATCGGGATCATGCGCGCGGCACCGTTGGCGCGCACCGTTTCCACTTGCGCGTCGAGCAGGCGCATGGCCACCGCCATATCGCTCGGATGGGTGGCGATGCAGGCGTCGCTGGCGCCGACAATGGCGTGCTGGCGGCTGAAGCCACCGATGGCCGAACAGCCGCTGCCCGGCTGGCGCTTGTTGCACGGCTGGTTGGTATCGTAAAAGTACGGGCAGCGGGTGCGCTGCAGCAGGTTGCCGGCGGTGGTCGCCTTGTTACGCAACTGCATGGAGGCGCCCGACAGCAAAGCGCGCGCGAGCACGCCGTAGTCGCGCCGCACCCGCTCGTCGGAGGCCAGGTCGGTATTGCGCACCAGGGCGCCGATGCGCAGGCCGCCGTCCGCTGTGGCTTCGATCTTGTCGAGACCGAAGCCGTTGACGTCGATCAGATGGCCCGGGGTTTCGATGTCGAGCTTCATCAGGTCGAGCAGGTTGGTGCCGCCGGCGATGAATTTGGCGCCCGGGGCGCGCATGGCGGCGGCGGCTGCGTCGGCGGCGCTGGTGGCGCGCTGGTAGGTGAAGACCTTCATGCGCGGCTCCCGGCGACGTCGGTAATCGCATCGACGATGTTCGAATAGGCCCCGCAGCGACAGATATTGCCGCTCATGCGCTCGCGGATTTCTTCCGCCGACAGCAGCGGCCTGGCCATCAGGTCGGCGCTGACGTGGCTCGGGATACCCTGGCCGATCTCGTCGATGACCGAGACGGCCGAACAGATCTGCCCCGGCGTACAGTAGCCGCACTGGTAGCCGTCATGCTTGACGAAGGCGGCCTGCATCGGGTGCAGCTTGTCCTTGTTGCCGAGGCCTTCGATGGTGGTGATCTTCGACCCTTCGTGCATCACGGCCAGGCTCAGGCAGGAATTGATGCGGCGGCCGTCGACGATGACGGTGCAGGCGCCGCACTGGCCATGGTCGCAACCCTTCTTGGTGCCGGTCAGGTGCAGGTTTTCGCGCAGCACATCGAGCAAGGTGGTGCGGGTGTCGACATCGAGCGCGTGGCGCTTGCCGTTGACCTCGAAGGCGACCTTGTTGGTGACCGGCGCGGCGGGCGCGGCGCCGGCAACCGCGTCGGCGGCGCCGGCCGCACCCGGCACGCTGGCCGCTGTGACGCTGATGGCGCCTGCGATTAACAGTTCCCGCCTCGATAGTGTGATGTCGCTGAACTCGTCCATGTGTTGGCATCCTTTGAAGGCGTTGAGTGGTGGCTTGTGCATACGCAAAATGCGCAATGTATCAAGCGTGCCCGGGATGCATGGATCAGTCTGTTAAAAGACGCACACTCGTGCGATAAACCGCGTGCCGGGCACAAGTGGGCGTAAGGTAAGGCGGAAAAGTATCGGCGAATAGATGGGATATACTACTTGGGCTTATCAGCGTGGGGAATGAATGCGGCAGTCACGGTCCGCGCCTTGCCGCCGCCGCACTATTTGAAGGAGTCATGCGATGGAAGAAGACCAGCCGGCGAGCCGGGACGAGGCGGATGCGCACTCGCCCGACACCGCAAGCACGGGCAAGGGCATTTCCGCCAGCGAGCGCGATAGACGGAAGAAGGCCGTGGCGTTTGCCGTGGCCAACGCGGGCTTGAGCGGCTTCAACGTCCCACTGGAGACAGACCCGCAGTTGCAGCGTTTCATCGACGGCGACATCGACCTGGCCGAACTCCTCGATGGGAACCTCAGCGTCGATCAGCTCGGCAAGTAACAGCGCACGTGAATCGTCAGGCGCGTTTCGCCGGGCGCGCCAACCGAGTGCGGCGGATCAGGCGCTGCGCACCCTGATCTCCATGGCCCTGGAATGCCACCACATGCCAACACCAACGCCGAGCAGCACCAGTGCGATCCCATAAGGACCGGTGAACGGCGGGATGGCAATCGCCAGGCCGACCGCCAGCACGGCGGAAGCGATCAGCACCGTGGTCATGCGCCAGCTCGTCACCATGAACGACACCAGATTGACGATCAATTCTTCCATATGCCAGCTTGTTAGTTTCCGAAAGATAATTCTGCGCCCGGCAGTTGGCGCCGTCAAGACCTCGGACGCCGGAATCAGCTGACGGCGGTAGCGCCGGCGATGCACGGCTGCGTCCAGATGCGCACTCGTGCGATCAACCGCGCATACCGATCAAGCGTCGCCGAAGGCAAGGGAGAAAGCGCTGGCGCATCGACGAGAAGCACTAAGGCAAGCGCCATGCGCGTCAGGAATCAGGCTCGTCCCGCTCGCTCGCGCTGTACCGCATGAAGTCCAGATCGGCAAGAAGACGGCAAGCCGTCCCAATGGATCGCCCCCTTCCTGGAACCAGTGAAGATGGACGTAATGTCGCAGACATGAATTCCAGTCGGTGTCGGTAACGACCTTCGCGCACCAGCTTTCATTCGGTGCCCACACCTCGCAGTCACGCTTGAGTTCGGCGATCTCGCGTTCCAGCACATCAAGGCCGTCGACGTAGATGCCCGGACTTTCCATGCGCGTGCGGCCCTGGATCAGCCGAAAGCGCCGCTCCAGATACGGGGTCCCTTCGAGCATTCCCTCCCGCGCATAATCGCCACTGATCCTGCCGATCTTGAGCGGCAAGCCCTGCTTGTCGTTCATCGGCCGCATGCCGAATGACACTTGTTTTGGCAGTTCGCGGAACAAGCTCGCGATCTCGGGTAGGCTGTAGAGCATGAAGTCCAGCGTGGAAAAGATCTCCACAAGGCGCAGAAAAGGATCGCCGCCGTCCTGGTACCAGCTCAGTTCCAGGCAATCGCGCTGGCCGCTGGGAAAATGGGCCGGCGTGACCAGCCTCGCGGTCCAGGCATCGTTCGCGGGTTTGATTCGGCTGCATTTTACAAACACAGCGCAGCAGGCGGCGTGACGCTTTTTGGCCACGATGCATTGCCGCGCGCGATTGCGGTCTTTGGTACGCGGAAATTCCCTTTCCAGCCAATAGCCAGGTCCGCAATCGACAACGGTTCGCTGACGGGCGCCAACACCTCGCTGCCGATCCTGGCCGGCGCGCAGAGCAACACCAGTGCCCAGGGCTGCAAGACGCACTGCCGCTTCAAAGGAAGATCAGCGTCGGCGCGACATTTGCAATCCTGTTGGAAACATTTGACACGGGAACCGCTATGACGGCGACCTGGCGGCCGCCACGGCAACGACCGATGTGGTCGCTTTTGAGGACGATGCGATTGCTGCGATGATGAGGCTGCCGCCGCCGCGCGGCGGGCCCGATCGGGCCGGGGAGGCGCCGTTCGCGCCGCACGACGCGCCCGTCGTCGAACTGACGGTGGCCGGCAACAGCGCGGACGCGCTCAAGTTGGCCTGAGCACGCCCGCGCGCCAGAGCCGGTGCGCAGCGTTTCTTGCGAATCGCCGCGCACTGGCCTGGTCTTACTTGGCCTTGGATTTTTTCGTCGCGCCTGCTTTTGCCGGGCGTGCTTTTACCGGCTCTGTCTTGACCTGTTCCGGCTTTGCCTGTTCCGGCTTGGTGGACGCCTCATACAGCGGCAACACGCGCGGCTGCATCGCGGTCAGCGAAGCGATCCGGGTCGAGTCGGCCGGGTGGGTCGACAAGAACTCGGCATTGCCGGCACCGCCCCCTTCGGCCGCCATCTTTTCCCACACCGACATCGCCGCTTTCGGATTGTAGCCGGCGCGTGCCGCCAGTTCCAGGCCGATGGTGTCCGCTTCCGTTTCGTTCTGGCGCGAGTTCGGCAAGGTGAACAGGTAGTGCGACGCTTCGCTGGCAACGGCGACCTGCAAGCCCTTGGTCGGCGCCAGCACGCTGGCCAGCGCGGCCAGGCCGCCGGTGGCCTTGGCCTGCGACATGCGCTCACGGCCGTGCTCGCGCAAAGCGTGGGCGATCTCGTGGCCCATGATCATCGCGATTTCATCGTCGGTCAGTTTCAGCTTGCGAATCAAGCCCGTGTAAAAGGTGATCTTGCCGCCCGGAGCGCAGGTGGCGTTGAGGATCGGCGCGTCGATCAGCGCCAGTTCCCATTTCCAGTCCTTGGTATCGTCGCGGAACACCGGTACCTGCACCTGCAAAGCCTTGGCGATGCGCGCAACGCGCGTGTATTCAGGCCCGCTGGTCAGCAGGCGTCCCGCACTTTTTGCCTTCTGGTTCTGGTTGCTGAAATCGCTCAGCGCCATCGCGTCCACTTCCGACGCCGGCACGATCATCAGCTGGGTACGGGTGACGCCGACGGCGCCCGGCTTGGTGCTGGTGGCGCAACCGGCCAGGGCCGCGACCGCGATAACGGCCAGGCACAGCCTGGTTTGCATGGTGTTCAACATATGTGTTACTCCGAGTTACATAAAGAATTGCCTATGATAATAGTTTCTTATGCGGATGTCATGATTTTTATCAATATCAATGATATATTTTATACTAATGTCGTTTTTATCAACACGCTTGTCCGCGTACAGACTACCCATCACGAAATCGGCCGCCGGACATGCAGGCTTACCAGTGCTTACAACTGCTAACAGCCCATTAACAAGAAAGACATATTTCTATCTAGAAATTGAACGGCACTCGTGGAATACTGAACCCATGCGAGCGGCTTGTCAGGCATGCCGCTTCCCCAGACGAACGACAAGGACCCCATCATGGCCTACCCCACAATCGATTACCTGCCCTCCTTGACAGCGCAACAACTTGCTCTAGCCCATCCGCTGGTGCTCGACAAACCGTCTGGGCTCAGCCCCGGCTCGGGGTGGGACCTGTCGGTCGATGCGAACACCAACAGCGCTTACGCGGCCCTGGACGATCTGTACTCGTTCACGATGATCGAGAACGCCACCTACGATATTTTCAGCCACAGCTTTTTCGATCCCTACATGATCACGCTGTACGATCAAGCCGGCAGAGTGATCGCGATCGACAAGGAAAGCGATTCCGGCTACGGCATGGACTACCTGTCCAACTTCGTCGCGCCGTATTCGGGCAAGGCGTACGTCGAAGCCGGCTGGCACCAGGGCTCGGCCGCTGTACACCTCAGTGCGGCGCTGTCGATCTACGCCGACCTCGACACCATCCCGAAACCGACCAACACCATGATCGGCAACGACGGCGTCGACATCTTCATGGCCACCAAGAGCAGCGACCTGGTCGATGGTGCGGGCGGGGTCGACACCATGGTCTACACAGGCAAGCGCGGCGATTACGACATCGTCAAGAGCGGCGCCGAACTGAAGATTTACTCGCTGGTCAGCAACGATGGCGTCGACAGCCTGCGCAATGTGGAAAAACTGCGCTTCAGCGACAGCGTGAGCGACATCCGCCACAGCGACCTGGCCCAGGCGCTGTACGTCAGCTACTTCGGACGCGCGGCCGACACGGGCGGCCTGAAGGGTTTCCAGGCGCGCCTGAGCGAGCTCAATGCACCGTCGAGCGCGGCCGAACTGAGTGCCCGCTACAACACCGACGCCAGCGTCAAAGGCCTGATCGACTCGTTCGGCTCGAGCGCCGAGTCGAACGCCCTGTACTCGGGCGACAACAAGGCCTTCGTACGGGCGATCTACAGCAACTTGCTCGGCCGTGAGCCGGACCAGGGCGGCCTCGATTTCTGGACCGGCGCCATCAACACCGGCGCGCTCACGCGCGCCAACGCCTCGCTGTCGATCATGGCCGGCGCGCAGGGCAACAGCAGCACCCAGGGCAAGCTCGACGCCCTTCTGATCGGCAACAAGATCAGCGTGGCCTCGAATTTTACCTACGGCCTGGAAACCGAAGGCAAGACCGGCGCCTATAACGGCCTGGGCGCAGCCGCCGTGTCGCGCGACCTGCTCAAACAGGTGACCGCCAATACCGATGCGTTCACCTTCCAGACCCAGGTGATCAAAGCGGTCGCTTCTCTGCCGACCTCGGCCGGCGGCCTGTCCCCCATCGGCGACGCACCGCCGCACGCGGACGCCCCGCTCATCCTGCTCAGCGGCGTGGACAGCCAGCCGCCCTCCCTCCTGTATGCCTGATTGAAGCGCGTGTGCGCCGGCAGCGCCCGGCGCGCGCGCCCTTTCCGCTCCCCGCTTTTGTTTTCTTTTCGCCATCTTTTCTCCCGCAACTCGTCAATGCCCGCGCCCGGTAAGTTACAATCCCGGGCGCAGTAGTCGTACACCTCTGCCGTAAAGAAGCTGCCGGGGTGGCATCTTAAAAACATAAGACTTTAAGCGAGACAATTGAATGAGCCTTTTCCGAACCAAAAACCTGGACGCCATGGTGGCGCAAAGCCGCGCCGCCGGCGGGTTGAAGAAAGTGCTGGGGCCGCTTGACCTGGTCCTGATGGGCATCGGTGCCATCGTCGGCACCGGCATTTTCGTGCTGACCGGCACCGGCGCCGTGACGGCCGGACCGGCCCTGACCCTGTCTTTCATCATCGCCGCGATGGCCTGCGGTTTCGCCGCCCTGTGCTACGCCGAATTTGCCTCCACCATTCCCGTGGCCGGCTCGATCTACACCTACAGCTACGCCACCATGGGCGAAGTGGTGGCGTGGATGATCGGCTGGGATTTGCTGCTCGAATACGGATTGGCCACCTCGGCCGTGTCGGTCGGCTGGTCCGGCTACTTCCAGTCGCTGATCGGCGGTTTCGGCATCAAGCTGCCGGTCGCGCTCACGGCCGCGCCCGGTTCGATTCCCGGCGTCGACACCCTGTTCAACCTGCCGGCCATGATCATCATGCTGCTGCTCACCGCCATGCTCTCGTTCGGCGTGCGTGAATCGGCCCGCATCAACAGCGTGATGGTGGTGATCAAGGTCGGCGTGGTGCTGCTGTTTATCGTCGTCGGCGCGCGCTACGTCGAGCCGTCCAACTGGCAGCCCTTCATGCCGTTCGGGATGAACGGCACGATGAGTGCGGCGGCGCTGGTGTTCTTCGCCTTCATCGGCTTCGATGCGGTGACCTCGGCGGCGGAAGAAGTCAAGCGCCCCGAGCGCGACCTGCCGATCGGCATCATCGGCTCGCTGGTGGTGTGCACCATCCTGTACGTGATCGTCTCGGCCATCATGACCGGCATCGTGCCTTACCAGCAGTTTGCCGGGGTCGATCACCCGGTCTCGCTGGCCCTGCAGTACGCCAAGCAGAACTGGGTCGCCGGCTTCGTCGACCTGGGCGCCATCCTGGGCATGACCACCGTGATCCTGGTAATGACCTACGGCCAGACCCGCGTGATTTTCGCCATGTCGCGCGACGGCCTGCTGCCGCAGCGCCTGGCCAAGGTGCACCCGAAATACGGCACGCCCTTCCTGGCCACCTGGATCGTCGGCATCGTGTTCGGCCTGATCGCCGCCGTGGTGCCGCTCGGCGTACTGGCCGAGCTGATCAACATCGGCACCCTGGCCGCGTTCTGCCTGGTGTCGGTGGCGGTGATCGTGCTGCGCAAGACCCGTCCGGACCTGCCGCGCGCCTTCCGCTGCCCTGGCGTGCCGGTGGTGCCGGGACTGGCCATCATCTTTTGCGTCGCCCTGATGACCTTCCTGAGCAAAACCACCTGGATCGCCTTCGGCATCTGGCTGGCGATCGGCCTGCTGGTGTACTTTGCGTATTCGCGCCGTCACTCGCTGCTGAACAACCCCAAGTAAGCGAGCCCGGCGCGCGAGCGCCATCGCACCAAGCAAAAAGCCCCTGGATTCCAGGGGCTTTTTCGTTAGAGAGGCCAGTGCGCGCAACGGCCGGAGTGGCATTGCATATTTGCCAAAGTTTGAATTGCTGATACGATACTGCCGGACCCGGCAGCGCCTTACTTGCCTGGTAGAAGCTTACCTGGCGGCAGAAGCTTGCAGATCGCCGGCGGCAGCGGCACCGATTTTTCGGCCGGAAAATTGACCCAGACGATCTTGGCGCCGCCCTCGGCGTGCAAGGTGCCCGGATTGCCGTCCGCGCCGACCATGCGGATCTGGTGGAACATCTCGAAGCTGGAGCGCCCCGGCGGGCCGACGAAGGTGCTGATCTCGATCTCGCCCGGGTACTTGAGCTGTTTCAGGAACGAACAGTGGGCGTTGACGATGACCGGTCCCTCGCCGACCGGATCGGGGGTGCAGGCGATGTCGTCGAACCAGGAAATGCGCGCCTGTTCGATATAGCGAAAGTACACGGTATTGTTGACGTGGCCCATGGCATCCATGTCGCCCCAGCGAATCGGCATGCGCAGGGTATGGACCAGGGTCGGCTGAAGCGTGGTGGAAAGTGTATTTGTCATGCCGCGATCTTACCACCGGCGCCGCCAGGCGTGCCAGCATGGCTGACGCCGGCGCAACGTGGATCTTCTCATTTAATTTGTCAGGACAATCGCATGGAAAAAGAATCAGTCTCGCTGTACCAGACCAAGGGCTCGACCGACAAGGAATACCATTGCCACCTCGACCCGGTCGAGGGCGGCTGGATGGTGTACGGGCGCAACGGCCGGCGCGGCAGCGCCCTGACCCACCAGGCCAAGACCGCCACGCCGCTGCCCTACGCCGAAGCGAAGGAGATCTACGACACCCTCGTCCGCAGCAAGCTGAAAGGCGGCTACAGCCCCGACGACGCCGGCGTGCCCTATCAGGGCACCGAACTGGCATCGGCCTTCACCGGCGTGCTGCCGCAGTTGCTCAATCCCATCCCCGAAGAGCGCGCCCTCAAACTGCTGCGGGACGACGCCTGGGTCATGCAGGAAAAGGATGACGGCCATCGGCGCATGGTGTCGGTCAAGGCGCCGGGCGAACTGGTCGGCAGCAAGCGCAATGGCTTTCCGGTCCCGCTGCCGCTGGGCGTGGTACAGGACCTGTCCAGCCTGCCTGCGGGCACCATCCTCGATGGCGAAGCGCTGCCCGGTCCGCGCCTGTCCCTCTTCGATATCCTCGAACTGGGCGGGCGCAAGCTGCACGAGCTCGGCTTCGAGGAACGCCACGCGCTGCTCAGCGGGGCCGTGGGGGCGACTGCCAACGTGGCGGTCTCACCGCTGTACCGGGGCACGGCGGCCAAGACCGAGGCCTTCGAGCGAATCCGGCAAAAACGCGGCGAAGGCGTGGTGTTCCGCAAGTCGGACGCCACCTACGCCCACGGCCGGCCGGCCTCGGGCGGCGACGCCCTCAAGCACGTGTTCTATGAAACCAGCACCTTCCTGGTCGAGCAGGTCGCCAAGGGCAAGCGCAGCGTGCACCTGGCGGTGTTCGACGCCGCCGGCGCCAAGGTCGACATGGGCAAGGTCACCATTTCGTCGAACTTCGAGATTCCCCCGGTCGGCGCCCTGGTCGACGTGCGCTACCTGTACGCCCATCCCGACGGCAAACTGCATATCTCGACCTACAAGGGCGTGCGCGACGATCTGGACATCTCGGCCTGCAGCGCCGCTCAGCTCAAATACAAGGCGGACCAGGCCCTGGAAGAAGGCGAAGGCGACGATGAAAAGAGCGACGCCGCAGCCGCCTGAGGCGCGCGCCAGGGCAAACAGCCACCGCCCGGGCGGTGGCTTGTTAAGCTGCGCACCCAGCCGCGCGTTACCGATCGGGCCGCGACATAGCATTTAGCCAATCAAGTCGGCACTTTACGTGGCAAGGATGGCAAGTTTGTGTATTTACAATCGCCACCCATCCGCAAGTTGTTTTTCTTAATAGCGCTAACAGCGCGCAATTCCGAGCATTTACTCTAAAGACTGCTGTGCGGGCCTCGCGCAACATATTTCCGTGTAGAATGATTGTTCGTAAAAAGTTATCTATCAACAGGTCGCTGGCAGCTTAGCCGGCGACACTGCCAGCGTTCCAGCCTGCCGTGGCATTGTGCCGCGTTACAGGCCTGCAAACTTGCCGCGCCAAGCCCGGCATAGCCTGAGATACGCGACACTCCCGCTCACGTTTCCGCCCGCCATGGCGCCGGAGCCGCGCGGTCGCCACACCCTGAACCACCTATCGAACACGGAAATACCGCTATGTCCTATACTAAAAAGATCATCTTTGCCGCCATCCTCGCGGCCTCGCCCGCTGTCCATGCACAAACGGCATTGACCGGCGCCGGCTCGTCGGCCGCCGAAATCCTGTACACCTCGATGGCGAGCGCCTACAGCAAGTCGTCGAACGTGAGCCTGAGCTATCAATCCAGCAGTTCCACCGAAGGCATTGCGCAGGTCAAGAACCGCAAGGTCGACTTCGGCGCGACCGACGTCGCCCTGTCCGCCGACGAACGCAAGGCCGGCAAACTGCTGTGTTTCCCGACGGCGGTCTCGGGCATCGTGCCGGTCTTCAATCTGCCGGGCGTGAGCAGCGGCCAGCTCAAATTGACCGGCGAACTGCTGGCCGACATTTTCAGCCGAAAAATCACGAAATGGAATGATCCGAAGGTGCAGGCCGTCAATCCCGAACTGGCCCTGCCCAGCCTGGCGATCACGGTCGTGACGCGCCAGGACGGCTCCGGCACCACCTACAACTTCTCCGACTACCTGAGCAAGAGCAGCGCCCAGTGGAAAGCCAGCTACGGCAGCAATTACAGCATCGCCTGGGCTGCCGGCACCACGCCCGTGAAAGGCAGTTCCGGCGCGGTGGCCGCGGTCAAGCAGACGGCGGGGGCGATTGCCTACGTCGACTTCCAGTATGTCGCGAAGAACAAGCTCAGCTTCGCCAGCCTGAAAAACCGCGACGGCAAATTCGTCTCGCCGACAGGCGCGGGTTTCTCGTCGGCGATGAACAACAGCGGCTGGGCCAGCAAAGGTGCGTATGAAGAAATGCTGACCGACAAACCGGGCGCGGCCAGCTGGCCGATCACCGCCAGCACCTACGCCATCGTGCCGCAGGTCAGCACCACGCCCGACAAGACGGTCGCGGCGATCAAGTTCTTTACCTGGGGCTTCGTGCACGGCGACGATGCGGTCGGCAATACGGCCTTCGTGCGCCTGCCGGACAACGTGCAGGGGCGCATCTTCGGCGAACTGACCACCATCACCGACAGCGCCGGCGCACCGCTCAAGTGGTCCCTCACCGACGCACTCAAGATGCGCTGACCCGGCGCGGTTCAGTTACCGCGGTAGGTCGAAAACCCGAACGGGCTGATCAGCAAGGGAATGTGGTAATGCGCAAGCTTGCCATCGACCACGAACACGACCGGTACTTCCGGGAAGAAGCTGTCGGTCTTCCTGGCGGCGAACCAGGCGCCGGTCTTGAAGGT
The DNA here is from genome assembly GCF_011682145.1 of Massilia mucilaginosa. GTDB lineage: Bacteria > Pseudomonadota > Gammaproteobacteria > Burkholderiales > Burkholderiaceae_D > Telluria_A > Telluria_A mucilaginosa. The sequence continues at coordinate 30,754 of NZ_WHJH01000012.1, forward strand.
CACCCGGTAAATCCCCTTGTCGAAGCGCTCGCCCTCGGGAAACAGCGCGGGGATGCGGCCATCGGCATTGGTCGTGCCCGAAGCGAGCGCAACCCACTGCTTGCCAGCCTGCCTTTCCAGGGTCACGTCGACCTGGGCCGACGGCAAACCATCCTGCAAATTGAGCACGTGCACGCTGAGCGGATTGGCGGCGGCGGCCAGTTGCGCGCTGCCCGACAGGATCAGGGCGGCGGCGAGTGATGTCAGTTTCATGGTGATACTCCTCTAGTTGATTGAATCGACAGCTTCGCTGCCAGCGCTGCGATGGCGCGCGCGGCGCAGGTCTCGTCCATCGCCGCGCCACCGGCTCCGGCCACGCCGATAGCGCCGATGACCTCGTTCCCGGACATCAGCGGCAAGCCGCCGCCCAGCAACAGCAATTCCGGCACGGTGCTCAGGTTGGCGCTGTCGGGGTCGGTGCGCGCCCGTTCGGCCAGCACCCGGGTCGGCGTCTTGGCCGACAAGGCGGTGTACGCCTTGCGCCGGGCCGCCAGCGTGTTGTGCGGACCGACCCCGTCGGCGCGCTTGAGCGCCACCAGGTTGCCGCCGCGGTCGACCACGGCCACCGCCGCGCCGCGCCCCTGCGCCTGGCAGGCGGCCAGGGTGGCGTCGACCAGTTCGCCGGCCAGCGGCAGCGTGATGTCGGGCCGCAGCACCGCTGCGGCGGCCGCGCCGCCGCCAGCGAGCAGCAGCGACAATGTCAGTGAAGCGAGGCGCACAGCCATGTCGGTCCTTCGGGTTGGCAGCAAAGACCCCCATGCTAGCGCCCCCTCCCCCACGCCACGATGACAGCCGCATGACGAATTTGTAACCCAGGCGCATGCCGGGCTGGGGCATAATCGGGCCAGTGGCAAAGGAGCGGGCATGCGCATATTGTTGGTGGAAGATGAAAGCAAGACGGCGGACTACCTGCGCAAGGGCCTGGGCGAGTCCGGCTACATGGTGTCGGTCGCGAGCGACGGCCACGACGGCCGCCATCTGATCGAGGAAGAAACATTCGACCTGATCATCCTCGACGTCATGCTGCCCGGCCTGGACGGCTGGCAGCTGCTGAACATCGTGCGCCAGCGCGGCGCCACGCCGGTGCTGTTCCTGACCGCGCGCGACGCCGTCGAAGACCGCGTCAAGGGGCTCGAACTGGGCGCCGACGATTATCTGGTCAAGCCTTTTTCCTACGCCGAACTGCTGGCGCGCGTGCGCACCCTGCTGCGGCGCGGTCCGCCGCGCGAACTCGACACCCTGCAAGTGGCCGACCTGCACCTGGACCTGCTGCGCCGCAAGGTAACCCGCAACGGCGAGCGCATCGTTCTCACCAACAAGGAATTCGCGCTGCTGCACCTGCTGCTCAGCCGCGAAGGCGAAGCGCTCTCGCGCAGCTTCATTGCCTCCCAGGTGTGGCAGATGAATTTCGACAGCGACACCAACGTCGTCGACGTCGCCATTCGCCGCCTGCGCGCCAAGGTCGACGACCCCTACCCCGTCAAGCTGATCCACACGCTGCGCGGCACCGGCTACCTGCTGGAAGCGCCGCCCTGATGCCCGCCGTACGCTCGCTGAGCCTGCGCCTGGCGCTGCAATTCGCGCTGGCCGGCGCTGTGCTGACCGGCGCCATGGGCCTGTACCTGTACCAATCGCTGGCGCGCGAACTGGCCGGGCGCGACGACCAGGCGCTGGCCGGCAGGGTCGAGCGCATGGGCGCGCTGATCGACGACAGCGCCAGCATCGACGCCCTGCAACGCCGGCCCCAGCTCTACGGGAACATGATGGGCAACCGCGACAGCATGCTGTGGATCGTCGACGACCAGGGCGCCGCGCGCATCTCGGTCAATCCGGCGCACTTGCCCGTCCCACGCTTGCCGGGCCGCTCCGACATCCAGTTCGGCGACCTGCCGGGCCCCACGCCGGCGCGCTTGGCCTGGCGCCGCCTGGAACACCGTGGCGCGGGCCTGACCCTGGTGGCCGGCAAGCTGCTGGCCGAGCGCGACCAGATGATGGCATCCTACCGCGCCAAGGTCCTGCTGGCGCTGGCCGCCAGCGCCCTGCTCATGTTCGCGCTGGGCTGGCAGGTGAGCCGGCACGGGCTGGCCCCGGTGCGGCGGCTGGCGGCGCGCGCGGCGGCCATCGACAGCGCGCACCTGCACCTGCGCCTGGCCGGACCCGACGACGTCAGCGAGCTGGCCGAGCTGAGCGCGGCGCTGGACACCATGCTGGCGCGGCTGGAACACGGCTTTGCCCAACTGTCGCGCTTCTCCGAAGACCTGGCGCACGAACTGCGCACCCCGCTCAATAATCTGATGGGCCACACCCAGCAGACCCTGTCGCGCGTGCGCAGCAGCGGCGAATACCAGGAACTGCTGGCCTCGAACCAGGAAGAATACGAGCGTCTGGCGCGCATGATCGACAGCATGCTGTTCCTGGCCCGCAACGAGCAGCCGGATGCGCTGGTGCGGCGCAGCGAGGTCGATCTGGCGCCGCTGGTGGCGCAGCTGTGCGAGTATTTCGAGGGCATGGCCGACGAGCGGCGGATGACCTTCGACAGCCGCGTGCACGGCACGGTGCTGGCCGACCCGGCCCTGTTGCGGCGCGCGCTGGCCAATCTGCTGGCCAATGCGCTGCGTTATGGCACGCCGGGCAGCACGATCGGCATCGCCAGTGCCGTCGTCGACGGGATGCTGGAAGTGAGCGTGCACAACGCCGGCCCGGAGATCGGCGCGGCGCATTTGCCGCACCTGTTCGAGCGCTTTTACCGGGCCGATGCCGCGCGCAGCGGGCTTGGCGACACCGGTGGACTGGGCCTGGCCATCGTGCGCTCGATCATGCAGCTGCATGGCGGGTCCGCGCGGGTTGAAAGCGGCGCCGACGGCAACCGCTTTACGCTCGGTTTTCCGCGCAATTTTCCGCTGTGAGGTTCAATGCCGCCGCGCCTTACGAAAAATCGATCAGCTCCGCCTCGGTGAACCCGGCCCGCCGGCGCGCGTCGATATTGAACGGCCCCTTCAGCACCGGCGCTTCGTAGCGCAGCGCCAGCTCGGCGTACGCCATCTGCGGATCGAGCCCGCGCTGTTGGCACAGATAGCGGTACCAGCGGTTGCCGATCTCCACATGCCCGACTTCGTCGCGCAGGATGATATCGAGGATGGCGGCTGCCGCCATGTCGCCCGCCTGCGCGATTTTTGCGCGCAGCGGCGGAATCGCATCGAGCCCGCGTGCCTCTAACGTGCGCGGCACCAGCGCCATGCGCGCCACCACGTCGGCTTTGGTTTTCTCGACCATCTCCCACAGGCTGTCGTGTGCCGGGAAGTCGCCATAGCCGTACCCCAGCACCCCGAGGTGCGCGGCCAGCATCGAAAAATGAAGCGCCTCTTCCTTGGCCACGCGCAGCCAGTCGGTGTAGTAGCCGTCCGGCAGATCCGGAAAGCGCCACAGCGCATCGAGCGCCAGGTTCATTGCGTTGAATTCGATATGGGCCAGCGAATGCACCAGCATCGCGCGCCCTTCCACCGTCACCATCGAACGCCGCCCCACCAGGCGCGGAGGCACCAGTTGCGGGCGCTCCGGCCGGCCCGGTATCGGTCGCGCCGCGTCGAACACGGCGCCATTATCAACACGCCAGTCGCCGGTCAAGTGCGCTTGCGCCAGCACGGCAATCGCCGCCGTCTTGGTGGCCGGATCGGGTTCGAGTAAGCACTGCAACGCGTGCGCGCGCAGTTCCAGCGGTTGGGCCATCGGATCACCTTGTGCGTGAAAATGCGCGCAGTATACCAAGCCGGCCGGACCCTGACCGATCCTCCCGGAAACAATATTGTTGCTTCGACAAATTTTGTACAAAATCAAGGTTCAGCTATTGCAATGCCAATACAGTTTCCAGACTGCTCAGCCGACAGACATCGTCCGACGAGCAGGGTCGTTGAAAGCCATCTCCCGTGCATTTAACGTTGACGTTTCAATTTGAGACCTGGAGTAATAATGAATAAGCAATGCACCTACCGTATTCATGTGAAAACCGCAGCAATCTGCGTCGGCCTGCTGGCCGCACTGACCGGCACAAGTGCCTCGGCGCAGTCGACGCCATCGGCAAAGGCGACGTTTGCGTACACGTCGCTCACCGTTTTACCGCCCTGCAATAGCACCGATGCCGCAGGCTGCGCCGGCAGTGGCAGCGATGGCTGGACCAGCATTCTCAAGCAGCAGCTCAAGACCGCGAACCAGAAAGACTTGTTCATCAATGCATCCCTGCAATGCGGCATCGTGACCGATACCACCGTCAAAAGCGTCAACGGGTCGCTCGATACGGCCGAAGCGCGCGCCACCATCCGCGTGAAAGTCAAAATCACCAGCCCCACCGGCGTGGTGAGCTACGCCCAGCCCTCGACCGGGAACGATGCCATGAACACAAGGGGCGACGGGATCGTCTTTTGCGACCGCTCGCAAACCCTCAAGGCCAGATTCTCGGGCCTGAACTGCAAGGCCGATGCCTACGGCGTGGTGACCTGCGCCGACCCCGAAGAACTGCAACTGATCCTCAAAACGCTGAACGCCAACGCCTTCAACTTTGTGGCGCCGGGCATGGGCAGCGGCGTCAATACCATCGAGGTGCTGGCCCGCTCGTCAGCCTCCGCTTCCGCGACCGGCACCAACGGCTCGCTCGGCAGCGCCAACGCCTTTATCGGGGCGGGCTCGGTGGCCGTTGAAGAGGTGCGCATGATCAAAGGAAATACCGGCGAAACCATCAGCTTCTGACCATCGGCGCAATGCCGACCGATGCCCCGGGCCGCGCGCAGCGCCGCCCGGGGCACGCGCACAAGTGCCGCCGGACACGCATCAGGATTGTTAATTGACTTAGTTGTTATTTAATAACTCAATTTTGTTTTGTTAGTTATAATGCATTTTCTACTATGCTTTGGCGGGCCGCATTTGACGCCTTCAAGGTGGGTATCTTGCCCACCTCAAAATAACTCTGACAGAAAGAGGTGACCTGATGCTTATTGTGGACAATCAAGGGTACATTATCAGTGACCGTGTAACGCGGACACCACGCCCTATGATCGAGCACGGCGTTTTACACCGGATTCGCGGAATCATCGTTCACCAGACTGGCGGCTCGACTGGCGCTTCGAGCTTGAGTAGCTACTTGCTGCAAAATGCAAACGGCGCGCATTTTTTGATCGACAAGGACGGCACGATTTATCAGGTCGCGTCCTTGCGCAAACAGACCAGGCACGTGGGTAAACTGAAGGCGCGCTGCCTGGTTGAGAACCGCTGCACCCCGACCGAGATCACGGCGCTGAGAACTTTCAGTCCAACGGCCGAACACCGCAGGGAATCAGCCAAGCAGGTGCCTCAGCGTTATCCCTCGAACGAGGACAGCGTCGGGATCGAGATTGTCGGCGCCCTGACCAGCCAGGGAATCTATGAAACGGTCAATGAGGCCCAGAATGCGTCGCTGCATTGGCTGGTTGCCGAGCTGACGTCGACATTGGGAGTACCGATGAGCGAGATATTCAGGCACCCGGAGGTTTCCCGCAAAACCCCGTCCGAAGCCCAGAGCGCATCATGGTAGTCGCGCCATTCCTCTTCGCGATAATGGCAAGCGCGTCCGAAGCGATGACCGCTGGTTCGGATACCGAACCAGCAATGCGCAATGCGCAACTTCCTCCGATTAGCGCGGTCACTATCCAAAACAGCGGTGCGACGTCGCCGGCGGCCCGCGAGCCGGCCGAGCAGTGCGCAAAGTTCAAACTGAGCAACAAGGAAATCCGTCAGTACCTCGGCAAAGCTGGCGAAGTCGCCGAACACGATTACCTGCATATGCTCGACTGGTCGCCCTGCTACTCGAGCGGCGAGGTCACCTTCAAGGACGGCGTCAAGGGTGTCTGGGAGATCCAGCAGTATCGCGCCGGATCGCTCAAGCTGAACAATGGGCGAACCGTCTATCTGTATTGCCCGCAATGCAAAGCGAAAGCATTCCCGCCTGCGGAGAAATGACGCCAGGCGTCGCCGTCAGTGACGTGCGCGGTCATCCGGCCGCGTGCGTAATTCTCCCCCCCAGCATTTCCGCTAAGCGCTCCTTCAGCCACTCGCCACTGTCGACAAGCGCCGGCATTGCCGCCTGCCTGTGCCCGGCCAGCTTCCCCTGATCGTCGATCGCACGTCCGCTCGATGCCCATTTCGCATAAAATATTCGCCCTTCGCATCAGCTCTTGAAAGTTTTACCATGACCGCATCACGCCGGGCGCGCCTGCGCCCTCTCTGCTTCGCCGTTTCCTTCGCCTGCATCGAGGCCCACGCAGCCGCCCAAACCGGGGACGGCGGCGCGGTCGACGCGGTCACCATCACGGCCGTGCGCGCCCAGGGCTTCGTGCCCCATTCCGTCTCTGCCGGGAGTTTCCGCGGGGCCGATGTGATGGACGTGCCCTCCACCGTCAACGTCATCACGCGCGAAGTACTGGAACTGCAGGCCGCCGCCGGCCTGTACGACGCGCTGCGCAATACCGCCGGCGTGACGCGCCAGCAGAACGGCGGCGAGACCTGGGACCAGCTGGTCATCCGCGGCATCGCGGTCGAAAACCGCACCAACTACCGCCTCAACGGCTCGGTGCCGGTCATGAACTTCTCGCAAGTGCCGATGGAGAACAAGGAGCGCGTCGAAGTGCTCAAGGGTGCCTCGGCGCTGTACTACGGCTTTACCTCGCCGGCGGGCGTGGTCAACTTCGTCACCAGGCGCGCCGGCACGGCTCCTGTGACCAGCGCCGGCATCAGGCTCGACGACCAGGGCACGGCGCTCGCCAACCTCGACATCGGTCGCCGCCTCGGCGCGCGGCAGCAGTTCGGCGTGCGCCTGAACGCCGCCGGCGGATCGCTGGGCAGCTACCTCGACAAGGTCGGCGACGGCAGCCGCCGTTTCGCCTCCGCCGCGCTGGACTGGCGCGTCGACAGCCGCCTGCTGCTCAAGGCCGACCTGGAATACGACCGCCGCAACATCACCGAACAAGCCGGCGTGGCGCTGCCCACCGCCGTCAACGGCGCCATCGCCCTGCCGCGCGCGGTCGATCCGGCGCGCCTGGTTGGCCCGGATAGCGCCCGCTTCGACGCCACCAGTAAAATCGTCGCCCTGCGCGCCGACTACGCCCTGGCCGACGGCTGGGCGCTCACGCTCGAAGCCGGCCGCTCGCAAGTGGCGCGCGAACGCAAGCTGGCGATTTTCCGCTTCACCAATGCGGCCGCCGTGGCCAGCGGCGCCGGCCGCATCGCCGGCAATGCGCAAGAGAGCGTGGTCGGGTCGAGCATCGTGCGCGCGGAGCTGTTCGGCAGCGCCAGCACCGGCGCCATCAAGCACGAGATCACGCTCGGCGCAAGCCGCACCGACAAGACCCAGGACCCGATCTACCAGAGCACCTACACGGTCGCCGCGCAGAACCTGTACGAGCCGGTCGCCATCACCAGCATCGCGTACGCGCCGCGCCCGACCGCCCCGACCACTGCCGCCCTCGACACGCGCGACGACGGCCTGTACGCCATCGACCGCATGCAACTGGCGCCGCAATGGCAGCTGATCGCCGGTGCGCGCAAGGTGCGCTACCGCAGCGCGCAGGGCGCGCACGACTACACGGCCGGCAAGACCACGCCGATGGTCGCCGTGGTCTACAAGCCGCTGGCCGATCTGTCCTTGTACGCCTCCGCCGCGCAGGGGCTGGAAGAAGGCGAAGCGGGTCCGGCCGGCACCGTCAACCAGGGCGAGCGCATGGCGCCGGGCGTGAGCCGCCAGAAGGAACTGGGCATGCGCTGGCGCGCGCCGGGCGGCACCCTGCTCTCGGCCGCGCTGTTCGACATCGACCGTCCCGGCTACTACACCAACGCGGCCAACGTGTTCGTGGCCGACGGCGAACAGCACTACCGCGGCATCGAACTGGCGACCCAGGGCCAGCTCACGCGCCAGCTGGCGTGGCAAACCTCGGCCCAGTTCCTGCAACCGGAATTTGCCGGCATCAATGCCAGCTACAACGGCAAGCTGCCGGAGAACGCGTCCAGGAAGACCGCCAGCGCCTTTCTCTCGTACGCCCTGGACGACGCCGCGCCCGGCCTGTCGGTCAACAGCGGCATGGTGTACACCGGCCGCCGTCCCGTCAATGACCTGAACCAGGCGTGGCTCGGCGGCGCCACCCTGTGGACGGCGGGCGCGCGCTACATCAACCGGACCATGGGCAAACGCAGCACCTGGCAAGCCAACCTCGAGAACCTCGGCGACAAGCGCTACTGGGCCGGCGCCGGCGGACGCCTGGCCGCCGGTGCGCCACGCACGATCAAACTGAGCGTGAAGATCGATCTGTAGCCATACGGAAAATTATTTCCACATAATAATGATTCTCATTTACAATTGCATGAATTGAATCATTACTGTGTGCGCTAGAGATTTGCCTGATGTCCATTTCTCCGCACGGCCAAGCTGTTCGACCACCGGAGAAACACCATGCAAATGACCCCGCGCAAGCGCCTGCTGTCGGCCGCGCTGAGGACCGCCTTCGGGCTTGGCGCCAGCGCCTGGAGCGGCGCCGCGACGGCGCAAGCGGCCCGGGAACTGACCCCGATCACCGTCACCGCCACGCGCGAGAGCCTGCCCGGCGAGGCGCCCCTGCCCTACGCCGGCGGCCAGGTCGCGCGCGGTGCCCGCCTGGGCATGCTGGGCAACGCCGACAACATGGCGGTGCCGTTCAATGTCACCGCCTACACGGCCGAGCTGATGGTCAACCAGCAGGCGCGCAGCCTGGCCGACGTGATGGCCAACGACCCGGCGGTGCAGATGAACGGGCCTTGGTACTTCGATAATTTCTATATTCGCGGCTTTGCCATCAACCGCCAGGAAATCGGCTTCGACGGCATGTACGGCATCGCCAGCGCCGAAGGCAATGTGCTGCAGGGCGTGGAACGGGTCGAAGTGCTCAAGGGCCCGAGCACCCTGATCAGCGGCAGCGCCCCGCGCGGGGCCGCCGGCGGCGCCATCAACCTGGTGCCCAAGCGCGCCGCCGACACCGCGCTGACGCAGCTGACCGCCTCGTACCTGAGCGACGCCAACATCGGCGCCCACCTCGACGTGGGCCGCCGCTTCGGTGCCGACAACGCCTTCGGCGCGCGCATCAACCTCGCGCACCGTGCCGGCGAGGTGCAGGCCGACCATGAGAAGCAGCGCGCCAGCAGCATCAGCGCGGGCCTGGACTATCGCGGCGAGCGCCTGCGCGCGAGCGCCGACTTTGGCACCAGCAAGCAGATGCTGGACGGCGCAAAGAGCAATTTCTACGTCCCCGGCGCGCTCCTGCCGGCGGCGCCCGACGGCAAGAACAACGCGTGGCCCGCGTGGTCCTACCAGGACAAGGAGAACAGCTTCGGCGTCCTGCGCGCCGAAGCCGACGCCACCGACACGCTGAGCGTCGGCGCGGCCTACGGCGGCGCGCGCGCCAAACGCCGCATGATTTCGCCGTTCGGCGAACTGCGCGCCAGCGGCGATATCGACTTTTACGGCAGCGGTTTTGCCGAAGAAACCGACACCAGCAGCGCCGAGGCCAGCATGCGCCTGCGCCTGGCCACCGGCCCGCTCAAGCATCAGCTGGTGGCCACCGCGACCCGCTTCAGCTCCGACCTGACGGCCGACAATCCGAACCTGGCCGACTCGCCGCGCTCGAACATCTACCGGCCCGCGACCTTGCCGCAGCCGGCCGACCTGGGCCTGGACGGGCCGCAGTTGCCGTCGTCGTCGACGCGCATGACCAGCTATGCGCTGGCCGACACCATCTCCCTGCTGGGCGAGCGCCTGCTGCTGACGGCCGGCGTGCGGCGCCAGCAGATGCGCGTGACCGCCTTCGGCTGGCAGACCGGCGCCTTTGTCTCCGAATACAAAAAGAGCGCGACCACGCCGGCCGCCGGCGCCGTGTTCAAGGTATCGCCGCGTTGGTCAGTGTACGGGAACTACGTCGAGGCTCTGTCGCAGGGACCGGTGGCGCCGCTGAACGCGGTCAACCGCAACGACGTATTTGCGCCGATCGTCTCGCGCCAGGGCGAAGCCGGCGTCAAGCTCGACCTGGGCAGGCTGAGCATGAGCCTGAGCGCGTTCCAGATCAGGAAGCCGAGCGGCTTTCTCGATGCGGCGAACGTCTACCGGATCGCCGGCCAGCAGCGCAACCGGGGCGTGGAATGGCAGGCCGCCGGCGAAGCGGCTGGCGGCCTGCGCGTGCTGGGCGGGCTGACCTGGACCGACGGCGTCCTGACCAGGACCCGCAACGCTGAGTTCGACGGCAAGAGCGCGGCCGGCGTGCCCGAATGGGTGGCCAAGCTCGGGGCCGAGTGGGACCTGGCGCAGGTGCCCGGCCTGACAGCCACCGCGCGCGTGCAGCACGTATCGGCGCAGGCTTTCAACGCCAGCAACAGCGTCGAGATGCCGGGATGGACGCGGATCGACCTCGGTGCGCGTTACGCGACCCGGATCGCGGGCCGGCCCGTGGTGCTGCGCGCCAGTGTGGAAAACCTGGCCGACCGCCGCTACTGGGATACCGTGCCGGCCTACCAGGTGGTCACCTACGCCCCGCCGCGCACCGTTTTGCTGTCGGCCACGGTCGACTTCTGATGCGGCGCCTGTGCCGCTGCGCGCCAACATTGCTAACATCGGCAGCATGCACACATTGACGACTCCCGCTATCGGCGCCATCGCCGCCCTGGCCGCCGGCCTGTTCTGCCTTGCACCGCTTGCGCAGGCGCAGGCGGCCGAACTGCGCTTCAATTTCGTTCCGCTCCGCCTGCAGCGAAGGGCGGCTCAACGACCTGCTGTTCGCGGGCCATGTGGGCGATGTCGTCCTGATCCAGTTCGGCCACAACGACGAAAGCGAGGATACGACGCGCCGTTTCGGACGCGGCGCGACCGAGACGATGTACGAGGCCATGCTCACCCAGGTGTACCTGCCCGCGATCCGCGCGCGCGGCATGCTGCCGGTGCTGGTCACGCCCATGTCGCGCGTCGACGGGCAGATGAAACCGGGCCAGGCATATGTCAATTCGTTCAGCAAGCGGCGCTTTCCGGACCTGCTGAGAAGAGTCGCCGCCAGGAAGGATGTCACCCTGGTCGACCTGAATGCCCTCAGCATCGCCTACTACAAGCACAGCGGCGTGGAGGCGATGACGGCGATCGTGATGTCGATCGAGGCCGGCGAGACGCCTGGCAAGACCAACGATGGCAGCTTCGCCAACGGCCACCCGTCCAACAAGATCGATGGCACCCATTTCAAGGAAGCGCTGTCCAAGCAATACGCGCGCATGGTCGCCACCGAACTGGCGCGGCTGGGCGACGCGGGCGACCCGGTCGCCGCCGCCATCGCCGGCAAGTTGAAGCCCGCCGTGCGCGCCGCCATCGCCAGCGGGACCTGGGCGGCGCTGCAGCCGGAGCTCGCCAGCGACATCGCGGGCGGCGACGCTGCGTACTACCGCAACCAGATCGAAAAGCTGCTGCAACTGGGCGCCCTGCGCAAGGATGCGCAGGGCAATTTCAAACCCGCCGCCGCCATGCAAACGCACGAATTCATCGGGGCGCTGTGCCGCCTGATGGGCATCCCGGCGGCCGCGCTGGCGGGGTATGCCGACGGTCCCCTGTCGCGCGCGGCGATGGGCGCCATCCTGGCCGACGCCTACCACGCCCGGTTCAGCGCCAGGCCGCGCTACCTGACCGACTACAACGGCAAGACGGTGCTGCCGGGCGCGCCCGGCTACGATCCGAACCTCGACAGCGGTGCGCAAGGGGCCATGTACTATCCGCTGCTGCGCTGGGAGCAGCTGAGCGACACCGGCGCGGTGCCCGCGCCATACGCCGGCAAGCTCAAGGATGCCTATGAACTCGGCTTGATCCGCTCGGAAGATGGCATTGCGCGCGGACGCATGGTCAACGGGCGGATACTGGCGCCCGCGACCCTGGTCACGCGCGCCAAGGCGGCCAAGGCGCTGTACTTCATGTGGGTGCTGGCCCAGCCGCCGAAGGCGGAAAACGATAGGATCGCGACCGATTAGAAGTCTCTGCGTCGCGCTCGATACACTTACGCAATGCCCTATCAGGGCACCGCGCGTCCGCGCAATTACCGGAAAATCAGCTCGAAAACTTGTAAAACAACTGCATCACCGCCGCGCGATACGCCTTATCCTTCAGCAGTGCGACCTGGGCCTGGTCGGTGGCCGCGCGCGAGCCGCGCGAGCTGAAGTCGACATCTTCGAACGGCTCCGGCGAAAACATCTCCCACTGGCCGGTCTTGACATCGACCAGCGCCACTTTCAGACGAATGCGCATGCGCTGGTTTTCATCGGGTACGAGCGCGCCCAGAATCGGCACCCACGACACCACCTTGGTCGACAGATTTTCACGGCCCGATTCCAGAATGCCCCAATACACCATGATTTTCCCGGTGCCGCTGCGGGCGGCGGCCAGGCGCAGGTGGCCGGCGTAATTGGCCTTGCTCTCGCTGCCTTCGGGGCGGCCGCTGAACGCGATCGGCTGGTAATACTGCGAAAAGGCCTTGACCATCGCCTCGTCGGGAATCATGGCGCCCGATTGCACCAGCATGACCGAGCTGTTGCGGGCGACCGTCATTTTCTGGCGCGAATCGAGCGCGGCGCGAATCGCCTCTTCCGTCACCGGGACGCTGGTGTCGATTCCCAGCACATTGAATTCGCTCAGCTCGCCCTGGTAAGCCGTGTGATGACTGCGGCCGTAGCGGCCGGACTCGCCCGGATACCCGGAATCGGAAATGGAACGGATCGCACATCCGCTCACCAGCAACAACAGACACAGGCCGGCGGCGGCGCGCACGGCAATCACTTGTGGAAGACGCATCTTTAACTCTCTATTAATAGTATGGGCGGATCATACGGGAATCGACTTGCCTTGCTAAGCACAGAATGCCGCATTTTCCGATTACTTTGTTACGAAAAGTATCACGCTGAAAACGCCAGCGCCGATCTGTTGCGTCTGCGTGCCCATCGCATGTCAACCGAACCGCGGCGCCATGCGCTATGGGTGGATATGCCGGCCGCGGCACCAGGCCATCACGATGCATGGCTGCGGCCGCCCGTCTTCTTGTTCGACCACTCAAAGGAATTGCCATGCCCGCACGCCGACATCTCGCCCCGCCCGAGGGCACCTTCATCATCATGCAGCAGCGCGGGCACGATCGCATCCTGTTCGAAGTCAAGGCGGGGAAAATGGTCTCCATCCGGGTCGAACCGGACCCGGATGACACGCTCGACGCCGACGACACGGACCAGGCCGTCTTCCCGCACATGGACACCAAGGGCAACTGCTGATCCAGGCAGTAGCGATTCAAGTGTCAAACCCGAATCCCGAAAATACAGTACGCTTGTAAACCTGAAAAACTTGTCATGCCTGGGCCGCGCATGCAGCGCACCCGGCCGACAATGGCGATGCAAGCAGACTGAGAGGATGAGATGACACTGGCGACCGATCAGAACAGCGGCGCCCGGCCATTGTCCGGGGTGTCGAAAGCACTTGAGGGTATCCGGGAACTCGTGCTGGACCATTGGGCGATGCTGGTCCGTCATCACATACGCGGCGCCCAGTCGCTGCTCACGCCCATCCTGATCAACACCCTGCCCTCCTTCTACGCCAACATTCTGCAAGCGCTCACGCCCGGCTACCCGCGCGACGACGCCACCAGCCACTCCAGCGCGGCGAGCGCGCACGGCGGCGAGCGCGCCCACATGACCGACTACGGCGCCGAACAGCTGATCCACGAATACCAGTTGCTCCAGGAAGCGATCCGCGAGGTCAGCGCCGCGCAGGGCGTGGCCATCAGCTGCGCCGAATGGCTCATCATCGAACGCTCCATCAACGCCGCCATCCGCGAATCGGTGCGCGCATTCACGTCCATCCATGAACAGCTGCGCCACAAGGTGGCGGCCGCGCTGTCGCACGACATGCGCACCCCGCTGGCGGTGATCGCCAACGGCGCGCAGCTGATCGAGGTGGCGGAGGACCTGGCGCAGGCCAGGCGCCTCGGCGAGAAAATCGGCGCCAATGCGCTGCGCCTCGAAACCATGGTTGGCGAGGTGCTCGACGCCCTCACCGCGCACAACGGCGCGCGCCTTCCGCTGCGCCTGACCCGCTTCGACATGCGCGACCTGATCGTCGAGGTGCAGCGCGAGTTCGCCGACCGCTATCCAGCCGCGCTGGAAGTGGCCGCGCCCGGCATCACCGGCTGGTGGTGCCGCGAAACGCTGCGCCGGGCGCTGGAAAACCTGGTGTCGAACGCGATCAAGTACGGCGACGGCGGGCCGATTCGCATCGAACTGACCGAGGCGCACGGGAATATCGTGCTCACCGTGCACAACACCGGCACGCCGCTCGGCGCGGAGCAGCGCGGGCGCATCTTCGATTATCTGCGGCGCGAGCGGCAGGTGCAGACGCAAGGCTGGGGCATCGGCCTGCCGTTCGTCAAGCAGGCCGCCGAAAGCCACGGCGGCAGCGTGGCCGTGGACAGCTCGGCGGCCACCGGCACCACCTTCCTGATCGATGTGCCGGTCGACTGCCGTCCGTATGTCGACGCGGGCGGCCGCGCGGCTCCACACGGTTCGCCGGCGCTGCCAGCAACCGGACGCCAGCCCGCGCTCGAATGAACACGCCGGTGCTTCACCCCTGCAGATTGCGGGTGGCCGCGCTGATTTGCTCCAGCGGCACCTTGGGCGTGCGGTCCGCGCACAGCAGCCCGTTGGTCTCCTGGAAGGTGTCGGCGAACTGGGTGTAGCAAAAACCGCTGAACAGCAGCGTGCTGCTGACCACTTCCAGCAAGCGCCGGCAATGGTCGATGACAGCGGCGTCCGAGTCGGCGCGCGCATAGCCCCAGGTCGGCTGCGCAGTGACGCGCTTGTCGTAGGCAATGCCGCCGAATTCGGTCAGCACGATCGGCTGCCCGCGATGCGGAAAACCGTCCAGGGTCAAGATGCGCCCGGCCGGGCGACGCTGGTCGAACAGGGTGCGTTGCGGCTCGGTGGTTTCGTAGCGCGCGCGCAGGCGCTCCGGGTCGGCGTCGTAATCGTGGATGCCGAGGATGTCGGTGGCCGAGGCTTCCCAGCCATCGTTGCCGATCACCGGGCGCGTGCCGTCCAGGGTGCGGGTCAGGTGATACAGCGCTTCGGCCGCATTCCGGTGCGCCTGGGTCGAGGTCAGGTTCGGCACGCCCCACGACTCGTTGAACGGCACCCAGGTCTGAGGGCCTGGTCGGACGGCGCGGTCATCAGGGTGTCGGGCCAGTAGCCCTGGTCGAGCACCATGCGCAAGAGGTACGGGCGGCCGTTGAGCATGAAGCGGTCGCGCGTGAGGGCGACCGAACGCAATGCCGTGTAAGAGCGCACGGTGTCGAGCACCTGGCCGACCAGATCGAGTGCGGCTCCAGCAGCCAGTCCTGCTTGCCGCGCGGCTTGGCCAGGTCGTGCGGGTCGTCGAGCGCGTGCACCACCACCGTCTGCGGCCCCTGCCCGGCCGACCGGCTGCGTTCAAAGGGAAAGAAAATGCTAGCATGCGACTAATCAATGATTTCTTTGCCTTTGTGGAAACTTTGCCTGAATGAAGGCAAAAAGATGACTTCCGGTTGTGTGTGAATTTGTACATTTTTCGAAGGGATATTCGGGCTCGCATGCACATTGGGTGACCATGCCTCACAAAATCTGTTCAATATGTAAGATGATTCCTACATCGAGATCCGAATTGCTCTTACACGCTCGATTCGCACGATAAGATCGACGCTGTTCCAACCATGAAGCTCGGAGAATGCATGCTGCACACATCGGCGCCCGTACCACCCTGGCTGTCTGCCGGCCCGGTCATCGAACTGTCCCCGAGCCTGGCCAGCGCCGCGCTGCCCTCGCGCCGATTTCCGGGAGCGCCGCCGTCGCGGGATGCCGACGCCGCCTGGAACACGTACCTCGCACACGCGCGCCGCAATTGCAACTTCATCGGCAGCGAGGCCGGCCACCGCGAAGCGGGCAAACGGGTAGCCAACA
The DNA here is from genome assembly GCF_011682145.1 of Massilia mucilaginosa. Taxonomy (GTDB): domain Bacteria; phylum Pseudomonadota; class Gammaproteobacteria; order Burkholderiales; family Burkholderiaceae_D; genus Telluria_A; species Telluria_A mucilaginosa. Next base: position 46,831 of record NZ_WHJH01000012.1, read on the forward strand.
GCCTGCGCGACGGCTCGCTGGCGTCCGACGCGGTCCTGCTGGCCGCGCAGGGCATGTTCGAGGAAGACCTCAAGCGCGCCGACGGCTCCCCCTATCTCGATTTCCTGGTGGCGCACAAGGGCTTGCCGCACGCGCTGCACGCGCTGCTGGCGATGGAAAAATTCTCGCTGTATCACGTGAACGGCGACCTGTATCTGCACGATTGCGACGGCGACGGCCGGCCGTTCGCTGTTGGCTACAGCGCCTTCGGCCCGATGGAGCTGCACCTGCGCGCGCATCTGGCCATCGCCGACAGCGCCGTCTATGCCCAGTGCGTCGACACCATCCGGCGCGCGCTGCCGACCCTGCACCCCTGCCGCCGGCCGCTGCTCGGCGTGCTGCTGCCGGACGAACCGGCGCTGTCGGACCAACTGGCCCTGCTGCCGGAGATTCTGGCGCACAACGGGCCCGCCTCATGGCTGCGCCTGACCGCGACCGCGCCGGCCAGCCTGGCGGCCTTGAGCCGCCTGAAGCCTCCCACCAGCCAATGGTGCCAGGAATATCACCGCAGCCCGGCCGCCGTGGCCAGCGCGGTGCGCGAACGCGGCGTGGACGCGGTGGCGCTGCTGGAAGACGGCGCGGCGATCACGGCGGCCGGACGCGCGCTGGCTTGCATCGGCACCCCGGCGTCGATGCGCGCCATGGCGCTCGCCAGCGGCGCCAACAAGGACGCGGCGGTGCGCTTCTCGAAAGCGGCGCAGCGATGGCCGCTGGCCGCCATCGCAGCGCTCAGTGAACTGCTGGCGGACGACGGTGCCATCCCGGCATCGGCGCGCACGGTGCTCGGCGCGCTGGCGCAAACGCATGCGCAGTCGCTGCCCGGCTTCACGCCCTGGATATCGCCCCGCGCGGCGCGCGTGCTGGCGCAGATCGCTGTCGGTGCAAGCGCCAGCGTCGACAGCGCCAATATGGCGGACCTGCCGCCGGTGCTGGCCTGCCCTCCCTGGACGGCGCCCCCCAAAAAACCGGCAGCCGCGCTGGCACTCGCTCCGCTCGCACTGGCGCCGGTGGAACGCTGGAGCGCGGCCGAACGCGCAGCCATGCTGTACACACCGGCGCCCGGCTACACCCCGGCCGACATCCTGAAGGACCCGGTCATGGCGGCCAGATGCCTGGGTATCCACAAGGCGCCTTTCACCAGCCAGGCCGCAGAGGCGATCACGAACGCCGACACAGCCGCCTTCATGGTAGCGTGGTACGCCGCGCACGGCGCTGGCGGGCGCATTCATAGCTGGTCGCTGGCCAGCTTGCCCGAGCCGATGAACGAACAGGTGTGGAATGCGCTGAGAAGCGTGGAGATACTCGACGCAGGCCATGTGGTCGCCACGCTGGGCGTGCGCGGCCTGCCCGGTCTGACCGGCTTGTGCGAAACGGCTCCCGCGCAAAATCTCCAGCATGCCAGCTACATCGGCGCGGTGGAACTGGCCGCTCCCATGGCACGCGCCTGCGCCACGCTCAAACCCGGCGCGCCGCGCACGGCCGCGCGCGACTGGCTGCTGGCCCATCCCGAGCACGCCGCCTGCGCCCTGATCGCGCCGGCGCTGGGCAAACCCGGCGGCGCGCGCGACCAGGCGCGCGCCGCCCTGCTGCTGATCGCGGGCGCCGGCCACGCGGACCTGCTGATGGCCGTGGCCGCGCGCTACCGGCAAAAACCGGTGGACGCAGCCTTGCGCGCCCTGCTCGAACAGGACCCGCTCGAACGCCATCCGCCAAAAATCGCAAAGCTGCCCGACTTCTGGCAGCCGCAGGGCTGGACCCGGCCGTGCCTCGCCGCCAGCGGCCAGCCGCTCCCCGCCGCGAGCCTGGAGCATATCGGCGTCATGCTGCGCTTCCCGCACGCCGACGGCGTGTATGCCGGCGTGGACCAGCTGCGCCAGGCCTGTACCGGCGAATCGCTGGCCGCCTTTGCATGGGACGCCTTCCGCGCCTGGACCGAGGCCGGCTCCGAACCGCGCGAGAACTGGGTCGTGAGCGCGCTCGGCCTGGTCGGCAACGACGACAGCGCGCGCAAACTGGCCCCGCTGATCCGCGCCTGGCCGGGCGAAGGGCAGCACGCGCGCGCCGTCATCGGCCTCGATGTGCTGGCCAGGATCGGCAGCGACACCGCGCTGATTCTCCTCAACGGCATCGCCCGCAAGGTCAAGTTCAAGGCCCTGCAGGACCGTGCGCGCGAAAAAATCGCCGAGGTGGCCGCCGCGCGCGGCTTCACCGGCGAGGAGCTGGAAGACCGCCTGGCGCCCGACCTCGGCCTCGACGCGCAAGGCACGCTGCTGCTCGACTTCGGCGCGCGCGCGTTCATGGTCGGCTTCGACGAAGCGCTCAAGCCGTGCGTGCGCGACGCCAACGGCAAGCGTCTGCCGGACCTGCCCAAGCCGAACAAGCGTGACGACGCGGCGCTGGCCGACGCCGCAGTAAACCGCTTCAAGCTCCTGAAAAAGGACGCCCGCAGCATCGCCGCGCAGCAGGTGCAGCGCCTGGAAGTGGCGATGTGCACGCGGCGGCGCTGGAGCGCGCAGGTGTTCCACACCTTCCTGGCCGGCCATCCGCTGCTGCGCCACCTGGTGCAACGCATCGTCTGGGGCGCGTGGGAGGCCGATGGCGGCCGCCCGCTCGGGTGCTTCCGCGTGGCCCCCGACGGCGCCCTGACCGACGCCGCCGACGACGCGTATGCGCTGCCGCCCGGCGCGCTCATCGGCATACCGCACGCGCTCGACCTGGCGCCGGCCGACGCTGCGGCCTTCGGCGCCCTGCTGGCCGACTATGAACTGACCCAGCCCTTCGCCCAGATCGGGCGCGACACCTACACCTTGAGCGACGCTGAACAAGCCGCCGAGCGCCTGCTGCGCTGGAACGGCATGGCGGTGCCGACCGGACGGGTGCTCGGCCTGGCCGGCAAAGGCTGGCGGCGCGGCACGCCGGAAGGCGGCGGCGTCATCGCCAGCGTCTTCAAGGCCGTCGCGCCCGGGCGCATCGCGGTACTGTGGCTCGAACCGGGCATCCATGCCGACGCCAGCGGCAGCGTCGCCGAACAGCGGCTGTGCGAGCTCGTCACCGGCGCCGGCGACCACTGGGGCTCGGTCGGCAAGGCCGAAGCGCTGTCCACGCTCGATCCGATCGCCGCGAGCGAACTGATTCGCGATATGCAGGCCTTGTGCGCATGAACGCCGCCACCATGCCTGGTAAACCAGCATGCTGATCCACGCCAGCAGACTGGCCCTGATCGGCATTGCCATTGCGCTGCTCACGTTCCTGGCATTCATGCTGATCGGGTCCGACACGCTCGGGCTGCGCTGCGGCACCTTCGGCCTCGATTGCCTCGGCTACGCGGCCACGACCTTGGTCATCGGCTGCGGCATCGGCATGTACTTTGCAATGGCCTCGTTCGACGAGCCCGATACCCAGCCGGGCCTGAAATGGGTCAGCCTGGCGCTCAACGGCGTGCCAATGTTGCTCGGCGCCGCATTCTGGGTGATGATTCTCGGATGAGCCGGGTGCCGCCACGATGACATCGGAAACCTTGCGGTTCAAGCTGCTCGAACGCCGCGCAGCCGGTGGCGCTTGTTTGCACACCCGCGTCCCCCGCCTGTAAAATTGAATTTTTGCAACTTTATCGTTCAGACCAGATGACCGCCCCTGCCCCATCCATGCTCCACTTCCGCCCGCGCCGGTCGCGCGCACTGGCGTCCCTGGCGGCATCGCTTGCCATGCTCGGCGCGAGCGCGTATGCCCAACAAGACGACAGCCAGGGCGCGGCCCCTCCCAGCGCCGCCCCGGCGCCGCACAGCGCCACGCCCGTCAAGCCCGGCCCCAATTTCGCCACCTGCGCCAAGCCGCTGTATCCGCCGGAGGCGCTGCGCCAGGAGCAGCAAGGCACGGTGACGCTGTCGTTCCTGATCGGCACCGACGGCGCGGTCAAGGCATCGAAGATCGTCAAATCGAGCGGCTTCGCCTTGCTCGACAAGGCGGCCAGTGACGGCATCGGCCGCTGCAAGTTCACAGCGACCCGGGTAGACGGCCAGCCGGTGCAATCCTGGATGCAAATGCAATACGTCTGGACGCTCGGCGGCCCCGACCCGGCACGGGCGGCAGCCGATCTGGCCCTCGCCGTGGCCGGCGCCGAACGCGGCGACCCGGCGTATCAGCATCAGCTCGGACTCATCCACATCAATGCGAGCGGCCTTGAGCGCAAACCGCGCGAAGCCATGACCTTGTGGCGCAAGGCTGCCGAGCAAGGCTACATGCCTGCGCAGCTGTCGCTGGCCATGGGCCTGCGCATCGGCCTGGCCGGACAGCCCGACGAGGCGCTGGCCATGGACTGGTACCGCAAGGCGGCCGATCTGGGCTCGGCGCAAGGCCAGCATGACCTGGCGACCATGCTCCTGCGGCGCGATGGCGCCGGCGACAGGGCGGCAGCGCGCGACTGGCTGCGCAAGGCGGCGGCGCGGGGCTACGCGCACAGCCAGGCTTCCTACGGCAGCATGCTGATGCAGGAGCGCACCCCGGAATCGATCGAGGAAGGATTGGCGCTGGTGCGCAAGGCGGTGGCGCAACAGCATGCGGGTGGCCAGCTGGCCCTCGCGCGCGCCTACCAGGCCGGACACGGCGTGGAGCGCGACGAGGCCCAGGCGGCGGACCTGTATGAAAAGGCCGCGCTCAATGGCAGCAAGGCGGCGCAGAAGGCCCTGGCCGAGCTGTACGAACACGGCACCGGCGTGGCGGCCGATCCGGTCAAGGCGGCCCAGTGGCGCCAGATTGCCGCGTCCCCGCCAGCGTGGGCGCGCTGACGCGGCCCCTTGCCCGCCCCAGCCGCGCACGTCGTTGCCGCCAAACACCATTCGGCGGATGGCCGGGCTGGCCAGGTCACATTACCCAATTCGCCAAACAGGACATGCGACGACCTGCGCCTGCGCGGCGGATGACAGAACAAACGCTGCCAGGACCAGTGCTTGCATTGGACCACAATGGCGAACTATTCCACTGCATGCTTGACCGATCACTTGCAAACGGCCCACGCGTTCCAGATGTACGGGTTCTGCCGCACCCTGGTCTGCTTGACGTGCAGCATGCACGAGGTCAATTTGCTGTCGAGCCGTTGCCAACGCTCGAGGCGTCCACCCCCCCATGTTTCGCCGCCGTACACGCACACCAGCCAGTTGTCCTTCTCCGGAAAGACGCCGAACTCGGTTTTCCATCCACCTTTCATCTTGATGGGGGCAGGCGGAACCAGCGTCTGCTCGCTGTAGAGCTCACCATCGTGAATGTAGGTATAGCTCAGATGCGCCGGTTTCATCAGACCGTGCCCTTCCGGATCGGTCGCATCCGGCGAGAGCGTGAGCGTCTTGGGCGGATAGACAGCGGGACAGCTCACCTCGACCGCCTGCGCCGTCGAGGCCACGATCATCGCAGTAAGCAGAATCGCTTTCAATCGACCACCACCACGTAGAATTCCGAGGCCTCGTTCGCTCCATCGCGCAGCCTGGGGTCGCGCCGCCGGTCCGCTTCCGACCACGATCTGACATTGCGTTTGCCCGGTGCCTTGTTGACCCACTGGTCAACCATATTAATCTGGGTAGGCTTCCCTTTGGCATCCCTGCCGGCTTCGCCAAAACTGTGAAAGAGCGCAGCGTGCCATCCGCTTTGATTGGGATAGCGCCACCTGTTTTCAACGAGTTTGAAGTTGGCGATGACCGTGCCGGGAGCCAGGTCGGCCGTATCGAGCACCCTGGCCCCGCGTTTCCACCGGCTGGTATGTCCCACATCGGTATACTCTTGAGGCAAGCGTGCGCACTGCCCATTTGCAACCTGGGTCGTTTCGAGGCGCTTCCATTCCGCGATCAAATCATCCAGGTTGCCACGATAAACAACGGGGTGAGGCATTCAGACCTCCCCTTACGCGCATCGGTTCGATGCGCAATCCCAGCCGCCGGCGGAGTTGCCTTCTGGTCCGCCTTTGATGCCCTGGCGGGTGTATTTCCATTTCATCTTGGAATACGCCAGATGCACGTATTCGGTCACGATGCCACTGTCGCCGCTATCGGGCGTCACGCTCGAGACGATCACGTTTTCCAGATCCACGGTGTAGTAATTGACCGGCTTGCCATCGCCATCGGCGCGCATGAACTGGAACGAGGCTTTGGCAATGGTCTTGCCCATGGCGCAATGCTGTTGCAGGATCGGGGACGCCATGTCGGCCAGCTTTTTGAAGGACAGGTCGGACAGTTCCGCCCTGCCGGTGGTCAGCCCGCCGGAAGTCGAGGCCGTCGATGCGCCCGGTTGGTACACGCTCCAGGTCACGCGCGATACTTCGATCCAGTCCTTGTGGCCGGCATCCGTGGATTCGCCCTTGATACCGTCGAGTTGCAGGTAGACATCTGTTGCCATGTTGACTCCAAAAATATTAACTAATCAGTATTATCGCTGCAACCCGGCAGTATTGCCATTAAATTAATGTTAAATCGCTGGCTTCAATTTTCTACAATTCGGGCGCTAGCGTTTTGCTGCGCCTCCTTGCTGAGGTAACATCGTCAGCCTGCGCAAGACCAACGTTATTTCTGAGGTGACAGCATGAGCGTTTTTTCGGACTATCTGGCGAAGATGAACGACCCGGCCCAGCGCGCGCGAACGAGCGCGGTACTCGACTGGGTCGGCGACACATTCCCCGCGCTCGAGCGCAGGATTGCCTGGAACCAGCCCATGTTCAGCGATCACGGCACCTTCATCATTGGTTTCAGCACGGCCCGGCATCATCTGGCGGTCGCCCCCGAAGCGGCCGCCATCGCGCACTTCGCCAGCCAGATCAGGCAGGCCGGTTACGAGCACACCACACTGTTGATCCGCATTGCCTGGAGCGCCGACGTCGACTTCGCGCTGCTCAAGACAATCGTCGGCTTCAATATCGCCGACAAAGCCGGCTGCGCCACCTTCTGGCGCAAGCAGGCCAAGCCAGGCGCCGCCGCCCGGAACCAGCACTAGCGCCCGAGCGTGGCGCGGATCCGCGCGATCTTGTCCAGCACCGGCGCCCGCGTTTCGTGCGCGCGCGCCACCACCTGCACCTCGATCGACAACATGCGCGCCACGGCGGGCGGCAGCGCGCGGTAAGCCACGCCCAGGCGCGATGTCGCCCGCATCGATTGCGGGCACAGCGCCACGCCCTCGCCCGCCGCCACCGCGGCCAGCAGCAGCGTAAAGTCTTTCGGTTCCGGCCGGCGCGGGGCCGCGTAGCCGAGGCGCCTGAAAGCGCGCTCGCACTTGTCGTAAAAGGCTGGATTGTCGGCGCGCGCAAACCAGAACAGCGGCAAGTCGCTGACGTCGGCCAGCTCGACCTGTTCGCTTGCCGCCGCCGCATGCGTAGCGGGCAGGGCCAGGATCATCGGTTCGCAGCCGAGCGCCTGCATCGCCAGGTCGGCCCCGGGCGCGACGATATCGCCGACGATCGCCAGATCGAGCGCGCCGCTGCTGACGCGCTCGACCAGCTGGCGCGACCAGGCCCGTTCCAGCGCCCGCCCGCCGGTGAAGGCGGCATCGGCGACGAGCGCATGCAGGGCCGGCATGAGGGAGTGGTTGATCACGCTGGTCAAGCCCATGCGCACGCTGCCGTCATCGGCATTTTCCCTGGCTGCGCCAACGGCGCCGTCGAGCGCCAGCAGGATGGCGGCGGCCTGCTCCTTGAACGCGAGGCCGGCCGGGGTCAGGCTGACGCGCTGCGTGTCGCGCTCGATCAGGCGCACCCTGAGCATCTCTTCCAGGCCCTGGATCTGGCGCGACAGCGGCGGCTGCGACATGTTCAGCATCTCGGCGGCACGGCGGAAATTGAGTTCCCGCGCCACCGCCAGGAAGCACTGCAAGGCCCTGGTGCTGGGTAAGTGTTTCGACAGCATGCGCATGACAGGATCTCCGGAGGGTGCGCCGCGCCAGCGGCGGCGGCAGCTTCCATTATCCCATCCTTGCGTTGCGCCTGCCGCGCCGGTATAGAATGCGCCAACCGATCACGTTGAGATGTACAAGGACACCGCATGGCCAAGCCCAAAAGAAAACTGCTGCCGAAAGATTTCGAGGCGATGCTCGAGAACGGCAATCTCGATGAACTCAAGGCGGTGTTCGACACGCGCCTGATCGACGCCCGCGGCGACTACGACAAGCGCCCTGCGCTGGCCTTCGACCTGTGCCCTGACCCGCTGGCGCGCTGGCTCGTTGCGCAGGGAGCCGATCTGTATGCGGCCAACACTTACGGCGACACGCCGCTGCACCTGCGCGCGTGCAGCTGGCGCGGCCGCATGGAGGTCTTGCTGGAATTGGGTGCGGACGTCAACCGCCCCAACGCGTCCGGCGCCACGCCGCTGCACGAAGCCGTGCGCTGCCACCGGGCCGAGAGCACCCGCGTGCTGCTCGCGCATGGAGCGAAGCTCGACGCCGTCGATGCCAACGGCCTGACGCCGCTGGAACTGGCGCTCACGACCTGCCAGAACGCGGACCTGACCGAGATGCTCCTGATCGCCCGCGCCCTGCTGGCGGCCGGCGCCCGAACCACAGGGTCGATGAAGGACCATGTGCGGTCGATCGGCACGCGCTTCGAAGAATTCCGTGCCGTATTCAGCCCGGAGCATGTCGACGCGTTCAGCGCTGCGCTCGACGCGCTGTACGCGCTGTTCGAGGTGGCGCCGCTGGCGCGCCGCGTCATGCACAACGGCCGCAGTCCGATCAGTGTCGCAGCGACCGACTGGGAGTCGCAGCACCAGGAACTGTGGGATGCGCTGGTGCGCCCGAAGGGCTACGCGGCCACCGTGCAGGGCGAAGTGATCCGCATTTCGGGACGCATCGGACGCGAACTCGACGGCAACGGCGGCGCCAACTGGGACAGCGACTACAAGCGCATGGCCGATGCGCTGCTCGGGCACGTGCAAAGCGGACAGCCGCTGCCGGCGCCCACGCTGGCGGAATTCGCGGCGCTGGTCGGCGCCGCCAAGCGTCAATCGTGCGACACGGCACGCCTGGCCGAGTTGTCAGTGGCCTGGGTGCTGCTCAATCCACAGCCGGTGGCGATGGAAAAGCCGGCCTACCGCCGCTAACGCGCGGCCGTCAGCGCGCCGATCAGGGCGCGCGCCGCCGCCGACGGGCGCCGGTGCCCGGCATACATCGCCGAAAACACGCGCGTGCGCCCGCCCATCTGCGGCAGCAGCTCCACCAGTTCGCCCCGCTCGATCCGTTCGCGCACGATAAAGTCGTAGCTCTGGCACACACCCAGCCCATGGGCGGCCAGCGACACCACGCCGAGCACATCGTCCGAGACGGTGAAGCGCGCTTGCGGCGACCAGTCCACATCGGCGCCCGCATCGCGCAGCAGCCAGGGCGAGACGCGCCCGGTGCTGGGCATGACGAAGCAGATGCAGGCGTGCCGCCGCAGCTCGTCAAAGGAAGCCGGCGTGCCCGCCCGATGCAGGTAAGCGGGGGAGGCCACCAGGCGCAGCGGCGCGTCTTCCAGCTTGCGCGCCACCATGCCGCTGTCGGGCAGCTCGCCCAGGCGCACCGCCACATCGAACCCTTCGGCCACCAGGTCCACATTGCGGTTGGCAATGTTGAGCTCCACCCGCACCAGCGGATATTGGCGCGCAAAAGCGTCGAGCAGCGTCGGCAGGCGGTAATGGCCGTAGGTGGTCGGCACGCTCAGCCGCACCCGCCCGGCCACCTGGTCGGCCTGGCCCTGGATGGCGCGTTCGGCCTCGTCGATCAGCGCGAACGCGGCCAGCGATTGCTCCAGGTACAACTGGCCGGCATCGGTGATGCTCAGGCTGCGCGTGGTGCGCCGCAACAGCTGGCTGCCCAGACGCTGCTCCAGCCTGCCCAGCGCGCGGCTGACCACCGACGCCGTGGTGGCCAGGGTCACCGCCGCCGCCGTCAGCGAACCATGCTCGGCCACCGCCAGGAAAATCTCCACATCGCCCAGGTGACCGTAACGCCGCGCCATTTTTGCCTCCAAAGAATTAATCATTGACTCCGCAGGTAGTTTATCTCCTTTCAAGGCGCGAATATAGTCTTCCCTACGCCAACTACCGAAGGAAACCCGACCATGTACCACCTCAAACCCCTCCTCGCCGCCATGCTGCTCACCCTGGCAGGCGCCAGCGGCGCCGCCAACGTGCTGGTCGTGCTGTCCGACGCCGATCAGCTGGAACTGAAAGATGGCAAGACCTATCCGACCGGCTTTTACCTCAACGAACTGGCCCAGCCGCTCAAGCTCCTGCTCGACGCCGGCCACGCTGTCACCTTCGCCACGCCCATGGGCAAGGCGCCCACGGTCGACCTCAGCTCGCTCGATCCCATGTACTTCGGCGGCGAGGCGGCCAGCATGTTGCAGCACCAGGACCTGGCCGGGAAGCTCGCCATCACCTCGCCGCAGCGCTCGCCGGTGATCAGCCTGGCGCGGGTCGAGCAGATCGGCTATGCGCACTACGACGCGCTGTACATCCCGGGCGGACATGCGCCGATGCAAGACCTGATCCGCAGCGCCGCGCTCGGACGCCTGCTGAGCCACTTCCATCAGGCCGGCAAGACGACCGCGCTGGTGTGCCACGGGCCGGCGGCGCTGTTGTCGGCCTTGCCGAAGCCGGAGACGAGCATCGCCCGCATGGAACAAGGCAGCAAGGCCACGCCGCCGGGCTGGATCTACGCCGGTTACCGCATGACCGTGATCAGCAACCAGGAAGAAGGCCTGGCCAAGGCGGCGCTCAAGGGCGGCACGATGAAGCTGTTGCCGCAGACTGCGCTGCAAACCGCCGGCGCCCGGTACAGCAGCAATGCCACGCCCTGGACCAGCCACATGGTGATCGACCGCGAACTGATCACGGGCCAGAATCCCGCGTCCGCCGTGCAGGTCGGGCAAGCCTTGCTGGAACGCCTGGGCAAGTCGCCGCGGCAATGACACGCTTCTAAGCTTATGTGAAATGCGTCGTTCTGTTAACGGCGGGCAGACTCTATAGTGGCTGCCCGCTCGGCCGCAGTGCCGCTGCACCCAACACTCAGGAGTAAATGGAATGAAGCAACACGGTATTGCCCGCGCACCCAAGGCTTTGCGCCTCAGCATCCTGGCCATGTCGATCGCGTCGCTGTCGGTCCCGGCCATGGCTCAGAGCAGCGATGCCGGCGCCAGCGCCGAGGCCGCGCCGCCGGCCGTGGTGGTGACCGGCACGCGCGTGTCGAACCGTTCCGTGCTCGATACGGCCTCGGCGGTCGACGTGGTGTCGGCCGACCTGATCAACAACAATGGCGTGACCGAAGTCAGCCAGGCGCTGTCGGCCGCCCTGCCCGCCCTGAACTTCCCGCGCCCGGGCTTGACCGACGGCACCGATACCGTGCGCCCGGTCACCCTGCGCGGGCTGGCGCCGGACCAGGCGCTGGTGCTGGTCAATTCCAAGCGCCGCCATGCGTCGGCGCTGGTCAATGTCAACGGCACGGTGGGACGCGGTTCCGCCTCGGCCGACCTGAACACCATCCCGGCCGGCATCATCCAGACGGTGGAAGTGCTGCGCGACGGCGCCGCCGCCCAGTACGGCTCGGACGCGATTGCCGGCGTCATCAACTTGCGCCTGCGCGAAAACCGCAGCGGTGGTGAATTTTCCGCCAGCACTGGCGCGCGCATCACCGAATACGACTACAACACCGGCACCGTACCGGCCGGGCTCGCGCTCGACGTGCCGAACAAGCGCAAGCGCACCGACGGCCAGACCACCACCGTCAGCGGCTGGAAAGGCTTTACCTTGGGCGAGGACGGCTTCCTGACCGTGGCGGCGGAATACAAAAAACAATCGCATACCGAGCGCAGCGCCTACGACGTGCGCCAGCAGTATCCGCTCATCAACGGCAAATTCGACCCGCGCGAGCAAACCATCCAGCGCTACAACACCTGGGGCGGCGAGCCGGAACTGACGCAAACGACCTTGTTCGCCAATGCCGCGATTGCGCTGACGGGCAATGCCACAGTGTACGGTTCGGCCAGCTACCAGAAGCGCGACGCGAGCGCCGCCGGCTTCTTCCGCCGTCCGCTGCAAGACGAAAACATCGTCACGGTCTATCCGGACGGCTACCTGCCGGTCATCGCCCCGACGGTGGACGATGTCAGCGCCACCGGCGGACTGGCCTGGAGCGCGCAGGGCTGGGACTTCGACGCCTCGCTCGGTTTCGGCCGCAACAAGATGGCGTTCACGGTCGACAATTCGCTCAACCGCTCGCTCGGCGCGACCAGCAAGACCGAGTTCGACGCCGGCGGCTTCGCCTACGACCAGCTGACCCTGAATTTTTCGGCCGTGAAACCGCTCAGCGTGGCCATCCTGCCGGCGCCGCTGAACGTGGCCGTGGGCGCCGAAGCGCGCCGCGAAAACTACGAACTGTGGGCCGGCGAAGCGGACTCCTACCGCTACGGCGGCGTGCTTCTTCCCGACGGCCGTCCGAGCGCGGCCGGCTCGCAAGTGTTCCCCGGCTACACGCCGGCCAACGCCATCGACAGCGGGCGCCATTCGATCGGCGCCTTCCTGGACCTGGAAACCAAGCTGACGCCGGAGTTGCTGACCTCGCTGGCGGTGCGCGCCGAGCGCTACTCCGACTTCGGCAGCAACGTCACCGGCAAACTGGCCACGCGCTACGACTTCACGCCATCGTTCGGCCTGCGCGGCTCGCTGCAGAATGGCTTCCGCGCGCCATCGCCGCAGCAACAGTTCTACACCTCGACCGCGATGACCTTCATCGACGGCGCGGCGTTCAACATCGCCACCTTCCGGCCCAACGATCCGGTGGCCGTCGCGCTCGGCGCCAAACCGCTGGAGGCCGAAAAATCGGCCAACGTCGCGCTCGGCGCGGTGGCACGCATCGGCGCGGTCAGCCTGACGGTCGACGCCTACCGCATCAAGATCCGCGACCGCATCGTGCTCAGTGAAAACCTGACCCAAGCCAATGTGCGCCAGTTCCTTGCCGCCAGCGGCTATGCGGGCGTGGGCGGCAGCCGCTTCTTCATCAACGGCGTCGATTCCACCACGACCGGCGTCGATGTGGTGGCGAACTGGCCGCTGCGCAGCACGGCGGGGGTGATTGACCTGACCCTGGCGGGCAACTTCAACACCACCGAAGTGACGCGCGTGCCGGTCACGGCGCAGCTTGCGGCGCTCAATCCGGCGCCATCGCTGTTCGGGCGCGCCAACGTGCTGGGTATCGAAGAAGGCCAGCCGAAGAACAAGATCAGCGCCAGCGCGCGCTGGAAGCTGGCGCAATGGGGCGCGACCTTCAACGCCACGCGCTACGGCAAGGTACTGTCGGCGGGCAGCACGCAAGCGACCGATTTCTGGCTCACGCCCAAGACCGTGGTCAACCTCGAAGCGCGCTACACGCTGGCCGGCGGCGCCACGTTGGCGCTGGGCGCGGACAACTTGTTCGACGCGTATTCCGACCCGCTGCCGGCCTCGCTCAACACCACGGCGGCGGTACCGTACGCCAACCGCGCCCCCTTCGGCCGCTCGGGCCGCTTCGTATACGCGCGCGCCAGCTACAAGTTCTGACCCCACCCCGGTGTCACCCCGGTGCCAGGTCTGACATTCGGACACGAACTGAGCAAGCGTGGGCGTTTTGTACGCCTTTACGGTAGGGTTCGTGTCTGAATGTCAGACCTGGCACCAACTGGGTTGACGGCCCGGGTCGTGTCTGAATGTCAGACCTGACACCGCGCGGCGGACACCGCGCGGCGAATGTCAGACCTGACACCGCGCGGCAGGCGGCGTCAATTTTGCAGGCATCGCCGCCCGGCGGCGCCGGTCGGATCAATCAGCCGCGCGCGGCCTGCTGGCGCCGACGCGCAACGCCCGCCGCCAGCAAGCCGATACCCACCAACAGGAAACTTTCCGGCTCCGGCACCACCTGCACCGAACTGCCATCGGCCACGACGGCAATCTCGTTCAGGTTGGCATCGAGGAACAGCACGTCGGAAAACGTCAGCGCCGCATTGCCATTACCAAAGGTATCGAAACTGAAGAGCCCCAGCTCGCCGCTACCGGAAGCCCCGGGCCCCGCCCCGACCAGCGTGTTGAACACGAACGAAATCTTGCCGGTCGCGTTGTCGAGCGTGCCACCGTCGCTGAACGTGGCGCCGGCCGTGCTCAAAAACGCACCCTCCTTGAAACTGTTCGCCTTGAGCAAAGCCGTATCGAAGCTGAGCGTGAACTGGTAGCCATACAGGTCGGTAATATCCGAAATCGTCACAGCCAAATCAAGCTTGCCGCCCGACACCACCGGCGCCGGTACGGCGTTCACCGACAGCGTCGGAATGGCAAACGCCTGGGTGCTCGCGGCCAGCAGCATGGCAGCGAAGTATTTTTTGAAAGTCGTCATCTGATTCGTCCTATTGCCCTGTTGGGCGTCTATGCGGTAAGGGCCGGCCTGGTGCGCGTGCATCCGGCCGGCCACGTCGGTCAGTTGCAGGCGGCGCCTTTGGCCAGGCGCTGCGCTACGTAAGTGAGGTCGCGCGCGTTGACGACGCCGTCGGCCAGCACATCGGCGCGGGCGTCGAAGCCGTCCTGGCCGCTACGCTTGCCGAACGCCGCCTTAACCAGCGCCAGGTCGGCACAGTCGACCTTACCGTCAATGTTCTGGTCGCCCGCCAGGTGGATGCCGATGTCCGCGTTGGAGATGTCGAAGAACACATTGCCCACCGCTTCCACCTTGATCCGCGCCGCCGACACTGGCGTCGCCGGCAAGGTCACCTTGGCGCTGCCGTTGTTGGGCACGCCTTCGGCCAGCAGCACCGGCCAGGTCTTGCCGCCGTCGGTCGAGAGCGCAATGTTCACGCTGGCCGCGCCGACCGGTGCGACGTCGGTGTTGGCGACGTTCCAGGTGACGGTCTGCAGCGAGCCCGGATCGAGTGTCACCGCGCTGTTCGGCGAGGTCACCAGGAACGGGCCGGCCTCGGGCGCCAGTACCAGGCTGGTGCTGGCGCTGTTGACGCCGCCCCGGCCGTCACGCGCCGTCAGCTTGAAGGTGAGCGAGGCCGGGGCCGCGTTGGTGCCGGCCAGGCCGACGTAGGCGGCGGTCGGCAGGAATTCCGAGTAGCACTCGATATCGGCCAGGCTCGGCGGCGTGGCCGCGGCCGCGCACGCGCCCGTCACCGCGTTGGTGTTGTTCGACAGGATCTGCGCCAGGTCGGGGAATACCCGCGTCGGGTCGACCGTCGTGTGGTTCTCGCCCGGCGAGTTGTACTCGAGCGTGTCGGCGGCGCTGACGGTGGCGCGGGTGCCGAACTGGCGGAACAGCGGGCCGTTGAGCTTGACGTTGCTGGTCAGCCCGGTGCCGCTGGAAGCGCCCCGGTCGTTCTGCTCCCACATGTAGGTGATCGGGTCGCCATCGGCATCGGCCGCGCTGCCGCTCAGGGCGAACGGCGTGCGCACCGGTATCGTGTAGCTGGCCGGCACGGTGACCACGGGCGCGTTGTTGCCGGTCGCGGCGACAGTGCCGCCGCGCCTGGTCGGGCCGCCCACGGCGACTTCGCCCACAAAACCGCTCGCACCCGGCGTGAAGTCGACCACTTGCAGTGGCGCGACATTGACGCCGGCCAGCGCGCCGTTGAAGGTCACCGTAAACGCCGTGTCGCTCAGGGCGCTGACCGTCACCGTGCCGCCCGCCGGCCAGCCCGGACTGTTTTCCAGCGCGGCCTTGACCCCGGCGCTGGTGTAGTTGGTGCCGCGCACGATCGGCGCCGACAGATTGCCGTTCACGTTGATGCGGAATTGCTGCCCGGGAGTATTGAAACCGCGCAGCGCCGCGACCTGCACTTCGTTCAGGATCGACTCGGCGCTCGAGGTGTAGGCGACGATTTCGTCGAAGCTGCGCTGCGACCAGTACGGATCGCTGTGCGGCTGCAGGTTGTCGGTGCTGCAAATGCCGGCATACGCCATGATCGACGAGCCGCTGCCGACTTCGACCGAGGTGCCCGGATTGCGGTTGCCGCCGCTGCAATTGGAGGTGATGCCGTTGAAGGTGTGGTTGCCGGCGAACTGGTGCCCCAGTTCGTGCGCCACGTAGTCGACCGCGAAGGCGTCGCCGATCGGCTTGGGCAGGCCGGTGCAGCCTTGCGCCTTGGCGTTGGCGCCAACCACGCCCAGGCTGGCGACGCCGCCGCCGTTCAGGCCCAGCGCGATGTGGCCGACGTCGAAGTTGCCGGCCCCGGCCAGCAAGCCGGTCACGATGCGGTTGCGCGACAGGGTGCCGCTGCCGCAGCCGGAGGCCTGGGTCGGGGTAAAGCACGCCGCCGCGCCGCACGGGCCGTTCGCTTCGGTCATCTGGGCCGGGGTGTCGAGATTGAGGGCGTCGGTGGCGTCGATCAGCACCATGCGGATCGAGGTTTCATCTTCATACACCTGGCTGACCCGGTTCATCAGGGTGACCTTGGCCGCCGTGACGTTGGCCGAACCGCCGAAATAGGTGGCGTAGGTCGGGTCGGTGACCAGCGCCAGCCGGTAGGTGCGCAGCTGGTCGCTGACGGCCACGTTCGGCGTCATGCCGGCATCCATCACGCGGAACGGCGCGGCGCTGGCGTGCTGGCCGTCGGTGGCGGACAGTTCGAAGGCACCGGCCCGGCCGGCCGGCAGCACGACGCTGATCGTGCCTTTGGCGTCGGCCGTGGCTGTGGCGCTGTGCAGCGCGGCCGTCTCGCCTTCGCCGCGCACGGTCAGGTTGACGCTGGCGCCGGGCACGAAACCGGTGCCGCGCACCTCGACCGGGACGCCTTCTTTATAGAACGAATGCGACAGCGCCAGCTGCGCTTCGGGCAGCGCGCCTTCGACCAGCGGGCCGTGCTGGTTGATCAGGTCGCTACGGCTGTAGCTGGCATACAGGCTGGTATCGAGGTGATAGTACGGGTCCACATACCAGCCGCCATTGGCCGAGCGCACCGAGGCGTGCAGGCCGAGCGGGGTGATATCCATGCGCAAGGTGGCGCTGGGGTCGTCGATGCCGCGGCCCTTGTACGTCTTGATGCCGGGATGTTTGGCGGCCAGGCCGGCTTCCATGATGGGCGACTCGACCAGGGTGAAGCGCTGATAGCCGCCGTCCGGATGCGGGAGCGAAATGGTCTGGCTGCTGGCCATCGTGCCGCTGCCGCGTTCGAGGGGTGCGCTGGCGGTGAGCGATGCCATGCCGGCCGCGTCCAGGGTGGCGCCGCGCAAGCGCTTGAGCGAGAGGGCCGGGGTTCTGGCGCTGGCGATGCCCATGCGGCCCGTGGAAACGGTCGCGTCCTGCCAGTACGGGGCGGCGCGTTGCGTGGAGACCGGCGCGGCGGCGGGTGCGGCCACGGCGGCCTGCGCCAGCGGCGCGGCGGCGGCGAAGGCCAGGGCAATACAGAGGGCAAGAGAGGATTTCTTGAGTGCGGCGCTACGCGGATGTTGCAACCCGCCGTTGTACAGCGGATTCCCAGGCTTCATTGTCATGCGGTGCCCTTTCGCGGCTTGGTGTTTATCTGGTCGTTGGTGAGCTATCTTCCTGCGCTTGGTTCCGGAACTGCGGGCATGCTGTCGCTAACAGCCGCCCTGGTTGCGCTGCAATTAATGCAACTAAACTGTTGTCATAGTATTGCTGGATTGCTATTTTGCACAAGCCAAATTTTTGGTTTTTGCAACTACCCGGTTTGGGCATGCCAGAACTTAATCGACGCGCCAGATGGTCCGCCGCCAGCGGCCCAGATATGCAATCTTGAACGCTGCGTTGCGTTGCGCGGCGCGGCAGGAGAACAGTGCGGTCGAGCCTGTTTGAGCCTGGCACCAGATCGTGGCCTGGCGCCTGCGGCCGGCACCCGGATCCCACGCGCGCGATTGACATTGCCGTGCAATCCGGGCGTCGCCTATAATGATAATAATTCTCATTCACATTTGTCGGTGCAGGGCACCTGACCAGGAATCGTGTCATGTCCGTTGCCGCCCCGGCGCTTCTCGAGCAGCAGGTCCACCAGCTGTACAGCCACCACCACGGATGGCTGCGCGGCTGGCTGCGCAACAAGCTCGGCTGTTCGCAGAGCGCCGCCGACCTGGCGCACGACATTTTCCTGCGCCTGCTGGCGCGCGAGGAGCCGGTCGCCATCGACCAGCCGCGCGCCTTTCTGACCACCGTGGCCCAGCGCGTCCTGGCCAACCACTGGCGCCGCGAGCAGATCGAGCGCGCTTATCTGGACGCCCTGGCGCAGGTGCCGGCGGCGTTCTCGCCCTCGCCCGAAGAACGCGCCATCCTGCTCGAAACGCTGGTCGAGATCGACAGCGTGCTGGCCGGCCTGCCGGCCCAGGTCAGGCGCGCCTTTTTGCTGGCCCAGCTCGATGGCATGAGCCAGGCCGGCATCGCCGCCGAACTCGGCATCTCGCTGAGCACCGTCAAGCGCCACCTGGTGCGCGCCGGCGCCCAGTGCTACTTCGGCCTGACCCTCGATTGATGGCGGCGCCCGACTCCGCCGGGCCGGTCCAGGCGGATTCAATGCCGGTCCCGGCCGCCGTGGCGCGCCAGGCGGTCGAGTGGCTGGTCGAACTGCAGTCGGACGAGGCCAGCGAGGCCACGCGCGCCGCCTTGCAGCACTGGCGCGCCGCCCACCCCGAGCACGAGCGCGCGTGGCAGCACATCGCCGCCGTCAACGCGCGCTGGCGCGGCGCGGCCCTGCCTTCGCCGCTGGCCCACGCGGCCCTGCTCGATACGCGCGCCGCCTGCGCGCGTCCCCTGCCCCGGCGCGCCGCGGCCAAGGCCCTGGCGGCCCTGCTGTGCGCCGGCGGCGGCGCCTGGCTGGCGCACCAGCAGGCCCCATGGCGCGAATGGCGCGCCGACGCCCGCACCGGCACCGGCCAGCGCCGCAGCATCGTGCTGGCCGACGGCGGCACGGTCTGGCTCAACAGCGGCAGCGCGGTCGACGTGCGCTTTAGCGCCACGCAACGGCGCGTGCGCCTGGTCGGCGGCGAAATCCTGGTCAGCACCGGCAAGGACCCCGGCGCCCGCCCCTTCATCGTCGACACCGCCGAAGGCGAACTGCAAGCGCTCGGCACCCGTTTCGCGGTGCGCCAGCATGCCGGCAGCAGCCGCGTCGATGTATTCGAAGGCGCGCTCGCGATCCGCCCGCGCGACGCCATGCTGGCCCCGCCGCGCATCCTGCGCGCCGGCCAGCAGGCCCGTTTCAGCGGCGCTGCCGTCGCGCCGGTCCGGGCCGCCGACGACGACAGCGTGGCCTGGGCCGACGGCATGCTGGTCGCCAGCGGCATGCGCCTGGCCGACTTTCTGGCCGAACTCGGGCGCCATCGCCCCGGCCGCCTGGGCTGCGACAGCGCGATTGCCAACCTGCGCGTGTCCGGCAGCTACCCGCTGGCCGACACCGGCCGCATTCTCGAGACCCTGCGCACGACCTTGCCGGTGGAGATCGATTTCCTCACGCGCTACTGGGTCACGCTGCGTCCGGCGCGGAAATAAACACGATTTTTCGCGAAACCTGAGCTGTTTTTGATTCTTGCGTGACATGGAAGATGAGCACTCCCCATCTTCAACTTTGCAAAAGGAATCACCCATGCGGCCACGCACACAGGCGCCCCACCGTCCACACCACCGTTCGCAGCCCCACTTTACCCAGCGCGCGCTGCTGGCCGCCATCGGCCACGCACTGGCGACCGGCTTTATCGCCAGCGCCGTCTTGCCCGGCGCCGCACTGGCCGCCGACGCGGCGCCGGCGCGCAAGGCCTACGCCATCCCGGCCGGCCCGCTCGAAGGCGCGCTGAACCGTTTCGGACGCGAAGCGGGCATCTTGCTGTCGTTTCCGACCGCCACCACCGCCGGCCTGCAAAGCCCGGGTTTGAACGGCAGCTACGCGGTGGCCGACGGCCTGGACCAGCTGTTGCAGGGCAGCGGCCTGGGCGCCGTGGCGCAGGCCAATGGCGGCTATGTGCTGGTCAGGCAGGCGCCGGCATCGGCCGCCGCGGCATCGGCCGCCACGGCATCAGGCGCCGCGCCAGCGGCCGTGGCAGCGCCGGCGCGCACCCAGGCCCTGTCCGAAATCACCGTGACGGCGCGCGCCGATGGCGAAAATCCGAGCGCGCCGCTGGCCGGCTACGTCGCCAGGAAAAGCAGCACGGCCACCAAGACCGCCACCGCAACCCGTGAAATCCCGCAGTCGATCTCGGTCGTCACGCGCGACAACCTGGACGCGCGCGGCGTATCCAACCTGGCCGAAGCGCTCGAATACGTGCCCGGCTTTACCCCGCGCACCTACGGCCGCGACGACCGCTATGACTGGTCGATCGCGCGCGGCATCGGCAGCACCAACGGCGGCAACTACCGCGACGGTCTGAAGGACGCCGGCAATGTGTACGCCATGCCGCGCCTGAACAGCTACAGCGTGGAGCGCGTGGAATTCCTGCGCGGTCCTGCCTCGCTGCTGTTCGGCACCACCATCCCCGGCGGCACGGTCAACTCGATCACCAAGCGGCCGGCCGGGGAAGCGCAGGGCGAAATCCGCGTGCGCGCCGGCGACATCGACCGCCGTGGCGTGGCGGGCGATATCTCCGGGCCTTTGAGCACGGACGGCTCCTTGCTGTACCGCCTGGTCGGGCTGACCGAGCAGTACGACCTGATGACCCCTGGCTCGACCAAGAAAGAGCGCTACTTCGCGCCCTCGCTGACCTGGAAGATCGACCGCGACACCTCCGTGACGGTGCTGGCGAACTACCAGGAAGACCGCATCGCCGGCGACGCCTATCCCTTCAAATACGTCGAAGCGCTGGGCTACTACGTTCCGGTTGCCGAGAAAGGCTGGGACCACTTCCAGCGCGATCAATGGTCGACCGGCGTGCTGTTCGATCACCGCATCAACGACAAGCTGAGTTTTCACAGCCGCAGCCGCTACGGCAAGGTCAAGCTGGACTACCAGGTCAACTTCCTCACCGGCCTGGTGAGCAAGAGCGTGGTCACGCGCCGCGGGCAGCACATCAACGATGACACCGAGAGCCGCCAGACCGACAACTATATGGAATACCAGTGGAAGGCCGGCAAGTGGTCCAACACCACCATCGCCGGCGTCGACCTGAGCAAGATCAGTGGCGCGTCGTACCGTGGCACCACGATCACCAGCCAGTTCGACCTGTCCACCGGAACCGGCCCGTTCGCCGCGCCGCTGCTCAAGGCCGAGTATGTGGCGAGCACCCGCCAGACCGGCCTGTACCTGCAGAACCAGGCCAGGTTCGACGAGCGGTTCGTGATCGTGGCGGGCCTGCGCCAGGACCGCTTCCGCGAAAACGCCGTCGCCGCCTGGGTCGACGGTCCGGTGAACACCAACAAGACCACCGGCCGCCTCGGCGGCGTGTGGCTGCTGCCGGGCGGGGTGTCGCCCTACGCCGGCTACGCCACCTCGTTCCAGCCGCAGGGCGGCGCCACCTACGACGGCGTCAAGTTCAAGCCGACCAGCGCACGCCAGTACGAAGTCGGCGTGCGCTACGAGCCGGCCGGCGGCAATGCCATGCTCTCGGCAGCCGTGTTCGACATCGTCCAGCAAAACGTGGCCGCCGCCGACCCGCTGCACGAAGGCTTCAACGTGCAGCGCGGCGAAGTCGGATCGCGCGGGCTCGAGCTCGAAGCGAACGCCAGCCTGATGCAGGGCATCGACGCCAGCGCCAGCTACAGCTACACCGACGCCAGGGTCACGCGCGACACCAGGCCGAACCTGATCGGGCGCAAGAATGGTCTGGTGCCGTCGCACAAGGCGACGCTGTGGCTGAACGCGCGTGTGCCGGGCGAGTGGGTATCGGGCATGAAAGTCGGCATGGGCGTGCGCTATAACAGCAAGGTGCCGGACTACGAGAACGTGCGCTGGGTGCCGGGCGTGACCTTGTTCGATGCGCGCCTGGGCTATCAGATCGGCACGCACTGGGAATTGTCGCTCAACGCGCGCAACCTGTTCGACAAGAAGCATCTGGGCAATTGCAGCGATGGCGATTGCTATCCGGGCGACCAGCGCGAAGTGCTGGCCACGGCCAGCTATCGCTGGTAAGGCATGGCGGCGCGTAGCTCGGCAGTACGCGCCGCGCTAGCTCAGCAGTAAGCGTTTTACTAGCTCAGCAGTAAGCGGCGCGCCGGGCGACTCCATTCCTCCGTTTTACAACACCCGGAAAAAATAGCTAGTGGTCAAAGCGTGCGCACCCTTGCTTTGCGTTATAGTTTTTGCATAAGAAACTTAGCCAATAACTATTTTTTATGGGTGGCGTACCGTATGGAAATTACTGGTTCCACAGTTCTACTTCAGCCTGGCATGTATATCCTGCGCCATCCCAAGCAGGGCATGGCGCCCCTGTCCATCGCGCGCGCGCCCGGCGCGCCCGGCGAAGGGAAGATGGAAACCCTCGGCACCGCCAACACCCATAACACCATCCTGCGCGACGGCAGCGACTGCATCGTCGCGCACATCAGCGAGGGTCCGGTCACCCTGCTCGTCACCGCATTTCTCGAACAACAGGGCGACCCGGTCCCGGCGCTGCGCGTCGACCAGATCGGCCTCGACCGCCCCGGCGCTTGCGCCCCGTCCAGCCTTGCGCAGCCGGCGCGCCACGTCGCGCCGCTGCCATCGGCCAGGGCCATCGCTCCCGCACCGCCGGCAGCCGCAGGCATCCAGATCGGCGCCCACGGCATCACCCTGATCGGCCATGTGGAGCGCGAAGGCGACATCATCGCCGCGCCCGGCGACCTGCTGGGCGACCCGCACAGCCTGCTGCGCCTGGAAGGTTTCCAGGTCATGTGGCCCGACCGCCCCGAGGGCGTCGACCTGGCCTACAACATCGTGGTCGAAGGCGGCGGCGCCCTGCCGATGGTCAAGAGCGGCAAATTTTGCGGCACCCGCGGCGAAGCGCGCCGCATCATCGCTGTCACCTTCGCCCTGATCGGCCCCCAGGCCAGCCAGTGGCGTCTGGATGGAACAGCTTACTTCAGCGGCGGCTATCAGGTGCCGCTGCAATCTGCCGTAGCGCTGAGCGGGCCATCCGGGCTCGAACATCTCACGGCAGTCAACCTGAGCGCAACATTGGACGAGCAGGTCGGCGCCCAGCGCAATCCCTGGCAGGAATCGGCCAGCACCAAGGTGTTCAAGTCGAACGGCACCGCACCGCGGCTCGCTTCGTGAGCAGCATGCGGCCGCAAGGTCCGGCTTGAGCAGGCGTCTCAACGACAAGAGGAGAACTACCTATGTATGAACTACCGAGCGCGAGTGCCACCACTACCCTGCGTGGCATCAATCCCCTCATCTTCACCCAGGGCACCATCGACCGCATTCTGGGGCTCACCGCCGCCACCGACAACTCGGTGCGCTTCGATACCGTCGCTCCCGACTCCAGCGGCAAGGTCACCGCACCGTTGGGCGCCGAGGTGGTGCTGGTCAACTCGTCCGACAATTTCGTCAGCGTCATCACGCCGCCGACCAATGCCCCGGTGATTGTGTTCCAGGGCAAGGGCGGGGTGGACGTCAAGTTCCAGGACACCAACCCCGCTTCCGTGCCTGACAACAAGGTCGACCGCGTCGTGGTCGGTACCAACAACACCGACAAGTTCGTCATCGCCGATTCGCGCGACACCCAGCTCAGCCTGGGTAGCGGCAACAGCTTTGTGCAGACCGGTGGCGGCAACGACACTGTGGTTGCCGGCCTGGGCAACAGCACCGTGGTCGGCGGCAGCGGCAACGCCATCGTCAAGCTGGCGGGCAGCGCGGCCGATTACAAGGTCACGGTCAAGGATGGCCACGCGATTGTGACCAGCACCAAGGACGCGAAAACCACCGACATCAGCAAGCTGCAGTACGTCGAACTGGACGGCGGCCAGGCGCTGATTTTCGCCGAGGACTTCAAGGAAGCCGGCGTGGCCACCATCTACGAAGCCGCGCTGGGCCGCACACCGGATGCCGGCGGCCTCGATTTCTGGCTCGATGCGGTGCGTGCCGGCGTGACCCTGGAAAGCATTGCCCAGAGCTTCCTCGACTCGGCCGAGTACAAGGCCCTGCCGGCACTGGACAACCAGCAGTTCCTGACCACCTTGTACAAGAACACCTTCGACCGCGCACCCGATGCCGGCGGACTGGCGTTCTGGACCAAGGTGCTGGAAAGCGGCGTGTCGCGCGCTTCGGTGCTGTCGGGCTTCGTTTCCGATGCCGGCCAGAGCCTGGAGGGCACCGCTGCCTACGTCGAGCCGGTCGTGGTCGGATCGGTGACCGTCGTTCACAATATCGTCTGACGGTGGTGGCGAGCGCGCCGGTTACGGCGCTACCATCGGCCTGGCGCTCGCCACGCCTGCGCGACGACTTTCTGTTGTCGCGCGCCGTCGAGGCATTCCAGGCCGGATTTGCGGCCGATGCCCTGCTCGGCGCGGAAGCGCTGTGCCGGCGCCATCCCGACCTGGTGGCGCCGGCCTTGCTGCGCGCCGTCGCACTGCAATCGCTGGGCTCGGCCCTGGCTGCGGCGGCGTGGCAACGCGCCTGGTGCCGCGATCCGCACGATCCCAACTTACAAGACAATCTGCTCGGCGCCTGGCTCGCCGCCGGCGACACGGCCAGGGTGGCCGCGCTGGCGCCGGCCCTGCTGCCGCAGCGCTGCCGCGCTGGCAATCACGCCAGCCTGCTGGCGCGCGCACAAGCGGCGGGCCTGGCCCCGGCCGGCGCCTGCTGGCGCGCCGGCCACGACATCGAAGGCATGCTGTTCGATGCCGCCCCGAACGCCAGCCTGCTGCTGCGCGACGAGCATCGCGGGGAGCAGTACGAAGTGCGGATCGAGGGCGCGCGTTTCCGCTTCGCGCCGCCGCATCCGGACGGCGCCTGGTCGCTGGCCTTGCCCGGCGCCGCGGCCGCCCTGCCCGGTTCGCCGCTGGTGTTCGCCGCGCCCAAGCCTGACGCCGCCGCGCCCGGGCCGCAGGCAGCGCTGACCGTGCTCGTTCCCCTGTATCGCGGCCTGGAACAGGCGCGCGCTTGCGTGGCCAGCGTGCTGGCCAGCCTGCCCGCCAACCAGGTGGCGGCGCGCCTGCTGCTGATCGACGACGCCAGCGGCGAACCGGCGTTCTCCGACTGGCTGGGCACGGTGCAGGCCGACCAGCGCGTGACGGTGCTGCGCAACCGCTATAACCTCGGCTTCATCGAAAGCGTCAACCGCGGCCTGCGCCACTGCGCCGGGCACGACGTGTTGCTGCTCAACGCCGACACCCTGGTCCACGGCGACTGGCTCGACCGCCTGCGCGCCGCGCTGTACCGCGCCCCTCACATTGCGTCGGTGACGCCATGGTCCAACAACGGCGAAATCAGCAGTTTTCCCGACATCGCCCGCGCCGCGCCCGTGCCCGACGCGGCCCGCCTGCGCCAGCTCGACGAGAGCGCCGCCGAACTGCACCGCGCTGGCGCCACCGCCGACGTCGAAGTGCCGGCCTGCTGCGGCTTCGCCATGCTGATGCGCGCCGGCGCGCTGGCCGCCATCGGCACCCTCGACGGCGCGGCGCTCGAACGCGGCTACGGCGAGGAAGTCGACTGGTGCCTGCGCGCGCGCGCGGCCGGCTACCGCCATTATGTCGCCACCGGCGTGTTCGTCGCGCACGCCGGCGGCGTCTCGTTCGGCGCCGAAAAGCACCTGCGCGTGCACCAGAACCGCGCCGTGCTGGTGGCGCGCTATCCCGGCTACTACCCCGAGTACCAGCGCTTCCTGCGCACCGATCCGCTGGCCACGGCGCGCGCCGCCCTGGCGCAGCGCGCGGGCGGCGCCGCCAGCGCCGGCCTTCCCGCCGCGCAGCCGGCCATACCCGACTTCGCGCAAGCCCCGGCCTCGTCGTGCACCCGCATCGCTGTCTGGCATCACCGCCTCGGCTCGCCCCAGGCGGCGCAGGTGCTGGCGCTGGCGCGCCTGGTGGCCGCGCGCGCCGACGACACCGTGCGCCTGCTGGTCATCGGCGAAGTCAGCGAACTGCTGTGGGCCACCGGCGTGGTCGACGCCCTGCCGGCGGCAACCCGCCATGGCGAAGCGCTGCTGGGCGACACCGGCCTGCTGGCGATCGGCGCCTGCGCCGTGGTGCTCGTGTGCGACGGCGACGAACTGCCGCTCGACATCGACACCGTGCGCATCGGCCCCGCGTTCGACGCCCGTTACTGGTTCAACGCCTGGCTGGGCGCGCCGCCGGCCGCCGCGCCGTTCCAGTTCGCCCACAGCGGCGCCCGATGACCAGCGCGGCGGCGGCATGCCTGGTCCCTCCATCCGACGCGCCCGCCAACGAGCGCGTGCGGCGCCTGCTGCACGTCGGCTGCGGCGCCCGCAACGGGCGCGCGCTGCCGGACTGCTGGCATGGCCCGCAATGGCAGGAAATCCGGCTCGACATCGACCCCGGCGTCGCCCCCGACATCGTCGCCAGCATCTGCGACCTGTCGATGCTGGCCGACGCCAGCGTCGACGCCGTCTATTCCGCCCACAACCTGGAACATCTCGACGCCTTCGAGGTGCCGCGCGCGCTGGCTGAATTTCGCCGCGTGCTGCGCCCCGACGGCTATGCGCTGATCACCCTGCCCGACCTGCGCGCCATCGCCATGCACATCGCCGCCGGCCAGCTCGACTCGCCGCTGTACCAGTCCGCCGCCGGCGCCATCAGCCCGCTCGACATGCTGTTCGGCCACCAGGCCGCGCTGGCCGCCGGCCACCGCCACATGGCGCACCGCACCGGCTTTACCGCCGCCACCCTCGGCCGCCACCTGCTCGGCGCCGGCTTTGCCGAAGTGCGGGTGCACGAGGGAACGCGCTGGGACCTGTGGGCGCTGGCCTGCATGCCCGCCACCGATGCGGCCGTGCTGGACCAACTGGCCGCGGTGATGCAATGAAGATCCTGTTCATTCACCAGAATTTTCCGGCCCAGTTCCTGCACCTGGCGGCCGACCTGGCGCAGCGTCCCGGCCACCATGTGGTGGCGCTGTGCCTGGAAAGCCGCGCGGCGCCGCCCGGCGTGACCGTGCGCCGCTACCAGCTGCTGCGCGCGCCAGGGGCCGACATCCACCCGCTGCTGGCCGAACAGGAAACCCATGTGCGCTACGCCGAAGCCTGCGCCGCCGCCGCCCTGCAGCTCCAGCGCGACGGTTTCACGCCGGACGTCATCTACGCCCATCCCGGCTGGGGCGAGGCGCTGTTCATCAAGGACGTGTTCCCGCACGCCCGCCTGCTGATCTACTGCGAATACTATTACGCGCTCGAAGGGCAGGATGTCGGCTTCGACCCGTCGCTGCCGCCCCTGAGCCTGCCCGAGCGCTGGCGCTTACGGCTGCGTAACAGCACCAACCTGCTCAGCATGGAGCTGGCCGACGCCGCCGTCGCGCCGACGCATTGGCAGCGCGGCACCTACCCGGCCTGGGCGCTTGACAAAATCAGCGTGATCCACGACGGCATCGACAGCGAACGGCTGCGCTTCAACCCCGATGCGCGCCTGGTGCTGCCCGGCGCCGATGGCGGCACGCGCAGCTTCCAGCCCGGCGACGAGGTGGTCAGCTACGTGGCGCGCCACCTGGAACCGATGCGCGGCTTCCAGGTGTTCATGCGCGCGCTGCCCGACCTGCTGCGGCGCCGTCCGCAGGCGCACGTCATCGTGGCCGGCGGCGAGGCCTGCGGCTACGGCCACGCGGCACCGGGCGGCGCCAGCTGGAAGGAACACCTGCTGGCCGAACTCGGCGACAGCATCGACCTGGCGCGCGTGCATTTCACCGGCCAGCTGGCGGCGGCGCAGTACCTGGACCTGCTCAGCATCAGCCGCGTGCACGCCTACTGGAGCGTGCCGTTCGTGCTGTCATGGTCGTTCCTGGAAGCGGCCCTGTGCGGCTTGCCGGTGATCGCCTCGGCCACCGCGCCGGTGCGCGAATTCGCCGCGCGCCTGGACGTGGCCACCGTGCCGTTTTTCGACGCCGCCGCCTTTGCCGACGCCCTCGCCGAACGCTGCGCGGCCGGCCCGCAAGGCCTGCGCCAGTTGCGCCACCTGCCCGACACCGACCTGGCGCAGTGCCTGGCGCGCCAGCGCCAATGGCTGGGGGCCAGCTAGCCGCAGCGCTCTTACCAACTCCCCCTTATCGATTCAGGAGACAGCATGGATGTCAGCAGCAACGCGGTATCGAACGACCACGCCGGCAACGGTGCAGTAGCCGGGCGCGCCATCCGTGGCCTGATCGAGCGCATCGGCCCGGACGGCATCAGCGGCTGGTGCCTCGACCTCAATTGCCCGCGGGAGCAACTGGCGCTCGAGTTTCGCGCGGGCGGCAAGCCGATCGGCTTTACCACCTGCAGCGTCGAGCGCGACGATGCCGGCGGCTTCGGCTTTCACTGGCCGCTGCCGCGCCACATGCCGCAGGTCGCGCTCGACACGCTCGAAGCCTGGGTGTTCGACACCACCATCAAGCTGGCGCGCGCGCCCGCGCAAGACGGCGGCGCGGCGCCGCTGCGCCACGCCAGCGGCGCCATCGTGCTCGAACAGGTGGAAGCGGCCGGCATCGGCGGCGCCATCCACGGCGCCCAGCCCGGCCAGAGCCTCACGCTCGAACTGTATGCGGACGGCCAGCTGCTCTCCACGCAGGCGGCCGGCCACGCCTTCCTGCTGCCGGTGCCGGACCTGCTGTTCGACGGCCAGTTGCACCAGCTGACCCTGCGCGTGCCCGAACTCGACGCCCAACTGGCCCTGCCGCGCGAACTGAGCGTATTCACGCCGGTCGACGCCGGCAACTACCACGTCCGCAACGGCATCCTGTACGGCTGGATCGATCCGGCCGGGGTACCCGGCGGCGCGGCCGAACTGCGCGTGGACGACGGCCCGCGCAGCCTGGGCAAGATGCCGGCGGAGAAAGGCGCCGAACCCGGCGCGGCCTTCCACTTCAAGTTCGAGCTGCCGTTCAGCCTGTACGACGGCGAAGCGCACGCGATCGCCATCAACCTGCACGGCACGCGCTACCGCCTGCGCACCCAGGGCGGCGCGGTCTCGCTGGCGTGGCGCCATCCGGTGGTGGGCCGGGTCGACAAAATCGGCGACAACAGCCTGCACGGCTGGGCGCTTGACACGCGCGACACCAACGAGGTCCTGACGGTCGGCCTGTATGACGGCGAGCAGCTGATCTGCCAGAGCCAGACCCAGATTCTGCGGCCCGACGTCAACAAGCTGCTCCAGACCGAGGGCAAGCACGGCTTCGAACTGCTGTTCCCGGTCGCGCTGTACGACGGCCTGGCGCGCAGGATCAGCGTGCGCGTGGACGGCATGCCGCTCAATTTCCGGCTCGAACACGACGTGCCGCTTGTTCTGAAGCCCGAGCAACTGGCGAAGATCGATCCGGCCGAACGCTACCACGGCCATGTGGAGCAACTCAGCACCGGCATGATCATGGGCTGGGCCTGGGACCGCAAGAACCCGGTGGTGCCGGTCCACGTCGCCGTCTATGTCGACGACGAATTGCTGGCCGTGACCCAGGCCAACCGCTTCAGCGCGCGCCTGCGCGGCGAGAACCGCCATGGCCACCATGCCTTCCTGGTCAAGTTCCCGGCGCACCTGATGAATGGCGCGCAGCGTAGAATCAGGGCGGCGATCGTCGAAGGCAATCTGCCCATCAAGATCGAGAACGAGAGCCTGCGCTTCCCGCTGGTCGACTATTTCGGGCGCCAGATCGCGCCCCTGCCGGACGGCCACTACACCCACCGCGCCCCACCGCAACTGTGGCAGGGCAAGCGCGCGCGCCTGCCGGCGCCGCTGGCGGAACCCGGCGTGCCGCTGATCTCGATCATCGTCCTGAACTGGAACGGCGCCAACATCCTGCGCGACCTGCTCGACTCGATGCTGCGCGTGGACTGGCTGCACGACTACGAACTGCTGCTGGTCGACCATGGCTCGGTCGACGACAGCCTGGCCGTGGCGGCCGAATACGCCGGGCGCCTGCCCTTGCGCATCCTGGCGCGCGGCGTCAATTTTTCGTTCGCCGCATCCAACAACTACGGCGCCGCCCTGGCGCGCGGGCGCTACCTGGTGTTCGCCAACAACGACCTGGTCATGCTGCACGACTGCCTGGCAACCATGCGCGTCCACCTCGACGATCCGCACGTCGGCGCGGTCGGGCTCAAGCTGCTCGAACCGCTCGCCACCGGCGCCGACGCCTGGCGCTACGTCACCCACCACCAGGGCGTGCAGTTCAAGGTCGACACCCTGGCCGGCAAGGGCCAGCGCTACTACGCGCCGATGGAAGTGGGCGAGCAGGCGCACGCCGAGCTGGCCGGCTGCTACGACCTGCCGGTGGCCACCGCCGCCCTGCTGATGTGCCGCGCCGACGAATTTGCGGCCGTGGGCGGCTTTTACGAAGGCTATGTGTACGGCATGGAAGACGTCGACCTGTGCCTGGCCCTGCGCCTGAAACTGGGCAAGGCGGTGCTGTGCGATACCGCCGCCGTGGCGCTGCACAACCGCAGCGCCACGCGCGACTCCAAGATCCGCGCCGGCACGCACCAGAAAATGTACTCGGCCAAGCTGCATGCCAACAACCGCAAGCTGTACATCGAGCGCTACGGACGCCAGCTGACCCGCACCATCCTGCGCTCGCTGGTCGAAGGCGGGAGCATGTGGCGCCCCACCCCGCTGCGCGTGACCATCGCGGTCACCGCCACCGCCATCAGCACCCCGGCCGGCGACTTTTTCACCGCGCTCGAACTGGGCGAGGCGCTGCACCGCCTGTACGGCTGGGAAGTCATGTTCGCCTCCATGCCGACCCACCAGTTGCCCGGCACCGACGTGCTGGTGGTGATGCGCCACGATTACGCCATCGAAAAAATCAGCGAAGCCAATCCGGGCCTGATCACGGTGGCCTGGGTGCGCAACCGGGTCGACCAGTGGCTGGGCGCGCCGCACCTGCAAGCCTACCAGCTGGTGTTTGCATCGTCGCACAAAGCCATCGCGCATATCCGCGACGCCACCGGCATCGAAGCGACCCTGCTGCCGATCGCCGCCAACGCCGCGCGCTTCAAGCCAATGCCGCCGGCGCCCGAACACGCCAGCGACGTCACCTTCACGGGCAGCTACTGGGGCGCCGAGCGCGAAGCCATCGGCCTGCAAGATTTGGAACGCGAGCGCTACCGCTTCGCCATTTACGGCCACGGCTGGCAAGACCGGCCCGACTGGAAGGCCAACTGGCGCGGCGCCGTGCCGTACGCGGCGCTGCCGGAGATCTACAACTCCGCCAAGATCGTGCTCGACGACAGCCACCCGGTCACGCGCAACTGGAACTCGCTCAATTCGCGCGTGTTCGACGCCATCGCCACTGGCAAACTGGTGCTGACCAACTGCCGTGGCGGGGCCGAGGAACTGTTCCCCGATCTGCTGCCGGCCTTCGACGACGACCAGCAGCTGCAAGCGCTCCTACGCCACTACCTCGACAACGACGCGGAGCGCGAGGCGCTCGCCGCCAGGCTGCATCAAGAGGTGCTGGCGAAGCACACCTACGACGTGCGCGCCGCCACCTTCCGCGACGGCCTGCGCGGCCTGCTCGCGCACACCCTGCGCTTTGCGATCAAGATCGGCGTGCCGGCCATGGACCAGCGCGAGCAATGGGGCGACTGGCACTTCGCGCTCGGCATCAAGCGCGCGCTGGAAAAGCGCGGGCATGTGGCCCGGATCGACATCCTGCCCGACTGGTACTGCGGCCTGACCGCCGCCGACGACGTGGTGATCGTGCTGCGCGGGCTGTCCCAGTACCAGCCGCAGCCGACCGCGATCAACCTGGCGTGGCTGATCAGCCATCCGGACGACGTGACCGTGACCGAATTGCAGCAATACGACCACGCCTTCGTGGCCTCGAACAGCTTTGCGGCCTGGCTGGGCGAGCGCATGGGCGACCAGGTCAGCCCGCTGCTGCAATGCACCGACCCGGCCCTGTTCTATCCGGAGCTGGACGAGGAACTGGAGGTGCCGGAGGTGATTTTCGTCGGCAATTCGCGCGGCCAGCTGCGCGAGGTGGTGCAGTACGCGCTGGCCGGCGGCGTCGATTTGACCGTGTACGGCGGCATGTGGGAAGGCATCCTGCCGCCGCAGATGGTGCGCCAGACCTACATTCCCAACGCGCGCCTGCGGCACTACTATTCGGGCGCCAAAGTGGTGCTCAACGACCACTGGAGCGACATGCGCGACCAGGGATTCGTGTCGAACCGCCTGTTCGACGCCGGCGCCTGCGGCGCGACCATCGTCAGCGACGACATGCAAGCGTGCCGCGCACTGTTCGGCGATGCGGTACATTACTACAGCACGCCGGACGACCTGGCTGCCGCTGTCGCCAAGCTACAGCGCGGCAAAACAAAAACTGACAAAGGAGGCAAGCGCTTGCGTGAACTGATCATCTCCCAGCATACCTTCCAGCACCGCGTCGACGAGATCTTGCAGGTCGTCGCACGGCTGGCGCCGGATACGCTGTCCGCAACCCAGCCTTCGCTTGCCGGGGAGGCCGCATGAGCGCCGTCCTGAACGCCGATACCGACCAAGTGCTGCTGCCGCCGGCCAACCTGCGCTTCATGGCCGAGAGCGAAGCGGACTTCCTGCCGATCTGCGACCACCTGTGCGGCAACATCCTGGCGCGCAAGGCCAGCCTCTCCGCCGACCTGCTCGACGTCGGCTGCGGCTACGGGCGCCTCGCGTACGGATTGCGGCGCGCCGGTTTCAAGGGCCGCTACCAGGGCTTCGATATCCTGTCGCGCCAGATCGCGTGGCTGAACGGACACTTCGCCGGCCCGCAAGACGCCGGGCGCTACCGCTTCGAGTTCCTCAACGTCCACAACGCCCGCTACAATCCGGGCGGCCTGCCGTTCGAAGACCTGAGCCTGCCGTTTCCCGAGGCCAGCTTCGATTGCGCCACCGCGTTTTCGGTGTTCACGCACATGTACGAGGACGATATCCGCCAGTACCTGCGCCGCGTCGGCGCGCTGCTGCGCGAGGACGGCAAGTGGATCTGCACCTTTTTCAGCCTGCCGGACGACTTTTCGCTGGCCAGCCAGCATCCGGGCGTGCGCTACCACCTGACCGAGCAGATTTCCGAACACGCCTTCATTCACAACCCGGCCGAACCGCTGCACGTGATCGCCTACCGCATCTCCTTCCTGCACCGCCTGTTCGCCGAAGAAGGCTGGGAAGTGGCCGATTTCCAGCGCGGCAGCTGGCTGCGCGACCCGGGCGACGGCGAATTCCAGGACTGGTTCGTGCTGCGCCGCCGCAAAGCCGTGCAGGAACCGGCGCCGCCCGCCTGCAACATCTGCGGCGGCGGCGACTTCGGTCCCGGACCGGCCGGCCGCCTGGCCAGCACCGGCGCCCCACCTTGCTGCCGCCAATGCGGCGCGCTGGAACGCCAGCGCGTGGTGCGCCAGATGTTCCAGGCGCTGCCGGTCGGCTTTCTCGACTGGCGCCGCAGCCTGCAATTCAGTCCCGACCAGGCCCACAACCCGGCCTGGTTCCGCAGCCACGACGTGTCGGTGTACGATGGCGAAGGCAGCCTCGACATCCAGGCGATCGACCGCCCGGACGCCAGCTACGACTACATCACCGTCAGCCACGTGCTCGAATGCATACCGCGCGACCTGGCCGCGTTCGACGAACTGCACCGCGTGCTCTCGCCGCGCGGACTGCTGCATATCGGTTTCGGCGGCGCCCACACGCGCGCCGCGACCGAGGATTTCGCCGTCCCGGTCGACCGCTACGCCAACCTGCACCGCTACGGGCGCGACGTGTACCAGCGCTTCGGCTGCGCCGCCAAGGGCATGGGCATGCTGGCCGTGCAAGGGACCGACCCGGTGACCGGCGCCACCGACGTGGCCCACCTGTTCGCCAGGGACGCGGCCGATATCGCCCGCGTACGCGCCTGGCTGCTGGCCTGGGACCCGACCCTGGTCGTCGTGGACGAAACGCTGCCATGAACCGCGACCCCACGCCGTCCTTTCAGCGCACGGATGCGCAATGCAATCTGTGCGGGGCCGGCATGCACCTGGAGGCGGGCGAGGCTTGCCCGGTGTGCGCCAGCACGCCGCGCCAGCGCGTGATGCGCAGCGTATTCCAGGCGCTGCCGCACGGCCTGCTGGCCTGGCGTACGCTGGCCCCCGCGCCAAGCCCGCACGGGCTCGATGAAGGCTGGTTCGCCGGCCGCGCCGCGCCGGCCGATATCGCCATCGCCGAGCGGCCCGCCGCCATCGATGCGCTCGACGCCCTGTCGGCGCGCGGCGTGGTCTACCTCGATGGCGACGGCGGCGCCATCGGCGCGCTGCTGGCCCTGAACTGCGCGCCCTGTTCGGTGATCGCCATGGACGTGGCCGAACCGGGCGGCGGCGCGCGCCTAGGAGCCACCCTGCTGCTGCGCGACGCGGCCGAGGCGGCGCGCTGGCTGCCCTGGCTGCAAGCGTGGCATGGACCCGGCGCGGTCACGGCGAGCGTGGTCGAGGACCCGTTCGCGGCGCTGCGCACCGAACTGGCGGTCTGGCAAGCCGAACAGCGCGAATGCGGCTTCTGGTGGCGCGACGACGACCTGGTCGCCGACAGCCCCGCCCTGCGCCGCCTGGCCGCGCTGTCGCAGCGCCACGCCGCGCCGGTGCTGGTGGCGGTGATCCCGGCCGAGGCCGACGCCGAACTGGCGCGCGCCACCGCCGACGGCATGCCGACCCTGGTCTTTTGCCAGCACGGCTGGGGCCACATCAACCACGCCGAGGCGGGCCAGCCGAACAGCGAATTCGGCCCCGCGCGCGATGTGGCGGCCGCCGAAGCCGACCTGGCGCGCGGCGGCGAACGCATGCGCGAACTGTTCGGCGCACGCTTCATGCCGGTCATGGTGCCGCCCTGGAACAAGCTGGCGCCGGCGCTGGCGGCGCGCCTGCCGGCGCTCGGCCTGGGCGGCGTGTCGCAGTACCTGTCCGAACCGCACGCGCCGGTGGCGGGGCTGGTGCGCGTCGACACCCACCTCGACATCGTCGACTGGCGCAACGGCGCCGGCGTGCGCGAGCCGGCGGCGCTGGTCGAGCGGCTGGTGGCGATTTTGCAGATGCGCCGCAACGGCGAGCTGCGCGAACCGATCGGCGTGCTCAGCCACCACCGCGTGATGCTTGATGGCACCTGGCGCTTTCTCGACCAGCT
This sequence comes from Massilia mucilaginosa, assembly GCF_011682145.1. Classification (GTDB taxonomy): domain Bacteria; phylum Pseudomonadota; class Gammaproteobacteria; order Burkholderiales; family Burkholderiaceae_D; genus Telluria_A; species Telluria_A mucilaginosa. Next base: position 82,006 of record NZ_WHJH01000012.1, read on the forward strand.
GGTGGCCGCGACGGCCGAATTTTCCTGCGTGCGCTGGCTGCACCCGCGCGAGGTCTTCGAAGGAATGACATCCATGATCCAGACAGAAGCGCAATGCGCTGCCTGATCGTCGGCGCCGGCAAGACCGGTACCACGGCCCTGCTGTACGCGGTGGCGCAAGCCATGGGCGGCGCGCCGCTGATCCATTTCGAAGAGCGCATCGCCGGCTTGCAGCCGCTGGCGCCGCACACGGCCACCAAGCTGCTGTTCGAACACGAGCGCCCTGACGACATCGCCGTCTTCGGCGCCAGTTTCGAGCGGCGTATTCTGCTGGTGCGCGACCCGCGCGATAACCTCGTCAGCCACCTGCTGTACACGGTGGCCTCGCACCGGGTCCAGATGGACGATCCAGGCTGGCTGCGCACCATCACGCAGCTTTTGCAACGCAAGCAAAAAGACCCGGCGTCGGTCGACTTGCGGCAGTTCCCGCAACTGAGAACCCCGTCGGCCCTCCTGAACCGGGTCTGCGCGACCAACCAGGCGCTGGCAACGTTCGCCAGGGCGCATGCCGGGAACTGGTTCATTTTGCGTTACGAAGACATGGTGGCGGGCAAACTCGACGCCCTGTCGGCCTACCTCGGCATGACGGTGCAGGCCGACGCCAGGATCGACCCCGCCTACCAGCGGGTGGCGCGCACCAAGGGCAGCGGCGACTGGCGCCACTGGTTCACCAGGGACGACGTGGCGCACTACCGGCCGCTGCTCGAACCGCTGATGGGCGCGCTGGGCTACGCCGGCGACTGGACCCTGGCCGAGCCGCCGCTGATCACGCCCGAGCACAGCTGGGTGTATTTCGAGCGCCTGGTACGCGAGCGGCGCCAGTTCTTCGGCATGCCGCCGCTGGCGCTGCCCACGCCCGGCCAGCCTGGCCCGGAAACCCGCGCGCGCATCAGCAAGGGCGACGTCGTCAACCGCCTGGTGCGCCAGTTCGGCTTCAAGCGCTATCTCGAATACAACAAGCTCGATGGCGGCAAGTGCTTTTCCGAGGTCGTCTGCGACAGCAAGACCCTCGCTTTCATCCCCGAACACGCCTACCTCGACGGCGCCACCACCGAGCGCCTGCTGGAGACGGTGAAAAAGGTCGGCACGGGCGCCATCCTGACCCTGCCGCAACTGCTGGAACGGCATGCCGGGCAAGGCTTCGACGTCATTTTGTACGACCCGGTGCATGTGCGCCCCGAGGTCGACCTGGTGGTGCGCGCCCTGCCGGCCCTGCTCAATCCGGGCGGAATCCTGATCGTGCACGACTGCAATCCCGAAGACGAGGCGATCACCAGCGTGAAGCGCCGCCCCGGCGCCTGGGTCGGCGAGACCTACAAGGCCTTCGCCCTGCTGCGGCACTACAATCCGGGACTGGCGTTCACCGTGGACGAGGATTTCGGCTGCGGCCTGGTCTGGAACAAGGGGCTGGTGCTGGACTACCCGATCGAGGCCGACCTCACCTACCAGCAATTCGACGCCCAGCGCGCCTCCTACACCGGCTTGATCAGCTACCATCAGTTCCTCGAAAAGACCGCCTCCGGTAACATCGCCGACCTGTTCGCCGCACCGGCCGCGCCGGCGCCGCTGCGCTTCCAGAGCGCGCCGGCACCCGCGCCGCGCATGGCGAGCCAGCTGTTCTGGCGCGGGCCGGAGCAGGACTTCAGCGAGGAACAGGCGCTCAGCCTGCCGATCGTGCTCGACGGCAACGTGCAGGTACTGCACTTTACGTTTCCGCCCGGCGTGGCCGGAATCGAGCGCCTGCGCTTCGACCCGGCCGACGGCATCCTGGCGCTGCGCCTGGCGTCGCTGGAACTGATCAGCCCCAAGGGCGCGCTGATGTGGCGCTGGGACGCCGATGCGCACGCCGGCCAGGACTGGCGCGCGGTGCGCTTTTGCGAGGTCGAGGGCGCTACCCTGCTGCTGACCACCGACAGCGATCCGCAATTTCATCCAGCCTTGCCAGCGAGCGTGCGGGCCCGCCTCGGCGCCGGTTGCAGCCTGGCGGTGGTGATGACGCCGCAGCCGCCGCTGGTCGGCACGCTGCTGGCCGCGCTCGACCAGGTGCGCCAGGGAGTATCGAATGAATGACGCAGTGAGCGACACCGTACAAACCGCCGCGCACTGGAACGCGCCGCCGCCTTTGCCGCTGCGCACACGCTGGTGGCAATCGAAAGCCATCGTACGCCACATCAACCGCCGCATCGCCGGCGAAGAAAGCGACGGCACCGCGGGCGGCGACCTGGCCCTGCTGCGCGCGCAGAATGGCGGCGCCGCGTTCGGGCGCGCCATTTCGGTCGGCTGCGGCACCGCCTACCATGAGCTCGAACTGCTGCGGGCCGGCGTGGTCGAGCACTTCGACCTGTATGAAATCGCCCCCAGCCGGGTCGCGGCGATCCACGCACGGGCCCAGGATCTGGGCTTGAGCATGCGCGTGTCGGTCAGCAGCACGGACGCCTTTGCCATTGTCGCGCCCGGGCAGTACGACCTGGTCTACTGGCGCGACGCCCTGCACCATATGAACCCGACCCTGGACGCGGTCGCGTGGAGCCGGCGCGTGCTGGGCACCGGCGGCCTGTTCTACATGCACGAGTGCGTGGCGCCGAGCTACATGCAATGGAGCGATCGCCAGCTCGACCTGGTCGAGCGCGTGCGCCAGATACTGCCGGCGCGCTACCTGGACGATCCGCATCAGCCGGGGCGCCTGATACCGGTGCGCAGGAGCCGTCCGACCATCGCCGGCATGCGCGAGGCCGATCCGAGCGAGTGCATCGACAGCGCCAACATCCTGCCGAGCGTGCGGGCGGTGTTTCCGAACGCGGCCATCGTGCCGGCCGGCGGCATTGTCTACATGCTCGCGCTCAACGATATCCTGGCCAACGTGGATGAAGAGCGCGACGACGGCCTGCTGGCGGCCTTGCTGGCGATTGACGACATGTACAGCGATGCGGGCGACTATGTGTACGCGGTGGCGCATGCGCGCAAGCTCGATCCGGCCGCCGCCTACACCTGATCGCTTATGACTGATGGACAATGCGCCGCTCGCGCAGCAACAGCAGCAGCGACGCCAGCGCGGCGTCGACCGAGCCGCTGGCGGTGTCGAGCACCAGGTCGGGCGCGGCGGGTGCCTCGTAGGGCGAGGAAATGCCGGTAAACTGGGCGAGCTGGCCGTCGCGCGCGCGCCGGTACAGTCCCTTGACGTCGCGCTCTTCGCACACCGCCAGCGGGCACTGGCAAAAGATTTCCAGAAAAGCGCCGTCCGGCACCAGCGCCCTGGCCCGTGCGCGGGAATCGGCGAAGGGCGAGATGAAAGCGCAGATGACGATCATGCCGGCATCGGCGAACAGCGCCGCCAGTTCGCCGGCGCGGCGGATGTTTTCGCTGCGCGCGGCATCCGAGAAACCGAGGTCGCTGCACAGGCCGGTGCGCAGTTGATCGCCGTCGAGCACGTAGCTGCGGCAGTCCATCTCGAACAGGCGCCGCGCCAGCGCCTGGGCCACGGTCGACTTGCCGGCGCCGGACAGGCCGGTCAGCCACAGCACGGCGCCACGGTGGCGGTTTTGAATGGCGCGCTCGGCGCGGGTGATGCTGGCGGCAGTCGTTGGCATGGCGGGACTCGGCAAGAGGGTTTGAGCGAACTGGACCGACGATATATTTACATAAACAATGCCTGCGCGGCGGATTTTCCTGACGCGCGGTACGATTTTTTCCCGATTGGGGCGCATGGACACACAACTCGCGCTTGAACGCATGCAGGCCCCGGCCACGCCCGTGTGCAACCTGTGCGGGGGCAGCGCGTTCGGCCCCGGTCCGGGCGGACGCCTCGGCAAGGACCAGCTCGGCCCGCACTGCCTCGCCTGCGGCTCGCTGGAACGGCACCGCACCGGCGCACGCGTGCTGCAAGCCCTGTACGGGGGCGACCTGGAGTGGCGGCGCGCCCTGCTGCTGGGAAGCGAGCATGGCGCCGATCCGCGCTGGTTCGCCCATTGCGAAGCGCTGCCATCGGTGCGCGCCGGCAGCTTGCCGGACGCGCTGGCCGGCTGCGACGCCGGCAGTATCGACTTCCTCGGCATGATCCACATGTTCGAATACCTGGACCGGGACCGCGAGGCCTTCGCCCGCTTGCTGCGCCTGCTGTCGCCGCGCGGCGTGCTGCAAGTCTGCTTCGCCGATCCGCGCGCGCGGCCGTGGACCGCGATCCAGGTGGGGCCGCCGGGCAGCGTGCGGCGCTGGTACGGACGCGACCTGGCCCGGCATTTCCGCTGCGACGAACTGGGCGTCGCCATGCGCGTGCATGAAGCGGCCGACCCCGGCACCGGCGCGGTGCTGCCCGTGCACTTTTTCCATCACCAGCCATGAAAGCGCCTCCTCGATGACCGCCGACGACATCGCCAGCAAGAAGGACTACATCCGCCAGCGCGTCAAGGGCCTGGACAAGGCGCTGCTGCCGCTGGGCGACCCGGCCGGCAAGGACGTGCTGGTGTTCGGCTGCGGCCTGGGCAATGAAGTGCTGTGGAGCGCGCGGCGCGGGGCGCGCTCCGTGCTCGGCATCGACCTCGGCATCAGGACCCATGCGCCGCTCGACGAGCTGATGGCCGAAGAAGGCTTCGGCGATTTCTGCTACGCCATGCACGAATGCAATGTGCATGACCTGGCGCTCGACCATCCGGGGCGCTACGACCTGATCGTCTCGAACGGCGTGTTCGAGCATGTGAGCGACCTGACGGGCGTGCTGAACGCGCTGCGCCCGCTGCTGCGGCCGGGCGGGCGGATGGCGCTGTACGCCGACGGACTGTGGTTTTCGGCCATCGGCGGCCATCTGGGCAAATGCAACTGGGAACACCTGTGGATGGCGCCGCACGAGATCAAGGAGCAGTTTCCGGAGCGCTGGCACGCCTACATCAGCAATCTGAACCGCATGACGGCGGTCGATTTTTTGCAGGCGCTGCGCGATGTGGGGGCGCTGGTGCTGCAGTTCAACGTGCGCAGCGACCCCTATCTGCGCAATGCGGCGCCGCTGATGGAAGCGATCCGGGCGCGCCAGCAAGTCTCGCCGACCGACATGTCGATTACCTCGGTCGGCTGCGAGATCTGTTTTCTCGAGCACCTGTGAGCGTGCAAATGTTAAACAATTCCATTCCCGTTGCGCCGCATTTCACATAAAATCGGCGTGTCGAATTGCCGACCTTCCAGGGAAACCTCATGATTCTTGTCACCGGTGGTGCCGGCTTTATCGGATCCAATTTCATCCTCGACTGGCTGGCGCACAGCGACGAGCCGGTTCTCAATCTCGACCACCTGACGTACGCGGGCAATCTGGATAACCTGGCGCCGCTGCGCAACGATGCGCGCCATATCTTCGTGCAAGGCGATATTGGCGAGCGCGCGCTGGTGGCGGCGCTATTGGCCAGGCACCGTCCGCGCGCGCTGCTCCATTTTGCCGCCGAAAGCCATGTGGACCGCTCGATCGACGCGCCCGGCGAATTCATCGCCACCAATATCAACGGCACGTTTTCGCTGCTGGAGGCGGCGCGCAAGTATTGGCACGAGCTTGAAGGCGCGGATAAAGACGCCTTTCGCTTTTTGCACGTCTCGACCGATGAAGTGTATGGCACCCTGGGGCCGCTCGATCCGGCATTTACCGAGCAGTCGGCCTATGCGCCGAACAGCCCGTATGCCGCGTCCAAGGCGGCGTCCGACCATCTGGTGCGGGCCTGTTATCACACCTATGGCTTGCCGACGCTGACCAGCAATTGTTCGAACAATTACGGGCCGTGCCAGTTCCCCGAAAAGCTCATTCCGCTGATGATCGCCAATGCGCTGGCCGGCAAAGCGCTGCCCGTGTATGGCGACGGCCGCCAGATTCGCGACTGGCTGTATGTGGGCGACCATTGCGCGGCGCTGCGCCGCATTCTCGATGCCGGCCGTCCCGGCGAAGTCTATAACGTGGGAGGGCAAAACGAAATGACCAATATCGACGTGGTGCACACGCTGTGCGACCTGCTTGACGCCGAAGCGCCGGCCGCGCAATCGTACCGCGCCCAGATCGCGCACGTGACCGACCGCGCGGGCCATGACCGCCGCTATGCGGTCGATGCGGGCAAGCTGCGGCGCGAACTGGGCTGGGCGCCGGCCGAAAACTTTGCCAGCGGGCTGGCGCGCACGGTGCGCTGGTATCTGGCGCACCGCGGCTGGGCGGCGGCGATTGCCTCGGGCGCGTATCGGGACCTGCGCTGGACGGCGGGAGTGGCGCCATGAGCGCGCCCGCACGCAAGGGCATCATCCTGGCCGGTGGTTCCGGTTCGCGCCTGTATCCGGTGACGACCAGCATCTCCAAGCAACTGCTGCCGGTGTACGACAAGCCGATGATTTACTATCCGCTCACCACGCTGATGCTGGCCGGGATCCGCGATATCCTGATCATTTCGACCCCGCAGGATACGCCGCGTTTTCGCGAGCTGCTGGGCGATGGCAGCGCCTGGGGAATCAACCTGGAATACGCGGTGCAGCCGTCGCCGGACGGCCTGGCGCAGGCTTTCATTATCGGACGCCATTTTGTCGGCAACCGGCCGTCGGCGCTGATCCTGGGCGACAATATCTATTACGGTCATGAACTCGATAACAAGCTGAAAAAGGCCAACGACCACCACGATGGCGCCACCGTGTTCGCGTATCACGTGCTCGACCCGGAACGCTACGGCGTGGTCGAATTCGGCGACGAGCAGAATGCGCTGTCGATCGAAGAAAAGCCCAAGGTGCCGAAATCGAATTACGCGGTGACCGGACTGTATTTCTACGACCGCCAGGTGTGCGATATTGCGGCCGGCATCCGTCCATCGGCGCGTGGGGAACTTGAGATTACCGATGTTAACCGCGCTTATCTGGCCGCCGGCCAGTTGCATGTGGAAGTCATGGGGCGCGGCATGGCCTGGCTCGATACCGGGACCCACGAATCGCTGCTCGACGCCTCGCAGTTCATCGCCACCATCGAGAAACGCCAGGGCCTGAAAATCGCGGTGCCGGAAGAAGTCGCGTACCGCAAGGGCTTTATCGGCGCCGAAGAACTGGAAGCGCTGGCGCGGCCGATCAAGGATAACGCGTACGGCAAGTATCTGCTGCGGGTCTTGTACGACCAGATTTTCTGAGGCAGGCGGCAGACGGCCGGCGCCTGATGAGAATGGCTCACATCACAGCGGGCGCATTCACACGCTGCCTGCAAGGGAACAACACAAGGCACGAGGGATTGCGTGGTGCGCGAGCGCAGCGATTCTACCTCATGGCCAGCGACGATGACATGTTGGCGCTAGACAGGGGAGCGGTGACGCTGCAGCCTTCGCGGGCATTTGGCGTAGGCAAACGCAATGGCCCGCTGCACGACCGTGGGCCAATCGCTCCTGCCCTGGAAATGCCGGACATCGCCCCCCGTCAAGAAGGCCTTGCCCATACCTGGCTACCATTCCGGAGCCGCGCACGGCGCCATTGGTGAGATGGCTTGGAAAGTGCTGCGAGGTAAACAACAGCGCGCGCAAGCGCTTCTAGCCGGGCGTCTTGTCGTCACCGAACACTTCCGCCAGACCGGGCGCGTCGAGACTGCGCTCGAACCATCGCTCAAGCTCGTCCTTCGTGGCCTGGGCGATACGCTGCACCGCCGGCATTGGCAAGTCGCCGAAGCGATTGCGCAGCAGGGCGCCGATCACCTTGCGCAGGGCGATGACCTGGCCGTCAGCGATGCCTTCCTTCCTGCCTTCTTCCCTGCCTTCTTCCCTGCCTTCTTCCCGGCCTTCTTCCCGGCCTTCTTCCCGGCCTTCCTTCTTGCCTTCTTCCTTGCCTACCTCCTTCGCCTTCTCCGTGACTTTCTCAAGCTGCGCAAGGGCTTTTTGATAGCCAACCTCCTGCATCTGCTCGTCCCAGGTTAACATTGACAGGTCCATGTCGCCTTCCTCCGCACTATCCAGGTTAAACAATTGCGTATTGTCAGTTTTGCGCGCCAGCAGCGCTTTCCACCACGCCCAGACCGAGGTCCGCAGGCTGGTCAGGGGCGTGTCCCTGAACCAGATCTTCAGCGCCGGCACATGCGTCGTTAAGACATCGGGGAACATGGAAAGTTCAATCCGGAACAGCAGCGCCAGCAAATCGCCATTCGCATCGAGCGCCGCCCGGTCCAGGCGGCGCTGGTCGATCAGTGCGTAGCGCTGCGATGGCTGCAAGGGCGCCAGCTCGGCGGTCGGCGCCATCAGCAACTCGGTCAGATCCTGGGGCGCGTTCCAGGGCGGCGCGCCGTTGTAGAACACCAGCGGCAGCACCGGCGGCAAACGCAATTCTGGTGATAATTCGTGGCGCTTGACCAGGTCCTGGCACAGCAAGCCGACGTAGGTCTGCATGCGCAGCGCCATGCAGTGGTCCACTCCGGACTGGAATTCGAGCACGATGACCACGTCGTGGACCTGATCGCCGAGCCGCACACGCCAGACGACGTCGCCATGGCGCGCCGACGGCCGCTCGCTCACGTAGTCCGCATTGACCCGTTCGAAGGCCGACAGGGCGACGCCGTCAAGCAGGGTGAAGGAAGTAAAGCCCGTGATCAGTTCGCGCACCATTTCCGGGTGGGCAAACAAGGCGCGGTAGCCAAGGTCGTGATGAGCAGTCATGGCGCATCTTAGCCAGCACCCCTGCCCGGCCTTTGCGTTGGCTCAAACGTGCGCAAGGGCGTGGCGCCGCCGCAGGCTCGGCGATCGGGCAAGACAGACAAGCGCTGCAAGGTGGTACGCAAGATCACGATCGGCACGGCCAGCGAACATGACACCCTTCATTTCGAAGCGGTGCTCCCCCCGCGAATACCGACACGAAATTTCCCGCTGATTCGCGGTGCCCCCCCCTACATCCAACAGCTGATGTCGTCCATTCTCGCTGCATGAAAATGAATATATTTTGGCATCGAAAAAGCCGCTATAGTCATAGCCCAACTTACAACTTGATTGGACCCGACATGGCACCGAACACCAATTCGCCCAGCACGGCGCAAACCTTGATACCGTTCACCGGCTATTACACCCTGAATGCAAATACGGGCGCGTTCCTGATGATCGATACGAGCATGGCCTGCACCAGTCTCCCGGGCAGCCTGGGTAATCCGGTTGCCACTGAATATTCTGCCACGGTCACATTTTCAGCAGATGGCGAGACATCGACGCAATATCGGCGGGCAAGCGATTTCACCCTTACCGGCTCGCAACTCGTCATCAAGGGTGCCGACGGCACTGTCACCGCCAATCTGACTTTTACCCCTGCGGCAGGCGGCATGTCGGTATCGGGGACCTTCCTCGGCAAGGAGGTCAACGGCGCAACGCCGTTCGGACCGGTCCAGCTCTCGGTCTGGAACGGGACCTATTATCAGCAGTCTGTGAGCAAAGCACCGGCAGCCGCGCCGTACACGTTTACGCCAATGTTGCAGATCGACCCGGACGGTACAGTGAGCTATGCAACCGATCACGGGATGCAAGCGGTGATTTCCTATTGGTACGACTACGCGATGTTCGTCCTTGGTGTGCCAAGCGACGATCCTTTGACGCCACATTTGTACGAAATGGGCACATCGTCGGGTTGGGGACGTGTTGCGGGTAACGCTGAAAAGGGAGGCATGTTGGTCAGTATCAGGCAGCAGCTGCCAGTGCCTAGTCTCTGATCCGTTTACCGGCGTGCGCGGCACGCCCGGTGGAATGACGCCGATTGTCAGCTTCAGCCCCTACGCGGCGCCGGAACCGACGATCGGTCGTTGATCCGTTCAGCCTGCTTTATCCGCGGCTGGCGTATCGGCCTGGCACGCTGGAAGTTGCCGGCAGGTATGCAGAAGTCGTTTGCCCGTCTATAATGCCCGCATGAGCACCCTGGCAAAGCGACAAACACTGCACATCTGGATCGCCTTCCTGGCCATCCTGTTCAGTGCCTTCGCGCCCGCCATCGGCAGCGCCGCCATGGCCTCCGGGACGATGGAAGTCTGTACCAGCGAAGGCGTCAAGCTCATCCAGGTGGACGATACCGACAACGGCTCGGCCCACCACGCCATGCAGCATTGCGCCTTCTGCACCACCCACGCCGGCACGCAGCTGCCGCCGGCGCCGCCCACCGGCATGCTGATGGTCGACATCGGCCGCAGCCCCTACCCATCACTGTTCTACCGCGCGCCGCAACCGCTGCACGCATGGTCCGCGGCCAACCCGCGCGCCCCTCCCCTCCTCGCCTGACCGTCCGTACCAGTCCGGCCACCGGCACGCCGGGGCCTTGTGCCGCCCTTGCGCGGCGCCCTGAAACCTGTTTGACGAGGATTTACCTTGAAACCGACCCCTGTCGCTTCAGCGACCACGCTCGCCATCGCGCTGCGCACGCTGCGCTGCTTTAACGCCGCCGCCTTCACCGCGCTGGCCTTCTTCTACTTCGCGTCGTACTGCCTGCCGGCGGCGCCCTTCTTCGCGCTGCAACTCGTGCCGACCGGCGGCACAACCATCTTCAACACGACATCACTTTCCGCCAGCAAGGACGCACCATGAAGCACCTCCACCTCCACCTTCCCGCCCTCCTCGCACTGGCCGGCGCGGCCCTCAACGCCGGTGCCCAGAGCGCGCCCGACGGCGCAATCGAACCACGCATGCGCGTCATCGTCGCCGCCATCGGCGAAGGCTGGCGCGCGCCGCAGAACGGCAGCGGCGACGCCGCCCTGCTGCTCGGCGCAACGCCCGGCTACAGCGTCGCGCAAGGCGGCGGCGTGTCCGGCCTGCCCTTCATCAACGGCCTGGGCGACGACCGCCTGAAAATCCGCATCGACGGCATGGAAATCACCTCCGCCTGCGCCAATCACATGAACGCGCCGCTGTCGTACATCGACCCGACCCAGGTCGGCCGTATCGACGTACTGGCCGGGGTCACGCCGGTCAGCGCCGGCGGCGACAGTACCGGCGGCACCCTGACCGTCAAATCGGCCGCACCGGTCTTCGCCGACCAGGCCGAGCGCCTCGTCACCAGCGGCAAATTCACACTGAGCGGGCGCAGCAACGGCGAGGCCGTCAACGCCGGCCTGTCCGCCAGCATCGCCAGCGACCGCATGAGCTTCGGCTACAGCATCGCGCAGGCGCGCGGCCACAGCTACGACGATGGCGAGGGCCGCCGCGTGCTCGGCAGCATGTACCGCAGCACCAACCAGTCGGCCGTGCTGGCCCTGCGCGGCGACGGCCAGCGCGTGACCCTGCGCGCCGGTATGCAGCGCATCCCCTACCAGGGCTTCCCCAACCAGTATATGGACATGACCGGCAACGACGGCAAGTTCGCCAACCTGAACTGGCTGTCGACCTTCGGCTGGGGCGAGCTGGACGCCAGCGCCTACTGGCAGTCAACGAAACACGAGATGGGTTTCTTCACGCCCGAGCGGCGCGGCACCATGCCGATGCTGACCGATGGCCGCAATGCCGGCTATGCGCTGAAAATCACGGTGCCTGCGGGCGATGCCGGCACCGTGCGGCTCGGCCATGAACTGCACACCTTCCGGCTCGACGACTTCTGGCCCGCCGTTCCCGGTTCGATGATGATGGGACCGCACACCTATGTGAACGTCAACGATGGCCGGCGCGACCGCATCGCGCTGTTTGGCGAAGCCGAAACCCGCCACGGCGCCCGCTGGACCTCGCTCGTCGGCGCGCGCTGGGAATCGGTGACGATGGATGCCGGCACGGTCCAGCCCTATTCCAGCAACATGATGAACGCGGCCGACGCGGCGGCGGCGAAGGCCTTCAACGCGCGCGCGCGGCGCCAGCGCGACGGCAACCTGGACCTGACCGCACTGGCGCGCTTCGAGGCCGATGCCAATACCACCTACGAGCTGGCGGCGGCGCGCAAGACGCGTTCTCCCAACCTGTACGAGCGCTATTCCTGGGGCCGTGGCAAGATGGCGATGACCATGACCAACTGGTTCGGCGATGGCAACGGCTACGTCGGCGACATCGCCCTCAAGCCGGAAACGGCCACCACGCTGGCCTTCACCGCGCACTGGCATGGCGGCGGTGCGGACGGCTGGTTCGTCAAGCTCAACCCGTACTACAACCGGGTCGGCGACTACATCGACGCCGATACGCTGGGCAAATTCAACCCGTACATGAGCAAGAGCGCGCACGGCGCCCTGCTGCGCTTCGCCAATCATGACGCCAGGCTGTATGGCGCCAATCTGTCGTGGCGCATGCCGGTAACAGGAGCGCTGGCGTTCACGGGCAATGCCGCCTACACGCGCGGCAAGCGCGCCGACGGCGGCGACCTGTATCACATCATGCCTACCAACGCCCTGCTGGCGCTCGACTACACCAGCGGCGCCTTGAGCGGCCAGCTCGACACCAAACTGGTGGCGCGCAAGGACCACGCCGACGCGCGCCGTCTGGAGCCGCATACGGCAGGCTACGCGCTGCTCAACGCCCGCACCGCCTACCAGCTGCGCAAGAACGTGCGCCTGACGGCCGGCGTGACCAACCTGCTCGACAAGCAGTACGCCGATCCGCTCGGCGGCGTGTATCTGTCGGGCCTGAGCGCGCAGCGCGGGGCATTGCAAGCCTTGCCCGGTCATGGGCGTTCGGTGGAGCTGGGGCTGACGATCGGATTCTGATCGCCAGCCACCGGGAGCCGCTTGCTCAGGACAGCCCGGCGTACCAGGCCGCATAAGGCGTGTTGGCGGCCATGCGCCGGTTGAAGTCCGGCGCGCCATCGGTCCACCACACCGGCCCGCGCTCGCCCAGAGCGGGATTACTGGTGCGCCACCGCCGTCCCGACACGACAAAATAGCGTCCGTCGGGCGTGGTGGGATGATTCACTTAAACACCCGCTTGCGCCACACCGGGAAGATAGGCGTTCAAGAACTCGGGCGGCATGCGGCGCACCTTGCCGCCGCTGATGTCGATGCACACCAGGTCCCAGCGCCCGCGCAGCACGGTGACGCCATCGCGCTCCCGGATCAGTTGAAAACGCCGTTCCATCGCGATTTTTCCGTCACCCCCGGTCAGCCAGGTGGCCAGGGTCAGGGACTCGCCCAACACGGTCGGCAGCAGGTAATCGTATTCGCCGCGCCGGATCGCCATGGCACGGTCGAGACGGCGGTAGTCGTCCAGGTTCAGGCCAAGCTGCTCAGAATGCGCCCAGCCGATCTGTTCGCACCAGCGCACGTAGACGGCATTGTTGGTGTGATCGAGTCCGTCGATATCGCCCGCTTGCGGCGTGATCGCCTGCACGAACGGATTTGCATAGTCCCAGTCCAAAACAGTCCCTTTTCAAAAGAGGCGCGCGCGGCCTTCGACCGTCAGCCGAAGCGCGCCTGGTAATCGCTCGGTACCACGCCCAGTTGCGCGGCGAAGGCACGCCGCAGATTGTACTCGTTGCCGAAGCCGCTCTGGCTGGCGGCGCGCTTGACCGTCATGCCGGGGCGTTCCAGCAGGCCGCAGGCCGCTTCCATGCGCAGCCGCAGCAGCAGCTGCGCCGGCGACAGCCCGGCCGCCTGGCGCAGCTGGCGATGCAGGGTGCGCACCGACAGCGCACACGCCGCCGCCATCTGTTCGACGTCGATCTGCTGGCGCAGGCGCGGGCGCAGCCAGTCGGTCAGCTGGGCATGCACGTCCTGCGGATCGGCCTGCGCCAGCAGCTGGGAACTGAACTGGCGCTGGCCACCCGGCCGCTTGAAGAACACCACCATGCGCTTGGCCACCGCCAGGCCGGTCGCGCGGCCCTGGTCTTCCTCCACCAGGCTGAGCGCCAGATCCATGCCGGCGGCGATGCCGGCCGAGGTGTACAGCGGACCGTCCTTGATGTAGATCGCGTCGTCGTGCACGTCGATGGCCGGAAACTGCGCCTGCAACAGCGCCGCGTCGCGCCAGTGGGTGACGGCGCGGCGCCCGTCCAGCAGGCCCGCGCGCGCCAGCACGAAGGCGCCGGTGCAGACCGCGCAGCAGCGCGCCACCCGGCCTGCGGCGCGCGCAACCCAGCGCGACATGGCCGGGTCGTGCGCGCCATCGTCCACCAATTCGATGCCGCGTCCGCCGGAGACGATCAGCGTCGCCCCGGCCAGATTGCGCCCCGCCGGCGGCAGCGGCTCGGTCAGCACCGTCACCCCGCAGCTCGACGCCACCGGGCCGCCGCCGGGCGCGATCATGTGGATCCGGTAAGGCTGCGGCAGCAGCGCATCGCGGGCCTCGTCGTTGGCGCTGCCGAAGACCTGGGCGGGGCCGGTCGCGTCCAGGAGGGCGAAGCCGGGGAAGACCAGCAGCCAGATATCGATCGTTTTCATGTGGCAGATATTCAACCATCAATGTCATTCATGTCAATCGCCGTCGTGACATCATGGGTTTTCTTTCAAGGAGCGACCATGACACGCACCATCGGTATCTATGTTTTTAACGACGTCGAAGTGCTCGACTTCGCCGGGCCTTACGAAGTGTTCACCTGCGCCACGCGCATGGCCGCCAAGCTCACGCCGCACGCCCCGGCGCCGTTCCGGGTGCGCACCATCGGCGCCACCACGGCGATGCTGCGCGCCCGGGCCGGCCTGAGCGTGCTGCCGGAAGCCGATGTTGCCGGCGCCGGCGACATCGATGTGCTGATCGTGCCGGGCGGCGTGGTGACCAACGAACAGGCCAACCCCGGCGTCATCGCCTGGATCGCCGCCACCGCGGGCAAGTCGGAACTGACCGCGTCGGTCTGCACCGGCGCGATCCTGCTGGCGCAGGCGGGGCTGCTCGACGGGCAGGAGGCCACCACCCACTGGGCCGACGTGGAGGAGCTGCGCGCGGCGTTCCCGCTGGTGCGGGTGCGGGAACAGCGGCGCTGGATCGACAACGGCGCCATCGTCACCTCGGGCGGCATTTCGGCCGGCATCGACATGTCGCTGCACCTGGTGGAACGGCTGGCGGGGCGCGAACTGGCGCTGCGCACGGCGCACCTGATGGAATACGACTGGAACGAGGGATGAAGATCGTGCGCAGCAAGGAGTTCCTTGGCGCGCGCGCCTGGGACGCGCAGCTGATCGCCGCCATGCAAGACGCCACCGTGCGCCTGCACTGGACCGACCAGCCCTACCCCTGGCACGTCAACGACGGCCAGGAAGTGTTCGCGGTGCTCGATGGCGAAGTGGCGATGCACTACCGCGAACATGGGCGCGAGCTGGTGGCGCACCTGGGCGCCGGCGACATCTTCTACGCCGCCGAGGGCGACGCCCACAGCGCGCACCCGCTGGGACAGGCGCGCATCCTGGTCATCGAGCGCGCCGGCAGCGTGTGAGCGTCATGGCCACGCGGTCACGCCGAAGGTTCGCCTTGCGCAAGCGGCGCATGGCAACTGGCGCTGCCGGGCGCCGCTTCTTCGGCAGTCCAGGCTTGCTGCGATGGGTCAGAAATCCGTCGAAAACTCGGTCGATGCATGGAACAATGGCGTCGGACGGTTTTCCCCGAATAGACGGCTTCGGTGCGGCGTCATCAAGTCCGTGGCCGGCGCGAATGCGCGCGGATCGGCCGACGGCGATGCCACGCACGGCGTGAGCATGTATTTCGGGTCGGCGTCGATCAACGGCGCCGCGTAAGAAACGCTACGCGGTATTTGCCAGTACGGCCATGCCGATTTTCGATGCTCACGCAGTCCACGTTTGGCAGGAATAACACCGTAACGTAGTAGCGCCTGGAGATCGTTGATCACCCTTGGCGCTTCGGCCCAAGTCGAATGGGCAAAGCGGTCAGAGGCGGAACTCACATCGACGGTATCGACACACTTGAGCAGACGGGTGAAGCTGATGCCCGATGGCGATGTGAGGCGCGCCTTTATCTTTGACGCCCAAAGTACGATGTCAGTCGTGGAGATATAGCTGGTCACGTTGTGATTCGATTTGATGGCCGGCTCAATGAGCTGCGCAAACAGGTCCGGATCGATATCGGCTGCGGCAAAGACGATCTGCTTGAACCTCGGCCGCTTCAAGCCATCCATGCTGACGCTGATATCGGCCGCGCCCAATTTGCTAAGCGCGTGACCGAGGACGCGCGAACCCATGCTGTGCGCGACAATATGGACGGTGCCGATGTCCGTCGTTTTCGCAATCTCGCTCAAGTAATCCGCCAGCGCAACGCCCGAGATTTTGCTGCGGTGCCCGGCCTCGTCATAATCGAGCAACAGCAAACCGGGATCGGACGGCCACGCGAACATCAGCGGAACGATGTCGTAATCATGTGTAGACAAGTCATAGGCAATTTGTGCGGTGCGAAATGCAGCATCGGTAAAGTCGTTGTTATAGCCATGCACATACAGGACCGCTGTCTTGCTGCTGGATTTTCCCACCGCGTCCTTCAGGGCGACGTTAAAGTCGGCGCTGTCCAGCACCACGATTTCTTGTTCGAACATGAAATCAGTTTTATAGTTTGGCTCTGCAAATGACACAAGCTCGTCAATACCCAGTTTATCTGTCATCCGCTTGATGGTGACCGTTATCCATGAGGGACGAGAAATCTGGCCGCGCTGCCGTTCCGGCGGAATTCGTACCAGGGCAATTCCACGTTCGAGACCGTTGGCGCCACGGTTATCGGCGATCCTGTTGGCATAGAATCTGAAGGGATTATCGCTCCCGGTTCGCGCGCGATTCGTTGCGTAGAGAACTGGAACAATCGAGTTGGGTTTCCAGTTGGCTTTCGAGGCATCCATCGTCGCGACAACCTCGATTTCGACCCGGTCGTTGAGCGCTCGCCCATCTGCTGTGCCGTTTCCCGCCACTGGCTGATTATTACCTTTGCCTTCCGTATAGATGCGAGCGGTGGGAATACCTCGCGACTCGAGATAGCGCTTGACCTCTTGCGAACGGTCGTCGGAGATGCGTTGCGCATGCTTTTTGCCGCCGGTACTGGACGCATGTCCTACCACCACAAACATCTCGGCATCTGTCGCAACCAGCTCGTTCAACTGTTTGGCCAGTTCCGCCTTCTGTGCCGGCTGGAGCCTGGTGCCATTTGCCGGAAAAAGAATGGTCCGGCCGAACCCGACTCTCTCTCGCGTGGGTTGCGGGGGTGGCGCGGCGGGGACAGGGACAGAGGGGGGAAACACTTCGATTGCCGGTGCCGGAGCAGGCGCGGGCGCGGGAGACGCCGGCCCGGCGTCGACAACAGGTTGGCTGACACATGCAGCGAGCATTGTCGCAAATACTGCCGCACTCAAGCCGTGTTTGACATTGTAATGCAGTCGATTCCGCATGGCGTCTCTCCTCAGGTCGAGAGAATCAGACTAGCATGAGGGATTATATAATTGAAACAATTTGTAACTCGGCACGCGCGCTGCGCAGACGTATGGTTGGTTTTTTGACACACCTGCCCGAGCGCGCGCTGCCAGTTCGACAAAAGCGCAACGGAACGGGCGTTCGCCGATATCGAGCATGGCCTGCCGCGCGCGGCAGACCGGCGGCGATCCTCAGCGCCGCCATGCATGCTCGGGCAAAGCCGAACTTGCGATCCGCACCGACAGCGCTGTCGCTCAGGCCAGTCGCTTGACCAGTACAGCCGCCGCTTCGGCCGACGACGCCGGATTCTGGCCGGTGATCAGGAGGCCGTCGGTGAGCACGTACGAGCCCCAGTCCGGACCCTTGGAATACACGCCGCCGTTGGCCTTGAGCATGTCTTCAACCAGGAACGGCACCACATCGGTCAAGCCGACGCCGTCTTCTTCCGTATTGGTGAAGCCGGTGACCTGCTTGCCTTCGACCAGCGGACGGCCGGCCGGGGTTTTGACATCGCGCAGCACGCCGGGCGCATGGCAGACCAGCGCCACCGGCTTGTTGGCCGCGATGAAGGACTCGATCAGGGCGATCGAATGCTTGTCGTTGGCAAGGTCCCACAGCGGGCCGTGGCCGCCCGGGTAGAACACCGCGTCGAAATCCGACTGCTCGACACTATCGAGACGCACGGTCGCGGCCAATTGGGCGGTCGCTTCGGCATCGGCCTCGAAACGGTGCGTCATGTCGGTCTGGTTGGCCGGTTCGTTACTCTTCGGATCGAGCGGTGGCTGGCCGCCTTCGGGCGAGGCCAGCACCATGTCGACGCCGGCATCCTTGAAGATGTAATACGGCGCAGCCAATTCTTCCAGCCAGAAGCCGGTTTTGCGGCCGGTGTTGCCAAGTTCGCTATGCGAGGTCAGGACGATCAGGACTTTCATGGTATATCTCCTAAGTAGATCAAAAGTGGCGCTGAGTAGACCAGTCGTCTAGATCAAGCGCAAAAAAATTGGCGGACGAACCGCCGGCAAACTCCCCTTACTCCGGGGAGAGATGCAATAGTTGGCGCGTGGTCGACAGTGCCCAGTCGAACGGCTGGGTGTTGCGGCCAATCTTCACCATGATGCTCGCGCCCAGCCACAGCTGATACAGGCTGTTGGCCGTGGTGTCGACATCGCTGTCGATTGCCAGCGATCCTTCGGCTACGCCGGCCTCGATTGCGCCGGCCAGCCTGGCCACGATGCCGGAGGTGCCGCGCTTGAGCGACAGGCGCATCGCCTCGGACAAATCGGCCACTTCCGCGCCCAGCTTCACCGCGAGGCACTTGCCCTGGCATTCGAAGGACGACTGCGCAGCCTGCCAGCTTTTCCAGTAATTCATCAGGCGCTGCGCCATGTCGATGCCGGGCTGGCTGAGGATGGCATCGATTTGCGCGAGGTAATCCTCGAAGTAAGCTTCAAGCAAGGCTTCCCCGAACGCATCCTTCGAACCGAAGTAATGGTAGAAGGAACCTTTCGGCACCCCTGCGGCGAGCAGGATTTCATTCAGGCCGACCGCCGAGAACCCCTTGGCGGCCATGATGCGCTGGCCGGTGGACAGGATATTCCCGCGAACATCGGCGGAGTCGGATGCAGTTCTTGTGTTCATGTGCCCACTATAAATGAGATTAGACCGGTCGTCTAGTCTTTCTTGCCGTCGTCAATAACGCCACTGGGCCGTCAGTTCCGCGTGGCGCCGTGCGCCCAGCAGGTACTGGCTGCTGCCGTACGAGGTGCTGGCGTACAGCCTGTCGTCCAGATTGCGCAGGTTCAGCTGCACCAGCACGTGTCGGCTGGCCTGCCAGCCGACGCTCGCGTCCAGCACCGTGTAAGCCGGCAGCGCCTGCGTATTGGCGTTGTCGATGAAACGCCGGCCGACGTAGCGCGCGCCGCCGCCCGCGCGCCAGCCGCCGCTGCGGTAGCTGAGCCACAGGTTGGCCGACGACTTGGGCGCGTCGGCCGGACGGTTGCCGGCGCGCGAGACCTTGCCGGCGTCGATCAGCTGGTCGAATACCGCGTCGGTCCAGACCGCGTTCGCTTCCAGCCGCCAGGCCGGCGTCAGCGCCACGCTGGCGCTCAGTTCCACCCCGCGCGACGATTGCGCGCCGCCCTGGATCGACAGCGCCGGGTTGGCCGGGTCGCGCGTGATGATGTCATCCTTGCGGATGCGGTACAGCGCGGCCGTCCACTCGGCCCTGCCGCCGGCCAGCGCTTGCTTGACGCCCGTTTCCACCTGGCGCGAGCGGGTCAGCTTGTAGCGGCTGTTGGCCAGGTTCAGCGACAACAGGCTGGTCACCGGATCGCTGCCGCTGCTGACCTGCGCATACAGCGAGGTCGCGGGCAGGATCTTCCAGGTCAGTCCCAGGCGCGCGGCGGTCGACTGCAAGCGCGCGCTGAACCCAGCCGCGCCCTGCAGGCTGGTGCGCTCGACCTTGTAGCGGTCGTGGCGCAGGCCCGCCAGCAGCAGCAGGCGCTCGCTGAACTGATAAGCGTCTTCGGCGTACACCGCCTGCGAGGCGGTATCGGTGCTGAAGTTCGGGCGCAGCGGATCGGGGCTGTCGAACACGCCCGGATTGAACCCGGTGGGCGCCACGCTCGATGCGCCGCCGTATGGCGCGTTATTGGTGTGGGTGAAATTGATCGTCGCCGCTTCCCACCCGGCCACCAGGCGGTTGGCGCCGGCGTCCCAGCGCGCCTCCAGGCGGTTGCCGGTCTGCTCCTGGTCGTGCGCGATGGCGATGTAGTCGCTGCGCTCGACCAGCTGCGTTTGCGCGTTGTGGAAATAGCTTTCGGCATTGCGCCAGTGGCGGCGCGCTTTCATGTAGGCCAGCTCGTTGCTGACGGTGAGCGCCGGCGCCACGCGCCAGCTCAGGCGGGCCAGCGCCTTGTCGTCATCGAAGCCGATGTCGGCGTCGCCGACGTTGTAGTTCTGCCTGCGCAACGCGCGCGCCAGGCCGCCGGCGACCAGCGGCGTGCCGAAGTAGCGCTGCGGCTTCTGTTCCAGATGATCGAGCTGAACATCGAGATCGATCCCGGGCGCCAGCGCATACGCCAGGCTGGCCAGCAGCTTGCCGTGGCGCGCGTCGCCGCGTGCGATCAGGCCGTCGCTGCGGTCGGCATACGCGTCGACCCGGAACGCCCCGCCCTGCCCCAGCGCACCGCTGGCGCCCACCCCGGCGCGCAGTGCGCGGCCCGACCCGATGCCGGCCATCGCCTCGAACGCGGCGGCGCGCGTGGGCGCCTTGCGCACGGCGTTGATGGTGGCGCCGGTGGTGCCGCTGCCGTGGATCACCGAGCCCGGACCGCGCAGCACTTCGATGTACTCGTAGCCCCACGGATCGGACGGATAAGTCGCCGTGCCCGAGCCCACCTGCGGGCGCTGGCCGTTTTCCAAAATGGCGATGGCGCTGTTGCCGCTGAAACCGCGCGCCGAATAGGCGATGCCGTTGCCGGGCGAGCTGATGTCGGTCAGGCCGGTGGTGCGGGTGACGGCGTCCTTCATCCGCACGTCGCCGCGCGCTTCGATGCTGGCCGCGCCGAGCGACTCCACGCTGGCCGGCAAGTCCTGCGCCGCCAGAGCGAGCCGGCTGGCCGTGCCGATGGCGCGCTGAAGGCCCAGGCCTTCGTGCGCCGCCGCCTGGATGGTCACGACGGGCATCATCGCCGTCGACTGGGCCCAGGCGGCCGGGGCGCACAGCAGTGCGATGGCGGCGGCGACGGGGCGGATGGGTGTGGAACGGGCGTGGCTGGAATGGATCATGAAAGCGCCTGACGTGGAAATGGCCGGGCCGGCCGTTGGTAACGTTCGCGCATGCGCGCGCCAGGCGCCCTGGCACGCGCCGCGCACGCAGGGAAAATGCGGACGCGGGCGCATACGCCGGCGGCGTGC
This sequence comes from Massilia mucilaginosa, assembly GCF_011682145.1. Classification (GTDB taxonomy): domain Bacteria; phylum Pseudomonadota; class Gammaproteobacteria; order Burkholderiales; family Burkholderiaceae_D; genus Telluria_A; species Telluria_A mucilaginosa. The sequence goes on from NZ_WHJH01000012.1 coordinate 103,205, forward strand.
GATTGCATTGGCAGAACAGAAAAAGGGACGACAAATAACAGGCAACCCCACACCCCGGGCGTTGCGCGTGCATCGTGACTGGCCGGTCTTCTGGCTCGCCGTCATCCTTCCCTGGTCTTGCCTTCCCATGCGATGCACAGTGGCGTTCGATCAAAGTCGTCAGGCTTACAGCAGCGGGGGCTGCGCCGGACTGGCGCGAGATGGAAATCTCGTGCGTCACCGGCTTCCCGTTTCACCCTCCAGCCGATAAGCGGGAGGGCACCATTCACGTATTGGCACGCATTCTACAATCACACATGCCTGTTTGTCACATTTTTCCTGCGCCAGCCAGGCGGATGGCGGGAGCCCCCAAGCCATCCTGCCTCGACTGCACATTTACAACAAATCCACCAAATATTGATGTTTCTTGTACAAGACGATTGGTTAATTGGCACGCTTGTTCGTATTTGCAATACATTGGGACACCCGGGTTCAGGATCTTTTGCATGGAGACCCTGGCAGACGGGCCAACTAAAAAGGAGACGCTTCATGAGCATTCGCTTTCGTCGTTCTTTCCACACACTGTTACCCTTCCTCGTCCTTCTTGTCCCGGCTGCCGACATAGCCGCCAGCACCATCACCCAGAACGCCTCGTGGACCATCGACCGCGCGGGCACCACCACCAAGTACCGTTCGGTGGCCTATGGCGATTCGATCTACGCCGGCTTCAACGGCTCCGTCACCAGCGCGGCCAAATACGCGGCACCCACCGTCAATGCGGAATATCTCTCGGCCCAGTGGGGCGCCGACGTCGAAAGCGTGCGCCGCACCAAGTCCGGGGCGATTGCCGAGGACGTGTACAACAACAAGATCGTCGCCGAGCGCTCGTACATGCAAGCGAGTAACACCCGCGTGGTCACCTTCGAAATGTGCGGCAACGACGGCCTGCAAGCGCGCGCCAGCTTCAAGAGCCAGACCGGCACCTGCAATTACAGCGTGCTGACCGCCGCCGAAAGCAGCTGCAAAAAATATGTGACGGCCGCGATGGACTACATCAACGCCAACGCCTATGCCGGGGTCAAGCTGAAGATCATCTCCAACCTGCACTACCCCGGCTATGCGGTCGACAATGTGCAAAGTACCTGCAAGGATGCGGCGACCGGCGCCACCGTCAAGATGCAGGACAAGTTCCTGCCTGCGCTGGCGCGGATGAACTTCATGATGTGCGACGTGGCGCGCCAGAAGGGTTTCCAGTGCGCGGATAACTTTGCCCAGTACATGGGGGCCGACTACGACAGCAACGCCGACGGCCGCATCGACGCCGAGGGCTTGCGCTATGTGAGCGGCGAGAGTGAAACGAGCTACGTCACCCGCCTGACCACGGGACTGCGCTCGACCATCCGCGACGCCAATACGCACTTCGTCTCGGCGGGCAGCAGCTACGACTACATCCAGTCGGACGACACCCATCCGACCTACAGCGGCAGCACCGTCAGCTCCGGCCTGTTCGGCAGCGCCACCGGCAGCGGCGCGCCGCGCTACAGCACCATCAACGGCGGCAAGAGCCCGATCTGGAACCAGTACGGGCATGAACGCATGGGCTGGGCGGTGTCGACCTACAATCCGGCCACGCCGTAAGTCCGGGCGCCGACTTGGATACGCCACCGCGTTCCAGGCCAGCGCCGGCCAGCAGCGAGATGGGCGCTGCTGGCCGCGACTGGCGACCATCCCGGGGCCGCGTCGCCATCGCGCTGCTGCTCGCCATTGCCGCCAGCGTTGCTCTGGCGATGCTGTGGATGCCAGCAGGCCCGCCGGCCGGCCATGCCGGGCTCGCGGCCACCTCCGCACCGGCGACGGCGATGGTGCCGCCGCCGGCCGCCCTGCCCGGCAAACCCGGCCAGATCGCGCGCGCGCAAGCCAGGCCCGACCCCGAGGTCGATGCCGACCCCACGCCCGACCTGCGCAACTACGTCGCGCGCGGCGACAACCCCAGCATGGCGGAAGTGATCACGCGCCTGCACGAGCGCGGCATCCACTCCGGCCTGGGCGCCTTTTCGCCGCCGGGAACCAGCCCGCCGCTGGCCGGACTGGCGGTGCCCGAGGACTTCGTGCTGCCGAAGGGCTATGTGCGCCATCACCAGGCCACCGATGACGGACAACGCATCGAAGCGGTCCTGATGTTCGCACCCGACTTCCAACTGCTCGACGCCAGCGGCAAGCCCGTCGAGATGCCCAGGAACCTGGTGGTGCCGCCGGAACTGGCGCCGCCAGGCCTGCCGATCCGGCGCATCGTCATCCCCCCCGCAAGCACAGGGCGCTGACCATCATGACCATCTCGACCAACGCGGCAGTGCGCACTGCCGCGGCCATCCTCGCCAGTGGCCTCATGGTGGCGCTGTACGCGCGCGGCGGCGCCGCCTGGCTGCTCGGTTTCGTGCTGCTGGTGCCGTGGCTGCGCACGCTCGACGCCAGCCCCACCCTTAGGGCGGCCTTGCTGCGCGGCTGGCTCATGTCGCTGGCCTACACGGCGGCGGCCTTCGCCTGGTTCGGCAGCGCGCTCGGGCTGTACGCGCAGGTCGGCGCGGCCACCGGCGTGGCGCTGCTGCTGCTCGCCGCCCCGCTGTTCCAGCCGCAATTCCTGGTGTTCGCACTGGTGCGCCACATCGCGCTGCGCCGCCATGGCGCGGTGCGCGGCGCGCTCGCGGGCGCGGCGGCCTGGGTCGCGACCCAGGGGCTGGCCCCTGGCCTGCTGGGCGACACGCTCGGCCACGGGCTCTATCCCTCGCACCTGCTGCGCCAGGGCGCGGACGTGGGCGGCACCGCCGGCTTGACCGTCCTGCTGTTGCTGGCCAACGAAGGCGTGGCGGCGGCGCTGGCGCGCCGTGCCGATGGCTGGCGCGTCGCCGCCCGTCCGCTCGCAGCCGCCGCGCTGGCGCCCCTGCTGCTGGCCGGCTACGGGCTGATGGTGCTGTCGGCCAGTCCCGAGCCTGCGGCCAAGCCGCTGCGGGTGGGATTGATTCAATCGAATATCGTCGCTTACGACCGCCAGCGGCAAGAACGGGGAACCCACGCGGTGGTGCGCGAGATCCTCGATACCCACTTCGCCATGAGCTACGACGCCGTCGTGCGCCAGCGCGCCGACGCGGTGCTGTGGCCGGAGACCGCCTACCCCACCACCTTCGGCCAGCCGAAGAGCGAGGCCGGGGCCGACTTCGACCGCGAGATCCTGGCCATCGTCAATGCCGCCGGCGTGCCGTTCGTGTTCGGCACCTACGATCGCGACAGCGCCGGCGAATACAACGCGGCCGCGTTCGTGCAGCCGGGCACCGGCCTGACCGGCTTTTACCGCAAGACGCGCCTGTTTCCGCTCACCGAGTACGTGCCGGCCTGGCTGGACGGGCCGCGCCTGCGGCGTGCCCTGCCCTGGACCGGCGACTGGCGCGCAGGCAACGGCGCACGCGTGTTTCCCTTGCGCCTGGCCGACGGCCGCGAGATCCCGGTGCTGCCCCTGATCTGCCTCGACGATGTCGATCCCGCCCTGGCCATCGACGGTGCACGCCTGGGTGCGCAGGCGATTCTCACCATGTCGAACGACTCCTGGTTCAGCGCCAATCCATTGGGCGCGCGGATGCACCAGATGGCGGCCGCGTTTCGCAGCATCGAAACACGCCTGCCGCAGTTTCGCGCCACCACCAACGGATTGAGTGCGGTGATCGACGCCCATGGCAGCGTGCTGGCCGGCACCCGCATGGGCGAACGCACCCTGGTGATCGCCGCCGTGCCGCTGCGCACTCCCCCGCCAACGCTGATGGTGCTCTGGGGCGACTGGGTCGGGCTCGCCGGCGGCGCCTTCCTGGTGCTGCTGGTTGCGTGGTCGGCCTTGCCGTCGTGGCGCCCGCGCGCCGCGCACGCTCCGGCGGCGCCCTCCGGCATGCTGGCCCCGGCCGATGTCGCCGTGCTGACGCCCGCCGCCCGCCTCGCGGCAGGCCTGCTGCGCGCGTTGGCCCGGGGCGGCCTGCTCTGGATGTGCGTGGCGCTGCTGCTCGACGAGGCCTTGCGCACCAACACGCTGGCGCAAGTGCGCATGTTTGCCGCTTTCTTCCTCGCTCCGGAAGCGGCTGCGTGGTGCGTGCTGTTCATCTTTTCCGCCAGGGCGTCGATCGCCGATGGCAAGCTGGCCTTGCGCAGCGACGCGCGCCGCCTCGACATCGCGCTGGGCGAGATCGCCACGGTGCGCTGCTGGCGCCTGCCGCTGCCCTGCCCCGGGATCTCCTTGCGGCTCGCCGGCGGGCAGCGTTACGCGCTGGCGCTGGCCAACCCGGGCGAGCTGGCCGCGCACCTGGCGGCCGCCGGCGGCCCTGCCGCCCAGGAGCGCACGCACACGCGCGCGGTCATGAACGCGTATGCGCAAGCCGCGCTGGCGATGCGGCGCTCGCGACTCGATCATCCGGTCGCCAAGTTCGTGCTGCTGCCGCTCGCGCTGGCGATTCCGGCCTTCCACCTGCACCAGCATATTTCGTACGGCGGCCCGTTCGGCGAATACTACAGTTTCGGGCTGCGCTCTTACCTGACCGCCTTCGCGCTATGGTGGGCGGCCTGGTCGATCGGCGTGGTGCTGAGCGGCGCACTGTTGCGCTCGGCAATCGAAGGCGCCACCCTGCTGGCCGCCTGGCTGCGGCCCGCGCACGTGGTCGACATCCGCCAGCGGCTCGAACGCGGGGGCCATGCTGCGCTGTTTATCGGCCTGCCGGCGTGGCTGCTGCTGACCATCTTCCGCGCTTAGGAAACCGGCTTGCGAAGGACTTGCCCCTTCATCCGGGTTCTCCTCGATACAGTCATGGGTTGGCAGCGGAGTCCGGCATCAAGCGGACGCCAAAATCGGCGCGCTTGAAGGCGGCGGGCCACGTCCGCTCCAGCATGAGGTCGGCAGCCAGGGAGCCGAGCGTGTCGGAACAGGCGGCGCTGGAACCATTGCCAGCCGTTGCGACAAACAGGCCATTGCCCAGGGCATCGATATATGGCTTGCCGTGATCGCTGTACGTGACCAGGCAGCGCTTGACCTGAACCGAGCTCACGTCAAGGCCGGGAATCAAGTCGCACAGGGCCTGCACCATATCCTGCCTTGGATGCCGGCAGCCATGCTTCATCCAGTGCTGCATGTCGTCCAGGGTGTGCAAAATCACGTCGTCATCGGTATTGGCGCCAAGTTTGATGTAGATACTCTTATCGGGATACACCAGCGGCGGCGTGAGATAGACATCGGAGATCCGTGGCGCATCGATCTGGTATCCAATCGCCGGCATGCCGCTCAAGCGCTGCGCATCGGCGCCGGAGACCTTGACGAGTATGGTGGTTTCCGATTTGACCCGGATCGCTATTTTTTCCCGGAAAAAGCCGAAGCAATTCGAATAGGCTCCTGCGCAGATCAAGATGTTCTTCGCTGTGAATTGGCGCCCCTGGTCGGTCGTCAATGTCCAGTGCGCCGAGGTCTTTTCAGCGGCGACGACCGTTTCGCGGATGACGCTGGCCCCCTGCCGCATGGCGATGGACAGCTGGCTTCGGATCAGGGCGCGCGGGTCGATGATGCCGGCCGGCGCCATCTCCAGCAGCGCCTCGTGGCCGGCTGGCACAACGACGGATGGACACAGCGCCGCCATGTCCCGGCGCGCGGGCGAAACGTGGTCAACCGCCGTCGCGCGCGCCAGTGCCGCGATGGCCCGCACGTCCGCGCCAGGCGCGATGTACAGCATGCCCGCGGGACGGTAGAAATGCGTGGCGCTGGCCGCTTCCAGAGCGGCAAAGCACGACATGGATTGCCGGGTGAGCTCTCCCCACAGCCGATCGCGGCTCAGCTGTGTGCAGATGCGGCCCTGATCGTAGTGGCTGGAGAACACGCCGTCATGCGCCTGCGCGTCCACCGGTTCATCGGGGCCGATGGCGGCAACGCGCTCCGAACCGCAGCTCAGATAGCGCAACGCGGCGGCGCCTATCATGCCCTTGCCCACCACGAGATACTCGAACGTCTCTGTCATGCGGCCTCCCCGGTCCGGCGCTAGCGCAGTCGTGATGCGATGTAGGGCGCATCGAGATGGAAACCGGCGCCGTTGCCGGAAGTCCGCGTCCGCAACCAGGGAAAGCCCAACCAGAAGAATCCGTCGACCGGGGTATCGCAAGCCTGGGGCAAGCCATGCGTGTCCAAGGCCCGAACCACATCGTCAATCAATAACCAGCTCAAATCGGCGCGCCAGCCGGTCGCCCAGATAACGGTGTGGATGCCTGCTTGCCGCAGATTCAACTCGGCCGGCGGCGCCAATGCCGACAATGGCGGATGCGGCCGCCATTCGGGTTCCGCAACGGGCGCGGCAAAGCTCAGGCGCACGGCGTCGTCTTGCCGCGCAATCCACTCCTCGATCTGGCCGATCAGCTCATCGTAGCCTGTTTGGGCAAAACGCATATTCTCGTCCAGATTATTGTCGAACAGGGCCAGCTCGCCGTTGGCCGACATGCCGCGCAGCGTGCCCAGCAGCGTCACGCCCATGCGCGCCAGAGAATGGTGGGAAATCGGGTGGTCGCTCCCGACGATGGGGAGGCGGTCCTGGCGCTCGCCGGGATCGATGAGCTCCTCCTTGGGCGTAGCGAGCAAGCCGGTTCTGTCCAGCCAAAACATGATGTCCTCGCCGCGATGGCTGCGCGGTGTCCCCTTCACCATGGAGGTTGCCAGATACACGCGCCGGCCGGCCTGCGCCAGCTCCTCGCTGAGCTGCACCCCTGTCTGCCCTCCGCCGACGACCAGAACCGAACCTTCCCGCAGCGCGGAAGGATTGGTATAGGTTCCGACCCGGCGCTGCTCGATCTGCGGGCCGATCTGCCCGGCGCAGGCGGGGATCCTGGGACGTTGATAGTTCCCCGGCGCCGCGATCACATTCCTGGCAAGATAGACGTGCGGCCCCGCCTCCCTCTCGACGTGCACCCGGAAGCGCGCATCGGGCGCCTGTTCGACGGCGACCACCTTGCTCTGTTCATGAATCGGGAAAGCACGTTCTGCGATACAGTCGTCCCACAGGCCCAGCATGGTGCGCAAGGACAGGCCGCGCTGGCGGTCCGGGAGGCCGTCGCGCTGCCCCATCAGGCGCGAAAAGGCCAGCGGCGAATTGATTCTGAAGGTGTCCCATCGCGCGGAACGCCATTGCTCCAGCGCGCGCGCCTGCTCCAGGACGATGTGCTCGCGCCCCGCGCCTTGCAGGACATAGCTCATGCACAGGCCGGCCTGGCCCGCGCCGATCACGACAGTATCGATATGATGCGTCTCCTTCTTCACATCCCATCCTCCCGGCAGTGCCGATGTCCCGGCTAAACGATCAGCATGGAGTCGCCGAACATGTCGAATTCATAGCCGCCGACGCTCAACAGTTCATCGTAGGCGCGCATGAGCAGCTCCTGGCCTGCGAATGCGGCGGTGAGCACGATGTGGCTCGAGCGCGGCCGGTGCAGATTGGTCAGCACGGCGTCGACGATCTTGAAGTCATAGCCGGGGTAGATATACAGACCGGTCCAGCCCGATTGAGGCCTGATCACCCCATCGAACGGGCCGTCCGCCGCCAGCGATTCGAGTGTCCGGACGACGGTCGTCCCGACGGCAAAGATGCGCCGCCCCTCGGCCAGGGCGCGGCTGATTTTGGCGGCCGACTCGCCCGGAACGTCGAAAAACTCTTCCCTGACCCGGTGGTCCTCGACATGTTCGGCCTCGATGTGGCGCACGGCCAGCAGCTCGGTGCTGCCGACGTGCAAGGTGACGTATGCCAGCTCCACGCCCTTGGCGGCAATCCGGTCGAGCAAGCCGGTGGAGAAATGCAGGCCTGCGGAAGGTATCTCCAATGAGCCCGGCGATTTGGCGTACACCGATCGATAGGCGGCGGGGTTTTCCTGCCAGTGGCCGGGGTTGAGCGGCACGGTCTCGTCGGACCGCGTACCGTGGCTTTCAAGCGCGCGAATGAGCCGCGCGGACGGTTCGAACTTCGCCTTCCAGATATGATCCGGATAAGGCGCCAGCAAGGTGCAGGCGAGTTGTTCGTCATCGACCGAGCGCAATCCCAACCCGGCTTTTGCCAACTCCCGTGGGCGCACCTCGACCATGCAGCTGTGATCCGATTCGTGGCCATAGACAATGACGGTGGCCGCCTGGCCGCCGCAGGTGAATTGCAGGGTGTTGGACAACATATAGCTGTCATTCAATACCAGCAAGTCCCCGGCCCGGAAATACTCATAGATGTCGAAAAATATCCTGTGCTCGATGGCGTTCTTGCCGCGATCGAGCACGATCATTCTGCCGTCCGTCCTCTCCCTGCCCCGCAATTCGACAGGATCGGTCGGCATGGGGTGCGATCCCATCTCAAAATCAAACGACGTGGTCTTCATGATTTTTCTTGTCTCCCTTGGCCGAACCACGTTCCAGCCGCCTTGAATACCGTCCAGTCGTCACTGAACGGCATTCGCCTGCGGCTGACGTTTGACGCTCTCTATCTATTGCGGCTGGATTGTCGAACGGAATCCGATCTCGCCCTCGCCGCTATACGCCATGCTGCCATTGAAGGAGTTGCCGCCGTCGCTGGAAGTGATATTGAGCGCGGTAACGTTCTGGCCCCCGCGCGCGCCGATCAGCCACACGCCCCCCGCAGACCATGGCGCTGAATTGCCGCCCCATTGGTTCTCCACCACATAATTATTGCCGACCACGGCGGTGGCGCGGAAGCCGATCGGCCCTTCGCCGACATAGCTCATGCTGCCGGTCAACGTCTTCCCGTTATCGGCCGAGCTGATCTGGACCGCTGCCACGCCCTGGTCGCGCCCGCCAATGACCCAGGCGCCGCCCTGGTGCCACGGAGCCGATGACCCGCCCCATTGATTCTCGACGGCGAACACGCCGCCGTCCACCAGCGCGCTCTTGAATCCGATCGGACCCTCTCCGCTGTAGGTCATGCTGCCGGTCAGCGTATTGCCGCCATCGCTGGACTCGGCGTTGAGCGCCACCACGCCCTGGCCCACGCGGCAGCCGATGACCCACGTGCCGCCCGGTTGCCACGGAGCGGCATTGCCCTCCCATTGGTTTTCGACCACGTAGGTATTGTTTTGGGTCAATGTCGCCTTAAAGCCGATCGCTCCCTCGCCGGCGTATTTCATGCTGCCAGTGAAGGTTTTTCCGCCATCGGCCGAGTTGATGTTCAACGCCACGACGTTTTGGCCGCTCCGGCAGCCGATCACCCATACGCCGCCTTCGTTCCACGCCGCGCTCTGGCCGCCCCATTGATTTTGGACATGATGAAGATTATTTGCCGACTTGCTGGTTTTTGACATGACTGCCTCCAGATTAGCTGAAAAGCACGGAATCGACGCCTTGAATGACCGACGGCCAGTCTGCGCATTGATAGGCGTGCTCACTGCAGCGGAACGGCGCTGCCCCGTGCGGCGGCAAGAACGGCGTGGCTTACACGTCCGCGCCAGTTTCCGCTGAGGACAAGTATAGAGTCGTGTCAATATTGCATTTGTACGTTTCTTTTTCAGTTGGCATGTTGTAATATTTTAGCCACATTTCGTCGTTATAGTGCGTTTCATACAACGTTTTGCGCGTCAAATGTTGACCCATCCACCACCCAGCAGGAACGCGGCGCCACGTTGCACTGTTCAATGGCCGGCCGGCGTGGCCGCCGCCGGCCATCCTGCGCGCTCAGGCATCGGCTCGCGCGGGCGGCCCTGCGGCATCCGGGTCGGCTGTCATCCCCATCGCGGCCAGCTGCTCGCGGGTGCCATTGAACCAGTCGAGGTCGACACTCCTCGCGGCAGCGATGCCGGCCACCTTTCCGCTTTGCGCATACTGCCAGAACGCAAACGACGTCTGCCCGCGCGGCAGCGTGGGAAGCTCATTGCCATTGTATTCGGCGATCCAGAACGGAAACTCTTCCAGCGCGGCCGGGCAGTCCAGGGTGTGGGTCCAAAAGTCGCGGTCGCAATACACCAGCGGTGAACACCGGAGCGCCGCCTGCACCTGGTCGAGCCACTGCACGGCACATTGGACAATCGCCGCGCCCGTCATGCCGTCGACGGCCTCCAGGTCCAGCATCGGCGGCAGGTCGCCGGCCTGGCGCGGCCCCAGCGTCTTGAGGAAGTTGGCGACCTGCTCGCTGGCCGCGGTGTGCGGGCGCAGGTAGTGATAGGCCCCGCGCAGCATCCCGGCGTCCCTGATGCCAGCATAGTTCGCCGCGAAGGTGGGATCGGTCCAGGTTCCGCCTTCGGTCGCCTTGGCGTAGGCAAAGGCCACGCCTTGCCGCGCCACCGTGCCCCAGTCGATCTTACCCTGATGATCCGATACGTCAATTCCTTGTAAAAACATGATTGCCCTTTCGTTTTACGCTTGCGCGCTGTTGATGAAGTTGACAATGTCGTCGACCGGATGTTCGGTCCAGCGCCGGTCGGTTGTATGCTTGGTGCTGGTGTTGCCCGGATGGACGGTGGCGACGTAGGAACGGCATGCATCGTTGACGGCCAGCCGTTTCACGCCATTCCACAGGAAGGCCGTGTCTTCGCCCACCTGCATGTCCGGAAATGGCGATTTTTCCCAGCAGTCCCTGGTGTAGCACAGGGTGCCCCCGGCCACCCACGGGCGCACGCCGTCGTACACGTAGCGCCAGGCCCGCCCTTGCGCCGGGGCGTGGAAGTACACCTTGTCCAGGCCGCACACGTCGGCGCCGCTGCTCAGCAGGGTCTGTACCTGCGAGGCCAGCCAGTCCGGCCCCATCCAGTCATCGTCGTCCCAGTGGGCGATGATGGAACCAAGCGCGATCATGCAGGCATGATTGCGCTTGGCCCCGATGCTGGCTTTGCGCGGCAGGCGCACATAGCTGATCGCGGGGTGCTCCGGCACCAGGTCGGCCACCGGATCGGCTCCGTCGTCGACGATGATGAGCTCCTTGTTGGGGTAGCCCTGGCGCAGAAAATGGCCGATCGCCGCCGGCACGAACTGGCGCCGCCCCGCCGTCGGCATGATGCACGAGACCATGGGCAGCGGCGCCGGCGCCGCTGCCAGCGCGCCGGCGTTGAGGTGCGCGGCGTAGAACGCGCTGTCGCCGTCCATGCAGGACGGATGCGCCACCTTCCGCCATTGGTCCGCCTCCAGATAGCTGCCCTCGTCGAAGCGCCAGGTGTTGGCGCGGTGGCGGATGTAGACAAAGGCTTCGTGCGCGGGCACGCGGCACAGGCGCGCGCCGTGGCGCATGGCCGCCACCATCATGTCGGCGTCTTCGCGCAGCGAGGTGGCCGGGTAGCCGCCGGCCGACTCCCAGGCCGCGCGCGTGAACACCAGCGAGCCGCCGCACACGTTCTCGACGAACAGGCGCCGGTGCAGCGCGGCGCTGGCGTGCCAGCACTGCCCCTGGTCGATCTGCAGGAATTGGGTGTCGCCCACGCCGCTGATCTCGGCCACGCCGGCGACAATCGGCCACACCTGCAGCGACAGGCGGGTGACGCCGTACCAGTCGTCGTCATCCCACTGGGCGATGATGGCGCCGGCCGCCGCCGCCGCCGCCGCGTTGCGCTTGGCGCCGATGCTGCTGCCGGCCGGCGTGCGCAGATAGCGGATGCGGCTGTCGGGCGCGTGCGCCGGCAAGTCCTCGTCGCGTTCGAACGCGATCACCAGTTCGCGCTGCGGGTAATCCTGGCGCAGGAAGTAGCCGATCGCCTGCGCCACGAAGCGCGCCCGCCCGCAGGTGGGCATGATGCAGCTCACCAGCGGCAGCCCCGGCGCATGGGCGGGCGCCGCAGCCGGCGCGGGCGGCAGCGCCACCCGCAGGGTCAGGCGCTGGGGCTGGGCGAAGTAGGCGCACTGCTCGCCCTTGCAGTGGGCGCTGTAGGCGGCGCCCGGCTGGTCGAGGCGGGCGCAGAAGCTGTCCTGATAGCGCTGGCGCGAGGCCGTGAAGGCGCGCTCGGCCTGCGCCGCCGGGGTGGCCGGGTGCGCGCCGCGTTCGGCGTACGCGGCGCCGACCCAGAGTGCCTTGAAACCGGCGCGGGCGGCGCGGATGTTGTAATCCATTTCCCAGCACGGACCGCTGCCGTAGCCTTCATCGGCGGCGCCGATGGCGATGACGACGTCGCGCCGCACCGCGTAGCAAAAGTCCGACAGGCTGTGCAGCGGTTCGAGGGTGCGCCAGCTGTCGCCGTAGCGCCGCGCCGCCGCTTCCGCCCCCAGCTCCAGCGCGTACGGCCCGGACGCCGGCTGCGGCGGCTGGGCCTGCTCGTTCCAGGCCCGGTCGGTCGATGGCCCGGCCAGTCCGTGGGCGGGATCGGCGTCCAGCGCGGCGCACAGGCGGCGCAGGCAGGACGGGCCGAGGCGCACCCCGTTTTCGAGGAACACGTAGCGCGCGCTGTCGTGCGCCGCGACCAGGCGGTTGAAGGCGGCCGCGCGCCCGGCGCCGTTGCCCACCCGGTGCGCCTTGAACGGGTAGCGCCCGGCCGCAAAGCTGTCGGCGTCGACCAGCAGCACCAGTTCGAGCGCCATGCCGGCATGCTCGATGATGCTGCGCACGCTCGCCTCGAGTGCCGCCGGGTCGCCGTCGACGTAGATGCCGAGCGTGACCTGTCGTCCATCCATCGACTGTGGGCCCATGATCGCTCCCGGCTTACCAGATGGTCGCCGGCGCGGGGCCGGTGATATCGGTACTGAACAGGAAGGCCGCGCCGTCGAACGCGAAACCCGGCACCTGAATCTGTCCCTGCAGCGATTTCTGGTAGCCCATGGAACCGAGGCCATTGTCGAAATCGATGGCGACCGCTTGCCCGCCGGCGTCGGTGCTGGTGAAAATGAGCGGCATGACGTAGTTCAGGCCCATGAAATCGAGATTGTTGCAGACGATCTGGCACAGTGTGTTGCGGTACGCGCCCTGCGCGTCGTACACCACCGAAAAATTGAAGGTGTACGTGGGCGCCGCCGGACTGGCCGCCAGCGGACTGACCAACGCCGGCCAGGACAATGCCACCACCTGGCCGCCAACTGTGGCCGCAGGCGGAAACGGCGCGCCGGCAAACACGTTCACGCTACCGGGGCCGGCTGCGAACAGCTGCGTCACCGGCACCTCGCGCGGCGGCGAGCCGCCCAGGTCGATTGGCGTGTCCGCCATCGCGTAGGTACCGGCCAAGGCCAGCGGCGGCGTGGCGCCGGCCGCGCCGACACTGAAGGCGGCGGCGCTGGCGGCGCCGCCGTCGCAGGCGAACACATAGCCCTGGAACCCGGCCGCGACATTCTGCGGCAGGACCGAGGGGCCGGACAGCAGCACCAGTTGCACCTGGATGGCGCTTGCCGCCGGTGCGATCGGGGCGCGCAGGATGCTGGCGCCGGTGAGCCGGTCGCGCAGGTCGAGGCCCCAGGTCAGGCCCGCCAGCGTGAAGACGCCGGCGCCGTCGCACAGCACGCTCGCCCCCGGCGCATCCTGGCCGCCGCCGCCGGCCTGTCCGATCAACACCCCGCCGCTGGCGGCGGAAAGATTCACCAGATTGACGCCCGAGGCGAATTGCGCCAGCACCGTGCCGGCCAGGAGCTGGCAGCGGTTGGCCGAGCCGCCCTGCTGCACCAGGCAGAACTGATAGGAGCGCGGAGCGCTCGGATCCGGCTGGTAGGCAATGCTGCCGAACACGAACACCCAATCGGCCCAGGCATCGTCCGCCACCATCTTCTGCAAGGCGTTAATCGCGTTCTGCACATCGGCCAGGGTGTACGGCGTGGCCGCCCCGCCGAAGAAGCCGGCGGGCGCCATGAATACCTTGAGCACGGTCCCGGCGCCATCGGAGGTGTCCAGCGCCGGCGCGGCGCTGGCGCTGCGGATGGCGTTCATCATCAGCTGGCAGCGCGCGGCGATGTCGTCGGCCGCTAGCGGCAAACCCGGCGCCTCGCTCAAGCTTGCAAGCGCGTAGGCGATGTAATCGATTTTCTGGTAGCTCATTGCTTCTCTCCGGTTGGTGGCGCGCGGCCGCTCAGCGCGTGCGTAGCGGCCAGTTGGTAAATTTGATCAGGTAGTTCACATACACGTTCTTGGGCCGCGACTCGCCCGCGCTGCCGCCGGTCGCCGGGGTCAGCGGCGTACCCGCGCTGTCGACCGGTGCGCTGCTGGTCTGCGGCGCGGTCCCCTTGGCGGCCGCCTGGCCGCTCCCGGTCGTCACGCCCTCCACCGTCCCGGTATCGTACTGGTGATAATGGGCCAGCACGGCGTCGCGCTGGACCGAGCCGACCTCGCCGGGGCTGCTTGCGCCGGCGGGCGGTATGCGCGCGGCCAGGTCGGGGTCGCGCCCGCTGCCGCCATCGCTGCCGCGCAGGAAGTAGCCTCGGTAGTCCGGCAAATGGAAGTAGCCGCCGCTGCCGCCGTACAGGGTGCCGAGCGCAAGGAACAGTTCCGGATAGGCGCCGCTGGCCAGGGCGCGCCCGTCGCACAGCAGCCAGCCGAGCGCCTCGACCTGGATGCCGCCGCCCGGGCTGGCGGGCGGCGAGTCGGGCGGGCTGGCGCCGCCGGGCAGCGGCGCCGCCACCGCGCCGGCAAAGGCGATCACGCTGCCGACCGGCGCCTCGCCGCGCGGGTGATGAGGGTGGCGCTCGGTGGCGCCCAAGCCGAAGGGCGCGCCGACATGGCGCTGGTGCGCGATCATGGCGTGCTCCATGCGGCGACGGCGCCGTCGATGACCTGCATGGCGGTCGGCACCACCAGTTCCCAAGGACGGCCGACCGGGCGCGGCGCGGCGTGCGCGTGCGCTTCGGCGCTCTTCAGATCGTTGATCAATGCAATATCGGCGCTGCTGGCCGGGGCCAGCCGGTTGTCGCCATCCCACAGCGCGCCGCTCGACAGGAAATACAGCAGGGCCATCACGCGCCCCGGGCGCACCGGCAGCATCACCATGGCGCTGTCGGCTTCGATGAACGGACTGAGGGCGTCGCCGGCCGGGGCCAGGCCGGCGCGCGCCGCCGCCCCCGCCGCCGGGCGCGTGTGGAAGCGCCAGGTCATCTCGTCCCACTCGAACAGCTCGTCGAAAAATTGCAGGTAGTGCGCTTCGTTCACGCTGAACACGGACGGCCGTCCGCACGGCTTCTCGCTGCCGGCCAGGGCGGCGTAGCGTTCGAACAGCAGGCCGATGCAGCCGCGCCGGAGCTGCTTGCGCTCGACCAGGCGCTCGGCCTGCGGCGCGCGCGTGTCGGCGCGGGCGCCCGCGCCGCCCGCCAGCTCGTCGAAGCGGCTCACCTGGCGCCGATAGCCGGCCAGCAGCGCGGCATAGGTCTGGATGCGCCAGCCGTCGAGCAGCGCCGCGCCGGGATAGCACTCGATGACCACATTGACCAGCACCTCCATGGCGCTGCAGGGCGGCGAACCGAGCGGCGCGCTGCCGACCGCCAGCGCGATCGCATCGCTTTCGCCGAACACGCGCCCCTGGTCCGGCGGGTCGCCCGCGCGGAACACCTCGCGCCCCACCAGCACCGGCGGCGCCGGCGCGCCGGGGGCCACATTCACATGGGCGGCGGCCGCGCAGTACCCCGGGGCCAGCGCGACCAGCCGCTCCTGCCCCCCGCGCAGCGAGGCCGAGACCAGCACCGGGCTGGCCGGCGGCGGCGAAATCTCGGTCACCTCGTACAGCGCGGCCAGGCGCGCGTAATTGCCCGGATTCACATCGGCAAACGAGGCAATCCCGTTGTCGTCCAGGCTGAGCGGCACGCCGGCGCGCGTACCGGTGCGCCCCTGCTGTTCGAGCAGGTAGGCGGCGGCCGGGTCGCGCAGCATGAATTCGACCATCAGTCGGGTGCCGTAATGCACCACGCGCGCCTCGAACACCTTGTTCAGCCAGCGGTACACGCCGACCACGCTGGCACTGCCGGCGCTGTTGTCGATGGTGCTGCCGACCCGCTCTTCGGTTTCGTTGAGCATGCTGCTCGAACGGCTCTGCCCGACCTTGCGCGCGATGCGCCCGACGCTGCGTTCGAGGATGGCGCGCGCAAAGCGGGTCACATCGTCGATGCCCCGGTTGGGGCCCTGTTGCGTCGATTCGGTCCAGCTGCCGCTGAGAGTGGCGTCGGCCGGCGGGCCATAGGTGGTCTGGAAATTATCGTACTGGTTGGTCAGCGTCTTTTCCGCGATGGCATGCCGGGTTTCTTCCAGCAGCGCGTCGCGGCCGTCGCTCGCTTCGTTGTCCAGGCTGTCGCTCCGTTCGCTGTCGTGCGACTGATGCTCGAGCTGGCGCTGCATGCGGCGGCGCGTGACTTCCTTGCGCTCGCCGCGCATCACGTTTTCGATATGCGCAATCTCGCCCGGTTCATGGCGCAGCAGGCGCTGGCGCACCATTTGCAGGTCGCCGATCGCATACGGCGCGATCCAGCCGTTGTCGGGCACGGCCGCCGGCGGCGAGCTCTCGGCCGGCGGCAGGGGAAACACCGGGTCCGGCAAGACCACGGTGGCGGCCATCAGGGCGCGCAGGGTGGCGCTGGCGGGCATCGCTGGCTGGGCGAAGGCCTGGCCGAGCAGGTGCGCGCCCACCAGCAGGCCGTGCAACTGGTCCAGCAGCGCGCGCCGGTAGCCGAGAATGATGACCAGCGCGAAGTAACTGAGCCAGACCCGGTCGAGGAAAGCGCTGGCCTGCGCACCCGACAACAGGGCGCGCATGGCGGCCGGCGTGGCCACGCCAAAGCGCCGCAGCAGCGCCGCCTGCAGCGCGGCCGGATCGCGCGCCAGGGCCGCCGCCAGGCCGGCCACCTGCGACAGCGGCAGCGGCTCCTGCGCGGCGCTGGCGACGAACTGGCCGGCGTAGGGAGCGGCGCCGTCGATGAAGGCCAGCGCCGCGTCCTGCATGGCGACGCGTCCGCGCGCGCGCAGGCGGCACAGGTCGTCGTAGAAGGTACTCGGCGGCGGGCTGCCGTAGGCCGCTTCGGCATACCGGACGAAGCCGCGCGCCAGGTCGGCCGCGTCGATCGACGGCCACTTGCGCACGTACATATAGGGAAACAGCTCGCCGCTGACGCCATCGACCCGGGCCGGATACGGATGCTCGGGATCGGGTTCGGGTTCGGGCTCGGGCTCGGGATAGGGTTCGGGTTCGGGCGGCCAGGGCCATGGCTCGGGTGGCGGAAGCGGCGCCGGCCCCGGCGGGCCTTCTTGCGGCACCAGGCCGATGAAGCCTTCGTAGTGCTGTTCGAGCGGCGCGCCGACATGGCCATAGTACAGATCGGCGAACACGCCGGCATGCGGGACGCCGTCGATATGCACCCCGGCATACGCCTTGAGCGTGCCGCGCGCATGGCAGCCGCCGCCCTTGAGCGAGGCGAACTGCAGCGCCGACGCGTCCGGGGCGCTGCGCACCCGCACCGTCACCAGGTCCTCGCGCGCGCCCGCGACGAAGACGCAGACCGTGGGCATGAGCAGGCCATCGCCGGGCGTGAACGCGGCCTCGAACACCAGCGCGCCGTCCAGCACCGTCCAGCATGTGGTCACTTGCGTTGCCATGGAATGCGTCTCGCAAAAAGAAGGGAAGCGGAACGCCGCGGTCGTGACCGCGGCGCCGTACCGCTTAGGCCATCTGCACGTTGGTCAGCGTGAAGGTCAGCGGGGTCGACGAGGCGCCAGGTCCGCCGCCGCGCATGACGATGTCGGCACTTTTCACGCCGAGCAGCGACAGTTCCGTGTTCACGTCCGAGATGACGGCCGAGTTCATCACCGCGCCTTGCACGATTTGCGAGACGGCGCCGATCCAGATGGTCGGCTTGAACTGGAACACGGCCTTTTGGCCGGGCGCGACCGATGTCTTCATGGCCAACACCTTGCCGGCCTTCATGATGTTGGCGTTGATCGCGCCTTGGCCCAGGGCGTTGCGAACATGCACTTCGTTCATGCTCGGGCCGGCGCCGGCACTGGTCAGTCCGTTGCCCGATCCGCCTCTCGCGTAGTCGTAGATCTGGCCATTCTCGGCCAACAGTTCCGGTGAATAATTGCCGTCGCTATCGCTGGCCTTCACCGACATTTCCATCGGAAAGGTAAACGGATGGTTTTCGCCGATGCCGCAGTTTTTGATGACCTGCCAGGCCACGGCGATTTCGTCGAAGCCGGTCGCGACGTTCTTTTGAAAGATCACGATCTGTGCGTCGTCCTGCTCGTTCGACAAATTGATGAAATTGAGTGCGATATCCATGATGACTCCTTCTGTGGTTGAAAAAAAATCGGCGCCGAATTGCGCCACCTGCAAAAAACCTGCTCAAGGCCGAGCGGCCTCGTCAAACTCGAATGCGAATGCTTCCGGCCCGCCGCCGCGCAGGGCGACGCGCACGCTCGACAGGCGCGCCAGCGGCAGCGGGGTGAGCGCGGACACCTGCGCCGCCGCGCCGAGCGGTTCGCCCTGGCGCGCGCCGGCGGCGACGCCGAACCAGAGCACCGGCGCCAGCCGCAAGAGCGCCGTCAGTCCGGGCGCCAGCGCGCAGCGGCGCGCCAGCAGGTGGGCGTCGCGGTACACGCAGACATCGAGCGCGCCGCGCGCCAGTTCGTTGCGCACCACGATCTCGCCGGGGGCGGCGTCGGCGCGGCGCACCAGTTCGCGGCCGCGCGCCAGCGGGCGCAGCGCGAAGTGGGCGCCGCAGCCGGCCTGCAAACGCGGCGTGAAGTTGCCGAACTCGTCGCCCAGGCACACCTCGAGCGTGGGCGAAAAGGTAAAAGGATGGGTATGGCCGGGGGCGCAGCGGCGGATGACTTTCCAGGCGATCGCCCGCTCGGGGCGGGCGCCCTCGGCCTGCTGGAACACCAGCACGTCGGGAGCGGGGAAGCCGCCCGCGCGGTTGATGTACACAAAATCGATCATCGCTGCCCTCCCCTTTGCCGTCGTTCGAGATTGCCGGCAGTGCTGAACCGGCAACTCAAAGATAAGGCAATTGGCGCAGGTAATCGATTACGCCCGATTACACCGCCTTACACCGCCTTACACGGCCATGCACGGCGCAGCGGCGCAGCGGGCGCTACAGGAACAGGGAGCAGGGATTGAGGTCGGCTTCGGCGCTGGCGCGCTCGAGCCAGCCGAGCGCCAGCGGCACGCTGTACAGGCGTCCCGGGCCGAAGCGCGGCCAGAAGTGGCGCAGGCCGGGCACGATCACCTGCACCACCGGCAGGCCGATATCGGGACGGGTCTTGTCGACCACGAGCAGGTCCATGCCGCGCGCGGCGAGCAGCGCGACGCAGGCGTCGATGTCGGCACGCAGGTCGGCGCCGCCGCTGCACGGCATGCCGGCGGCGCCGCGCGGCGCCAGCGCCGGGGCAGGTTCCAGGAATGGCGCGGGCCCAAGCAGGGCCGGGTCCCACGGCGACGGGGTCTCGCCGCGCGGGTCGAACAACTGGTTCACTTCGGTCAGCGCGCGCTGCACCGCCAGGCGCGCGTCCAGATGGCAACCGAAGCCGATCGCATGGCGCCCCTGCCCCGGGTGGTGGGCCAGCGCGGCGCACACCGGGATGCCCAGGTCGTGGGTCAGGTCCAGCACCCACAGGCGCCAGCCGCCGGCGGCGTAGTCGAGCACCAGGCGCTCGAAGTAGGGATCGCCGAAGCTGGCCAGGTCGACCCCGGGCATGGGAATGCGGTTGTACCACCATATGGCGGTGGCGTCGCGCTCGACCAGTTCGAGGAAACCCTGAAGTATCGCTTCCTCGCGGCAGTTGCCGGCCGCCGCGCCGTTCGGATTATGGATGCCGTAGGCCGCGCCGGCCGCCGCCGGGGCCTCGGCATAGCAGTATGTCAGGGGCACATGGCACTGGCGCCCGCTGCCCAGCGACCAGGCCGGCGTCCAGTCGATCACGGTATCGGGGTCGAAGCGCTGCGGCACCTGGCGGCGCCTGTCGTCGGTCAGCGCATTCCGGGCGGCGCGCCCGGCGTACTGGCGCTCGCTGAACAGTTGCAGCGCATCGAAGCCGCAGGCGGACGGGCCGAGCGAACGCATGCTGGCGCGCACGCACGCTTCGTCGCCCTGGTACACGCCGCTGTAGCGTTCGAGCGCCTCGCACAGGGCGCTGGCGCGGGCCTGTTCCTCGCTCTGCCCCTTGCCTGCGCAAACCTTGTCGAAGCTGTGCGCGCGCGGTGGGTCGCGCGGACACACCATGTAGCCGGCCACGTACACCTTGCGCATGCCGCCGTGGCGGCGTGGCATCGGATGCAGGTAGGCCACCGGCCCGGTCAGCGGGCTGACCAGATGCCGGTACTGCTCGTAAGTCTGGACCGGGTCGCGCTGGCGATAGCCGCCGTCGTGGCGCAGCAGGCCCGTGACCGCTTGCAGCGCCGGAAATCGTTCGGCCTGGCGCCGCATCAGCGCCGGATCGCCGCACAGCGGGCATTGGGGACGGCGCAGCACGGCGTGGCGCGCCGTCGCCAGGGTGCCCAGGTCGAGCGCCAGCATGGCGGCGCTCACGCCGGCGCGCTCTTCTCCCAGCACGCGCAGGTTGGCGACCAGGTTCGCCAGCAGGCCGAACACGGCCAGCGCGCCGGGCGCGTCGAAGGCCAGCGGCAGATGGCCGCCGCCGCCCGCGCGCGCCAGCAGCGTGTCGACCGGGCGATTGACGCGCAGCCAGAAGCGCAGGCACTCGAGGCAGGCGCCGTGCTGCGCGTGCAGCAAGGGACCGAGGGTGGGCCGGGTGCCGGCCGCGCACACCAGCAGCAGCGGCACCTGGTCGGCGCGCGCGCGCGCGGCAATCGCGTCGAGCTCGGGGCGCAGATAGTCGTCGGTGAGGGCGATGCGCAGCCCGGCGCCGGGGTCGACGCGCATGCCGGCCAGCGCCAGCGCGCGCGTGGCGGGGCCGGGATCGATCCCGCCGCAGCATGCGAGCGCGACGCTGCAAGCGTCCGGCGCGGCCGGCGGCGCGGCGCCGGCCATCAGCTCCCAGTACGCATCGGCCGGGGTCGGGGCGGCGCCGGCGGCATGCAGGTGGCCCAGGCTGAACAGATGATCGAGCGCTTCGAGCACCTCCGCCGGCGCCAGTTCGGCGCCCAGCCGCGCCACCAGCTCGGCCACGCTGCGCACGCCGTCGACCGCTTGCCCGACCAGGGCCAGGGCGCGTCCGCGCAGCATCGCGCGGCGCCGTTCGCTCAGGATCAGCAGCAGCTCGCCATCGAGGGCCTCCACCCGCAGACTCGGTTTGAAGACGGGGATGAGGTCGGGATCGGACAAGGGCATGGGAGAACCAGGTGAACGGCGGCGCCCGCGCGCGGACGCCGCCGGATGACGCCAATCAGCAGCAGGAAAACAGATAGGTGGCGCCGGCGTCGTTGTAGGCGGCCAGGGCAATCGCCTCCTCCTCCACGCGCGGTTGTTGGGGCACGCCGAAGGTCATGCTGTTCTTCGGCAGGTTCCAGGTCCGCGCCGCGCTGTCCCAGCCCGAACCGGGCGGCGCCTCGCGGATCGCCAGGGCGATATTCCACGGGCATTTGTAGCCGAAATAGCGCTGCAATGCCAGCAGCGGGTCGGCCAGCAGGGCCTGCTTGAATTCGTGGTCGTGCCACGACAGCGCGATGGCGCGCATGTACACTTCCTGGAACGCCAGCAGCGATTCGTAGGTCGGTATCTTGTTGGTAAACGACATGGGGCCTCCCTTATAAGTTAGTCAGGAACGTCAGGAAGCGGGCGTTGTACTCGGCCAGCGCAACGGCCTCCTCGCCCGGTTCCGGCCTGGGCGGCAGGGTCAGGCCGACCACGTTCTGGGTGTGGCAGATCCAGCCGGCGTTGAGCTCCGGACGCCAGCTGGCGCTGTTCGGGATGACGGCCAGCTCCATATCGTAAGGAAAATCGTAGCGCAGCGACTCCTTGAGCGCCTCCTTGGGTGTGGCGTACAGGGCGCTTTTGAAGGCGGGATCCTTCCAGGCCAGCGCAATGGCCCGGATGATCAGCGCGCGGTACTGCAAAAACGTGTCGTAGTTCGACGACGCGGGACGGTAGATCATCATCACTCCTGAGGTTGGACAAATTTGACTGCGTTGATCGTCGCCATGCCTGGCGCGCGCCGTGCCGCCCGCAGCGCATCGAGCGCGCGCTGGGCCTCGCGCAGGCTGCGCCCCATGCCGCCGGCGCGGGCCAGCACAATGGCCAGCTCCAGGTCGGCGCAGCTGGCGGCGCGCGCGGCCGGGCCGGCGCTGCCGCGGTAGTGCGCGCGCTGGCGCAGCATCTCGGGCTTGAAGTAGCGTTCTTCGACCTGGTCGCACAGCGCCAGGCTTTGTTCGATGCGCGCCAGCGCACCCGCGCTGTCGCCGGCGCGCTCGTGCAGCTGCGCCGCCATGGCCCCGAGGTAGCTCAGGCCCAGCATGCAGCCGGTGCGCCCGAGGGCGTCGAGCACCTGTTCGGTCCGGGCCAGGTCGGAACAGGCCCAGCTGTTCATGGCCGCCGCGTAGCCCTGCACCGCCGGCAAACCGTACTTGCCGGCCAGCTCGAGCATCTCGGCGCTGACCGCGCGCGTCGCGTCCAGGTCGCCGCGGTACTGGTGCAGGAAGCACAGATACATCAGGGCCACGCCGATCGAGGGAATGTGGCGCAGGGTGCGCGCATGCCCGAGCGCGGTGTGGGCCAGCGCCAGCGCCGCGGCCTCGTCGGCCTGGTCGGCGCCGGCGAACCAGAGCACCTGGGCCAGCCCGGCGCTGGCCCAGACGCGCGTGTCGAGGCCGAACTGATACGCGTGCCCCGCATGCGCCTGCGCATCGTAGCCGTCGATCGCCATGACGAACGCGGCGCGCGCGCCGGCCAGGTCGCCATCGATCCAGTTGGCCACGCCGCGCAGGGTCGCGGCGGCCACGTCCAGGCCATCCCCGGCCGCCTTGACGCACAGCAGGTCGAGCTGGGCGACCAGCTGGCGCACGGTGGCGCGGTTGCTGGCCACGTGATGATAGAAGGCCAGCATCCACAGGATCGGCACGCGCTGGCGCGGATCGGGACTGGCCTCGGCCAGCCCGAGGGTGCGCTCGGCCAGGCTGCGCACGCGCCCGTTGGCCCAACCGTATTTCGACATCAGCGCGTTGGTCAGGGTGATCGCGCTGGCCAGGTCGGCCTCGCGCCTGGCGGCGCCATCGATCCGGGTGCTCCACTGCTCGACCCTCGTGGCCAGTTCGATGGCGTCGTCGTGCAGCGCGCGTTCGAGCAGCGCGCGCGCGGCCCGGTTGCCGTACGCGACGGCGCTGGAAAATTCGTCGGCGGCGGCGTGGTGGCGGGCCAGCTCGGCCAGCGCCGCCTCGACCTCGGCTTGCGTGCCGCCGGCCAGGCGGCGCGCGATGCGGGCGTGGGTCTGGCGCTGCACGGCGCGCGGCAGCGCATCGTAGGCGGCGTCGCGGATCAGGGCGTGGCGGAACACATAGCTGTCGCCCTGCACGCGCCGGCGCCGGTTGATCAGGTCGGCCGCGATCAGGGCGTCCAGGTCGGCCTGCAGGCTGGCCTCGTCGACCAGCGCCACCTCGACCAGCAGGGCGTGCGCGAACTCGCGCCCGATCGCCGCCGCCAGCTGCGCCGTTTCGCGCGCGCCGCCCATGCCGGCCAGGCGCGCCGCCAGCAAGTCGCGCAGCGTCACCGGGATGGCCGCCGTGTCGGCGCCGCCGGCAAGGCGGTACACCCCGTCCTCGGCCACCAGCAGCTTGTGTTCGACCAGCGTGCGGGTCAGCTCCTCGACGAACAGGGGCACGCCGTCGCTGCGTTCGAGCAGGTAGCGCAAGGCGCTGTCGTCGAGCCGCGCGCCGCTCAGCAAGTCCCCCACCAGCTGCCCGGCATCGTCCTGCGCCAGGCGCGCGAGCGCCAGGACGGGCACGCGCGCGGCCTCCCACGGACTGTCGAATTCCGGGCGCGCCGTCAGCGCCAGCAGCAGCGCCTGCCCGCCCAGCGCCGGCAGCAGCGCGCCCAGCAGCTCGAAACTGGTCTGGTCGATCCAGTGCACATCCTCGATCACGAGCACGAAGGGCTGGCCATCGCCCATCTGCAAGACCAGGCCGCGCAAGGCTTCCAGCAAGACCTGCTTCTGGCGTTCGGCCGACAGCGGCATGTCGGCGCCGGCCGGCGGCAGCGGCAATCCGAGCCAGGAGCACAGGATCGGCAGCGCCCACGGCGAGACCGGGCCGCAGCGGCCGAGCGCCGCGCGCAAGCGCTCGGCCGCGACATCGGGCGCATCGCCGTCGTGCAGGCGCCAGTGGTTTTTCACCAGGTCCAGGAATGGACGCAAGGCCTGGTTGCGGTGTTCCGGCAGGCAGCGGCATTCGGGCGCGGCATGCCCGGCCGCGCGCGCCGCGATGGCCAGTTCGGCGGCCAGGCGCGACTTGCCGATCCCGGCCTCGCCCTGGATCAGGATGGCATTGCCGCGCCCGGCGCGCGCCGCGTGCCAGACCTGGTCGAGGCGCGCCAGTTCGGCGCCGCGCCCGACCAGGGCGGCGCGCACGCCCCCGCCGCGCCAGGACTGCGCCGCTTCGGCCGGATATTCGCCGGCCAGCGCATACATGGGCAGCGGCGCGGCGCCGGGATCGGCGTGGCAAAAGCCGGCCGCATCGCATTCGATGTACGGGTCGAGCATGCGGCGCGCGGCCAGGCTGACCATCACCGTACCGGGCGGCGCGGCCTGCTCAAGCAGCAGCGCGGTGTTGGGGGTGCTGCCGCCCGGCAGGTAGCCGGGCCGCACCAGCACCATGCCGGTGTGGATGCCGAGCCGGATCGACAGGCGGAACCCTTGCAGCTCCAGCAGCGGCGCGCGGCGCCTGGCCTGGCTCACCAGTTCGAGGGCGGTGCGGGCGGCGCGGCGCGCGGCGCTGTCGCTCGGCTGCGGATACCCGAAATACATCATCAGGCCGGCGCCGAGCGCGCCGGCGACATGGCCGCCGTAGCGCACGGCCGTGTCGATGCACAAGCCGATCTGGTCGCGCTGCAGGGCCTCGCTGGCCTCCAGTTCGTGTTCGCTGGTACTGCTCAGGAACAGCGTGCAGCACAGCACGGTGATCTGGCGCCGCTCGTAAGCCGGCGCCGCCGCGCCGGGATGGTAGGGCGCGGTCAGGCCGCCGGCCGCGCCGGCCTCGGCCTTCTGCCCGCCAAGCGGGCCGACGATGCCGGCCAGGTTAAGCTGCAGGAAATCGGCATGCACGGCGCAGGCGCTTTCGGCCCGGTCCAGCGGATTCTTGCGCAGCACGCGGCGCAGCAAGCCGCCCAGCGGATGGCCCAGCAGGGCCGGCGGCAGCGCAATCTCGGCGGCGCTCAATTGCTGATGAAAGATCGCGGCCAGCGTGACGCCCTGCACCGCCGGCTGGCCGGTCAGGCATTCGAGCAGCACCAGTCCCCATGCGTACAGATCGCTCTTGACGCTGGGCGGCTCGCCGCGCAGCTGTTCGGGTGCGCTGTACGACGGCGAGCACATGGTTTCCTGGGTCAGCGTCACGCCGCGCGCTTCGCCGTGCTGGCGCTCGGCGACGAAGGCGGCGATGCCGAAATCGAGCACCTTGGCGTGCGTGCGCGCGCCGGTGGTGGTGATCATGATGTTATGCGGCTTGAGGTCGCGGTGGGCGATGCCTTGCGCATGGGCGCACGCCAGCGCATCGAGCACCTGTCCCATCAATTCGCCGGCCAGCGCCGCGTTCATCGCGCCCTTGCGCTGCAACAGCTCCTTGAGGGTTTCGCCCGGCACGAACTCGAACACCGCGTACAGCTGCATGCTGGCGGTGGTGCCCTTGTCAAGCAGGCGCACCAGGTGCGGATGGTGCAACTGCCCGCACAGCTGCGTTTCGCGCTCGAAGCGCTCGGCCAGGCGCCTGGCGCGCGCGGCATCCTGGCCGGCGCAGCCCCGCAGCAGCTTGAGCGCGACGATCTGGCCGGTGCTTTGCTGGCGCGCCTTGTAGACGGTGCCCGCCCCGCCCTCGCCGAGCAGGCGGATGAGCTGGTATCCGGCAACCGCGATGGGCTCGCGCCCGTCCTGGTTCAACACTGCGCCTGCATGGCCGCGCGCGTCTGGCTGAACGCGGATGGCGGCGTAGCGTCCGGGGTGAAGGTACCCTCGAGCTGGGCGCCGCGCACGATCTGGAAACCGAATGCGCCGAAGCGCACTTCGCCGCGCCGGCGTTCGATCACGTTCGACAGATTGGCGCCGTCGGGGAAGGCGCGCGCGATCTGGCTGCGGACCCGGAAAATCTGGATATTGAGGTGCTGCGCGTCCAGCCCGAGCATGCGCGCCAGCCGCCCCACTTCGACCCAGCCCTGGCTGGTCGCGTCGGTGCCGCGCGCCGCGTCGTCGAGGCGCAGGCGCGCCAGGGTCAACAGGCTGTAGTGGTGGGTGCGCTCGCCGAGGTCGGCGCGGCGCCCCGCCTCGGCGATGGTCAGCGAGATATGCTCTTCGTTCTGGCTCACGGTGAAGTTGAACAGGACCGGCGCGCCGGCACCGGCGCCCATCTGCGCCAGGTCCGAGGTCGGCGCGATCTGGGACAGCGCGGCGAAGGTCCAGACATCGGCGCCGATGCGCACCGGCGCGCCGTCGCGCAGCACATTGCTGCCGGCGGTGTCTTCCCACAGCCATTGGCCGTCCGGCGACAGCGCCACGGTCGACTCGGGCGCAAGGTCGTCGGGGAGCAGGTGGAAGCGCTGCAGGGTGAGCGCCTGCATATCCGCGCGCGGCGGCAACAGCATGGCGCAGGGCGGGTCCAATGCGACCACTTCCCATCCGGCCGCGTCGCCCAGCGCGAAGCGGAGCGTGCGGCCCGTTTCCAGCGCGGCCTCGCCGCCGATCCGTTGGTCGTCGATGAACGTGCCGTTACGGCTGTGATCGATGACGAGCCAGGCATGGCCGTCCCACCTGATCGAGGCATGGATTTGCGACGCGTCCAGGTTGAACAGCACCGAATCGGCCTTGTCGGGATTGCGCCCGAATACATGAGCGGAGCGCAGATAGATGACCTGCCGAGTATCCCGATTCCGTAACGCCGCCATGCGAAAAACCCTCCTGGATGTGGACGAAAACAACGCGCGCGCTGACCGTCCACCATAAAAAATCTGATCTTGGCAATCGTACACTGTTTACTATTGAGAATTAAAAGTCTTTTCGATGAGAGGCTAGTGTTGTAAAAATGCCATGCCGGCGAGCTGGCGCAGAGCTGCGCAATGGTGTAATGCGCTGTAATGGCAAAGCCCGGCCGATCCTTCGATACTGAAGCTGCTTCGCCATGCGAGGCAAGCGTCGGATCAGCGCCGCCCCGCGCGGCAATCCGCACTGGTCCCGCCAATCATCCAACCAACCATGAAGGAAATGAACATGCGTCTCGCAGATAACGATGAAGGAATGGGAGCATTTGTCGTGTCGGTCGAAGTCGATGACGAGGGCACGTTCGAGCAGGTCCCGCAAGTCGGCCATGCTGTCGAAATCACGATCAATACCATCACCTTCCATTGCCCCAACCAAAATATCCCCGTGATTAACAATGCGCCTGATAACACGATTTTCAGGGTGGAGGTGCACCACCCGGCGCGGCCGGCGCCAAATTCGCTGTATGTCGAACAGTATCCGTACGAGCAATAAGCATGCCCGGCGCGCGCCCGCACCGGGCGCCGCCTGTGATGCTTCCCGCTGCTTGCACCCATGCCACTTCTGCTAGACTTGGCACCTCCCCAAGCCTCATAGCGCAAGCGCCACTGATGACACCAGACAGTTCCGGTCCTCCCCGCGGCGCCCCGCCCGACGCTGCCCTGCCGCTTGACGCCGGGCAAATTCATGTCTGGCTGGTGTTCTACCAACAAATCGCCGGGCCCGCCCTGCAAGCGGCCCTGCTGGCGCTGCTGAACGAGCAGGAGCGCGCGCAGCAGCTGCGTTTTCACTTCGCCGACGACCGCCTGCGCTACCTCGCCACGCGCGCCCTGGTGCGCACCGTGCTGTCGCGCTACGCTCCGCTGGCGCCGGCCGACTGGATCTTCACCCCCAACGCCTACGGCCGCCCCGCCATCGCCAACGCGCACGCGCAGGCGCGCACGCTCGGCTTCAACCTCTCGCACACGCGCGGCCTGATCGCCATGGCCGTCACGCGCAACCGGATGCTGGGGGTCGATGTCGAGAACCTGAGCACGCGCCAGGTGTCGGGCGGCATCGCCGAGCATTTTTTCTCGCCGGCGGAAGTGGCGGAGCTGGCCACGGTACCGGAGGAACGCCGCCAGGACCGTTTCTTCGAGTACTGGACCTTCAAGGAGGCCTACATCAAGGCGCGCGGCATGGGCCTGTCGATTCCGCTCGACCGCTTCAGCTTCGATTTTCCGGACGAGCGCCAGGTGCGCCTGTCCATCGAAGCCGATCTGGGCGACGATGCCGAACGCTGGCGTTTCTGGCAGTTCCGGCCGGCGCCCGGCTACCTGCTCGCCCTGTGCGCCGAACGCCTCGATGGCGCGCCGCCGCAGCTGACTGTGCGCGGCGCCATCCCGACCGTCTCCGACGCGCCCTTCGACTGGACGCTCCTCAAGGCCGGTCCGGCATAGTGTCCCGAGTCAGAAATTCGTTGAATAAATATGGCGATAATCGCGCCGATACCGCGTCACAAATGCTCGCCAGGCATTTGCCTGTCTGCGCTTTGTTCCTTGTCTCGGTGCGATTTCGCCATATTTAGTCATCAACGAATTTCCAACTCGGGACACTAGCCGTTCAAGAACATCGACACGAAACGCCGTGCACCGCCGGATCGCGCAAGCGGGATCAACGGGTCAAGGCTTTGACAGCTTTCCCCGTCCCCGGTAGGTTCCCGCCATGATCATGATTTCCGGCGCGAATGCCGCAACGTCCATCCCCGAACCGCAGGCCGCGCAAGCGGCTGGGGCGGCGCGTCCTTGACCAGCCATCGCAGCGCCCTGACGATGGCGCATGTCGCAGCGGTCCTGTTCGGCCTGACCGGCATCTTCGGGGTGCTGATCCACGCCGACGCCACCGTCATCACGTTCGGGCGCGCCGCGTTCGCCGTGGCCGCGCTGGCGCTGTTTTCCCTTGCCCGAAAGCGCCCCCTGCTGCGCGGCCTCGACCGCTACAAGCTGTGCATGGTGATCCTGAGCGGCCTGCTGCTGGCGGCGCACTGGATAACCTTTTTCATCGCCGTGAAAGTCGGCGGCGTGGCGCTCGCCACCCTGGGCTTCGCCAGCTTCCCGGCATGCATCGCGCTGCTGGACACGCTGGTGTTCCGGGAACGGATCGGCGCCCCGGAAGCGGCCCTGCTGGCCCTGGTCAGCTTGGGCCTGATACTGGTCGCGCCGTCGTACGATATGGGAGACCGCGGCAGCGTCGGCCTGTTGTGGGGCATGCTGTCGGGCCTGTCTTTCGCGCTGCTGGCGGTGACCAACCGGCGCGGCACGCGCGGCATGGACGCCCTGCAAGTCGCATTCTGGCAAAACCTGGTGGTGACGCTGGCGGTGGCGCCCTTCGCGGCCGCCGGCCTCGGTGCGCCAGCGCGCCTTGACTGGCTCTACCTGGCCTTGCTGGGCGTGTTCTGCACGGGGCTCGCGCAATACCTGTTCGTCAAGAGCCTGGAACGCTTGAACGCGCGCAGCGCGGGCATGATCATCGCGCTCGAACCGGTGTACGCGATCGCCTGCGCGTGGTGGTTGTTCGCGCAGCAGCCCGCGCCGCGCATGCTGGCCGGAGCGGCGCTGATCGTCGTCGCCATCTTGCTCTCGGCGCGCGCCAGGGCGCCCTCGCCGCTTGCGCCAGACACTGCCGCGTGAGCGGCGCTAGCGCGGCAAGGCCAGCACGCCCGGCGCCGGGCGCGCCTCGATCGCGCTGAGCTTGAACGCCTGCGCCACCTGGGCCAGCGCGGCCGCGTCTTCCTGCATCGACTGGGCGGCGGCGGCGGCCTGTTCGACCAGCGCGGCGTTTTGCTGGGTCACCTGGTCCATCTCGATGATGGCCTGGTTGATCTGCTCGATCCCGGCGGTCTGCTCCTGGCTGGCCGAGACGATGTCTTTCATGATGTCGGTCACTTTCTGGACGCTGGCCACCACATTGTTCATGGTGGTGCCGGCCTGATCGACAAGCCGGGTCCCGGCGTCGACCATGTCGACCGAATCTTCGATCAGGGTCTTGATTTCTTTCGCCGCCGCCGCCGAGCGCTGCGCCAGGTTGCGTACCTCGGATGCCACCACGGCGAAGCCGCGCCCCTGCTCGCCGGCGCGCGCCGCTTCGACCGCCGCGTTCAGGGCCAGGATGTTGGTCTGGAAGGCGATGCCGTCGATGACGCTGATGATGTCGACAATGCGGCGCGAGGAGGTGTTGATCGAGCGCATCGTCGAGACCACCTCCGACACCACGGCGCCGCCTTTTTCCGCCACCTCGGAAGCGCTCAGCGCCAGCTGGTTGGCCTGGCGCGCGTTGTCGCCGTTGCGCCTGACCGTGTCGGTCAATTCCATGATCGAGGCGGTGGTTTCTTCAATTGAACTGGCCTGCTGTTCGGTGCGGCCGGACAAGTCCATATTGCCCCGGGCGATTTCGATCGAGGCCGAAAGGATCCGGTCCGAACCGGCGCGCACCTTGCCGATGGTTTTTTCGAGACTGGCATCCATGTCGCGCAGGGCCGCCAGCAACTGCCCTGTTTCATCGGTGGAGGTCACGTCGATATGTTCGCTCAGGTCGCCCGTGGCGACCCGGTTGGCCACTTCGACCGCGCGCCGCAAGGGCTTCTTGATGGAACCGATCACGATGTACGACAGAAACGCCCCCAGCACCAGGCCCAGTCCCAGGGTTGCCAGCATCAGCGTGCGCGTGGTCGCGCTCGACTTGTCGGCGGCCGCAAAGGCGGCCTGGGCTTCGCCCTTTTGCTGCACCATGCGGGTCAGCAGGGCGGTACGCGCGGATTCGAATTTCTTTTCCGAGTCGACCTTGAGCTGGGCGCTGGCCGCCTCGTAGTCGCCGCTCTTGGCCAGGGTGACAACCTTGTCGCCGGCGGCGGCATACTGCTCCCACGCCGCTTCGAAGAGGCCGGCCTGGGCTTTCGCATCGCTCGACTGCAAGGAGCGCTTGTAGCTGTCCAGGCTCTTTTTCAACTTGGCATTGACCAGCGCCACCTCGCGGTAGGACACCTCGGCCGCCTCCGAATTTTCCGCCCCCATGCCGCCGATCACCAGGGTGCGCGAGCGGTACATGTCGCCCAGCACCTCGCCCAGGCTGACCAGCGGCACGGTGCTGTCTTCATAAATGGTGCGCATGCTCTCGTTGCTGGCGGACAGGCCGCGCAGGGCGACCAGGCCCACCACGGCCAGCGCAGTGAGCAAGGTACCGGTCAGGATCATCAGGCGGGTGCTGATATTGACGTTGTATAACATGGGCGGGGGCTCGGCAAGGTTGGGGAAATTACTTCACTTTCAGGTAGTCGGCCAGCTTCTTGGCCGCGCCCGTGGGGGCGCCGATGGTGACCAGCCCAAGCGGACGCGACATGGCAGGCGCGCCGATGGTCTTGCTGTCGCCCGCTCCGGCCTTGACATGCACGTCGGCCGCCGGCCCGAAGCCGCCGGGCGTGCGCGAGACCCAGGTGATCACTTCGCGCGGCGACTGCGCTTCCAGGGCCCCCTTGACGTACTCGGCGCCATCCATGATGGTTTTCTGGAACACCAGGCTCGGAATCATGCCCGCCTTGGTCACCACCACCTTGATCGGCAGGTCGGCGCCGCCGACTTCTTTCCAGTTGGTGATTTTGCCGGTTGCCATATCCTTGAGCTGGGCCTTGCTCAGTGCCGTGACGCCATTCGATTTGTGCACCACGACAACCAGCTCGTCTGTTCCGATCTGCGTGAATACCAGGTTGTCCGGAATCTTGATGTCCTTGCTGGCGGCCTTGGCGGCCTTTTTGCCGGCCTCGATCGAGTCGGCCAGGGTGTCCCCGACCGCCGCCACGCTGACTTTGCCCTCGGCCAGGGCGACCATGCCGTTGCCGGTCCCGACACCGTTGACCTTGATCTCGACGCCGGTGGCCTTGAGGATTTCCGCCGCGCGCGGCTCGAGCACGTCTTTCTGCGGGGTGGTGCCGCCGGAGATTTCCAGCACCTCCGCGGCGCCGGCGCCGCCGGCCAGGCTGGCGATCATGAGGGAGAGCAGTACGAAGGCAGGCGCTTTCATTGTGTATCCTTTATGGGGGTCGATCATCGGGAACGGCAAGGTCACCTGAATAGTTTCCCTGCGCCAACTGATAAACCAGTGTACGGCGGCTCACGGGAACACACAAGAAAATGCGAACTGGGTGGGTGCGAAATGTGTCGTGCTGTTGGAAACATGCGATAAGCGCGGCGCTCGCGTTGCTCGGAAGCATGCAACCCGGCGCGATCGCATGGATGAGGAACAGGCGCATGCTGTTCAGCGCGCCGAGGACTCAACAATCTTCTTGCCGGATCGTCCACGCCGCAGACACCGCCCACGCCGCTGAGCCCTGAACGAGCGCCGGCTTACATCGCGCTTGCGGCGGCCAGCGACAGCGGCGCAAGCAGCGCCGCGAGGCGCGCGCTGGCCATCACCGCATTGCGCGCGAACGGCAGCGAGCAGATCAGCGCCATGCCGAGCATCCCGGTCTGGCACAGCCACAGCAGCACACCGAACTGGCTACCGTCGGCGCTGACGGCGGCCACCAGCGAGATGGCGAGCAAGGCCGTTCCGGCCAGGATGAAACGCCACTGCTCACGCCCGCTCTGTTCGCGCAGGCCCAGGCGGCGGCGCTGGCTGGAGGACTGGAAACACAGCACGGCCATGCCGGCCCATGCCGCACAGGCGGACCCCGCCGCCATCAGCGGCGCGTTCATAGCGCCGCTTCCTTCAACAATGGCCCAGCGCCCGCCTTTACCGTGCCGCGCGAACGCAGGCGCCGCGCGGTCAGCGCAGCCAGCGCCGCGCTGGCCAGCAGAACCAGATCGGTCCCGGCCACGGCCATGTTTCCGTGGCTGACGGTGCGCAGCAGATGGTCGCCTGTGAGCACGCCGTTGAGCGCGACGGCCAGCAGCGCAAGCAGTGCGCTGGTCCAGGCCTGTTCGCGCCACGCGGTACCGAGATCGCCACGCGAGCGTGGCTGCCACGCCCGCGCCAGCGCATGGACCAGGGTGCCGATCCATACCAGGAAGAAGGTACTTTGCTCCAGCAGCGCACGCCCGGCAATTGCCTCGGGCAAGATCTTGTTGGACACGAGCATGGCCAGGGTCGCGAGCAGCACGCCCACGCTGCCCGCCGCCGCCACCGCGTTGACCACCAGGCAGCTGATGCGGCCTTCCTTTGCCTGCCGCAGCCGGCGCTTCTCCACCCACAGCAGCATGCCGGTGCCGATCATCACGCAGCTGGCCAGCCCCATCGCGAAATACAGCCAGCGCAGCGGCCAATGGTCGAAAGGCAGCATGTGCACGCCAGTGAAAAAGCGCTGCAATGCGAGCGTGGACGACAGTTCCGAGCGCCCGAGCAGCGCGCCGCTGGCGCCGTCGAAGGTCAGCATCCGCGTGTCGTAACTGATCTGGTCGTGCGGACGGCGCTGGAAGTCGACGCTGGCGTGCGCATCGTGCGGGTTGCGCACGCTGACCCGGCGGATCTCGCCGCCGCCCCAGAGCTGCTTTGCCTGCGCCGCCATCGCATCGACCGAGGCCAGTTCGGCGCGCCGCCCGGATGGCTCGCGCCGCACCAGGGCGAACGCTTCGCGGGTCGCCTGGTCCGCCTGCTGGCCGTAGACCAGCGCAATGCCCGGTTTGGTATACACGAACACCATGATGATCAGGCCGGTCAACGTGATGGTGAAATGAAACGGCAGCAGCAGCACGGCCGAGACGTGATGCAGGTCGAGCGTGGCGCGCTGGCGCGACTTGGCCGGACGGAAGGCGAAAAAATCGCTGAAGATTTTCTTGTGGATGATCACACCCGACACCAGCAGCGCCAGCATCGCAATCGACAGCAGCGCCAGCAGCCAGTAGCCGAGGTCCATCCAGGTGAGATGGAAGGTGTAATGAAAAGGGAAAAAGAATCCGCTGCCGCCCTTGCTGCCCGATGGCGGCAGCAAGCGGCCGCTCGTGGCGTCGACATCGCGGCTCTGGAGTGCGCCGTTTTCAAACCAGCTCAGGCGCATCGCGGGGGCGCGCCGGGTGGGATATTGCACGGTCCATTGCCTGGCGCCGGGCGCCAGTTGCTCCAGATGGGGCCGGGCCAGACGGTCGAACGACACCGCCGCCGGCTGCGCCACCCGGGTGGCCGGCATCATCCAGCGGTCGAGCTCCTGGTCGAACACCGAAAGCGTGCCCATGAAAAACACGAGAAACAGCGGCGCGCAGCACAGCACCCCGGCCCAGGTGTGCAGGTAGTCCATGGCGTGGCGCAGGCGCGGCGGCAGCGGCGTGCCGGCGTGCGCCGTCATGCCGCGCCCGCCAGCGACAGGCTGGCCCAGCCGACCAGGGCGAAGCCGAGCGCGCCGCCCAGCACCCAGGCCGCGGCGCGCGCGGTGGTGGCGGCGCCGAAGGCCACCAGCAAGGCGATGGTCCAGACGAGAAAGGCCAGCATGCCGGTGCTGACGACCGCATCGGCGCGCCGCATGATGCCGCTCGCCAGCAGGACGCCGGAGCCGGCGGCCATGAAGGAAATTGCCAGGACGTAGCCGCCCAGCGCGCCGATCAATGCGCGTGCCAGGGCCGCTCGCCCGCTAAAGCCGAATTTGGACATGGGAAATTGTCACGAGTTACTACAAAGAACGCGTTTCTACGTCATACTAGCCGAAATCTTAATGAAAATCACTATCATTCTCATTCATGGCATCGGTCCGACTCATACCGTCGCCGACTTGTTGCACCGAACCGGCTATACCAGCACGCCAGGCCGACGGCCGCTGGCGCGCACGGCTCCATCCGGGAGCGCATCGGCAGGCGCGGGCCTGTCGATTTCATTTCCACATCCGTCGTCAATCACTCTATGAACATACCACAGCAACGAGCCCGACAGTCCGCGCCATTCCGGCGCACCGCCATCAGCGCCGCCCTCCAGGCCGCATGCCTGGGCCTGGCCCTGGCCTCCTCCGCCAGCCATGCGCAGGACGCCGCCGCCGCCAGGCAGGAGACAGTGCTGCCGACCGTCAGCATCTTCGGCGAGCGCGCCCAGGAGCAGGGCTACGTGGCCAGCCGCAGCGCCGCCGCGACCAAGACCGACACGCCGCTGATCGAAACGCCGCAGGCGATCTCGGTGATCACGCGCGCCGAGATGGATGCGCGCAACGTGCGCGACCTCGGCGAGGCCGTCGCCTACAGCGCCGGCGTGACCTCGGGCGGCACCGGTGAAACCACCCTGTTCGGCGGTAACAGCGTGCGCGTGCGCGGCTTCGGCGGCGGCGGCACCGCCGGCTTTTCGTTCAACGAATACCTGGACGGCATGAAGCTGCAAGGTACCGGCTACGACGGCGGCAATCTGGACCCGTATCTGCTCGAACGGGTCGATGTGGTCAAGGGCCCGGCCTCGGTACTGTTCGGCCAGACCCAGCCCGGCGGCATCGTCAACATGGTCAGCAAGCGCGCCGGTGCGGACATGGTCAACGAAGTGCGCCTCGGCGCCGGCACCCGCTCGCACGTCGATGCCGGAGTCGATGCGGGCGGCGCCATCGGGTCGCATCTGCACTGGCGCGTGACCGGCCTGGCCCTGGACGAACATCTGCAACAGGACCCCGCCAAACGCAAGCGCAAGGTCGTGGCGCCGTCGCTGACCTGGTCCAACGGCAAGACCTCGCTGACCGCACTGGCGCATTATCAGCAGGACGACATCAACGCCACCCTGGTCAATGTGATTCCCGCCGCCGGCCTGTTCGGCAATCCGGGCGGCCGGGTGGCCGGCGATCTCCGGGTCGGCGATCCGGGCTTCGAGAACTGGGACCGCACAACCTCCTCGATCGGCTATCTGTTCAGCCATGCCGTGAGCGACACCCTGGCTTTGCGCCAGAACCTGCGCTACAGCCGCAACGAACTCGATTCGCGGTGGCTGTACCGGCGCGCGCTCGCGCCGGACCGCCGCACCCTGAACCGCAGCGCCTTTTCCGCCGTCGAGGATGCCGCCAATCTCAATCTCGACAACCAGCTCGAATGGACATTCAAGAGCGGCGCGTTCAAGCACACGCTGCTGGCCGGGGTCGACTACCAGCGCCGCACCAACGACGCCGTGCGCCATTTCGGATTCAACGGCGTGCCGGCGCTCGATCTGTTCGCGCCGAAGTACAAGCAGGCTGTTCCCGCGCAGGCCGTGTTCCAGAGCGAAGATGTGGTGGGACGCCAGCTGGGCGTATATGTCCAGGACCAGGTCAAATTGGGTAGCCTCTCGCTGCTGGTGGGCGGCCGCCACGACCAGGCGCACAGCCGCACGCTCAACCGCTTGAACAACAGCACCACCTTGCAGGACGATGACGCCTTCACCGGCCGGGTCGGCGTGATCTACAACTTCGCCGGCGGCGTCGCGCCGTACGTCAGCTATGCCACCTCGTTCGAACCGATCAGCGGGCGCGCATTCAACGGCGGCATATTCGAACCGATGAAGGGCAAGCAGGTCGAAGCCGGCCTCAAGTACCAGCCCGCCGGCAGCGCCCATATGGTCACGTTCGCGCTGTTCGACCTGACCCAGCAAAACATGACCACGGGCGACCCCGAGCACACCGGGTTCAGCATCCAGACCGGCGAAGTGCGCACGCGCGGCATCGAGCTCGAAGGCAAGGCGCAGCTGCTCAAGGACCTGGACCTGACGGCGGCCTACACTTACCTGGACGACGAGGTCAGGCGCAGCAACAACCCCGACCTGGGCAAGCGGCGCGCGCAGATTCCCGCGCACAGCGCATCCGTGTGGGCCAACTACTCCGTGCGCGCCGGCGCGCTGGCGGGCCTGGGACTGGGCCTGGGCGCGCGCTACACCGGCAAGACGCAGGGCGACACGATCAACAGCTTCGCCGCGCCCGGCCACACCCTGTTCGACCTGGCATTGCGCTACGACCTGGGCCGCTTGGGCATGAAGGCCTGGATGGCCGAACTGCACGTGAACAATGTGGCGGACAAGGAGTATGTCGCCTCCTGCTTCGCCACCCACAGCTGCTATCTGGGCCTTTCGCGCTCGGCGCGGGCGAGCTTGAAGTACAACTGGTAAGCACCGGTTGGCGCACCGCACCGCCCTGATGCGGCAGCGAGGCGCGGCCCGTCGGCACGGGAGGATCGGCCAGGCCGGGTGATATCGGCGGCTTGGCTTTTCAGTCCGGGCACTAAACAAACGCTTTGCCGGATTGTCTACGCCATCGACACGGCCCGGCCGCGCAAGCGGCCGGCGCTTTCGTGCGCTATCGATCCATGACATCTTAGCTTTGGCAACAAGGCGACGATCCTAACCTGCCGGGCAAGCATGTTAAACCTCCCGCATCAGCATCACCTGTCGCATCAACACCCGAACGGCCTGCGCGCGATCCGGCCCAGGCCGATCGTCCTGGCCCTCCAGGCCGGCTTCCTCGGCCTGGCGCCCGGCGCCGCCGAAGCAAAAACGGAGGGCGCGGCGATCATGCCGCCGATCTCCGTTACCGGGCAGGAGAGCGCCGCCGGCCCGGTCACCGGCTACGTGGCCAGGCGCAGCGCCACCGGCACCAAGACCGACACGCCGATCATCGCTCGACCTGTATGCGCCGGTGTACGGCAGCACCCCCGGCGCGCCCGTGCCGGCCGGCGGCTGGCGGGCCGATACGCGCCAGCTCGGCCTGTATTTCCAGGACCAGATGAAGATCGCGGGCAAGTGGGTGCTGCTGGGAGGCCGCCAGGACCGCGTGCGCGCGACCGAGTGCAGCTATTTCGCGCCATCGAACTGCTACGCCAATGATGAACGGACCAAGGCGTTTACCGGCCGCGCCGGCCTGGTCTACCTGGGCCGGAATGGCGTTGCGCCATTCGTCAGCTTCAGCCAGTCGTTCGCGCCCCAGGCCGGCGTCAACCGTCTTGGCGAGCGTTTCAAGCCAAGCCGTGGCGAGCAGCTCGAAGCCGGCGTGCGCTACCAGCCCCAGGGCGGCACGCTGCTGTTGTCCGCCGCCGTGTATAACCTGACCAAAAGCAATGTGCTCACGGACGACCCGGCCGACACCAACTACCAGGCCCAGCAGGGCGAACTGCGCTCGCGCGTCGCTGACCTATCGCTGGTATGGGCCCCGGCCTGGATGCGCGCCCGCGCACGCGGGCCGGACACGTTCCGGTATCGCGCCCCATTGTAAATGATTCTCATTCGCATGATGATGCGTGTCACATTGACTTGCTTGAAAGCGTATGGACATTCCAAAAGAATTGCGCGACTCCGGCCTGAAGGCCACCTTGCCACGCGTCCGCATACTCCAGCTGTTCCAGGACGGCCAGCACAAGCATATGAGTGCGGACGAGGTCTATCTCCTTCTGCACCGGGAACCGAGCGACATCGGACTGGCCACCGTCTACCGGGTGCTGATGCAACTGGTCGACGCCCGGATCCTGGTACGCAACCAGTTCGAATCGCCGGTCGCCGTGTTCGAATTGAACCAGGGTGGCCTTCACGACCACCTGGTTTGCACGAGCTGCGGCCAGCTGGAGGAATTCTGCGACGACGCCCTGGAACACCGCCAGGAAGAAGTCGCCCGCAAGCTCGGCTTCGCCTTGCGCGAGCACTCGCTGTCGCTGTATGGCACCTGCGTGCGCTGCGCAAGCGAGGCCGGTCCATCCCCAAAAATCCGCCGCTCGTGAGCCATATCGGCGCCCTGGAAGCGAACGACAAGCGCTCCGGGCGGCGCGGCTGCTTGCGTGACCGGGCGGCGCTGGCCGTCAAGCGGCTCGGCGCTGTGCCGGGTCTGCCGCCACCGCGGCGTCGGCGGCGCGCAGCGACCACACGCTGTGCGGGTCGCCATGGCGGCCGCGCCTGAGGGCCGCCCGCCCCATCGTCCAGAACGCGCAGCCGGCGACCAGCGCCACCGCGTTCACACCCACCACCACCCATTCGCCGCGCCACAGCGACAGCAGCGGATGGACGCCGCTGGCACCCCACTGCGCCAGCGGAATGGCCAGGGTCAGCGCGGCGCACAAGGACAGCAGTTCAAAGGCGGCGCGCGCGGGCGGACGAATGAAGGCCCATGCAAGGGCCGCCAGGAACACCGCGTAATAGCCGCGCTCTTCCTACAGCGGCAGTTCGCCCGGCGCGGCGGGGAACAGTTTATTGACCAGGAAAACCGCCGACACACCCGCCACGCAGCCAAGGCACACGCCCAGGGTGGCCTGGGCCATCAGGCGCCCGCTCAGCGGCTGGCGCTGCGCCAGCCGCTTGCGGCGTGCCTCGATCCACAGCAAGTTCCCGCTGTAGAACAGGAAGGCGCCCGCCAGTCCGAGCAGGAAATACACCCACTGCACCGCCGCATGGCCAAAATTCCCGTAGTGCAGCGTTTGCAGGCCGCGCAGGAAGGTCGTGCCGGGGCTGTAGTGCTGCGGCGTCATCACGCGCACCACGGCGCCGCTGCCGGCCTGGAGCACCACGGCGGCGGAACTGGTCAGCGTGCGCTGTCCGATGTCGCCATACGCGACGACATGCGCATTGGCGTCGCCCGCGTGCTGATAGTGCACTTGCGCCACCACCATGCCCGGCGCCGCCTGGCGTACGCGCGCCAGCAACTGGTCCGCGCCCAGCAGCGGCGCGGTCACGCCGGCCGCTTTCAGGGGCGCTGTGGCCGCAATATCGGGCTCGATCAATTGCAGCAGCTTGCCGTCGAAGACCAGGAACTGGAACGGCGCCAGCAGCAGCACGCCCAGCGCCAGCACCGCGCCGCTCCAGGCAAACACGATATAGAAGGGCAGCGACAGGATTCCGATCACATTATGCGCATCCTGCCACATGCGCTTGAGGTTTTTGCCCACGCGCAGGGCGAACAGATCCTTGAGGAACAGCGGCGCGTACGCCACCACGCCGGACGCCAGCGCCAGGCCGTACAGGATGCAGACCACGCCGAGCACGTAGATGCCCCAGCTTGCGGGCAGCCCGGCCGTGTAGTGCAGGCGGAACAGGAAATGCGACAGCTCCGATTGCGGCTTGACGTCCAGCAGCGCGCCGTCGGGCGCCAGGCGGAACTGGTGCTCGGTCTCGCCGCCCTCCTTGGTTTGCTCATGCCAGTCGAGCGTCAGATGCGGTTCGTTCAGGCTCGGCAGATGCAGGGTGAACGACGCTTTTGCCTGCGGGTGCTGGCGCAGGACGGCGTCGATCAGCGCTTGCGCGCCGGCCTCGGACTGCATCGGCGCGCGTGCCGACGAGGGCGTCTCCCAGGTATGCAATTGCTTGTTGAAGACGCTGATCGCGCCGGCGTAAAATGCGATGAACAGGGCAAAGCCGGCCACCAGGCCGACCCAGGTATGCACCGCAATGTAGGTTTTCAGGGTGGACGATTTCATGCGGCCACCCTCAGCAGGCCGGCCGCCTTCAGTCCATGGATCAGGCCGAAGCCGGCCAGGGTGGCGCCGCCCATCCACAGCCAGGCACGCAGGGCGGTCTTGAAATGATAGGCCAGCGCCATCGCCCCCACCCAGGCCGGGAAGAACATCAGCAGGATCGGCAAGGTGTCGCGCTGCTGGTTGCCGCTCAGCAGTGCCAGCAAGCCCACCAGCGCCACGCCGAGCGGCGGCGCGAGGAAGATGGCGGCGAACGATTTACCCCACATGGCGCCTCCGGCTCCAGGCGTGCGCATACGGCAGCGTCACCAGCGCCAGCATCAGCCCGGACAGCGCAATGAAGACGCCGCACCAGAAGCCGTAGCCATGGCTGGCCGCCAGCACCGAGGCGGCGCACAGCGGCAGCGCCAGCGCGCGCAGCAGGCGCCCGGGCGCCGCCGCCCACAGGCACTGATGCGGCGAGGCCAGGTAAAGAGCCAGCGCGGCCAGAATGGCCGCGCCAATGGAGATCCAGATCATGTGACACCTTTTGAATGAGACTTATTCTCAACAAAAGGCATGATAATGGATTATGCGCATAGGAAACAGTGGAATTTTGCCGAGATGCTACTTTTGTGCGCGAGGTCCGCCGCCCGGGCGTGACGCCGGCCGGCCCGCATCACGCCGCCGCGACGGCGGCGCGGCAGGACAGCATGGCATCGCGCATCATGAAGTTGACCAGGGTGGCCGAGACACCGAGTTGATCGGCGACCTCGCGCTGGGTCTGGCCTCGTTGAACTGCGCCGCGCGCACCGGTGCGGCTGGTGCGCGCGGCAAACCACGTGACGCTGTATTTGCCAAGCATCAACTAATCTTACTGTGTCATAAGTTATATCGAGCCACATTGCAGCAGGGGCATCGTTGAAGTCGTTTCACGATTGCAGACATGATGAGTGTGCGCAATGACGTAATTGATTCAGGTACGTGGCGCTGTG
>NZ_WHJH01000130.1 GCF_011682145.1 Massilia mucilaginosa
CGGCCGAGCTGGAGGACCGGCCGAAACCCGCATGAACAGGGCGTTTGCGCGCGTTGGACTACGATTGCACGTCGGACCAAGTGCGTTCGGCAATGCGCTGGGGAGTAGCCTGAGCGACGAGATCAGTGATCGTGTGACGCAAGC
Organism: Massilia mucilaginosa; assembly: GCF_011682145.1. Lineage (GTDB taxonomy): Bacteria > Pseudomonadota > Gammaproteobacteria > Burkholderiales > Burkholderiaceae_D > Telluria_A > Telluria_A mucilaginosa. The sequence goes on from NZ_WHJH01000130.1 coordinate 145, forward strand.
GAGAGTTGCTGCTGCTCAGATGCAATCTGGGTTTGAAGATGCAGCTGCACAACGTTATGCTTATGATTTGGCTAACGCTATCGATAGTTCAAGATCTGATCTGTGGGCTATGAGTGCCGGTTTAGGTGAAAACGTCGGCGGACGTTTGCCCCCGTCTGGGAAACAAAAAGAAATCGAAGGGGAAGTCGCACTAATTAATCAAATAGTTGCTGATTCACGAGAGAAGTTTGCAAGTGATCTTGATGCGATCAGTGAAAGCGCACTTCCGGCAAGCACTTTTAGGAAAGCACCGTTTGCTAATTCAGATGGCAGTCGCCCCTTAGGACCTATAAGCACTGTGGGTGGATTCGATAGCCGTGGTAATAGTTTGAATGCTGCGCAATTCAATCTTGGTCGGAGTTGGTTTGGCGATGTGGTGGTGGGCGCGCCGATTAATCTTTTTGCGAATACAATTGAGTTAATAGGGAATAATCTTAATCTAAGTCTTACATTCCCAGGGGCTATTGATTACGTATCCTTTATGGATGGTTACAAGCAGCCTTATAGCACTAGTGCTGGACCATATGCTGAGTTTGGATTAGGACTAGGTTTAGGTGCGTTAGGATCGTTAGGGCGTGCTGGTAGTGCTAGTGCAGTAGCCGGGCGCATTGAAAGTGTAACTGAAAGTGTCGTAACTAATGCTACTATTTCCAGAAGAGTAACCACGACGAATGCTGGTGCTTATAGCCAACGATTTGGCGCACCCCTGGTCGAGGGTGAGTTTGGGTTCACTCCCACGTACACTCCTGGAACGGTACGTTTCTTAGGCGAAAGTGCTCCCTCGACTCCGGTAAGCTTTGGCTCTTTAGTGCCTCCAAATCGCCTTGCTCGCCCGACTTGGCGACAGTCGGAACTTGATCTTGAAGCAATGTATGGATCTCATGGTTACAGCGCTCAGGAATCCTTTTTGAACGGCGCGCGGGTGCCGCATGGAACGTTAGGCAGTACACGGCCAGATCTATATAAATCTGGTGAAGCTATTGATATGAAGAACTATAATTTAACGACTGCTTCTGGTCGTAGTTCGTTAGTATCTTCCGTGAGTGCCCAAGCAATTCATAGGGCAGCAAATTTACCTCTTGGTGATATTCAAAAAATTGTCCTTGATGTTCGTGGGCAAAATGTAAGTACTGTGGAGCTGAATAGGGTTGTGGGAAGAATTCAACAAAAAACGAATGGAATTTTAACGCCAGGTCAGATTCATTTTTGGAGGTAGTATGACAGTTGCACTTAAACAGGGTAGCGTTGTTACAGAAATAGGGCCTGGTGGCTTATTTCATTCATTGCTTTCTACAGTCGCAGTCCATCTTGAGGGGGGGCAATGGGGTTCGAGGTTTCCCCATATTATGAACGAGTTATACCAAGGAAGTTTGTCTGAAGCGAACGCAGATGAGGCGTACGGTGAAATGCAAAAAATTAAGACAGGCCTTTCCTCTTTGGGACCTGGTAATGTGGTTTGGGATATCGAAAATATTGCTAAAAATCCACCCTGGGGGAAAGACGTTGGGCCGCACGTTAAATCAATGGCGAACTATTATGTAACCACTACCGGTCGGAATCTTGTAGATGAGCTTTTAGATAACTTGGAGTCTCTCAAAGAATTTGGCGGCTCGCTTGATATAATTTCCTATGATGGCGTTCCTAAGTTTTAAAGTGACGGTGTCAGGTCTGTGACGGTGCCAGGTCTGACATTCGGACACAGCCTCATCAGCTATGTGCTAACCGATTGCTTCTGTAATGAATGAAAAAAGCCGTCCCCAACCCTGGCTATGCGCGTAGGGTGCGGGGTACGGCTCTTTT
>NZ_WHJH01000131.1 GCF_011682145.1 Massilia mucilaginosa
AGTTGCCAGCGGACAAAGAAATGGTTATGCCAGGCGATAACGTGTCGATCACCGTCAAGCTGATCAACCCGATCGCGATGGAAGAAGGCCTGCGTTTCGCCATCCGCGAAGGTGGCCGTACCGTTGGCGCAGGTGTTGTTGCAAAGATTCTCAGCGAAGTAGCTGGTAAGTAATTCGTAGTCAACGGCAGGAAAGCAGGTATACTTGCTTTCTTGCCGGTTGGGGACCTCGAAAAACCGTAGCGAGCGGCGTTAGTTTCGTCCGAGAAGCGGAGCCGTACGAAGGTACGGTGAGCATCGCCGGACGAAAATGACGCCGCGCAGTAGGTTTTTCGTGGTCCCCTGATGTGCCCAAGCAAAAAATTCATATCGCCGGCGCCATGCCGGTTCGTTCTTTTTAAGGGAATTACCATGTCCGCACCAAACCAGAAAATCCGCATTCGCCTCAAAGCGTTCGACTACAAGCTGATCGACCAGTCCGCACTGGAAATCGTCGACACCGCCAAGCGTACCGGCGCTGTTGTCAAAGGCCCAGTCCCACTGCCAACCCGCATCCAGCGTTTTGACGTCCTGCGTTCGCCGCACGTCAACAAAACCTCGCGCGACCAGTTCGAAATCCGTACGCACCAGCGTCTGATGGACATCGTGGACCCAACGGACAAGACCGTTGACGCGCTGATGAAGCTGGATCTGCCAGCTGGCGTCGACGTCGAAATCAAACTGCAATAATCATTGCAGTGTTGCCGCCAGCGCATTGATGTGCGCGGGCGAGTCAGGGCCGGGCGAGTTCGCTGTCAGCGAACAGACCCGGCCCTGATGCGTTTACGGTGTCATCGATGGCGTTTGATGCGCGGAGATGCATTCATTCGACAATCAACTATCGAATGAACGCGCTAATGTGTTTATGCGCTACTTGATATCGCTGGTTCATATAAGCAATTGCACCGTAAATATTTTTCTTGCCATCCCACGTTTAGCTTTCACGCATGCCGTCATGGATTATTCGGTATGCATGACATGATAAACAAATTTACCAAGTTCTTTTCCAGCGCTAAACGAGCCATTAAATAAGGCGAGTCCTGCAATCCCAATGGCAGCTGCACCCAAAAACGGCAAGCCGCCACTTATGCAATTTACTTCAGCATCGTCCAACTCAGCGATTTGCTGATCGAGGTAGGACTGTGTTTTATCGTTCATCATTGTAGCTCCAGTCAAAGAGTAGTTTGAAGTGCATGAGAAGATACATGTATTAGTCTTCAGGAGCCGCTCTGGCCAACTTCGCCTCTTTATAGCCGCTATAAATACCTGCCGCCATTCCTACAACCACGATTCCAACTACAATTATTATTCCAACCGGTAGTCCGCCAGAGACCTGATGACTTCGTCGTGACTCAAATCTTGCATATGCATATCGTTCATGGCTAATCTCCTAAAATTAGACTCCTGTAAGTCGTGATCAGTTCAATAAGTGGAAGAAAGTGCCACCCAAATTTTTGCCAGCCGAGTTAGCCATTAGAAAGACAGAAAGTCCCGCTAAAGAATATATTAAATAACGAACGATTTCAGGAAGAGACTCGAGCCAGTTTAAGATTTCGTATCCATCTGAGTTCATATTAACTTTCGACAGGGAGGGTAAATAATGATGCATTCAAAAGAAATGCCCAAATGCACAGTTGATTTTTATTCACATTCATCTTGTTGTCAAACCTGTTTATCAAAGCGGTGTTTGATGAAGGTCAAAGATGCGATAGGTGGAATATCAAACCGTCGACTTACATTTTCAGTAACTGTTCAGCCTGAGTGGCGATGAAATATACATGTTGTAAACGCCGGACGCTTCGTTCATCATAGTGGCATGGCAAACAAGCTCCCGCGTCCCGACCTTTCCAAGCTTTCCGAGTCCGACAAGAACAAGGTAATCATGGCGCTGTTCGACCATATCGACGCCTTGTTGGCCCGTGTGGAAACGCTGGAGGCGC
>NZ_WHJH01000132.1 GCF_011682145.1 Massilia mucilaginosa
GCATGGTCTTGTCCTTGAGCTGCGCCGGCAGCTCGAAGGTCGCGTGATTGGTATGGTATGGCATGCTTGACGGTTCTTTCATCTTGGTTCTCTTTGGGGCGATATCCACCAGCCCCGATCAGCTTGAGCGTGCCCTTTCTGCGGCGGGCAAAAGCCCGCGTTGCAGGAATCGTCGCTGATGACCATGATGTGGCTGCCGGCACTTAAACTACCAGGTTTAACCTTCAGGCTCAATGAAGATCACAGCCACCATCCGCGCTACCATTGTACGTTGCTTAAAACGCCGCCACTTAGCGTGAGCAAACTAGTTGTAGTCGGGTATAACGCGACCAACTTATGATCAATGAAATAGTATTCGGCGAAAACTGGAGGATTTTCAATATTCTTATAATCCCGTCCAAACCACGTCGCCTCATTTATTTTCGAATCTTTGTTTTTGAGCCTAAATTCGGCAATAAATTCTTCACCCATATCTTGCTGCGAAAGCTCTTCATCGAACGCTTCTTCAACATATACAGACACTAAACATTTAAGAAGAAATCCATCAATCGACTCGTGCACGACCCCATACCTATCGCCTTCGTCATACAGATAAATCTTTCCCGATTTACAATCGATACAATACGAGTCTCCAATGAAGCTGGAGCCGAAATAGACTGCACCCGGGGGTGTCTCCATTTGAGGATGATTTTCGAGGTACACTCTTTTCACATTCGCGAAATCAAAATCTCCGCCATATTGCCTAAAAATCTCTGGCCGCCCTCCTGGCTCACAACCGAATCTCGTGAAAAACTGCACATGATCCTCACGAAAATCAATACTTCTTTCAGCTGCGAATTTTTCGATGTCTGCTTGAGCAACCGGGCGGGCATCTTTAACATAAGCCATCAACAATTTCACTAAACCATTTAAGTTACTCATCTAAGCTCTCACTCACATTTTTCCCGCTATTCGCGGTATTGTTATAAATTTCCTGATTAGGCGGGTGGGCGCACGTTGCACACGGGTTCATCTCGCGACTCGGCGACCCGTCCGCATCAGAAAGCCGATGAGGATGGGGATTAGGTAAATCTGAACGCCAATATGTCGCGCTGCCATTGATCGGGCTCTTATTTTGTGCTGCGGCCGTACATGCTTTTGGCTCTGCACAAAAGCCGGGCTGATTGCCAAGCGGCTGACCACGGGAATCTCGTGGCAGAACGATACTATCATTACCATCCAACGTTGTGGATCCAACTTTATACTTATCTTTCCCAAGATTCTTGTCTAAACCAGCTTGCAATTGGGCCATTCTCCTTGCGGTTTTTGGAGAGCTTAAATCTCCAGAGAGCCCAACACTCACGGTACCGTCTTTGTGAGTCAGTACTTGTATTACTGGCGACTTATCCGGAGGGAAAAACTTTTTCATCACGCCAGCGACTTTTTCTGCCTCAGCAAATGCCGCTGGGGTACGCACGTCGAAAACCGATTTAGCAACCGCAGGAACAGCTGCCGCAGGCGGCCTATCTGGCGCGTCAGGCGCATTGGGAGCATCAGGAGACTTTATCTTCGGAACGTCGATAAATGACTTGAGCACCCGCCCGCCGGTCACAACGCCGGCAATTTCCACTCCCGCCTCAACACCCCCAAAAACAACTGCCGTTGCCCCAAGCCCGATGTGCTCTTCCGAAAAATCCTTCGCTACCGTGATCTTTTCTTGCACGTAAGTACCAACCGGCTTGAGCGCCTCGCCGATTTGCTTTGCGCCGTCGCTTCTGAAATTATAGTTCAACCCTTCAGCGATCTCTTTTTGCACGCCGACTGCCGCGTCCACGGAGTCAAGCATGTACGGGATTGAGGCGAGGCCCGCACCAATCCTCACCACAGAATTGTAAAAACCTCCAACGACAATTTCGCCCGCGCCCAGAACAAGCGTCGCCCCATTCTCGACCAGTTCGACCACTTCTTCGAAAATGC
>NZ_WHJH01000133.1 GCF_011682145.1 Massilia mucilaginosa
CCCCCCCGCCCTCCCTCCCGCGGGGGGTGGGGGGGGGGGGGGGGGGGCGGTATAAACCCTCTGGGCCCCGGGGGGGCCCCTGCGGGGCGCCCCGCCACCCGACTTTCCCGCTTCCTCCGTTTCGATACCCACCACCGCCGCTCCCGTACAGGGCTGGATGGCACGCGGCACGCCGGGCGCCGGTGCGGTCCTGCTGCTGCACGGCGTGCGCGGCGACCGCCTGCAGATGCTCGGACGCGCGCGCTTTCTGTCGCGCCTCGGCTATGGTGTTTTGCTGATCGACCAGCAGGCGCATGGCGAAAGCGCCGGTGAGCGCATCAGCTTCGGCGTGCGCGAGGCTGACGGCGTGCGCGCCGCGCTGGCGTACCTCAAGCGCGAACAGCCCGGTGAACGGATCGGCGTGATCGGCATGTCGCTCGGCGCCGCTGCGCTGGTGCTGTCCAGACCCGGTCGCGCTATCGACGCGCTGGTGATCGAGGCGATGTATCCGACGATTGAAGAAGCGATCGGGAACCGCCTGCGCCTGTATTTGGGAAGCGCGGGCGGCAGGCTGGCGCCGCTGTTGCTATGGCAGGTGCCGTTGCGGCTGAACCTGACCCTGGACAAGCTGCGGCCGATCGACGCGGCGGGCGCACTGGACTGCCCTACCCTGGTGGTCGGCGGAGAGTTCGACCGGCATACCAGCGAAGCAGAGACACGGCGCATTTACGTCGCCGTGCCGGAACCGAAGCAGCTCTGGATCGTGCCAGGGGCGGCGCATACCGACTTCCATGGACTGGCGAAGCACGACTATGAAGCACGCATCGGGCAGTTCATGGCCGCTTTCCTCCGAGGGGGCAGACCTGTATCAGCGCTGATGGCGCAGCGTTAAGAGACCTCAAGCCTATCTTCCAATACCAAAAAAAAGCCGCCAGGCTGATCACTAGTAACGCAAGCTCAGGCAACCAGTAGCTAATTGATCCGATGCGTGATATTTCCGCAGTTAGAAAAAATCCGTAGAATCTCTCCATGAACACAATCATCGCATTATAGCCAGCATGAACAAAAATTGCGGCATACAACGACGCAAATTTTATGGTCACAAGCGCGCAAATAACTCCATGAAAAAAACTACCCAAGAAATTTTTATGAAGATGAAAAAATCCGAATATTAGGGATGATATAACGATCGCAACGCCAAGACTGTGCTTTTCCTGTAAGCGACGCAATACAAAGCCACGGAAGACAATCTCTTCCATAATTGGGCCAAGTATGATTGTAGTAATACTATACAAAACTATCCAATTGGGCAACCAGTTGGCCCTATCAAAATCAGTTGGGGCGGCGAAATGCCAATGCCGATAAGCCCAGTCCGCATCAATCTGAGCACTAAGAAAGACCAGTAAAGCCCAGCAACTAATTCCTAGACAGACAGACGCAATGGTTACCACAAACAGCTCGGGAAAATAACGCTTTAAAACACGTTCACCCATCCATTCAACGAAATCCTGATGTTCATTTTGAATAAAGCGTCTACTTAAAATAATCATGGTTACGGGAATGGCGGCCCACTCCAAATATATGAAGTTTTCAATATTGTTGTCAAAATTCTCAAAGATGGCGCGCCAACCAAACATTACGAGCAACCACAAAAATACTACTTCGTGCACCTTACCGGCGCCGAACGAGACGTCGAAATGAACGATCTATTGAAAATATTCAACATATTTCATCCCAGTCCCGATCGCGCCTGTTTAGGATTGTTTAGGATCTGACGAAACAAGCGCAAATTATTCGTCGTCTACAGGGCACCTCGAATTACCGGTAAATCCCGCGTAATCGCCGGTCGCGATGCCGGCAGATGCGTTTTTTGATGTCAGACCGAGCTGCTTCCCGCCCATTTTATGGGCGCTGAACCTCATTTTGTGCAGTC
>NZ_WHJH01000134.1 GCF_011682145.1 Massilia mucilaginosa
TACCCGCGCCTGCGCAGCATTGCCATGCAGCCGGCCGAGCCCGAGATCGACACCGATCCCGAACTGCTGGTCTCGTACGACTACGATGCAAGCGGCAACCTGGCCAAGGTCAGCAACGGCAAGGGCGACGTGATGCGCCAGTTCGCCTATCGCAATCATGTGATGGTCGAGCACAGCCAGCCAGGTGGGCTGGTATCGCGCTATGAATACGACGAGTACGCCGCCAGCGGCAAGGTCACGCGCAACTGGGTCAACGACGGCCGCTCGTGGAGCCTTCGCTACCTGGAACAGGAAACCGTCGTCACCGACAACCTGGGGCGCGAAGAGCGCTACCGCTTCGACGCAAAAAAACGCTTCATCGGCAAGGTGGACGCGGCCGGCGGCGTAAGCACGCGCCGTCTCGACAGCAACGGCAACGTCCTCGCCATCGTCGATGCCGGCGGGCGCAGCGTGAGCTACCGTTACGACCAGCGCAGCCGCGTCACCCGCATCGAAAGCGACGGCAAGGGCACCGGCATCGTCTACGATAACCGGTTCGACAAGCCGGCCCTGATCACCGACGCGCTCGGCGCTACCACCGCCCTGCGCTACGACGAGGTCGGCAACCTGGCCAGCGTGACCGATGCGCTGGGCCAGCGCACGTCCTACCAGTACGATGCGAATGGCTTGCCGGTCAAGGTGACCGATGCGGCCGGCGGCGTCAAGCGGCTCGACTACAACCGCTCCGCACAACTGATCAGCTATACCGATTGCTCGAACAACACGACCCACTTCAACTACGACGACAAGGGCCGGCTGCTGCGCGCTACCGACGCTAACGGCAACAGTACTTTCTACAACTACGACCTGCTCGGCCGGCCTGCAGGGACCGATCAGGCCCAGGGCGCTGAACGCTACGAATACGATCCGCTGGGACGCCTGACCGCGCACATCGACCCGCTCGGCAATCGCACCAGCTACGTGCTCGACACCGACGGTCAGCCGCTCAAGCGCATCGACGCACGCGGCGGCGTGATGCAATACCGCTACGACGATGCCCGCCGCCTGGCCGAGCTGATCAACGAAAATGGCGACGCCCACCGCTTCGTCTACGACGCGTTTGATCGCCTGATCGAAGAAACCGGTTTCGACGCGCGCCTGACGCGTTACCGCTACGACGACAGCGGCCTGCTCACCGCCAAGGAAGAACTTGGCAACGGCGAGCGCACTGAGTACACACGCATCGACACGCACTACAGTCGCGACAGCGGCGGCCAGCTGGTCGAAACGCTGATCTCGCGCACCACAGGCGACACCCAGGCTGAACAACTGCGCCTGCGCTACACCTACGATGCGGTCGGACGGATGACCCAGGCCATCAATGCGGATGCCGAAGTGAACCTGCGCTACGATGCGCTGGGCCAGCTGGTGGGCGAGCAGACGACAGCGCGCGATTTCAGCACCGAACTGCGCCACGAGTACGACGAGCTGGGCAATCGCATCAAGACGGTCTTGCCCGATGGACGCGTCCTGAACAACCTGTTTTACGGTTCGGGACACCTGCACCAGATCAACATCGACGGCGATGTCATCACCGATATCGAGCGCGACAAGCTGCACCGGGCCACCAGCCGCACCCAGGGTGCGCTGACCAGCCAGTTTCAATATGACCCGGTGGGACGGCTGTTGGCGCAGGTTGCCGGTCATCTGGGCGTGGGCGCAAGCACCGAGCCGGTGATCGCGCGCCGTTATCAGTACGACGAGAGCGGCAACCTGCTGGCGGTCGACGATAAACGCAACGGCCGCAAGACCTACAGCTACGACGTGATCG
>NZ_WHJH01000135.1 GCF_011682145.1 Massilia mucilaginosa
TCAATTTGTGACACAGTAAGACTAGCAGCCTGTCGGACTTGGGATCGTCGGCTGCAAAAATACCTGGGACGGTCCATATTTCGCCGCTTTCTCGGCCAATAGCTCGCTATTGGCACTGCGAAATCGTCAAAATCTGGCCTCGCCCAGCTATTTTTTCGCTTCGACTCCCCAAGTCCGACAGGCTGCTAGTCTTACTGTGTCACAAATTGAATTATATGCGTATACTGTTGAACTGTCTATATAACTGCAGGAGACGGGAATGACAAATTTGGCTGATCTGGATGTTTATCTTGAGCGCCTGTGCGACGCAGTGGGCCATATGGATCGCAGGACAAGTCTGAAGGACTACTGTCAAGGGCTGATGCTGCCGATCGCGCGTAAGAGCGTCGAGCCGCTGGCGGCGCACATCAAGCCGACGCAAGTACGCGCCAAACACCAGTCCCTTCACCATTTCGTGGCGAAATCGGCGTGGTCGGATAACGCCGTCCTGGCATCGGTATGCGACCAGGTCCAACCGCTGTTGGCCACCGATACCGGACATTATTGGATCGTCGACGATACCGGTTTTCCAAAGAAAGGCAAGCACTCGGTGGGTGTGGCGCGGCAATATTGCGGGCAGTTGGGTAAGCAGGATAATTGCCAGGTGGCCGTCAGCTTATCATTGGCCACCGAGCTGGGCAGCATACCGATCGCCTATCAACTTTACCTTCCCAAGGACTGGGCAAACGATCCGGTCCGCCGAGGCGTGGCTGGCGTGCCGGAAGGGATCGCCTTTGCGACCAAGCCCGAAATCGCACTTGAGCAACTACGCAGCGCGCTCGCATCGGGCACGCCGCCGGGCGTGGTGCTGGCCGACGCCGGCTACGGTGACGAGACTGCATTTCGCAGTGGCATCACAGAACTGGGTATGCTGTATGCGGTGGGCATCCGGCCGGCGACCACGGTGTGGGCGCCGGGAACCGCGCCGCTGCCGCCCAAACAATGGAGTGGGCGCGGCATACGACCGACGCGGCTGCGACGCGAGGCCGGCAACGAGCCGGTTTCCGTGAAAGCATTGGCGCTGTCGCTGCCGTCGCACGCCTACCGCCCGGTCACATGGCGGGAAGGTTCCAATGCCGAACTTTCCTCTCGCTTCGCCGCGCTACGGATACGCCCCGCTCATCGAGACTATCTCGGTACCGAGATGCGGGCCGAGGAATGGCTGCTGATTGAATGGCCAGAAGGCGACGCGGAACCACTGAAATACTTCCTTTCCACTGCGCCCGACGATGCGACTCTTGAGCAAATCGTGTTTGTGACAAAAATGCGCTGGCGTATCGAGCGAGACTATCAGGAACTCAAGCAGGAATTTGGACTCGGACACTACGAGGGACGCGGTTGGCGCGGATTTCATCACCACGCCACACTATGCATCGCCGCCTACGGCTTTCTGACCACACAGCGCCTCAATCATCCCGACGTCAAAAAAAACTCTGCAGGGCCAGAAACGTTTGGCTTACCCAACGATTACATCCCTCGCGGAAGCAGGACGAGCGCAACGTCATGTCCCTGACTCCATTACAACGCTACGCGCGCTCATCGCCAGTGCAATCGCAACTCAACTACAGCGTTGCCCTTGCTGCTTTCAGATTAAACTTACTTTGTGACACAGTAAGACTAGTCGGGCGCGGCCGCAGGCGCCAGCGCCCGGTCCACCGCCGCCGTGAAGGCGTCGATATCGATCGGCTTGGTCAGGTAGGCAAAAAAGCCGGCGGCCATGCTGCGCTTGA
>NZ_WHJH01000136.1 GCF_011682145.1 Massilia mucilaginosa
GCCTCAGTATATCGATTGGGTGCGTATAGTGCTATTGAAGCTGAATTTGCATCCCTCTCCGGGCAATTTAGTCAGAAATTGGGTGCGAGTGCGTATGACGCTAAACTCGCTAACTTTGTTAACGGGGTAAATAGAACTGAGGCGGCAATTCCTAGGTGGAAAACCGCCGCCGATAATCAATATTTCACCTCGACGACGAATTTCGATACGTGGGGCTTGCCCGGCAGTACAGGATTTGATTACAAGGTGTTTCAACGTTCGGACATTGACTGGCAAATGGTGAGGACAAGTGGAGCGAAGCAAGGACGTGATCTCACTAACGCTGAAGCAGCGGCCAGGTTTGGAATTGGGCCAATACTCCCAGACGGCAGTATTGCGACATTGCATCATTCTCAGCAAAATGCTATGGGACCACTTTTTGAAGCATCTACTCGTTATCACCGTATTGCAAATGCGCAGCGCGCTCCCTTGCATCCGTTCGGCGCGGCGCAGCATCCCGATTTTCCGTTAGGTCGTGGTCCTGGTTCACTACGAGATGCATTTCAAAAGGTTGATTCACTTCAATATTGGAAAAACAGAGGACAACAGGAGTTGCCAAAATGACACCATCACTAATTCCTCAGCAGGTAATAGGTTCTCTTTATGAGAAAAAATATTTTCGTCAAGACAAAGACTTAGTTGATCAAGCCCTCAATAGATTGATGGCGGATCATCCCTTATTCCGTTCGTTTTTCGAAACATATGAAGGATCGTTTTGGAGCGAACACCTTGGTTATGAACTTCTTGATATTGTCGATGGATCTGAAACCGTGGAAACTTCGACAGGTGTTTGCCGAAACAAATTTGGTTTTCCGCCACAATTCTTAGTCTTGACGCAGCTCTCGACCGGACAAGTAGTGGTGTTGAATGTCCATACCGATAAGGTTTATGAGGTGGATTTTGAGGGCGGGGAAAAACTGCTATTGTCCGGCGAACTCCCCCCAAGATGGACGAGTTTTGACGAGTTTTTGAAAGATTATTTTAAGGTGTAGGGGCAAGTAGAGTAGTTGAAGTTCCTGCGGTAACGGTGTCAGGTCGGTAACGGTGTCAGGTCTGACATGTGGACACGGCCTCATCAGGTAACGGTGCCAGGTCTGACATTAGTGCCTGACGGTGCCAGGTCTGACATGTGGACACGGCCTCATCAGCATCTATATCTTGAATAAAAAAGCCGCCCCCAACCCCTGCTCGCTGAAGCGGGGTGTCGGGTGCGGCTCTTATTTAGCTGCTCGTATGGCAGCGAGAAAGCTACTTGATTCGAGAGGACCAGCGTTCGGCCTCGTACTTGATGATCATCCCTTCGAGCAGTTGGCGGATGACCGCCTGCTGCGGCTCCGGCATGCCGGCGATGGCCTGGAACTGCAGGGCCAGGTTGGCGTCCGGCGCGAGTTCGCTCTCCTCGAAAATCAAAAAATCCGTCGTCACGCGCAAAACCTGGGCGATCTTCTTGATCGCTTCCAGCGATGGCAGGGACGCGCCTGCCTCGTAGCGCTTGACCTGCGTGACGTGCAAGCCAAGGGCATCGGCCAGCGCCTGCTGGGTCAGGCCCTTCTGTTTGCGGACGGCGGTAAGGCGAGCGGCGACACTCATGATGTTCAACCAGGTAAAAGAGATCGCCATGATCATATCCCCGCAAAAAATCG
>NZ_WHJH01000137.1 GCF_011682145.1 Massilia mucilaginosa
TGTCAGCGTAGTATTCGGCGGGCCGCCGAAAATCGCGCCGAAGAAACAAATATTGGGTATTTGTGGCAGAGTGGAATGAGGCGCTGCGCAAGACCGATAGAGCAATGGTGCAATTGCCCGAATGTCAGCGTGGTCCCGGATACGTCATCGACATTGGTGAAGCGGGTGGGCGCTTTGAACCGCCGACACCGCTATCCCGTTTAAGAGAGTGAGCACGACGACGTTCCACTGCAGCGCCCCATTCCAATCTGAATGATGGAGCTAACGATGGCAGAACGCAACCGAAAATTGACAGGCAAGTCGAGCGGGCAACATCGCTCTCTGGAGATTGCCTATCCGAACGCCGCTGGTATCGATATCGGCAATGCCGCCCATTTTGTGGCGGTACCGCCTGATCGCGATGACTATCCGGTACGTGAATTTCCCAGTTTTACGCAAGACCTGCATGCCCTGGCTGACTGGCTCACGGCCTGTCGGGTCGATACCGTCGCCATGGAATCGACCGGCGTGTACTGGATACCGCTGTTCGAACTGCTGGAAGCACGCGGTTTCAAGGTGCTGCTGGTCAATGCGCGCCACGTCAAGAACGTTTCCGGCCGCAAGTCCGATGTGCTCGACTGCCAGTGGCTGCAGCAATTGATGAGTTATGGTTTGCTGGCCGGCGCATTCCGTCCGGACGACGAGGTGTGCGTGCTGCGTTCGCTGTGGCGCCAACGTGCCAGGCTGTTGCGCGAGCAAGGCAGGCAGGTTCAGCGTATGCAGAAGGCGTTGACCCAGATGAATATCCAGTTGGCCAATGTCATCTCCGACATCGTCGGTGTCACGGGACAGCTGATCGTGCGCGCCATCCTTGCCGGCGAGCGCGATGGCCACACCCTGGCGGCATTGAAAAATGGCCGCATTCACGCCAGTGAAGATGAGATTGCCCGCAGCCTGCAAGGCAACTGGCGGCGCGAACATTTGTTCGATTTGGGCCAGAGCGTCGCGATGTTCGACTTCATCGGCACCCAGTTAGCCGATTGCGATCGCGAAGTCGACCAGCAGTTGCGACTTCTGCAGAGCCATGATGCGTTGCCGGAAAAGAGCGGCAAGCGAAAGGGTTCGCGCAACGCGCCCGAGTTCGACCTGCGTGCGCGCTTGTTTCAGATGTGCGGCGTGGACTTGACGCGGATCGACGGCATCAACATTACCACCGCGCTGGCGGTGGTATCGGAAACCGGCGCCGACCTCTCGCGCTTTCCGACCGTGCGACACTTCACCAGCTGGCTTGGCTTGTGTCCGGGGACAAAAATCAGCGGTGGCAAGATTCTGAGTGCAAAGACCAAGCGCGTCGTCAACCGGGCGGCACAGGCGCTGCGTCTGGCGGCGGCCTCTTTACGAGCCAGCAAGTCCGCACTTGGCGCCTATTACCGCCGGCTATGCGCCCGAATGGACAAACCCAAGGCTGTCACTGCGGCGGCACATAAGCTGGCACGGCTCGTCTACACCATGCTCACCCGGGGCGAGGAATACACCGATCAGGGCCAGGAGCAATACGAGCATCAGTATCGGGACCGTCTGCTACGCAATCTTGCAAAACGCGCGGAACAGTTGGGCATGACACTCACCCCGGCTGCGGCGTGAACCACACCGTGGCCGGGAGGCGTCGGCGGTGTTGTTTCTTAAGAGACCTGACACC
>NZ_WHJH01000138.1 GCF_011682145.1 Massilia mucilaginosa
CTTGCCAGCGGCGAAAACCGTGGATGACGTCGCGGCGCTGCTGCCGTGGAATATGAAGGATTTGCATACCCCCGATTTAACCAGCGGCGTGACTTCCTGAACAGCCTGGGGTTGATGGATCGCTTACGGCGTAACGTCGACGACCTAGCAAGGTATACTGACAAGGGAGTGCCTGTTATCGTCCGTATTACTGACGTCGATGGTGGGACAAGCTTTTCGCACTTTGTGGTGGTTGACGGCGTCACTACGCGAAACGGCACACGCGTCGTGGCAATCCGCGATCCAAACAACAGAGCTTACTTTAGCCCAGTAGAGACCTTCTCAAGAAATTTCACTGGCGAAGTAGTGCTTCCTAAACCAAGGAAAAATTGACTATGATTTTGCACATTGAGTTTCCCCAAAATTTCGTCGCTGAAGAGATGGCGCGTCAGAGGAACATTCCTTGCCTGTGCCGGGTTGCCACGGATTTTGAATTGCTGTTTCAAGAACCCTTACCAGTTGCGGCTGGTCTCGTGACCGGATGGGACAGCAAGCTACTGAACGACAGGGCAATGGCAGGGGCGGGTGGGGAATATACCCACTACTCTTTCGCCATGGTGACGCTCGAAAAGATGGCGCCGAACGTTTTTAAGATTATGGACCTCTCGTTCTTCAACCGATCAGTTGGATGGAGTCGGATATTGATGAACGGTGAGTATGGGCCGCCTGGGGATTTCTGGGACGAGGAATAGGAGCGGTCGATGAGGACGTGCGGCACGGGGGACAGGCACCCAAACTGACACGGGCGAAGCAGTAAGTGGCGCGAGTTGGCGGTGTTGGAACCAAATGGTCACAACTCGTATCCTGTTCGTATGCTATCCGTAGGCTGTTCGTATCCCGTTCGGACGGCGGAAAAATCCGCTCCGGCGGAGCGTGTCAAAAGGCTCAATGCCGTTTACAGTGGAACTGGACGGCCGTTCCGGTAAATGGTAGATCGAATCGGCGCGGCCGGTTGCATCGGATTGGTCGGCAGGTTTTTCAACTTTGCCATGCGAAGGTAGGCGATGGCGACAAGTTCTTCACAGTGCGAAATCTGAGCGTGGCGCGTTTGACTTGCTGGAGCATGCCATTCATGGCCTCGACGTAGACATTGCTGTGTCTGTCGAGCATGCCCCTCACAATGCCGGCGAGGCGATCCTTGTGGGGGCGACGCCGACAAACGGACACGGACGGAGCTGTAAGTGGAACGAGCTGGCAGTGCCGGCTTTACGCCCTCAAACCCCACACGACCGTTGCCACCACGCCGCCGGCGTCGGCGGCTTCGGTCGCCGGCCTGGCGCTGGGTGCTGCCGGCGTGGCCGGCGTCGACGGCGCGAAGCTCGCTGTGGCCGGCGCCGCGATCGAGGCGCCATCGGCCCTGCAAAGCGGTGCCGGACTGGGCGGCTTGGCCAGTGCCGGTGCGGCCCTGGCGGCCCAGGCCAATCCCAAGGTGGCGCAGGCGATGAAGGTCGCCGGCCAGGCGCAGGCGCTGTTGGGCCAGGCGGGCGATATCGCCGGCAAGCTTCCGAACATGCCCTTCGTGCCGGACGCGCGCGCCCTGGGCGATGCGATTGGCGGCCAGATTCCGCACATGCCGTTCGTGCCCGACGCGC
>NZ_WHJH01000139.1 GCF_011682145.1 Massilia mucilaginosa
TTACGCGGTACTGCTTGGTCACCAGGTTGCCCGTCACCTCGTCCTTGCCGGTCGAGGCCATCGTCAATTCCCCGTCCGACTGCAGCAGCTTTAAGGCATACGCCGCCTGGCGCACGCCTTCCTCCTCCGCAATCGCCAGGATCTTGTGCTGCATGTCGTTCTCGCCCAGGTAGAACAGGCTCTGGCCCGTCATGGCGCTGTACTGGATCCGTTCCTCGTCCGGCACCATGGCCAGCACCGCATCCATCAGGCTCGACTTGCCGGCCGCGCTGGACGACTGGATCAGGATCGCCAGCGGCGCATCGAGCTTGCGCGAGATGGCAGCCAGGTAGCCGGCCAGCAGGTTGTTCGCCTCGCCCACCACGCCGCAGCGCTCCATATCAAGCACGATGCGTGCTACCAGGTCGGGCGATTTCAGGAGCGCGAGCGCCGCCGCCTCCTCGTCGGCCGACAGCGGCGGCACCTTGTTTTTGGGCTGGACCGATGCGCGAATCGCTTCGTCCTGCAGGGTTTCCAGTTGGAGCAGCACATGCCCCATGTCGCGCTTGACGACGTCATCAAGCAGGCCAAGCTCGATGGATGCCTGCCTGATGTACGCGGCCCTCGCACGCGCCGCGTACAGGTCCAGCGTGTCGACGTGGTAGCTTTCAAGAGCGCCGTCGGCCGCGCTTCTGCGCACCTGCAGGTTGACCCGCATCTGCTCCGGCGACAGGTTCTTTTTCCAGCCACGCACGCGCCAGTGGCGGTCGCCCTGCGTGATCAGCAGTTCGTCGTCGGTGGCCGGCGGCGGCGCGACGACAGCGGCGGCGGCAACGTCAACCCCAGCGGCTGAAGGAACGGCGGGAACGTCGGGAACGGCGGTAGTGGCCGGCATGGCGATCACCGGCAGCGGCTCCGTGTCCATGTCGGGCGCGCGGCCGATCCACTCCGCCTGGCGCAGCACCAGGCCCAGGCTCTGGTGCGCGGGCGTTAGTTTCAGGGCGTAGGCGTTCGCGTCCAGCCCCTTCGGGAAGCGCACGCGCAGGCATTCGATGCCCTCGGCGATCAGCTCGACCGCCAGCTTGTCCGCGGCCCGGTCGCCGGCGTCGTCGCGGTCGTAGGCAATCAGCACCCGGCGCGTGCCGTGACGCCGTAACGCGGCAAGGTGGTCACTGGTAAACCCCTCCACGCCGTAGGCGGCGGTCACGTTGGTGAAACCGGCGCACCAGAACGTCATGGCGTCGATCAGCGCCTCGCACAGGATGATCTCGCCCGATTCGGCCAGCGCCCGCTCGTTCCACACGCCGCGGTGCGGGCCGGGCAGGTACAGGTGGCTCGGGGTGCCCTTGCGCAGATCGTCGCGGATCTTGCGGCCATACACCTCAAGCACGTTACCGTCCCCGTCCAGCACCGGCACCACCAGCGAGCCGTTGAAGTGTTCGTGGCCGCTCTCGCGGTAGATGCCCACCTTTTGCAGGCGGCTGCGGATGTCGAACCCGGCCTGGCGATCGCGCGTCGGCAGGCGCAGGCCGAGGGTGCGGTTCGCGTAGCCCAGCTTGAAGCGCGCGATCAGCTCGGGGTGGTCCAGCCCGCGCGCTTTCAGGTAGGCCAGCGCCTCCGG
>NZ_WHJH01000013.1 GCF_011682145.1 Massilia mucilaginosa
GGGTGATCGCGCGCCGTATCAGCATGGGTACCCGCAGCGAAGCCGGCACGCGCGCGTTCGCGCTCCTGGCCAGCGTCATCGAGACGTGCAGAAAACGTTCGGCCTCCTCTTGGACCTTCATTGCCAGCGTCATTGCCGCAGCCAGAAACGGTCTGACGGTGCCGGCGCTGCCAAAGATTCCGCTCGGGGTGTGAACGGCTACGTTAATGCTGTAGCGGTGGATAATATTGCGGAGTTAGCTAAGCACTATTTGTATTGGCTTCTTTGTATGGTTCCGTTTTTCTAAATTAAAATTCAAAAAATTTCTGTGCAAATGGCCTCAAAATTTTCTACATTAAATGAAGCTGAACTGCTGCAACTTGCCATAAACGCAAGCGCATCTGGCAATGATGGCGCGGCAATTGTCTACTTCAAGGAGGCTGCATCGCGCCCTGACGCCTCCGGCACGACGCATTTTTTGCTTGGTGCCCATTACGCCCAGATCCAGATGTACGACCGTGCCGTCGGCGAAATGGAGTCCGCTCTTGCCCTCGAACCCGGTCTGTCGATCGCACGTTTTCAGTTAGGTTTGCTTTGGCTGACCAACGGCGATGCCGAGCGTGCCGTCACGGTACTCTCCCCGTTGCAGGAGTTGCCGGACAGCGACCCACTGCGCGTGTTCGGCCACGGCTTGATCCTGCTCGCGCAAAATCAGCTGCCCGAGGCCAGTGCCGCCCTGGCAAAAGGGATCGAACTGAACAACACCAATCTTGCGCTTAACAAGGACATGCAAATGTTCATCGACGATATTGCGAAAGCGATCGCGGATAGCCCGGCGCCACCGGTCGTCCCCGCCTTTGCGGCAGCAGCCGACGAGCCTGTCGAAGACAACCCCTACCACCGTCACCTGCTCATGTCCGCGTACGGTGGCACGCTACCGAAGTAATTCACCCACGATCAGCTACAATCGGCGGCGATGCGGTACCTGCCCAGGCAGAACCCATATCGCCGCGATCCGCCCAACGCGCCGCCACGCCGCCCCACCATCTCCCGGACCTTGAATCATGCAACAACAGACATCGCAAGAAGAACTGACGCGCCAGCGCGACCGCACCGAGGAATACCTCGCGGCCGACCCCACCAACAAAAAATTGCTGACCCGCGCAATCGAGCTCAACCTTGCCTTGTCCAACCCGGCCGGCGCCGAGCCCCACGCAGCAGCGGCCGTCGCCGCCTTCCCGCAAGATCCGATGATCGTCTGCCTGCAAGCCCACGTCTTCGCCGCCCAGCAGCGCTGGAGCGACGCGGCGCCGGTCTACGCTGCCTTGCTCAGCCAAATCAGCGATCCGGACCTGGCCTTCAGCCTTGCCACCTGCCAGTTCTGGCTCGGCCAGCACCAAGCTGCGCTGGACACCATGGCGCCGTTCGAACACGCTCCCGACTTGCCTGCGGCAACGGTCACCTTGCTGGTCCGTGCGAATCACCACGTCGGCAAGACCGCACGCGCCATCGAACTCATCGAGCAGCACGAAGCGCGCCTGTCGGCCGATCCGGTGTTCCTGGCCGCCGCCAGCCTCGCCTATGCCGACAGCAACAAAGGCGCCGAAGCACTGCGCCTGAGCGAAGCGGCACTCGCGCACGGCGCGCGTCCCATCGAAGCCCTGGTCGTCAGCGCGACCTTGTGCCTGGAAAACGCCGATGCCGACGGCGCCCTCGCGCAGTTCCAGGAAGCGCTCGCCCTCAATCCCCAGGAAGGCCGCATCTGGAATGGCCTCGGCATGGCCAACCTGCTCAAGCGCGACTTCCCTGCGGCCGGCCAGCAGCTCGAACGCGCCACTGAGCTGATGCCATCCAACATCGCCAACTGGACCTTGCTCGGCTGGTGCCGCCTGATGCACAATCAGCCGGCCGAGGCGGACGCCGCCTTCGCGCGCGCCCTCGAACTCGACCCCGACATGAGCGAAACCCACGGCTCGATCGCGTTTATCGCTGCCTTGCGCGGTGAGCGTGGCGTGGCCGAGGCAGCATTGCAGCGCGCTCTGCGGCTGAACCCGCAATCCGTGACCGGCACCATGACGCGCATGGCGCTCGACGGCAAGCTGAACGACCTGGAGCAGTTCCGCAGCACCACGCTCAAGGCGACAGCCGGTCGCACGAATCTGTTCGGGGTCGACTTTAACGTCGTGGCCGAGCGCGTTCTCGACGCCGCATACCCCGCCGCGCATCCGGAGCAGTGAGGCGCCGCCGGCTTGCCGGGCAGGTAGGCCGATCATTTCCACGCACGCGATGCGTCGACCGCACGGTCTTCCAGCCGAGTCAGGCACGCCGGCGCGGCAAAACCTGCTTTCCAAGGTAGCGGCGATCTGACATAGTACAGACTGTCAGTTCCTCACTCGCGCAACAGCGTGGCTTCCCTATTTTTAGATCGTAGAAGTTATGGTTTCCATCATTCGTTCCCCCGCAATCTCGGAAGAGAGGCGCAAGCTCAAGAGCCGGCGTACGGTTGCCAGCGAGGCCAGTAGCGCTGCTGCCGCCGCACCGGCAGCGGTCAGTGCCCCTGCCGCGCCAACGGCGCCGGCCACCCCTGCGCCGCTTCCCGCAGCAGCTTTCAGGCCATCCGCTCCTGCCGCGCCGCCTCCGCCGGCGCCTCCCGCGCCCGACATGAAGGCCCTGGTCGCCCAGGCGCGTGAATCCGTGCTTGCCGAGTTCAAGGTCGAAGCCGACAAGGCGCGTGAACTGGGTCGCCAGCGCGGCCTGGAGGAAGGGCGCCAGAGCGGCGCCGAGGAAGCCAAAAAGACCTTCGGCGCCGAGCTGGCCCGGGTGCGCTCGATCGCCGACGCGCTGCAGCAGGCCACCGTCAGCGGCTTCAAGGGCCTGGAAGACATGGCCGTCGCCATCGCCTTCGAAGCGGTGTGTAAGATGATGGGCAGCGCCGCCGTCACGCGCGAGGGCATCCATGCGCTGGTGAGCGAGGCTGCGGCGCACGCGGTCAGCAGCGAAAAGGTGGTGGTGCGCCTGCATCCTGGCGACCTGGCGGCCCTGCGCGAGGCCGGCGCGCTGGACGATGCGCTGCCGTCAGGCACCCTGGTGTCGTGGAGCGGCGACAAGAACGTCGCCCTGGGCGGCTGCATCGTGGAAACCGAAAGCGGCGAACTCGATGCCCGCCTCGAAACCCAGCTCGAACGGCTGCGCGCTACGCTGATCTCCGCGCGCGGCAACCCTCAGTAATTCTTCCTTCCGTCGCCGCACAGGCTCTCCGCAGCCTGCGCAATCGCGCCGGCTATCTGCGGATCGTCTTCCATCGTCAGCTGTACCTGGTCGACCATGGCGTAAAACGCAGGATCGTTGATCAACGCTTCACCGAACTCGGCGAGCAAGACCGATTCGAGAAAAATCCGGAAAGCCTTGCGCCCGCGCTCGGGATCGGCCTGGTCGAGTGCGGCCACGCGCTGCAGCAGCAGGCCACTCATGCGCGCGCTCGCCTGCGCCGGCCTGGTGCGTGGCGCAGGTTTCTCGGCCATGGCCGGGCCGCGCCGGTCGCTGTTCCCGACA
Source organism: Massilia mucilaginosa (assembly GCF_011682145.1). Classification (GTDB taxonomy): domain Bacteria; phylum Pseudomonadota; class Gammaproteobacteria; order Burkholderiales; family Burkholderiaceae_D; genus Telluria_A; species Telluria_A mucilaginosa. The sequence goes on from NZ_WHJH01000013.1 coordinate 3,532, forward strand.
CGGCTACTCATTTCGGCACGGATCGTCGCGACGATCTGCTGCACGCTGCTTATTCCCGCCATGGACCCGCTTTCGTTCTGGTTGATCGCTACCACACCATATCGCAGGCGCTCACCGCATTCGCCGCCCGCCGCAGCAAGGCCAGCGCCTTATTGTGAATCTGCGACACGCGTCCCTTGGTCAAGCCCATGGTCTGGGCAATGACGGCGAACGGCACCTGGTTCAGATAGTGGTACTTTATCACCATTCGTTCCTTCTCAGGCAGGTTGCCCACCAGTGCTTGCATCTTGCTGCGCAGTTGGGTCATCTCGACCCGCGTGTAATGCTGGTCGGCCACCGTGGCGTCTTCATGGTAGTACACCACCGGATCGTCGAGCACGTAACCGAGTGCCAGCCCAACGGCCACGTCGGCCAGTTGCTGGAACAGGTCCCCGGTGCGGGCGTCGAGCGCATCCCGCAACGATTCGCCCCGCTCTAACTGGAGCCGCCTGCGGGTATTCACCTGGGTGCGCTTTTCGCTCATCTGGCCGATGCCGTCGAGGATGGCGCCGTTGATGCGGTGTCCGGCAAACGTCTTGAACTGGTTGCCCATCCCCGGGTCGAAGCGGTCTACCGCCTCGATCAGGCCGATGGTGCCGAATTGCAGGTATTCATTGAATTCGAGGTCGTGGTCGATTCGGCCGGCGAACATCTTGGCCGCCAGCATGCGTACGAAGGGCAGGTAGGCTTCGATCAGGCGCGCGCGCGCGGCCTCGCCGCCGCGACGCGCGGCTTTCCACAGCGCCGGCTCGTCGGCCAGCACGGGGGCGGTGGCGGCGCCAGCGGCGCCTTGTGAAGCAGGACGTTGCACAGGCCGGCTAATTGAAGGTGCCGAGCAGGGCGCGGATCACCAGGTTCCAGCCGTCGATCAGCACGAACATCAAGATCTTGAGCGGCAGCGAAATGGTCACCGGTGGCACCATCATCATGCCCAGCGCCATCAGGATGGTCGAGACGATCAGGTCGATCAGCACGAAGGGCAAAAAGATCACGAAGCCGATCTGGAAGGCCGCGCGCAGTTCCGACAGCATGAAGGCCGGAATCAGTTGCACCGTCGAGATGTCGTCGACGGTGGCCGGGGTCGGGGCTTTGGCAATCTCCACCATCAACTGCAAGTCCTGCTCGCGCGTCTGGCGCACCATGAAGTCGCGGATTGGGCGCAAGGCCGTGTCGAACGCCGGCTGGGCTTCCATCTTGCCGTTCATGAAGGGCTGGAAGGCCTGGTCGTTCACTTGCGTGAGCACCGGCGCCATGGTGAAGAAGGTCAGGAATAGCGCCAGGCTCATCAGTACCGTATTCGGCGGCGTCTCCTGCATGCCCATGGCGTGGCGCAGCATCGACAGCACCACCGTGATGCGGATGAAAGAGGTGACCGACACCAGCAGCGCCGGCGCCAGGCTGAGCACGGTCAGGCCGAGCAGGATTTTCAGCGCGGCCGACACCTGGCTGGCCTGGCCGCCGGCGCCGTTGATGTTGATGTCGACGCCGGGCAGGCTGATGGCCGGTGCGCCGGCCGCCATGGCGCTGCCGGCAAGGCCGCACAGTAAGGCGCACAGCAGGGCGGTGCGCAAGACAGGTTTATGCATGTTGGTCTCCTTGCGCGGCCTTGGCCGCCTTGGTCTCGACAACCGTCGCGCTGCGGCTGCTCACCAGGCGCAAGCCGTTCTCGCTTTCGGCCAGCAGCAGTTCTTCGCCGTCGTAGTGCACCACGTGCAAGGTACTGCGCCTGCTAAGACGCATCGATTCGATGGTGCGCAGGCGGCGCGCCTGGCGCAGCGGCCCGCCGCCCTTGAGCGTGTAGCGCTTGAGCGCGAAGATGACGCCGTAAGCCGCCAGCGCGGCCAGCACCAGCCCGGCCATGCTTTGGTAGGCCAGCGATCCGGCGCCTTGCTTGTCCTGCTTGAACGGGATGGACGTGCGCGGCGCCGCCGGCGCCCCGGGCGAGGCGTCGGCGCGCGCCAGCGCCGGCAGCGCCATTGTCAGGCTCAGCAGCAAAACGCCGAGGGCAACGCGCAGCGTGGTCATGGCTGGCCGACTTTCGGCAATTCCGTGATGCGCACGCCGAAGTTGTCGTCCACCGCCACCAGCTGGCCGCGCGCGACGATATTGCCTTCGAGCAGAACGTCCACCGGCGAGTCGAGCGCCGCGTCCAGCTTGAGGATATGTTCTTCCCTCATGTTCATCAGCTCGCCGATACTGACCACCGCATCGCCGATCTTCACCGACAGCTTGACCTTGACGTTCTGGATCACGTCCAGGTTGCCGCTGAGGATGGAGTGGCCCTGGCCGCTGCCCGCTTGCAGTTCCGGCAAGTCGATATGCTGGGGTGCGCTGTTGCTTTGTTGCTCGTTCATGTTGAATTCCTTTAGAGTATCGCCGCGCTCAGCGCGCAGCCTTGATCAGTTCGACGGCGTAGGCGCCGTCCAGCGCGCCCAGATGGGCGCCGCAGACGGTGGTATCGCCCGGCCCGGTGACGCGCAATGCCTGATCGGTTGCCATCGGCAGCGCCAGCACGTCGCCCACGGCGAGCGTGCGCAGGTAGCCCAGGGTCAGTTCGGTGCGGCACAGTTCCACGCTCAGCGGCACCGGCAAGGACGCCAAAGCGCGGTGCAGGCTGGTCAGGGGCGCGGCGCCGGCGCGCGCGCGTAGCGGGGGCGGCGCCGGCAGCACCGCCGCCGGCAGCAGCAGGCGCAAGGCGCGTTCGCCCAGCTGCACGCTGCACACCACCGCGCCGGAGCCGGGGCGGGTCAGGTGCGCAGGAAGCGTTTGCGCGGGCGCTGCCTGCGAAGCGCGTCCGGTGAGTGCACTGAACAGGGTTTGCAGCAAGTCTTCCAGCGCGTCTTCCGCCACCCCGCCACCAAGGCGCGAGGCCAGGTTGCGGCCGCTGGCGGCATCGAGGTTCGACAAGCCGAACACCAGCTGTTCCAGGTAGCGCTCCATGCCCGCGGGAACAACGGCCCAGACCGGCAGGCCGCCGTCCAGCAGGCGGCAGCGCAGCTCGCCCGCCGCCAGCCGGCCAACCTGTTCGCTGGCGGCTGCGCAGCCAAGCGCATGGTCGGGCAGGGTGGTCCAGGCCGCGCCCCACTGGGCCAGTGCGGCGCTGGCGCGGGCCGCCAGCGCATCGCCGCTGCTGCGCTTTAGCAACTGAAAAGGAGAAACGTTCACGGGTCCGCCTTAGCCTTTCATGCGCATCAAGGTGTCGAGCATCTCGTTCGCCGTGCTGATCAGTTCCGACGAAGCCTGGTAGCCGCGCTGGGTGACGATGATTGCCGAAAATGCCTTGGACAGGTCGACGTTCGAGCCTTCCACCGACTTGGCGCTGATGGCGCTGCCGTCCTCGCCGGCCACGCCCAGCTTGACCGCCTGCGAATTGGCGCTCTTGAAGGTGTTGCCACCGACCTGGTCCAGGTCGGTGGCGGTATTGACCTGCGCCAGCGCCAGTTGCTGGCCGCTGCCGGTCTGGCCATTCGAGTAGTTGATCACCATCTTGCCGGCCTTGTCGAAGGTGACCTTGCTCAGGGCGCCCTGGCCGTAGCCGTCCACGGTTGGCGTGCTGATGTTGGCCAGTCCGGCCGGCAGCACGGTCATGCCCGCGTTCAGGGTCAAGGTCATCGGCATCTTGGCCGCGTCCGCCGGTGCATAGTTGAACGACACGGTCGAGCGGGCCGGATCCAGCTTGCCGTCGATGAAGCGCACTTCGCCGCTGCCCACGGTGGTGGTGCCATCCTTGATCGTCACCAGCCAGCTGCCGGCGGTGACCACGCTGTTGTTTTTGAACTCGACCGACAAGGCGCGGTTGGCGCCGACGCTGTCGATCACGTTGATGCCGCTGACCACCTTGGGCGATTCGGCGAGCGATAGGCTGCCGCCCAGCTTGATGCTGGTGCTGGGCAGGGCGGCGTTGATGCGCGAGCCTTCCAGGGTGATGTCTTTCAGGGTGCCCTCGGCGCTCAGCTGCTGCACCGTGTCGCCAGCGGCGTTGGTCAGGACGCCGTCGTTGTTGAAGTTGAAGCGGCCGTCGCGCGTGTAGGTGGTATTGCCGGTGTCGTCGCGCAGCACGAAAAAGCCGTTGCCGTCGATCGCCACGTCCAGGTCGCTGGTGGTCTGGTTGATCGGGCCCTGGGTAAAGTCGACCATGGTCGGCAGGGTGCCCAGCCCCGAGCCGCTGTGGGTGCCGGTCTTGCCGGCGCCCGCGCCGGCGCTGTTGCCGCCGGCCGAAAACAGGGCGGCGAACTGGCTGTTGGCGCCCTTGAAGCCGGGCGTATTCAGGTTGGCCACGTTGTTGCTGATGGTTTCCAGTTCCTTTGAGAAGCCGATCAGACCCGAGGTGCCGATATTGATTGATTTGAGCATGGGATGTCCTTGGGTCTATTTAACGTCGAGAATCTGCTTGCGCTCGATATTGTTGATGTCGGCGCCTGCTGCGGGCTTGACCGACAGGGTCGGCGTGGTGCCGCTGAACGAGACGTTGCTGACCACGCCCGTGGTGTACGCGTTGTTGTTGAGCAGGCTGACCGTCTTGCCAAGCAGGGCCACGGTCTGGGTCGCGGTTTGCACCGACACCAGCTGGTTGATCCCGCTCAGCATCTGCTGGGTTTGCTCAAGCTGGGAAAACTGGGCCAGCTGGGCCACGAACGCCGTGTTGTCCATCGGCTTCAACGGGTTTTGCGAATTGAGCTGGGTCAGCAGAATACGCAGGAAATCCTGCTGGTTGACCGAGCTGTTGCTCGTCGCGTTGACGGTGTTGACGCTATCGATTGCCATGATGGTTTCCTGTGGGGGTGATCGGGGCTGCGCTGTCGTGCGCGGCCGCTTCGTCTGTGTCCAAAGCTTGTGCAAAATCCGGGCGTGCGCCGGCCGCCAGGGCGGCGCCGGCCCGTAATAGCGGCTTGCCGTTGATGGTCGCGCCTTTCAGGCGCAGGCCGGCGCTTGCCATGTCGCCGGCCAGGCGGTAGAGCAGGCTCATCGACTGAGCCGGATCGAGCTCGCCATCGCGGATCCAGAGATCGACGTCCTTGCCGTTGCCGGTCAGGTGCATCAGGCGCTTTTCCCAGACCGGCTTGTCGCCCAGTTCGGCGTCGGTGTCGGCTGCCTGGCGCGCGGGCGCCGCTTCGTGGGCGTCGCCGTCTTCGGTCCTGGCGGCCAGCGCGGCGCTCAGGCGCACCGGCTCGCGCACGGCCACCGGCGGCAAGGCCGGTGCGGTGTTCTCGCGCGCCAGCTGGAGCGCGCCAGCGCGCCCGCCTGCCGCTGCTGCTGCCGCCAGCGCCATGCCAGTACCGGGCGCGCCGGGCGCCGGCGCGTTCGCGGTGGCGGGGGCGGACAGGATGGCGGCGGCCTGCAGCGTGCGTGCCGCCGGCCCGGGCGTTATCACGCTGGCCGCCTGCGCCACACAGGCTTGCGCGTCCTGTTGCGTTGCGGGCGGAGCGTGCGCTGCGGCCGTGGCGTGTGCTGGGGCCTGGGGGGCGGCATCGGGCGCGCGGTCGGCCGCCGCGCGAACGCTGTCGCCGCCTTGCTGGCCGGCGTCGTTCGTGCGCTCATCGGGTGCGGCGTCACGCGCGCGCTCTTCTGCGCGCTGGACGGCGCGTTCGGCTTGCGGCATCGGGCGCAGGGCGGCTGGCGCCGCCGCCGCCAGCTTGGCGTCGGAGCGGTCGCGGGCGGCGCCGGCTTTGCCCATGCCGGCCAATTGGGCCAGCTCCATCTGGCGCAACCAGCTCTCGCGTTGATTGGCGGCGTCGGCCTGGCGCGTCGCTGCGGACTTGTCGTCCGCGACGGCGATAAAGGCGCTGATTTTTGTCACGTGGTTTTCCTCCAATGAATTCGTTGCAGCCAGTTGTCGTCGGACAGCTGGTAGCCTTGCTTGGCGATTTTCTGGTCATGCTCGCCGGCCTGCGCTTCCTTGTCGCGGTCCAGGCTTTCGGCGAATTTGCGTGCGTCGATCAGGCGCAGGTACATGGCATCGCGCTCCTCCTCGGCGGCGCGCAGCTTGACCAGTGTGGCCTGGAGCTGCACCTGCACTTGCAACATATAGTCGTGGGCGCGACGCTGGCCGGCGATGTCGAGCGCGGTCTGGGTCTGGCGCTGGGCGATGATGTCGGTGCGCGCCGCCGCGAACTGCCCGGCCAGCGCGTCGCAGTCTTGCTGCAGCGCGCGTGCGGCCTGGTTCAGCACGGCGAGCTCGCTGGCGATCTCGTCGATCTCCCAGGCCGTCATGCTGCGCACCGGTTCGAGCGCGTAAGCGAAGCCGCGGCGGTCGCCGCTCATGGCACCGGCTCCGCGTCGACTGCACGCTGCGCCATCACCTCGCGCAGGGCCGCCATGGTGTCGGTGCGCGCGATGCCGCCCGCTTCGCGCTGGCGCAGGAAGCGGGTCAGGGCCGGCCACATCGCGATGGCGTTGTCGATCTCGGCGCTGCTGCCGGCGCGGTAGGCGCCCATGTCGATCAACTGGCGGTTGCGGTCGTACACGGCCAGGGATTCGAGCGTGTCGTGCACCAGGGCCTGGTCGTCCTCGGTGGTCAGGTCGCCGAACAGGCGGCTGACGCTGTGCAGTACGTCGATGGCCGGGTAGTGCCCCTGCTGCGCCAGGCGCCGCGCCAGCACGATGTGCCCGTCGAGGGTAGCGCGCAGCATGTCCGAGATCGGCTCGTTGAAGTCGTCGCCCTCGACCAGCACTGTGTACAAGGCGGTGATGGCGCCGCCCGAGTCGGCCGTGCCGCAGCGCTCGCACAGCTCCGGCAGTTCGGCGAACACCGACGGGGTGTAGCCGCGCGCGGTGGGCGGCTCGCCGATCGACAGGCCGATTTCGCGGCGCGCCATGGCGAAGCGGGTCACCGAATCCATGGTCAGCATGACTTGCTTGCCGGCGTCGCGAAAGTATTCGGCAATCGCCGTGGCGGCGTAGGCCGCGCGCGCGCGTGCCAGCGCCGGCTGGTCCGATGTGGCGACCACCACCACCGAGCGCGCCAGCCCTTCCGGGCCGAGGTGCTTGTCGATGAATTCGCGCACTTCGCGCCCGCGCTCGCCGATCAGGGCGATCACATTGACCTCGGCCAGGGTATTGCGGGCGATCATGCCGAGCAAGGTGCTCTTGCCGACGCCGCTGCCGGCAAAAATGCCGACGCGCTGGCCATGGCCCATGGTCAGCATGCTGTCGATCACGCGCACGCCGGTTTCCATCACGGTCGTCACGCGCGGGCGCGAGAGCGGGTTGAGGGGCGTGGCCTTGAGCGGACGGAATTCGGCGGCGTGGATCGGCGCGCCGCCATCGAGCGGGTCGCCAAAGGCATCGATCACGCGGCCCAGCAAGCCCTGGCCAACCGCGATGCGCGGCATGCGCCCGGTGGCGACGACTTCGCTGCCGACGCCGATGCCCTGGATTTCGCCGTAGGGCATGAGCATGACGCGGCCGTCGCGCAGGCCGACCACTTCGGCGCGCACGCTGGCGCCGCCGCGGCGTGGGCGGATCTCGCAGATCTCGCCGACCAGTGCGTCCGGCCCGGACGACTCGATGCTCAGGCCCGCCAGTTGGCGTACGTGGCCGACCTTGCGCACCAGGTCGGCCGAGCGGATGGCGTCGACGTAGCGCTGCATCAGGTGCTCCGGCGCATGGCCTGGCGCAGGCGCGCCAGCGGGCCGGGCGCGCTGGCCGGGGTCGCGGGGCTGGCGGCGTGTTGCCCGGCACGCTCGGCCAGGCGTTCCATCAGGCGCTGCGCCGCTTGCGGATGCAGGGGCGTACCGGCGTCGCCGCCGAGGCGCGCGCGTTGCTGCTCGGGATGGGCCTCCAGGTAGGCCTGGCGCCATGGCCAGTCGCTAAGCCCCAGCACCTGGCGCACCAGCCATGCCGGCTCATCGGCCAGCACCTGCAGCATGGTGGCCGCCGACGCCTTGTGCAGCGGGCCCTGGTCGGCCACTGCGCGCGCGCCGCCGGCCTGGCGGGCGATCGAGGGATCGGCCGGAATGCCGAGTTCCTTCAGCTCGGCCAGGTGGCCGGCCAGGATGCGGCGGTCTTGCTCGCCCAGCTGGGACAGGATCCAGCGCTGGTCGGCCTGGCCGAGGCCGTGCAGCAGCAGGGCCGATTGGCGGTGCGCGGGCATCAGAACTGGTCCTTGCGTGAAGTTGCCGGCGCGTCCAGCCAGTCGTTGACCTGGTTCAGCAGCTGGCGCCGCTGTTCCAGGGTCAACTGCGGCTGGGACGGGCGCGCGAACAGGCGCCAGGCCAGGGCCAGCACGATCAGCGCGCCCAGGGCCAGCAGCAGCGTGTTGGCCGATGCGGCGGCGGGGGCGGAGGTGGCGGCGATCACGGCGGGCGCTGCCGCCTGCGCCGGCGCGGCCTGGGCCAGCACCGCGCCGGCGGCGGGCACGGTCGCCACCTGGTCCATCGAATACACCGCGACGGCGTCGCCGCGCGCCTTGTCGATGCCGGCCGCCAGCGCGACCACATCGCGTACCCGGTCCAGGCGCGCCTGGTCGAGCGCGCCGCTGACCACCACGGCCACGTTGACGCGGCTGATGGCGCCTGCCGACGCGACCACCTGTTCCACCCGGCGGCCGACCTGGTAGTCGGTTTCGCTGGTGACCGTGCCGTTGGCAGGGCCTGCGCCGGCCGGAACCGAGGCGTCGGCCGGACCGTCGCGCGAGGTCATGCGCTCGCGCACCATCACGCCGGCGGCCGCGCCCTCGCCGGAAGCATCCTTGCCCAGCACGTTTTCGGTGGTGGTCTTGACGTGCTTGTGGTTGAGCGTGACGTCGACGCTGGCGATGCCCTGGCCGGGGCCGAAGGTGCGGTCGAGCATGGCCGATATCTTCTTGTTCAGATAGGTCTCGAGCGCGCGCTTGTCGTCCAGGCTGTCGCCGCCCGCCGCGCCATCGTCGCCCTCGGCGCCGCTGCGCCGGGTCAGCGCCACGCCGTTGTGGTCGACGATGGTCACGTCGCTGGCCCTGATGTCGGGCACGGCGGCTGCGACCAGGCGCTGGATGCCCTGCACCTGGGTCGCGTCGAGGGCGCGGCCAGGCTTCATGGCGATGCTGATCGAGGCCTTGGCCTGCTTGACGTTCTTCTTGAACAGGGCCTGCTCGGCCATCACCAGGTGCACCCGCACGGTCGCCACTTCGTCGAGCGAGAGGATGGTGCGGGTCAGTTCGCCCTGCAGGGCGCGCTGGTAGTTGACCTTCTGGGTGAACTCGGTCATGCCGACTTCGCTCGAATTGAACAGCTCCAGGCCAACCGCACCGCGCAGCGGCAATTCCTTGGCCACCAGCTTCAGGCGCGTGCGGTGCACCATCTCGGCCGGGACCAGGATGGTGTTGCCGTCGCCGCTGAGACGGTACGGGGTTTTCAGTTTGTCCAGCTCGGCCGTCATGGTGGCCGCATCCTGCGGGGCCAGGTCGGAGAACAGGACCTGGTAGTCGGTGCGCAGCAGCAGGGCGCCGAGCGCCACGGTAACAAGGGCGATGAGCAGTACACCGATGATCAGCCCCAGGCGGGCGCGCTGGTCGGTACGCTGCCAGAAGTCGTTAAAAGCGGTCACGGGTTGCTACCTTTACATTTGCATTTGCATGAGCTCGCGATAACCGTCAAGCAGGTGGTTCCTGACTTGCATCACGAGTTGCATGGAGAGCTTGGCCTGCTCGAGGTTGATCATGATCTGGTGCAGATTGCTGGCGTCGCCGGCAGCGAGCTGCTGTATTCCCTGGTCGGCCGTGACCAGCTGGCTGTTGACGTCGGCCAGCTGGGTGCCGAACCAGCTGGCAAATTCCCCTCCCGGGGCCTTGGCCGCACCGGTGACGTCGGGCGCGGCCGGCATGGCCAGCGGCGGCAGGAATGTGATGGCGTCGATACTCATTGCGGACCTCCCAGGTCGAGTGCTTTCAGGGCCATGGTCTTGGCGGCGTTCATCGCCACCACGTTGGCTTCATAGGCGCGCAGGGCGCTGGCCAGGTTGACCATTTCGGTCACCTGGTTCACGCCCGGCATGGCAACGTAGCCCTTGGTGTCGGCGTCCGGGTTGCCCGGCTCGTACACCATGCGCGGCGCTACGTTGGCTTCTTCGATGCGCACCACTTCGGCGCCACGCAGGACGGCGCCCTGGAGCTGGGTGAAACCGGCGGCGAAACTGGCGCCGGCTTCGCCCACCTTGACCGTCAGCGGCCGGAACAGCTTGCCGTCCGGGCCGCGCGTGCTGTGCACATTGGCCAGGTTGACGGCGGTGGTGTCGAGGCGCGTCTTTTCGACCGTCATGCCGCTGGCGCTGATGGCGAATGCGTTACGGTAATCCATCAGCGTTTTCCTTCCGCGACAGCCGAGCTCATGATCGACATATGCTTGCCGAGCGCCTTGACCAGGGCCTGGTAGTGGACCGTGTTCTGGGCCATGTCGGCCACTTCCAGGTCGAGCATGGCGCTGCGGTCGGCATCGACCGATGGTGCAAGGCGCATGACCACCGGACGCACCCCGCCGAGCATGGCGGCGGTGACCGGCTGGCCCTGGTCCAGCGCGGCGCGGGCGGCGCCCATCTGCTGTTCGAAATCGACGCGCGCGGGCGCAAAGCCGGGTGTGTTGACGTTGGCGATATTGTGCGCGATGGTCTGCTGGCGCAGGCTGGCCGCGTCGAGGGCCAGCCGCACCATGTCGACGGTGACGGCTTCAGTGGAACCGAACATGGGTGGAACTCCTGTAGTAAATGGGGCGCATGGGTTATTGAATGACCAGGTCGGCGTGCAGCGCACCGGCCGCCTTCACCGCGCGCAGGATCGAGATAATGTCGCGGGTGCTGGTCTTGATGCGGGTCAGGGCCTGGATCAGGTCGGCCACGGAATTGTTGGAGGCGCTCACAAAGCCGGTTTCATCGCGCTCGCTGACCCGGATGCGCGAGTTGGCGACCGTTTCCGTGCGCACGTCGGGGCCGGTCTGGCGCACCAGCAGCGGTTGCGAGACGCTGTTGTCGGTCACGATCGACAGTTTCAGGTCGCCGTGCGAGATCACCACGCGCGCAATGCGCACGTCGCCGCCCGAGACGACGGTTCCGGTGCGCTCGTCGACCACCACGCGCGCGCGGTTGTCCGGTTCGACGCCGAGGCGTTCGATGCGGGTGATGAATTCGACCAGATTGGCGCGCGCGTTCTCGGGTACCGCGATCTCGATGCCGGCGGCGTCGACCGCTTTGGCCAGCGACTGGCCGAAGGAGCCGTTGATGGCGCCGGCGATGCGCGAGGCGGTGGTGTAGTCGGCGTCGGCCAGGGTGAAGGTCATGGTGTTGTCGGCACTGAGGATGTTGGCGCGCACCGCCACTTCGACCGTGGCGCCGCCGGGAATGGCGCCCACGGTCGGGTGGTTTTTCTGCGTCACGCTGCCGTTTTGGTCGAACTTGTACCCACCCACGAACAGCGCGCCCTGGGCCAGTGCGTACACCTTGCCGTTGGGACCCTTGAGCGGAGCAATCAGGAGGTTGCCACCGGCCAGGCTGCGGGCGTCGCCGATCGAGGTTACTGTCACATCGATGGTGTCGCCTTCGCGCGCCACCGCCGGCAGTTTGGCGGTAATCATCACGGCGGCGGCATTGCGGCTTTGGATATCGTCCGGCAGCACGGCCACGTCGAACTGGGCCAGCACATTGGCGATCGACTGGCGCGTGGCCTTGTTGCCGGCCGAGTCGCCGGTGCCGGCCAGGCCCGTCACCAGACCGTAGCCGACCAGCGCATTGTCGCGCCAGCCGGCGAACTTGCCGATGTCTTTCAGGCGCACGGTGTCGGCGTGGACTGGCGCGGCGGCGGCCAGCGCAAGCAGCACGAAAGCGAACAGGCGGCGCATCAGAAGCCCGCCCATGTGAACAGGCGCGACCACAGGCCCGGACGCTGGCGCGCGGCCAGGTCGCCGTCGCCCAGGTAGCTGATCTTGGCGTCGGCGATGCGGAACGACATGACTGTGTTGGCGTCGGAAATGTCGAGCGTGCGCACGCGGCCTTCGACCTTGATCACTTGCTTGTCGGAGTTGATTTCCAGCATTTGCTCGCCGGCCACCAGCAAGTCGCCGTTGGGCGCGGTGCCGGTGATGGTCACGCTCATCTGGGCAAGCAGCTTGCCGGCGCGCTGCACCGTGCCGCCGCCGTCAAAGGTGTTGTTCGCGCCCACGGCCAGGCTGTGCGCATGGCGGTCGGCAGCCGCTTGCACGCCCACCGTGTTGTTGCGCTGGAGCTGGGTATCGGCGCGGGTCAGCGCGCTCGAACTCTCGTAGATCATGATCGTCAGCACGTCGCCGGGCAGGTGGGCGCGCTTGTCCGAGGCCAGCGGGCGGTAGGTCTTTTCGTTGTACAGATTGTCCGCGTGGACGGCGCCGCAGCACAGGGCCAGCAGCAGCGGCAGGGAAAGTATGCGGGTATTCATCGATTCGCTTTCAGTAGATTTTGACCAGGGCCGGGCCGATGACTTCGGCGCGCACGGTGCCGCTGGCGCCGGCGGGACGGACCTCGATCCGTTGGCCGACGTTGCCGTCGGACAGGGCGGTGGCGCGCGATTCGAGCACGATCGCGCCGTGATGCATTTGCAGGCCGATGCTGTCGCCCTGACCGACCGCGAAGCTCGCTTGCAGGTAGGCCGCCAGCAGCGGCGCGCCCGGCATCAGCGCGCGCTTGAGGCGCCCACGCACGGCGCCGCAGTCGGTCGTGGCGGCGGCGCCATCGAGCGCGGTGACGTCCTCGTCGCGCGTGACCAGCATGGTGCAGTCGGGTACGGTACCGGCCGGCAATTCGCGCGCGGCGGCCAGCAACGGGCGCCAGGCATGCACGTCGAACGGCAGCGCGACCGCGCGCGCGAACACGCCGTCGACCGCAATATCGACCCAGACCTGCATGCGGCGGCGCGGGACCAGGCCAGGCGCCAGCGCGCGCGCCGTCAGTTCCACTTTGCCGGCCGGTCGTTGCAGTTCGGCGAGCGGCGTGGCCAGTTTCAGTTCCACCCGGCTGTGGTTGGCGCCTAGATGACGCCGCAGGTGTTCTTCGGCCAGGGCCGCCAGCGCTTGCGCATCGACGCCCTGGGCGCGGCGCTCGATGCTGACGCTGGCGGCGCTGTCGCCGCCCAGTTGGTACGGCAGCGCGCGCGAGCGCAGGGTGCGCTCCAGTTCCGCGCGCGAGATGCGTGCGCTGTAGCCGGGCAGGGGCGCGGCGCCCAGGTCGAGCGCAGCCAGAGCGGCGGCGCCGTCGCCCTGCACGCTGGCGATGTCGGCCAGGGTGATGCGCGCACCCGTCACCATGGCGCTGCTTTTCAGCGTCACCCGGGCGGCCGCCAGCGCGCCGCTGGCGGCGAGCAGCAGGGGGATCAGCACAGAAAGAAGGGGCAGGGCGCGCATGACAGATCTAGCGGCGCAGGTTGTTGGTCAGGCCCATGATCTCGTCCGAGGCCTGGATTACCTTCGAGCTCATCTCGTAAGCGCGCTGGGCGATCATGAGGGTCACCATTTCGTCGACCAGGGTCACGTTCGAGTTTTCCAGCGCACCTTGCGCCAGCACGCCCATGCCCTGCTGGCCCGGTTTGCCGATGTTGGCGTCGCCCGACGCTTCGGTCGGCGCGTAGATGCCGCCGGCGACGGCATTGAGCGCCGACGGGTTGGCGAAACTGGCCAGTTCGATCTGGCCGATCTCGGTCAGGGGGCCGTTGGCGCTCATCTGGGCCGACACCTTGCCATCGGCGCCGATCTTGACCGATGCCGCGTTGGGCGGCACATGAATGGCGGCTTTGAGTACATGGCCGTCGGCGGTGGCCAGGTAATTGTCCTTGCTGATCTGCAGGGTGCCGCCGCGCGTGTAGCCGCGGCTGCCGTCGGCCAGGGTAACTTCGATGAATCCGGCGCCGTTGATGGCCAGGTCCATCGGGGCGTTGGTCTGGGCCAGGGCGCCCGGCGCGAAATCCTTGGCCACGCTGCCGACGCTGATGCCCAGGCCCAGCGGGCCGTTCAGGCCGGCGCGCGCGGCGCCTTGCTGGTTTGGGTCGACGTGCATCATTTCCTGGAAATTGACCCTGCCTTTCTTGAAGCCGGCCGTGCTGACGTTGGCCAGGTTGTTGGCAATGGCGTCGATGTTTTGCTGCTGGGCTTGCATGCCGGTGGCGGCGATGTACAGTGAATCGTTCATGATAATCCTGGGGTAAAGGTAGGGCGGCTCAGAACTGGCCGAGTTTCTGGATGGCGCTGGCGATTTTTTCGTCGTAGCCCTGGAACAGCTTCTGGGCCGCTTCGAAGTGGCGCGTGGTCTCCATCATGCTGACCATTTCGCGCATCGGGGTGACGTTCGAGTTTTCCAGGTAGCCGACCTGCAGTTCAGGCTTCGCTTCGGTGGCGCCGTCCATGCCGGCCACCGCCTGCAACAGGCCGGCGCCGTTCTTGGCCAGTGCCCTGGCGTCGGCGAAGCGCACCAGTTTGACCTGGCCGATGGTGGCGCCATCCTGGGTGATGCGCCCGCTGTGGTCGATGGCGGCGGCCGCGCCGTTCAACACCAGGTCGCCCTGCATGCCTTGCAGTGCGTAGCCAGCTTGCGACACCAGGCGTCCGCGCGCGTCGAGATGGAAGTCGCCGGCACGGGTGTACGCCGGGCCCTGGGGCGTGGCCAGTTCGAAGTAGCCGTCGCCGGCAATGGCCAGGTCGAACGGTTTGTTGGTCTGCTTGAAGGCGCCCGCCGACAGGTCGAGCACGCTGTTGATCGTCGGAGCCTGGGCTGGAACCGCCGGCGCTCCCTGCCTTGGTGCGGCCAGCATGGCGTCGAAGGCGCCGGCCACGGGAATGGCGCGCTTGTAGCCTGGCGTGGCGATGTTGACCATGTTCTGGCTGATGGTATCCATGCGGCGCAGGTCGTTCTGCATGCTCTGCACGGAGGCGATAAGGGCGTTGCTCATGCTGTTCCTTGGAGTTCTTGTTCAGGTCGCTGGTGGAGTCAAATCGATACGGTGACATAGGCCCGCAGTTCGAGCGAATTGGGCACTTCGGCGAGCGACAGCACTCGCAACTGCGGCACCATGCGCTCGGACAGGGTGCGGATATGGCGCCGCAGTTCGGGTGCGCACAGCAGCACCGGCATCAGATTGGCTTTCATCATCTTTTCGGCGTTCTGGGCCAGGCGGGTGATGACCTGCTCGGCAAATTTCGGCTCGACCACCATGGCGCCGCCGCTTTCGACCGCGCGGATGTTTTGCAGCAGGGTGTGTTCGATCGTCGGGTCGAGCGTGATGACTTGCAGAGTGTTGTTGCCGTTGGTCAGGGACTGGCAGATCATCGAGCCCAGCCGTTGACGCACGAGTTCGGTCAGGTAGGCCGGGTCCTTGCTGTTCTTGGCATGATCGACCAGGGTTTCGATGACGGCGTCGAGGTTGCGGATCGACACTTTTTCCTTGAGCAGGTTTTGGAGCACGCGTTGCACCTCGCCCACGCCGAGCACGGTGGGGACGATTTCTTCGACCAGGCCGGGCTGGGCGTCGCGCACGCGGCCCAGCAGGCGCTCCGTTTCCGGGCGCGTGAGCAGGGTGGCGGCGTGCTGGCGCAGCACTTCGCATAAGTGGGTCATGAACACGGTGGGCGGGTCGACCAGCGTGTACTTCGCGGCGATCGCTTCGGCGCGGCCGGCTTCCTCGATCCAGACCGCCGGCAGGCCGAAGCTCGGCTCCTTGGTATCGATCCCTGCCAGCCTGGCAATCTCGCCGCCCGGATGGATCGCCAGGATGCGGTCGCGCCGGATCTCGCCCCTGGCCACGGCCACGCCGAACACCAGGATTTCGTAGGCATTGGCGCCAAGGCGCGGGCCGGCGCGGAAACGCGTGCTCGGCAGCACCAGGCCCGATTCGAGCGCGTACTGCTTGCGGAAAGTGGCAATGCGTTCCATGAACAGGGCCTGGTCGGTTTCCAACATCGGCACCAGGTCCACGCCCAGCTGCACTTCCACCGCTTCGATCGGCAGCAGCCCGTAAGCATCGTCTTCCTTGCCGCCGGCTACTGGTGGCGTGCCAGGCTTGGCCGGATCGGCACCGTCGGCCAGGGCGCCGCCAGCCACGTCGCCCGGTTTGCGGCGCAGCAGCATCACGGCGCCGAACAAGACCGCCAGACTGAGCGGCGGCCAGACCGGTATGCCGGGCATGAACATCAGCGCCGCCATGGTCAACGTGACCATGGCCAGCGGCTTGGTGAAGGAGGTGATCTGGCGGAAGGCTGCATTTCCCAGGTTGTCGTCCGAGGCCGAGCGGGTGACGATCAGGCCGGTCGCCACCGAAATGACCAGGGCCGGTACCTGGGTCACGATGCCATCGCCGATGGTGAGCAGGGTAAAGGTTTGCATGGCCTGGTCCCACGGCATGCCGAGCTGCATGACCCCGATCACCAGGCCGCCGACGCTGTTGATCAACATGATGATGATGCCCGCAATGGCGTCGCCCTTGACGAACTTGCTGGCGCCGTCCATGGCACCGTAGAAGGCCGCTTCGCGGCTGATGTTGGCGCGCCGGCGCTGGGCTTCTTCCTGGTCGATGAAGCCCATGTTGAGGTCGGCATCGATGCTCATCTGCTGGCCCGGCATGCTGTCGAGGGTGAAGCGGGCCGCCACTTCCGAGACGCGCTGGGCGCCGCTGGTGACGACCACATACTGGACCACCACCAGGATCAGGAACACGATCAGGCCGATGACGAAATTGCCGCCCACTACGTAGGAGCCGATGGCGCCGATCACATGCCCGGCGTCGGCGTCGCGCAGGATCAGGCGGGTGGCCGAGATGTTCAGGGCCAGCCGGAAGAGGGTGGCAATCAGCAGCATCGACGGGAAGGTCGAAAACTCGACCGGCTTGGACATGTAGAAGGTCAGCAGCAGGATCAGCAGGGCGAAGCTGAAGTTGGCCAGGATCAGGAAGTCGAGCAGGCCCGGGGGCACCGGAGCGAACAGCATGAACAGCACGCCGACCACCAGCAGTACCATGGCGATGTCGGTGTTGGCCCCCAAGACGCGGCGCAGGGCGTTCAAGCGGCGCTCCCGGTACGGCCCTGGCGCATGGCGTACACCCAGATCAGGATCTTGGCCACGCGCGGGTACAGGTCTTCGGGCACGTACTGGTCGGCACCGATGCGTTTGTACAGCTCGCGCGCGAGCGGGCGGTTCTCGACAATGGGAATGTTCAGCTCGCGCGCAGCCTGGCGCATGCGCGCCGCCAGCTTGCCGCTGCCCTTGGCCAGCAGCTTGGGCGCAGGCATTTCGCCATGGCGGTACGACAGGGCGATGGCGATATGAGTTGGGTTGGTAATGAGCACGTCTGCCTCGGGTAATTTGCGCGCGGAGCGCGACTGTTTCAGCATTTCATTGCGCAGCTGGCGCAGGCGGCTGCGGATGCGCGGGTCTCCTTCCTTCTGTTTGTGTTCGTCGGTAATGTCGCGATGACTCATTCGCATCTTTTTGGCGAAATCCCAGCGCGTGTACAGCACGTCGATCAGAGCCAGCAGCAGCACTGCCAGCATCAGCTTGAACAGCAGCGGGCCGACGTTGCCGAGCACCAGGGCGGCATGCCCGCGCGCATCGATGTAGCTAAGCTTCATCAAGTCGGGCATCAGGGTCCGCATCGCGCTCCATGCCACCAGGCCCAGCAAGGCCAGCTTGGCCACGCTGCGCGCCGCTTCGTACAGCATCTTCAGCGAAAACAGGCGCTCCAGGCCAGTTGCCGGATTGAGACGCTTGAAGTCGGGCGTGATCGGGTCGAAGCTGAACACGCCACCGGTCTGGCTGACGTTGACCACCAGCGCCACCACCACCAGCCCGAGCAGCAGCGGCAACAGGGCGGCGATACTGCCAGCGACCAGCTGCACCAGCCACATGGCGATGTTATCGCTGGCCCAGTCGGTGCGCCCGGCCTGGTCGAAGGTCTGGCGCGCCAGCAGCAGCACGCGCTGGGCAATCGCCGGGCCCGAGGCGAAGCAGACCCCGACCAGCAGCGCCAGCACGGCGGCGTAGTTGGCCTCGACGCTCTTGGATACCTGGCCGCGTTTTTGCGCCTCGCGTAGCTTGTGCGGGGTTGCGTCCTGGCTTTTGTCTTGTCCATCGTCCGACATCAGAGCACCGCGTCCCAGAACGAAAACACGGTGTTGAAAATGCGTTCGGCCAGCACCCCGATGTGGTTCGCCATCAGGGCCAGCATGGTCAGGCCGACCACGATCTTGATCGGCGCGGCCAACACGAAAATATTCATTTGCTGGAGGTTGCGCGACAATACCGCCAGCGCCAGTTCCACCAGGAACAGGCAGAACAGCACCGGTGCCGCCAGGGTCAACCCGAGCGTGAAGACGATGCCGAATTGGCGGATGACGATGGCCGGGTCGGGCTGGGCCAGGCCGGCGCCGAGCGGAACGCGTTCGAGCGAATACGCAAAACCGCGCAGTAGCGCGTGGTGCGCATCCATGCCGAAGAACAGGGCCACGGCCAGCATCGCCAGCAGGGATGCCAGCAGCGGCGCCTGGGCGCGCGTGACGGGATCGAATACGTTGGCGATGTTAAAACCGATCTGCAGGTCGAGCGCATTGCCGGCGAAGGAAAAAGCGGCGAAGGCGGCAAAGATGCCGAAGGCCATCAGCGCGCCCACCATCAGCTCGTTTATGCAGGCACCGATCATCGCCGGCACGTCGGACGGCGGATCGGGCGGCAGCAGGCGCATGCCCGATACCAGCATGGCCGACAGTGCGAGGATGAGTACCACGCGCACCCGGACCGGCAAGCCGAGCGCCTGCAGCAGCGGTGTCAGCAGCAACAGGGCCGACAGGCGCAGGGAGCACAGCAGCACGGCGATCAGCCAGGCTGGATTGAAGTCGAACGTCATCGGGAAAGGTCAGAAATAGTTGGGGATGTTCGAGATCAGGCCGCTGGCCAGCAGAATCAGCTTGCGCAGCATCCAGGGACCGAAAAACACCAGCGCCAGCACGGTGCCGATGAGTTTGGGAATGAAGGTGAGCGACATGTCCTGGATCTGGGTGACGACCTGGAGTACGCTCACGACCAGACCGATGACCAGGGTGCAGAGCAGAATCGGGGCGCTGATGATGACCGCGCCCCACAGAATTTGCGCCATGAGCGCTAATGCAACATCCGATCCCATCTTCCGCTTTCCCGATTAGAAGAGAACGTCCGGCGAGGTGCATTCTTAATTTCTAAATTGCAATAATATTGCTTAAGGGTAGGAGAGTAAGACTTGGTGTGATTTGTGTCAATAACTTCTGGACAAATTTAATACAGATATCAGACACATTTGCTGTTGGAAATAGCTTTTTGATGGGATAAGAAATGGTAGTCCGGGGTAAAGCGGAATGCCATTCGATGTTGGTTGAAAACAACAAAGAATGATTATTCACATTATATATAACCGTTATTAACGTCCGTTGCATGCCAATTGCCCGACGTTCCGTGCGGAGGCCGCGCGCGGCGGGATGGCCATTATTGCCGCCTGGGCCCACGCGCCAATCCCGGCCACGAATATGTCCCCAGTGCGCCTGATTCTCCTTATTGTCCTGCTCGCATATCAAATTGTATAAAGCGCTTACAACTTAGCAATGCGGGTCGCTACAGGGCGGTTTCGGTATAAAAAACGGGTGTTTTATGGCGCCGCCGCCACGCAGAACTGATTGCGTCCGGCCTCCTTGGCCTGGTACAGGGCGGCGTCGGCCCGGGTCGACAAGGCGCGCGCATCGTCGGCGGCGCTGTTGGTCCAGGCGATGCCGATGCTGGTCGAGACCTGGCGCGCCATCTCGCCCACCGAAAACAGCGGCCGCATGGCCTCGACGATCTTGGCGCCGACCCTGGCGCTTTCCTCGGGCGAGCGCACGCATTCCAGAATGATGGTGAATTCGTCGCCCGCCAGGCGCGACACCGTGTCGGTCTTGCGCACGGCGCGCAGCAGGCGCCGCGCGAATTCGCGCAGCACCTCGTCGCCGCCGGCGTGGCCGAGCGTATCGTTGATCTGCTTGAAGCGGTCGATATCGAGGAGCATCAATGCCATGCCGCTGCGGTTGCGCGCACTGCGCCCCAGGGCCGCTTCCAGTTCGGCTTCATAGCTGCGCCGGTTCGGCAGGCCGGTCAGGGTGTCGGTATGGGCCAGCGCCTTCAGGTTGGCCTCGTGCCGGCGCGCCGCCGTCACGTCGGTCGAGAGCAGGTAGGCGCCCAGCACCACGCCGTCGCGCAGGTGCGGAATGTACACCGAGTGAAGGATGCGGGTGTCGCCCGCGTGCTCGATTTCGAGTTCGAGCTGCACGGTGTGGCCTTCCAGGCAGCGTCGCAGCTGTTGTTCGCGCTGGCCGCAGAAGTGCGCGGGAAAGATCTCGCTGATGCTCTTGCCGACCATTGCCGCCGGATCCACGCCGTACCACTGCTTGTACATGGCGTTGGCGAAGCGGTAGCGCAGGTCGGTGTCGAGATAGGAGATGAGCGCCGGCAGGTTGTCGGTGACGGTGCGCAGGCGCTCCTCGCTGTCGCGCTGGCGGATTTCGCTGCGCTTCCTGGCGGTGATGTCGAAGGCCATCGCATAAAACCCGTTCACCGAGCCGCTGGCATCGATGTCGGGGATGTACGAGGCGTGATAATGCGAGCTGCGCCCCTCGACCGTGAGTTCATCTTCGAACGAGACGCGCTTGCCCTGCAGCGCCAGTTTCATGAACTGTTCGACGCGTTCGAACTCGGGCGCGCTGTAGGCCTGGCGCACCGGCTGGCCGATCAGCTGGGATTTTTCGCGCCCGTAAAAGCGCAGCGCCAGGGTATTGAGGTACGTGAAATTGCCGGCCTTGTCGACCTGGCCGATCAGCGCCGGCAGGTTTTCGGTGATCGCCCGCAGGCGCTGCTCGTTGACCTTGAGCCTGCGCTGCGAGTCGTTCAGCTCCGTAATGTCCTTCATCGCCACCACCGCGCCCATGGCCTCGCCGTTCGGGCCGATCATGCGCCGTCCGCTGGCCAGCACGTAGCGCCGGTTGCGGCCCCTCGCTGAGATCACCATGGCGCAATCCTTGATCGTCTCGCCATGCAGGGCGCGCACCAGCGGTACCTCGCGTTCTTCCATCGGATGGGCGCCGTCGCTTGAAAACAGGCTGTAATGCGAGGCCCAGTCGCCGCTCGGCAGCGCCTGCGGCGGCAGGCCGTGGAATTCGCGCGCGGCGCGGTTGAACAGGGTCAGCTCGCCGTCTGCCGAGCAGGCCACCACGCCGACATCGAGCGTCTCGAGCACCGTGTCGAGCAATTGCTGCTTTTCCTGCAAGGCCAGCTTGGCGCGGATGCGCTCCGACACGTCGTGCAAGAACGCGCCGAAAAACAGGTCGCCGCCGGCGTGAAAGGCGTTGATGGTCATTTCGACCGTGATGTCGCCCTGATCCCTGGTGCGGGCCGGCATCTCGATGCGCGTGTTGATCACATTGCCCACGCCGTCGCGGACGAAGCGCTGCATGCCGGCGCGGTGGCCGGCGCGGTAGTTTTCGGGGACGATCAGGGTGGCCAGTTCCTGGCCCAGCGCTTCGGCGCGGCTCCAGCCGAAGGTGCGTTCGGCCGACAGGTTCCAGTCCACCACGATGCCGGCGGCATCGGTGCTGACAAAGGCGCTGAAGGACGAATCGATGATGGTGCGGATGCGCTCTTCGTTGGTGCGCAGGGTCTCTTCGGCGGCCAGGCGCTGGCGGATTTCGCGCTTGAGCGTGTCGTTGGCCTCGCTCAGGGAGCGGGTACGCTCTTCGATGCGGTGTTCGAGTTCTTCGTTGAGCGCATGCAGGGCTTGTTCGGCGCGCAGGCGGGCGTCGATCAGCGCACCCTTGTTCAGTTCATCCTCGACCAGCCCGGCGAAGTCGCGCAGCGTCTCGCGCGCCGCCTCGTCGAAGCTGCGCGGCACGGTATCGATGATGCACAGGGTGCCGACCGCCTCGCCATCGTGCGAGAACACCGGCTGGCCGGCGTAGAAGCGAATGCCCGGGGCGCCGGTGACCAGCGGGTTGGCGGCAAAGCGCGCATCGCGCAGCGCGTCTTCCACCACCAGCATCTCGCGCTGCGCCACCGTGTGGGTGCAAAACGAGATCGCGCGCGGCGTTTCAGTGGTGTCCAGCCCTACCCGCGACTTGAACCACTGGCGCTGCGCATCGACCAGCGAAACGAGCGCGATCGGCACCGCCAGGACGGCCGAGGCGAGGCGGGTGAGGCGGTCGAAGCGGTCTTCCTGCGGCGTGTCGAGCACGCACAGGGCGCACAGGGCGCGCACACGTTTCAGATCGGCGGAGTCGGAAAGTGCTATGTCCATGAGGCGTCCCGGTCGCTGACGTCAGGCGTCAGTATTTTGCAACAGCAAGGATCGGCGGGAGCATGGCCGGAGGAAATTCTGGTGAGTACGAGAGCAAGCAGGCGCTATTTGGGCCTGTGCCCGAGCCGCAACAACGGCTGCGATAACTATACCAAAATTTCTTTGTGGAATCAATAATCGTCAAAAAGATATATTTTACTCAACCGTCGTATTGAGAATCATTTCTATTTGGAGTAAGATGCGGCCGTCTCCCCAGTCCCACGGGCGAGTTGAAAGCCAGTATGTTGCTTGCCCTAGCCTTGATCCTGACGCTGCTGTCCGCCGCGTGCTGCAATTTCAGCACGGCCAGGGCCGAACCACGCCTGCCGGCCCTGCTCGGCTGGGTGTCGGGTGCGGCCCCGCTGGTGCTGGCCGTGCTGGCGCTGTCCGCCCGCATGAGCACGTTTACGGCCATCCTGAGCGTGCTGACCGTGTGGATGTTCGCCCTGCCGGCCGTCGGCGTGCTGCGCGCCGTGCGCAAAGCCCGGGCGGGGAGGGCGCATGGCTAAGGACACCACCCGGCGCGACCGGGTTTTGCTGCACAACGGCCTGCTGGCCCTGGTGCTCGGCTATCCGCTGGCGATCGCCGTCAGCGGCGTGCTGCACCAGCTGATGCGCTTTCTGGGGGCCGGCCCGGTGCTCGGGCAATTGACGATGTGGGTGGTGTATCCGCTCTGGGTCGCGGCCATCGCGCTGGTGTTCCTGTTGCCCAGCAAGCGCGCCTGCTGGCTGTGGCTGGCGCTGGCCAACGCGCTCGCCGCGTTAGCCTGCTACCTTCTGATGCAAGCCGGCGCGAGCGCCGCATGAAGGCGGAGATCGTGCGCACCTACAAAGTGGTGCATACCTGGGTCGGCATCCTCAGCGGCGTGATGCTGTTCATCGCGTTCTACGCGGGTGCGTTGACCATGTTCGCCCCCGAAATCGGGCGCTGGGCCGAAGCGCCGCCGACTGCGCGGCAGGCTGCCAGCTCGCCGCTCGACCCGCTCGCCGCCGCATTTTTCGCCGCGCGCGACCCGGCCGTCGGCAGCGCCGTGCTGGTGCTCGATGGCGAACGGCCCGGCTACGGCCGCATGCGCTACACCGACCAGCAGGGCGCGAGCTGGCAGGTCACGCTGGACGTGGCCGGCCGCCTGCAAACGAGCGCCGCGCAGACCGGCCCGGCCGCCCACTTTGTCGACCAGGTGCACCGCAACGGCGGCTTGCCGCTGGCCGACGCCGTGGCCGAGCCGATCATCGGCCTGGTGGCGCTGCTGTATGCGCTGGCGCTCATTTCGGGCGTGGTGATCCTGCTGCCCTCGCTGGTGAAGGACTTGCTGGTGCTGCGCATCGGCGCCAACGTCAAGCGCTTCTGGCTCGACGCCCACAACCTGATCGGCATCACCAGCCTGCCGTTCCACCTGGCCATTGCCCTGACCACGGCCGGCTTCTGCCTGCACGACTGGGTCTATGACACGCAGGACGCCACCATCCACGCCATCGGCAAGCCGGCCGGGGCCGAACCGCGCGCCAAGGGCAAGGCTGTGCCGGGCGCGAGCGCGAACTGGGTGGCGCCATCGCGCCTGCTGGCCAGCGCGCGCACCATTTCCGCCAGCTTCACGCCGACCGAACTGACTTACCGCGGCCTGAACAGCCCCAAACCGCAAGTGAACATGGGCGGCGAAGACTGGAGCGGCCATATGCGCGCCCCGCGTGCCGGCTTCATGAACTTCAATCCCGTCAGCGGCCAGCTCAACAAAGGCATCAGCCTGCTGCCGCACCAGCAAAACAACTGGGAAGCGAGCTTGTCCGCCATTTTCGCGCTGCACTTCGGCAGTTTTGGCGGCGTGCCGGTGCGCCTGGCCTACGTGGCGATGGGTTTGCTCGGCGCGATCCTGTTCTACACCGGCAACCTGCTGTGGATCGAATCGCGCCTGCGCAAGAACCGCCAGCTGGCCACGCCGCTGGCGCAGCCGCGCCACGTGCGGGCGGTGGCCGCACTGACGGTCGGCCTGTGCCTGGGCGCCGTCATCGGCCTGCCGCTGGGGCTGGTGGCGCTGCGCTGGCAGGCCGGCCTGGGGCTGGACATGGCGGGCCTCGGCCTGGCCGTCTTCAACGGCGCGCTCGCGCTCGGGCTGCTGGCGGCGTTGGCCAAGGGGGCGGCCTGGGCCGGTTACCGCCTGACCTTCGGCGCCGCCCTGGCGACCCTGCTGGTGCCGCTTACCAGTGCGCTGGCCGGCATATTCCCTGGTCTGCCGGTCGGCAAGCCTTACGTCGCCGATTATCTCTGGATCGACGGCTTGTCGCTGCTCGGCGGCGCGCTGCTGCTGTGGATGGCGGCGCGGGTGCGCCGGCGCGCCCGTTCGGGCCAGCAGCAAAGCGTCTGGCGCGAGCTCGATGCATCCATGCCGTCATCGCCAACGAATTCGAATCAAAGAACTTCTCACCAAATAACCTCTAACCAGATGGAGCAAATGTAATGCGAGTTGTCCCTGTGTGTGCTTTCCGTACCATTCCCATGGCCTGCATGACCATGATCGCTACCCTGGCCCTGCCGGCCATGGCCCAGGCGCCTGTCGAAACCATGAAAGAAATCACCGTCAAGGCCGCCGCCGAAACGCCGGACAGCCTGCCTGCGGCCGCTGCCGGCGGCAAGGTCGCCAAAGGCGCCCGCCTTGGCGTGCTCGGCAACGTAAGCGTGATGGACACGCCGTTCAACATCACCGCCTACACCGCGCAAACCATCGCCGACCAGCAAGCCCAGACCATCGGCGCCGTGCTCAAGAACGACCCGTCGGTGCGCACCACCACCAACGAAGGCCACGTGGTCGAGAACTTCAATATCCGCGGCTTCGGCGTCGGTTCGGGCTCGATGGCGATCAATGGCGCCTACGGCCTGGCCCCGGAGCAAAATACCCCGACCGAGATGTTCGAGCGGGTCGAAGTGCTGAAAGGTCCCGGCGCCATGATGATGGGCCTGCCGCCGGCGGGCGACGTGGGCGGCGCGATCAACCTGGTGCCGAAACGCGCCGGCGCCACCCCGCTGACGCGCGTGACGACCTCGGTATCGAGCAAGTCGAACGTGGGCGTGCATGCCGACGTGGCGCGCCGCTTCGGCGACGACCAGGCGCTGGGCGTGCGCGTCAACGGCGTGCTGTCGGGCGGCAAAACCTGGCTCGACCACCAGACCAAACGCCGCGAAATCGGCCATGTGGCCGTGGACTACCAGGGCAAGGGCTGGAACGTCGAGATGGACGCCTACTCGCTGACCAACAAGGTGCGCAAGGGCGCGCCGATGCAGCCGATCATCACCGGCTGGACCAGCGTGCCGAAAGCGCCGCACGGCTCGACCAACTTCTTCTATGGCGAAGATGTCTACAGCAACACCGAAACCCAGGGCCTGATCGTGCGCGGCCAGGTGGAACTGGGCGCCGGCTGGAGCGCGTTCGCCTCGGCCGGCACGGCCAAGCACTCGTACGACGGCTTCATCTTCGGCACCCGTCCGGTATTGCCGGTCTCGGGCGGCAGCAGCGGCAAGGCCACCGGCACCGCCTACAACTCGTGGGGCGAGTACGAAACCACCACCGCCGAGATGGGCGTGCGCGGCCAGTTCAACACCGGCGCCATCGCGCACAAGGTGACGCTGGCGGCCAATGTGATGAACTACGAAGGCGGCGGCCGCGCCAACGGCACGGCGGCGATCAACAGCAACCTCTACAACCCGACCCCGATCACCATGCCGGCCGGTAAAGATGCCTCGACCTACAATCGGGTCAACGACGATGTGATGACGGCGCTGAGCGCGGTCGATTCGATCTGGTTCGCCGACGGCAAGCTGCAGTTGACGCTCGGCGTGCGCGCCCAGAAAGTCGAGCAGAAGCTGAGCAAGTATGAAGAAACGGCGGTCACGCCACTGGCCGGCGTGGTCTATAAGCCGTGGGGCGAGAACGTGTCGCTGTACGCCAACTACGTCGAAGGCCTGAGCGCCGGCACCACGGTCAAGGCGCCGTACGCGAACGAAGGCGAAACCTTCAAGCCGTACAAGTCGAAGCAGCTCGAGGCCGGCGTGAAGTGGAACATGAATACGCTGACGCAAACCCTGAGCGTGTTCCAGATCAGCAAACCGGCGCTGATCGAATCGAACAACCGCATGTCGACAGATGGCGAGCAGCGCAACCGCGGCGTGGAATGGAATGTGTTCGGCAAGGCCGGCAATGACATCACCTTGCTCGGTGGCGTGGCTTACACCAAGGCCGAGCAGACCAAGACCAACAAGGGCATCAATCAGGGTAAGGCGCAGTTCGGCGTGCCGCGCATGACGGCCAATATCGGCCTCGATTACGCGCTGGCGGCGGTGCCGGGCCTGGAACTGAGCTCGCGCATCAATTACACCGGTTCGCAGTGGCTGGCGGCGGATAACAGCCTGAAGCTGGACTCGTGGACCACGCTCGACCTGGGCGCCAAATACGCGACCCGTTTCGGCAGCATGCCGGTGGTGCTGCGCGCTTTCGTGACCAACGTGGCCGACAAGGAGTATTTCGAGAGCGCGTGGGGAGCAGGGCGCTTGAACCTGGGCGCGCCGCGCGCGATCAGGCTGTCGGCGGCGTTTGATTTCTAAGCTGACGTGAGTGGCATGCCTGTTTGCGGGCGTGCCGGATGAAAAGGCCCGCCTTATCGCGGGCTTTTTTATGGGTGAATCATGATTCCTTGTTGAAATTTCTTGTCCGCCGATTCGGTGTTGCATGGACTTCACGCGAGCAGTTTCATTGGCCTTACGCACGGAACGACTGCACCTCTCAGCTTAGGGTGATGGGTTTGGTGTAGACCGAAACTCTTCCTGACTGCGAGACGATAATGATTCCAACGATGAATGCGGCGCTTGTCCTGCCGCCCTATACCGGTGCAGAAGCCAGCTCACGAGCCCACATGTCGCCTTACGATACAGATTTAATCGAGCTGATCCGAAGATTCGGTAGAAGTCCAAACCGCATTGCGATTTTACGCGGACTGCTATCATATAGAGGTGACTTGCGCGCCATCGGTATATGTGACGGTTGGCAATGGCTCAATGGCAGTTTTACGGAGGGTATCGAGATGGCTACCGGCCGTTCTCCTGCGGATATCGATATCGTGACCTTTGCACATTTGCCCGGAAATTCTCAAACAAAGCGTCAGTTGGCACTGGATAACCTCGATCTGTTTGATGCGGGAAGGACGCGGCTGCGTTACCGCTGTGATGGCTACTTCGTGGATCTCGCCAATCACGCCGAGCGTTTGGTCGACGACACGCGGTACTGGTTCGGATTGTTTTCTCACCAGCGCGCCACGTTGCTGTGGAAAGGAATGTTGAAGGTGTCAATGGCGGACCATGATGATCGTGCCGCATTGATGCTGCTCAACGACATGGAGCGTCAACTGGGTGGAGGGCCACATGCGTAAACACCGCGAGCTTGATTTTCTGGCCGCCGATCTTGCCGCCGTTGAGGCACTGCTTGCCTCGCGCAGCGAAGCGGACGATCCCATCGGCTTCCTCCAATACACGTGCCGCAAGGCCGCCATCGAAGAACAGTTGCAGCGCCTAAGCAATCGTCCGGATTTGCACGCCGAAATTGGGATATTTTTTGGCGGCGGCCCGCTCAAGAACGCGCAAGGCATCAACGTTGAATTTGCCGCAGAGGCACTCAACGATATCCACGACTTGATCACGACGGCATTCGCCACGAGTGCCGCCAATCGACCCGCCGACTCAGCCCGTGCCGATTTCACGGATCGCTCGAACATGCTGTTGACGGACGTTGTCCGGGGAGCGATGGGTTTTATCCTTGAAGAGGCAATCGACGCGACTAACTCGACGGCAACCCCGCTACGCACGGTTCTCACTGCGCTCGTCGATACGCTTGCAGGCATCGGCGCCAATGACGCCGCGACATCCGATGAAGCCGCCGCCGCGCTCGATCCGGGACTGCTAACGCCCTTGACGCAGTTTTTCGTTCGGCTCGATGAACACAAAGCGACTTTGCGCGTGGTTTGCGGATCACAGGATATCTTTCTCGATGCCTGCGCAGTGGCATTGGCTCGCCGCCGCTTGCAAGAAACGGAAATCGAGGAAACAGGCGCCGACTATGCGGGCACGCTGTTTCTGCTTCCCCAATCGCGCCGATTCGAATTGCAGGCAAACGTCGACGGCGCCATCGTCATCCTGTCGGGAATCGTCGGTCATGAAGCCGCCGCCCAGTTCGCGAGCCAGCATTCGCCGAGTACGCCGTCCATTGACGCCAGACATGTCTCGCAACAGCCCCGTACTGTTGTGATCAATACCAAGATGGTCAGAGACGGCAACAGGCCGCGTCGCCTCTGCTATCTTGTGCGCGTGGGTGAGGTAAGCGCAGTTGCCCTGGATTCCTTCCAATGATCTTTTCCAGAGCGCCGGCGACGTTTTTGGTCGGCAGCTCAGGTAGTGACCAATTAGCTGCTTTGCAATGGACGATCTTGTCGGAGAGAGAGCGATGTACGATTTTCGGTCTGTGCGCGGTCAACTGGTAAAAGAAGGCAAAGTTGCGGGAAAGCCCGCGTCGATGGCGCAGTTCGATGCCTTCGAATCAGCGAACCGGGTGCGCCTTCCGCAGCAGGTGCGCTCCAACTACGCGATCATGAATGGCGCGCCCGAATTTGCGGACGAATGGCCATCGTGCGTGCGTTTCTGGGCACTCGACGAATGGCGCCGCGCCAGTGAGGATGACGTCGGCACCGACCTTGCGCCGCTCCTTTCCGGGGATCTTTTTATCTGCGCCGATCATCTGATGGAATGCGTGCATTATGTGATCGACCTCGATCCGTCATCGGCGCATTTCGGTCATGTCGATGCGGTAGGCGCTACGCGCCTGGGTAAGGTATCGAGCAATTTCAATGAATTCGTGGCGTGCGTGGCAACCGATAGCGATGATCTGCATCGCTACGGCTAGCCTTGCGGTTGATGCCATGTTCTTTCAGCCGTCGGATTGCTGATCGCCACTCTGCGCCAGGTAAACACGTGACCCGAGCGCCAGCATCTCTTTGGGGACATTGAGCGGCAGGCAAATTGGGGCATGGCTGGAGGGAGTACCACGATGTATCATTTCGCATCCGGCGATGACGGTGTCCAGCCGTTCTCCGGCAGGCGATACGATGACAATCCTGGTCCCGGCGCGGATGACGGCCGGAAACGCGAATGGCACGCCCGGTACGAGCACGCATCCGCGTCCTGTAATCATAAAAATATCGTCGATCTGGAATAGAAACTGCATCGTCAGCCTGGCGAAGTGCGTGCGCAAGGCAGGGCGGAAGACGGCTTCTCGCACGCCTCCCGGCCCGCGTGAAGGAAGTGCTCCCGATGCTGGAGCTTGCGCATGTCCAGGCATGGAAATTTCATCCTTCTCGAAGAGCTCATACAGACGCATGATGCCTTCATCAGTCTGCCTCGTCCCCGCAAGCATGCTGTTCCAGACATGGCGGACGTAGCCATTGAAGGCTTTCTGCTGATCGATCAGGTTCGGTGTGCATGGGTGGGGCGACGTCACGGGGTTGTGTCTATCACTTAACATGGCAGTTTACGCCATATATAGCCCTGTGTCTTCAATTGGCCCCGGCCGCTGGCAAACTGAACATCGCAAAAAACAAGGAGCTCGCCGTGCCGCTGCAAATATCCATGATTCTCTTCAACGAAGCGCCTGCATACGCTGTCAACGAACTGCAAGCCTTCCTTTCATCGAGCTGGCCAGGCCTGCCGCTCATTTCCGACGTTTCCGCCGAAGAAAACACGCTGGCGTTCAATCTCGCCGGCGCGGAAGTGGTCATCGGTACGATGCCCGCCCCGGTCCCCTGGTCGGACCTGGAAGGGCCCTGCGCTACCAGCATTCTCTGGCCGGATGCGGCATCCGTCGTGCCGGGACACAAGCACCACGCGCTCGTCACCGTGCGTGGCGAGCTCGCCCCGGTCGCACTGTCGACGGTACTCACGCAGGTGACGGCCGCGCTGATGGCGACGACCCCGGGCACCCCGGGCGTGTTCTGGACGAATGCCGCGCTGCTTGTGCCCAAAGACATGTTCATCGACTTCGCCGTCAAGATCATGCCCTTGGGCCCGCCGTTGACCATCTGGGTCGACTGCCGCGTTGGCTGGACCGAGGTTGACGCGCTCAGTTCGGGTTTCACCACCGGCCTGGCCGAGCTCGGGCTGATGGAACTGGAGGCGCAGGGCGCGACCGAGCCGCCAGCCGAGTTGAGGGAGCGCTTTGAAGCGATAGCGCAATATTTGCTGGAAAATGGACAGGTCATCAACGATGGCGACACCCTGGGCGAAAGCGCCGATGAGAAAATTCGCGTCGTTTATGCCGAATCCGCCTTCGGCATCGAGGGAACTGTCATGCGTCTCGTCTACGAATCCGAGCCGACGAAGAAGCCCTGGTGGAAGCCCTGGTAAGGCGGTGTCGCATCCACGCGTCTTTACAAGACGTCAACTCGCCCAGCGTTTGCCCGCGGCACCATCCCCATCGTAGAATCGCTTGCTCATCGGCAGTGCTACCCGCGCCGCCGGTACCGTCAACCCATTCTCTACAGAGTCTCATGCATCCACTTCGCGCCACCGTCCTGGCCGCCATCCTGGCCTCATCCGCGTCCGGCACCATCGCCGCCGACGACAGCAGCACCGACAAAAAAAAGTGGGATGTCAACAATCCTCCCGGCCCGGCCAGCACCGTCAAGATCGACACCGCCACCGGCACCTGGATGAGCGTCGACGTCAGCCCGGACGGCAAGCACATCGTGTTCGACCTGCTGGGCGACCTGTACCTGCTGCCGATCGGCGGCGGCGAAGCGACCGCGCTGACCCACTCGATGGCCTGGGAAATGCAGGCGCGCTTTTCGCCGGACGGCAAGCAACTGGCCTACATGTCGGACGCGGCCGGCGGCGACAACATCTGGATCATGAATGTGGACGGCAGCGGCGCGCGCGAAGTGAGCAAGGAAAAGTTCCGCCTGCTGAACAACCCTGTATGGCATCCGAACGGCAAGTACATCGCCGCGCGCAAACATTATTCCGGCACCCGCTCGCTCGGTTCCGGCGAAATCTGGATGTTCCACACGCAGGGCGGCGGGGTGCAGCTGAACGAAAAGCCGAACTGGCAAAAGGACCTGGGCGAGCCGGCGTTTTCGCCGGACGGCCGCTACGTCTACTATTCGCAGGACACCACCGGCGGCACCGCATTCGAGTACAACAAGAATTCCAATGCGCAGATCTACCAGATCTTCCGGCGCGACCTGAAAGAAGAAAAGACCAAGCCCTTCGTGAGCGGTCCGGGCGGCGCGGTGCGGCCGACCCCGTCGCCGGACGGCAAATACCTGGCCTTCGTGCGGCGCGTGCGCAACCAGTCGACCCTGTTCCTCAAAGACCTGTCCAGCGGCATCGAAACGCCGGCCTGGAGCGGGCTGGAGCGCGACCTGCAGGAAGCCTGGGCCATCCACGGCGTGTATCCCGCGTTCAGCTGGATGCCGGGCAGCAAAGAGATCGTGGTCTGGGCCAAGGGCAAGATATGGCGCGTCGATCCGTTTGCCAAATCGGCCAGGGAGATTCCGTTCCACGTCAAGGACACGCGCGAGGTGCGCGAAGCGCTGCGTTTCCCGCACGCGGTCGCACCCGACCAGTTCGACGTGCGCCAGCTGCGCTGGGTCAACGTGGCGCCGCAAGGCAACAAGGTGGTCTACTCGGCGCTCGGCCACATATACGTGCGCGACTTGCCCAACGGCGAGCCACGGCGCCTGACGCGCCAGGGCGACCATTTCGAATACTTTCCGAAATTCTCGCGCGACGGCCAGCGCATCGTGTTCGCCACCTGGGATGACGAACAACTCGGTTCGATCCGCACCATCGACCTGAAAAGCGGCAAGGAAACCACGCTCACCAGCACGCCCGGCAAATACATCGAGCCGGCCTTCTCGCCCGACGGCAAGGACGTGGTCTACGTCAAAGGGCAGGGCCGCTTCCTGCTCAGCCCATGGCACGGCCTGGAGACGGGCGTCTACAAGGTCGCCAGCGATGGCAAGGGCAAGCCGGTGCTGGTCACCGACGACGGCCGCGCGCCGCAGTACGCCGGCGACAGCAACCATGTGTATGTCACGCGCACGGTAAGCGCCAACGAAGTCGATACCACCACCTCGCTGGTGCGCATCGGCCTCGACAAACACGAGGAGCACGCCATCGTCAAAGGCGAGTTCGTGACCAGTTTCAGCCTCTCGCCGGACGGCGCCTGGCTGGCCTACGGCGAGCGTTTCCACACCTGGGTGGCGCCGATGCCGATGGCCGGCAAGGTCATCACCATCGGCGAAAAGACCGAAGCCCTGCCGGTGCGCCAGCTCGACCTTGACGCCGGCGACTACCTGCACTGGTCGGGCGACAGCGGCGCGCTGCATTATTCGCTGGGCGACCAGCTGTTCACGCGCGAGCTCAAAAACGCCTTTGCGCCAAGCGACCCGGACGCCAAAAAGGAAAAACTGCGATTGAGCGCGCTGGCGGCCCAGCCGGGCCTCAGGATCGGCTTTCGCGCGCAATCGGGCGCGCCGCGCGCCACCGTAGTCATCGACGGTGCGCGCATCGTGACCATGAATGGCGATGAAGTGATCGAGAACGGCCGCATCGTCATCAAGGACAAGCGCATCGCCGCCATCGGCCAGGCGGCCGACATTGCCGTCCCAAGCGGCGCAACGCGCATCGACGCCAGGGGAAAAAGCGTCATCCCCGGCCTGGTCGACGCGCACTGGCACGGCACCATGGGCGAAGACGGCATCGTGCCGCAGCAAAGCTGGGTCGACTACGCGGGCCTGGCCTTCGGCGTGACCACCGTGCACGACCCGTCCAACGAGACCGGCACCGTCTTCACCCACAGCGAATTGCAGCGCACCGGGCAGGTGGTCGGCCCGCGCATTTATTCGACCGGCACCATCCTGTACGGCGCCAAGGGCAACTTCGCCGCGCCGGTCGACAGCCTGGACGACGCGCTCACCCACGTGCGGCGCCTGAAAGCGGGCGGGGCGATCAGCGTCAAGAGCTACAACCAGCCGCGCCGCGAACAGCGCCAGCAAATCCTGGAGGCGGCGCGCCAGACCGGCATGATGGTGGTGCCCGAAGGCGGCTCGCTGTTCCAGCACAATATGACGATGGTGGTGGACGGCCACACCGGCGTCGAGCATTCGATTCCGGTGGAAGACGCCTACGACGACGTCAAGCAGCTGTGGTCGCAGACCAGGGTGGGCTACACGCCGACCCTGGTGGTGTCGTACGGAGGCCTCGACGGCGAGCATTACTGGTACGCGCGCACCGATGTCTGGCGCCATCCGATCCTGTCGCGCTACGTGCCGCGCGCGGTGCTGGAACCGCGCTCGATCCGCCGCGAAACCGCGCCGGAAGAAGACTTCAACGTGCACCGCGTGGCGCGCACGGCGACGGCCTTGCAGCGCGTGGGCGTGCCGGTCAATATCGGCGCGCACGGCCAGCGCGAAGGGCTGGGCGCGCACTGGGAGATGTGGTCGCTGGTCCAGGGCGGCATGACGCCGCTCGAAGCGATTCGTTCGGCCACCCTCAACGGCGCGCGCTATCTGGGCCTGGACAAGGATGTCGGCTCGCTCGAAGTGGGCAAGCTGGCCGACCTGTCGATCATCGACGGCGATGTGGTCAAGGATATCCGCAGCTCCGACCGCCTGACGCATGTGATGATCGGCGGGCGCGTGTACGAGACGGCGACCATGAACGAGGTCGGCGCCACGCCCAAGGCGCGTAAACCCTTCTTCTTCGAAGGCGTGAACGGGACCAGCGCGCCAGTGGAGACGGTCGGCCACAGCCACGGCGACGGCCGCCACACCGGCCACTGACGGCAGGCCGGCTACGGCTCCCGGTTTGCCTGGGATGCGTAGCCGGAAGTGGCGCCGCCGTACGGCGCCACTTCCAGGTCGCCAATCCACGGCGGGCACAGGTTCGACAGGCAGCGGCTTTCGTCGCTGCCCCCCGGCGGCGGCTTCAGGATTTCCTTGTGCACCTGCGAGATTGCCGTTCGCAGCAGCACTTCGGCCAGGGCCGGTGTCGGCGCATGCGTGTCCGGCCCGCCGCTGAGTGTGAACGAAAACAGCATGCGTGCCGGCCCCTCCGGCGCGCTGATTTCCACCACGCCCATCCCATCCCCATCAAACTCCACCGCGCCAATGGCTCTGCCAATTCGCTGCGACACGAAGTGGCGTTCATAGCGTTCCATCACGCCTCCTCACTTACCAAAAGTGGCCAATTTATCACTGCTGCATGAAGTTCGCCAACACAGTTAAGCAACAGTTGTTCGAGCATCAGAATGAATGGAGTCATGAAAAATGGTGTAGATTTCCGGTTGGAAAATCATCAATAGCAAAGCGCTATTTGTGGACATGATAAATCTCGGCTATTGTAAAAAGGGGTAGATGGACCCCACCAGAAAGGCTCACCAATTGAATGCTCCCGATCGTCGCCAATGCGACAACAGCGGCTTGTCGCTCCTGGTCGATCTTGGCGTCACGTACGACCGCACCCTGAGCCGCCAGGTGGCGCTGGCGTACTTCCGCGCATCGGACATTCCGGCCGCCGTAGTCGAGCGCGTGCTGCTGGGCGCGGCGACCCGGCGCCTGACCGATTGGGAGCAGTTCCATCAAAACAACAGCGTCAAGGGAAGCTGCGGATAAGCCGTTCCCCTGTTTTGTGACTTGTGCGACACACAAATAAATTACCGATTGTTACGAACGTTCGTTCGCTAACAGATCAAGATGGGCATTCTGGATAAAGTTGGCTCCCACACAAGCAGAGTCGACTATTCATGGACGTCCATATCAAGGCCGCGCACGCGCCGGCCGCCACCACCTATCCCATCAGCCTGCGCATCAACGGACAGCAGCACCAGGTCGAGGTCGAAGCCTGGGTCACCTTGCTCGACCTGCTGCGCGAGCGCGCCGGCCTGACCGGCACCAAGAAAGGCTGCGATCATGGCCAGTGCGGCGCCTGCACCGTCCTGGTCGGCGGCAAGCGCATCAATTCTTGCCTGACCCTGGCGGTGATGCAGAACGGTAAGGAGATCGTCACCGTCGAAGGCCTGGCCGACGGGACCAGGCTGCATCCGCTGCAGCAAGCCTTTATCGACCACGACGCCTTCCAGTGCGGCTATTGCACGCCCGGCCAGCTGTGTTCGGCCATCGGCCTGCTGCGCGAAGGCGAAGCGCGCACGGTGGCCGAGGTGCGTGAACTCATGAGCGGCAATGTTTGCCGCTGCGGCGCCTACCCGCAGATCGTGGCCGCCGTCACCGGGGTGATGGGCCTGGCCGATCACAAGGACCATCCCGACCGTCCTGCCATTCCCGGCACGGTGCCCGCATGAACCCGGTCACCTTCCACGCGCCGCAGGCGAATGCCGACGCGCTGCGCTGCGCCGCCGGCGTCAACGCCGCCTTCATCGCCGGCGGCACCAATCTGGTCGACCTGATGAAAGAGGGCGTGATGCGCCCCACCACCCTGGTCGACATCAACAGCCTGGCGCTGGACGCCATCGCGCCCACGGCGCAAGGCGGCCTGCTGCTTGGCGCCACCGCGCGCAATGCCGATACCGCCTACCACCGGCTGGTGCGCACCCGCTACCCGCTGCTGTCGGCGGCGATCCTGGCCGGCGCCTCGCCGCAGATCCGCAACATGGCCACCGACGGCGGCAACCTGCTGCAACGCACGCGCTGCCACTATTTTTACCATACCGCCGTCCCGTGCAACAAGCGCGCACCGGGCAGCGGCTGTTCGGCCATCGGCGGCCTGACGCGCCAGCACGCCATCCTGGGCGCCAGCGAGCATTGCATCGCCACCCATCCGTCGGACATGTGCGTGGCGCTGGCGGCGCTGGAAGCGGTGGTCCACGTCAGCTCGGTGCAGGGCGAACGGCGCATCGACTTTGCCGACTTTCACCGCCTGCCGGGCGCCAATCCGGAGCGCGACAACACCTTGCTGCCCGGTGAACTGATCACCGCCATCGAACTGCCGCCGGGCGCAGAGTATGCCGCCCACTCGGCCTACCTCAAGTTCCGCGACCGCGCCTCGTACGCGTTTGCGCTGGTGTCCGTCGCCGCCGCGCTCGACATCGGCCCCGACGGCATCGTGCGCGCCGCGCGCGTGGCCCTGGGCAGCGTGGCGCACAAACCGTGGCGCGTGCCGCAAGCCGAGATGCTATTGGTCGGCAAACCCGCCGGCAGCGCCGCTTTCGACGCCTGCGCCGGCCTGCTGCTGGCCGGCGCCCATGGCCAGGGACAAAACGATTTCAAGATTCCGATGGCGCGCCGCGCCGTGGTGCGCGCGCTCGAACAGGCCGCCGCCGGCACCATCGACAACATGCATGCACCGGACAGCAAGGAGTCACTGTGACCGATCTGATTGACGCACTGCGCACCCCGGTCGCCGACGAAGGCACCGGCCCTGTCACCATCGGCATGGCCGTCTCGCGCGTCGATGGCCGCGACAAGGTCACCGGCCAGGCGCGCTACGCCGCCGAACACCCGGCCGCGCATACAGCCGATCCGCTGTTGTACGGCGTGGTCGTCAGCGGCACCGTCACCAAAGGGCGCATCGCCTCGATCGACGCCGCCGCGGCGCTGGCCTTGCCCGGCGTAATCGAGGTGATCACCCACGAGAACCGTCCGCGCCTGCGCTCCTTCGACCTGTTCTACAAGGATATGACCGCCCCCGGCGGCTCGCCATTCCGCCCGCTCTACGACGACCGGATCCACAGCAGCGGCCAGCCGGTCGCGCTGGTGGTGGCCGAGACGTTCGAAGCGGCGCGCCATGGCGCCTCGCTGGTGCGGATCGCCTACGAGGTGGAAGAGCACCAAACCAGCCTGGTCGAACACATGGAGCGCAGCCACAAGCCGAGCCGCCTGAAAGCCGGCTACACCCCGCCGCCCGAACCGAAAGGCTTTGCCGACGACATGTGGGACAAGGCCGTGGTGCGGATGGAAGCCGAGTATTACAGCGGCGTCGAGCACCACAACCCGCTCGAAATGTTCGCCTCGACCGTGGTGCGCGCCGACGACGGCCACCTGACCATCTACGACAAGACCCAGAGTTCGCAAAACAGCCGCTGGTATGTGTCGCACGTGTTCGGCCTGTCCAAGGACAAAGTCACCGTGCGCAATCCCTACGTGGGCGGTGCCTTCGGTTCCGGCCTGCGGCCGCAGTACCAGCTGGCGCTGGCCGTGATGGCCGCCCTCAAGCTGGAACGCTCGGTGCGCGTGGTGCTCACGCGCCAGCAGATGTTCAGCTTCGGGCACCGCCCCGAAACCATCCAGCGCGTGCGCCTGGCCGCGCGTCCGGACGGCACCTTGACGGCCATCATCCACGAAGCGCTGGCCGAAACCTCGCGCAACGAGGACTACGTGGAAGTGGTAGTCAACTGGTCGGGCCAGCTGTACGCCTGCGAGCATATCCGCCTCGGCTACAAGCTGGTGGCGCTGGACCGCTTCAGCCCGATGGACATGCGCGCCCCCGGCGCGGCGCACGGCGTGCACGCGCTCGAAGTGGCGATGGATGAACTGTCGTACGAACTGAACATGGACCCGCTCGCGCTACGCCTGCGAAACTACGCCGGCATCGATCCCACCGACGGCCTGCCGTATTCGACCAAGGAGCTGCGCGCCTGCTACGAGCAGGGCGCGGCGCGCTTCGGCTGGGCCCAGCGCCCGCTCGAGCCGCGCGCCATGCGCGAAGGCCACGAATTGATCGGCTGGGGCATGGCCACCGGCATGTGGGACGCGATGCAGATGTTCGCGCGCGCCAGCGCCGTGCTGCATGCCGACGGCAAGCTGGTCGTCTCCAGCGCGGCCACCGATATCGGCACCGGCACCTATACGGCGATGTGCATCATCGCCGCCGACGCCATGGGCATGCCGCTGGAACGGGTGCGCTTCCAGCTCGGCGACTCGACCCTGCCGGTCGCGCCGGTAGAAGGCGGCTCGTCGCACGTGGCCACGGTCGGTTCGGCGGTGCAGGGCGTGTGCGAGAAGCTGAAAAAGAGCTTGTTCAAGCTGGCCCGCAAGATGCCCGATTCGCCGTTCGCCAAGGCCAGCTTCGACGATGCCGAATTTGCCGGCGGCGGCCTGCGCCTGCGCGCGCAGCCGGCGCAGGCCGTGTCCTTGCAGGCGATCCTGGCATTCGACGGCGCCGAGCGCATGGAAGAAAAGTACATGATGCTGCCGAACATGCTCAAGCAGCAGAAGTACCTGCGCGCCACCCACTCTGCGGTGTTCGTCGAGGTCAGGGTCGACGAAGCGTTCGGCACGGTGCGCGTGACGCGGGTGGTCAGCGCCATTGCGGCCGGGCGCATCATCAACGCCAAGGCGGCGCGCAGCCAGATCGTCGGCGGGGTGGTGTGGGGCATCGGCCAGGCGCTGCACGAAGAAACCCAGTCCGACGATCGGCTGGGCCGCTTCATGAACCACAACCTGGGCGAATACCATGTGCCGGTCAACGCCGACATCCACGATATCGACGTGCTGTTCGTGGAAGAGGACGACCGCATCGTCAGCCGCCTCGGCGCCAAGGGCGTGGGCGAAATCGGCCAGGTCGGCGTGGCGGCGGCGGTCTGCAATGCGATCTATCACGCCACCGGCCGCCGCGTACGCAGCACGCCGATGACGCCCGACAAGGTGATGGCGCCGTAAGCGCGCCCATCGGCGCGTGTCACCATGCGCGCCGATTGGTTCGGATGCGCACTTTGATTCGTCTCAAACCCCGACCTGACCGGCGTCATACAGTCAATGTGGATCAGGGGAGGGCAATCATGAGCTACAAGACGATCGTCGTGCACGTCGGCGACGAACCCAATGCCGGGGCCTGCTATGCGTATGCGGCCGAGCTGGCGCAGGTGGAGCAGGCCCATCTTATCGGCCTGGCCAGCAGCGACGTCTCGCGCTTCCTGCGCGAGACCGTGGTCACGAACAACCTCAATCCCTCCATCGCGCCGGTGCTCGACACGCTGCGCCAACGCACCGCAGCCGGGCTCGACCAGTTCGAGAGCGTCGCGGCCGGCTTCGCGCTGGCCGGCTACGAGCGGCGCGCCGTCGACGAAGAGCCGCGCTTGAGCCTGAGCGCGCTGGCGCGCTACTGCGACCTGTGCGTGCTGGGCCAGGCCGATGCGGTGCAGGGCGCATCGCTGCCGTCGCCCGGGCTGGCGGCCGAGGTGGCCAAAGCCAGCGGGGCGCCGGTGCTGCTGGTGCCGCACGCGCAGGCGCCAGCATGGCCGATCCGGCGCATCCTGCTCGGCTGGAACGGCAGCCGCGAAGCAGGGCGCGCCATGCGCTTCGCCTTGCCGCTGCTGCGGCGCGCCAGCGCGGTCGATGTGGCGATCTTCGACGCCGGCTCTCTCCAGAGCGGGGGCGGGGCCAGCCTGCGTCCGGTCACGGCCATCGGCCAGGCGCTGGCGCGCCACGGCGTGCGGGCCGAACTGGTGCTGCGCGACGACGAGAGCGACGCCGGCGCAGCCTTGCTGGCGCTGGCCGGCGAACGCGGTGCGGACCTGCTGGTCATGGGGTGTTACGGCCACTCGCGCCTGCGCGAATTGCTGCTCGGCGGCGTCACCCGCACCGTTCTCAAGTCGATGACCTTGCCTGTGTTCATGGCGGCCTGACGCCCGCTGCCGCCCGCCTCACATGGCGGGCGCTGGCACTTTGTGCCGCCATCAATCCAGCGCACGAGGAAGTGGTGCGCATTTGACCTGCGTCAGAAAGTGCGGTCATCGAGCGCCTTATGATCGGACCCCTGACGGCATGGCAGCCCTCGACCCGCGGCCGCCAATCCGCAATCCGAGCAACCCAACTGAAGGAGAAAGCAATGGCCAATCATCTCACCCGTTTCGATCCCGGTACCCCGCTCAGCCGGATGGACCCTTTCCGCAATATCGACAGCCTGTTCAACGCCTTCGACCTGATGCGCCCCTTGCGCGCGTTCGACAGCGAACATATCCGCATGGACGTCAGCGAAACCGACCAGGCCTTCGTGGTACGGGCCGACATGCCGGGCGTGAAAAAGGAAGACGTCAAGGTGTCGGTTGACGGTAACGAAGTGACCATCAGCGCCGATGTCACCGAGGAGCAGGAGCGCAAGGAGGGCAGCAGCATGTGGCGCGAGCGCTTTCACGGCCAGCAGTACCGCAGCTTCACCTTGCCCCAGAGTGTGGACGACGAGAAGGCGACGGCAACCTGCCGCGACGGCGTTCTTGAGCTGACTTTGCCCAAGAAGCCGGGTGGCGGCGCCAAGCGCCTGACCGTCCAGTAACAGGCGGCAGGGCGCGCACAGGCGCACAGGCACCGGCGCGCTGTCAACGCTCCGGATTCTTGTCGCACTGCTCCCAGGCGATGTTGCGTATTTCTTCGAACGATTTTCCGATGCCGTGCACGTAGACGGCATCGAGCATGGATTCGAGCTGCGCGGCGGAACGGGCTTTAGAATCCGTTCCGCTCACCGCCGCACGAACCTCGTCGCGCGTGGCGCGTTTGTCGCGCCGAAGCGCAATGCCGGCAACGGTATTGGCCTGCATGCCGCAATCGATACGGCGGCGGTTCTCCTGGTACACCCTGGCGAACAGCACGCCGCCGGCGATCACGGCGACGAGAACAAACAGAAGCGCTATTTTCATGAACCGGCATTCTAGAGATAGAGATACAAAATGCCAGTTTAGCAAGTTTGCCGTCACTGTCATGCCGGGCCCCGGGAATCCGGGCGCCCGCATGCCGCTCCGGTTGCCCACAGTGCCCTCACGCCTTGAAGGTCAGCAGCGGCGAAAAGCGCGCAATCGGGCGCGCCAGGCCTTCCTCGACCTGGGACGTGATGACCGGCCCGATCGGCTT
Source organism: Massilia mucilaginosa (assembly GCF_011682145.1). GTDB lineage: Bacteria > Pseudomonadota > Gammaproteobacteria > Burkholderiales > Burkholderiaceae_D > Telluria_A > Telluria_A mucilaginosa. The sequence goes on from NZ_WHJH01000013.1 coordinate 44,759, forward strand.
GTACGCGCCGGGCGCCTCTTCGATGCGGCGTTCCTCGCGCAGCGTGATGCATTCGAACGGCCGTTGTGCGCCGGCCGGCCCATCGTGCTTCGACTTCCACGCCATCTCCGTGCGCGACACGGCCCGTCCCGCGCCATGGCTGGCCGAACTGGCCCAGCGTTCGTGCCCGAGTCCATCGAGCAGGTAGGAGTCGTCGCCCATCGAGCCCGGTATCAGCAGGGGCTGGCCGGCATGCGCCGGCGTGGCGCCCTTGCGGTGCACATTCCCGCCCGCTTCACTGAGCACGATATTGTGCGGCACGTCGCACACCAGCGGCATCGACTGGTCGCCGAACACCTGGCGGATGCGCTGGCGCACCAGTTCCACGATCAGCGCGCGGTTGGCGTCGGCGTAGTGGGCGGCGGCGTGCATCGCCGTCAGGTATTCGGCCGCCAGCGGCCCGCACAGGCCATACAGGCCGGACTCCGGATGCTTGACGCCGGCCGGCCATTCGGCTTTTGCGCGGTCCATCCAGCGCGTGCCGATGTACGAGCCCACATCGCGCGAGCCGGTATGCACCATCAGCGCCAGCTGCCCGGGGCGCACGCCCAGCTCGAAGGCGCGGTGACGGTCCAGTATCTGCGCCACATGCTGAAACTCGCAGAAGTGGTTGCCGGCGCCGAGCGTGGCCAGGCCCGGATCGCGCAGCAGGCCGCGGCGGGTATCCTGCAGCGCTTCGGGCGCACAGGCGGGATTGCCTTTGACGTGCGAGGCGGAAAACAGGCGCGCCGTTTCCGCTTCGACCTGGGCAAAGTCGATTTTCTCGAACAAGCCTTCGCGCGTGTTGCGCATGGCGCGCCAGAAGGCGCCCAGGCCGTCGGCAAACAGTGCCGTCATGGCGGCCGGGGTGGTCGGCACATTGCGAGCCGCTTCCAGCAGGTCGCCCTTGAGCAGCGCCACCAGGCGTTCCTTGTGCGCCAAAAAGCGTTCGAGCGGCACGTCGATCACGTGCAGGCGCATGCCGCAGTTGATGTCGCGCCCGATCGATTCGGGCACCACGAAGTCATGGTTGGTGACCAGGATGCTGCCGACCGGTACCGGCGCGCCGGGATGGAAGTCGGGCGTGGCGCAGGCGCGGCAAACGTGCCCGCCGAGCGGGTGGCGCATGCCGGCGAACGCCAGCAGCTGGCTGACCGCTTTCGCTTCGAGCGGCAGGCTCTCGGGCAGCAGGATTTCGGCGCGTACGTCCGCTTGTACGGTCGATTGCACGCGCAGGATATTGCCTTCGCGTTCGGCGAAGATGTTGTGGGAGGCGAGGGCTTTGGCCAGTCGTTTGGCCGGGACGGTAGTGCTCATGTTTGGCTGCTTTCTGTGGACGAAGAAAAACGCACCTTCGAAAAGGCGGTTTCTTCAGAGGCAGCAGCCAATACAACGAAGAACGCGGATTATATCAGCCGAACGCCGCGATGTGGTGTTTTCGATATTGTTGAGGTGAAAATGAAATCAATGTTGCAGCGCGTCATCACCCTGTCATACCCCATCTGTACGATTGCGGTTTTCATCCCCGAGAGTCGACCGTGAAGTCCTGTATCCGTGCCCTGTGGCTGGCAATGAGCGTTTGTGTCACCCTGCTGGCCACCAGCGCGACCGCCTCCGCGCAAATCGTGGTCGGCCACGCCATCGACCTGTCCGGCCCGAACGGCAGCATCGGCCGCGATTACGTGGCCGGCATCACCACCTACTTCGACAGCATCAACGTCAAGGGCGGCATCAATGGCAAGAAGATCGTCTACACCGTGCGCGACGACCGCGGCGTGGCGGCCGATTCGGCCAGGCTGGCCACGTCGCTGATCCAGCAGGACCGGGTCGGCTACCTGCTGGGCGCGATCGGTCCCGAGTCGACCCAGGCCATCCTGGCCGCGCCGGCATTCGCCGAATCGCGCCACGTGCTGTTCGCGCCGCTGACCGATGCCTTCGCGGCGCCGCGCGGACGCGTGATTTTCTGGCGTCCGAGCATGGAGCACGAGTGCCAGTTCATCCTCGCCTACTTCGACAAGCTGGGGCTCAAAAAAGTCGGCATCGTGTTGCAGGACACGGCGCAGAACCAGAAGACCTACAAGATGGTGGGCGACGAATTGCGCAAGCGCGGCATGAGCCTGGCCGGTACGGTGCGGGTGTCGCCCAATATGGACGCCGACGCCAGGCAGTTGAGCGCGTCCGGCGCCAAGGTGGTCTTGATGATCGCCGATACGATCGGCGCCTCGCAGTTCCTCAAGGCCTTCCGCAAGCACGACGCCAGCACCTTCGTGGCCGGCACCTCGCTGATCAACCTGGCCACCTTGAGCGAAATCGCCGGCGCGCGCGCCACCGAGTGGACCGTGTTTTCGCAGGTCGTGCCCAATCCGGGCAGCACCGCCTCGGTACTGCAATCCGAGCATATCGACATGATGAAGAAGTTCCGCGACGAGCCGGTATCGTCCATCACGCTCGAAGGTTTTGCGGTCGCCAAGACCCTGGTCAAGGTGATTCAGATGGAGGCCGCCGGCAAAGGCGGCTTGCAGACCATCGCCGCCAGCCGCACCCCGATCGATATCGGCGGCATGACGATCCAGTCGTCCGACCGCAAGAGCACCATGTCCGAATTCGTCGATATCGCCCTGTTCAAGCGGGACGGCCGCCTGATGTACTAACCGGGGCCGGGGCCGCATCCCTGTCGCCGCGGTGAGTTGAGACGAGCCAGGTTGGCGTAAAATTGTTACAATCGCAACTGCGATTGCCAATCAGCCGACGCGTTCTTTCAACTTGATCCAACTCTCCGGAGCGCCCATTGGATAATCCGTACACCGCCCCCCACAACCCCATCGGTGCGCCAGCCAGCGACGCCGGCACCTACCAGCCCCCCATGCTCGCCATGCGCGGACGTATCGGACGCATGCGCTACCTCGTCTATGGAACGGTGGTTCCCATGCTGGCGCTGTTGGCGGCGTTGGGGCTGTTCATGCTGCTGCCTTCGGACTCGCCAATTGGTTTCCTGATCATCATGGCCACCCCGCTCAGCGTCGCCATGCTGGTTGCGCAGCGGCGTTTGTACGATCTGGGCCGGGCCGCTGGATGGTCCACCCTTTTGTTAGTACCGGTGCTCAATATCGGATTGGCGATTTACCTGCTTTTTGCACCTGGTGACTCCGGCCGCAACCGTTTCGGACCGGCACCGGAACCGAATCCCGCAGAGGTGGTCATGTCGGCCTGGGCGCTGATGCTTGCGTACGCGCTGTGCGCCGTGATCGGTCTGTCGACTCACGAGCAATTCGAGGCAACGATCAAGGCGGCAGTCGAACATGCCGGGTACGCCGTCGACGCTGTGCCGCCGCTGGACGACGCCGACTGAGCGCGGCGCGGGCCCGCCGGCACATTATTCGAGCGGGACGGTCGCCTGATGTAACGAGGCTGTCGCCGCCGCGGCGGGCGCCGGGTCGACATAGCGCGCCGTTTCGCGCAGGGCGGTGGCGCTCGACCCGCAGGCGAACAGCAGCACGTCGCCCGGCCGGCAGCAGGCCATCGCCGCCGCAAAGGCATCGCTGACCGGCACGATGGCGTGCAGCAGGTGTTCATCCTTGCCGGCGCGGCGCGCGCCGTCGAGGATTTTTTGCGCCGTCTCGCCGCTGGCGCGTCCGCGCGGATCGGCTTCGTACACGAACAGTTCGTCGAAACCGTCGGCGCAGGTGTGGCCGATGTCGAGCAGGTCGGCTTCGCGCCGGTCGCCGGGGCAGGTGAGCACCGCGATGCGCCGTCCGCCCGAGAGCGATTGCGCCATCGACGCCATGGCCGCGTAGGCGGCCGGGTTGTGGGCGTAGTCGACCACGATCGTCACGCCGTGCGCGCTGTAGATGTTCGAGCGCAGCGGGTTGTTGGCGCGGTCCGACACAAACGTGGACAGCGCCAGCGCGATCTGCGCATGGGTAAAGTCGGCCCCCATCAGCGCGGCCGACGCGGCGAGCGCGTTGGCGATGTTGTAGCGCGCATGGCCCTGCATGCTCGACGGCATGCGCTCGGCGCGCAGCAGTTCGGCCCTGCGCGAACCATCGGCCAGGATCAGCGCATTGTCCTGGTAGTAGGCGGCGCGCCCGCCGTTATCGAGATGGCGCAGCAGGACCGGGTTCTCCGGCTCCATCGAAAAGAAGATGCGTTCCACATCGGCCGGCACCTGCGCGCTCATCGCCACGCACAGGCGGTCGTCGGCGTTCAGGACCACCGCGCGCGAGGCGGCGTTGGCTACCACGGCCTTCACGCCCGCCAGTTCTTCCACGCTCTCCACGCCGTCGAGTCCCAGGTGGTCGGCCGACACGTTCAGCACCACCGCCACCGCGCAGCGGTCGAACGCCAGCCCGCGCTTGAGGATGCCGCCGCGCGCCGTTTCCAGCACCGCGATATCGACCGTCGGGGTGGTCAAGAGGGTGCGCGCCGAATGGTAGCCGGCGCAGTCGCCGTCGATGATCCGGTGGCCGTCGATGAAGACGCCCTCGGTGGTGGTCACGCCCGTGCACAGGCCGGCCAGGCGGGCGGCGTGCGCGATCATCAGGGAGGTGGTGGTCTTGCCGTTGGTGCCGGTGACCGCAATGACGGGAATGCGGCCGTCGCCCTCGCCGAACATGGCGTCGACGATGGCGGCGCCGGCGTTGCGGGCCTGGCCCTGGCTCGGGTATTCGTGCATGCGGATGCCGGGTGCGGCATTGACTTCGATCAGGGCGCCGCGCTGTTCGCGCAGGCACAGCGCAATGTCGCTGCAAATGACGTCGATGCCGGCCACGTCCAGGCCGATGATCTGCGCCGCGCGGATGCACATTTCGCGCGTGGACGGGTGTACCAGGCCGGTCACGTCTTCGGCGGTGCCGCCGGTGGACAGGTTGGCGTTGCCGCGCAGCTGTACCTCGACGCCGCCCGGAACCACGGAATCGAGCGCGAACCCCTGTTCGGCCAGCAGCGCCAGCGCCAGTTCGTCGAGGCGCAGGTGCGTGAGGATGTTGGCGTGGCCTTCGCCACGCGCCGGATCGCGGTTTTCACGGTCGACCAGCTCCTGTACGGTGGCCGCGCCATCGCCGGTGATGGACGGCGGGCGGCGCAGCGAGGCGGCGGCGAGCTTGCCGCCGGTGACCAGCAGGCGGTAGTCGCGCCCCGCGATGAAGCGCTCGACGATGACGCGGCGCCCGTACTGGCGCGCGAAATCGAAGGCGGTGCGCACGCTGTCGGCATCGCCGCATTCGGTGGTGACGCCCTTGCCCTGGTTGCCGTCGAGCGGCTTGACGGTGACCGGGAAGCGCAGGCGCGCGGCCAGCGCCACCGCTTCATCGGCGGTGGCGGCCACGCCGCCCTTGGGCACCGGAATGCCGCCCTGGTCGAGCAGGGTCTTGGTCAACTGCTTGTTGCTGGCGATGCCGACCGCGATGGTGGACGTGGCGCCGGTCACGGTCGCCTGCAGGCGCTTCTGGCGGCTGCCCCAGCCCAGCTGGAACAGATTGGCTTCGTCGGTCAGGCGCACCGTGGGAATGCCGCGCGCCTGCGCCGCGTTCACCACCGCCGCCGTGCTGGTGCCCATGGCGCCGCGTTGCGCAACGTCGCGCAGCGCGTCGAGACGGTCGGTCCAGTCGGGCGCCTCGCCGCGCGCGGCCGCCCGCACCATCTCGAGCGCCAGCGCCATGGCGTCGACGGCGACCTGCTCGCGCTGGTAGGCGACCACGATGCGCCAGCGCCTTGCATCGACCTTGCTGGTCAGGGCGAAGCTGACCGGCGTGCCGGCCATGCCTTGCAGTTCCAATGCCGCCTGTTCGGCCGCCTGCGCGAGCGTGGCGCAACTGCGCCGGCTGGCCATGCCGGGCAGCTGCGCCAGCAAGGCGTCGGCGAAGCCGGGATGCATGCCGGGCGTCTCGCCGCTGTCGATCATGGTTTGCAGGCAGGTCAGCCGGGACCAGCGATTGGGGCCGCGCAGCACGCGCTGTTCGATGATGTTCATATGCTCTAGGCGATGTTGGTAACAATATGTAGAAAGTCGGCCAGCGCGGCCGGCGTGGCGCTGTCGCCGCGCGCGCCGTAGCGCGAACCGGACGGCAGCAGGTGCAGGCGCACGTCCACCATTTGGGGCACGCTGCGGTTGCGGATGTCGGCCACGTTCGAGACCATGTGGCGCCCGTCGATCACGGTGACCGCGCCTGCGCCCAGGATCTCGATGCCGCCGCCGGCTTCGATCAGCAGCGCCGTGTCTTCGTCGATGCCCACGCCCAGCAGGTAGGGATTCTGCGCCACCACCGTCAGCAGGCGCGCGAGGCGCTGGCGCTGCGAGAAGTGCTGGTCGATCACGACGCGCTGCACGAAGCCGATGCCGGCGCCCAGGCTGACCGCGCCTTTTTCGGGATGCAGGTCGGCTTTGCCGTCGGCCAGCATGTGCGCGGACATCGCCGACGCGCCCGCGCTGGTGCCGGCGATGCTGGCGCCGCGCGCCAGCGCCGCGTGCAGGGCTTTGTCCAATTTAGTTCCGCCGATCAGCGCCAGCAGGCGTTTCTGGTCGCCGCCGGTGATGAAGATGCCGTCGGCCCGCGCCAGCTCGGCCGCCTTGGCCGCATCGTTGGCATCGAGCCGGCTGCTCACGCGCACTTCGCCGCGGTGCGCCACGCCCATGCCGCCGAACGCGGCGTCGTAGATGGCCCACATTTTTTCGGGCACGCGGCTGGCGGCGGTGAGCACCACGATGCGCTTGTCCGGCCCGCCGCAGAGGGCGACGAAGCGCTCCAGGATTTGCATGTCGTCTTCGCGGTCTTCGCCGCCGCCGATGATCAAGAGACTGCCCCGCGCCGGTTCGTTCATGCGGCACCAGTCGGGCGCGTGGCGCACAGCCACACCGCCGCGATCCGGTCCGCGTAGGCGTACGGGGCTTCGTCGAGTTCTTCGCCGAAGACGTCGGGGTCGATTTCGTCGTAGGTCCAGTGGAAACCGGCCGCGCGCAGGCGCGGTTCGACCGCCTGGCGGAACGGGTCGGCGCTGGCGACGATGGCCGCGCCCGTGTACAGCATCAGCGTGCCGCCCGGCGCGAGGCGCTTGATGGCTTCGTCGACAATCGCCACCGACAGCCCTGCGCCCAGTTCGCCGCCGCCGTGGCGGTAGGCGCGCTGTTCGCGGTCGATCAGGTAGGGCGGATTGGCGACGATCAGGTCGAACTGGCCGTCCACGCTGGCGAGCAGATTGCTCTCGACCGGGGTCAGGTTGGCCACCCCGGCGATGCGCGCATTGACGTCGGTGAGCACCAGCGCGGCCGGGTTGATGTCGGCCGCGAACACGCTGGCGCCGGGATGGGCCAGCGCGATCGTGATGGCGCCGGGACCGGCGCCGCAGCCGATGTCCGCCGCGCGCCGCACCGGCAGGGTGCGCGCCGCCAGCGAGATGCGCAGGGCGCGCACGAAGCGGTAGGTGTCGGGACCGAAGAACACGGCGTCGGCCGCGCTGGTGGGGTAGGCCGAGTGCAGGTAAAGTTGACCATCAAGCGTCGAGGCGCGCAGCACGCTGCGCAGCATGCCGTTGTCGTGGTTGAGCACCTCGGCTTCATGCAGCAGCGCCATCAGGGTGGGGTTGACCACGGCCGGCTTGAAGGCGCGGCTCCAGCCGAAAATGCCGGCCAGGTCGTGCGCCCAGCCGTTGGCCAGGCGCGCGTTGACGCGGCTGTGGGTGAGCGGGGTGACGGTGGTGAAGACGTAGCCGAGCTGCTTGAGGCCGCAGCCGAGCGCGTACAGCGCGGCGCGGCGCTCGCCGCCGGCGATGCCGATCGGCGGTGCCTGGTCGAGCCGGTGGCCGTCGATGGAGATAATGGAGGCGCTCATGGGGTCCTGTAGGTAAGGGCGGTCAGCCGAGCAGGCGCACGAACATGCGCGTTGCCATCAGGCCGGTGGGGGTGTGGTGGCGCGCCGGCGACATGTGCGCGATCAAGAGCTTCATGGCGGCGCCGGTGGACGGCGCCAGCGCCACGGCTTGTTCCAGATTGCGCAACTGGTCGTTTTCGGCTTCGTGTTCGCCGGCCTGGCCGTCATAGCGGTAGCGGATCAGGGCGCGTGCGCTGTGCTGCTTGGGCGCTGCGTTGCGGGCCGGGGCCAGGGCGCGCTGGCGGGCGCGGAACGAGGCCACGCGCGGCGCCGCCGGGGCGGCATCGCCCTCGTGCGCGGGGGAGGCGATCCAGTCGGCCAGCACCTGCTGTTCGTAGCGCGAAAACACGCCGAACATCTCGGCATGGTCGCCTTGCAGCAGGCCCCAGAAGCGGCTTTCGTGCGGGGCGGCGCCGCGCTTGATCCAGCCGGTGGTCTCAAAAGCGCGCAGCAGGGTCGGGATCTGCGCGGGATCGGCCAGCCAGGCGTTGATGGTCTTGCCGGCCACGCGGCAGTAATCGCTGTGCATGTTCTGTCCGACCATGGCCTTGGCCGCGAGAATGCGCACCAGTTCTTGTTCGAGGTCGAAGGAGGCGATCACGGACCCGGTGTTCTCGCCCAGTTCATTGAGCTTGTAGCCTTCGCGCACGCGCCGGTAGAATTCGGCCGGGTTGGCGGCGCGCGCCATGACGCGGGCAAGCGCCTCGACCGCGTCGCGCGCGTGCCCGGTCGAGCCGTTGTCGACCGTGACGTGCAAGGTGAAGTAGTACGGGTCGATGCCCAGTTCGTTCAATTCGTAGGCGGTGATGAGCAGGTGCAGCGGCAGCTGTTCGTAGCCGAGGTTATAGCCGATCATTTCGGGCAGGAAATCGTCGCCCGCGTAAGCCAGCGCCAGTTGCAGCGCGCCCTGGGTGAAGTGGGCGCCGTCCAGGTCGTCCCATTCGGCGCAGCCGTGGTTGTCGAGCAGGCGCCGGTACAGGGTGACGTGGTTCTTGTCGGGCAGGCCGTCGCCGAGTTCTTCGACATAGGTTTTGACCAGCGGACGCAAGTCGTTCTCCTGCCAGCGTTGCAGGGTGCTGTACAGCCAGGCGCCGTCCACCAGTTTGGTCGGGGCCACGCAGCGCAGGAAGTACAGCGCGTGCGACTTGCTGGTGAAGTAGCGGCGCGCGGCGCCGTCGCGGCGGGCGGCCAGGTATTGCTGGTACTCGGCGCCGATGGCGGCCCCGCGCGGCGCGATCCAGCCATCCAGGCCGGCCGGGGTGTCGGGCAGGTCGCACGGGTGGGAGGCGGCGCGGGCCAGCTGGCCGACCAGGTAGGCCTGGGCATCGGCATCGGCGCCGGGCGGCAGGTCGGCCCGGGAGAGAGTGTCGTACAGCGCGCGGCAGCTGGTCGTGGCGGGCGCGCTCTGGCGCGGGGCATCGAGGTGCGGCGGGACGAACACGGTGCTGTGCAGGGTGGTCATGGGTGCGGGCGGTCAGGTGTCGAGAGAGGGCTCATTATCGCCGTCGCCCGGCGCGCCTCGTATCGGTGACCAAGCTGTGCTTGGGTAGGACAACGATTACGCGGCTCGCACCTCGCGTCAGCAAATCATGGCGCGCGGCATGGGGCGGTTGCTGGCTGTGGCGTGGCCGGTTTTGCCGACCGCAATCAGCCCGACCGCGACTTCCGGCGCGAACAGCTCGATGCCGCGCGGCAGAGCCTGCTCGATGGGCGTGCCGGCGGCGATCCACTGGTACACGGTGTACGCCAGCAGGTGGCGCACGATGTGTTCGCCGATACCGGTGGCGGCCACCGCACCGTCGCTGCCGGCGTAAAAGCCGCTGCCGATGATCGGCGTGTCACCCACCCGCCCCAGCAGCGACGGGGCCGAGCCACCGGTCGAGCTTGCCACGGCGAAGTGGCCGTCGGCGCCGCGCACCACCGCGCCGACCGTGTCGCAGGCGCGCTCGCCGCTTTCTTCCAGCGCGCGTTCATAGTTCCACAGGCGCGCGAACTGGGGCCGGTCGCCCAGCTGCGCGATCAGGCGCGCATGGGCGGCGCGCGCCTTGTCGGTGGGCTGGCAGAAGGGCGGGTGGCCGCCATTGCGGGCGAAGCGGGTCGCGCCTTCGCCGGCCAGCAGCCAGTGCGGGCTGTCGGCCACCGCGCGCGCGACCAGCACCGGATTTTTCACCTGCGTGACGCAAGCCACGCAGCCCAGGCGGCCGTGGGTATCCATGACGGAAGCGTCCATTTCGATGGTCTGGCCGTCCAGGCACAGCACCGAACCGGTGCCGGCGTTGAAGCGGCCGTCGTCTTCCATCGAGGCCACCGCCGCCACGGCGGCGTCGAGGGCGTCGCCGCCGCGCCGCAGGGTGGCCAGGGCCAGGCCGGCGGCGCGCGTGCAGCCATCTTCATGGTCGCGCGAGGTACCGGCGCCGCCGTGGACGACGATGGCAGTTGGAGCAGGCATGGCGTCTTTCGCAAAGGCGATGTGGGCTGACATTATCGGCCGCGCCGCGCGCCAGCAGTGTGCGCTGCCTAACCCTGCGCAGTGTTGCACGCTGCTCTAAACTGTTGGTTTTCAAAAAATGCGACTCTCAGTGATTGTTTGCGAACTGACAACGTGCCCGACTCGGCGTAGACTCTGTACACAGGGCTGCTTTGCAGCCTTTTACCGGAGCGCTCAATGTCACTGTCCGAAATTATTGCAACTCATGAACTACAGTTGCGCCCTCGCAAACCCGCCGGCAATGCGCCTGTGCGCGGGATGCCGCGTATCGTGGCGCAGGATGGCGTGACCTTGCGCGACGCGCTGCGCGCACGTTGCGAGGAAGCGCTGCTGCGCTGTTCGGCCCAGTCGGCCGGCATCAGCATATTCGACAATAACGACCTCGATGAGCTGACCTGGGCCGCCACCGCCGGCCTGCTGGCGCCGTACGAAGGCCGCCGTTTCCCGCGCTCGAACAGCCCGTGCGGGCTGTGCTTTTCGTACCGCAGCACCCAGCTGTTCGTCCAGCCGCACCAGTATTTCCATTGGATGGCGGAGCACAACGTGCACATCAACGAAGCGCTGGTGGCGCCACTGATCGGCCAGTTCGGCGCCTTTTACGGCACCATCTGGGTGATGAGCCATCACGATCTGGACATTCACTTCAACCTCGACGACGCCGACACCCTGGCCGACTTGAGCCGTGGGCTGGCGAGCACCATCCGCCTCAACGATATCGGACGCAACCCGGACGGGCGTCCCGTTTAGCCCTCCTGCCCCCTTGATTCGGCAAACTGTCGCATGGCAATTCCTGTACGGTGCGGAGCTGCCATACTGGGCGCCTTCCTGCCTCAAGGGTCCTTCATGAAAAAAATCGCGTTCCTCCATGCCATCGTGCTTGCCTCGGCGCTGGCCGGCCCGGCCCACGCCCAGACCTCGGGACGCGCCTGGGCCAGTGCGGCCGACGTGGCGCGCGACGAGAACAAGCCGCAGGCCGCGCTCGACGCCTACCGCAAGGCGGCCGACAGCGGCTACGCCAGCATGGCGATGGACCATAAGTATGCGGCCACCGCCGCCAGGCTCGGGCAGAAGGAGCAGGCGCTCGCCATCCTGGAGCAGGGCGTCGCCAAACGCGCCTTCCGCCTGCTCGATGTGCTGGAGTACGAGGACGATTTCGCCTCGCTGCGGGCCGACCCGCGCTGGGCCGGCATTCTCGCCGGCGCCAGCGCGAACGAGCGCGCCTACCGCGCCGCCCATGCCAGCCCGGACGACTTCCGCTTCGTTACCAGCGACATCGCGCGCTTCTGGAAGGTGTACGACAAGCTCGACGGCGCGGCCGATCCGGGCGCCTTGCTGGAGCGCGAGTACCTGGACGCCGGCAGCGCCGGTTTGCACGGCTTCGTGCACATGCGCATCAACAGCGGCGCCAGCATGGTTCGCCGCATGGGCAAGCACGCGGCCTATTACCGTGCCATTCGCGCCAATACCTTGCGCGCGGCCTCGTTCGAACCGGTGATTCGCGAGGAAATGCGGCACTTCAAGGCGCTGTATCCGGCGGCGATGTTCCCCGACATTTACTTTGTGATCGGCCGCCTGACTGCCGGCGGTACCGCGTCGGCGGACGGCTTGCTGATCGGCACCGAAATGTATGGACGCGGGCCCGGCGTGCCGACAGGCGAACTCGACGCCTGGCTGCTGTCGGGCACGGCCGATATCGACAAACTGCCGTCGATCGTCGCGCATGAGCTGATGCATTTCCAGCAGCGGCTCGATCCGCACACCTTGCTCGGTCATGCGATCAAGGAAGGGTCGTGCGATTTCCTCGCGTCGCTGGTGACCAAGGGCAAGTTCAACGAACCGATTTATCGCTACGGCTATGCCAATGAAGCGCAGCTGAAAAAGGAGTTCCTGGCGGCGATGGATGGCACCGACTTCAAGCGCTGGCTGTACAGCGGCACGCCGGAAGGCGATCGCCCGGCCGACCTGGGCTACTTCATGGGTTTTCGCATCGCCGAGGCGTATTACAAGCAGGCCGGGGACAAGCGCCAGGCCATCGTCGACATTCTGCACATCAAGGATTTCAAGCGTTTCCTCGATGAGAGCGGGTATGCCGGCCAGCCTTGAGGTACGGCGCGCTGGCGCGCCGTTCAGCGCTTGCCGGCATCCCAGCTGTAGAGTTCGTAAATCGGGTCGTCGGAGCCGGACGTCATGGGATCGCCCGCACAGACATCCATGATCATGCCGCACGAAAAATCCGGCGCGATGCAAAAGAAAAAGGAGAGTTGATCTCTCCTTGATGCGTTGAAGCGATACCAGTTTGCGGCGCTGGCGCGCGCGATTTCCATCACGGGCAAGTCGGAACTGACGTACTCGCTATTCGCATGGCAAGTGGGGAAGAAACATAATACGGCGGGCAAGTCCGGAAGGCTGGCGATTGCCGATAGTGCTTTCTCGTCGATGAGATGGTAGGCCGGTACGAAGAAGGTCTGTTTGGTCGCGCGTTCATCGCCGAGCATCGCCATGGCTTGTTGAAGAATGTCGCTGGAGTCCGGAAAATAGATCGCCCTCGCGATGGACTTTGCCAAGGCGTCGCCGATGTCTTCGGCCAGCAGGCGATTGACATGCCGGCGCTGGGCATTTTGCACGATCTTGATCAGCAAATTTTGCCTGTTCATTTTTCGCGTGCCCCCGCATGCGCCGGTCCGGCGCGCAGGTAGCCTTCCAGGGCATCGACAATGCAGCGTTCGATGTCGGCTGGCGCAAAGCGCGCCGGCGCATCCATCACGGCGGCGTGCACCAGCGACTCCATCATGCGCAGCAGCACCCAGGTGGCCAGGTCGAGATCGGGCTGGCCGATCTGGTCGCGGTGCGCCTCCAGCATGTGCAGCAGGCGCTGGAAGGAGTTGTCGTCGGCCGGGCCGTCCTGGGTCGGCGTGTCGAAAAACGGAAATTCCTTCTCCAGCACCTTGTGCAGCTCCGGCTCGACCTGGTGCGCCGCCAGCCAGGCATGCACCATGGCCGCCAGGTGCTCGCGCAGGGTGCGCGGCCCGGTGCCGGCGAGTACCGCGTCGATGGCCGCGTACATCTGCGCCCCATGGCGTTCGTGCAGCGCCGTGATCAGCGAATCCTTGTTCGGAAAATACTGGTACACCGAGCCCACGCTCACGCCGGCGCGCGCGGCCACCGCGTTGGTGTTCATGCCGGCGTAGCCGCGTTCTTCCAGAATGCGAGCCGTGGCCTGCAAAATCTGCTCGACCATGTGTTGCGAACGTGCCTGGCGCGGCACTTTGCGGGGCGTGGGGAGAGGGCGCATGCGGATCCTTGGAATGCGAGTTTTCAATACGAGTAATTGCTCGTATTCTCTCACATCGCGAGCATGTGCTCGTCTTTCATGCGAGGCATCTCCATGCAGTCCCCTTCGAATGCCGCGGCCGCCGCGCCGCGCAGCCTGTTTCTTGAATTACTCCCGATGACGCTCACCGTGTTCGTCGGCTTCCTCACGCTGGGGCTGGCCCTGCCGGTGCTGCCGCTGCATGTGCAGTCGGCCTTGAAGATGAGCCCATTGGTGATCGGCACCGTCATCGCCAGCCAGTTTGTCGCCGCACTCGCCACACGCGCCTGGGCCGGCGGCATGGTCGATACGCGCGGCGCCAAGCGCGCCGTGGTCATCGGCCTTGGCCTGGCTGCCTGCGCCGGGCTGGCGTACAGCGCGTCGCTGGGCGCGCCGGCCGGCTATGGCGCGCTGGCGGTGTTGATCGGCGCGCGCCTGCTGCTCGGCTGCGCCGAAAGCCTGGTGGTTACCGGCGCGCTCGGCTGGGGCGTGGGCCTGGCCGGAGCGCAGAACGCGGGCAAGGTCATGGCCTGGGTCGGCATCGCCATGTACGGCGCGTACGCCGCCGGCGCGCCGCTGGGCGTGTTCGTGTACGGGCGCTTCGGCTTTGGCGGCATTGCGCTGGCCAGCGCGCTCATTCCCCTGCTGGCGCTGGCCATCGTGGCGCGCCTGCCGGCGCTGGCGCCGTCGTACACGGTGCGCGTGCCGTTCTATAAAGTGCTGCGCGCGGTGTGGCTGCCGGGTCTTGGGCTGGCGCTGTCGAGCATTGGCTTTTGCGCCATCACCGCGTTCGTGGCGCTGCTGTTTTCAAGCAGGGGATGGGGCGATGCGGCGCTGGCGTTTACCTCCTTCGGCGTCGCCTTCATCGGCGCGCGCCTGCTGTTCGGGCACCTGCCCGATACGCTCGGCGGCGCCCGGGTGGCGCTGGTGTGCGTGCTGGTCGAAGCGGCCGGCCAGTTGCTGATGTGGGGCGCGCCGAGCGCCTTGCTGGCCTGCGCTGGCGCGGCCATTACCGGGTTTGGCTATTCGCTCGCGTTTCCGGGTTTTGGCGTGGAAGCGGTGCGGCGCGCGCCGCCGCACAGCCGCGCGTCGGCCATGGGCGCGTACGTCGCCTTCCTCGATCTATCGCTCGCTGTCGGCGGACCGCTGGCCGGCCTGGTCGCCATGCGCTGGGATATCGGCAGCGTGTACCTGGCCGGCGCGCTGATGGTGGCGTCATCGGCCTGCGTGGCGCTGCGCCTGCTGGCCACGCGGCCTTCCTGATTGTTGTTTACCTTAATGGAGTCGTCACTTATGTTGGACCATATCGATCATTTGCCCGCCAGTGCCCTGGCCAACCGCATTGACGCCGCGCTCGAGGCCATGCGCGCCGGCGTGCCCGTGATTTTGATGGATGATCACGACCGCGAAAACGAGGCCGACCTGATCGTCGCCGCCGAGCGCCTGACGGTGCGGACCATGGCGCTGATGATCCGCGAGTGCAGCGGGATCGTTTGCCTGTGCCTGCCGCCGGAAACGGTGGGGGCGCTGGCGCTGGCGCCCATGAGCGCGCGCAACGGCAGCCGCCACGGCACGGCGTTCACCGTGTCGATCGAAGCGAAGGAGGGCGTGACGACCGGCGTGTCGGCGGCCGACCGGGTGGCGACGATCCGGGCCGCGATCGCGCCGGATGCGCGGCCCGGCGACATCGTCAGTCCGGGCCATGTGTTCCCGCTGGCGGCGCGCGAGGGCGGGGTGCTGGCGCGGCGCGGCCATACCGAGGGATCGGTCGATCTGGCAGTGCTGGCGGGCCTGCGTCCGGCCGCCGTGCTGTGCGAGTTGATGAATGCCGACGGGAGCATGATGCGCGGCGCGCAGATCGAACGCTTCGCGGCGGACCGGGATTTACCGCTGCTGTCGGTGGCCGATATCGTGGCGTGGCGCAGCGCGAATGGTTCGCCGCCGCTGTATCGCATCACCAGCGGATCGCTGTAGATGGCATGAATGCCGGTGGCATCGGCGTCCCGCATCGCGCGTAAAACGAGCCGCTGGCTTTGCAGCGCGGGTGGTACGGTGGGACTGCGCTGGCTTGCCTGTCGCACCGCGCGGCTCAGTCGCCCAGCACGGACGCGCGTTCGCGCCGCGACGATGCCGCCGGCGCATCCGGGCACACCCGGTTACGCCCGGTCGACTTGGCCAGGTACAGCGCCTTGTCGGCCGCTTCGACCAGCTGCTTGCTGTCCATGTCCTTGGCCGGCACCAGCGCGTGCACGCCGCAGCTGATGGTGACGATGCCGGCCGGATTGGCCGCGTGCTCGCGCCCGGCCGTCGCAATCGAGCGGCGCACCGCTTCGGCCACCACGATGGCGCCGTACAAGTCCGTGTTGGGCAGCAGGATCGCAAACTCTTCGCCGCCGACGCGCGCCGCCAGGTTGCCGGCGCGGCGCCGTCCGGTGCGGATGCACTGGCCGATGAACTGCAGGCAGGCGTCGCCGGCCGGGTGGCCGTAGTGATCGTTGTACTTCTTGAAGAAGTCGACATCGAGCAGCACCAGCGCCAGCGAGGTGCCATCGCGCACGGCGCGGTTGAATTCGGCGTCGAGGCGGGCGTCGAACAGGCGCCGGTTGGCGATCCCGGTCAAGCCGTCGTTACGCGCCAGCAGCTTGAGCGAGCGGTTCTTGGTCACCAGCGCCAGCTGGGCGTTGCGCAGCTGTTCTTCGAGTTCGTCGCGCAAGGTCACCTGGCGGAACAGGCGCACGCCCATCCAGCACAGGATCAGCAGCAAAATCACCACCCACGCCGTCGAGAGGTAGGCGTTGGCCCACCAGTTCGACAGCGTCTCGTCGGTCGACAGGCCCACCGCCACGAACAGCGGATAGCGCCGCAACTCGCGGAAGCTGTACATGCGGTCGGCGGCGTCCGTGTCGACCGGGATGGCGGCCGAGCCGAGCGCGCCGCGCTCGCGCCACTGCTTGAACATGGGTTCGGCGGCGATCGAGGTGCCGATCTGCTCTTGCCGGTAAGGGCGGCGCATGACCAGCGCGCCCTTGTCGGTGGCGATGGTGATGTTGCCATGTGTGCCGATGTCGAAACTGTCGTAGAACGTGCGGAAAAAACTCAGCTGGACCGTGGCCAGGGCCACGCCGGCAAAACTGCCATCCTTGTTTTCCAGGCGGCGCGATACCGGCAGCACCCAGGTATCGGTGGAGCGGCTGCGCACCGGCGCGCCGACGTGCGCCAGCTTGTCCTTGTGCGTCTGGTGATAGATGAAATATTCGCGGTCGGCGTTGTTGAGCGCCGGAACCGGGTCGCGCAGCGAGTGCAGCGCCCAGTTGCCCTTGGCGTCGTAAATGAACATGCCCTGCAGCGAGGGCGTGCGGCTGACATGGTCGATCAGGTGCAGGTGCAGGCGCTCGCCGTAGTGGGTGATGCCGTCATGCTCCACGTTTTCGACCACGCTGGCCAGAATGGTGTCGACCAGCTCGATGGTGCTGTCGGCGTGATCGGCCAGGGCGCGCGTCATGTTGGCGGTCGATGCGGCGCTCTGCGCCAGCTGGGTTTCGCGCGCGCTGTAAATGCTCCAGCCCTGCACCGCCACCAGCGAAATGCAGACAAAGAACAGGAACGAGGCGGCAATGGCGATCAGCGGCCGCTTTTTGCCATCGAGTTCTGCAACGGGCGATAACTGCTTTTCAGCTTTCATGGCGGTGGAGGTCGCGTTCGAAAAGAATCTGGGGGCGCGCGGGCGCGGGGTGGTGCAGGGATCCGCACGTAGGTAGTACGGGTGGATCGGATCGCAACATGGCGCCTGCACTCACATCGTGGTTGCCCCGCAAGGCAGCATGGCCAGGGCCGGCCGGATGCATGCGGTGATTGAATAATGGAGCGGCCATTCTACCTTAGCCAATGCGAACTGGAATCAAATATTTATTCAAAGAATGCTTGTCTGTTGTTTCACAAAGCCAATGCAAGCATGCCTTGCCAATTCTCCCGGCTGCGCGGTCAATTGCCGCAGAGAAAAATCAAGGGAAGACGATAAAACGCTTGTTCACCGGGCCGGTCAGCCAGACACCATTGGCGGAAAGATAAAACGGCTGGCCTTGCTCATGCAGTGCCAGGGCGTCGATCGTCAGCACCACCGGCATGCCGTGGCGCTGGCCGACGCTGACGGCGGTGGCGGTATCAGCCGACAGGTGCACATGGTGACGGGTGCCGGGAATCAGGCCTTTTTCGCGGATCGACGCGGTAAAACGCGAGGCGGTACCGTGGTATAGCACTTGCGGCGGCGTTACGGGCAGCAGTTCGAGGTCGACGCCCTTGACCGAGTGGCCCTGGTTGGCGCGGATGCGCTTGCCGTCGTCGCTGATGGAAAAGCGCTTTTTATCGTTGTCGGCAACGACTTCTTCGAGCAGCTTGCGGTTGATTCTGGTGCCATGGCTGGCGGCGCCGGCGAGCAGTTCGTCGATGTCGGCCCAGCCGTTTTCGTCGAGCTTGAGCTTGATGGTGGCAGGGCTGTGGCGCAGGATCAGGGACAGGAATTTACTGACCTTGACAGTGTGGTGGGAATCTTTCATCAATGATCGATGGTTCTTTTCTGTTTTTATGGTTGTTCAGGAGCCGTCATTATACGTGACGGCAATATAAGGATGGCAAGATAATAAGGTCATGCCTGTTGCATGAAAGGCAAACAGGCGGGCGGAGAAGAAGTTCACAGGCCGCGTTCGAGCACGGTCAGGGTTTTTCTCAGCGCCGCTTTCAGGCGATACAGCTGGGCCGGGCGGTGCGCGCCGGCCGCTTCGAACTGGCCGTCGACCGGGTCGAGTATGTCCATCTCGCTCATTTTACGGCGAAAACTGACTTTGTTGAGGGTTTCGCCGAGCAGCAGCTCATATAGCCGCTGCAATTGCGGCAGGGTGAAGGTGTCGCCCGCCAGGAAGCAGGGCAGGGAGGAATACTGGCTCTTGTTGCGCAGGCGTTCGAGCGCGGTGTCGATGATCGCGTTGTGGTCGAACGGCAGGGTACCCAGTTGCGACAGGGGCACGACATGCACCGCCGCGTCCGTGCGCGCCGCCAGCCGTTCGTACGGCACCAGCGCGTAGTGCGCCACCGACACCGACCAGCCGCGCGGATCGCGCGTGGCGCCCGAGAACGTGGCCAGTTGCTCAAGGTAGGGGGCGACGATGCCGGTTTTGTTCTTGATGACGCGCATGGCGGCGTCGTAGGCGCTCAGGTCGTCTTCAGGATGCACGTAGCCGCCGGGAATGGCCAGCGCGCCCTGGAACGGCTCGTTTTCCCGCCGCAACAGCACTGCCGCAAGTTCGTCGCCGAGCAGGGTGAGCAGCACGATATCGACAGTGCAGATGACCGCGCTCATGCTGTCCGCACCAACTGGAAGTTGCTCAAAATTAACTTCAACACCATGGGTTTCTCCTTCATTGGTCACGACCGCTTGCGGCTGAACAAATTATTGCATAGTTAGTTGCAAAAGTAAATTAAGTGGCTTATGCTTGTCGTACTGTACTCAAAAGGACAAGGATATGAAACGCAACCTGCACCTGCTCGTGATTGATCCGCAAAACGATTTCTGCGATTTGCCGGCCGGCTATCTGGCGCCGCCCGTGGGCGCCAACGCCGCGCCGGCGCCTGCGCTGCCGGTCCCCGGCGCGCATGCCGACATGCTGCGCGTGGCCGAGCTGATTCGCCAGGGCCGCGATGGGCTGTCCGCGATCAGCATCACGCTCGATTCGCACCACCGTTTCGACGTCGCCCACAGTGCGTTCTGGATGGATGCGGGGCAGGGCGCGATCAAGCCGTTCACCCAGATCACGGCGCACGACGTTCGCCAGGGTAAATACCTGCCGCGCAAAGCGACTGCCTTGCCGCGCGTGCTGGCGTATCTGGACGCGCTGGAGGCGGCCGGGCGCTACACCCTGATGGCCTGGCCGGTGCACTGCGAGATCGGTTCCTGGGGCCACAACGTGCACGCCGACGTGCGCGCCGCCTATAACGACTGGGAAGATAGCGCGCTGGGCATGGTCAACAAGATCAGCAAGGGCAGCAATCCCTGGACCGAGCACTATTCTGCGGTGCAGGCCGAGGTGCCCGATGCCGACGACGACAGCACCCAGGTCAACCAGGCCTTCCTGGCGCTGCTGCGCGGTGCCGACCAGGTGTATATCACCGGTGAAGCGGGCAGCCACTGCGTGCGCGCCACCACCGAGCATATCGTCGCCAACTGGGACCCGCGCCAGCTCTCGCAACTGGTGCTGCTGACCGACTGCATGAGCCCCGTGACCGGCTTCGACGCGCAGTACCACGACTTTGTGCGCGACATGCGCGCGCGCGGGCTGCAGATTGCGCAGGCGGCTGATATTGTGCCCGAGCTGCTTGCCAACACGCGCCGCTAACCTCTTGTCCCTTTCCGACGCACCCCTTTTCCGACGCGCGCCGACGCGAACCATATGACACCGATTGTCCATAGCCTGCTCGAAACCGACCTGTATAAATTCACGATGTGGCAGGCCCTGTTGCACCGCCACCCGGCCGCCCAGGCCGAATATGCCTTCACCTGCCGCAACGTGCCGGCCTATCCGCTGGCCGAACTGAAGGCCGACGTGGAACGCGAACTCGATCATCTGTGTGCGCTCTCGTTCAAGCCGGAAGAAATCGCCTACCTGCGCAGCCTGCGCTTCATCAAGAGCGACTTTGCCGATTTCCTGACCGTGTTCCGCTTCCAGCGCCATTTCCTGAGCGTGGAAACCGATGGCGACGAACTGCAAATCCGCGCCACCGGGCCGCAGGTGCACGTGATGGGCTTTGAGATCTACGTCCTGTACATCGTCAACGAGCTGTATTTCCGCCGCTTCGACCAGGCGGCCGCGCTGGCCGAAGGCCGCAAGCGCCTGCAAGCGAAAATCGCACTGCTGCGCGAACTGGCCAGCGAGCCGGCCAAGCGCCATCCGTTCGAGTTTTTCGACTTCGGCGTGCGCCGCCGTTTTTCCGGCGCCTGGCACGAGGAAGTCGTCGCCACGCTGGCGCGCGAAGTGCCGACCTACTTCAAGGGCACCTCGAACGTGTATTTCGCGATGAAATACAAGCTGGTTCCGATCGGGACCATGGCCCACGAATACCTGCAAAGCTTCCAGTCGTTCGGCGTGCGCCTGCGCGACTTCCAGAAGGCCGCGCTCGAAGACTGGGTGCAGGAATACCGCGGCGACCTCGGTACCGCGCTGACCGACGTGGTGGGCATGGACGCCTTCCTGGGCGATTTCGACCTGTATTTCGCCAAGCTGTTCGACGGCTTGCGCCACGATTCGGGCGATCCGGTGGTGTGGGGCGAAAAGGCCCTGGCGCACTACGCCAAGCTGCGCCTGGACGCGCATACGCGGCGCCTGGTGTTCTCCGACGGCCTCGATCTGCCGACCGCGTTTTCGCTGTACCGCCATTTTGCCGACCGCACCATGACCGGTTTCGGCATCGGCACCAACCTGTCGAACGACGTCGGCATCCCGGCGCTCAATATCGTCATGAAGCTGATGAGCTGCAACGGCCAGCCGGTGGCCAAGCTGTCCGACTCCCAGGGCAAGACGCTGTGCAAGGACGAGACCTTCCTGGCTTACCTGCGCCAGGTGTTCAATCACCCTTCCGCCTGATCGGCGGGCAATCGAAAGAACCCGATGCTCAAAATCGCCATCGCCCAATTGAACCCGACCGTCGGGGATATCGACGGCAACAGCGGCGCCATCATCGCGGCCATGCAGCGCGCCGCCGGGCAGGGCGCCGACCTGGCCGTCTTCACCGAGCTGGCCCTGTGCGGCTACTATCCGGGCGACCTGCTGGAAGAACCGGCGTTCCTGGCCCGCATGGCGGCAGGCCTGGAACGCGTGCTGGAGGCCTCGCGCGCCTTGCCCGGGCTGGTCTCGGTGGTCGGCGCCGTGCGCGCCAACGACGGCCCCGGCAAACCGCTGTTCAACGCCTTGCTGGCGATCCGCGACGGCGTGATCGTCGCCGAATACTACAAGCAGCTGCTGCCGACCTACGGCGTGTTCGACGACCGCCGCCATTTCGAAGCGGGGCCGGAAGGCGCCTGCGTGCTGCAAATCGGTGCGCACCGGATCGGCTTCTTGATCTGCGAAGACGGCTGGAACCACGAAGGGCGCGATTACAAGGTCAATCCCTTCACCGCCCTGCGCGAGGCACGGCCCGATCTCGTCGTGAGCATCAACGCCAGCCCGTCCGACATCGGCAAGCGCGAGCTGCGCCACACCCTGTTCCGCACGGCCTCGGTGCACAACGAGTTGCCGATCCTGTACGTCAACCAGGTCGGCGGGCAGGACCAGCTGGTGTACGACGGCGCCTCGTTCGCGGTGTCGCCCTCGCAGGGCATCGTGTTCGAAGCGCAGCGCTTTTGCGAAGACTTCCAGGTGATCGGCTTCGCGCAGGGCCGCTTCAGCGCATTTGACGGCTTTGCGCTGGCCGCGCCAAGTCCCGACGGTTTGCCGGTGGCCGAATTCGCGCGCCGCCAGATCGTGCTCGGCTTGCAGGATTATGCGCGCCGCTGCGGCTTTACCAAAGTGGTGGTCGGCTCCTCGGGCGGCATCGATTCGGCGCTTACCCTGGCGCTGGCGGTCGACGCGCTGGGGCCGGAGAACGTGATCGCGGTGACCATGCCGTCGGCGTTTTCGAGCGAAGGCTCGGTCAGCGACTCGGTGGCGCTCTGCAGCAACCTTGGCATCACCCTGTACACGCACCCGATCCTGGACCTGGTGCGGCAGTACAGCGTGGGCTTCGAAGCTGCGTTCGACCGGCCCTTGCAAGGCCTGCCGCTCGAAAACCTGCAAGCGCGCGTGCGCGGCACCATCCTGATGGCGTACTCGAATGCGTCCGGCACCTTGCTGCTCACGACCGGCAACAAGAGCGAAATCTCGGTCGGCTACTGCACCTTGTATGGCGACACCAACGGCGGCCTTGGCCTGATCGGCGATCTGTACAAAACCGAGGTATATGCCTTGTCGCGCCATGTGAACCAGCGCGCCGGGCGCGAGCTGATTCCCGACGCGGTGCTGACCAAGCCGCCATCGGCCGAACTGGCGCCTGGCCAGCAGGATACCGACAGCCTGCCCGAGTACGAGGTGCTCGACGAGATCCTCAAGTGGCACATCGAAGGCCGCCGCCTGCCCGTGGCCGAAGCGGCGCTGGCCGAGCAGTTCGTGACCGGCCTGCTGGCCGACGCCGGCGGCGCGGCACTGGTCAAGCGCATTCACGGCATGGTCGCGCGTAACGAATACAAACGGCGCCAGGCGCCTCCGATTATCCGGGTGCGTTCGCGCGCCTTTGGCAGCGGCCGTCAATTGCCGATTGCCGCTTACTATTGAACCCCATGAACACACAAACCAACCCAAGCTCCACCGACGTCGCCGTCCTGATCGGACGCTTCCAGCCTTTCCACCGCGGGCACGTGGTCCTGCTCCAGCGCGCGCTGGTGAGCGCGCCGCACGTGGTGCTGGTGCTGGGCTCCTCGTTCCAGGCGCGTAACGCAAAAAATCCGTTCACATGGGAAGAACGCGCCGCGATGATCGGCGCCACCCTGACCGAGGAAGACCGCGCGCGCGTCAGCTTCGTGGCCGTGCGCGACTACTACGACGATTCCCTGTGGTCGGCGGCGGTGCGCAAGGCGGTCGCCCGGAGCGCGCCAAGTGCGGCGCACGTGGCGCTGGTGGGCCACTTCAAGGATGCGTCGAGCTACTACCTGAATCACTTCCCGAAATGGGAAAACATCGTCGTCGAATCGGAACGCGCCATCGACGCCACCTGCGTGCGGCGCGTGTTCTTCGAAGCAGAAGACCTCGACATCTCGCTCAGCGTGCTGGACGACATGGTGCCGCACGCGGTGCGCCAGTACCTGAAAGCCTGGGCGCTGCTGCCGCACTATGGCGCCCTGGTGGAAGAACACCGCCGCATCGTGGCCTACAAAACCGCGTGGAAAAGCGCGCCGTACCCGCCGATCTTCACCACCGCCGACGCGGTGGTGGTCAGCGGCGGCAATGTGCTCCTGATCCGCCGAGGCGGTTTTCCCGGAAAAGGGCAGTGGGCCGTTCCCGGCGGCTTCGTGGAACAGCGCGAGCGCCTGCTGCACGCCGCCATTCGCGAACTGGCCGAAGAAACCAAGCTGGCGCTGCTCGGCAGCACGCTCGAAGGCATGCTGGTCGACGTCAAGGTGTTCGACCATCCGGACCGCAGCCAGCGTGGCCGCACCATCACCCATGCCCACTTCTTCGACCTGCAAACCGAGAACCTGCCGCCGGTGGAAGCGTCCGACGACGCCTCGCACGCGGCCTGGATTCCGATCGTGGAGCTGGCCGGCATGGAAGACCAGTTTTTTGAAGATCACTTCCACATTCTCGACTCGTTCCTGTCGCTGAGCGAGCAAAGCGCATGAGCGCCGTACGCGACCGCTACCGGGGCAGCTTGCTCGGACTGGCCTGCGGCGACGCCGTCGGCACCACCGTGGAGTTTTCGCCGCGCGGCTCGTTCGCGCCGGTCACCGACATGACGGGCGGCGGCCCGTTCATGCTCAAGGCCGGCCAGTGGACCGACGACACCTCCATGGCCCTGTGCCTGGCCGAGAGTTTGCTGACCAAGGGAGAATTCGACCCGCTCGACCAGATCAACCGCTACCGCAACTGGCACCAGTGGGGCTACCTGAGTTCGACCGGCGCCTGTTTCGACATCGGCATGACGGTGCAGGATGCCTTGGCGCGCTTTGCCGTCACTGGCGATCCGTACAGCGGCTCGACCCACCCGCGCAGCGCCGGCAACGGCTCGCTGATGCGACTCGTTCCGGCGGTGCTGTTCGCGTATCCCGACCGCGCCCGCGTGCTGCGGCATGCCGCCGACAGCTCGCGCACCACGCATGGCGCGCCGGAAGCGGTGCAGGCCTGCCAGCTGTTCGCCGGCATCCTGAGCGCGGCGCTCGACGGCCTGCCCAAAAGCGCGCTGCTGGCCAGCGCCGGCTTCCTGCCGGCCGAGCCGAAACTGGCGGCGCTGGCCGGCGGCGCCTTTCTCGGCAAGCTTGATGGCGACATCCAGGGCACCGGCTACGCCGTCGATTCGCTGGAAGCGGCGCTGTGGTGCTTCTTCCATACCGACAGTTTCGAGGCGGCGGTCCTGCGCGCGGCCAACCTGGGCGACGATGCCGACACCACCGCGGCCATCACCGGCCAGATCGCCGGCGCTTGGTACGGCGTGGACGCGATTCCGGCACGCTGGCTCGGCCAGATCACCATGCGCGCCGAGATCGACGACATGGCCTGCCGCCTGTACGACCGCTTTCATGATGTGAATTGCGAGCGGATGGCGTGATCGGTCCCCTTGAAATCGCAGCCAACGCGGGGGCGACCGCCGCCATCCTGCTGGCCGGGCGCAACAGCGTGCACACCTGGTGGACCGGCATCATCGGCTGCGCCTTGTTCGGCGTGCTGTTCTACCAGTCGAATCTGTATGCGGACGTGGCGCTGCAAGGCTTTTTCATCGTCTCGAGCGTCATCGGATGGATGCAATGGCGGCGCGGGGAGCAGGGCGGCGAGCTGCCGATCACCCACGCCAGCGCCAGGTCGCTGGCCTGGCTGGTGCCGGCCGGCGTGGGCGCCAGCGCCGCCTACGGCGCGCTGCTGCACTACTTTACCAATGCGTACGCGCCGTTCATCGATTCGGCGGTGCTGGTGTTCAGCATCGTGGCGCAGCTGCTGCTGATGCGGCGCAAGGTCGAGAACTGGGCGTTCTGGATTCTGGTGAACACGGTCGCCGTGCCCCTGTACGCCAGCCGTGGCCTGTACCTGACCGCTTTTCTGTACGCCTGCTACTGGGTCAACGCGATCGTGTCGTGGCTGTGGTGGCGCCGCCTGGCGCGCGAGGCACTGTGAACGCGCCTGTCAAACAGTGGCGGCGCGGCCTGGTGGTCGGCAAATTCTGCCCGCTGCACCGTGGCCACATGCTGGTCATCGACAGCGCGCTGGCCGCCTGCGACGAGGTCGTCGTGATCAGCTACACCCGGCCCGAATTCGCCGGCTGCGGCGCGGCGCTGCGCGAGGCGTGGCTGCGCGCGCTGTACCCGCAGGTGCGCCTGCTGGTGCTGGGCGCCGGGCAGGTTCCCGCCAACGACGCGCCGGACGCGGTACAGCGCGATTTCTGCGCATCGCTGTGCCTGGACGTGCTGGGCGTGACGGTCGACGCGGTGTTTACCAGTGAAGACTACGGCGACGGCTTCGCGCTGGCGCTGAGCGCCTTTTTCGACGCGCGGCGCGGGCCTGGCGCCCCGGTACGGCATGTCCCGGTGGACCGTGCGCGCGCGCTCGTTCCGGTGTCGGGGACGGCGATCCGCGCCGATCCGCACGCCATGCGCGCCTTTCTGCATCCGCTGGTGTATGCCAGCTTCGTGCGCAAGGTGTGCGTGCTCGGTGGCGAATCGAGCGGCAAGAGCACGCTCGCCGCCGCCCTGGCGCGGGAGCTGGGCAGCGTTTGGGCGCCGGAGTTCGGCCGCGAATTGTGGATCGAGAAGGAGGGCGCGCTGGTGATCGACGACATGCTCGCCATCGGCCGCGCCCAGCTGGCGCGCGAAGCGGCGCTGCTGCCGCACGCCACGCGCTTTCTGGTGTGCGACACCAGCCCGCTGACGACCATGTTTTACAGTACGGAGATGTTCGGCCAGGCCGATCCGGCCCTGGTCGCGCTCGCGGCGCAGCCCTACGATGTGACGCTGCTGTGCGCGCCGGACTTTGCTTTTGTCCAGGATGGCACGCGCCGGGACGATGGCTTCCGCCAGCGTCAGCACGCGTGGTACACGGGCGAACTGACGCGCCGCGGCGTGCCCTGGACGCTGGTCCACGGTCCGCTGGCGCAGCGCCTGCGGCAGGTGCTGGCCTTGCTTGGCGCCGCCTGAGCGCCAGCGCGCCCGGACAAAAATCACGAATATTGCCAGTTTCACCACGAATCGAAGCGATTCCGCTCGGCGCTCAAGCTTACTTTTGGTATCATTTTGTGACACTGAGCCCAATCCGGAGCCCGCCATGGAATGCATGCACGACGACGCCATCGACATCTTGATCATCGAGCACGAGGAAGTGACCGCGCTGTTCGAACAATTTCGCGGCCTGAATGCGCGCTCGACCGAGAGCAAGAAACGCATCGCGACCGATATCTGCGACGCCCTGACGGCGCATGCCGTGCTGGAGCAGGATATCCTGTACCCGGCGGCCCGCACCGTCCTCAAGGAGAGCGAGCTGATCGCCCAGGCCATCGTCGAACATGCCAGCGCGCGCGAACTGATCGAACGCATCCGCGTGATGGAACCGGAGAACGAATTGTTCGACGCCACAGTCAAAGTGCTGTGGGACCAGGTGATGCGCCACGCGCGCGAGGAAGAAGAGAAGATGTTCCCGCGCCTGCGCAAGAGCAAGCTGGACCTGGTGGCGATCGGCGCGCGCATGATGGAGTACCGCCAGACGCTCAATCCCCCCGGCATGTAATGCAGCAAGCCAGGCGGGCAGTGCAGGCCTGGGCGGCGCGAGGCAAGGCATGGAAGGTGTCCTGCCGCTGCGCGGTAGAATGGCGTTTTTTTACAACGAATATCTCTCCATGTACAAGCCGGCAAGACTCACCGCAACTCCGGATGCGCCCTTTGGCGGCATCGTCATCGTTCTGGCGTTCTTGCCGGGACTGATTTACATCCTCGGTTTCTGGCATGTGTTTTTCATGCCGGTGGCGCTGTGGGCGGGACTCGGCGCAGCCCTGGTCGCCAACATCGTGCTTGGGCCACGGCTCACCCGCAAAGCGCAACGGGAAATCGACCGGGGCATGCACGACTCCGTCAGGCCGGGCGGGCGTTTTCCGTGGCACGAGCGCCTGACCCTGCACGTTCTGGTGGGGCTGGCCTTTTTTGGCTGGATGATGAGCGCCCTATGGCTGTGCGCGATGGTCGGCGCGCCAGCGCTGGAAGAGCGCACCTTCCAGGCGCAGGCGATCCGCGAATGCAAGGGGCCCAAATGCCACGTCTGCAAGCGCGAGGCGAGGACGATTCTGCGCTTTGAAACGGTCACGACCACGCTCTGCGTCGATGAAGTACAGCCGCCTTTGCGCGCGCGCGAGTCGATCATCGTGCGCGGGTATTTCCACCCGTTGATGATCCGCATCGACGCCGTGCGGCGTGCGCCCGCCGCGCCGTGAGCACTTCTTGGCACTGGTGCCGGACGGCGTCCGGGGTCGCGTATCTGTCCGACGCCGCGTAGGACTTAGATGACAAACCGTCATTGTTGATGCCTACAGGAAGTCATCCACTGGTCCGATGGTTGCGTTTGGTACCAAGCTTTACAGTAGAGCCATTGATGAGTTGAACCTAACAACACAGAGGCATACCATGTACCGCACGCAAAATATCGATTCGAACAGCAACGCTACCAACGCTATCCGCACCATCGCCCTGGGCGCCGCCGCCAAGCCGGCCGCCGCCAAGCCGATGATCAGCGTCGCCGGCGCTCAGCAAAACGAATTGCTGCGTGCCTTGTCCCGCACCGACCTGGAAGCCCTGTTCCCGCACCTGGAACTGGTGCCGATGGCAGCCGGCAAGCATCTGTATGACTTCGGCAGCAAGTTCGACTACGCCTACTTCCCGACCAACGCCATCGTCTCGCTGATGTATGTGATGGAAGACGGCGCCACTACCGAAATCGGCGTGGTCGGCCGCGAAGGCGTGCTGGGCGTGGCGATGTACGAAGCCGAACGCGCTACCTGCAGCGCCGTGGTGCAAACCGCCGGTTACGCTTACCGCCTGAAAAGCAGCGTGCTGCGCGAACTGGTCGCTTCCGGCGGCGCCATGGCGCAGCTGCTGATGCGCTACACCTTCGCCATGTTCGCCCAGCTGGCGCAAAACGTCGTCGGCGGCCGTCACTGCACCATCGAACAGAAGCTGTGCCGCTGGCTGCTGGACCGCCTCGACCGGTCGCTGTCGGACGAAATCAAGGTTACGCAAGACACCATGGCGACCATGCTCGGTGTGCGCCGCGAAACCATCACCATGACCGCGCGCAAGCTGCAAGCCGACGGCCTGATTCAATATCGGCGCGGCACCGTCGCCATCCTCGACCGCGCCGGCCTGGAAGACTGCGCCGGTACCTGCTACCGCGCCGGCAAGATCGGTTTCGAGCAAATGCACGCCACCGCCTGGAGCAACGCTTAACTTTATATGGCGGCGCGGGCAGCACATCACCGCCCGCACTGCCATCCTCGCCCGTCGGCCCGCCCCTCTGGGACCAGGCCAAGCGCAATTGCCATCTCCATGCTATTTTATGCCGTGACGGACGCGAACGACCGCATCCGATCCTCTTTCACGGTTTGAACAAGGCATGCGCATGAACATCTCCGATATTCCCTTTGGCGTTACCGAGTGGGCCGGCGTGGAACGCACCGAGCATCCCGGCGAGACCGGCATGGCCTGGTGGCGGACGCGCCAGTTCGGCCCCATCCGCGTGCGCATGGTCGAGTACAGCGCCGGTTATCTGGCCGATCACTGGTGCAGCAAAGGGCATATCCTCTTGTGCCTTGAGGGTGAGCTCGAAAGCGAATTGGCCGACGGCCGCACATTCCTCCTCACGCCGGGCGTCAGTTACCAGGTGGCCGATCACGCCGAAGCGCATCGTTCCACCACGCGCACTGGCGCCAAACTGTTCATCGTCGACTGAGGGGCGCGCCATGCTGACATTGCGGGCGGCCCTGCTTGCCGATATCGACGCCATGTGGGCGCTGCGCACGCGCGCGATTCTTCACAGTTGTCCCGGCCATTACCCGGCCGAGGTGATCGCGCCGTGGTCGGCGGCGCCGGCGCCGCGCTCGTATCCGGGACTGGTGCAAAGCGGCGGCGCCCTGATCGCGCAAGAGCGGGGTGCCATGCTGGGCTATGCGATTGTCGACCTGGATGCGGGCGAGGTGGATGCGGTGTTTGTCGATCCGGCGGCTGGCGGACGCGGAATCGGGAAGACCATGCTGGCCGCCCTGGAGCCGATGGCGCTCGCGCGTGGCTGCACGCGCTTGCATTTATCGGCCTCGCTCAATGCCGTGGCGTTTTATCAGGCTGCGGGATTTGTCGCGCTGCGTAATGCGGTGTATGCGCATCCGAGCGGCGTTGCGCTGGACTGCGTCGAGATGGAGAAAGCCATGGCTTGCGCAAACCAGTTGCGCGCCTCCGGCACATGAACCGGGGGCGCGCGCCGGCTACTTCAAGGCCTTGAACAGCGCCTCGAACTGCGTGCTCAATGCGTGATCGTGCTGCTTGATCGGCGGCACCTCGCGCTTGATATCGAGCAGTTCGTACACCGCCATCTGCGCGGCGCGCACCGAATACTCCACCGTGAACACCACATCATCGGCGATCTCGACGAACTGGCTGATGAACGCCAGGTTCTTCGATTCCTTCGGCACCGGCAGCGGACGGTCGCTGTGCGCGCGCGGCATGAACATGCTGGTGATGTAGGGCATGCGGCAAGGGATGCAATTGGCCGTTTCCACCACATCGAGATCGAAGCGCAAGTGGCCGCACAGCTCGCGCAGGATTTCTTCGCCGGTGCAGTCCGACATCGGCTTGGCGACAAAATTGCCGATCCGGTCCGGTGACAGCGCGTAACCCCAGAACACCTGCACTCCGGCCGGCTGGTTGGCAAAGTGCGGCTGGTGCGCCAGCACGATCGACATGAACCAGTTCGAATCCTTGAAGGTGACCAGGCCGCCGGTGCCAGCTTCGTTGCCGCTGAACTGCTGCATCCGGTCGAAGAAGGCAGGATCTTGCAAGGTCACCGTGAACGACGCCCAGTACGACTGCGCGATGCTGCTGTTGAACGCGGCCGGATTGCCGAAGCCCGGCTGGGCGGCAGCCAGCTTTTCCCACAGGGTCCAGCCATGGCTGTCGGTCTTGTCGAGTTTTTCGGGCGCGCACGTCATGCTGCCCAGGCTCGAGGCGTCGGTCATCGAGCCGTTCTGGAAGAACACCAGGTCGCCGGCAGGCACGTCCACGTGCTCGCTGGCGCCTGCACGGAGGCAGTCGAGGCCGGTGACGACGAACTTGCCATCCACGGTGGCGTGATTGATGTCGCTCACCTTGCAATCGAGGATGAATTGCACGCCTTGCTGTTGCAGCCATTCCTGCAGCGGACGCACCAGCGAATCGTACTGGTTATAGACCGTGCGGCGCACGCCGGCCAGGGTTTCGATGCGCGAGAATTCCAGCATGAAGCGGTGCAGGTAGCGCTTGAATTCCACCGCGCTGTGCCACGGCTGGAAGGCGAAGGTGGTGGCCCACATGTACCAGAACTCGGTCTCGAAGAAGGATGGGTCGAGCCAGTCGCTGATGGCATCGACCCCGAGCGTGTCTTCGTCGGCCAGGCTCAGCTTGAGTAACTGGGCGCGGTCGTGCATCGAAAAACCCATCGACGTCACCGGCACCTTGGCGCGGCGCTTGTCGACCAGGCGCGCTTGCGAATGGGACTTGTGCAGTTCGTTGAAGTCGACCGTTTCGTCGAACACGCTCTTGTTTTCGTTGCTGAGCGAGGGAATCGACTTGAACAAGTCCCAGGTGCACTCGTAATTATCGAAGGTGAGCATGCGGCCGCCGCGCAGCGAGTAGCCGTGCTCGGGCGAACCGGCGCCGTCCAGGCTGCCGCCGAGCAGGGGCGCCGCTTCATAGATGCGGATGTTTGCGCCGGGAACGTTGCCGTCGCGGATCATAAAGGCGGCTGCGGCGAGCGAGCCGATACCGCCGCCAATCAGGTGGGCGTGTACGTTGTTGTTCATGGGGAGTCGTCCAAAAAAGTGCATCGGTGTCCGGTGCGATCCGGACAGGCAGTTCCGGACGACATTTGCATCATGCATGATGTTGCGACGCGGCATGCGTCCGGAGGCATGCAGAATCGCATGCGCTCGCCCTAAAAAAATTGATGCACATCAAAATTGACAAAGCATTAATAGAGGGAGCGTTCAAGTATTGCCAGGGGAAATGCTGCGTGCATTCAATCCTCTATAATTCCCGCACCTTTCTGACTGGATGCAGCATGACGCCTTTTGACTCCCGTACTGTTCTTCGCCCGGCGCTGGCCGCCGCTCTTTGCCTGATGGGCGGCAGCGCCGCCGCCGCCACCTGCGGCGGCGCGCCGCGCCTGGCCGTGACCACGCCGACGGGCTTTTGCGCTGGCATCATCGGGCAGGGATTCAAGTTCGCGCGCGGGGTGCAGCCAATGCTTGATGGCAGCGTGCTGGTGGTCGACCTGGGCGGCTGGCAGAAAAACCAGGGCAGCGTGTGGCTTCTGAAACCGGGCGCCGGCGGCTTCCAGAAGACCCTCTTGATGAAGAAAATCGACCGCCCCAACGGCATCGTGCTTGGCCCCGACGGCTTGGTGTACGTGGGCGCGATCAAGCGCGTCTTCCGCTTCGATCCGCGCGATCCGGAAGGCAGCAGCAAGGATGTCATCGGCGGCAACTCCGGCACGCCGGGACTGCCGGGCATCGGGCGCCATCCTTTAACCGCGATGCGTTTCGACGCCAAGGGCGATTTGTATGTGAACGTCGGTTCAGGCAGCGACCATTGCGAAGACAAGAACGGCAAGGCGCCCGACCCGGCCAAGCCCTGCCTTGAAGCGAGCGGGGCGAACGCGCTGGGCGTGCTGCGCAAGTACACGATGCAATGGCCGGCCGGCACCGTCAAGAGCTGGGAAGTGCATGCGACCGGGCTGCGCAATTCGATGGCGCTGGCAGTCCACCCGACCACGCAGGCTGTATGGCAGGGCGAAAACTCGCGCGACGCGATCCAGGTGGCCATGAAAGGCTTGAAGAACGATAACGACTTGCCGCACGATGAGCTGAACCTGATCGAAGCGAAGGCCAACTACGGTTGGCCTTACTGCTACGACAACAATGTCGCCAGCCCCGAGTATCCGGACGCTAAGTGCGCCGCCTACCGGGCACCGGTGCGCCTGCTGCCGGCCCATGCGGCGCCGCTGGGCATGACCTTTTACACGGGCGACATGTTCCCTGCGCAATACAAGAACAGCCTGATCGTCGGCTATCACGGCTACCGCGCGCATGGGCGCAGGCTGGTGGCTTTCCTGCCGGATGCGCAGGGCGCGCCGCTGGGCAAGATGATCGAACTGATCAGCGACTGGGGTGCCAAGCCGAACCAGGCGCCAGGCGCGCCGGTCGATGTCAAGCAGGGGCCGGATGGCGCGATTTACGTGGTCGAGGACCACAGCGGACGGGTGCTCAGGTTGCAGTATGCATTTCCGGTTCCGGATCCGGCGAAGTCTGCCCCGGGCAAATAGGCGCCCACGGCTTGCGCGCGACGGCCTGGCCGGCCTGCGCGCGGGCGCACCAGGCGAACAGTTCCTCGGGCGCGAGCGGGCGGGCGAACAGATAACCCTGGCCCTCGTCGCAGCCCTGGTCGTGCAGCAACTGCCGCACGTCATCGGTTTCGATGCCTTCGGCCACCACGCGGAAGCCCAGTTCGTGCGACAGTGAAATCATGGTGTTCACCAGGGTGCGGTTGCGCTCGCCGCCGGCCATGTTGCGCACAAAACTCTGGTCGATCTTGACCACGTGCGCCGGCATGCTTTGCAGGTACGACAGGCTGCTGTAGCCGGTGCCGAAGTCGTCGATCGCCAGGCGCACGCCGGCCTGGTCGAGCGCGGCCAGGGTGCCCAGCGCGCTGCCCTGGTTTTCCATGATCGCGCTTTCCGTCACTTCCAGTTCCAGCCAGCCTGGCGCCATGCGGTGCTGGTTCAGCAGCGCCGTGACGGTGTTGACAAAATCGTCTTAGAGCAGGTTGGCGGCCGAGACGTTGACCGACATCTGCAACTGCAAGCCGGCAGCGTGCCAGGCGGCCAGCTGGCGCACGGCCTCGCGCATCACCCAGCTGGTGGCGGCGCGCACCATCGAGGTCTGTTCCACCACCGGCATGAATTCGCCCGGCGGCACGTCGCCCAGCTCCGGATGGCGCCAGCGCAGCAGCGCTTCGGCGCCGATGCAGCGGCCGGTGACGAGGTCGATGCGCGGCTGGTAGACCAGGCGCCGCTGGCTGGTGTCGGCCAGCGCCGCGTCGAAGGCGTTGAGCAGGGTGAAGCGGCGGCGGTAGGCGTCATCTTGCGCGGAGGAATAGGTGCCGATCAGCTGGCCGGTCTGGTGCGCGTCCTGCATGGCGTTCTGGGCGATGCGCAGCACGTCCAGGCAATCGGTGCGGCCCAGCAGGAAGGGCGCGATGCCGATCGCCGGCGTGGTCACGAAACGCGAGGTGCTCCATTCGGCGCGGCTGCCCAGCCAGTGCGCCAGGCGCGCGCGGTAAGTACCTTCGCCGGCGCCGGCGCCGTCGCCGGTGCCGGGCGGGGCGATGGTGATGAACTGGGTCGCCGCCAGCTGGTACACCTTGTGCTCGTTGCCCATGACGGCGCGGTAAGAGACGATCGCCTCGTTCATCAGGTCGTCGAAATACGAGGCGCCCATCACCCGCGCCGCATTGTTCAGTTGCTCCTGGTTGGCCATGTTGACCAGCACCGCCGCGCGCTGCTCGCCATGGGGGCGGTCCATTTGCATGTCGGCGTAGTCTTCGATAAATTGTTTGCGGTTCGGCATGCCGCTGAGCGGATCGACCCGGCCCAGGTTGTGCTGCAGCTCGATCTGGGCCATGACCATGGCCGCCAGGTCGGTCAGCGCGTCGTGTTCGGTGCTGCTGATGGTGCGCGGCTCCAGGCCCAGCACGCACATCGCGCCCAGGTTGAAGCCGTCGCTGGTGATCAGGGGCGCGCCGGCATAGAAACGCACGCCGCTGTGGGCCAGGTGGCTGTCGCGGAAGAACGCATCTTCGTGCAGGTCGTTAATGACGAGCATGTCGCCGCTGCCGGCCACGGTGGCGCAGGGCGCCTTGATGCGCGGAATCGAGGTATGGGCGACGCCCACGCGCGACTTGAACCACTGGCGGTCGCTGTCGGTCAGGGACACGGCCGCGATCGGCAAACCGAACACGCGCGCCGCCATGCGGGTGATGCGGTCGAAGGCTTCGGTGGGCGCGGTGTCGAGCAGATTCAGCTTGCGCAGGGCGAGCAGGCGCTCGGGTTCATTGCAGTTAGTCATAGTCATGCCTTTTTGCCCCGGGCGCTGGGCTACATCGTGAACGCACTCTCATGCGGCGCGCTCGTCGTCACTGTTAACAAAGGAATGATGCAGGAAGTGGGCATCGGGAAAAGCGTGAGACAGGCCGCACAGGCCGGGGACGAGCGGGTCATGGCTCATGAAACAAATTGTAGCATCGAAAGAAAATTGGTGCTCTGCGGCACTAAACGTGCGAACGGCGCAACAAGCCGGGTGGGTCCGCATGAAAGCTGATGATGCGGGGGGAATATTTACACGTATAATCGATTGGACCGGAGCGCTGGTGTGTACGCGCTTCCTGCTTCACCTCTCACCCTGATCCCCCATCCCCCGGGATCGACCAGCTCCGCCTGTCGGCCCAAGCCCGCCGATGCATCAGAACGCCAGGTTCGCGCCGTCGCAGCACGACGCGCTCATACAGTTGCCGCCGGCTGCCGTCAGGCCGGGCGCAGGGAAAAGGAAAAGATGAATAACGTTCAACAGGATATCGACGAAAGAAGCAATCTCACCAGTCTTAACAAGCTGGAATTGCTCCTGTTTCGCCTGGGTGGCGATGCCGAGGGCAACCACTCTGAACTATATGCGATCAACGTGTTCAAGATTCGCGAAATTGTCGCGATGCCGCACGTCACGCCGATTGCGGATTCTCATCCGCATATGTTGGGTGTTGTAAATTTGCGAGAGCAGATTATTCCTGTCATCAATCTCCCGGCGGTGGTGGGATGCATTCCGGTAGCCGGACTCAAACTGTTGTTGATTACCGAATTCGCCCGCACCACGCAAGCGTTCGCGGTGGAAGCGGTGGAAGAAATCGTGCGCCTGGAATGGACCTCGGTGCTGCCGGGCGACAAAACCGCCAGCGGCGCGCTGGTGACCAGCATCGCCAAGGTCGATGGCGACGTGCCCAACACGCGCCTGGCGCAGGTGCTCGATGTGGAATCGATTCTGCGCCAGCTGCACAGCAGTGAAGAGCCGGATGTGGATGCCGACACCATGGGCGCGCCGCTCAATCTGCCGGAAGGCCAGGTGATCCTGGCGGCGGACGATTCGGTGATCGCGCGCGCGCTGATCGAAAACGCCTTGCAGGCGATGGGCGCCAAGTACGTGATGACCAATTCGGGCAAGCAGGCGTGGGACAAGCTCGAAGCGATCGATATCGCCGCCAAGAAAGAGGGCAAGACGGCGCGCGACAAGGTGGCGCTGGTGCTGAGCGACCTGGAAATGCCGGAGATGGATGGTTTTACGCTGACGCGCAATATCAAGCAGGACAGCCGTTTCTCGACGATTCCCGTAATTATTCATTCATCGCTGTCGGGCGCGGCCAACGAGAACCATGTGAATGGGGTGGGCGCGGACGCGTATATTGCCAAGTTCGTGCCGATTGAACTGGCGGCCTTGCTGCGCAAGACGCTGGCGAAAAACACGACGCCGCAAAAACGCGGTTAAGGACGCCGTTTCCGCCAATGGCGGAAAGTCGCCTCCGGCAATGCCAGAGGGTCGCCTCCGGCAGTGCCAGAGACGACAGTGTTGACTTTAGTGGTTCTGCTTCTGCTTCGCGCCGCCACCGGCGCCTTCGTCACTGCCTGCCTTCACGCGGCTTTTCGCATCGTGGCTGCTCTTGTCATCCTTCTTGCCGGCCGCCGAATTGACGTCCGCTTCGGTTTCAGGGCTGCCGGATTGCTTGTTTTGCGTGTCGGTCGATGTCGATTGTGTCATGGTAGTTCTCCTTGTTGCAGTGAAAAAACCTGTTCGGTGCGCCGCTGCCTGAACTAGTGCAGCGTCGCACCCGTATCTTGTTGGGCCCACGGGGGAATATGCGCGTAGCCTGCCCGTGCCCCGACTTCGAGCCTGGCCACCGCGGCCATGATCGCCTCGGGATGGGCGTAATGCAGCATGTGGCCGCAGCCTTCTTCGAGCTGCAAGTCGCTGTGGGGAACATCCTGGTGAAAACGCAGCGCGTGCGCCTCGGGACTGACCACCCGGTCTTCGCAACCGGCCAGTAGCGCAATCGGCAGGCGCAGTTCGCCATAGCGTTGCGACAGGCGCGCCGCCGCCGGCATCAGCATGCCGCTCTCGGCCGCGCTGGCGCCCAGCTGCGCCGGCCGCAGCGACATCCATTCGGGAAATCGATTGAAGCGCTCCGGTACCGGCGCCGGGCCGAACATGCGCCGCGCCAGCGCCGGCCACATCAGCCGTCCCAGCAGCGGCGCCACGGTATGCCGCAATAGTTGCCCCAGCAGCGGCATGGCCGGCGCGGACGCCAGCGGCGCGTCGAGCCGCATGGTCGGATAGTAATAGCCGGACACCAGGGTCATGGCGCGCACGTAGCGCGGGTAGTCCAGCGCCAGCGCCAGGGCCACCAGCGTGCCCCAGGAATGCCCCACGATCACCGGCCGTTCCACGCCCAGCGCGCGCAGGGCCTTGTAGATCAGGCGCGCCTGGGCTTCCGGGGTCCAGCTGGTATCCGCGGGACGCTCGCTGTGGCCGAAGCCCGGGCGGTCGAACACGATCACGCGATGCGATGCGGCCGCCGCGTCGAGCAGGCCGCTCAGCGCAAAGTCCTCCGAATGCAAGCCATTGCCGTGCAGTAGCACCAGCGGCGACCCTTCGCCCCGTTCCAGGTAGTGCAAACGCACGCCGTCGATCTCGATTACCTGGCCCTGCGCCGGATTGGCTTGTTCGGCCGCGCGTTTTTTGGCGTGCACGTAGACGGCGGACGCGGCCAGGCCGGCAGCGGCGGCGAACAGGGCGAGGCTGCCCCAGCCGGGCGTGCCCGGTTCGGTGTGGGTGGAAATGCGATGCGGCATGGCGGTGTGCTTGTAAGGCATTGTGTGTCCTGCGGCAGGTTGATGAATGGCTGTCGTGGACGTACTGTGCCTGTCGCGGTCACCGTCGGTCTGTGCGCCAGTCAACAGTACGCGCACCTTGGACTGGCTTCAAGCTCAGTCCCGCAATTGCAGATAAGCGGCGCTGACCGCCTCCGGACCGTACAGCCGTTCCAGCCGGCGCACCGTGAAGTGTCCGCGCGCCATGTCCTGGAAGTGATTGATGAACAAGGTGTTGACCAGCGCGCCGCCAGCCGCGCCGATGATCGGCACCATCATCGCCGCCGCTTTCTGCGACACGTGCACGTTGAAGCGGGCGGCGATCTGGGCAATCAGGCGCACCAGCGCCGGCGCCGCTTCGCTCGCCACGCTGTGCTTGGCCAGGTACACCGTCGCCTCCGACATGGCTTGCGCCAGCGCGATGCGCGCCGCGTAGTAGCCCGATTCCGAGGCGTCGTCGTCGGCCGTCTTGCCGCCCAGCGAAAACACCATCAGGCAAGCGAGCTGCGCTTCGGGGGAGGCGAGGTTTTCCCCGTGCGCGCGGCCGATATCGGCAATCGACCGCAGCATGACGGTGGTGGACACCGGCAACTCGACCGCCAGCCCGGCAATGCCGAACGCGCCACCGGCCGCGCCGCTCAGGGCCACCGCCGCGCTGTGCAGCTTGGGGAAAGACGAGGTGCCCGATGGACGCAAGGTGGCGTTGGCCACTTTCATGCATTTGCTCAGGGACGCGTTGGTGACCGAGGCAATCTTGCCGCTCCATGAAGCGGGCAGGGCCTTGACCGCCGCTTCGAGCGGCATGCCAATGACGTCGGTGATGCGCGCCACATAGCCGGGATGCTCAAGCAGATGCCTGGCCTGCTTCAATTCGGCCAGGTGCTCCTGCGACAAGTTCGCGCCGGCGCCGGCCGGGTGTGGACGTTCCATGTTTCCTCACTGTTCAAGTGCCGCTGCGCACGCTGCGACAGGGCGATGCGTGGAGTATAGGCGAGTCGCGCCAGCCCGGCTCGCACGCGCGGAAGACTGCTACAATTTCCTTTTGGATAGCGCTAACATTGCCAGGAAATCGACCGATGACACCGATCACGCAAGCCCGTTCTTTTCCGCGCCGCGCGGCCACGCCGGCCCTGCGCTTTCTGCCTGGTGCGCTGCTTGCCGCTCTGCTGTGCGCGCCGCTGGCGCCGGTGTCGGCGGCACCGCCTTGCAGCGGCGCCGCGCCCAGCGGCGAGCTGACGGCCACGCGCGTGCCCGGCACGGCCCCGGCCGGCAGCGAGGCTGGCCTGTACGAAGGCCCGGTCTGGATCGGCGATGCGCTGTATTTCTCGGATTTTACGTTCGGCCCCGGTTTTCCGTCGCGCATCCAGCGCCTCGGGCCGGACGGCAAGCTCGGCACGGCGATTCCTGACAGCGGCAGCAATGGCCTGGCGCGCGATGCGCGCGGCAACATCGTCGCCGCCACCCACAACGTCAAGGGTGTATCGCGCTTCGACCTGGCCAGCGGCAAGCGCAGCCTGGTCGCCGCCACGTTTCAAGGCCAGGTCTTCAATTCGCCCAACGATCTCGCCATCGCCGCTGACGGTACCGTCTATTTCACCGACCCGTCCTTCCAGCGCGCCGCCGCTCCCGGCGGGCAGGACGCCACCCGCGTGTACCGCGTGGCCCCCGGCGGCAAGGTCAGCGTGGTCGACGGCGGCATCGCCAATCCGAACGGGATTGCCTTGTCGCCAGCGGGCGATATGCTGTATGTGAGCGGCGGCGGCGAGCATGGCGTCGTGCGCGCCTATCCCATCGTGGGCGGGGTGCCGGGCAAGGGGCGCGACCTGATCGGCGGCGTGGCGGTGCCGGACGGCATGACCGTCGATTGCCAGGGCAATCTGTACGTGACCGAGCACACGGCGCAGCGCCTGCGCGTGTTTTCGCCGGCCGGCAAGCAACTGGCCGTGATCAAGGTCGACGCCAACATCACCAATGCCGCGTTCGGCGGCGCGGATGGCAAGACCTTGTTCATGACGGGCGCCGGGGCCGTCTGGCAGATCCGGCTGGGCTTGTCCGGCAAGCCCTATTAGCAATTAGAAGCAAGCGGTGCAAGGTTTCGATGGCTTGTGTTAAGAGTCGAACATACGCCGCTGCCCCGGGTGCGCATACTGGGTTCATGCAGTAACTTTTTTAACCGAAAGAGATCATGAAAACCGCGCGTTGCCCGTTTCGAGTCCTGACCGTATCTCCACCGCCATCGTGCCGGAGCGTCTGACATGAAAACCACCAAACCCGATCCCCAGCCGGCGTCCCGCATCGAACGCGAAATCGAGCGCGAACGCGAGCAGCGCCACAAGAACGACGACGAACGCTCGGGCACCAGCCCGGCATCCGATTTCCGCATCAAGGATGCGCGCGAAAGCAGCGATTCCGGCATCCTGCACCGCTCGCGTTCGCGCTACTACTGATCCGGGGCGTCGCGCCCCTGGTCAATTGCTGTCTTGACACACCCGCCCGGCCCAACCAGAATATGACGTTCTGGTTGCCGGCGGCTGCGCCGCGACCGCTTTTGCCAGGAGTATCCCGTGACCCGTTTCCGTAACAATTCCGATCGCCTGCTGGAAGTGACCCTTCAAAAAGAAACGGTGCTTGCCATCGCCGGTTCCATGGTCGCCTATACCGGCACCATCAAGTTCGAAAAATCCATTCTCGGCGGCGAGGGCATCTTCGGCGCTGTCATGCGCAAGGTGAAAAACGAGGGCATGCAGCTGATGCAGGCCTCGGGCACCGGCACCGTGTTCTTCGCCCAGAACGCGGCCGAAATCACCGTCATTCCCATGTCCGGCGAAAAAATGACCATCGAAAGCAGCAGCCTGCTCGCTTACGACACCTCGCTCAAGACCGGCACCAGTTTCGCCGGCCTGCGCGGCGCGGTCTCGGGCCAGGGCTTGTTCAGCACCACGGTCGAGGGACAGGGCAGCATCGCCGTCATCTCGCGCGGCAACCTGATCATGCTGGAAGTGACGCCCGCCAATCCGCTGCGCGTCGACCCGGATGCGTTTATCGGCTACAAAGGCAATATTACCCAGGAATTCGTGTTCGACGTGAACTGGCGCACCATGACCGGCGAAACGTCCGGCGAGTCCTATCAGCACAAGTTTTCCGGCCAGGGCGTGGTGTTTATCCAGCCGGCGGAGCGCTGAGAGGACGGCGCACTGCGCTCTTGAACAACCGAATCAATGGAGAATGCCATGCCGGCTTACCAGCAAATCAATGAAAAAATGATTGAGGTCAAACTCAATAACGAAGAAATGTACGCTAAGAAGGGATCGATGATCTCCTACCAGGGCGAGGTGAGCTTCAGTCCCACCTATCTGGCCGGGCAGGGCGTGCAAAGCCTGGCGATGCGCTCCGCCACCGCCGAGGGCTACTCGCTGATGATGGCCAAGGGCCGCGGCACCGTCTACTACGCCTATAACGACCTGTTCGTGACCGTGATTCCGGTGCGGGGCGACACCTTGTACGTGGAAAGCGATAACGTGCTCGCGTTTGACGCGCGCATGACGGCTGGCACCATGTTCCTGGGAAACCAGGGCGGGATCCAGGGCATGGCGCGCGGCGCGGTGTCGGGCCAGGGCTTGTTTACCAGCACCTTCCAGGGCAATGGCGATGTGGTGATCCTGTCCGACGGCAACGCCATTGGCTTGCCGGTCACGCCGGAGGTGCCGGTCTGCGTCGATCCGCAAGCGTATATCGGCCACACCGGGCAGCTCAGTTCGAGCATCGTCACCGACCTGAACTGGAAGACTTTCGTGGGCCAGGCATCGGGCGAATCGTATCAAGTCAAATTCAGCGGCCACGGCACGGTCTACATTCAAGCGAGCGAGAGGTAAGTCATGACTGTCTATAACCCAAACAACTTGCCCAAGAACGACAACCTGAACCGGTTCGCCTT
The DNA here is from genome assembly GCF_011682145.1 of Massilia mucilaginosa. Taxonomy (GTDB): domain Bacteria; phylum Pseudomonadota; class Gammaproteobacteria; order Burkholderiales; family Burkholderiaceae_D; genus Telluria_A; species Telluria_A mucilaginosa. Next base: position 86,346 of record NZ_WHJH01000013.1, read on the forward strand.
CGTGGTCGACGTGAAGGAACAGATCTTCATCCGCAAGGGCAAGATGATCGCCTTCTATGGCAACCTGAGCTTCGAAGCGCTGGGCAGTTCCCTGCTCGACATCCTGACCTTGCGCGCCTTCAATGCGCCGAAATACATCAACAATTTCGTGGTGGCGCACGGCAGCGGCCAGCTGATCCTGGGCGACAACGGCAACGACCTGGCTTGCTACGACCTGGACGCGGCCAACATGACCATCCGCGCCAAGAACCTGCTGGGCTTTACCAAGAACGTCACCTGCCAGGAATCGACCCTGCCGGGCTATCTGACCCTGCTCGGGACCGGCAAGATCATCGCCTCCTCGAACGGGCCGGTGCACTTCCTCGACTTGCCGTGCCGGGTCGACGAGCAGGCGGTGCTGGGCTGGGCCGATTGCCCGAGTCCCTCGTACCGCTACGATTACGAGCACGTCAGGAGTTTTGTGTCTGCGGCCGGGGCGATCACCGGGTATTCGCTGTCGGGCGAGGAAAAGCAGGTCGACTTTACCGGCGCCGGTACCGTGCTGGTGCAGTCGTCCGAGCTGGAACTGAGCAACAGCTCGACCCTGGCCCATCTGGTCTCGCTGTTGCCGATGCTGGGCAAGGAAGACTTGAGCAAGCTGAGCCTGTCGCTGCAGCAGCAGACCCAGCAGCGGCGTTAGCGTCAGTATCGTCATTCCCGCGCAGGCGGGAATCCAAGTAATCACGGCAAACAGGCAAGGCGGCGCTACCCGTGCGCTTGCGCCTGCCCGGCGGGCGGCTGCACCGCATGCATGCGCACCGCCCATACCACGCCCGCCACCAGCAAGACAATCGCCGCTGTTTCCAAGGTCCGTGGAAACTGGCGGTGATACACGAAGCCGTAGAACAGCGCGAACAGCGTTTCGAACAGGATCAATTGCCCCGACAGGGTCACCGGCACGCGCCGGCTGGCGATATTCCACAGGTGGTTGCCGATCACCGAGGCGCCCAGCGCCAGCAGGGCGTTGGTGATCCAGAACACCGTCCAGTTGCGCCCGCTTGCCGCGCCCGCCGCGCCGGTGACGTCGCCATGCCAGATGGCAAAGGCGAACGCACCGATCACCAGCGCGATCAGGCCGCTGGCCATGCCGTACAGCGCCGACCATTCCGCGCTGCTGAAATGGGCATTGCGCTTGAGGAAGCGCGCATTGTCGAGTCCGTACCAGCTCCAGCACAGCAGGGCGCCGAACGCGCACAGCACCCCGAGCAGGGTGGCGCCGGGACTGGCGCCGCTGGCGCGCGCATGCAGGAACACATCGATATTGATGCAGGCGATGCCGGCGCCGACCACCAGCAGCGGCAGCGCCAGTTGCGACATCGGAATGGCGCCATGATCCTTGCGCCCGAGCAGAGTGAGGGTGATCGGCAGCAAGCCGATGATAAGCGAGGTCGGGGCCACCCCGGCCAGCTTGACGCCGAGCGCCAGCAGCATGTAGTAGACGATGTTGCCGGCCAGCGCATGGCGCACCAGCGCGCCGCAGTCGCCGCGGTCGAGCCGTGCCAGCAGGCCGCGCAGGCGCGGCAGCATCAGCCCGGTGGCAATCGCCCCGTAGGCGATGTAGCGGCCCACGGCCAGCTCGACCGGCGAAAACGCCGCCAGCAGCTCCGGCATGATGAACACCATGCCCCACATTGCGCCGGCCAGCAGGCCGCACAGTACACCAGTCCACATCGATTTATTCTCGCCACATATTAGGGAAATGTTGTTCTCATCGCTTTTCAGTGCAACCTGAGCTGACATTTTCGGCCTGACATTGCGGCCCAGGTTTTGACCTCGACATCAGACGCGGGCGTTGCGAAATCAGCCGGCCCAGAGTGCTTTTGCCCTGTTCGCCGCGCTTAACAAGCAACTTGGGTGTGTTGTTGACCGAGGTAGCTGCGGGCCAGGACCAAGTTAGCGAAAGCAAACAGGGTCAAGCGCTGCGCCTTGTTGCTGGACAGGCCGCGATAGCGCGTTTTGCGATGTTTGAACAGGCACTATACGCCATGGAAGCAGTGCTCAACCTTGGCGCCCGCGGTGGCCTTCGCGTGTTCCAGTTTGTCTTTGGCGCGACCCAGCGGATTTTTGCCGGCGCGTGAACAAATCCGCGCTGAGCTGGGCGACATTCCACGCAAAGAGCCAGACGGGCCGGCGCTCCTGTTTATCGCGTTGTCGACAGTGTCGGCACGCATCGCCACGGTCGCGTGGATTGCGAGTGCGCGTGAGACCTGGTGGTGATCGGTGGCGCCTTGGAGCCTGTCTCAGTAGACCGGAGTCGCTTCTGGCGCGCCTGGCAAGCGAGTGCCGCGTTGTTCGTCGTTGCATGGCCAGCCATGCGGCCTCCTCGGCGTGCCATGCATCACCACCAGCTTCCCCCTATCTACTGAGATAGGCGCTTAGCTGCCACTGGTCTCGGTTTTCCAAGTGGCGGCGGTTTCCTGCGTGGCAGGGTGATATTTTTTTGTGTTTCCGTCCAATCTCGTGAGTAAGCCTGCGAGACTGTTGCGTAACATGGCGTAGTTGCCCAGCACCTGCGATACGTTGGCTCTGGCGCGGGTGGCGGCGGCGTTCCCGTTTCCGCGCAGGTCTCGTATATAGGTAGTAGCGGCGGCCAGCGATATTGCGGTGTGCCGTACATTAGCTGGGTTGGCTCTGCGCTCGGCAGTGGGAGTGACAAGATAGAAAGCGAGCGCGTCACTATCGACCAAGTGGTCCATCAGGTTGTCGAAGTCCGCAAGCACGGCGCGTTTCCATGCGTGTGTGGCGCCGCCGATTTTGCGGCTTTCCACACCAGCTTCAAATCCAGTACATACGATCTCACAAAGACGCCACTGGAGCCGGGCGGAGTAACCACCAAACATATGGGAATGCTCATCTGGCTCGGGAGCGCCAGTACGCTGTACAATTGGCGGCGTAGCACTATGCCCAAGATCAACCCCGTTCAATTCGCGCCACAGGGAGGCAAGAACAGAATCGTAAGCTTGCAATCGCTGCTGCCACAGCGCTCCACCGCCGAAAATGTGCTGCATGGCTGTCCCGATCGCTCCCATAATGTCGCCGAATAGGTGATCGCCCTGAGCCGGCGCGAGTGAACCCGCAGCGTTTGCCAAAGGCACGTTAGGGAGCCCACCGCCATTGGATGGATTGCGGAAGGTATTGTGCCGGATCAGAGGCATGTTAATCACTCCTGGTTGTATATATTTGCGAGTATCTCTAAAGGGGAGGGCTGAAACATTGCACTCAGGCCACTTCCGAGAGTGTAACATGAGGCTTAATGAAACATTGATCAATTTTCCACAAATCCATGTCGGTCGCTTTCAAGACCTGCGACCATAACGGCATCCGACACCACCGTCGAGTTGCTCAAGCAGAAGAGCATTTCCTCCTCGAATACGCCGATCCGAAGGTGGCATGCGCCTTGGACGGTATCGCGTTCGCGCCAGGCGCTATGGCGGCCAATTGCAGAGCCTGCCAAGCAGCACACGGCAACCCAGCACCTGAAGGTGGATTCATCGCGCGAGAATACAATCCAGCTCCCCAAGCCGAACAACAAGCCGGTCACGCCGCCGTAGACTATATGCGTGGTATTGTTGGCCGGATCGGCAGCGGGGGGCGTCAGTTTGTCTTGTGGCCGGTCGATGGCGCCTGGCCGTCTGCTGGCGGACAGCGCCTGCCGTTTTCGCCGAACACGTGAATGCGCGCAAGCGGCGCGCCAAGCAGCAGATACTGCCCCACCTCCCAGTTCGCGTCCGGGTCGGCCCGCACCACCACCTGCTCGGCGCTGCCCGCCACTGTGGCGTACAGATACGTTCCTTCGCCCAGCCGTTCGACCGCGAACACGGTCGCCGGAATGCCGTCGGCGACATGCGGCGCGATGTGCTCCGGGCGCATGCCCAGGGTGACGCGCGCGCCCGGCGCCATTCTCTCGGCCACGCACACCATCAACTGGGTGCCGCCCGTCAGCGCCACCACGGCTTGTCCCGCGTTCCACTGGCGGATCTCGCCGCCTAAAAAATTCATCGGCGGCGCGCCCAGGAAGCCGGCCACGAACAGATTGTCGGGCCGGTGATACAGTTCAAGCGGCGCGCCCACCTGTTCCACGCGGCCGGCGCGCAGCACCACGATGCGGTCGGCCAGGGTCATCGCCTCGACCTGGTCGTGGGTCACATAGATCATGGTGGTGGCCCGGCTGCGGTGCAGCCTGGCCAGCTCGATGCGCATCTGCACCCGCAGCGATGCGTCCAGGTTCGACAGCGGTTCGTCGAACAGGAACACGGCCGGCTGGCGCACGATGGCGCGTCCGATCGCCACCCGCTGGCGCTGGCCGCCCGACAATTCCTTGGGACGGCGCTCGAGCAGCGCCTCGATCTGCAAGGTCTGCGCGGCCTTGCGCACAGCCTCGTCGATCTGCGACTTGCGCTTGCCCGCCAGTTTCAGGGCGAACGCCATGTTCTCGTACACCGTCATGTGCGGATACAGCGCGTAACTCTGGAACACCATGGCCAGCCCGCGCTGCGCCGGCGGCACGTCGTTCACGCGCGCGCCGTCGATCAGGATGTCGCCGCCGTCGATGTCTTCCAGCCCGCAGATGGCGCGCAGCAGGGTCGACTTGCCGCAGCCGGACGGCCCGACGAAGACCACGAACTCGCCATCTCCGATATCGAGATCGATCCCGTGCAGCACCGGCTGCGCGCCATACGACTTGCGTATGCCTGTGAGCTGGACCCGGGCCATCTCAGGCCGCGCGCAGCACGACGACCACGCGGTGCTGCGCGCCGTCGGCCTTCATCGGGATCATGGCCGCGCCGTCCACGATCGGCGCTTGCTGGCCGTCGAGCGAGGCGGCCACCACCAGCGAGCCGTCGCCGATGGCATCGTTGATCACTTCGATGTGGTAACTGGTGGCGCCGTCCGGCAGGCGGTAGCGGATGCCAAAGCGCGGCCACGCGGCCGGCACCACGGGCTTCATGCGGATCGCGGCGCCGCCTTCGAGCGTGAAGCCGAGCACCGATTCAAGCGCCACCCGGAAAGCCCAGCCGGCCGAGCCGGTGTACCAGGTCCAGCCGCCGCGCCCCACGTGCGGATCGGCGCCGTAGATGTCGGCCGCGATCACATACGGTTCGACCTGATAGCGCGCCACCGCTTCGGGCGTCAGCGCATGGCTGATGGGACTGAGCATTTCGAGCAGCTGCGCGGCGCGTTCGTTGCGGCCCGCTTCGGCCAGCGCGCGCACCGCCCAGCAGGCCGCGTGCGTGTACTGGCCGCCGTTTTCGCGCACGCCCGCCACGTAACCCTTGATGTAGCCGGGGTCCTGCGCGGTGTGCACGAAGGGCGGCGTGAGCAGGCGGATCAAGCCATCCGCGTCCGACACCAGCCGTTCTTCCATGGCGTCGAGCGCCATCCGCGCGCGGTCAAGCGGCGCCGCGCCCGAGATCACCGACCAGGCCTGGGCCAGCGCGTCGATCTGGCATTCGTCGCTCTCGCTCGATCCCATCACCGCGCCGTTGTCGTAAAACGCGCGCCGGTACCACTGGCCATCCCAGCCTTCGCCATTGAGCACCACGGCCAGATGCTCGCGGTAGGCGCTGTAGGCGCTAATGCGGGCGCTGTCGCCGCGCCGCTCGCACACCGGCAAAAAGTCGCCGATGATGCGGAACAGGAAAAAGCCCATCCATACGCTCTCGCCGCGGCCTTCGCGTCCGACCCGGCTCATGCCGTCGTTCCAGTCGCCGGTGCCCATCAGCGGCAGGCCATGCGCCCCTTTCGTCAGCGAGCGGTCCAGCGCGCGGCAGCAATGCTCGTACACGTCGGCGCTGGTGCCGGCCGGTTCCGGGTGCAGGAAGACTTCGTCCTCGCCATCTTCCAGCTGCGGCGCGCTCAGGAAACCTTCGACTTCATCGAGCACGCTCCAGTCGCCGGTGGACTTGAGGTAAAAGGCGGTGATGTAGGGTAGCCACAGCAGGTCGTCAGAGAAGCGCGTGCGCAGCCCCTTTTCCAGCGGGGCCGGGTGCCACCAGTGCAGCACGTCGCCTTCGGTGAACTGGTGCGCCGCGTGCAGGCAGATCTGCTTGCGGGTCATTTCGGGCAGGGTGTAGATCAGGGCACTGGCGTCCTGCAGCTGGTCGCGGTAGCCGATCGCGCCACCCGACTGATAGAAGGCCGAGCGGCCCCAGATGCGGCAGCTCAGGTTCTGGTAGGCCAGCCAGCCGTTGACCATCAGGTCGATCGCCGGCACCGGCGTGTCGATCTCGATGGCGCCGACGGTGTCGAGCCAGAACTGGCGTACCTCGGCCAGCGCCTGTTCGACCGCCGCGCTGGCGCGATAGCGCCGCACCAGCGCCTGCGCATCGTCGGCGCAGGTGGTTTCGCCCAGCAGCACGGCGAATTCGACCTCTTCGCCGGGAGCGATGGTCAGGCGCGCCTGGAACGCGGCGCAGGGGTCGAGGCCGGGGCCGGTGCGCCCGTCCAGGCGCGCTTCGCCCAGCGCCGCCGGCCGCGCGCTGGTGCCCTGGGTGCCGATGAAGGCGGCGCGGTCGGCGCTGTGGAAGCTGGCGCTGGCCGGCGGCGCGATCAGCGCGGCGAAGGTGACGCCGTCGGCGAACGGGCCGGCCATGCGGTTGGTGGCCAGCAGCACGCCCGCGTCCCAGGTGGTGCAGATGTGCCGTCCGCTGTCGGCCGCGGTGCTGCCCAGTACCAGCTGCTGGTACGAGAACAGCGAGATGGTGCGGCTGCGCGCATCGGTATTGCGCAGGCGGATGCGCACGATCTTGAGCGGGTCGTGGCGCGGCACGAACACCGTGCATTCCTGCTCCAGGCCATAGCTGGCGTGGCGGAAGGTGGTGTATCCGAAGCCGTGCACCGCCTCGTAGCTGGCCGCCGCCGGTGCCGGACCGGGCATGGGCGACCACCAGCTGCCGTCGTCTTCGTCGCGCAGATACAGCGCTTCGCCGTGCGGATCGCGCACCGGGTCGTTGAACCAGGGCGTGAGCCGGTGTTCGCGGCTGTTGCGGCTCCAGGTGGTGCCGGCGCCGGTTTCGCTCACCAGCACGCCCACCTGTTCGTTGGCGATCACATTGGTCCAGGGCAGGGGCGGGCGCGAGAGGCCTTCGGCGCCGTCCCAGGCCAGGCGGATCACATACTCCTTGCCGTCGTTTGAGAAGCCGCCGTCGCCGTTGAAGAAGCGCAGCGGCGCAGGTTCGGCGTCGTCCTGCGCGTGCTTGCGGTGCGGTGGGCGGGGAGGGCGCAGGATGCTGGCGCGCGGCCCGAATACCGGCAGCTCGCCCTTGACCACCATGCGCGCCTGCGCGGCGACGCGTTCCAGGTCGGCGCTGTCGACCAGCGCCGGGTCGAGCAGGGTCACCGGGCCTGGCAACGCGGGCCAGTCGGCGTGCGCGCCGACCAGCACCAGGTGCAGCGGCAGGGCCAGCGCATCCCAGTAGCGCGCCGCGTCGAGCAAGGCTTGCGCGTGCGGGTCGCGCGGGCCGATGGCGGTGACCATACACAGCATGCGGTCCTTGGGCAGGCCGAGGGTATCGGGCAGGCTGTCGGTGGACAGGCGCGTGTCGCCGGCTGCGCGCAGGGCGCTTTCGCCATACAAAATCGCGGCGGCCAGCGCTTCGGCGTAGGCGCCTTGCTCGGCATCGAGCGCCAGCGCGGTGAGCAGCGCGGCGCGGCGCTCGCCCGCCATGCGCGATGCCACCTCCGGTGCCGGCGCGCCGGCCAGCAGGGCCAACGCGGCATCGCGGTCGGGCGCCGCGCCGAGTGTAAAGACGATGACGGCATTCGCATCCGGTTCGAGCGCCACGTTGCGGCGCAGGCTGAACGATGGATCGAGCACGTTGCCGGCGGTGCCGGAGAGCGGCGTGCTTGACGCCAGCGCGGCTGGCGCGGCCAGGCTGCGGCCACGCCCGATGAAGCGTTTGCGGTCGGTCTCGATGCCGGCGTCCTCGCTGCCGCTGGCGGCGTGCACCAGCCAGATGCAGGCGTCGTCGGCGCCGCGCGGACGGCGCCGCGCCAGCAGCGCGCCGGCCTCGGGAACCGACTCGGTCTGCACGAACAGTTTCGAGAATGCCGGGTGCGAGGCTTCGGCGGCGCGCTTGTTGAGCACCACTTCCAGGTAGCTCGTGACTTCGATGCGGCGCGCGCGCGCGCTAGTGTTGCGCAAGGTGAGTGTGCGCAGTTCGACGTCGGTCTCGGTCGCGACGACAATGTCGAGCCGTGCTTCGATGCCGAGGTGGCGGCAGGTCAGCCACGCGCCGCCATCGTCGCCGCCGAAGCCATGGCGAGCGCCGGCCGCCGCGCAGGGCTGGGCGCCGACCGACCAGAACTCGCCGCTGTCGATGTCGCGCAGGTAGATGAAGTAACCGTCGCCGTCTTCCACCGGGTCGCCCTGCCAGCGCGTCAGCGCGTGCCCGCCCAGGTCCGTGGCGCCGGTGCCGGCGGCCGTGACGAGCACCCGCAGATGGCCGTTGGAGAGGAAGCGGGCGCCGGCGGCGGGACTGAATGGGATCGGAGTCATGGGCAGGGTACAGTGGTTTGCAGTGGAGACGGCGCAATGTAAGCGGTTACATCATAATAAATTTTACATGACATCTTTGTCAAAAAAGTAAAATTTCGACCAAAAGTCGTGCATTTTTTGGTGAAAAATTTACAAAAAAACCACGGTGCGCTGAGCTCGATTGCGGTACATTAGAAAAAATGTAATCGGTTACCGCGGTTTATGCGGGAGGGGTGAAAGCGTGGTGTCTTTATGGCGGTAACGATCAAGGATGTGGCGCGGGCGGCCAATGTGTCGGTCGCATCGGTGTCGCGCGCGTTGAACGGCAGCGACACCGTCACCGACGAGACGCGCGAGCTGGTGCTGGCTGCCGCGCGCAGTTTGCGCTACATTCCGCACAGCGGCGCGCGCAGCCTGTCGACCAGCCGCACCCAGACCATCGGCGTAGTGCTGCCCGACCTGCATGGCGAATTCTTTTCGGAGCTGATTCGCGGGATCGACATGGCGGCCCACCGGCGCGGCCTGCATCTGCTGGTATCGAGTTCGCACGGCGACGCCGGCGAAGCGGCGCGCGCGATGCGCGCCATGAGCGGCCGGGTCGATGGCCTGATCGTTATGTCGCCGCACGTGGACGCCGGTTTTTTGGCCGACAACCTGGCCGACAGTCTGCCCATCGTGCTTGTCAATACGCGCGCCACCGGCCACGATTGTTCGGCCCTGGCGGTCGACAACCACGGCGGCGCGGCCGACATGGTGCAGCACCTGGTCGAGATGGGGCACCGCAGCATCGTCATGATCGCCGGCCCGGCCGACAACTTCGACGCCGAAGAACGCCTGCGCGGCTTTCGCGAGACCATGGCGCGCCTGCTGCCCGGCGCGCCGCCGTTCGAGCCTGAAGTGCTGCGCGGCGACTTCGGCGAGGAATCGGGCTACCGCGCCGGACAGCAGCTGCGCGCCCTGAAGCGCCTGCCGGACGCGGTGTTCGCCGCCAACGACATGATGGCCATCGGCTGCCTGTTCGCGCTGGGCGAGGGCGGCCTGGTGGTCCCGCGCGATATTGCGCTGGCCGGCTTCGACGATGTGCCGACGGCGCGTTTCGTCACGCCGCCTTTGACCACCGTGCGCGTGCGGATCACTGAAATGGGCAGCCGCGCGCTCGAATGCCTGGCTTTTGAGATTGAAAACCCGCAGGGAACGAAAAAAACCGTGCAGGTGGTGCAAACCGAACTGGTGGTGCGGCGCTCGTGCGGCGCGCATGCGCAGGGCGTGACGGAAAACGGCAAGCGGTAGCAAACAACTATAAAACAAAGGGAGAAATGCATGAAGATGAAAGCAGGCGTGCGCGAACTGCGCCGGGCATTGGTGGGACTATCGACGGTGGCCATGCTGGCCGCCGTGCCGGCGCATGCGCAGTTAAGCAGCGCCACCATCAAGGGACAAATCACGCAGAGCGGCGCGCCAGCGGCGCCGGCCACGCTGGTCGTCGCCAGCAATACGGCCACTGGTTACAACTACCGCACCAGCACCGCCGCCGACGGCAGCTACGTGCTCACCGGCCTGCCGCCGGGCGAGTATGCGATCAAGGTCGGCGGCCAGAGCACCGAAAAGGTCACGCTGTCGATCGGCCAGACCGCGTCGCTCGACCTGTCGGTGGGCGCGGCCGACCCGGCCAGCATGGCGCAGGTGGTCATTCTGGGTTCGGCCCAGCGCCGCAACGTCAAGACGTCCGAGGTGGGCACCAGCGTGTCGCGCGCGCAGATCGAAAGCCTGCCGCAGGTGTCGCGCAACTTCCTCGCCTTTGCCGACCTGGCGCCGGGCGTGCGCTTCGATGTCGAGGCCAAGACCGGCTACGGGACCTTGCAGGGCGGGGCGCAGAACCAGGATAACGTGAACGTCTTCATCGACGGCGTCGGCCAGAAGAACTACATCCTGCGTGGCGGCATGTCCGGCCTCGATTCCTCGCGCGGCAACCCGTTCCCGCAATCGGCGGTGGCCGAGTACAAGGTCGTTTCGCAAAACTACAAGGCCGAATTCGACCAGGTCAGTTCGACCGCGATCACGGCGATCACCAAGTCGGGCACCAATCAACTGCACGGCGATGTGTTTTTCGACCGCACCGGCGCCAACCTGACCGCCCACGATCCGTTCCAAAAGAAGAGCAAGGCAGAGGGCGTGGAACGCCCGCGCTACTCGCAGAAGCAGTACGGGGCCACGCTCGGCGGGCCGATCAAGGAAGACGTGATGCATTACTTCATCGCGTATGAAGGCAAGCGGATCGACACGCCGCGCCAGGTCGTCGCCCAGCGCCAGGACTTGCTGCCCAACGCCGGTATCGTGCCGTCGCTGCTGGCGCAGGCCGGATCGGCCACCGCCAGGTTCAAGGAAGACCTGGTGCTCGGCAAGCTGACCACGCGCATCGGCGAAGACCACCTGATCGAACTGACCACCCGCATCCGGCGCGAGAACGACCTGGTGCCGGAAGACTTCAAACTGTCGGTGCCGGGCAACGAGAAGGACCGCAAGAACGACGAAACGCGGATCGACCTGAAACATGAATTTTCGCGCGGCGACTTCCTCAATGAAGCGCGCATCGGCTACGAAAAATTCCATTGGAATCCGAGCGCGCTGCTGTCGACGCCTTATGTGAAGTACGTGGTCTCCCCGAGCAACGAGACCAAGAACGTGGTCGATGTGCTGTTTACCGGCGGCTCGCCGGATGCCCAGGATCGCATGCAAAAAGGCCTGTCGTTCAGCGACAGCCTGACCTGGACCGGCCTTGCCGGCCACACGATCAAGGGCGGGGTCAAGGTCAAGAAGGTCGATTTCAAGCTGTATGGCACCTCGAACGCCGTCGATATCCGGCGCGAGATGATCGACAACGTGACCGGCATTGCGCAGGCCTTCGAAATATCGCGCGCACTGGCGCCGACCGGCGTGAGCTACACCGACCGCCAGTACGGCGTGTATCTGCAGGACGACTGGAAGCTGACCAAGCAGCTCGAACTCAATCTCGGCCTGCGCTGGGATTATGAGACGAATATGCTCAACGACAGCTACGTCACCCCGAGCGACCGCGCGGGCCTGTTCGGCAAGCAGGACCCGCGCGCGGGCGCCCCAAGCGGCCAGACCTATGCGCAGTCGCTGGCCAAGGGCGGCGTGACGATCGGCGACTACATCAGCACCGGCTCGAACCGCAAGTCGTTCAAGGATGCGTGGCAGCCGCGCGTCGGCATGTCGTACGATCTTTTCGGCGACAGCAATACGGTCATTTTCGCCGGCGCCGGGCGCGCCTACGACCGCACCATCGCCAACGCGGCGCTGGACGAACTGCAAAAGAACTCGCAGGCCGGCGGCGAGATCTGGCTGATCCGCAGCGAACACAAGCTGCCGTACACCGACCAGTTCAGCATCGGCGTGCGCCAGGCGCTGGGCGCATGGAATACCGAGCTTGGCGCGACGGTCTCGCGCAGCCGCAACCAGTTCAACTGGTTCGGCGGCAACCGCGACGTCAACGGCGGCTGGGGCAACGCCAGCCCGATCGACCCGATGTTCAGCTCCGTGCCCGGTTACGGCACCCTGATCCTGGGCGATTTCATCTCGCAGGCCAAGACCTCGTCCGCCTACCTGAAAGGCGACAAGCCATTTTCCACCGCGTCGGGCTGGGGCCTGGCCGCGACCTACACCTACTCCGAGGGCGAGACCACCAACAAGGAGTGGAATAACGACATGTTCAACTGGACCTACGGTCGTTATGCCCATTCGTGGAATCCGTCGACCACAGTCGAACGCCATCGCCTGGTGATGGCGGGGATGAGCGACCGCCTGCTGCCGTTCGGGATCATGCTGTCGTCCAAAGTGACGCTCGGCAGCGGCCTTCCGTACCGCATTACCGATTGCTCCAAAGGCTTCGAGGCCTGCGTGTCGCGCAAGGGCGACGGCGGCTCGTTCCGCACGGTCGACGTGGCCATGGCCAAGGATCTCGGCGTCGGTTTCGGCAAGGTGTCGGTACGCTTCGACGTGCTCAATGTCTTCAACACGGTCAACTATGCCGCCTACGACGCCTGGGGCGGCGGGCCGACCAAAAACAATCCCAACTACCTTGGCGGCGATAACGTCAAGCTGGGAGTTCCGGGCGCCGTCACGGGTCCGATGCGCACGGTAAAACTCAGCGCGCGCTACGCATTCTAATGAAGGGAAGTCGATGAGAAAACGCTTGATGCCGATGGCCGCGCTGGTTGGCGCCATCGCGACGATGCCGCTGGCGCCGGTCCATGCCGCCGCCGCCGATCCTGGGCCGGCGGCGGCGCTGCTGGACGACCTGTCCGAACGCACCTTCCGCTTTTTCTGGGAGACTGCGAATCCGGCCAATGGCCTGGTGCCGGACCGCTATCCGTCGCCGTCGTTCTCGAGCATCGCGGCGGTGGGCTTCGGGCTGACCGCCTATCCGATCGGCATCGAGCGTGGCTACATCACGCGCGCGCAGGCGCGCGAGCGGGTGCTGACCACCCTGCGTTTCTTCCGCAATGCGCCGCAAGGCAAGCAGGCGCAGGGCATGAGCGGCTACAAGGGCTTTTTCTATCACTTCCTGGACATGAAAACCGGCGCGCGCAGTTCCAATTCGGAGCTCTCGACCGTGGACACGGCCCTCTTGATTGCCGGCGTGCTGCACATGCAGTCGTATTTCGACGGCGCCGGCGAACAGGAGGCCGAAATCCGCCGCCTGGCCGATGAACTGTACCGGCGCATCGACTGGCAGTGGGCGCAGGCGCGCCCTCCGGCCATCGTGCTTGGCTGGCATCCGGAAACCGGCATGCTGCCCTACGACTGGCGCGGCTATAACGAAGCGATGCTGGTGTACGTGCTGGCGCTGGCCTCGCCCACCCACCCGGTCGACCCGAAGGCGTGGGACGAGTGGACCAGCACCTACGACAAGACCTGGGGTACCTCGTGGGGCCAGGAACACCTGGCGTTCGCCCCGCACTTCGGGCACCAGTATTCGCACGTCTGGATCGATTTCCGCGGCATCCAGGATGCCTACATGCGCAAGCGCGGCATCGACTATTTTGAAAACAGCCGGCGCGCCACCTACGCGCAGCAGGCCTACGCCATCGCCAATCCGCTCGGCTGCAAGGGCTATGGCGCCAAATTGTGGGGCGTGACGGCCAGCGACGGCCCGGCCGACGCCACCGTCACCGACGGCGGCAAGCGGCGCAAGTTCCGCAGCTACGCCGGGCGCGGCATGGGCAAGGAACACTATGACGACTGCACCATCGCCCCGACCGGCGCGGCGGCGTCGATCGCCTTCGCGCCGGAGATCGCCATTCCCGCCATCACCGACATGCACACGCGTTACGGCAAGCAGATCTACGGCAAATACGGCTTCCTCGACGCCTTCAATCCGAGCTTCGACTTCGGCATCAAGCTGGCCAACGGGCGGCGCGTGCCGGGCTTCGGCTGGATCGACACCGACTACCTGGGGATCGACCAGGGCCCGATCCTGGCCATGATCGCCAACCACCGCGACGAATCGGTGTGGCGCGTCATGCGCGGCAATCCGGTGATCCGCACCGGCTTGCGCAAAGCCGGATTTTCGGGCGGGTGGCTCGAGACGGAGGCCAGGCCATGAATTTGCGGCGGCGCCACTGGGTCGCCGGTTCGGCGCTGGCGCTGCTGCTGGCCGGCTGCGAGCGGCGCAAGGACGGCCCGGTGGAGCTGCGCCTGTGGGCCATGGGGCGCGAGGGCGAAGTAGTCAAGGAACTGCTGGCCGACTTCGAAAAGATCAACCCCGGCATCCGCATCAAGGTGCAGCAGCTGCCGTGGCTGTCGGCCCAGGAAAAACTGCTGACCGCTTTCGCCGGCGACGTCACGCCCGACCTGTGCCAGCTCGGGAACACGTGGATACCGCAGTTCGCGGCGCTGGGCGCGATCGAGCCGCTGGGCGACCGTATCGACCGTGCCGGCGGCGTCATGAGCGCCGACTATTTTCCCGGCATCTGGGCCTCGAACCAGATCGACGCCCGCTTGTTCGGCGTGCCCTGGTATGTCGACACGCGCCTGATTTACTACCGCAAGGACCTGCTGCTTGAAGCCGGCGTTGCCAAGCCGCCCGCCAGCTGGGCCGAATGGCTTGAGGCCATGCGCGCGGTCAAGCAGCGCAGCCCGCAGAACTACGGCGTGCTGCTGCCGCTGAACGAATACGAACAACTGCTCTCGCTGGCGCTGCAGCAGGATGCGCCGCTGCTGCGCGAAGGAGGGCGCTTCGGCGACTTCCGCCATGCCGATTTCCGCGCCACCTTGCAGTTTTACCTCGACATCTTCAAAGCCGGACTGGCGCCGCGCCTGTCGGCCACCGCCATTTCGAACGTGTGGGATGAATTCGCCAAGGGCTTGTTTACCTTCTATATCTCGGGCCCGTGGAATATCGGCGAATTCAAGCGCCGCCTTCCGCCCGACAAACAGCACACCTGGATGACCGCGCCTCTTCCCGGACCGCACGGCCCAGGCGCCTCGGTGGCCGGCGGCGCCAGCCTGGTCGTGTTCAAGGCGTCGCAGCATAAGGAAGAAGCGTGGAAGGTGATCGAGTACCTGTCGCAGCCGGAGGTGCAGCGGCGCTTCTACCAGATCACCGGCAACCTGCCGCCGCGCCGCAGCGCGTGGGCCGACCCGGCGCTGCGGGGCGACCCGTATTCGGCGGCTTTTCGCGAGCAGTTAGAGCGCGCCAAGTCGCCGCCCAAGGTGCCCGAATGGGAGCGCATCGGCACCGAAATGCGCATCGTGACCGAGGCGCTGGTGGCGGGCCGCATGACGGTCGAGCAGGCCGTGACGGAGCTCGACGCGCGCACCGACCGCATCCTCGAAAAACGCCGCTGGATGCTCGACCAGCGGGGCAGGGCATGAAGAGCGGCCGCGCCGCATGGTGGATGGTGGGGCCGCCGCTGCTGGTGATCGGCGTGTTTTTCTTCTTGCCGGTGGCCGCCGCGCTGGCGATGAGCATGACCGACTTCGACCTGTACGCGCTGGCGGACCTGAAAAACCTGCGCTTCATCGGTTTGGCCAATTATGCGGAACTGCTGCAAACGCCGCTGTTCTGGAAGGCGCTGGGGAACACGCTGTTCTTCGTGGTGGTCGGCGTGCCGCTCTCGATCGCCGCCTCGCTCGGCGCGGCGCTGCTGCTCAACTCGCAGCTGGCGTGGTTCAAGCCGCTGTTTCGTACCGCCTTCTTCGCGCCGGTGGTCACGTCGATGGTCGCCGTCGCCGTCATCTGGCGCTATCTGTACCACTCGCGCTATGGCTTCATCAACTACGGGCTCGATCTGGTGGGGCTGGCGCCGGTGGACTGGCTGGGCGACCCGCGCTTTGCGATGCCCTCGATTATCCTGTTCGCGGTCTGGAAGAACTTCGGCTACAACATGATCATCTTCCTGGCCGGCCTGCAAAGCATCCCGGGTGACTTGTACGAGGCGGCCGAACTCGATGGCGCGCGCAGCGTGGCCATGCTGCGCCATATCACCCTGCCGGCGCTGGCGCCGACCATGTTCATGGTCAGCATCCTCACCATGGCCGGCTACTTCCAGCTGTTCGCCGAACCGTACATGATGACCGAAGGCGGGCCGCTGCAAAGCACCGTCAGCGTGTTGTACTTCATGTACGAGCAGGGCTTCAAATGGTGGAACCTGGGCAGCGCCACGGCGGTCGCCTTCATCCTGTTCCTGCTGATGTTCGGCGTCACCATGCTGCAGATGCGCGTGGCCGGCCGGGGGCTGGAACAATGAGCGCGCACGGCACCATGCCGCGCCGCCTGTGGGTCAATGCGCTGTTGGTGCTGTGCGCGCTGCTGGCCATGTTTCCGCTGCTGTGGATGACGTCCGTCTCGTTCATGGCGCACGGCGAAGCGAGCCACTTCCCGCCGCCGCTGCTGCCGCGCCAGGCCACGCTGGCCAATTACCTGGAGCTGTTCGCGCAGGCCGGCATCGGGCGCTACTTCCTCAACAGCCTGATGCTGGCGCTGGCCGCGACCCTGCTGTCGCTGGCCTTCAACGTGGGCGCCGGCTACGCGTTCGCCAAGCTGCGCTTCGCGGGGCGCGACCGCATCTTCAAGCTGCTGCTGGGGGCCCTGGTCATTCCCGGGCAGGTGGCCATGCTGCCGCTGTTTCTGATCATGAAGCAGATGGGGCTTGTGAATACCTACGTCGGCGTGCTGGTGCCGGCGGCGGCCAGCATCTTCGGGATCTTTCTGGTGCGCCAGTATGCGCTGACCATTCCCGACGCGCTGCTCGAAGCGGCGCGGCTCGATGGTGCCAGCGAGTTCCGCATCTTTCGCTCGATCGTGCTGCCGCTGCTGGCGCCGATCCTGGTGACGCTGGCGATCTTCAGCTTTCTGGGCAGCTGGAACGACTTCATGTGGCCGTTGATCGTCCTCACCGACAAGGACCTCTACACCTTGCCGGTGGCGCTGGCGTCGCTCTCGCGCGAGCATGTGCAGGATAACGAAATGATGATGGCCGGCTCGGTGCTGACCATCCTGCCGGTGCTGCTGTTGTTCCTGGTGCTGCAGCGCTATTACATACAGGGCCTGCTGGTGGGGAGCGTGAAGGGATGACGACACTGTGGCCGCTGTTGCTGTGCACGATGATCGGCGCGCAGGCGCAGGAACGCATCCTGGACGATTTCGAACAGCCGCTCGCGTGGAAGGCGGTGGTGTCGGACGGCGTCACCGCCACCGTGTCGAGCGCGCCCGGGGTGCGGGGGCAGGGCATGCGTTTCGATGTCGACTTCGGCAGCGCCGCCGGCTATGCCAGCGCGAAGCGCGCGCTGCCGCTCGACTTCGACGGCGACTACGCCATCTCGTTCTGGATGCGCGCCGATGCCCCGCTCAACAACTTCGAAATGAAACTGGTCGACGCCAGCGGCGACAACGTCTGGTGGGTCAACCGGCCCAATTTCGCCATCTCGCGCGAGTGGCAGAAGGTGACGTTCAAAAAGCGCCACATCGATTTTGCCTGGGGTCCGCTCAAGGACCGTACGCTGCGCCGCACCGAACAGATGGAACTGGTGGTCAGCGCGGGGCGTGACGGCGGGCGCGGGTCGGTCTGGATCGACGACCTGCGCATGCGCGCCATCGCGCCGGCCGGAGCGCCGCCGGAACCGGTCGTCTCCACCACGCCTGGCGCGGTAACGGTGGACTACGGCGTGCCGCGCGAATTCGGCGGCCTGGTGCTGCACTGGGCGGACGGGCTGCATGCCGCGCGCTACGACGTCGCATTCTCGAACGATGGCGGCACCTGGCGCACGGTGCGCAAGGTGGTCGATGGCACGGGCGGCGCCGATCCGCTGCTGCTGGGCGAGTCCGAGGCGCGCTACGTGCGCGTGGCGATGCCCGGCGCGGCGGGGCCAGGCTACAGGCTCGATCGCATCGAACTCAAGGACCTGGCGTACGGCGCATCGGCCAACAGCTTCTTCCAGGCGCTGGCAAAGGAGGCGCCGCGCGGCCATTATCCGCGCGGCATGTCGGGGCAGCAGAATTACTGGACCGTGCTCGGTGTCGACGGTGGCCGCGAGACTGGGCTGATCTCGGAAGACGGCGCCATTGAAGCGGCGCGCGCCGGCTTTACCATCGAACCCTTCATCATCGACGACGGCAAGCTTGTCACCTGGGCCGATGTGACGACCTCGCAATCGCTGCGGGAGGGCTATCTGCCGATACCCTCGGCCACCTGGACGGCACCGCGCTGGCGCCTGCGGACGAGCGCTTTTGCGCAAGGTACGCCGGCCGCCTCGCAGCTGATCGCCCGCTACGACCTGGCCAACCCGACGGCGGCCCCGCTCAAGGTGCGGCTGGTGCTCGCGCTGCGCCCCTTGCAGGTCAATCCGCCGATGCAGTTCTTGAATACGGCGCCCGGCGTGAGCCCGATCCGCACGCTCGCCTGGAACGGCGACAGCTTCGCCGTCGATGGCGCCACCCGGGTGTGGAGCCTGGCCGCTCCCGATCACGCCGGCGTGTCGTCGTTCGACCATGGCGCCATTCCCGCGCGCCTTGCGGGCGATGGCTGGAGCGCGCTGCGGCGGGTGGACGACCAAGCCGGCTTTGCCTCTGGCGCGCTGGCCTACGACGTGACGCTGGCGCCGGGGGCGACGGCGGTGTTCGGCCTGGCGCTGCCGCTGGACGGCCCGGCGCAGGCCCCGCAACTGGGCGGCGCCAGTCCCGCGCAATGGCTCACCAGGATGCAGGACGACGTCGCCGGCCAGTGGCGCGCGCGCCTCAATCGCGTGCTGCTCACCGTTCCGCCATCGGCGCAGCCGCTGGTGGACACCCTGCGTTCGTCGCTGGCGCACATCTTGATGACGCGCGACGGCGCGGCCCTGATGCCCGGCACGCGCTCGTACGCCCGCTCGTGGATTCGCGATGGCGCCATGATGTCGGAAGCGATGCTGCGGCTGGGTGATTACACCGATGCGCGCGACTACGTGAACTGGTACGCGCCGCACCAGTTCGCGAACGGCAAGATCCCGTGCTGCGTGGATCGGCGCGGCGCCGACCCGGTACCCGAGAACGACAGCCAGGGCGAGTTCATTTTCCTGGTGGCGCAAGTGTGGCGCTACACGCACGACCGCGAACTGGTGACGCGCCTCTGGCCGCGTGTAAAGGCGGCGGCGGCCTACATGGAGCGGCAGCGCCAGTCCGAACGGACGGCGGCCAATCTCACGCCTGAGCGGCGCATGCTGTATGGCCTGCTGCCGGCGTCGATCAGCCACGAAGGCTATTCGGCCAAGCCGATGCACTCGAACTGGGACAACTTCTGGGGCCTGCGCGGCTACCGCGACGCCGCCATGCTGGCCACGGTGGTGAACCAACCGGCGGACGCCGCCTCCCTCAGCGCACAGGCGGACCAGTTCGAACGCGAGCTGCTGGCGTCCCTGCGCCTGAGCGCCAGCACGCACCGCATCGGCTACCTGGCCGGCGCGGCGGAACTGGGCGACTTCGATCCCACTTCAACCACCATCGCGCTGTCGCCGGGCGGCCTGCAACAGCGCCTGCCGCAAGACCTGCTGCACGGGACGTTCGAACGCTATTGGCTTGAGGCGGTGGCGCGGCGTGACGGCCGGCGCGCGTGGAACGATTACACGCCGTACGAGCTGCGCAACGTGGCCGCTTTCGTGCGGCTCGGCTGGCGCGAGCGCGCGCACGAACTGCTCGATGTTTTCATGCGCGACCGCCGCCCCGCCGCCTGGAACCAGTGGGCCGAAGTGGTGGGGCGCGACGCGCGCGAGCCGCGCTTCGTGGGCGACATGCCGCATGGCTGGATTGCGTCGGACTTCATCCGCTCCGCGCTCGACCTGTTTGCCTACGAGCGCGAGTCGGATCAGTCGCTGATCGTCGCCGATGGCATTCCGGCCGCGTGGCTCGATGGCACGGGCGTCGCCGTGCAGTCTTTGCCGACCGGTTACGGCTGGCTCGATTACACCATCCGCTCCGACGCGCGCGGCATCACCATGGGGATTGGCGGTAAGATCAAGCGGCCGCCTGGCGGCGTGCGCCTGCGCGCGCACGATGCGCGCTGGAGCGGCGCGCGCACCACCATCAACGGCAAAGCGGCGCACTGGCGCGGCGGCGAACTGCGCATCGGCACGCTGCCGGCCACCATTTTCATCGCACGCGATCACACCAAGGGAAAACCATGACCGACGCAATTGTATTTCCCAAAAACTTCCTGTGGGGCGCCTCCACCTCGGCCTACCAGATCGAAGGCTCGCCGCTGGCCGATGGCGCGGGACCGAGCATCTGGCAGCGCTTCGCTCACTCGCCCGGCAATATCCGCGATGGCGACACCGGCGACGTGGCCTGCGACCATTACCGCCGCTCGGCGCAGGATGTCGCGCTGATGCGCGAGATCGGCCTGCAAGCCTACCGTTTCAGCATTTCGTGGAGCCGCGTCATGCCGTCCGGGCGCGGCGCGGTCAACCCGGTCGGCATCGGGTTCTACGACGAACTGGTGGACCGCCTGCTGGCGCAGGGCATCAAGCCGATGGTCACGCTGTTCCACTGGGACCTGCCGGAGGCGCTGGACAACCAGGGCGGCTGGCTCAATCGCGATATCGCCGACTGGTTTGCCGATTACGCGCGCGTGATGTTCGACCGCCTCGACGACAGGGTCACCTCGTGGGCCACGCTCAACGAGCCGTGGGTGGTGTCCGATGGCGGCTACCTGAATGGCACATTGGCGCCGGGCCACCACAACCGCTTCGAGGCGCCCATCGCCGCGCACAACCTGCTGCGCGCCCATGGCGCGGCGGTCAAAGTGTACCGCGAGGTGGGCCGGCACGAGATCGGGCTGGTGGTGAACCTGGAGCCGAAGTACGCGGCCAGCGACAGCCCCGCCGACCGGGAGGCGGCCGCGCGCGGGCACGCCTACATGAACGGGCAGTTCCTCGATCCGGTGTTTTTCGGGCGCTATCCCGAGAAGATGAAGGACGTGTACGGCGACGCCTGGCCCGCGTGGCCGGCGCAGGATTTTGAGCTGATCCGCCAGCGGCTCGACTTCATCGGCGTCAATTACTACACGCGTAGCGTCACCCGCGACGAGGCCACCGCCTTGCCGGTGCGGGCGGTGGCGCTGCGCCAGCCGCTGGCCACCTACACCGAAACCGGCTGGGAAGTGTATGCCAAGGGCTTGAGCGACACGCTCGAATGGGTGGCCGCGCGCTATGGCAATCCGCCGCTGTACATCACCGAGAACGGCGCCGCGTTTTTCGATCCGCCGGTGGCCGAAGGAGGGCGCGTGCACGACCCGCTGCGGATCGACTATTATCAGAAGCACCTGCGCGCCATCCACGAGGTGATCCAGAAGGGCGTGGACGTGCGCGGCTACTGCGCCTGGTCGCTGCTGGACAACCTGGAATGGGCGCATGGATTTTCCAAGCGCTTCGGCATCGTGCACGTGAACTTTGCGACCCAGGAGCGCACGCTCAAGGACAGCGCGTATTTTTACCGCGAGGTGATCGCCACCAATGGCGCGGTGCTCGACGGCGTGCCGGCGCGGCCATCGGCGTGGACTGGCGCGGCCATGTGGACCGGGTGAGACAGGGGGGCGTGTGAAAAGGACGGCAAAGTACGATTTCTTTAATGATGCGTTTCCGGATGATGAACGCGTCCCTTACAAATTGCTTCGTTGGCGATTTTTGAACCGCTATTACATCTACTGTCATTCCAAGTTCAATGTGGTCCGGCAAACTTGCCGGGAATGGGTGCCGAATGAACATGAAAGTGCGTTCGCGCAGGATGATCTCGACACGGCTTTCGAGTTGCCCATCGAAAAATTGATGTTCGAGGTATTGTCGATGATCATGGCTGGCGGGCGTCAATCGGAGCAGTTCAACATGCATGCCGAACAGCGCATTCGCGAGATACTTCATGGCAGGGATGTGAACGACTTGCTGGAATGCCTGAGCGGGGACGAACTGCTGGAATTCCGCCACGATCTTGCCCTGTTAAACATCGCCTGAGCGATCCGGCATGGTGGATCGTCAATTCCGATTTGATGGCGTCGGCAAAGGATGTGTGTGTACGATTTTGCAAATGACAAGTGGCCCGACGGCGAACGGATTCCGTACAAACTGATACGGTGGCGTTTCCTGGAGCAGTTTTACAGATACGCCAGGATGCCCGAGAATTTCAATTGCCAATGGGAAGATGGATGGGAGAGATATGAGAAGCAAAGTCAGTTTGCTTACCAGATGATCGAACCTGCGCTGACCAGGCCCCTCGAAAAGTTGATGATCGAGGTTGTTGTGCTGCTGCTGGCTGCCGGACGGCAGTCGGCAGCGTTCGACCAACGTCATCGCAAGAACATTGCCGTGCTCCTTGACGATCCCGGTCTCGCCGAGCTTGTTCGCATGCTGGGCGACGATGAGCGCAGTGAATTTACGAACGACTTGGCGATGATGGATATCCCGCATCCGCGTGGAGAACAGCGATCTGTATCATAACGCCTGGCCTAACGACGGCGAGCCGTATGCCGTCACCATTCTGGAGGCCTTCTCGGACGCCTCGATCGCTGCCCTCGATTCACGCAGTTCGCACTGGCTGCAAACGTGTGCCCGGATCATATTGAGTGGCATTGCCGGTCGACTCGGGCAGGATCAGGTACTCTTTCTGGCAGAAAGAGTAAGGCTGATTGAATTCGGGGTAAAAAACCAGGTGCTTGCCATCGGCCCAGACCCGATAAGAGGTATTTTTCAGATAAAAACCGCAGCGTATGTCGTCGATTTTCAGGATGACCTTGCTGTCGTCGATCAGGGTCCCGGCGGTTTCTTCGTCGAGGCGGATCAATTCCTTGTTTTTCGAGATGGCGGTCACGATTTTCGCGCCTGGCAGCATGTGCTTGAACAAGGCCCGCGAGGTCACCAAGGCGCCGGTCTTGAGCGCGAAGACGCGCGCTTCCTTCTGCTCGTCGGGCGAGCCGGCGCACACAGTCGATTTGGCAAATATCACGCTCAGGTAATCGTCCGACAAAACGGCCTTGTCGACGGTCGATTTGTACTCCCAAGGGCGGCCCTGGGCGGCGGCGCCGCATTGCCTGGCTTCGCTGGCGAAGCTGGCAGTTGCCGCTTTCAGGACCTCGTTGACCTTGCCGACGTCTTTCCGGTTCATGCCGGGGACCGCGTCTAGCGTCACGGTTTGAATCGACACGCTCCTGGACGGCGTGGCGTCGTCGACCTTGTAGCGTACCGGCGCGGAAGCGGGCGACAGTGCCTGCGCCTGCAACGCCAGCAAGGTCGGCGCCAGCCATGCTGCCGAAACAAACACGCTCATCAAGGTACCTTCCTGATCCGATTGGTCGATTTTGTGCGCTTGCCTGTCAAGGCCCGCTTGACAGGTGCCGCACTACCCTGATGCCCGACGAGGAAGCGCGCTTGCATACCGAAATTCATATGGAGAAGCGCGGCGGCCGGGTGATTGGGCCGAGAAGTGGCGCCACTCCGGTCGGGCCAGGCACGGCGTCAGCGTGTACGACGATCCCTTGGCTCAGAACCCCTCGACCGCGCTGGTGGTATGAAAAACCCGCGGCGGCGCGCTGAAAAATCCTCCCACCAGCCGGCGCCATTCCTTGAAGTCGTCGCTCTCGCGGAAGTGCACCATATGGTCGTCGACGGTTTCCCACTCGACGAACAGCATGTAGCTTCCCGGCTCTTCGACCGAGCGCTCCATGCGCATGCCATGGCACCCCCTGGCGCGCTTGAACAGCGCGATGGCTTGCCGCACGCCTGCTTCAAACTGCTGCTCCGTTCCCGCAGCGACCTTCAGTTCCGCGACTTCCCTGAACATGTTTTCTCCTGTTGATGCCGGCCTTTGCCGGCGTGCCGATATTCTATCGGGTCGCACGCATCTCTGCCTGCTGCGATAAGATGGGTTAACGGAGGAACCATGACACAGCAAATCGATTACGCATCCCAGGAAGCCTGGATCAAGGCCTGGCGCTTCGCCGCCGTGGCGCACGCGCAGCAGAAATTCCCCGGCACCGAGATGCCATACCTGGTCCATCTGGGCATGGTCGGCATGGAGCTTCTGGCCGCGCATGCGCAGGAACCGATCGACGGCATCGGCGTGGCCATGACGTGCGCCATCCTGCACGATGCGATGGAAGACCAGGAGGTCGCGCACGCCACGCTGGTGGCCGAATTCGGCCTGGCCGTGGCCGATGGCGTGGCCGCCTTGTCGAAGGCGCCCGACTTGCCGAAAGCCGAAGCCATGGCCGACAGCCTGGCAAGAATCGGGCAGCAGCCCAAGGCCATCTGGTGCGTCAAGCTGGCCGACCGCATCTGCAACCTGGAAGCGCCGCCGCACTACTGGCCGCCCGAGAAGGTCAGCGCCTACGGCAAGGAAGGGAGCCTGATCCTGGCGACCCTGGGCGCGGCGCACGGGTACCTGGCGCGGCGCCTCGCCGCCAAGATCGCCGCCTATCCGTCCTGACGTCCGCGCGCCAGATTGTCGGCCAACATATTGCAGAACATCGCACCCTGTTCGATGGCATCGTCGAGCGCCACATGCGTGTGGGGCAGGGGATCGAACCAGCGCTCGGGCATGTTGCGCTTGGTGCTGTCGCGGTAGCCGCGCTTCAAGACCGCCATCGCGTACGACTTGATGTCGAGCGCAGAGTGGCTGAACGGGCTTTCGCCGGTAAAGCGGATCAGGTACCAGTACACGAACAAGAAATCGAAGCCGGCAGGGTAGGCCACGAACACCGGTTTTCCGGGCAGCGACTTGACCCATGCAAGGTAGCGCTGCATGGCCGCCTGCGGCGTTTCCAGGTTAGCGCGGCAGGCGGCCCAGGCGTCGGGCTGGGTCAGCCACCAGGCGGCGGTGTCCGGGTGCGCCGCGGCCTCGGGCAGGCACTCCAGGTTCGCGCTGAAGGTCGCGATGCAGGTTTTGTCGGCCAGGTAGGCGGCCGATCCGATACTGAGCATCGAATGCGGCCCCGGAATCGGGCCGTCGGTCTCGACGTCGGTGCTGATGTAGATTTCTGGTTTCATTGTTGTCCGTCTTCGTCTATGGCGCCAACGGCCGCCAGCGCTCATGGTCGGTTCCGCAGAAATTCGTCGAACACGGCCTTGATCTCGTCGCGCGTCATGCGGTCGGACTTGAGGATGGCTTGCAGTTCGCTTTTCGTCAGCGGATAGTCGCGCAGCGCGCGTTTGAGTTCATGCGCTTCGATCGCCTGCGCCCGGATCGGGGTGATCCGGGTCGGATCGTCGAGCTGCTTCAGTTTCAAGATGTTGTGGTCGAGGTTGACGTACACCCTGTAACGCTCCACACCTTCCGGAAAGCCCTGGTCGTAATACAGGGTCGTGCCCTTGGGGAGCAAGTGCAGGTTCTTGTCCATGCCGTCGGCAGCGAGCAGCATGGGGGCGTCGAGTACGTGCACGTGCACCGCTTGATGGGCGTTCCGGAAAAACCAGGCGGCGGCGAGCATCAGCGCGCCTGCCGCGGCGCCGAGCGTGAACGACACGACCGGCTTCACTTCCCCTGACCCTGAACATCGCCATGCGGTGTTGCCGATGGCGCCGGCGCGCCGGACCAGTTCATGACGATGATCCGGTCCGGGCGGGTCGTCACGGCAAGGTGATGGTCAGGTTGGCGGCGCGCGGCGCCAGTTTGACCACGTCGTTGTACGCGCTCATGCGTTCATCGGTGCCCTTGTTGAGGGACGTGCGCAGGCCGAGGTAGCCGAGAATGCAGATCAGGCCGAACACCGAGCACAGGACCCACAACGGCAGGTCGCTGCGCAGCTTGTGCACGATCTGGTCGGGGCGGTCGGCGTGCGGCGCGAAGCCGCCGCGCCGGCCCTTCATGTTGGCGATTTCGTCGCCCAGGCGCGCGGTCAGGTAGTTCAGCTTTTCCGACCCTTCCAGGATGTAGCGGCCCTGGAAGCCCAGCAGCAGGCACATGTGGAACACTTCCAGCGCCTGCAGGTGGGTACTGCCGCGCGTGCGCAGCGATTCGAGGCGGTGATAGAAATTCTCGCCGGCCAGCTGGTCGCCGAACAGCACAAGTTGCAGCGGGCGCCGTTCCCATTCGTCGCGGATCGAAAAATTCGAGCGCAGGATGATTTCGTCGACCGCCGCGCAGAAGGCGTACTTGGAGGCGTCGATATCGTCGGCCGAGGCGCCTTGCTTCTTGGCGCCGCGCGTGAAATCTTCGAGGAACTGGGTGGTCTTGCGCTGGAAATCGGCGTTGTTCTGCGGCCCGCTGCCGTTCTTGAGCATGAACAGCGCGTAAAAGCCTTCGTACATCAGGTCGAGCAGCGTTTGCGGGGTCGCTCCCGCGGCGGGGGCAACGGGCCCGCCAGCCATCAGGGAAGGTGCGGTGGTAGTCATCTGGGCAAATCCTTGGGTCAGGAGGTTACGGCAATCAGTTCCAGGGACAGCTCGCGCAAGCCCTCGGGAACATAAATCGAAATCGACTGCGCCTGCATCATGCGTTCGTACATCTGGCCTTTGGCCTCGATCGTGAAGTAGACCGTGTCGGGACGCACCGGCACCGCCGGCGGCACCTGCGGCGCGTGCTGCAGGCGCACGCCTGGCATGGCCGAGAGCACGAATTTCTCGACGTCGTCGGGCGCGCCGATCTTGAAGCGCAGCGGCACCACTTCGACCAGTTCGATGGCCGCCAGGTTGGCCGACACCGCCAGGTAGAACACGGTCTTGTCGTCAATCTTGCCGGACTCCAGCGAGCCCAGATAGTAGGACGGCTTGATTAGATCGAGCGCAATGGCGAAGTACTTCGACGAGATTACAGTGTCCAGCAGGTCGCGGATGATCATGTTCAGTTTCGCGAACGCCGGTCCCGGATCGGCATGCTGGTACGGCGGCAGGTCGGCCAGGGTCCAGCTCTTGGAGAACGTCATCAGTGCGCCCGCCACGCCCAGCTGGGCTTCGTACAGGCGTTCCGGATGCAGCGCCGGGTGGTGGAAGTAGTGCGTCAGCGACGCATAGGCACTGCTGGCCGTGTGCAGCAGCCAGAACGAGGACATGTCGCCGGAACGGAACTCGATCACATTCTTGCTCGGTTCGCGGTGGTGCCCGTACAGGGCGCTGACCTTGGCCTGCAAGGCGTCGATCAGGCGGCGCAGCTGCAGGAACAGGATCGGGGCGCTGCGCACCGACATGCTCGGCGGCACGAATCCCGGGTCCATCTCGAAGCCGCCGGTGGCCACGCGGCGCAGGCGCAGCAGCGGGAAGTGGGTGTACGAATCGCGCGGCTCGAACTCCGAAATGAGGCGCACGCTTTTGGTCAGGTAGGTCAACTGGGCTTGCGCGGCCTGGGTGTACAGGTCGGGCGTGTCGGCGTTGGACTGCACGAAACGGGCTGCGTTGGCGGTCTGGCCGAGCGGCGCGAAGTTGCCGCCGAACGGCTTGAAGGCGGGCAGGGCGGCGTAGAACGTGACGCTCTGCTGCGATTGCAGCAACTGGCTCAGGTCGACCGTCTCGGGCAGCGCATCGGCGCCCGGGGCGTCGACCAGCTCGCCATCCTGGAAGCGCAGCGACAGTTCCAGCACGCGCAGGGCGTTGTTGGCCAGCGCGTCGCGGTCGACCTGCAACTGATTGACGCCCCAGGCGTAGGGATGGACTGCCTTGACGCTCTCGTTCAGGCGGTGCTCGTGGTACTGGTCCTGCTGCTGGAAATGCTGGGGGCGCAGGAACAATCCTTCGCCCCAGAGGACTTTACTTGACATGCTGTTGGCACCCTTCGGAAAATTTTGCGCGAATTTGAAAAACTAATTAGCGGAACAATAACATTTATGAGAAGATTTGTCTGCCGTTGCTAATGTAACGTGCGCGCTTACTACAAAGTGAGAATGTGTGATTTTCAATTGAACGCTGTTAAATTTCAAACTCTGCTAACGTTGTTTCAGTAATAAGTGTTACAATATACACATTATTTTTTTGTCACCGCTTTTGAGGATACCGCATGACCACTTTTTCCGATTTCAAGTACCTGTGCGGCGTCCTTGCCTGCGCCGCGGCATTGACCGGCTGCGAGACGACGAAGCCCGTGATCCCGAAGGGTCCCGCGCCGCTGGCCGAGCTGCTCAACCAGGGTACCCAGGCCTCGGCCGCCGGGCGCAAGGAGGAGGCGATCGGTTACTGGAAGCAGGCCACCGCCGCCTACTCGGGCGACAAGGCGCCATGGGCGAATATTGCCCAGAGCCGCTACGATTCCGGCCAGTATGGCGAAGCCATCGTCAGCGCCCAGGAAGTATTGTTGCGTGATCCCAACGATAAGGCCGCCAACACGATCATCGTTTCGGCCGGATTGCGTCTTGCCAACCGCGCTCTGGGCGACCTGAGCCGTCAGAACGCGCTGATCGGGCAGGTGCGCGCCGATTCCCAGGATCAAATCAGGCAGTTGCGCGACAACATGGGCGACGCCGCACCGGCGGCCGGGCCGCGCAAGTTGCAATCCGAGACGCGCACGATCAAGCCAGTCAAGGACAACAACCCGCTCAATTCGCTCAGGGACACTCCCAAGGTCGACACCGACAAACCGTTGCCGAAGCCGCGCGAAACAGAGGTCAAGACGCCGTTCGACCTGCTCAGGTAAACGGCAACCAGGCTGCACGTCCCGCTCTCACATTATGTAGAAGGAATTACCATGTCAAAGAAACAAAGTGTCCAGAAGAAGCTGCAAAAAGTGCGGCCACCGCGCATCCAGATGACCTATGACGTCGAAATCGGCGACGCCATCGAAAGCAAGGAGCTGCCCTTCGTGATGGGCGTGGTGGGCGACTTCGGCGGCACTTCCGAAGTCGAGAAGAAACGCTTGAAAGACCGCAATTTCGTCGGCATCGACCGCGACAATTTCGACGAAGTCATGAAGGGTATCGAACCGCGCGCCGCTTACCGCGTGCAGAACACCCTGACTGGCGAAGGCGGCAAGTTCGCCGTCGACCTCAAGTTCCGTTCGATGGAAGATTTCCGTCCGGAGTCGGTGGTCCAGCAAGTCGAGCCGCTGCGCAAGCTGCTCGAAGCGCGCACCAAGCTGGCCGACCTGCGCAACAAGCTCGCCGGCAACGACAAGCTCGAAGACATCCTCGCCGACGTGCTCACCAACACCGAGAAACTGGCCCAGCTCGGCCAGCAAGCTACCAAGAAAGACTGACCATGTCCGCTCAACTGAACCAAGCCGCCGGCGCCGCCGCGACTCATGAAACGGCCCTGCTCGACCAGATCGTCGAACAGAGCAAGGTGGCTAAATCGAGCGTCGAGCACGCCCGCGCCAAGGACCTGATTTCGGAACTGGTGCACCAGGTGATGGACGGCACGGTGATCGTGTCGGACAACCTGTCGGCCACCATCGACGCCCGTGTCGCCGAACTGGACCGCATTATTTCGGACCAGCTCTCGGCCGTGATGCACTCGCCTGAATTCCAGAAGCTCGAAAGCAGCTGGACCGGCCTGAACTACCTGGTGAAGAACACCTCGACCAGCACCACGCTCAAGATCAAGATGTTCAATGCGACCAAGCGCGAGCTGGTCAAGGACTTCCAGACCGCGCTCGAGTTCGACCAGAGCTCGATGTTCAAGAAAGTCTACGAAGAAGAATTCGGCACCTTCGGTGGTGCGCCGTTCGGCTCGCTGCTGGGCGACTACCAGATCACGCGCCAGCCGGAAGACATGTATTTCGTCGAGCAGATGTCGCACATCGCCGCCGCCGCCCACGCGCCGTTCATCACCTCGGCCTCGCCCGAGCTGTTCGGGCTGGAAAGCTACAGCGAACTGGGCAAGCCGCGCGACCTGGCCAAGATCTTCGACACGGTCGAATACGCCAAATGGAAATCGTTCCGCGAATCGGAAGACTCGCGCTACGTCGGCATCACCCTGCCGCGCTTCCTGGGCCGCCTGCCGTTCCATCCGGCCGATGGCGCCACCACCGAAGGCTTCAACTTCGTGGAAGACGTGGACGGCACCGACCACCACAAATACCTGTGGTGCAACGCGGCTTACGCGTTCGCCACCAAGCTGACCGGCGCGTTCGACGACTTCGGCTGGTGCGCGGCGATCCGCGGCGTCGAAGGCGGCGGCCTGGTCGAAGACTTGCCGACCCACACCTTCAAGACCGATGAAGGCGAAGTGGCGCTCAAGTGCCCGGCCGAAATCGCCATTACCGACCGTCGTGAAAAAGAGCTGTCGGACCTGGGCTTCATCTCCCTGGTGCACTGCAAAAACACCGACTACGCCGCCTTCTTCGGCGCCCAGTCGGCCCAGAAAGCCAAGAAATACAACACCGATTCGGCCAATGCCAACGCGGTGCTGTCGGCCCAGCTGCAGTACATCTTCGCCGTCTCGCGGATTGCCCACTACATGAAGGCAATGATGCGCGACAAGATCGGCAGCTTCGCCGCCGCATCCAACGTCGAAGACCACCTGAACCGCTGGCTGACCCAGTACGTGTTGCTGGACGATAACGCGAGCCAGGCCCAGAAAGCCCAGTTCCCGCTGCGCGAAGCATCGGTGCAAGTGTCGGAAGTACCAGGCCGTCCGGGCGTGTACCGCGCCGTGTCGTTCCTGCGTCCGCACTTCCAGCTCGACGAGTTGTCCGTCTCCCTCCGTCTGGTCGCGGAGTTGCCGCCATCGACCAAATCGTAAACTGCAGCATTACGTAGTCCCTACAAACCAACGAAAGGAACACTATGGCAATCGACGTCTACCTCCAACTCGACGGCATCAAGGGCGAGTCGACCGACTCGTCGCATAAAGACTGGATCGAGTGCCAGTCGGTCAGCTGGGAAGTGCTGCAGCCGAAATCGGCGACCGCATCGACCGGCGGCGGCCATACCGCCGAGCGTACCGAGCACCGCGATATTGTGATCGCCAAGCTGGCCGACCTGGCCACCCCGCTGCTGCTGCAGAACTGCTCGTCGGGTAAGACCCTGGGCAAGGCCAAGATCGAGTTCCTGCGCGCCGATGGCCAGGGCGATCGCATCAAGTATTTCGAGATCGAACTCGACAACGTGATCATTTCCAGCGTCGCGCCGGCCGTCTCGCAGGGCGACATCCTGTCCGAAAACCTGTCGCTCAAGTATTCCAAAGTCAAATGGAAATACACGCAGCAAAAAATCGGCGGCGGTGCGGGCGGTAATACCTCCGGCGGCTGGGATCTGGCGACCAACAAGACGGCATAACGCAACATAACGCAGCAAAGTATCGGGGTACCAATGAAGGGTTTTACGCCAGGTTTGTTTGACCGGTTGATGGATGTGCCGGTCAATGGCTCCTCCAGCGGCACTGTCACCCGGATGTCGATCGAGGACATGAAGGACTCGGTCGCACGCGATCTCGAGGCGCTGCTCAACACGCGCACCGTGATCCCGGAATTGCTGCTGCAACGGTACCCCGAAAGCGCCCGCTCGATCGTCACCTTCGGCCTGAACGATTTTGCGGGCCGTTCGCTGTCGAGCACCGACGACCGGGCCTACATCTGCCTGTGTCTCGAAAAAGCCATCGCGCGCCATGAGCCGCGCCTGCGCAACGTCAAGGCGTCGCTGGAAGTCCACGAAGACTCGGTGAACCGCCTCAATTTCGCCATTACGGCACTGCTGGTCGTGAGCAGTTCCCAGGAACCCGTCAATTTCGACGCCATCTTGCAGCCATCGAGCCTGCACTACACCATCAGCAAGGCGCGCCGCGCTATCGGGGGAGCCTGAGTTTGGAAGACCTATTACCGTATTACGAACGCGAACTGGGATTTTTGCGGCGCTATTCGCGCGAATTCTCGGAACGCTATCCGAAGATCGCCGGGCGCCTCTTGATCGCCGGCGAGGTGTGCGAAGATCCGCACATCGAACGCATGATCGAATCGTTCGCGCTGCTCAATTCGCGCATCGCCAAGCGGCTCGACGACGACTATCCCGAATTTACCGAAGCCCTGTTCGAAGTGCTGTACCCGCACTACCTGCGCCCGTTTCCATCGTGCTCGATCGCGCACATGGATTTTTCGGGCGTGGCCGCGCAGCTGACCACCGCCACCGCGATCCCGCGCGGCACCCAGCTGACCACGCGCCCGGTGCGCGGCGCTTCCTGCACCTTCCGCACCTCGTATCCGGTGACGGTGGCGCCGGTGGCCCTGTCGGGCGCCACGTTCGCGCCGATCATCGACACGCCCGAAGCGATCCGCCCGCCGGTGGGCGCCACCTCGAGCCTGTCGCTGACCATCACCAGCATTTCGGACCAGGTGACCCTGGCCAACCTGGGCCTGGCCAAGCTGCGCGTGTTCATCGACGGCGAGCCCTCGTTTTGCGCGGCGCTGCGCGATGCGCTGTTCATGCGCAGCGTGGCCGCCTACGCCGAAGGCGACAACAGCGGGCGCTGGATGGCGCTGCCGGCCATTCCGATCCTGGCCGCCGGTTTCGAGGAAGACGAATCGCTGATCGACTTCGAAGCGCGCTCGCATTCGGCTTACCGCCTGCTGACCGAGTATTTCAGCTTCCCCGAAAAATTCAACTTCTTCGACATCGACCTGGCCGCGCTGACCTCGGTGCTGCCGATGGGCTGCCGCTCGATCACCCTGCACCTGGCGCTGTCGGGCATGCGCACCGACTCGAACGCGGCGCGCATGCTGGGCACCCTGACCACGAATAACGTGCTGCTCGGCTGCACCCCGGTGGTGAACCTGTTCCGCCAGCGCGGCGAACCGATCCGCCTGACCCACACCACCGCCAGCTATCCGGTGCTGGCCGACGCGCGCCGCGCGTTTGCCTACGAAGTGCAGTCGATCGACTCGGTCAAGCTGGTGCGCCAGACGCCGCAGGGCGAATCGATCGTCGACTTCCGGCCGTTCTATTCGCTCAAGCACGGGCAGACACCGGAAAAGAAGGGCCACTACTGGGTCATGCGGCGCGACGAAACCATCGCCGAGCGGAGCCCCGGTTTCGAGACCGAGATTTCGATCGTCGACATCGATTTCGACCCGGCCGAAGTGGAAACCGACACCCTCAGCCTGGAGCTGACCTGCACCAACCGCGACCTGCCGTCGTCGCTGACCTACGGCCTGCGCGGCGGCGACCTGTTCCTCGAGGGCGGCTCCACCGTGCGCCAGGTCAGCTTCCTGCGCAAGCCGACTTCCTCGCACCGCTTCGAGCGTGGCCGCGGCGCCCACTGGCGCCTGATCTCGCACCTCTCGCTCAACCACCTGTCGCTGGCCGACGGCGGCCTGGACGCGTTCCGCGAAATGCTCACCCTGTACGATCTGCCGCGCTCGCCGTCTTCGCAGCGCCAGATCGGCGGGATTGCCGCGGTCGGGTACAAGGCGGCCAATACCTGGCTGCCGGGGAACCCGTTCGCCTGCCTGGTGCGCGGCATGGAAGTGCGCCTGACGATCGACGAAGAAGCCTTTGTCGGCAGCGGCATCCACGCCTTTGCCCACATCATCGACCGCTTCCTCGGCCTGTACGTGCATGCCAACAGCTTCACCCAACTGGTGATCGTATCAAACAAAAATGGAGAAGAGCTATTGAAATGCTTGCCACGAAGCGGCGATTTGAGCCTGCTGTAATCGAGCGCCTGTTCGAGGAACCTTACCGCTTCCAGTTCTTCCAGGCGGTGCGCATGCTCGAGCTATGGCTCAAGCGCCACGGCTCGCCGCAGCAGGGCGCGATTGCCAATTTCCTGCGCTTCCAGAACTCGACCTCGCTGGCGTTTCCGCCCAGCGAACTCGAAAAGCTGGAGCCGGTGCCGCGCGAACTGCCGCGCCAGGCCAAGTCGCTGGGCGAAGCGCTGCAATCGAACACGCTCAAGTACATCCGCATCACGCCGGCCTTCATGGGCCTGCTGGGCGTCTCAGGCGCGCTGCCGGCCCATTACACCGACCGCATCTCGGCCCACATCATCTACAACAAGGATGAAGGGCCGCGCGCGTTTCTGGACACCTTTTCGAGCCGCTCGGTGGCGCTGTTTTTCGAAGCCTGGCGCAAGTACCGGCTCGAACTCAAATACGCGATCGACGGCAAGGACAGCTTCCTGCCGCTGCTGCTGTCGCTGGCCGGGGTCGGCAACGACAGCCTGCGCCACCGCCTCAACGACGAACTCGGGGGCGGGGTGCTGGACGAGTCGCTCGGCTACTTCGCCTCGGCGCTGCGCCACCGCCCGCCCTCGGCGGTGCAGGTCTCGCGCGTGCTGTCCGAGTATTTCGGCAAGCGCGTCAAGGCCGAACAGTTCATTGGCTGCTGGTACGAGGTGCCGGCCAGCCAGCAGACCATGCTGGGCGCGGCCAACGCGATGCTCGGTGCCGGGGCCATGGCCGGCGAGCGCGTATGGCAGCGCGACCTGCGCCTGCGCCTGGTCATCGGTCCGCTCGACCACGAAAGCTTCAACTCCTTCCTGCCGGGCGGGAAAGCGGCGCGCGCGCTCAAGAGCATGGTCACCATGTTTACCGGCGTCTCGCTCGAATACGAAGTGCAGCTGGTGCTGCGCGGCCCCGACGTGCACGGCATGCAGATGGATGCGACGCGCACCGGCGGGCGCCTGGGATGGGACAGTTTCCTGGTGACCAGCCCGCTCCAGGAAGACCGCAACGATGTCCGCTACGATATACACGCGCTGTGATTGACAAAACGAACACCAATAAAAGGAACCCTGCATGAGCATCAACCTGAAAACGCTGATCGGCAAACTCAACGAAACCAGCCGCACCGCCGCCACCCGCGCGGCGGGCATCTGCGTCTCGCTCGGCCAGTACGAAGTCGACATCGAACACCTGTTCCTGGCCCTGCTCGAGCAGCCCAAGAGCGACTTCGCGCTGATCGCGCGCCAGTGCGGCATCAGCGCCGGCATGCTCGAAGCGGACCTGCAGGCCGAGGTCTCGCGCCTCAAGGCCGGCAACTCGCGCACCCCGGTGTTCTCGGTGCGCCTGCCCAAGCTGTTCGAAAACGCCTGGCTGATCGCCTCGCTCGATATCCAGGCCGGGCGCACGTCCGAAATCCGCAGCGGCCATTTGCTGCAAGCGCTGCTGACCGATCCGGAACTGGCGCAGCTGGCCTTCCGCGGCTCCAAATTGTTCGGCAAGTTCGACGTCGAACAGATCAAGCACAACCTCGACAAGCTGGCCGCCGGCTCGCAGGAAGCGGTGGCTTCGCAGGCACCGGGCGACGCCCAGAGCGGCGACGGCAACGATCCGGTCGGCGACATGGCCGCCAAGGCCGCCTCCAAGACGCCGTCGCTGGACCAGTTCACCACCAACCTGACCGAGCGCGCGCGCGCCGGCAAGGTCGACCCGGTGATCGGGCGCGACACCGAAATCCGCCAGGCCATCGACATCCTGATGCGGCGCCGCCAGAACAATCCGATCCTGACCGGCGAAGCCGGCGTCGGCAAGACCGCCGTGGTCGAAGGCCTGGCGCTGCGCATCGCCAGCAACGACGTGCCCGACGTGCTCAAGGGCGTGGAAATCCACACCCTCGACATGGGCCTGTTGCAGGCCGGCGCCAGCGTCAAGGGCGAGTTCGAGAACCGCCTGAAAAACGTCATCGACGAAGTCAAGAAAAGCCCGCACGCGATCATCCTGTTCATCGATGAAGCGCACACCATGATCGGCGCCGGCGGCGCCGCCGGCCAGAACGACGCGGCCAACCTGCTCAAACCGGCGCTGGCGCGCGGCGAACTGCGCACCATCGCCGCCACCACCTGGGGCGAGTACAAGAAGTACTTCGAAAAGGACGCCGCGCTGGCACGCCGCTTCCAGGTGATCAAGGTCGAGGAGCCGAGCGAAGAACTGGCCTGCGCCATGTTGCGCGGCATGGCCCCGCTGATGGAAAAGCACTTCGGCGTGCGCGTCTACGACGAAGCGATCACCGAAGCGGTGCGCCTGTCGCACCGCTACATCATGGGCCGCCAGCTGCCGGACAAGGCCATCAGCGTGCTCGACACCGCCTGCGCCAAGGTCGCCCTGGGCCAGAACGCCACCCCGGCACTGATCGAAAACCTGGCGCGCAAGCTCGAACGCATCGACATCGAAGCGGGCGCCCTGCAGCGTGAAGAAAGCGCGGGCGGCTCGCACGTGGCGCGCCTGAAAGAGCTGGCGGCGCAGCGCACGGCCGCCGCCGAACAGCACACCGCGCTGGCGGCGCGCTGGGAACAGGAAAAGCAGCTGACCGAAAAGATCATGGACGGCCGCCGCACCCTGGAAGAAGCAGGGCAGAAGGACGCCAGCAAGGGCAAGGACATCCAGGCATTGATGACCGAACTGCGCACCCTGCAAGGCGAGACGCCGATGGTGCCGGTGCAGGTGGACGGCCACGTGGTGGCCGAAATCGTCGCCGGCTGGACCGGTATCCCGCTCGGCAAAATGGTCAAGGACGAGATCAAGACCGTCTTGAAGCTCAAGGACTTGCTCGAAGAGCGCGTGCTGGGGCAGTCGTACGCGATCGAAGCGGTGGCGCAGCGCGTGCGCACCTCGCGCGCCAACCTCGATGATCCGAACAAACCGAAAGGCGTGTTCCTGTTCGTCGGCCCGTCCGGCATCGGCAAGACCGAAACCGCGCTGGCGCTGGCCGATGTGCTGTACGGCGGCGAACGCAAAATGATCACCATCAACATGAGCGAGTACCAGGAAGCGCACAGCGTCTCCGGCCTGAAAGGTTCGCCCCCGGGCTACGTCGGTTACGGTGAAGGCGGCGTGCTGACCGAAGCCGTGCGCCGCAATCCGTACAGCGTGGTGCTGCTCGACGAAGTCGAAAAAGCCCACCCGGACGTGATGGAGCTGTTCTTCCAGGTGTTCGACAAGGGCGTGATGGACGACGCCGAAGGCCGCGAGATCGACTTCAAGAACACCATCATCATCCTGACGTCCAACGTGGCGTCGAGCGCGATGATGCAGGCCTGCCTCAACAAGGCGCCGGAAGAAATGCCGACCCCGGAGCAGCTCGAAGACATGATTCGTCCGCACCTGATGAAGCAGTTCAAGCCGGCCTTCCTGGGCCGCCTGAAGGTCATTCCTTACTACCCGCTGGGCGACGACGCGCTGGTCAAGATCATCGAACTGAAGATGCGCAAGATCGCCCAGCGCATCGCGACCAACCACAAGGCCGACTTCACGTACGACGAAGCGCTGGTCGAAGCGGTGCTGGCGCGCTGCACCGAAGTCGATTCGGGCGCCCGCAACGTCGACAACATCCTCAACGGCACCTTGCTGCCGGAGATCGCCGAAACCGTGCTGGCCAAGATGGCCGAAGGCGCCGCGATCGCCAAGATCAAGGTCAGCGCCGACAAGAAGGGGCAGTTCAAATACACCATCAAGTAAGCTGGCGGGCCGGGGCGGCAGTCGCGCGCCCTGGCCAGCGGGTGGCCGGCGCCTCTGCGGGCCGGCCGCGTCCATTCCACATCACTTCCTCGGGCAATCAAGCCGCATGCAGTTTTCCAAAGATTTAACACCCGCCGGCAACCGGCGGATGGGCAAGTTCGTAATCGTGCTTGGCGTGCTTGCGCTGCTGGTGTCGTTCTGGTTGGGCGCGCACAAACTACTGTTTTACGTGTCCTCCCTAGAGGCGCAGGGCACGCTGCGCGCAGTCAAGGGCGAGACACTGCCGGCGGTCGAATTCCGCACCATCGACGGCAAGACCGTGCTGTTTGAACCGGAAGGCCGCGGCTATGACAGCGCATACATCGGCAAGCGGGTCGATGTCGTCTACTCTGAAACGCAGCCGGAACACGCGTATATCAACAGCGTCACGCAACTGTGGCGCGCGCAGCTGATCAGCGGCTATTTCAGCGTCGCCCTGCTCCTGGCCGGGTACCTGACGTTGCGCGGGCACCTGGAGTGGTGGCGCTCGTCGTTCGGCTAGCCTCGATCGTCATGGCTTGATGGACGGGAGACCATATCGTCGAGCGCCATCGTCAGCGCGGCGCCGGGTCGGGAATGGCGACATTGGCGCCGGGCGGGCAGTCGATCAGGCAAAAAGGCGTGGCCCGGTGCGCGGCGCGCCCGGCAGCGCCGGCGGCATGTTCGTCGGCGGCCATATCCACCTCGGCGGGAACCGTGTAATTGAAGGGCAGCGCCGCTTCGCCATGGCGCGCGAAGGCAGTCTGGCCGGGTCCGAACATCGGTCCCGCATGGGGCCTTGAAGGTTCCCCGTGCAGCGCCTTGATGCCGCGCCATTGCGGCTGCAGGTTGACCGCGCTGGCGCAGCTCTCTGCCCCGGCACCGGGGCACAGCGCCCTGGGGACGCTGTGATAGTAGCTCAGGAACAGCCAGGGCTGGCGCAGGCGTTTGGCCGGATTGTCGGGCGCCAGGTAGGCGCCGCCGCCGGCCAGGAATACCCGGTCGCCGGTGCGCTTGCCGGTCTTGGGACTGATGGCGAAGCCGCGCTTGTCGAATTTGACGATGAAAAACACGCTGGCGAACTGCTTCGGCTTGACCAGGTAGGGCGAGTGCGGCACCGCTTTGTAGAGGTCCGAGGTTTCTTCGCTGCCTGAACCTTCGCTGGGCAGGTACAGCCAATAGCGGAACGGCCATGGTTCGACCGGCAGGATCTCGCGCGGGCCGATGAAGCTCCAGCGGTCGACCCAGGTATCGGCGCCTTCGACACGGCAGCGTACCCGTCCCGCCGGGGCGGCCATGCTGATGCAGGCTTCCCAGTTGCCGGCGCCGACATCGAGCACCCGCGCATCGAACAGTTCCCGTACCGGCTTGGCGTCGTCCTTGTTGGCATACATCGGCAGCCAGTTCTTGCCGGGGAAGATGGGCACCAGCAGGTCGTTGCCGAAGTTAGAATACACGCCGCCGGTGACGCCGCCGGCGCCGCACACGCCGGCCGCGCCGAGGAGCAGGGTGCTGACGAGGGCGCGCGGCGCGCGGCGGAGAAGATCATCGATGGTCATGGTGTTTGCTGTCAGGTGAGGGAAGAGACGCTTTTCGCTGCGCTATGGTAGCACCGGCACGGCGTGGGCCGCCGGGACGCGGATCGCCGGCCGCTCAGTAAAGATCGAATTTCTCCTTGTGCCGGTCGAGGGCGATGCGGGCGCAGGGCGCGGAAAATCCCAAGGTGCGTCCTCGGAAGGAAGTCAGGCCCTCGGCGGCGTCGAAGTACTCGGGGCACGGAAAACCGTACACCGTAAAGATGGCTTGCGCTTCGTCCCCGCCCGGCATGATCTGATAGGGCGAGCCATGGCCCAGCCTGACCAGCCCGGCCGAGAGCGCCATGACCACCAGCATGAAGCCGACATCGCCCCATGCGAGCACGACGCCGCCTTTCTCGTACATGAGCAGCGCCATGAACAGCGCGAACACGATCCACATGCCAGCGATGAGGCGCCACATCTCGCGGCGGTTGCCGCGCACGCGCGCCCGCGCGCCGGACCAGGCCCCGGACGGCAGCAGCATCATCTGGTCGGCCTCGCGGATCAGGCTATGCAGGTGCAGATGCGCGCCGCTGCGCGCCACCACCGCGCGCACCCGGTCGCCCTCGGCCAGCTCGCAGGCGTGTTCGAACATGCCATACACCAGCGAGCCTCCCAGGCGCGCGATGAACACGGGCGTCGGCTCTTCCCCTGCATCGTACATGACGGTTTCCTCGGTCAGCGCCCGGTGCATGCCGGCGGCGGCCTCGCGCTCGCCCGCGGCCAGGGGAGGATGGCGCATGCGGCGCGCGAGCTTGTCGAGCAGCTGTGTTTTCGACGGTGCGTCGTGCAGCGACGCGAGCGCGCCTTCGACCAGGAACAGTTCCTTGCCGGCGTAGGCGACGGTGGGGGCGTCAGGCATGCGGGCCTTGTGGGGGCAGGGAGCGGGGGTGAACATCGAGCCGGGCCTGCGCGCTTCCCGGGTTTGTCGTCGGGCGATTTCTCGGGCTTCGGGATCAAGGCCGGCGTGTTGTCATCCCGGCGCAAGCGGCATATCCCGCGCTCAATCGTCGCGCGGCGGTTTGACGCCCAGCAGCTCTTCGATGTGGGCCATGGCGCCCGCATCCTTGACCACCGAACGCAGCCAGACGTGCAGGTCGGTGGCGGCGGCGTCGGCCGCCTTGTCGGCGAAGTACGAGGCTGGACTGTGCGGCTCGGTGCGGCGGAAAAATTCGGCCACGTTGCGCAGCTGGGTCACGGCCTGGTCGCGCGTGCGGATCACGCCCGGCGGCCCGGACGGCACCGCCACGCCTGCCGGCCCCTGGTCGTTGTGCGGCTCGGCGTAAGCATAGTCGGCGCTGTCGGCCTGCTCTTCCGCCTGCGCGGCGACCGCGGCCGGCATCAGGGTGACCATGTTCTGCAGCGCTTCGCGGGCGTTGGAAAAGCCCGGGCTGTCGTGCCCGAGCCGGGCGTCGGCCGCCTGTTCGAACAGCTTGAGCCCATCGAGGCAGTACTGGGCGTCGGCGGTGAAGGTCTCGCGGAAGCGGGCGGAGTTGGCGGCGCGCGCCTTTTCCAGGTCGGCCAGCTTGAGCGGCGGCGGTCCGCTGCTGGGATTGGTGTGGCCGTTGCTATGGCTGCCGCTGGGGGCGGGCGCGTTGGCCAGCTTGCGCGCCACTTCGAAGTCGATGATCGTATAGCCGCGCGTGCCTTCGGTGATGCGCGTTTCACGCACCAGGGCGGGAGTGCGGCCGAGGATCCACGAGAGGTTGCCGACGCGCTGGTCGTGGTCGTCGTCTTCGGCTTCCGGGTACAGCCCGAGTTCCCAGTACTGGTCGATCAGGCCGGCGATGACGCGAAAACTCTCGCCCAGGCCGCGCAGCTGGTGTTTTTTGGCGGCCGCTTCGGCCAGCCAGACCGCCAGGCGCAAGTCCTTGCTCTGCGTCTCCAGCAGGGCGGCGCAGCGCTTGACGACGAACTC
The DNA here is from genome assembly GCF_011682145.1 of Massilia mucilaginosa. Lineage (GTDB taxonomy): Bacteria > Pseudomonadota > Gammaproteobacteria > Burkholderiales > Burkholderiaceae_D > Telluria_A > Telluria_A mucilaginosa. The sequence goes on from NZ_WHJH01000013.1 coordinate 127,163, forward strand.
CCAGTCCGCTTCCTTGATTTCGGTGACCCATTCGCCCTGGTCGAGCGAGGGATCGTCGGACTTGCGGGCCAGGTTGATGGCGTCGAGGTCGGGCGAAAAAGCGAGGTCTTCGCCGGCCGGCCGGTCCTCGCTGATCGGGGTTAAAAGCTGTTCTGCTGCAAACATGATGTCCTTGTAGTGGGGCGGCGCTTACTGCGCCATCCGGAATTCGATGCGGCGGTTGCGCGCGCGGCCGTCGGAACTGTCGTTGCTGGCGACCGGGCGGTCGGCGCCCTGGCCGGAGGCGCTGAGCAGCTCGCCCTTGATGCCGGACTGGATCAGGTAGGCCTTGACCGCTTCGGCGCGCGCCTGGCTCAGGTTCTGGTTGGTGAGCTTGTTACCCTGGCTGTCGGTATGGCCGATCACGTCGACCTTGCGGTCATTGAGTTTTTTCATGGCGGCGGCCATCTCGTCGAGAATCGCACGCCCGGTCGGGGTCAGCTCGGCCTTGCCGCTTTCGAATTCGACGATGCGGTTGGCCAGGGTGGTATCGAGCACGCTCTGGTCGGCGGCCGAGACGCGCAGGGTGTTGTTGACCGTGTAGGTCGGGTTCAGGCTGGCCGCGACGTTGCTGGCGATTTTCTGGCGCGTCGCTTCGCTCGCCACTTCGCCCTTGATGCTGACGGTGCTGCCATCGATCTTGAGCTGCCCGCGCGAGATCGACTTGAGGTCGGGCGTGATCAGTTTTTGCACATAGCCGTTCCAGTTGGCCGGGGTGGCGACCTGGCCGACGCTGATCTGGTCGACCACGAGGTCGGCGCCGTACACGTCGCGCAGGCGCGCCAGCACCGCTTGTTTGCTCGCTTCATCGGGCACGGTGCCCGACACGAGCACCTGGCCCGGCTGGGGAACGGCGGTTTGGGCGCCGGCATTGACTGCGCCGGCAAGCAGGATGACAAGGGCGAGGAGGTGGCGCATGTTCTAAGATCCGATAAACGCCGCGCGCAAGGATTCCAGCGCGGATTTGAGTGACAAATTGGCTTGCGCCAGATAGGTGGACAGTTTCTTGACGGCGTAGTCGGTGTCGGTCTGTTCCTCGACCCACTCGAGCTGGTCGAACGTGATGTGGCGTTCCAGGCCGGCGGTGGGGTCCATGATCGCCTGCAGGGTCTGCGGCGAGGCACCGGAAAAGCCGATCACCAGCGCCGGCCTGGCGTTGATGCGGGTCACGAACAGGGCCAGTTCGAAGTCGGCGCGCGCCAGGAACGGGGTAATCAGGTGCATCCAGAAGGCCGCCACCAGGTTGCGGTGGATCGGGTCGAGCGGCAGCGGCAGCACCAGGCTCTTTTCGAGCCGGCTCGAACTGCTGGCCATGACCGGCTGCATCAGCATGCCGATGGCCAGCAGCACCTGGCGCGCCGAGCATTCGTAGCCGGCCTGGTGCAGCAGGGCGTCGAGCGCGCCGACCGTCTGCATGTCGAGGAAGTCTTCGAACGCCGCTTCGTAGGCCGAGGCGCGCAGGTCGACCTCGATCATGTGGGTGGCGGCGGCCTGCAGCGGGGCGGCGGCGTCGGCCGCGCCGATCACGCCGGCGCTGAGCGTTTCGAGCCGGTTCCACAGGCGGCTCAGGACCAGCGGCGCGTCCGGCACGAAGGTGACCGGGTCGGGCACCTCCATCGCGCCCATCATCAGGAACGGGAAGCGCCGGTTCGACTGGTCGCTGCTGGCCACGATGTGGCCGGCGATGGCACTGCGGCGGCGCGGGCCGACGAAGGCGAAATGCAGCGGCGCGACCGCGTCGTAGGAGAGTTTCCAGCGCGCGTCGGCGCTCATCAGGTCCATGGCCTGGGCCAGCCAGTCGTCCAGCACCTTGATCAGGGCCGGGCTGTCGCTGCCCTTGACGAAGTCGCCGCGGCTGGGAATCTTGCCGAAGTAGCCGACCGGGATCTGGGTGGCGCGCGTCATGGGCGTGCTCCCGCAGCGGCGCCGGCCGCCGCCGGCGCCGCTGCCGGCGCGGCCGCCGGCACGGTCGAACTGATGATGGTGTCCGGCAGGCGCAGGCCCTTGAAGCCACGGCCCGATGCGCTCGCCGCTGCCGGCGCCGGCCGCGGTGCGGAGCCGGCCGGCAGGATGCGCAGGTTGGAGGTGACCTTGACGCCGTTGCTTTCCCAGCTCAGCTCGAACGCGCCGTCATCCTTGCGTTTGCGCTGGGCCGATTCGACCATTTTTTGCAGGCCGTTGCGGCCCTGTTCATTGAGCAGCACCACCGTCTGGCCCTGCGGCGTGATGGCGGTAATGCGCGAGCCCGGCGTGCCCTGCGGGTTCGGCCAGACCATCCGCACGTACGGCTGCGGCTGGCCTTTCCAGCGCAGCGACTGGCCATCGATTTCGATGGTGAACTCGGTCGCGCCGACCGAGCCGAGCGCCTGCAGTTCGAACTGGGTCTGGGCTTCGGTGGCGGCGCTGGCGGTGGCGGTCGCGTTGGCCACGCCGCCGGCCGACAGCGGTGCGATCCAGCCCGGGAAGCTGCCGACCGCCGAGGGCGACAGGCCGATCCCCATGTTGGCCCAGGTGCGGGCCGCGACCACGTCGCCGCGGCGCACCACCAGCGGGCCGATGGTGGTGTCGAAGAACTTGGCGATCACGCCGGACGGGCCGAACACCAGGCCGATTTCTTCGTTGGTCGCTTCCGAACGCGATTCGGACGAGAACGGATACTTGCCGGCCAGGTTCTGGCGGAACGGCTGCAAGACCTGGGCCGCCCAGACCTTGTCGATTTCGGCTTCGGTCGGACGCACGATCACGGCGAAGGTCTGCATCAGCGGACGCACCAGGATCGGCCGGATGGCCTGCTTCTGGATGTCGGTCATGCCGGTGAGCATCTGTTCGTCGACATACTTGAGCGCGTCGGCCAGTTCGGAGCCGCTGCCTTCGAGGGTTTGCTGCATCAGCTGCTTGGCGCCCGGACCCGGGTCGCCCTGGTTCTTGATGGTGTTGAAGCGGCTGCGCAGTTTCGACAGGTGTTCCATGTAGCCGCGCATCAGCGAGGCATCTTTTTCGCGCGTCACCACCAGCCGCGCCACGCCCGAGAACTCGCGTCCGATCGGGCCGAGCGGCAGGTTGGCGGGATTGACCGCGTTCTGGTTTTGCGGCACGTTGACCTGGATCTGCGACGGTTTGCGGCGCAGCACCACTTCCTTGAGCCAGGTCATGAAGTCGCGCTTGGCGCTGGCCATGCCGGCGTCGGCCAGGGTCGGGTTATCCCACGAGGTCTGTTCGGCCACGGTGCTGATCAGCTTGTGGATCGGCGAGGTTTGCGGGTCGCCCAGGCGGTTCATGGCGGTGACCGCCGCTTCGAAGCCGTTCAGGTCGCGGATGGTCACGCCCTGCACGAACTTCTGCCATTCCTTGGCGTAGTCGGTCTTGTACATCTCGATGAGGGCCTTCTGGATCTGCTCCGGGCTGCCTTCGAGGGTCAGGTCGTTGGTCGAGGCGGTGCGCAGCACCCAGTCGGCGCTTTGCAGTTCCTTGTTGGCGGCATCCTTGAAGGCGGCCTTCACGTAGCCTTCCCAGGCTTCGCGCGTGAAGCTGCCCGGCACCGAGTAGCTGCCCAGTACCAGATCCTTGTCCTGATCGCCGACGATGCGCCCGACCGTGGCCGACGGGAAGCGGGTGGCGGCGCGCGCCTTGACGTCGGCGTACACGCGTTCGCGCGCCGGCATGCCGCGCACCACCAGGCGCAGGGTGTCGCGGGTCTGGTCGACCAGGGCCAGCTTGTTTTCGATCTGCGGCCACGACACGTCCTGCATCTGCGCCAGGTAGAACGAGATGATGCGCTCGGCGCTGCGGATCATTTGCTCGCGCGGCATGGCGCCGCGGTTGGCGTCGAGCCAGCCGCGCCAGAAGCGGGTCAGCTGGTCGTTCAGGTGGCCGCCTTCGAAGCGCGACTTATCGGCCAGCATCAGGTAGGTCTTGAGCGCGTTGTAACCGTCTTCGGTGCTGGTCGGCGAGGCATCCTGGAACTGGGTGCTGCCCGGCGCGGCGGTCGCGGCGGCCGGGGCCGTGGCCGCGGGCGCGGCGCTGCCGAGCGCGCCGGCGACGGCGGCCCTGACGCCGCCACCCGGCGCGTCCGGCGCGACCGGACGCACATTGCCCTGCAGCTGGCCGGAGTTGCTGTTGACTTCGGCGAGGAAGGTTTCGAGCGAGCCGGCGACCGGCTTGAGCATGATTTCGCGCACGCCGTTGAAGTATTCTTCACGCAGCTTGCGGTCGAGCATTTCACCCTGGTACAGGCCGAGGCTGAGCGACAGCGGACGGTCTTCGCGGTAGCGTTCCAGCTGTTCGATGCGGTCCTGCAAGATCTGCAGCGCTTCGAAGCGCGATTGCAGGTCGATCTTGTTGGCCTGGAGCTTGACCACCTGGTCGAGATCGGCCTGGACGTTCTGGACCAGCTGGCGGTTGCTCATGTACGACCAGCTCCAGCCGCCCAGGGTCAGGCCGACCATGGCGGTGGCCAGGAAGAAGGCGGCGTAGCGCATGCGCGTCTTGTTCGGGCTGGCATACTGGGCGACCAGGTCGCGGTCGGCGAAGATCACGTTACGGAACAGATTGAGCAGGAAGAAGCCGCTCTGGGTCTGGGTTTCGGCATGGTGCTGCGGTTGCAGCTTGATGTCGAACAATTGCGCCACGTGCTGGGACGAGGCCGAAATCGATTCGCCTTCCTGCAGCGCGCTGGTGAAGTAAAAGCCGCGGAACACCGGCTTGAACTGGAACGGATTTTCCTCGAACAGGGTGGCGATGAAGGTGCGCAGCGGCTGCTTGATGGTGGAAAACTCGAGCGGGAAGGTGAACACGCCGGGCGGCATGCGCTCGCGCCATTGGAGTGCCATATTGGCCGCGCTCAAGTCTTTCAGGCCGTCGTACAGCTCGTCGAAGCGGGCGTCGAACTGGGACAGGGCTTTTTCGCTGCCGGTGGTGTGGCTGTAGGGCAGGGTGGCGCCCCAGACGCGGTCGCGTTCGGCGCGTTCGGTATCCTGGAAGAATTCGTTAAAGCCGGCGATCAAGTCGGCCTTGGTAAACACCACGTACACCGGCGCGTGCACTTCGAGGCGCTCGGTCAGCTCCTGGACGCGCATGCGCAGGTTTTTCGCCAGGTTGATGGCGAATTCGGGACGGTTGCCGGTCAGCTCGGCCACGCTGACGGCGATGATGATGCCGTTGATCGGGGCTTTTTTGCGGTATTTTTTCAGCAGCGACAGGAAGCCGAACCACTCGGTGCGGTCTTCGTCGACCACCGAGTAGCGCCCGGCGGTGTCGAGCAGGATGCCGTCGGTGGTGAAGAACCAGTCGCAATTCCTGGTGCCGCCCACGCCCTGCACGATCTGGCTGTCGGCAAACGGGAACTGCAGGCCGGAACTGGCGATCGCGGTGCTCTTGCCGGCCGCCGGATTGCCGATGATCATATACCACGGCAATTCATACAGGGCCGCGTCACCGGACAGCTGGCCCAGCTTGGAACCCTTGATGGTGGCGATCGCATCGAGCATACGTTTCTTGATGGTTTCATGTTCCTGGCGCTGGGCCGGATCGGCGCGCACCGGCGACTGGGTCACCTGCTGTTCGAGCATCTCGCCCAGGTTGCCGGCGGCGCGCTGGCGCCGGTGGCGGCGCCACAGCCAGATCAGCAAACCGAAGAACAGCGCCACGCCGAGTACGGCCAGGGCGTACTCGATGGGGAGGTCCAGCACCGCCGCCCCGATCAGCAAGATGGCGGCAAATGCCACCCACCCCACGACGATCAGGGTGCGACGGCTCGTCAGGAACTGCCAGATTGATTGCATCATTATCAGAAACTCAGTTTAGAAAACATTTACATCAGGACCGTCGCGGGCCGGATCAGGCACAGCGACGGAAAGAAATTCATTGCTCAGTCATCGTCAGACATACTACAGGGGCGGGCCGGAAAGACGCCCGATGTAAGGCGCCCGTCAACGGCGCTTCATGACACCCGGCAAACGCAACTCGGTATGGCCGAAGTCCATCATTTTCCAGCGCCCGCCCCAGGTCAGCCCGAGCGATTCGGCCACTTCGCCGTACAGCTCGTAGCCGCGCATGGCCCAGGGATCTTTTTCCGAAATCACGATCTTACCGTTACGCACGAACGCGCAGTCGGCCGCGAGGCCGTACTGGTGCCAGCTCTGGAAGGCGGCGGCGTTGGTGACGGACGAGCCCATCGCGGCCAGCTTGTTCTGGCGTTCCGGACTGCGGTAGCCTTCCAGGATTGCCATGTCATAACCATGCCGTTCTTTCATTATTTTAAACGCTTGGAGCAGGCGTTGGGTGTACGCCGGATTCATCAGGCTCCAGTCGCGGCTGGCCGAGACGATCATCGGGCGCTCCTGTTCGACTTCCACGGTGGCGAACAGCATCGGCGGCAGGGGCGGCGGCGGCACCAGGTTTTCGCCTTCCAGCAGGTCGGCCACCTGGGTATCCATCTGGCGCGTCGATTCCACATAGCCGCCCAGCGACGAGCCGCCGGAAAACAGCGCAATGAGGGGCGGCACCGAGACCAGCACCACGCCGCCGATCACCAGCAAATAATGACGGCGCAGAAAATTGCCCGCTTCGTGAGCAGATGCACTGCCGCTTTGTCGTATTGCCGCAACACTTTGTCCCCTGACGTGCTCCGCCTTGCCGAACCAGCCGCGCAGGCGTGCGCCGGCACGCGCCAGCATCCGCAGTGCGAACGCGCGTCCGGCCGGAAACAGCACCATGAAGCTGATCAGGCAAGCCAGCAGGAAATACAAGGCTACTGCAAGGAACAGCACGGGGACCTCATCGGGACATTCAAAACAAAAAGTGCGATACTGACACAAAGGATTGCTTGGAAGTATATCTTACTGTTCTAGCAATCCGACATAGGATTTAACACTCTTTTGTGTGAAGAAACGCACTGTTGACATGGTAAAAAAGCTTCACGTTTTTTTTGAATAGCGTAAAGTTATGTAGAGATCAACAAGGAGCACCCTTTGCAACATCGTGAAGATCAGCCGCCAGCCTATAGTCGGCCCAGTTTACTTTCTACAGAGCAACAAGAAGCAGCGGCGCGCGCCAGTGCGCAAGCGCGCGAGGCGGCGCAGGCAGCGGACAGCGCCGCCCTCAAGGCCGACCAGGACAAGCGCAGCAAGAAAGGCTGGCTGGCCGGCGGCGCCGCCCTGCTGCTTGTGTGCGCCGGCGTCGCCGGCTGGATGGCGCTGGACGGCGGCAAGCCGGCCGAGGTGACTGTCGCGGCGGCCGGGACCGACGCGGCCATCCCCGAGGCGGCGGTGGTGCTCAAGCCGGCCGAGCCTGAATCCGATGTGTCGGCCGCCGCCATCCTCGAGCATGGTGCGGCGCCGCCCGCCGCCGACAAAGGCAAGTCGCTCAAGGACATGCTCGACGCCCCGAGGACAGCCGCCGAGGAACTCGATCAGCTGCTCGCCAGCAGCCCGGCCGAAACGCCGCTGCCGAAGGACGCGTCGAAGGCGCCGGCCAGGCCGGCGGCGCGCGAGCAAAAGCCCGTACTCGCCAAAGAGGGCGCGAAAAAAGCCGTGCTGGTCGCCAAGGCGGCCCCGGCCAAGCCGGTTGCGGTCAAAGCTGCCCCGGCCCCGGCCAAGGCGGCGCCGGCCGACGATGCCAGCCTGCTGGCCGCGCTGGTGGCCCATTCCAAGGAAGGCGGCGCCGCCAAGGCCAGCAATCCCGGTCCGGCCCCGACCTCGCTGAAACAGTGCAAGCAGCTCAACGCCGCCCAGGCCGAGCAATGCCGGGTCAGGCTGTGCGCCGGCAGCGCCAAGGACGATCCGCAATGCCGGTCGCTGCGCGTGGTCAAGCCCGAGGCGGACTGAGGATCATTCACGACGTCGGCGCCGGTGCGGCCGCCAGCGCCGCTGCCCGCCCGCGTGGCGCCGGGTTTGTCGCAAGATCCCGAGTGCGACAACACTCGTCGCCGCACGGATTTTGCTTCACAATAAAGCCTCATTCATCTGCAGGAGCATGACATGCTGAACAAGATCGTTTCCCGCCGCACGCTGCTGGCCGGTGCTGCGCTGTGGCTGCTGGGAACATCCGCGACGATGGCCCAGAGCGACAAGGTGCTCGATGTCTACATCTTCAACTATTCCGACCGCACCTTGCTCGATGTGTCCGTCAACGGCGTGCGCATGGGCAGCCCCGGGCCGTATCCGTACAGCGGGCGCCGCAACAAGGTCGGCGCGCGCCTGAACGACGGGGCGCAGACAGTGACCTGGCGCGTGGGCGGCAGCGAAGGCCAGGAAGCCGGTCCGATCATGCGCTCGTCCAACACGCCGACCATGGGCGAGATTCCGTCCGATGCGCGCTATCTGTCGATTCACATCTATCCCGATTCCACGGTCGAATTCAATTTTTCGCGCCGGGTGCCGGTGCTGAGCAAGCGCGGCGAAGCCATCGACGCCGATTACCGCCGCCGCAAGGCCGCGCAGGCAGAGGCATCGTGAGCCAGCCGGCCATCACGGCCATCGTCAGCGGCCACACGCAGGGCCTGGGCGCGGCACTCGCTGCCGGGCTGATGGAACGCAACATTGCTGTGCTGGGACTGGCGCGCGGCACGGCGCCGGCGCTGGCGGCACGTTTCGGCCCGCTGCTGCGCGAGGTCCAGCTCAACCTGTCCGACAGTGACGCGCTGGGCGCCTGGCTGGCCACGTCCGCCTTGCGCGAGCATGTGGGCGCCAGCACGCTGGTGCTTCTGATGAACAATGCCGGCACGGTCGAACCGGTCGGCGCGCCGCACCAGCAGGATGTGCTGGCGGTGGCGCGGGCGGTTGCGCTGAACGTGGCGGCGCCGCTGATGCTGGCTGCCGCCGTGGTCGCCGCAGCCGCGCAGGCCGAGCGGCGCATCGTGCATGTGTCGAGCGGCGCCGCGCGCAATGCTTACACGGGCTGGAGCGTGTACGGGGCCACCAAGGCCGCGCTCGATCACCATGCGCGCTCGGTGGCGCTCGACTATCCCATCGGGCCGCGCACTGGCGATGCCGGCGCCGGCGTGCGCATCTGCAGCCTGGCACCGGGCGTGATCGACACCGCCATGCAGGCGCAGCTCCGCGCCACGCCCGAGAGCCTGTTTCCGCAGCGTGAACGCTTCATGGCCTTGCAGCAGGACGGCGCGCTGGCATCGCCCGCGCAATGCGCCGCCGGTATCATCGACTATGTGCTGGACCAGCACTTCGGCCGCGTGCCGGTCGACGATTTGCGTACTGCTGCGCGTCAGCACTAGCCTGAATTTTGCATAAAAAAGGGCAAGAATGCCGTAAGTGATTGATAAAATGTGAGTTATCGAGAAACACAGCTATCAACAAAAACGCCACCTTGCCCGACATGAATTCTACCTCAGAGCAGCTCCGTTTTGCATCCATTCCCGCTCACAGTGTTCGAGCCGATTTTGCCGGTGGCGGTTTGTCGTCTGATCTCGGTCCGGTTCTGCTGCGCGGTGTCGACCTGCAGATCGGTCTGACCAAGCGCCTCGCGGCGGCTTTGCCGGACCGTCGCCATCAGAGCTACGTCACTCATTCCCATCACGATCTTCTGACCCAGCGCATCTACCAAATCGGCTGCGGCTACGAGGACGGCAACGACGCGAACAGCCTGCGCCACGACCCGATGTTCAAGCTTGGCGCGGCCCGTTCGCCGTTTGACGCCGCCGCCGCGCTGGCATCGGGAGCGACGATCTCGCGCTTCGAACACGCTGCAAGTCGTCAAGATATTTATCGCGTCAGCGAGGCCCTGGTCGAACAGTTCGTTGCCACCTTCGCCAGCCCGCCAAAGAGCTTGATTCTCGATCTGGATCACTCCGAGGATGCGTGCTACGGCCAGCAGCCGCTGGCGTTCTACAACCACCACTATGGTTCGACCTGCTACTTGCCGCTGATGATTTTCGACGGCCAGTCGGGCGGCTTGATCGCGGCGGTGCTGCGCCCCGGAAGGCGACCATTTGGCGAAGAGAACGCGATGATCATGCGGCGCGTTTTGAAGCGGATTCGTCAGCACTTCCCCGATACGC
>NZ_WHJH01000140.1 GCF_011682145.1 Massilia mucilaginosa
GGTGCAACTCTAGAAAGGAGGTGATCCAGCCGCACCTTCCGATACGGCTACCTTGTTACGACTTCACCCCAGTCACGAATCCTACCGTGGTAAGCGCCCCCCTTGCGGTTAAGCTACCTACTTCTGGTAAAACCCGCTCCCATGGTGTGACGGGCGGTGTGTACAAGACCCGGGAACGTATTCACCGCGACATGCTGATCCGCGATTACTAGCGATTCCAACTTCATGTAGTCGAGTTGCAGACTACAATCCGGACTACGATACACTTTCTGGGATTAGCTCCCCCTCGCGGGTTGGCGGCCCTCTGTATGTACCATTGTATGACGTGTGAAGCCCTACCCATAAGGGCCATGAGGACTTGACGTCATCCCCACCTTCCTCCGGTTTGTCACCGGCAGTCTCATTAGAGTGCTCTTTCGTAGCAACTAATGACAAGGGTTGCGCTCGTTGCGGGACTTAACCCAACATCTCACGACACGAGCTGACGACAGCCATGCAGCACCTGTGTTACGGTTCTCTTTCGAGCACGCCTCGATCTCTCGTGGCTTCCGTACATGTCAAGGGTAGGTAAGGTTTTTCGCGTTGCATCGAATTAATCCACATCATCCACCGCTTGTGCGGGTCCCCGTCAATTCCTTTGAGTTTTAATCTTGCGACCGTACTCCCCAGGCGGTCTACTTCACGCGTTAGCTGCGTTACCAAGTTAATTAAAACCCGACAACTAGTAGACATCGTTTAGGGCGTGGACTACCAGGGTATCTAATCCTGTTTGCTCCCCACGCTTTCGTGCATGAGCGTCAATCTTGACCCAGGGGGCTGCCTTCGCCATCGGTGTTCCTCCACATCTCTACGCATTTCACTGCTACACGTGGAATTCTACCCCCCTCTGCCAGATTCTAGCCTTGCAGTCTCCATCGCAATTCCCAGGTTGAGCCCGGGGATTTCACGACAGACTTACAAAACCGCCTGCGCACGCTTTACGCCCAGTAATTCCGATTAACGCTTGCACCCTACGTATTACCGCGGCTGCTGGCACGTAGTTAGCCGGTGCTTATTCTTCAGGTACCGTCATTAGCAGAGGATATTAGCCTCCACCGTTTCTTCCCTGACAAAAGAGCTTTACAACCCGAAGGCCTTCTTCACTCACGCGGCATTGCTGGATCAGGCTTTCGCCCATTGTCCAAAATTCCCCACTGCTGCCTCCCGTAGGAGTCTGGACCGTGTCTCAGTTCCAGTGTGGCTGGTCGTCCTCTCAGACCAGCTACTGATCGATGCCTTGGTAGGCCTTTACCCCACCAACTAGCTAATCAGATATCGGCCGCTCCAGGAGCATGAGGTTCTTGCGAATCCCCCACTTTCATCCTTAGATCGTATGCGGTATTAGCGTAACTTTCGCTACGTTATCCCCCACTCCAGGGTACGTTCCGATATATTACTCACCCGTTCGCCACTCGCCGCCAGGTTGCCCCGCGCTGCCGTTCGACTTGCATGTGTAAGGCATGCCGCCAGCGTTCAATCTGAGCCAGGATCAAACTCTTCAGTTCAATCTCTGTTTAATGTCCTTGCGGACAGATCGCTCACTCAAAATACTGACA
>NZ_WHJH01000141.1 GCF_011682145.1 Massilia mucilaginosa
GGCCCAATGACGTTTTCGGTGAAACTTGACATCTGCTATGCTGTGAGGTTCTACCGTCCCGGAGTGCGGTCAAGGGCGGCGCGCGCTGCGCGCGTGCCGGCGTAGCGCACCCTTGACGGCATGCAGGGCGTATAAGCTGGTCCATGGTCGCCGACGCGGCAGGCCGTGGCGGCGACCTTGGACAACAGGCGTGCCGGCGTTTCCGGCTGGTGAGGGCAGTTTGAGTATTGGCATGGAAACCCTGTTCACCACCGCACTGGGCTTGCAAGCCCCGTGGGAGGTGAGCGAATTGAAGCTCGACACGGGAGCGAGACGGATCGACTTTGAAGTCCGCTATCAAAGCGAGGAAATGGCCTGCCCCGCCTGCAAGGCGCCGGCGCAGAAGATCCACAGCCGCATGCAGCGCAGCTGGCGGCACCTCGATTTCTTTCAATTTGAAGCTTGGGTGCACGCCGAAGTGCCGCGCGTGCGCTGCCGCTCCTGCGGAAAGACCTCGCGCATCGAGGTGCCATGGTCGCGCCCTGGCAGTCATTTCACCCTGCTGTTCGAGGCTCTGGCCATGTCCTTGTGCCAAACGATGACCGTGGCCGAGACCGCCCGGCTGCTGCGTGTGACGGCGCATCGCCTGTGGCGCAGCGTCGGCCATTACGTCGCCGTGGCGCGCGGCAAGGATGACATGAGCGAGGTGAAGCTCATCGGCATCGACGAGACCAGCCTTCGGCGCGGTCACCAGTACGTGACGGTCGTTCACGACTTGGATGCCAAGCGCCTCCTGTTCGCCACCGAAGGCCGCGACCACGAGACGGTGGTCGCATTCAAGGCCGATCTGATCGCCCATGGCGGGCAGCCGCAGCGGATCGAGCACGTCTGCATGGACATGGGCCAGGCCTACATCAAAGGCGTCACCGAGCAATTGCCGCAGGCCCAGATCAGCTTCGGCCGCTTCCACGTGATCGCCTTGGCCAACGATGCGATGGACAAGGTACGCAAGCTGGAAATGGCGGAGCAGCCGCGCGTCGTTCGTAGCGCCTTGGGCACCGAACGCAAGACCGTCCGTGCGTTGATGTGGGGGATGCGCCGCGACGCGCACAGCTGGACGGCGCGCCAGCGCGACACGATGTATCTCTTGCAGCGTTCCCGACTCAAGAGCGCAAGGGCGTGGCGGCTGAAAGAAGCATTGCGGGACACCTATCGGCACGCCGTGGTCGCCAACAGCGCGGAAGCGGCGCAGGCGGCGCTGGAGAGTTGGATATCGTGGGCCCGCCGAAGCCGACTCGAGCCGTTCAAGAAACTGGCGCTGACGCTGCGCGAGCGCCTGCCAGGCGTCGTGCGCGGCATGCTCGATGGCCGCAGCAACGCCTATGTCGAAGCGATGAACGGCATGCTTCAGCAAGCCAAGCGAGCAGCACGCGGCTTCCGGAGCGCCGCCAACTTCATCGCTATCGCCTATCTGCGCATGTCCAAACTCGCTCATTTACCCGTCAATCCCTTGCAGGCCGCCGCGCAGCGGTCGATTTCAATTAGGCGATACCGTGGCGGTCGTCAAGTTTCACCGAAAACGTCATAGAGCC
>NZ_WHJH01000142.1 GCF_011682145.1 Massilia mucilaginosa
AATTCCACTTACCGATCACGATCTTCGTCAAATGAGCGACGAGTGGGTGAGTTCGCTCTCGCCGTCGCAGAAGGAAGTGTTATTGGTACGCGCCCTTGCGGAGTTGCGCAAGTCGCGGGATCGACTCAATCAAACGCCGAACAATAGTTCAAAGCCGCCGTCGAGCCGGGCGCCATGGGAATCGACGCACAGCGATACGGCGGCCGAAGCGCCAGCGAGCCGGGTGTCGACGGCGGTTGAGGCTGATGCGACCAAGCCAGATGGCGCAGCAAAGCCGACATCGGCGCCCAAGGCATCGTCTGGCAAGTCCGGCGCCAAGAAAACCGGCAAGCAAGTTGGCGCCAAAGGATTTGGCCGCACCCAGAAGCTGGCATACACGGATACGACACCCCACCATCCCGACAGTTGCGCCGGCTGCGGCCTAGCCCTGTCGCACGATGGCGCTGTGGCCTACACCGCGTGGGATGATATCGACATCGCCGAGAAGGTTGCGGGCCAAGCCGGGCTGTTGCTGCAAGTGACCAGGCACACGCTCTATGCCAGCACCTGCTCGTGCGGGCATGTGACGCGCGCCGCGCATCATGTCGCGCCCGACGATCCGTTCTGGGACAAGGTCGCGCTCGGGCAATGGCGCTTGGTCGGGCCACGCCTGGCCGGCGCCATCGTGTTCCTGGCGCTGCGCATGCGCTTGTCGCGCGCACGCATCCGTGAATTCTTCATCGAACTGTTCGATCTGCAATTGAGCACGGGCGTACTCGACGAAACCATCCGCGAAACCGGACGCGCCGTGGCGCCTCTGGAAGACGAAATGGTCCTCGACATCGAGCAAGCCGTCCTGCTCCACGCCGACGAAACCCCGTGGAAAGAGGCGGGCCAGCCTTTCTGGCTGTGGGTGTTCGTGGCCAGCTTCACCACCTTGTTCTTCGTCTGCTCGCGTGGCCTCGAAATCCTGTCGAATGTGCTGACGGCCAAGTTCACGGGCAACTTGATGACCGATGGTTATCAAGCCTACCGCCACCTCGGCCGGCGTCTGCGTTGCTGGGCGCATTTGATCAGGAAGTGCCAAGGCTTGATCGATTCGACCGACGCCAAAGTGGCGCGCGCCGGCAAAGGCATGCATGAGGTGTTATGCACGCTGATGGAGGCGATCTATGCCGCCCGTGCCGCGCAGGGTGAACCCGAGGGTGTCCTGGCGAGCCGTCACGCAACCGACATCGCGCATTTGCGCGCGCTCTGCGAGCGGCACCGGGACGACGGCAATGACAAGCTGCGCGCCCTTGCGCGTGAATTTCTGCTCGACTGGGATGTCATCTTGCGCCAAGTTTCCGAACCACAACTACCCCTGACTAATAATGCCGCAGAACAAGCCCTGCGTCATTGGGTGATCGCGCGCCGTATCAGCATGGGTACCCGCAGCGAAGCCGGCACGCGCGCGTTCGCGCTCCTGGCCAGCGTCATCGAGACGTGCAGAAAACGTTCGGCCTCCTCTTGGACCTTCATTGCCAG
>NZ_WHJH01000143.1 GCF_011682145.1 Massilia mucilaginosa
ATCTCTGTTTAATGTCCTTGCGGACAGATCGCTCACTCAAAATACTGACAAGCTCATCTTTCGATGCGCCGTGTTTCTTTTTTGTGAACATTTGATAATTTAAGTATTCAACATCGCTTGCGCTCTGCTGGCACCTTCATCAAACGCCCACACTTATCGACTGTTAATTGTTAAAGAACTTGTTCGGTATTTCTATCTTGCCGCATGGTACGAAGCGTTGTGTTCGTTGCAGCAGAGAGATGAGATTATGCAGCGTTTCGCGTTTCTCGTCAACCTCTTTTTTACTACCGCGTCTCCTTGGAGACGGCCCTGACAGACTGCTAACTACTTGATTTCGTTAACCCTTTCTGCGGGGAGGCGAACTATAGCAGAGCTTCTCAAACTTTGCCAAGTTGTTTTGGCGCTAATCCGATACAAACGTCGCCGCCCTTTGGTGCAAAGAGAGAAAAATGGGGCTCGTAGCACTCGCTATGCCATGCTCGGGGCTGCTGGATGGTTGCCGGCGCCTCAAGGCATTGGTGGATGATGCCGATAGCGAGCAGCCCTTGCACGCCAAGGTTTCGCATTGGGCAAAAAAAATCCCGCCGGGCTTTCGCCTGGCGGGATTTTCTTAAGCACGATGACTTAGAACTGGAACGATACGCCAGCGCTGAAGTTGGTCAGGTCGCCGCTTGGACGCTGAACTTCGATACGACCCGAAATTGCTGGCGTGAAAGCGTAGGTTGCGCCAAAGCCAAACAGCGCTTTGTTGGTCGACTCGCTTTCGCTGAAGCCGCCACCGGAAGCTTTAGCTTCCAGGCGGTTGTAGCCAAGACGGCCGTACAGGCCGAAACCGCTGCTCAGTGGAATCGAACCGATGACCGAGATAGCAGCCTGGTCGAAGGTAACGTCGGTGCGATATTCTTCGAACGAAGCCAGACGGCGATAGCCTGCTTCAACAGCGATCGTCGGGGTGATGTTGTAGCCGACGAACGCGCCGTAGCCGGTTTCGCGGTCGGAGTAATCGTCAACTTTGGTGGTGCCGAAATCGCCACCGACGTAGAATTTGTTCGCTTCAGCGGCGAAGGACGAGGAAGCCAT
Source organism: Massilia mucilaginosa (assembly GCF_011682145.1). Taxonomy (GTDB): domain Bacteria; phylum Pseudomonadota; class Gammaproteobacteria; order Burkholderiales; family Burkholderiaceae_D; genus Telluria_A; species Telluria_A mucilaginosa. Next base: position 1,081 of record NZ_WHJH01000143.1, read on the forward strand.
AACGGCCAGAGCTGCTGCCAATGCGATTTTTTTAAACACGGGTAAATCCTTTTTTATTAGTTAAATTATCCAACCAAGACTGCGTCTTGCTTGCGTACCATATTTTACTCGGGGTTTAGGTCACAGACAATTTTGCACAGCAGGATTGAGGAATAATGTTGTTTTCCGATGCTTTTGCAGGGCTTTGAGATGAAGCAAGCAATGACAAATTGCAGATGGGAAATGAAACGACAAGTCTGTGGATAAGCAATCCGCCTTTGACGAAAACGCGGACGAAAAAAAACCCCACATTTCTGCGGGGTTTTCTTCTTATAACTAGCCTGACGATGACCTACTTTCACACTGGTTGCAGCACTATCATCGGCGTAAAATCGTTTCACGGTCCTG
>NZ_WHJH01000144.1 GCF_011682145.1 Massilia mucilaginosa
GCCTTCGTAAGCCCGGATGCTACTACCGTCATGATGAACCTCGCTGCCACGAGTGGATCAATCATTGACTACGCATTCGGGCTTACGTTCCCTTCGTCCATCGCTCACAAATGGACAAAGTCAAGCTAACAACGCCGCGTGTTATTACGCGTGGTAGCGACAACAAAATGGTATGGCGCTGGGATAGTGCAAACGTCTTCGGCGAGAATGCACCTGACGAAAATCCGATTCGATTAGGAAGTCTTGTTTACAACCCGCGATTTCCAGGGCAATATTATGATCGTGAATCGAGCCTCCATTACAACTACCATAGGGATTATGATCCGCAGACGGGGCGGTACATTCAGAGCGATCCGATTGGACTTAGAGGTGGCATTAATACCTATGCCTATGTTGGCGGCAACCCTCTTTCATTTGTGGATCCTCTCGGGCTTGATAAACAGGTATCTCTTGGAATTTCAGGTCTGGTTCAAGTGGGCATTCTGCCCAGTGTCTTTGGTGTTGGTGCTGGTGCCGGCGGAGGGACCTCCGTCGGGATTTCAATACCGAAAAATTGGAAGAACTGGCGGTGCTATCAGCTTTTCCTAACAGCTCAGGCAAATGGTTACGGTGGCGTAGGTACTTTTGCTGGTGTTGGGCTGAGCGGTGGAATATCGAGTTCAGATGGTCCTATCACTAGCGGGACTAGCACCGGAACGATTGGCGAAGTTAACGCTGGCTGGGGTATCGCTGGTGGGGCCTCTATGTCTACGCCCGGTAATTTCATGCGCCCATCGACCTATACGAAGGAAGTATCCAGCGTTGGGATTACTCCCGCGCCGAAAGTTGGGGTGGGATTTGGCGCGGCCGTTGGGATCGGCTTATTTACTTCCTCAACATTGGCAACGCCGGTCAACAATAATGAATGTGAGTGCCAGTGAAGCCAAAAACGAATTCAAAATTCTACAGCTTGCTGAAGTTGGCGGTACTAGGTATCGTACTTTGTCTAGTCTTTTTTGCTTTGATTATGGTGGGTGAGGCAATAGAATTAGAGTGGCTAAGTATCGCTGGGAAAGGGTTATTCGTTCTAGCTTTCCTAGTTGCGGCCTGTTCGTTTTTACTTCTTTTGCTACTGACTCTCTATTTGATGATAAAAAAGGAGAGGTAGAGCCTCTGACGTAAGTTCGGTGTAGTGGGCAAGGGGGCAGTGCCGACATTCGCACACGAACAGAACAGTTAAGAAGAATAGGGCCGATCAAATACAGCTGACGTTGGCCAAATCATATATGCGCGGCGCGACTGTCCCATTCGTGTTCGTTCGTCGGCACTGACCCTCTCCCCGGTGTGCTGACCGTCGAAGAGTAGCCGTTCACTTCCCCTGATAAAAAAGCCAAATGAGTGCCCTATGGAAGCGGTTTTTATTGCATAATACTCAATAATGTCAATAAAGCTAATTCCACTTACCGATCACGATCTTCGTCAAATGAG
>NZ_WHJH01000145.1 GCF_011682145.1 Massilia mucilaginosa
AGCTCGACTTTGTCCAACTATCTCGCGTAGCAGACGGTTTCTGTCAGGCGCTCAAATAGGGCACGCGGGATTTTCACCATATCGCATTGGCTCCCCGACCCTTTGTAATTCTCTTCACTCCACAGCGAGCGGCGCACGAATGCGATGGTGTCGGAGAAGGTCGGGCTGTCCTTGGCGTACCAGGCGGCATGCCGTGTGATCAGTGTGCCATGTTCCAGTAACTGCCTGGCAGCCAATGCCACAATCGAATACAGCGCGAGGATAACTGGCGTGGTGCATGCGATGGCACGGTCGGACCATTGCCGCTGTGTTTCCATGCCCAGATGCGCACGTGCCTCTTCAAAGGTCACTTCGATCTGCCAGCGGCGGATGAACCAGGCCAGGATCTGTTCTGGTTCGGCGGCCTCATCGGTGCAGAGGAAGGCTTGCGGATCAAGCTTGCGTTGCGGATCGCGCACCAATATCCAGCGCAGTGGGATGGTCGGCAAGCCGCTGCTGTACCAGACGGCGGTGCCAGTGGCAATCTCGACGGCCTTGTCACCCTGTCCGTACCATTGGGACAGCGTCACGCTGCGCCAATGAGTGGCCTCGCAAGTCGCTCTTTCTTTCAGTGTCGGCTGGCGCGCTCCCTTGCGCCGTGGCCGGCCGCGTGCGCCAGGTGCTCGCTCGGGCGCCGGATCGTACAAAGCGGCGTCTAGCCGCAAACGGGTGACAATGCATAGCTTGTGGCGTACCGCATCGAGCAGTTCCAGCGCCGCGAAACTGCTGTCGGCCACGACCACGATGGGGCGCTCGGGTAGCCAGCGTCTGATCATCAGCAACAACTGCCGGGCGCGATCGGTGAGCTTGTTGGGACGTCGTCCACGCTGGAGGTAATAGCGCTCGGACGGCGCCAACACGGAGCAGAACGGCAGTGCCCAGCACCGCTTTGCCCATGGGATCGGCGCTATCAGCATCAGGCACAGCCAGCGCAAGCCGCTCGCCTTGACGAAATGACCGTGACTCGAGCGCACCGGATCGCGGTAAATTCCCTTGGCGGCGATCCTGGCACCGCGCCGCCGCTCAATGGTGTCGTCCAGCGCCATGAGCAATGGTCCGTCGGGTACAAACGCTTCGACCAGCAGTTCCAGCAAGCGCCGACTTGCCGCCAGCGTCGACCATTTGACGCGATTGAGCACGCGATGATATTTCTGGAATTGCCGCTCGTGGGACAAGCCCATGACGCGTAGTACGGCACTGACCGTGCGCGGCCCAACGGCCAAGATGGCGCCTGCCAACAGGATCTGTACCAACGGCCAGGCACGCTTGGAAAACAGATCGGAAAAACCTACAATGGCCTTCGTAAGCCCGGATGCTATTACCGTCATGATGAACCTCGCTGCAACGAGTGGATCAATCATTGACTACGCATTCGGGCTTACGTTCCCTTCGTCCATCGCTCACAAATGGACAAAGTCAAGCT
>NZ_WHJH01000146.1 GCF_011682145.1 Massilia mucilaginosa
AGCTTGACTTTGTCCATTTGTGAGCGATGGACGAAGGGAACGTAAGCCCGAATGCGTAGTCAATGATTGATCCACTCGTGGCAGCGAGGTTCATCATGACGGTAGTAGCATCCGGGCTTACGAAGGCCATTGTAGGTTTTTCCGATCTGTTTTCCAAGCGTGCCTGGCCGTTGGTACAGATCCTGTTGACAGGCGCCATCCTGGCCGTTGGGCCACGCACGGTCAGTGCCGTCCTACGCGTTATGGGCTTGTCCCAAGAGCGGCAATTCCAGAAATATCATCGCGTGCTCAATCGCGTCAAATGGTCGACGCTGGCGGCAAGCCGGCGCTTGCTGAAACTGCTGGTCGAAGCGTTTGTGCCCGACGGACCATTGCTCATGGCGCTGGACGACACCATTGAGCGGCGGCGCGGTGCCAGGATCGCCGCCAAGGGCATTTACCGCGATCCGGTGCGCTCGAGTCACGGTCATTTCGTCAAGGCGAGCGGCTTGCGCTGGCTGTGCCTGATGCTGATAGCGCCGATCCCGTGGGCGAAGCGTTGCTGGGCACTGCCGTTCTGCTCCGTGTTGGCGCCGTCCGAGCGCTATTGCCTCCAGCGTGGACGACGTCCCAACAAGCTCACCGATCGCGCCCGGCAGTTGCTATTGATGATCAGGCACTGGCTGCCCGAGCGTCCCATCGTGGTCGTAGCCGACAGCAGCTTCGCGGCGCTGGAACTGCTCGATGCGGTACGTCACAAGCTGTGCATCGTCACCCGTTTGCGGCTTGACGCCGCTTTGTACGATCCGGCGCCGGAGCGAGCACCTGGCGCACGTGGCCGGCCACGGCGTAAGGGCGCGCGCCAGCCAACATTGAAAGAAAGAGCTGCTTGCGCGTCGACTCATTGGCGCAGCGTGACGCTTTCCCAATGGTACGGACAGGGTGACAGGACCGTCGAGATCGCCACTGGCACCGCCGTCTGGTACAGCAGCGGCTTGCCGACCATTCCGCTGCGCTGGGTATTGGTGCGCGATCCACAACACAAGCTTGAGCCGCAGGCCTTTCTCTGCACTGACGAGGCCGCCGAACCTGAACAGATTCTGGCCTGGTTCATCCGCCGCTGGCAGATCGAAGTTACCTTCGAGGAGGCACGAGCGCATCTGGGCATGGAAACACAGCGTCAATGGTCCGACCGCGCCATCGCATGCAGCACGCCAGTCATCCTCGCACTGTATTCGGTTGTGGCATTGGCAGCCAAACAGTTACTGGACCATGGCACATTGATGACGCGGCAGGCCGCCTGGTACGCCAAGGACAGCCCGACCTTCTCCGACACCATTGCATGCGTGCGCCGCTCGCTGTGGAGTCAAGAGAATTACAAAGGGTCGGGGAGCCAATGCGATATGGTGAAAATTCCGCGTGCCCTATTCGAGCGCCTGACAGAAACCGTCTGCTACGCGAGATAGTTGGACAAAGTCGAG
>NZ_WHJH01000147.1 GCF_011682145.1 Massilia mucilaginosa
TCTTACTGTGTCATAAGTTATATCGAGCCACATTGCAGCAGGGGCATCGTTGAAGTCGTTTCACGATTGCAGACATGATGAGTGTGCGCAATGACGTAATTGATTCAGGTACGTGGCGCTGTGTCCGCCCGGCTGCCGCGAGGGATGTAACCATCGGGTAGGGCAAGGACTTCTGATTGTGCAGAGTTTTTTTTTGCGCCTCGATGATTGAGGCGGTGAGCAATTAAAAATCCATAGGCTGCGATGCAGAGCGTGGCGTGATGGTGAAAGCCCTGCCAGCCCCGTCCTTCATAATGGCCAAGTCCAAATTCTTGCTTCAGTTCTTGATAGTCTCGCTCTATACGCCAGCGCATCTTCGTCACAAACACGATTTGTTCAAGCGTGGCGTCGGCTGGCGCTGTCGATAGAAAATACTTTAGCGGCTCCGTATCTCCTTCTGGCCATTCAATCAATAACCACTCCTCGTCGCGCTGTTCGCTGCGCCAATAGTCCCGATGAGCCGGTCGTACGCGTACTGAGGCGAATCGCGATGACAAGGTCGAATTGCTTCCCTCGCGCCAGCGTACCTGCTGGAATGCCGATGGCGGCAATCCCATCGCTAACGCCTTGACCGACATTGGCTCATGACCGGGCCCTCGGCGAAGCAGGCTTGACGGGCGCCCTCGGCCCCGTTGAGGTATCGGCGGCAGCGGTGATACACCTGGCGGCCACACTGTAGTACCGGGGCGAATGCCCACGGCGTAGAACAAACCCATTTCCGTTATGCCGTCACGAAAGGCCGTTTCGTCACCGTAACCGGCATCGGCCAATACCACGCCGGGCGGAACACCAGACTCGACGGCGGTTCGCAGTTGATTCAGCGCGATTTCTGGCTTGGTTGCAAAAACCAGGTCTTCGGGTACGCCCGCCTTTAGACGACGTTCCGTATCACTCGCCCAGTCCTTCGGAAGATAGAGTTGGTAAGCAATGGGAACACTTCCCGACTCGGTGGCAAGTGACAAGCTAACCGCGACTTGGCAATTGTCCTGCTTGCCAAGTTGGCCGCAGTATTGACGCGCCACCCCAACTGAGTGCTTACCTTTCTTGGGGAAGCCCGTGTCGTCGATGATCCAATAATGCCCGGTTTGCGCGACCAATGCTGGCTGCACCCACTTACGAACCGATTCGAGCAGTGCCGAATCAGACCACGTAGACTTGGCGACAAAGTGATGTAGCGACTGATGCTTGGCGCGCACATGCATCGGGTCTGTATACGCCGCCAGTGGTTCGACGCTCTTGCGCGCGATTGGCAGCATCAATCCCCGACAATAATCCTTCAGACTGACCCTTCGGTCGGCATGGCCCAGTGCAGTGCAAAGGTGTTCGAGATACTCGTCCAGATCTGCCAAATTGTCCATCTTCACCCCCATCGTCATGGAAGGTTTCAGTATACACAAGGGCTAATAGTT
>NZ_WHJH01000148.1 GCF_011682145.1 Massilia mucilaginosa
ACTATTCAGCCGCTATGCAACTGATGGGATAGGCGCGCCGACAAATGCGCGCTGTAGCACTGCGAGCATGTTGTGGCCCTGTTTTCGCAGGGTATCGAGGCAAGAACGGATGACGCAGAAATGTTCGGCGCCGGCGAGGGTGCGGAAGCATCCCGATATCTTCTGCTTGACCTTGGGCATGCGCACCGCGCGTTCGGCAACGTTATTCGTGAACGGCACGGCAAAGTCGCTTACGAAGCGCATGACGGCATCGGCATGCAGGCGGAAGCGGCGCAGCAGATTCACGGCGTCGGACTGCTTGGCCCGCCCGCCTTTCGCATTGGCAATTTCCGGATTGAGCAACTCGCCTTCGGACACGATGTTGTCATAGACAGTACGAAAGGCCCGCACGTCATTGTCGCTGAAGACGATCTGTTGATCCCGCGCAGCCACGCGCAACTTGTCAGCAGTAAGCAGGAAGTCGCTCATCGCCTGCGGCCACGATTGACTGGTCGTTTCCGTCAGATGCAGCAATTCGCGCAGCAGGTGGGCGTTGCACAGGGCGTGAATGCTGTCGTCGAGCCGCCAGTATGGGGCCCAGCAATCGTGCACGAGCACGCCGGTACGGTTGGGGAGAATGCCGTGCTCCTCAATGGCGTCGAGGCCGCGCTTGGCATGGACGCCATACCATGTATGCGTGTCGTTGGCGGCGATATGCAGCCAGTGCAGCTTGCCGGCCACGCGCAGGCCCGATTCGTCGGCATGGACCAGATGCGCCGCGCTGAGCTGGCAGGCGATCTGGTCCGCCGTCGGTTGCAAGGCGGCGCGCGCTTCGGGCACCCATGCCAGCAGCGTGCCCGGTGAAATGGCAAGGCCATACATGTCTTCGATCAGGTCGGCGGCGCGCGCGTACGGCAGCATCTGCCCTTGCGTCAGATGTACGCCCAACGCGCGCACTTTGGGGCCATACTGCACAGCTTCGTTCACGTCGGCCGGAAAGGCGCTGGTATGCAGTTGGCCGCAGCGACATGTCACTGCCAGTGCCACATGCTCCACGACCTCGTATGCCGCGACCGGGATGTCGATCACCTGACGGCGACACCACACCTGCGCCGACTCCAGCGGCAGGGCAGCGCAGCACTGCTCGCATCGTTCCGGGAGCGGATGGGAGATCACCTCGGTCGGCACGGCCTGGCGCAGCGTGGTTCCCTTACGGCCGACCTGAGCCCCTGGCAATTTGCCGGACGGCTCACGCAACGATCGCGTCTTCTTGAGCAAACCATCGGACGATGGGGGCTTGCTTGAGTTACTGCTGTTCTTGCGCAACTGCGCCTCCAGCGTTTCCACACGGGCCAACAAGGCGTCGATATGGTCGAACAGCGCCATGATTACCTTGTTCTTGTCGGACTCGGAAAGCTTGGAAAGGTCGGGACGCGGGAGCTTGTTTGCCATGCC
>NZ_WHJH01000149.1 GCF_011682145.1 Massilia mucilaginosa
GCCTCAGTATATCGATTGGGTGCGTATAGTGCTATTGAAGCTGAATTTGCATCCCTCTCCGGGCAATTTAGTCAGAAATTGGGTGCGAGTGCGTATGACGCTAAACTCGCTAACTTTGTTAACGGGGCAAATACGATCGCGGGCCTTGAAGTTGGTACCGCACAGCGAGTGCGCGTGTTGCACAATATAGAAGCAACAAGGGCGGGCAATGCGTCGAGTAATTTTGAGGTTCATGGAACTGTTTCGAGACTTGTCGATGAGAGACTACGCTTAGGGCTCACATCAAACGGAAGTCGACAACGAAACTTGGCGGTCGCGGATTATTCGATCGAAAGTCATCAAGGTACTCTGGCAGCGCTAAGTAATACCCACTCGCCTGTTGGCACAGTCGGAATGCCTCAGGAACGTTTTTTCTCAACCTTTTCCACTCCAGCTCACCATAATAGAGCTTTGGACAGTGAAATGAAGATATTTGAGTCTTTTGCACGTCAACATAATCCCAATGGACTTGCCGTTGTTCAGGATGTGCGTGGACACATGAATCTTATGTCTGAATTGAAAATATGCCCGTCATGCAATGGAGGGCTGCGGCAGTTCGAAACCATGTTCCCGAATGTCAAGGTAGACATACATACCGGTCCGAACGTTAGCAAACCGCGTTTTAAATAATCAGGTGACATCTATGAAAATATTTATTGAATGGCTTACGGGCGCCGGCTTGGCTGATGAATCCGAAATACTCGGGTTGTCGGACGATGAAATAGGCGGTATAGAGCAAGCTCGCTCGATTTCGTTGCCAAGTGATTACAGGAAATTTCTGTCGCAATGTGGCCGCTACGCGGGGTTGTTCGGTAGGGATATTGATATTCTTTACCCGAATTTCCTCAGTTTGAACAAGGAGTTTTACGAAATCGCGGACGAATTTGGGATTGACTATAGGCCTCCTGCCAGCGCATTCTTCTTCTCTGCGTACCAAGGGGGATCCTTTCACTATTTTCTGTGTGGGAGTGATGATGCGAACATATATGTCTTGAATGATGGCGATACTGTTCCTGGCGTTGTGAGTGAGTCGTTCACTTCGTTTATGTTGAACGCGATTTCAAGTTATCAGGACGCGTTCTTTCAAAATCCTGATAAGTCTTGGATGTTGTAAGCGAGAGGACATTGGTGCCGGTGAATGTCAAGGTAGTTGTCGCCCGACTCATGCAGCTTTTTGAAGCTTATCTTGCCTGTTTGCGGCCAGGCTCACCACCGAGTCACGTTCCGGATTTAACGTAACTGCCGGTAACGGTGCCAGGTCTGACATTCGGACACAGCCTCATCAGCTATGTGCTAACCGATTGCTTCTGTAATGAATGAAAAAAGCCGTCCCCAACCCTGGCTATGCGCGTAGGGTGCGGGGTACGGCTCTTTT
>NZ_WHJH01000014.1 GCF_011682145.1 Massilia mucilaginosa
CGAACATTTCTGCGTCATCCGTTCTTGCCTCGATACCCTGCGAAAACAGGGCCACAACATGCTCGCAGTGCTACAGCGCGCATTTGTCGGCGCGCCTATCCCATCAGTTGCATAGCGGCTGAATAGTTACACCGCATCAAGGTCGTTACATAAATTTTTCGCCAAGGAAAACTCCATCAATATTGTCTAATTATCAATGCTAATGATACGCCAGAATGACGTCGATTTTTATCGATATTGAAAAGACATAGGTCTTTTTTCCTTCGTCTTGTCATCTGTTTTGGTATCGCATGGAGCGTACTCCTGCGGCCAGCATGGAATCAAGAAAAACAAACGCCGTCACGAGGACGGCGTTCGTCTTGCAAAACCTGCTTGCTATTTAGTCGTACGTCGCGCTGATGGTCACGCCGTTAAAACTCGGCGCGGCCTTGAGCATGATGTAGTACCACTGGCCGCTGGCCGGCGCGGCGATGTTGACGCTCTCGCCGTTACCGCCGGTGGCCGATGCAAAATCGTACCAGGTGGTCGACGGATAGCGTCCGCGTGCCACGTACATATCCGCATTGCCGCTGCCGCCGCTGGTAAACAAGCGCAGGTTCTTGGCGCCTGCCGGCAGCAGGATGTGCGCATAGCTTTCGCTCGACGACGTAAAGCCGGTAATCGAGCAGCCCTTGCCCAGGTAACTGCCCTGGTTGCACGCCGGCAGGTTCACCTGCGGCAGCGGCGGTTCGCCGGCGGTGGTGGCCGTCTTCACCCAGCCCGCGAACTCGGCGTCGTAACGCGTGCCGATATACGCCATGTAGTTCTGGTAGCCGTCGTAATCGCCCACCCGGAACTTGCCCAGCACCGCGTCCACATCGCTGCGGTGCTTTTCCACCATGAAGCGGGTCGCCATATAGCCCCAGCGATAGGCGCGGTCGGTGTAGTCGCCCATCGAATAGGTATTGCCGAAGATCTCGCTCAGCTTGTAGGTCCCGGTGCGCGCCTTGTCGATCGATGCCTGGTTATTGTTGCGCAGGGACAGATACTCACCGATACCCTCGATCCACCACACGGTCGGCTTGGATATGGCGTCACCGAAGTCTCCGTACATATTGAAGCGCCCGTCCAGGTAGTGTACGTATTCATGCTCCAGGTTCCAGACCGAGAAGTTCGGCCGCAGCCACGACGCTTCGTGCGCAATGAAGCGCGCCTGGTTGGTCGACGACTCCGGGTTGCCTTCGAGGTACATACCGCCGTTATTGGTATCGATATCGTAGATAACCGACGCGTACTTGCCGTAATTGGCGTAATCGTCGAACACCACCAGTTCCAGCGAGGTGTTCTTGTCGTTGGCGACCGGCACCCGCTTGGTTTGCAGCATGTCGTGGAAGTAGCCTTCTTCCTTTTGCAGGATGGCGCAGGATGACTGCAGTTGGGCAGTCGTCATCTCTTGTGCCCGGATGCGCAGGGTCGGGCTGCAGGTATAGCTGACCTTGAGCACCGTGTCCGCCAGTTTCTGCTCGTAGCCGCAGGTGCCGTACTGGCCGCAGTTGGCGTTGTCATAGTATTTGACGGCCGAGGCTGCAGCCAGCCAGAGCGCGCTGTCGGCGCCGGTCATGCTGCTGCTGGCCAGGGTCGCTTGCACCATCGGCTTGACCGTGGCTTTTTGCGCCGCGTGCTGCATGAAGCGGAACGTTTCATTGGCGGCGTCGTTGAGCATGTAGCCCGTCGCGGTGCCCAGCAGCGCGGACTTGTTTTTCACAACGAAGTTGTTCAATGCCACCGGATAGCTGGTGTCGCTTTGCAGCAGCGGCAGCGCGTCCGGCCGCGAATGGGCGTAGAACAGTACCGTCAATGCCGAGGTCATGCCGCCGGCGGCATCGTTTTGCTTGAGCCCATCGACTGCACTCGGGTTGCTCGGCGAGTTGGTGTAGCGCACCACCAGCTGTTTCATCGATGGCAGGAAATACGCTTCATCATGGGTGTTGGTGATCAGCTTGATGACTTCGGACGCCGTGCTGCCGGCCACCGGATTGCTCTTGTACAGTACCGTGCCCTCGACCAGGTTCTTGATCGGTGCGCGCAGCGATGCCGTATACGCGGCCGGCGGCGTGGCGATGGTGCCGCCGCTGCCCAGGTAGTAACCGGCGCGCAAGTATAGCGCCAGGTTGGCCAGCGCGCGGTTGCTGGCGTTGTAAGTGCTCGCTTCGCGCGCGAAGCGGGTCGCGACCGCATTCATGTTGGCGGCCGAGTAGGCCTTGGCGGCTTGCGCGGCGTTCAGCGAAAACAGCGGATAGGTGCATTCGACATCGGGCATGGCGGCCAGGTAGTCGGCCAGCGCGGCGCCGTTGTAGCTGGTCAGCGCATCCATGTTCTTGCACTCGGGCGTGGCTGCCATCAGGCTCATGCGGCCAAGCTCGGGCTTTTTGGGCATCAGGTCCAGGCGCGGCTTGGTGGTGGGCGCCACGTTGAAGCGCTGTTGCTCCACCGTTGGCGGCAGGCTCTGGCGCGCGTGCGGCATCGGTGCCTGTTTCAGGCGTTCGTGCGTATGGCCTTGATCGGCTTGCTTTGCATGGCCGATGCTGCTGAAACAGGCGCTGATCAGCCCGGCCAGTACGATGGTCTTGTGTTGTACAAACATTGTCTCGCTCCTTGTCATTGTTGTGATCGATCTTGGGCGCGCCGGCCAGGATGTGGTCCGGCGCTTTGCTCATGGGACGGAAAAGGGTCAAGTCCGCCCTGCAGCAAGCCTTCAGGCGTGCTGATACTATCTCTAATGCATATGGGGAAATACCCAACAAGGGCGGCAAAGATGCAATTTGTTCAATTTGTCCGCCGCGCCTGATAAATACGGCACAGTATGGTGGAAGGCGATGACGAAAAAGCCACACTTCCGGTGACCGGAAGTGTGGCTTTAGCAATGGTCTGACACGCTGAAGTGTTACTTGGTGACGGTCAGCTTGTACTTGCCGGCACCGCTATACGAGGAGATCACGACCCGGTAGTAACCGGCCGGGGCGGTGAAAGTGAGCGCTTCCTGCGATGCGTCGCCGGTCGATTCAGCCACGTTGACCCACAGATTGGTCGTGCCCTTGTTCTGCCACTGTTCCAGGCGCAGGTCGAAGTCGGTGCCGGCCGGGCCGCTCAGTACGGCGCCCAGGGTGCCGCCCTTGTACTCGAACCAGGGCGATGGATGGATCGCTTCGCCCTTCTCGGCCAGCGTGCCGTTGTAGATGTCGCCGGCCGGGGTCGAGGTGGCCGTGCCGAGGTCGAACGTCACGGTCTTGCCCGGCGCGCTGATGTTGGAAAGCGCAAAGCCCGACGCAAAGCCGTTCCACCACCGCGAATTGGTGCCCTTGCTTGTCAGCGCATTCGGTACGCCGGCGTTGAACGCGCGCGTGGCCACGCCGTCGTACAGGTCGCCGCCATCGCCCTGGTTCACATTGTTTTCCGGATCGCGCTTGCCGTCCGCGTGTTCCATCTGGATGTACGGCTTCCATTCGGTATCGTTGGTGCCGCTCGGGTCGATGTGGAACACGGCCAGGCCCTGGTCGGGCTGGTGCAGGTTCTGCCCGCTCTTGTGGATGGCTTCCACGTAAAACGCTTCGGCCGCGTTGGCGGGATTGCTCCAGCGGTACAGCGAGTGGCCGCTGGCCGCCATCGACAGGCGTCCGCTCGGCGCGCTGCGGTTGATCGCCGGATTGAGTTCGATGGCCGTGTCCCATCCCGCCAGGTAGCGCAGGAAACCGACCGGCTGGGTCGGACGGTACTGGCTTTCGAAGCCCACGCCGCCGAAGCCCATCACGCAGAAGTTGGCTACCGAGCCTTGCGAGCTGCCGTCGTAGTCGTACAGGTCGGGCCAGCCCATGATCAGGTGACCCGATTCATGCACGAAGGTGCCGATCGCCAGTTGCTTGCCCATGTCGCTGATCTGGTAGCTGCCGGTGCAGGCGCCGTTGCTGCAGAACTTTTCGCCCAGCCAGCCCATGTGCGGCCACAGGCCTTTCGACCACGGGCTGTCCGCTTCGCCCGCATAGAAGAAGTTCAGGCCCAGGATGTGGCCGGTGCTGTCGCGGCTGAGCGTGGAAAAGTCGACGCCTTCGCTGCTCTTGACCCAGTTCAGCGCTTCGACGATCAATTCCTGCGCGCGCGGGCCGACATCCAGGCTGTTGTCGGTGTAGTAGGACTTGGGCCGCTTGGCGCGGTAGTAGCGGGTGACCGTGTTGCTGTAGTCGAGTTTGTTGCCCGAGGCGGCCAGGAAGTAGCCGCGCACCGATTGCGCATTGCCGAAGCCGGTATAGTTGGCGTCGTTCAGGAACGATTCGACCTGCGGCTTGGTGATCGTGCCCGGTGCGTCGGAGAAATCGATGATCACGGTCAGGCCGCGCATCTGGCCGGTCACTGCGGCGCTGGCCGCGGCGCTCGGGGCCATCATCGCCGACGTGGTTTTCTGCGCCAGTTCCAGGGTGCGTCCGTGCATCTTCTGATAGCGCTGTTTGGCCAGGCGCGCCTTGGCGGCCGTGGAGAGGCCCGGCTCGCGCTTGTCCTGCGCGGTGCTGAAGGTGCGCAGTCTGGCATTGGTGGCCAGCACGCCGCTCGAGACCAGCTCGTCGCCCGTGGCGTTCACGTGCGCGTAGCAAAAACCGCGTTTGGCAGGATCATAGACGACCAGCGAGCCGTCTTCGGTACGCTGTTCGGCGTAATAATCGTTACCGTCGAGGCGAATTTTCAACATGTCGCCGCCCGGCTGACGGAATTCATAGCGATGACCCTTGTACGGAATGGCCGCATGGGATGTTAACGCCGCCAGCGACAGCACCACACCGGCCGCTGCCGTAAGACTTGCACGCATCAAACTCATCACTTCTCCAAAGTTGTAAAAAGTATAAGTATGTATGTGTGAAAAGTGCTCGTCTTGGCACATTTCGGCGCATCTTCGTCGAAATCAGCATAAAAGTCGTCTATACAATTCCCGCTCCATGGTTCCCGGCTGCTCGGTATTTCCGTGCGGATAGCATATATTTTCGCTTTGACCGGCTTTCTTCTTGTGCATTATCATTATTAAATACACACTATCGACTTGAACCACGATCAGGGCCGTTGTCGCCATGTTAAACCGCCTGCTAAAAAAACCAGCACCCGAGCCTGTCCCTTCGTTTACGAAGCGGCGCTTTTTCGGCACCGAGCAAAAAGCGTTCTACGGCCGCCTGCGCCGCGCGCTGCCCAAGTGCTACATTTTTCCCGACATCGCGCTGAGCAAACTCATGATCCCGAGCAATCCGGATCCGAAGATCAAGCGCAGCCACCAGGACCATCTGTCCGGACGCAAGGTCGATTACGCCGTCTTCGATGCCCGTCTGCACCTGCTGTTCGTGATCGAACTGACCGTGCCGCCGGCGCCGGGCGCCAATCCGGACACCATTCCGATCGCGGCCCTGATGGCCAGCGCCGGCATCCGCCGCTTCAGTTGGCCCAAGGACAACCTGCCGTCGACCGAACAGACCCTGCGCGCGCTGGCCGATTATTCGGCCGAGAACATGGCCAGGGAAGAGGGCGACGCCGGCGAGCCGTCGTCGCAACCGGGCCAGCCCGAGCACATCGATACGATTCCCGTGGTCGACAGCATCATCGTCCCGCGCACGGCCAGCACCTTGACGCTCGAAGCGCTGGCCGGCATGGCGCCGCAGGGGGCCTTGAAAACGTCCTATCCGCACGTGTGGGAACGCATCTGCCTGTTCTGCACCGAACCGCGCCACCTGCACCAGTACCTGCATTCGCTGTCGATGCAGGACCGTGGCGTCAAGCGGGCCGGCTTTTCGGAAGAAGCGCTGAACGAAATCGCCCGCATCCAGGTCGCCAACGTCGGCTATCTGCAAACCCAGACGGCGCCGGAACGGGCCAGCTGGAACGACGTCTTTACCGACCGCTGACCTGCGCGGCGCGGTCCGGCGCGCGGATTGACCGTTTGTTATCGTCAATCCGCAGTTCGTCGCAACGCCAGCCCCGGCCAGGCGCGCTGCCACTATAGTCTGGCCTGACGTTGCCAATCAACCAGACTACAGGAATCGCATGTTCAAACTGTCCGCCCTCTGCTTCGCCTCCCTTGTTGCGCTGCACGCGCCGGCCGCCTTGGCCCAGGAAGGCGCCCAGGTCGCCGCCTCCGCCAGCGAACAAACCCTCGCCGAGCGCATCGACGCCGTCATCGCCCCGTACTACAAGGCCGATGCGCCAGGCGCGACCGTTATCGTCACGCAGGATGGCAAGACCGTGCTGCGCAAGGCCTACGGCTTGGCCAACGTGTCCAAGGGCATTGCCATGAGCCCCGACATGGCCATGCGGCTCGGCTCCATCACCAAGCAGTTCACCGCCGTTGGCATCCTGATGCTGGTCGATGAGGGCAAGCTGGCGCTCGATGACGACATCACCAAATTCCTGCCGGATTACCCCACGCGCGGCAAGCGCATCACCATCGAGCACTTGCTGACCCACACCTCGGGCATCGTCAGCTTCACCAGCAAGCCCAGTTTTTTCCTCACCGAAGGGCAGGACAAGAGCGTGGCGCAGATGATCGACTTCTTCAAGAACGATGCGCTCGAGTTCGAGCCGGGCACGCGCTGGGCCTACAACAATTCCGGCTACTTCCTGCTCGGCGCGGTGATCGAAAAACTGTCCGGCCAGACGTACGCCAAGTTCATGGAAGAACGCATCTTCACCCCGCTCGAGATGCGCCACACGGCCTACGAAGGCCACGAACGCAACCCCGGCCCGCGCGCCGTTGGCCATACCAAGGGCTGGTTCGGCGGCGTCGCCACGGCCAAGCCGATGAGCATGACGCAGCCGTACGCGGCCGGCGCGCTGGTCTCGACCGTGGACGACCTGGCGCGCTGGGATGCGGCCATTTCCGCCGGCAAACTGCTCACGCCGGGCACCTGGCAAAAGGCGCACACCAGCGCCGTGCTGGCCGACGGCAAGCTCACCAACTATGGCTACGGCTGGCAGGTCGGCAAGCTGCGCGGCGCACCGATGGTGGCGCACGACGGCGGCATCAACGGCTTTTCCACCTCCGCTTTGCGCCTGCCGCAGCAAAAAGTGTACGTCGCGGTGCTGAGCAACAGCGACGCACCCAAGGTCCAGCCCGACATGGTGGCCAGCCAGGCGGCGGCGATTGCCATCGGCAATCCCTTCCCCGACTTCAAGTCCGTCAAGGTCGACAATGCCGTGCTCGACGCCTATGCCGGCACTTACCGCATCGACGCCAACGCCACCCGCAGCTTCAAGCGCGACGGCGACAAGCTGGTCATGCAGCGTACCAACCGCGACCCGGTCACCCTGACCTCGTTCGCCAACGACAGTTTCGTCATGCCCGCTTCGCTGACCACCTTCGTGTTCGCGCGCAACGCCAAGGGCGAGGTCAACCACGTGACGGTCCACAGCCAGGGGTCGGACATGATCAACCAGCGCGTCGGGACGCCCTACGGGACGCCCTACGGGACGCCCTAACGTACGCGGCGCGGGTTGGTAAATCTGCTACGCTCGCCAGACACATAACCTGGCGAGCCCAATGAGAACCATCCCCACCATCCTGAAAGACAGCAAGACGATCGCCGTGGTCGGCTTGTCGAACCGGCCCGAGCGTGCCAGCCACGCCGTGGCCGCCTACCTGCAACAGCAGGGCTACCGCATCCTCGGCGTCAACCCGGCGTATGCCGGCCAGGACATCCTGGGCGTGCCGGTCTACGCCAGCCTGGCCGAGGCCGCCGCCGCCTTGCCGGACGGCGCGCGCATCGACATCGTCGACTGCTTCCGTACGCCCGACGCCATGCTCCCGCTCGCGCGCGACGCCATCGACGTCAAAGCGCGCTGCCTGTGGATGCAGCTCGGCGTGGTCAACCAGCAAGCGGCCGACCTGGCCGCCGCCGCCGGCCTCGACGTGGTGATGGACCGCTGCCTGAAAATCGAGCACGCGCACAG
Source organism: Massilia mucilaginosa (assembly GCF_011682145.1). Lineage (GTDB taxonomy): Bacteria > Pseudomonadota > Gammaproteobacteria > Burkholderiales > Burkholderiaceae_D > Telluria_A > Telluria_A mucilaginosa. Next base: position 7,954 of record NZ_WHJH01000014.1, read on the forward strand.
CGGCGCGCCAGCGTGAAGGCGCGCACCCGTTTCCGGGCCGGGCCCGGCCTCAAGCTGCGCGATGAAGACGCCGGGGCCACGCCGTTGCGCGAGCATGGCGGCAAGCATCCCAAGTCGAAAGAACAGATCAAGGCGCACGAGCGCAAGCTGACCGATGCGCTGACCGCGAAGATTGCGCTGCACCAGCAGATGCTGTTCTCGCAGCGCAAGCAAAAAGTGCTGCTGATACTGCAGGGCATGGATACTTCGGGCAAGGATGGCACGGTGCGCGCGCTGTTCAGCCGCATCAACCCGATGGGACTGCGCGCCGCCCAGTTCAAGGCGCCCACCCTGGAAGAAGCGGCGCACGATTTCTTGTGGCGCATCCATCCGCACGTGCCGGGCGCGGGCGAGATCGCCATTTTCAATCGCAGCCACTACGAAGACGTGCTGGTCGCGCGCGTGCAAAAGCTGATCGACGACAAGGAATGCCAGCGCCGCTACGCGCATATCGCCGACTTCGAACGCATGCTGGCCGACACCGGCACGGTGATCGTCAAGGTGTTCCTGCATATCTCGAAGGAGGAGCAGCGCGCGCGCCTGCCGGCGCGCCGGGATGACCCGGAAAAGCAATGGAAGTTCGACGACAACGACCTGGTCCAGCGCAAGCGCTGGGACGACTACCAGGACGCCTACGAACGCGCCATCGACGCCACCGACGCCGAGCACGCGCCGTGGTACGTGATTCCGGCCGATTCCAAGGTCCACCGCAACCTGCTCATCGCCAGCCTGCTGCTTGAAGTCATGGAAGACCTGGAATTGCGCTTCCCCAAGACCGATCCGCGCCTGTCAACGCTGACGGTGGAGTAGGGCAGGCGCTTCAGGCCGCCCGCGCGGCCGGCAGCGGCGCCGCGAGCGCTGTCTGGACCGGCGCCGCCGCCGACGACGACGTGTCGCGTATCACCAGCGGTTCCGCCTGCGCCCCGTCGAGCAAGCCGATCAGTTCGGCCAGCATCGCCCGGTCGGTCGCCACGTCGGCCGTGTTCAAGGCCAGGTCGCGCGCAATGTCGCGCAGGCGCCAGGTGATTTCGCGCGTGGCCACGGCTTTTTCGAATTGCAGGGCGCCGTCGTCGTGGTCGTGCAAGCCATGGTTGTTCTTCAGATAGGCATCGAGCCCGGTGCTGATGAAGGCGCGCTCGATATTCCTGATGCGCGCCAGCGCCCGTTGAATCAGCGCCCACACGCGCGGCGAGCGCAGGGCATCGTCGCGCAGCATGTTCTGGCCGGCCTCCAGCGCATCGGCAATCCGGTGCCACAGCCGCGCAATCGCGGCGTCATCGCTCTCTTCCGGGCGCGAGGGAGCGATCGGACGGTTGGCCGGCTGCGTGCGCAAGGCATTCGAAATGGCCGACAAAAAGTGGTGCGGATGCTCGCCCGGAATGATTTTCAGGGCCAGTTCGGCGCGCTCGAGCGGATAATCCTTGTGCAGCACCCCGGCCAGCATTTCCGCCACCGACACCGCCAGCCCCGGTCCGCTGATCATCCCGCCGGCCGACTGGCGCGGATAGCCGGTGCCGTCGAGCCGTTCGTGGTGTTCCGACACCGCCCGCCCCACCGCCGCCGGATAGGTTTCGAGTTCGGTAATGAGCATCTGGCCGATGCGCGGATGGATCACCAGGTGCGCCCACTCGTGCGGCAGCAGGCGTTTGCCCGGCATCAGGTACGCCGGGTCGATGTACAGCTCGCCGATATCGTGCAGCAGGCCGGCCAGGCCGGCCGCCATCTGGTCGTCGTTCGACAGCTGCATTTTTTTCGCCATGCCGATCGACAGCAGGCTGACGGCCACGCTGTGTTCCAGCGCGCGCGGGTCGTCGCGGTCGGTCAGGGTGAGCATCATGCGCATGGCATGGCCCAGATGCATGTTCGCCAGCAAGGTCTGCGGCGAAATCCCGCGCCCCGCGTTGCGGCCCAGGATGCGGTTGATCGGCACGCTGGTATCGAGAATGCGGCTGGCCGTCTCGAGAATCAGGCCGTTGTCGGTGCCGCCCTCGGCGCTCAGCGACGATTCCAGCGTCTTCCTGAGCTTGTGTCCGCCCAGGGTATCCTGCTGGGCGCGCGTCAACCTGGCGCCCTTGGCCACCAGCTTCATGCCCCGGATGTCGACGATGTCTTCGCTGGCGGCGACATCCATCACCTCGGTCAGCTTCATCAATTTGTTCAGGTAGTGCTGGTTGACAGTAGTGTTCAGGCTGGTACGCTGCATGGGTGGCTCCGTAAAGATGTCCACATGATACCAACTATTTCCCAAAAGAATCGTTCTGAGTATCAAATATTTGCTGCTTTTTTTGGCAAGGTAGCCGTTCTGTCCATCGCCGCGCCGCTGGCAAAGGCGAATTGACATAGAATGAAGTTCCCATTCCCCACCGCATGGAAACAACAATGTTCAAGATTTCGGCACTTCTTCTCGCGGGCCTGTCCGCTGTTGTATTGACGAGCACTCCGGCGCGCGCCCAGGCCCCCGCCGCCGCCCCGGCAGCGGTCCCGGCCAGCTGCCCGGCCTTGCTCAAGCACAGCTTCAAGCGCCTGCAGGATGACGTGCCGCAGGACCTGTGCCAGTACGCCGGCAAGGTTGTGCTGGTGGTCAACACCGCCAGCTACTGCGGCTATACCACCCAGTACGAAGGGCTGGAAAAGCTGTACGCCAAATACGGCAGCAAGGGCCTGGTCGTGCTGGGCTTTCCGTCGAACGACTTCGGCAAGCAGGAACCGGGCAGCGCCAAGGAGATTGCCGATCTCTGCTACAACACCTATGGCGTCAAGTTCCCCATGTTCGCCAAGACCGTGGTCAGCGGCGCCAATCCGAACCCCCTGCACGCGAGCCTGATCAAGGCCACCGGCAAGGAGCCGAAATGGAACTTCACCAAATACCTGATCGACCGCAACGGCAAGGTCATCGAACACTATCCAAGCAAGGTTACCCCCGAAGACAAGCAGCTGGTCGGCAAGATCGAGCAAGCCCTCGGCGGCTGAGGACGATTGCCCCGCAGCCCTCCCGCACAGGGCGTCCCGTAGGGCAGGTCCCGTGCCTGCCCTGGAATGTGTGTCTTACCCACAACGCATCACGGGGATTCAGTTTCCCAAAAGACATTAAAGATACTAAAATAGAACACTCGCTCTATTGCCGGTCTTTCCGATGCTCCCCACTCTCGATTACGCATTCTTCGCAGAACGCCTGCACGGCTTTTTTGCCGTGGCCGGCCATGACGGCGTCACCCTTGCCCTGACCGAGGTCGACCGGCCCGCGCACCAGCCAGCCGGGGGCAACAGCTTTGCGCTGCTGTTTCGCGGCCCGGCCCAGCCCGCGCTGGAGCAGATGACCTACATGTTGGACATCCCCGGCAGCGCAACGTTCCCCCTGTTTATCGTCCCGGTCGGCTGCGACCAGGATGGCATGCAGTACCAGGCAATTTTCAACTAACTATTGCGCGCGCCCAAGGGCGCCGCGGCAAGCGACTGGCAAGGAGCCGTGCATGAGTGAACCGTTCTTGGCAGAAATCCGGATGATGTCGTTCAACTTCCCGCCCAAGGGCTGGGCCGTGTGCAACGGACAGTTGCTTCCGATCAACCAGAACCAGGCCCTGTTCGCCCTGCTCGGGACCCAGTATGGCGGCAACGGCCAGACCAACTTCGCCTTGCCCGACCTGCGCGGCCGGGTGCCGGTGCACACGGGCGCCGTGAGCGGCCCGCTGGGCTCAAGCGGCGGCCAGGAAGCGGTCACGCTCGAGCCATCCCAGCTGCCCGTCCACGCCCACGCGCTCAATGCCACCACCGCCCTGGCCACCAGCGGCTCGCCGGCGAATGCCCTGGCGGGCAAGAAGGGCCGCCTCGGGCGCGACCTGTTCGCCGCCCCGGCCAACCTGGCGGCACTGAACGAGAATACCGTGACGCCGCGCGGCGGTTCGCAGGCGCATTCCAACATGCAGCCTTTCCTGGCGCTCAATTTCGCGATTGCCCTGCAGGGCATTTTCCCCAGCCCGAACTGAATAACAAGGACGTACGCGATGGCACAACCTTATGTCGGCGAAATCCGCATGTTTGCAGGAACTTTTGCCCCGCTCGGCTGGGAATTCTGCAACGGCCAACTGTTGCAAATCTCTGAAAACGAGACCCTGTTCCAGCTGATCGGCACCACCTACGGCGGCGACGGCCAATCGACCTTCGCCATGCCCGACATGCGCGGGCGCGTTCCCCTGCACATGGGCAAGGGCGTCAGCGGCACCACCTACCAGTTGGCCGAAGCGGCCGGCGTCGAAACGGTGACTCTGACCATGCCGATGATCCCGGGCCACACGCACGCCGTGATGGCCTCGACCAACCCCGCCAGTGCCGCCGTCAGCCCCGCCACAGGCGTGCCCGGCAACACCGGCGGGACCCCCGTGTACGGCCTGAACGGCGCAAACGCGCCGATGGCCGCGGGCGCCATCGCCAGCCAGGGCGGATCGCAGCCGCACAACAATATGGCGCCCTACCTGGGAATCCATTTCATCATTTCCCTGTTCGGCATTTTCCCCAGCCCGACCTAACGGACATCATCGCCATGGCAGACCCCTTCCTTGCTGAAATACGCATTTTCCCCTTCAACTTCGTGCCCAAAGGCTGGGCCGCCTGCAATGGCCAGCTGATGCCGCTGTCGCAAAACACGGCCCTGTTCTCGCTGCTCGGCACCGCCTACGGCGGCGATGGCAAAAGCACCTTCGCGCTGCCCGACCTGGCCGACCGCTCGCCGCTGCACGCGGGCGGCGGCCCCGGCTTGACCGTACGCGACCTCGGCGAGCAGGACGGCGTGCGTGAAGTCGCGCTGACCATCGCCGAGATGCCCGCGCACCAGCACGATTTGCGCCACGCCGGCAGCGCCGCCAGCACCGCCACGCCCGGCATGACGGTCTCGTTCGGCCATGCCGGCGTGGCGCAAATCTATGCGAGCGCCGCCGCTACCTTGACGCCGCTGGCGCCGGCCGCGCTGTCAACGGCCGGCGCCGGCCAGCCGCACGAGAACCGCCAGCCCTTCCTCGCATTGAATTTTTGCATCGCGCTGCAGGGCGTGTTCCCGCAGCGCCCGTGAGGATGACGCCGACACTGCGCCCGCTGCGGGCCGCCGACCACGTCTTCCTGCGCAGCGTGTACGCGGCCGCGCGCGCCCGCGACATCGCCCGCTCCGGGTGGGACGTGGCCACCGCCGACGCTTACGTGCGCATGCAGTTCGACGCCCAGCACGGCTTTTACCGCAAGCGCTATCCGGCCGGCCATTTCGATCTCGTGCTCGATGGCGACATCTCGGTCGGCCGCCTGTACGTGGCGCGCGAAGCGCAGCGCATCCACGTGATCGAGATCGGCATGCTGCCGGCCTACCGCAACCGCGGCGGCGGCGGCGCGCTGCTGGCCGCCTTGCAGCGCGAAGCGGGCGCGCGCGGCGCGGCCGTCACCACCCACGTCGAATCGAACAACCGGTCCATGTCGCTGTACCGGCGCTTCGGTTTTCGCGAGATCGGCAGCGCCGGCTTTCACCGCCTCATGGAATGGCGCGCCGACGCGCCCTCCGCACCATCCACCCCGACCAGTAAAGGCCACACAGCATGAAACGACGCGACATCCTCAGGGCCGGCGCCAGCTCGCTCGCTTTTGCCGGCATGATGGGCGCGGCCGCGCCCCAGGCCGCTGCCTCCGGCGCCACGCCGTTCGCGTGGAGCCACGCCAGCGCGCTGGCGCTGGTCGGCCAGCAGTTCTGGCTGAACCACCCCGAGCTGCGCGCCATCGGCATCACCCTGGCCGAGGTGCAAACGCCGGCCACCCAGGACGACCCGCGCCTGCGCCAGTTCTCGCTGGTCTTCGCCAGCGACGGCGCCCGCTTTGCGGCCGGCACCTACGAGATCGACCATGCCACCCTGGGCCGCTTCCTGCTGTTCGTCGCCCCTGCCGGCAACGCCGCCGGCGCGCCGCGCTACCGCGCCGATTTCAGCCTGATGGCCTGATCACACCCGCATTACCACGGCGCGCATCGGCGCGCCGGCTTCCACTTTCGCCCACCTACACGGATCCACCCATGCACAAGCACGCCTCCGCCAACCGTTTCTACCGCCTCGTCTGGAGCCATGTGCATGCCTGCTGGGTCGCCGTGGCCGAAGGCGCGCGCGGACGCGGCAAGGGTGGCCGGCGCAAGCTCGCAAGCCTGATGCTGGGCGCCGCCGTGGCAGCCAACGCCGCCGCCGCCCCGCCCCTGATCGATAGCGCGCTGCCGGCCGGCGCGCAGGTCGTCGCCGGCCAGGCCGGCGTGAGCACCAACGGCGCGGCCATGACCGTCACCCAGGGCAGCGCCCAGGCCATCCTCAACTGGCAAAGCTTCGATATCGGCAGCAAGGCCGAGGTCCGCTTCGACCAGCCCTCGGCCAGTGCGGTGGCGCTCAATCGCGTGGTGGGCAGCGACCCCTCGCGCATCTACGGCAAGCTCTCGTCGAACGGCCAGGTGTTCCTGCTGAACCAGCAGGGCGTGCTGTTCGGCGCCGGCGCGCAAGTCAACGTGGGCGGCCTGGTGGCGTCCAGTCTCGGTCTGTCGGACCAGGACTTCCTCGACCGGCGTTACGAATTTTCCGCCGCCGGCACGCCCGGCGCGGTGCGCAACGACGGCAGCATCCGCACCGCCAATGGCGGTTACGTCGCGCTGATCGCGCCCACGGTGGCCAACAGCGGCAGCATCGGCGCGGCGGGCGGCAGCGCCGTGCTGGCAGCCGGCAGCCAGGTCGGCCTCGACCTGCGCGGCGACGGCCTGATCACCGTGCGCGTGGCCCGCTCCGCGCTCGACGCCGCGCTGACCAACGATGGCCTGGTGCGGGCCGACGGCGGCCAGGTGGTGCTCAGCGCCGCCGCGGCCGACGCGCTGGCGCGTTCCAGCGTCAACAACGCCGGCCTGGTGCAGGCGCGCGGCTTTGCCGGCGAAGGGGGCAGCATCCGCCTGAGCGGCGACACCATCCACGCGGGCGCGCTCGACGCCTCGTCCGGCGCGGCTGCGGGCGGACGCATTGCGATCGATGGCGGCGCGGTCGCACTCGACGGCGCCATCAACGCCGACGGCGCCACCGGCGGCACGGTCAAGGTGGACGCGCGCGCCAACCTGTCGGCGGCGGCGGCGACCAGCGCGCAAGGCCGCGCCGGCAATGGCGGCACCATCGGCTACCGCGCCGGCGCAGCGCTGGTCGAGACCAGCAGCGCCTCGACCAACGCCAGCGGCGCCGCCGATGGCGGCAGCACCAGCATCCACGGCGGCGCTGGCGTGATCTCGTCCGCCACCCACAGCGCCCGCGCGGGCGACGGCATCGGCGGGCGTATCGACCTCTCCGGCGCCGATGTGCGCCTGCTCGGCGCCACGCTCGACGCCTCCGGCGCCACCCAGGGCGGCATGGTGCGCGTGGGCGGCGCCTTCCAGGGCGGCAGCGAGCGCGCCGACGCGCCCGACCTGGCGCGCTTCACGCAGCGCTGGGGCCAGCGTGCGCCGATTGCCTCGGCGCAGCAAACCTTCATCAACGATTCCACCAGCATCAAGGTGGCGGCCAGCGGCGCGCAGGGGCAGGGCGGCACGGCGGTGGTGTGGTCGGACCAGCAGACCACCATGCTGGGCAAAGTCGACGCCACCGGCGCGACGGCCGGCGGCACGGTCGAAATCTCGGGCAAGAACGAGCTGCGCCATGTCGGCCTGGAGCACCTCGACATCGGCGCCGGCGGCCAGCTGCTGCTCGACCCGAAGAACATCACCATCGGCAGCTATCCGCTGGTCTGGACCTACCAGGCGATCCTCGGCCAGGGTTACAGCGGCGGCAAGAACAAGGACGTCGCCAGCCTGGCCTCCGGCGACGGCTTCGGCTTCAGCGTCGCCCTCAACGAAACCGGCGACCGCCTGGCCGTGGGTGCCCCGTTCGACAAGGGCTTCGACGGCACCGGCAGCGCCAAAGGGGCGGTGCGCCTGTTCAGTTTCAGCGACAATAATTTTTCCAACGCGACCCTGGAAGGCACCATCGGCGCCGGCTACACCGGCGGCAAGAACCTGAACCTGGCGCTGGCCGACGGCGACCAGTTCGGCACCTCGCTGGCCATGAACCATGACGCCTCGCTGCTGGGCGCCGGCGCCTTCGGCGACGGCAGCAACGGGTCGGTGCGCCTGTTCAATTTCGGCAGCAATTTCAGCGCCCCGGCCCTGACGCAAACGCTGACCGCCGCCGACACCGGCAACCCGGCCATGGGATTCGGCGCGGCGGTCGGCATGAACCGCGCCGGCACCCGCCTCGGCATCGGCGCCCTGTACGACCAGGGCGCGCAAAACGACTGCGCCAACTGCGGCGCCGTCTACGTCTTCGACAAGGGCGCCACCACGATGGCGCTGGCCGGCGTGGTCGGCCAGGGCGCCGGCGTGAGCCTGGCGACGGACCAGCAGTTCGGCAGCGCGGTCGCCTTCGACAACAGCGGCAGCCTGATGGCCGTGGGCGCGGTCGGCACCGGCAGCGGCAAGGGCGCGGTGTACCTGTTCAGCGGCGTCGGCAACACCAGCGTACTTGAAGGGCGCATCGGCGCCGGCGTCAACGGCGCCAAGGACCTGGCCCTGACGCTGCGCGAGAACGACTTGTTCGGCTCCTCGGTAGCGCTGTCGGGCGACGGCAAGCGCCTGGCAATCGGCGCCACCGGCGACGGCGGCTTCGGCGTCGTGACCGGTGGTCCGGGCAGCGTGCGCATCGTCGATTTCGGCGGCGCCAGCTTTGCCGCGCCCACCGTGTCGGCCACGCTGGGACGCGACTACACGGTGGGCGCCAACGGCGACGTCGACCTGGGCGATGGCGATAACTTCGGCTTCGCGGCTGCGCTGAACCGGGCCGGCGACCGCCTGGTGGTCGGCGCACCGTACGCCAACTCGGCCAACGGCAGCGTGCCCGAAACCGGTGCGGTACACGCCTTTGCGCTGCTGCCGCCGCCATCGAGCAGCAACGTGCCGTTCACTTCCGTCAAGCCGAAGCCGGGCCTGGACGTGACGATCGACGCGCCGACCTTGCTCGCCACGCTCGACGCGGGCGTATCGATCACCCTGCAGGCGAATAACGACATCAAGCTGCTGGCCGGGAATCCCCTGATCATCAGCAATGCGACCAACGGCAACGGCGCGCTGACCTTGCAGGCCGGGCGCAGCGTCACCCTCGATTCGAGCATCAGCACCGGCAACGCCAACCTGACCGTGCTCGCCAACGCCAGCGCCGGCGCCGACCCCGCCTTCCGCGATAGCGGCAATGCCGCCATCACCACTGCCGCCGGCACGGTCATCGACGCCGGCAGCGGCAGCATCAGCATGACGCTGGGTGGCACCAGCATCGGCGCCATCTCGGTCGGCGGCACGGTCACCGGGTCCACGGTCAAGCTGGTCAACCAGGGCCTGGCAAACAGCACGGTGACGGTACTCGGCAGCGGCAGCGTGACCGGCACCGGCAGCGGCACCGCCCTCGACATCGCCGCCGTCAACGGCACGTTCTCGAATCAGAACGGGGCGAGCGGCATCGGCGCGCCATCCGGCCGCTACCTGGTGTATTCCACCAGCCCGGTGACCACGCTCGAAGGCGTCAGCGGCTACGACAAGCACTACAACCAGGCATACGTGGCCGGCAGCACGCCCGCGTATGCCGGCAGCGGCAACTGGTTCCTGTATTCGGTGGCGCCCGCGCTCAACCTGAGCGCCAACGCCGCCTCCCGCGTGTACGACGGCAGCGCCGCCGTGCCCACGCTGACCTACGGCGCCACCGGCTTCATTGATAACGACAGCATCGCCAGCGGCTTTACCGGCGCGCTGTCGGCCGCCGGCGCCGGCAAGAACGTCGGCACCTACGCCATCGGCGTCGGCAGCCTGGCCAGTGCGCTCGGCTACACCCTGAACTACACGGGCGCCAATTACACGGTGACCCCGGCCACCCTGAACGTGAGCGCGAGCGGCGTCGACAAGGTCTACGACCGCACCACCGGCGCCACCGTCAACTTCAGCGGCAACAAGATCGGCAGCGATGCCGTCAATATCGGCGGCACCGGCGTCTTCGCCGACAAGCATGCCGGTGTCGGCAAAACCATCAACCTGAGCGGCATTGCGCTGTCCGGGGCCGACGTCGCCAACTACACCCTGGGAACGGCGCCGGCGACCACCAGCGCCACCATCACGCCGTTCGCCCTGACCGCCAGCGCCACCGGCAACAACCGCGTCTACGACGGCGGCACCGCCGCCAGCGCGACCGTGAGCGGCAACGTCATCACCGGCGACAGCGTGACCTTCGCCAGCACCGGCGCCGCCTTCGCCGACAAGAACGCCGGCAACGCCAAAACCATCACCGTCAGCGGCATCGGCATCGGCGGGTTGGACGCCGCCAACTACACGCTGGCGTCCAACACCGCCACCACCAGCGCCAACATCACGCCACGCAGCCTGCTGGTGACCGCGTCCGGTGGCGGCAAGGTCTACGACGGCACGGCGGCCACCAGCGTCGCGCTGGCCGACAACCGCATCGGCAGCGACGACCTGGCGCTCGGCGGCACGGCCAGCTTCGCCGACAAGCATGCCGGCAACGGCAAGACCGTCACCGTCGGCGGCCTGGCCCTGTCGGGCACGGATGCCGGCAACTACACGCTGGCCGCTCCCACGGCCACCACCACGGCCAGCATCACCCCGCGCGCCCTGACGGTCGGCGCTACCGGCATCGACAAGCAATACGACCGCACCACCGCCGCCAGCGTCAGCCTGACCGACGACCGCGTGGCCGGCGACGCCATCACGCTCGCGGGGACCGCCTCCTTTGCCGATTACAACGCCGGCAGCGGCAAGACCGTCACCGTCAGCGCCATCGGGCTGCTCGGAAACGACGCCGGAAACTACACCCTGGCCGGCACCAGCGCCACCACCAGTGCCGCCATCACGCCACGCGCGCTGACCGCCACCCTGGCCGGCGCCAGCAAGGTCTACGACGGCACCACCGCCACCAGCGCAACCCTGAACGACAACCGCATCGCCGGCGACACGCTGACGGTGACCAGCGGCGCCGCCGTCTTCAGCGACCAGAACGCCGGCATCGGCAAGACCGTCACCGCCAGCGGCATCACCCTCGGCGGCGCCAGCGCGGGCAACTACACGCTCGCCGCGACCAGCGCCATCGGCAGCGCCGACATCACGCCGCGCGCACTCGCCGTCACGGCCAGCGCGACCAGCAAGATCTACGATGGCAGCGTGGCGGCGGGCGTGACGTTCACCGACAACCGCATTGCCGACGACGTGCTCACGGTTTCCGGCAGCGGCGCGTTTGGCGACCGCAATGCCGGCACCGGCAAGGCGGTTGCGGTGACCGGCATCGCGCTCTCCGGTCTCGACGCGGGCAACTACAGCCTGGCATCGACCAGCGCGTCGGCCAGTGCCGATATTACCCCGCGCGGCATCGCCGCCAACGCGACCGGCAGCAGCAAAGTCTACGACGGCACCACTGGCGCCAGCGTCACCATGGGCGATAACCGCATCGCCGGCGACCTTGTGACGCTCGGCTACACCGGCGCCAGCTTCGCCGACAAGAACGCCGGCAACGGCAAGACCATCAGCATCACCGGCGTCAGTCTGAGCGGTACGCACGCTGGCAACTACACGCTCGACGCCACCAGCGCCAGCGCCAGCGCGGCCATCACGCCACGGCCCCTGAACATATCGGCCGCCGGCGTGAGCAAGGTGTACGACGGCGGCGTCGCGGCCGACGTGACCCTGAGCGACGACCACCTGGCCGGCGACACGCTCGCCGTATCCGGCCTGGCCACCTTCAACGACAAGAACGCCGGCGTCGGCAAGGCCGTCACGGTGACCAATCTCACGTTCGACGGGGCTGACGCGGGCAACTACGCGCCGGCGTCAAACAGCGTGACCGGCAGCGGCAGCATCACTCCGCGCGCGCTGGCTTTTACCGCCGTTGGCGTCGACAAGCAGTACGACGGCAGCACCGCCGCCACGGCCGGCTTTACCGACAACCGCGTGGCGAACGACCAGCTGACCTTCTCCGGCAATGCGCTGTTCGACAGCAAGAGCGTCGGCAGCGGCAAGACGGTTGCCGTCAGCGGCATCGCGCTTGCGGGCCTCGATGCGGGCAACTACACCATCGCCGGCACCACCGCCAGCACCAGCGCCGCCATCACCCCGCGCACCCTCGCGCCGAGCGTCACCGGCTTGAACAAGACCTACGACGGCACCACCGCCGCCAGCGTGACCCTGGCGGCCAACCAGATCGCCGGTGAAGCGGTCACCCTGTCGAGCACCGGCGCGAGCTTCGCCGACAAGAACGCCGGCACCGGCAAGACCATCAACGTGGGCGGCCTGGCCTTGACCGGCGCCGATGCCGGCAACTACACGCTGGCCTCGACCGGCACCACCGCCACGGCCGATATCAATCCGCGCGCGCTCGCCTTTACCGCCACGGGCGTCGACCGCGCCTACGACGGCACGCTGGCCGCCGCCATCACCTACAGCGGCAACCACCTCGCCGGCGACAACGTCAGCTACACCCAGAACGCCAGCTTCGGCGACCGGAACGTCGGCGCGGGCAAGACGGTCACGGTGAGCGGCATCGCACTGGCCGGCGCGGACGCGGGCAACTACACGCTCGCCTCGACCAGCGCCACCACCAGCGCCAGCATCACGCCGCGCATTTTGAACCCCGTGCTGATTGGCGCCAACAAGACCTACGACGGCAGCACCGCCGCCACCGTCACGCTGGACAACGACCGCATCGCCGGCGACGTGCTGGCGCTGAGCAGCACCGGCGCGGCGTTTACCGACAAAAACGCCGGCGTGGCAAAGCCGCTGACGGTAACCGGACTGTCGCTGTCCGGCGCCGGCGCGGGCAACTACACGCTCGCCTCGACCAGCCATACCGGCAGCGCCGATATCGCCCCGCGCGCGCTCGTCACCATCGCCACCGGCGTGGACAAGGTCTACGACGGCACGCTGGCGGCCACGCTCAAGCTGAGCGACAACCGCCTGGCCGGCGACGTCCTGAGCGTCAACGCGGGCAACGCCGTCTTCGGCGACAAGAACGTCGGCAGCGCCAAGGCGATCAGCGCCGGCGGCATGACCTTGTCGGGCGCGGACGCGGGCAACTACACGCTGGCGTCGAACACCGCCAGCGCCAGTGCCAGTATCACGCCTCGCACACTGAATGTGAGCATCGGCGGCGCGGTCAAGGTCTACGACGGCACCACCGCGGCCGGGTCGGCCCTGGGCGATGACCGCATCAAAGGCGACGCGCTGTCGCTGGCCGGCAGCGCCGCGTTCTTCAGCGACAAGAACGTCGGCGCCAACAAGGCCATCGTGGTCGACAAGCTGGCGCTGTCCGGCGCCGATGCAGGCAACTACACGCTGGCGGCCACCAGCACCAGCGGCACCGGCACGATTACCGCGCGCCCGCTCAATGTCATCGCCACGGCCGCCGCCAAGGTCTATGACGGCACCACGCTCGCCAGCGCAAGCGTGGCTGGCGACCAGCTTGACGGCGATGCGTTGACCATCTCCGGCGGCACCGCCACCTTCGCCGACAAGAATGCCGGCAAGGGCAAGACGGTCAATGTCGCCAGTCTGACGCTCGGCGGCCTTGATGCCGCCAATTACGCGCTGGCCGCGTCCACCGTGACCACCACGGCCGACATCACCCCGCGCGCGCTGAACGTGACGGCGGCGGGCGTGGACAAAGTCTACGACGGCACCGCCGCCGCGCAGTTCACCATCGGCGACAACCGCATCAGCGGCGACGCGCTGACCTTCAACGCGCCGGGAGCGCGCTTCGCCGACAAGAACGCGGGCATGGCCAAGGTCGTCACGCTGGACGACCTGTCGATTGGCGGCCTTGACGCTGCCAACTACACGCTGGCGTCGCTCAAGCCGGCCACCACCGCCTCGATCACGCCGCGCGCGCTGACGGCCGGCCTGGCTGGCTCAATCAGCAAAGTCTATGACGGCGGCACCAGTGCCGCGCTCGACGCCGGCGCAGTGTCGCTGGCCGGTTTCGTGGCGGGCGAGGGCGCCAGTGTCAATGCAAGCGGCGGCACCTTCAACAGCGCCAACGTGCGCGATGCGTCGAGCGTGAGCGTGGTGATCGACGGCGCGAGCGCCACGGCCGGCACGCTGCTGTCGAACTACGTGCTGCCGGCCAGCGCCAGCGGCGCCGGAACGATTACGCCGCGCACCGTCGCCGTGAGCGGCATGAGCGTCGCTCCCAAGGTCTACGACGGCACCACCAGGGCCACCTTGAGCAGCGCGGGGTCGCTGTCGAACCTGGTGGCCGGCGAAGCGCTGACCTTGTCGGCGCCAGCGGGCGCCACTTATGACAACCGCAGCGCCGGCAACGGCAAGCTGGTGACCGCGAGCGGCTTCACCCTGGCCGACGGCGCCGCCGGCCTGGCGTCCAACTATGTGCTGGCCAGCGGCACGGCGAGCGTGAACACGGGCGTCATCACCAGGGCGCCGTTGACCATCAGGGCCGACGACAAGATGCGCGCAAGCGGTGCGGCCAATCCGGCGTTCACCTTCAGCGCCAGCGGTTTCGTTGGAGGCGACGACAACGGCCTGCTCGCCGGCCTGACGGCGAGCACCGGCGCCGACCGCCAGTCGCCGGCCGGCACCTACGCGATCACGCCGGCGGGCGGCATTTTTAGCGACTACCTGCCGCAGTATGTCGACGGCACCCTGACCGTGAATGGCGCCAGCAGCCAGGTCGACGCGATCATCGGATCGATGGCCGCCGCCGGCCAGCGCCAGCAGAACGTGTTTGCGAACGCTGGATTGAGCCCGTGGACCGTGGCCTGGACCGGTCCCGCGCCGGAGCTGGCGGCGCAGGCCGACGCCAGCGGCGCGCACGGCGGCGAGGCCGAGACCAGCACCGTCACGCTCAGCGGCGGCACGGCCGTCACCATGCGCCGTGGCGGCGTGCGCACGGCGGAGTAACACCATGAAGAATCTCCAATCGACTCATCCGCAACAAGGTACCAACGTGAACAAACGCCTCACCACAGACAGCATCGCGCTCGGCATCCTGCTGGCGCCCGCCCTGGCCTTCGGGCAGGTCACGCCGGACGCCGGCCGCATCCTGGAATCGACCCGCCCGCCGGCGCTGATCGCGCCACCGGCGGCCGGCGTCAAGGTGCTGCCCGATGCGGCGCCGCTGCCGGCCGCCGCGCAGGCGGGCGACCAGCGCGTGCAGGTCAACGGCTTCGTGTTCGCGGGCGTGAGCGCGTTTCCGGAAGCGGCCTTGCGCGAACTACTGGCGCCTTATGCCGGCCGCGCGCTGACGTTCGCGGAGCTGAACCAGGCCGCCGCCGCCGTCACGGCGTACTACCGCGTGCGCGGCTACTTCCTCGCCTCGGCTTACCTGCCGGCGCAGGACCTGGCGCAGGGCCAGGTGCGTTTGCAGGTGCTGGAAGGGCGCGCCTCAAACGTTCGCATCGTGCCGGACGCCTCGGTGCGGCTGGCGCCCGCGCTGGCGCGGCGCTACTTCGATGCCTACGTCGTGCCCGGTGCGCCGGTCAATGAAACGCAGCTCGAGCGCGCCTTGCTGCTGACGCAGGACCTGCCCGGCATCGGTGCGCGCGCGGAACTCGGCCCCGGCGCGGCGCTGGGCGAAAGCGCCATCGATATCGCCCTGAGCGAAGGGCCTCTGTTCAACGGCAATGCCGGCATCGACAATTCCTCGAACCGCTACACCGGCCGCATGCGCGCGACCGGCGGTGTGAACGTGAACGACCTGGCCGGCAGCGGCTCGCAGCTGTCGCTGCAAGTGGCCAGCACCGGATCGGACTTCAACTACGCGCGCGTGGGCGCGGTGCTGCCGGTGGGCGCTGCGGGCACCCGCGTCGGCCTGGCGTATTCCGGCCTGCGCTACCGCCTGGGCGCCGATTTCGAATCGCTCCAGGCGCGCGGCAGCGCCAACGTGGCGCAAGTATTGGTGATGCATCCGCTGCTGCGTTCGCGCTACACCAGCGTGCAGCTGCGCGGCAGCTTCGAGGACAAGCGTTTCGTCAACCGCGCCAACGGCGTGCAGACCAGCGACAAGCAGGTGCGGGTGCTGCCGCTGGCGGTGAGCATGAGCCGCCAGGACCAGCTCTACGGCGGTGGCTTGAGCAGCGCGCTGCTGGAAGTGACGCCCGGCCGGGTCGACCTGTCGGGCAACGCGGCCTCGCAGGCGGCGGATGCGGCCGGCCCGCGCAGCGAAGGCAGCTTCACGCGCGCGAACTACCAGCTGGGGCGGGTGCAGCGCATCGGCGGCGCAACGTCGCTCATGGCCAGCATCAGCGGGCAGCTGGCGTCGAAGAACCTGGAGGCGGGCGAGAAGATGTCGCTCGGCGGACCTGACCGCGTGCGCGCCTATCCGGCCGGCGAAGCCAGTGGCGACGAAGGCCATGTGCTGGCGCTCGAAGCGCGCTACGAGCTGCCGTCGTGGCAGGCCGACGTGGGTGCGTTCTTCGACTATGGCCATATCAAGCTCAATCGCGCGCTGTATCCGAATGCGCTGGCGGCCGGCGGGCCGGGTAACAGCTACGACCTGAAAGGCGTTGGCGTCGGCATCCACTGGCGCGCGCCGGGCAATGTGAGCGTGCGCCTGCAGGTGGCCGGCAAAATCGGCAGCAACCCGGCGCGCAACGCCAGCGGCAAGGATGCCGACGGCAGCAGCTCGCGCACCCGCGCGTGGCTGCAGGTGGCGGCGTATTTCTAGGCGCTAGGCGGCAAGGGCGAAGCCTTCGTCCAGCCATCCGGTGATCCCGCCGGTCATCAGCTTGACCGGGCGCCCCAGCCGCGCCAGCCGGATCGCGGCGCGCGCCGCGCCGTTGCAGTGCGGTCCGGCGCAGTAGACCACGAACAGCGTCCCCTCGGGATACCGGGCGATGGTCGATCCGATGATCTTGCGGTGCGCCAGGTCGAGCGCTCCCGGAACGTGGCCGGCGCCGTATTTGTCGCTGCCGCGCACATCCAACAACACAAAACCGGGGCTGCCCGACGCCAGCGCCTCGTGCACATCCCAGCAATCGGTTTCGAACCCGAACTGCGCTTCAAAGTGCGCCAGGGCGGCCGGCGAGGGGGCTGCTGCAACGTCGGTAACGGCGGACATGTCGGTACTCCTGAAAGATGAAAGAGCCTTCATTATCGGCACCCATCCGGCCGCTGCTAAGTGGCACGCAAGCCATTCTGCGTTAAGATCGTGCCATGAAAAACCATCTCGTCGTCGCCCTGGCCTACGATGGCCTGTGCACCTTCGAATTCGGCTGCACGGTCGAAGTGTTCGCGCTTGAGCGTCCCGAACTCGGCGTGGACTGGTACGATTTCGCCGTGTGCGCGGCCGAACCGGGGCCGATCCGCGCCGCCGGCGGCATTGTCGTCAGCGCACCCTATGCGCCGGCGCTGCTGGAGCGGGCCGCCACCATCGTCATCCCCGGCTGGCGCAATGCCGATGAAGCGCCGCCGCCTGCCTTGCTGGCGCTGCTGCGCGCCGCCCACGCGCGCGGGGCGCGTCTGTGCTCGATCTGTTCCGGCGTGTTCGTGCTGGCCGCCGCCGGCGTGCTCGATGGCTTGCGCGCCACCACCCACTGGCGTTATGCCGACCGGCTGGCGCGCCGCTATCCGGCTATTCAAGTGCTGCCGGACGACTTGTACGTCGACGCCGGCCAGGTCATCACCTCGGCCGGTTCGGCGGCCGGCCTCGACATGCTGCTGCACCTGGTGCGGCGCGATCACGGCGCGCGCATCGGCAACCTGGTGGCGCAGCGGCTGGTGGTGGCGCCGCACCGCGAAGGCGGGCAGGCGCAGTATCTGCCGCGCCCCATGGCGCACGACGAGAAGGGGCGCCTGACGCGCCTGATGGACTGGGTGCGCGTGCATCCGGCCGAGCCGCACACGGTCGCCAGCATGGCGCTGCGCGCCGCCATGAGCGCGCGCACCTTGCAGCGCCACTTCCACGACGCCACCGGTTTCGGCGCGCTGGAATGGCTGATCCGCGAGCGCGTCGCCATCGTCAAGGACCTGCTCGAAAACCCGGCGCTGCCGCTGGCGCAGGTGGCCGAGCGCGCCGGCTTTGCGTCGGAAGCGTCGCTGCGCCATCACTTCCGCCGCCTCGCCGCCACCACGCCCGGCGCGTACCGGCGCCAGTTCGCGCGCACCGCCTGAGCCGCCCGCCGCCCGGTATTGACGGCAAGATGGTTTGGATGGCATGAAAGGTTTTACAATCCACGCCCGCGGCACGCCGCCATTCACCGGCTTACTTCATGAACAAATTTGTTGAAATGCAGTTGTTTGTCACCGTCGTCGACGCTGGCAGCATGTCCGAGGCGGCGCGCCGCCTGGGCACCACCAAATCCGTGGTGAGCGAGCGCTTGCAGCAGCTCGAGCGGCGCCTGGGCGTGCCCTTGCTGGTACGCGGCCGCAAAATGGGGATCACCGATCCCGGCCAGACCTTTTATGCGCATTGCGTGCGCATCCTGGCGCAGGTGTGCGAAGCGGAAGACGCCGTCCTCGACGCCCAGGCCAGCATGCGCGGCCAGCTGCGCGTGGCGGCGCCGATGGCGGCCAGCGTGCGCTACCTGGGCCCCATGCTGGCCCGGTTTGCCGCCATGTATCCGGATTTGCGCATGGAGATCGACCTGAGCGACCGCTACGTCAACATGCACGATGAAAACTACGATGTGGCCATCCGCATGGGCAATCTGCAGGACTCGACCCTGGTGGCCTGGCCGATCACCGTCAACCGCCACTTGATCTGCGCCAGCCCGGGCTACCTCGCCGGGCGCGGCGCGCCGGCCGATCCGGCCGAGCTGTCCGCGCACGATGGCCTGTTGTACGGAAATCGCGAACCCCAGGGCACCTGGCAACTGCTGGTGAACGGGCAACTCGAATCGTTCCGCATCCGCAACCGCCTGTGCACCGATAGCGGCCACCAGTTGCTCGAAGCGACCAAGGCCGGACTGGGCCTGGCCATCCTGCCGACCTTTCTCGCGGCCGATCCGATTGCCGCCGGCGAGCTGCGGATTGTCCTGCCGGCCTGTTCGCCCTCGGGCGGGGTGGTCTCGGCGATCTACCGCCAGTCGCACCGGGCCTCGCCCAAGATCCGCACCCTGGTCAATTTCCTGGCCGAGCAGATCGGCGATCCGCCCGTGTGGGAACGGCCGATCCGGGCCGAGCTCGACGCCATCGGGAGCTAACGTTCGGAAAACCCGAACCAGCGATTCGCATTTAGTTGCCTTACGCTAATGTTGCAAACACTCTAATCTGCGCCCCGGTGGACCTGCCACCGAACGGAGATGAGATGAACAAGCAATCGCACAGTACCCAAGACGGCCGCCAGCACAGCGCGGCCCACCCGGCCAGCGCCCCCGGCGCCGCGGCCAAGGATGCCGACGTGATCGTCGTCGGCGGCGGCTCGGCCGGTGCCGTGCTGGCACGGCGCCTGAGCGAGAACCGCCAGCGCGCGGTACTGCTGCTCGAAGCGGGCCACAGCTACGAGGCGGCCAGCTATCCCGCCGCCATCGCTTCGAGCGACATCCTCGGCGCCAACGGCGACGCCGAATTCGAATGGGGCTACCGCAGCGAACCCGGCTACGTCGGCCACGCCATCGGCGCCGTGCGCGGCAAGGTGCTCGGCGGCAGCTCGGGCGTGAACGGCGCGGTGGCGATCCGTGCGCGGCCCTCCGACTTTGCGCGCTGGAACCTGCCCGGCTGGAGCTACGCCGACATGCTGCCGTACTTCAAGCGCCTGGAGACCCGCAGCGGCAGCAGCGATGCCCTGCACGGGCGCAGCGGACCGCTGCCGGTGCGCCAGCTCACCCGTGAAGACATCACGCCCATGCAGCGCGCCTTCATGGACGCCACCCTGGCATGCGGCTTCAAGGCGGTGGCCGACTTCGACGGCGAAGACGCCAACGGGGTCGGACCGTACTCCATGAATGTCGTCGATGGCGTGCGCGTGAACACCGGCATGGCCTTCCTGCCGCCGGCCGTGCGCGCGGCGCCCAATTTGCGGATTCGCCCCGACTGCCTGGTCGACAAGATCCTGTTCGACGGCCAGCGCGCCATCGGCGTGCAACTGGCGGACGGCGAACAACTGTTCGGCGGCGAAGTGATCCTCTCGGCCGGCAGCTACGGCAGCGCCGCCATCCTGCTGCGCTCCGGCGTCGGCCCCGCCGCCGACCTGCGCGCGCTCGGCATCGAGGTGGTGGCCGACCTGGCGGTCGGGCAAAACCTGGCCGACCATCCGTTCTACTACAACGCGTACGCCGCCAGGCCCGAGGCGCTCGGCGCGCAGACTCCGGTGATCGGCGCCAAGCTGTGGACCGCCAGCAGCGGCGCCCGGCACGATGAACTGGACCTGCACATCACGGCCACCCACCTGTTCCCGCACGAGCAAAGCCCGACCGGGGTCGGCTTCGTGCTGGCGGTGGCGCTGACCCGCCCCCTCTCGCGTGGACGCCTGACCCTGGCCAGCCGCGATCCGCTGGCCGCGCCGCGCATCGACCTCGGCTTCCTGGCGGCGCTTGACGACCGCGCCCGCCTGCTCGAAGGGGTCAAGCTGGCGCGCAAGATCGGCGCCGGCGCGCCGCTGGCCGCCATGGTGCACGCCGAACTCAGTCCGGGGCCGCAGGCGCAGTCGGACGAGGCGATCCTGGCCTCGATCATGGCCACCGTGGACACCTATCACCACCCGACCTCGACCGCCCCGATGGGCCCGCGTAGCGATCCCTCGGCCGTGGTCGACACCGACGCCCGTGTCCATGGCCTGCAAGGGCTGCGCGTGGTGGACGCCTCGATCTTCCCGGACGTGCCCTCGGTGGCCACCAACGTCACCGTCATCGCCACGGCCGAACGCATCGCCAGCCTGTACGCCTGAATACCGCCTTACCTGAGAGACTGAAAAGGAAACCAACATGAAGAACAGCACCGCACTGCACTGGATCGACGGCCAATGGCACGATTCCGAACAACACCAGGACTCGATCGATCCGGCCAGCTACGAGGTGATCGGGCGCTACGCCGACGGCGGCGCGCGCGAAGCGGCGCATGCCACCGCCGCCGCCAAGCGCGCCTTTGCCGACTCGCCCTGGAAAGAGGACCGCGCCCTGCGCGCCCGGGTCCTGCACGCGCTGGCCGACGCCTTCGAGCGCCATACCCCTGCGCTGGTCGAACTGCTGTCTGCCGAGAACGGCAAGATCAAGGCGGAGGCGGCCTTCGAAGTGTCGATGGTCCCTTCCAAGCTGCGCTACTACGCCTCGCTGGTGCGCACCGAATACGGACGCGCCCTCGAACCGAAGGCGGGCAGCATCTCGCTGGTGCTGCGCGAAGCGATCGGCGTGGCCGGCATCATCGCGCCCTGGAATTCGCCGGTGGTGCTGATGATCCGCTCGCTGGCGCCGGCCTTGGCGGCCGGCTGCACGGCGGTCATCAAGATGCCGGGCCAGACCGCGCAAACCAATGCGCTGGTGTCGGCCATCATGGCCGGGGTGGCGGACCTGCCGTCCGGCGTGGTCAATCTGTTCTCGGAGTCGGGCGCGGAAGGCGCCAAGTGGATGATCGAATCGCCCGATATGCCAGTCATCAGTTTCACCGGCAGCACCGGCACCGGCCGCGCGATTGCCGAAGTCGGGGCGCGGCGCCTGAAGCGCTTCGGCCTGGAGTTGGGCGGCAAGACGCCGATGATCGTGTTCGACGACGCCGACCTCGGCGCCGCCCTGCCCAAGCTCGAAAAAGCCCTGACCGTGTTTTCCGGCCAGTTCTGCATGACCGGCTCGCGCCTGCTGGTACAGCGCGGCATTGCCGACGCCGTGCGCACGCAGCTGGCGGCGCGCCTGGCGGCGGTGCGGGTGGGACCGGCCAGCGACCCGGCCAGCGAGATGGGGCCGCTGATCGACAAGCCGAACGTGGCGCGGGTCGAGCGCGTGGTCGAAGCGGCCATCGCGGCAGGCGCCAAAGTGCTGGTGCGCGGCGGCGCGGTGAGCGAAGGCGCGCTGGCGCGCGGCGCTTTCTATCGCCCCACCTTGCTCGAAGTGAGCGACCCCCAGCTCGACATCGTGCAGAAGGAAACCTTCGGCCCGGTCCTGACCTTGCAGGTGTTCGATACCGAAGCCGAAGCCATCGCCCTGGCCAACAACAGCGAGTTCGGCCTGGCCGCCAGCATCTGGTCGCGCGACGTCGACCGTCCGCTGCGGGTGGCGCGCCGGCTGGAGGCGGGCACGGTCTGGATCAACGACTGGGCCGTGGTGTACGACGAATGCGAGGAAGGCGGCTACAAGCAGTCCGGCCTGGGGCGCCTGAACGGCATGGCGGCCATGGACGATTTTCTCCAGTACAAGCACATCGCCATGAGCCCGGGCGCAGCGTGAACCAGCCGGACTTGTATGAGGGGTTGCTGGATGCCCTGTATGGCATCTTCGGCAGGCACGAGGGCTTGCGCGTGACGCATGCCAAAGGCATCGTGGCGCACGGCAGCTTTAGCGCCTCGCCGGCGGCGGCGCGCCTGAGCCGCGCGGCCCACTTGCAGGGCGCGCCGGTGCCGCTCACCTTGCGCTTTTCGAACTTCAGCGGCGTGCCGTCCAGCGCCGACGGCGACCCCGACGCCGGCCCGCAGGGACTGGCGCTGCGCTTCCTGCTGGACGACGGCCGCCACACCGACATCGTCGCGCATTCTTACGATGGTTTTCCGGTGGCCACGCCGGAGCAGTTCCTCGGCTTTTTGCAGGGGATCGCCAGAGCGGGCGGCGAGCGGCCCGATCCGCTGCCGCTGGACGCCTTTCTGGCACGCCATCCGCGCGCGAAGCGCTATCTGGAAGCGCCCAAGCCGGCGCCCGCCAGTTACCTGGCCCAGGAATATTTTGGCGTGAACAGCGTGCGCTTGCTCGACGCCGCCGGCGCCGCCGTGCACGGGCGCTACCGGATCGAGCCGCTGCAGGCGCTGACTGCGCCGTCGCACGCTGCGCTGCCGGGCACCGATTTCCTCGGCGCCGAGCTGGGCGAACGCCTGGGCCGCGCGCCGGCCCGGCTGCGGCTGGTGCTGCAATGCGCCGCGCCGGACGACGACCTTGACGACGGTTCGCTGGCCTGGCCGCGCAGCGGGCCGGATGCGCGCCCGGAAATCGAACTCGGCATCCTCACTGTCGAGACGGTCGAGGCGGACGCACAGATGCAGGCGGCGCGCCAGCAAGCGCTCGCCTTCAATCCCGGGCAATTGATCGACGGTATCGAAGAGTCGGGCGATCCGATGATTGCCGCGCGCGCCGAACTGTACCGGCGCGCGGCGTTGCGGCGGCGCCCGGTGCGGGCATGAGCCTGGCGGCCGCTGGCGAGCAAGGCATGAGCGCCATCGTGCACGAAGTCGATCCGCGCCACCGCGCCGACTACGAGCGCTGGATGGTGGCGGCCACGCAGGCGCACCGCCAGTGCCGCGGCTACCTGGCGATGGACCTGATCAAGCCGGTCGGCGCCGGCGCCAGCTATGTGGTGCTGCTGCGCTTTGCCACGGTGGGCGACGCCAGCGCATGGCTGGTCTCGCCGCAGCGGCGCCAGTTGATCGAACAGGCCCGCCCGTGGCTGCTGCGCGAAGAACGCTACCAGGTCCACGCCGGGTCGGCGTTCTGGTTCACCCCGTCGGGTGCCGGCGCGCTGCCCAGGCGCTGGAAGCAATGGCTGCTCTCGACCCTGGCGGTGTTTCCGCTGACCACGCTCATTCCCGCCGTGGTGCGCGCGGCGGCGGAGCGGCTGGCCCCGGCCGTGCCCGCGCTGGCGCTCGGTGCGCTGAGCGCCACCTTGGTGTCGGGCCTGATGGTGTACTGGCTGATGCCCCTGATGTCACGCATGGCGGCCGGCTGGCTGTCGCGCTGACCTGACGTATTTTTTTGTTAGTTGATTTTCTAAAGGAAGACATTGTAATGACCTATCAAACGCCCTTGAGCACCAGCGACCGTTTCGAGATCTTCGAACAACTCAATCTGCACCAGCGCTACATCGACAACGATGCCAGCCTGGCATCGGCGCAGACCTACATCACCTTGTACTGGCCGGAAGCCGAATTTTCGGTGAAGGACATCCGCGAAAACGTGTTTCGCGGCGTGGAAGGACTCAAGCAGCTGTACGACTACGCGCACAGCGTGTTTCCGCTGCACCTGATGCGCCATGCGCTGGGCACCTTCGTCATCGACGGCGGCGACAACCTGGCCCAGGTCGAATGGAACTGGATCGTCACCTGGAAAGCGGAAAAGCAAGGCGTGGTTTCGACCGGCACCTACACCGACCGCTTCGAAAAACGCGACGGCGTCTGGAAGTGCCTCTCGCGCGCCTCGAATGTCGACCCGAACTGGCCGGCCGATCTGTTCCAGCCCTGGGTCGACCAGCAGGAAACCACGTTCAAGGCCTCATGATGAAACACCTACTCCAACATACCCTGCTGGCGAGCGCCGCCGTGTCCGCCACCTTGTCCGCCACCAGCTTGCCGGCCCGGGCCGCCGACGACACCACGGTGGTGCTGGTGCACGGCGCCTTTGCCGATGGCTCCAGCTGGGGCAAGGTGATCCCGCTGCTGCAAGCGAAGGGCGTGAAAGTGGTGGCGGTGCAAAACCCGCTGTCGTCGCTGGCCGACGATGTCAGCGCCGCCAAACAAGCCATCGACGCCCAGCCGGGCAAGGTGGTGCTGGTCGGCCACTCCTGGGGCGGGGCCGTGATCACCCAGGCCGGCGACAGCGACAAGATCAAGGCGCTGGTCTACGTGGCCGCGTTCGCCCCGTCCGAAGGCGAGACCCTCGGCACGGTGGGCAAGGATTATCCGGTGCCGCCGGGCGTGCCCTCGCTCAAGCCCGACGCCGCCGGCTACCTGACCCTGTCCGAGGCCTCGTATGCGGCCAACTTCGCCCAGGATATCCCGGCCGCGACCGCCAGGGCGTACGCCGCCACGCAAGGCTTGTTCCCGGCCAGGGCCTTCGATGAAAAGATCACTTACGCGGCCTGGAAGACCAAGCCGAACTACTACATCGTCGCCAGCAACGATCGCATGATCTCGCCCGACCTGGAACGCGCCTTTGCCAGGAAGCTCAATGCGGTCACCACCGTGCTGGCCAGCAGCCACGTGCCGATGCTGTCGCAGCCGCAAAAAGTGGCCGACGTCATCCTGGCCGCCGTCAAGCGCTGACCTGCCCGCGCCGGCGGCCGCGCGCCGCCGGCCTGGCAAGGTATTCCATCCATTCACGCAACAGGAAACACCCATGTCCATCGCCAACATCATCTACCGCAGCAGCGTGACCGTCACCGGCGGGCGCGAAGGCCGCGCCGTTTCGGCCGACAAGACGCTCGACCTCACCCTGACCACGCCCCGCGAACTGGGCGGCAATGGCGCCCCCGGCTCGAATCCGGAGCAACTGTTTGCCGCAGGCTACTCGGCCTGCTTCCTGGCCGCCTTGAAACTCGTTGCACGCCACGGCAAGACGGCGCTGCCGCCCGATGCGGCCATCGAAGGGACGGCCGGCATCGGCCAGGCCGCCACCGGCTACGGCCTCGAGATTGAACTGAAGATTTCCTTGCCCGGCATGGAGCGTGCCACGGCGGAGACGCTGGTCGCCGCCGCCCACAAGGTGTGTCCGTACTCGAACGCGACGCGCGGCAATATCGATGTCACCCTGACCCTGGTCTGAATGGATAGCCTCATGATTGTTGATCGTCACCTGTTTGATATCGTCATTCTCGGCGGCGGTTCCGCCGGCGCCGTGCTGGCGGCCCGCTTGTCGGAACTGCCCCAGCTCAGCGTCTTGCTGGTCGAGGCCGGCAGCGCCTTCGATCCGGACGAGTATCCCGAGCAAATTTACAGCAGCAACATCATCGCCGCCAACGCCGACGCCCGCTACGAATGGGGTTACCACGCCGTCCCGCTGGCCCAGGCGCAGCCGCTGTATGCGCCGCGCGGCAAGGTGCTTGGCGGCAGCTCCGCCATCAATGGCGCGGTGGCGTGCCGGGCCTTGCCGTTCGACTTTGCCCGCTGGACGGCAAAGGGCTTGCGCGGCTGGGGCTACCAGGACGTGCTGCCTTATTACAAGAAAATGGAAAGCGCCCCGCATGGCGAGGAACGCTGGCACGGCCGCAGCGGCCCGCTGCCGATCCATCAGATGTCGATGGAGGGCATCACGCCGGTGCAGCGCGCCATGGTGCAAGCGGCCTGGGCGCTGGGGGCGCGCCGGGTCGATGACTTCAACAATCCCGAAGCGAACAATGGCGCCGGTCCGAACCCGATGAACATCATCAACGGCGTGCGTGTGAACACCGGCATGGCCTACCTGACCCGGAGCGTGCGCGCGCGTCCGAACCTGAGCATTCTCGAGCGCAGCATCATCGATAAACTGGTGTGCCGGGATGGACGCGTGGCCTCGGTGCTGCTCGCTGGCGGGCGCGAAGTGCGTGGCAAGGAAGTCATTCTCAGCGCGGGCGCGTATGGCTCCGCCGCTATCTTGCTGCGTTCGGGAATCGGCCCGAAGGCCGACCTGGAAGCCCTGGACATCCCGCTGGTCAAGGATGCGCCGGTCGGTACCCATCTGCTCGATCACGCCTTTTTCTGGATGAATTTCAGCGCGAAAGCCGAACTGAAAGGGCAGGAGCACCCGGTGGTCGGTTCCCAGTGGTGGACCAATTCCTCGTATGCCAGCTCGGACCAGGAGCTCGACATCGGCATTTCGCCGTCGCACCTGCTCGACCCGGCCAGCAGCCCGACCGGCGTGGCGTTTTCGCTCGGCCTGGAACTGATGCATTGCACCTCGCACGGGCGCATCCGCCTCAAGAGCCGCGATCCGCACGCGGCCCCGCTGATCGAGCTCAATCACCTGAGCACGGAGGACGATATGCGGCGCATGGTGGAGTGTTTCCGCCTGGCGAGGAAGCTGGCGGCCACCGAGCCGCTCAAGAGCATGATCGTGGAGGAACTGTATCCAGGGCCGTCGACCGACGACAGCGAGCAGCAGATTCGCAGCGCGCTGGCGGCCGGAGTGGGCACCTTGCAGCACCCTTGCGCCAGCGCGCCGATGGGCTTGCCGGACGACCCGCGCGCCGTCGTCGATGAACAGGGGCGCGTGCATGGGGTGGGCGGCCTGCGGATCATCGATGCCTCGATCCTTCCCGAAATTCCACTCATTAACTTGAATCCGACAGTCATCATGATGGCGGAGAAGTTATCGGATATCATCAAACAAGCCGCCATCCGGGCCTGAGCGGCCGGTTCGCGCGCCGGCGTGGAACCAATATCGCCGGCGCGGATCGAACAGCGTGAGAACGATGCTTTCGCAGGATTCATTAACCACCATGGCCGCGCATCGATGGCCGTCGAACGGGAGAATGTGTGATGAGTGCCAGGGACTTTTTTGTTGTCGATGAAGAGCGGGATGCGCATGCGCGCGAGGCATATGCACCATGGAAAGCGGCAGCCGGCAATGAGGCGGCTGAGCCGAGTGCGGCGCAAGGCAAGGGATTGACCTGCGCCGACCAGTTCGGCAAAGAACACACCATGCTCCAGTTCCTGGTGAAGCATATTTCGCCGTTCCTCATCATCGCCCTGCTAGTGACGGTGGTGGTGGCCACCGGCGACAGCGCAAGTCTGAGCGACATTCCCGCGCCGTGCAGAGGGTGACGAACCGTCGTCGGGATACTGACTACAAGCTGGCAATCCCGGCAAATGCGTTGGTCATAACTGATAAGTCTTGCGCACCTCGTCAATGAGCAAATTGCGCGAGCTGCGCTCTTTTTCATGGGGCGCGAACTGGCCGCTGGCGGTATCTAACAGGTCCACCGCCAGGGTCAGGCACACCCGGTCGCGGGTCGACAGCGCTTGTTCCACCGGTTTTCCGATGATCTCGCGGATGATCATCGTGGCCAGCTCCTTCGAGGCGATATCTTCCGGCAGCCCGGTTTTGGTACACACGCCATAGGTGCCTTCGAGGAAGTGACGCCACTCCTCGACCAGGTGCTGTTCCAGCCCCGCGCCCAGCTTGGGATTGTCGGTGCACAGACCGGCCGCTTTGAGCTGCGTCAGGCGCGCGCGGTAGCGCTCCGCGAAGACGCGGAAGGCATCGCCTTCGCCGCCCAGCGATTGCAGCAGTCCGATCCACGAGGCATAGCCCTTGGCGTAGTAGACGAGCTGCTTGTGTTCCTGGTGCGCGCCGAAGAAGGAGTCGCAGTTCACGTCAACGCGCAGCCGGTACGACGCCTGCGGCATCATCGCGCGCTGCTGCAGTGCCGCCAGTTCGTCCGGGTCGATGCCGGAAACCGCCAGCAGCTGTTCTTCGGTGAAGTAGAAATCGCTCAGGTATCGGATCAGGTCCATGGCCGCTCTCTCGTTGGTCGATTTGGCCTACTATACAAGCTTGTGCGCCCTGCACGGTTCGGCTACCATCGAACCATGAAAGACGGACCCAATATTATCGGCATCGCCGCCCTGATCGGCGATCACGCGCGCGCGGAAGTGCTGACCGCGCTCATGTCGGGCATGGCGCTCACCGCCACCGAGCTGGCCGAGATCGCCGGCGTTACCAAGCAGACCATCAGCGCGCACCTGGCCAAACTGGTCGACGCCGGACTGCTCGCGGTGGAAGCGCAGGGCCGCCACCGTTACTTTCGCCTGGCCGACGACGATGTGGCGCAACTGCTCGAATCGCTGATGAATGTCGCTTTCCGCACCGGCGCCTTGCGGCTGCGTTCGAGCCCGCGCGAACCGGCCCTGCGCAAGGCGCGCGTGTGCTACGACCATCTGGCCGGCGAACTTGGGGTGCTGCTCTACGAGCGCCTGCTGGCACGCGGCGCCTTCGCTCCCGATGCGGCCGGCCTGCGCCTCACCGAGGCCGGCAGCGCCATCGTCGGCGCGCTCGGCGTCGACCTGGCGGCAGCAAGCGGCACGCGGCGCGCCTTTTGCCGCACCTGCCTTGACTGGAGCGAGCGCCGGCATCACCTGGCCGGTACCCTGGGCGACGCGCTGCTGGCGCGCTTTGAGGAACTGGGCTGGGCCAGGCGCTCGCTCGATTCACGCGTGGTGGCGTTCAGCGATGCCGGCGAACGGGCCTTGCGCGCCTGGGTGGACTAGGCCAGCACCGCCAGCATCGGTCCGCGCAGGGCGTTACAGATCATCAGGCCGGTGGCGCGTTCGAACATCGCGCGCGTGACGATGGTTTCTTCGGCATCCCACTGCGGATCGGCCAGCACCAGCGCGCGCATGATCCCGGGCAGCAGGCCGCAGGCCAGGGCGGGCGTGCGCCAGCGGCCGTCGACCCGCACGAACACATTGCTGCGGCCTCCTTCGGTCAGTTCGCCACGCTCGTTAAAGAACAGCTCGTCGAATGCGCCCTGCGCCTCGGCCGCGCGCCAGGCGGCGTCGTAGCGCGTGCGGATGCTGGTTTTGTGGCGCAGGAAGAGGTCGTCGGCGCGCATTGCGTCTGGCGCGAGCAGCACGCGCACCGGCTGCGTCAGCGCCGCCAGCGCGCCGCTTTGCACGCTCAAGGCGCCGGACGGGCCGATGGCGAGCCGCATGCGCGATGCCACGCCGGGCGCCAGCGCGGCGCAGGCGGCGTCCAGCGCCGCATGGGCGGCCGCTTCATCGAACGGGAAGCCGAAATAGCGCGCCGATTGCGCCATGCGCGCCAGGTGCCGCTCGCGCTGACGGCAGCCATCGTCGCGCGTGGCGTGCAGGGTTTCGAAGACTTCGAACTGGTTTTGCAGGCCGGTGAGAAAGCGCGCCTTGAGCTGGCACTCGGCGTATTCGTCGGCGCAATCGCTGTCGTAGACGATGCCGGCGCCCACGCCCATTTCGCCGCGCCGCGTGCCGGCGTGTTCGGGCTGCAGCGCCAGGGTGCGGATCGGCACCGACAGGCAAAAGTCGCCGATCGCCGCAGGCGCGGCGGGCGGCTCGAACCAGCCGATGGCGCCGGTGTAGACGCCGCGCGCGGCAGGTTCGAGCTCGCGGATGATTTCCATCGCGCGCCGCTTGGGTGCGCCGGTGATCGAGCCGCACGGGTACAGCGCGGCAAAAATGTCGGCCAGCGTGGCGTCCGGGCGCAGGCGGGCGCGCACGCTCGACGTCATCTGCAGCACGCTGGCAAAGCGCTGCACGTCGAACAGCGCCGGCACCGCGACGCTGCCGGTGACGGCGACTCGTCCGAGGTCGTTGCGCAGCAGGTCGACGATCATCAGGTTTTCGGCGCGGTTCTTGGGGTCGGCCGCGAGCGCGCTGGCGCGGCGCGCGTTCTCAAGCTCGTCGTCGCACGCGGGGGCGGTGCCTTTCATCGGGCGCGCCAGCAGTTCGCCGCCTTGATGGCGCACGAACAGTTCGGGCGAGAGCGACAGCACGGCGCCGCCGCCGGGCATCGCGATCAGGGCGCCGTAAGGCACCGGCTGGCGCGCGCGCAGGCGGGCGTACAGCGCCTGGGGCGAACCGAAGGCGTCGAAGTGCAGGCGGTAGGTGTAGTTGACCTGGTAGGTGTCGCCGGCGGCGATGTAGTCGTGGATGCGCGCCAGGGCATCGCCAAAGGCCTGCTGGTCGACGTTGGCGCGCACCTTGGCGATGCCGGCCGG
Organism: Massilia mucilaginosa; assembly: GCF_011682145.1. Classification (GTDB taxonomy): domain Bacteria; phylum Pseudomonadota; class Gammaproteobacteria; order Burkholderiales; family Burkholderiaceae_D; genus Telluria_A; species Telluria_A mucilaginosa. The sequence goes on from NZ_WHJH01000014.1 coordinate 38,579, forward strand.
GCCATCGTGCGCGGCCGTTTGCGCATCCAGCCAGACGGCCACCTCGCCGCACGAGAGGCGGGTGCAGGTAGCGAACAGCAGCACCTGCGCCAGTGGGCTGTCGATGGCGTGCGTATCGATGCCGAGCAGGTGCCCGCCCAGTTCATAACCGAGCACCGCCACCGCGTGCAGGCCGCGCGCAAGCGCTTCCTGGAGCTGCGCCAGCAGGTCCGGCCAGTCATCGGCATGGTCGCAGCGCAGGGTGCCCGCGTGGCCCGTGTACAGGCGTGAACCGGCTTGTGGCGCGGCGCCGCCGGTGGCGTCGTCGAGCAGGGCAAAGCAGTCCGCGCTGTTCATCGGTGTAAAGACGGTCAGGCCGCCAGCAGCAGGGAGATCTGCAGGGCCGTGCCCTCGGCCGGATTGTGGCGGAAGCCGCTCTTGGCGTAGCGGTGCCAGCGTCCGACCACGTAGGCGACCAGCAGGCTGGCGCGCGCGGCGACATCGGCTTCCTGGCCGTGGCCCTGGGTGACGGCCAGGCGCAGCGACTGTTTGCAGGCCAGTTCGACCTTGTCGTAGAACTGGTTCATGCGCAGTTGCAGGCGTTCGTCTTCGTTGACCAGGGCGTCGCCGATCAGCACCCGCGTCATGCCGGGATTGTTGGCGGCGAAGCCGAGCAGCATCTGCAACACGGCGTGGGCCTGGTCGATGCCGCCCTGTTCCTTTTCGGCGATCTGGTTAATCAGGCCGAAGACGCTCGATTCGATGAATTCGATCAGGCCTTCGAACATCTGCGCCTTGCTGGCGAAGTGGCGGTACAGCGCCGCTTCGGATACGTCCAGCCGTGCTGCCAGTGCCGCCGTGGTGATTTTCTCGCCTTTGGGCTGCTCCAGCATGGAGGCCAGAGCCTGGAGGATTTGCAGCTTGCGCTGGCCCGGCTTGGTGCTTGCCATGTGTTCTCGATGAGGTGGGTTGTCGTTGTCAGCGCAGCCGATTCATGCATCTCGGCAACTGAAGCACGGATTTTACTTTGACATCGACGTAAGCGGGGCGTTTTAACTTTTTTGGCAACGGCGCAACACCGATGGGGTCCGCCGTGCGCAGATATTGGGTGACCCATGCGGTACGCATACCCACCTGTTTGGCGGTGCGCAGGTTGGCCAGGGTGTCTTCGACCAGGATGCAGCGCTGCGCGGACACGCCGTGCTTGCGCAGCAGGCGGCGCAGCATCAGCTTGGACGGCTTGGGCCGCAGCTGGCCGTGCACGTGCATGTTTTCGATGGCGATGTGGTGGCTGAAGTGGCGCCGCAATCCCAGGTGGCGCATGACGTCGGTCGAATAGCGCGTCGGCGCGTTGGTCAGCAGGATTTTCCGGCCCGGCAGGCGCTTGAGCAGGCGCGCCAGGCCGCGTTCGTAGCGGATCATGTCTTCGAGCCGTTCGATGTTATGCGTCTCGTGCAGGAAGTCGGCGGCGCTGACCTTGTGGTGCTTGATCATCCCGAGCAGGGTGGCGCCGTAGCGTTTCCAGTACGTGAGGCGGGCGGCGTTGACCACGTCCGCGCTGGCGGGCGTGACGCCGTCGCCCAGCACGCGCGCGATGTACACGTTCATGTTGGCCGTGATGGTGGGAAAAATCGCGTGCGAAGCGTTGTGCAGCGTATTGTCGAGATCAAACAACCAGAGCGGGGCGGAGCGGGTAAGATTGGACACAAGAGACCTGAATAAAAACGCGGAAGCGAACCAACAAGGAAAAAACGCATGAGACGTCCAATTATAGTGGTGTTCCTCAGCTTGCTGATGCTGGCCCTGCCGTCGGCCTGGGGCGCCGAGCGCGGCGCGCTGTTCAAGGTAAGCGGCAGCGGCCACACGATGTACCTGTTCGGCACCATGCATGTGGGCTTGCCCGAGTTCTATCCGCTCGAGCCGCGCATCGCCACGGCCATCCAGAACGCCTCGGCGCTGGCGCTGGAAGTCGACCTGCTGCAGGACCCGGCCAAGCTCGGCGCGGCGATGCAGGCGCATGCCATGCTGGCGCCCGGCAAGCCCGGCTTCCAGGATCGCTCGCCGGCGTTTCGCAAGCGCGTCGAGCAAGCCTTGAAAAAGGCGAAAATCGATCCGGCCGCGGTGGCGCGCTTCAAGCCGTGGCTGGTGGCCACCACCCTGACCCTGGCCGAGTACGCATCCGAGGGTTACCAGGCCGAGCTGGCGGTGGACATCAAGCTGGCCCAGATGGCGCGTGCCGTCAAGGTGCCGGTGATCGAGCTCGAATCGATCAGCGCCCAGTTCGCCATGTTCGACCGGCTCGGTGTGGAAGAGCAGTGGAAGTTCCTGGAAGAGAGCGTCGAGATGATGGAGTCCGGCAAGCAGCGCGCGGAAATGCGCCAGATTGTCGATGCCTGGGGTTCGGCCGACAAGGCGGCGCTCGATGCGGTGGCGGCCAAGGTCGAGGGCGACACCAGCGTGTCGGGCAAATTCATGCAAAAGGTGCTGTTGGAAGAACGCAACGGACCGCTGGCCGAGAAGCTGGCCGCCTTGCTGGCCAAACAGGACAAGAGCGTGGCGGCGATCGGCGTGCTGCACCTGGTCGGCAAGAACAGCGTGCCGGCATTGCTGGGCGGAAAAGGGCTGACGGTCGAGCGCGTGTATTGACTGTTTGGAAGGGCGTTACAGGGGAGGGTGCTGCTGAAGGAATGGTGCCCTTTACGTGGATTGAACACGTGGCCTCTCCCTTACCAAGGGAGTGCTCTACCACTGAGCTAAAAGGGCGGTATTGATATTTCCGTGGCGGCTGATGCCGCCACAAAAATTTTAGTGCGACCGGATCATAGTGCCAAAAGCCTGTTCGGTCAAGACTTCGAGCAGCAAAGAGTGCTCGATTCGGCCGTCGATGATGTGAACGGTGTTCACGCCCGACTTGGCGGCGTCCAGCGCCGATGAAATTTTAGGCAGCATGCCGCCCGAAATGGTGCCATCGGCGAACATTTCGTCGATCTCGCGCGCCGACAGGTCGGTCACCAGGTTGCCTTTTTTGTCTTGCACACCGGCGATATTGGTCATCATGATCAGCTTTTCCGCTTTCAGGATTTCCGCAATCTTGCCGGCGACAACGTCGGCGTTGATGTTGTAGGCCTGGCCATCCTGGCCGAAGCCGATCGGCGAGATGATCGGAATGAAGGCATCGTCCTGCAGCGCCTTGACCACGGCCGGGTTGATGGCGTCGATTTCGCCGACAAAGCCGATGTCGAGGAACTGGCCCGGGTTTTCCTTGTCGGGCATGGCCATCTTGCGCGCGCGGATCAGGCCGCCGTCTTTGCCGGTCAGGCCGACAGCCTGGCCGCCGTAGTGGTTAATCAGCATCACGATATCTTGCTGGACTTCGCCGCCGAGGACCCATTCGACCACTTCCATGGTTTCTTCGTCGGTAATGCGCATGCCTTGCACGAAGGTGCCTTGCTTGCCGATTTTTTTCAGGGCGTTGTCGATCTGCGGACCGCCGCCGTGTACCACGACCGGATTCATGCCGACCAGCTTGAGCAGGATGACGTCGCGCGCGAAGCCGTGCTTGAGGCGTTCGTCGGTCATCGCATTGCCGCCGTATTTGATGACAATGGTCTTGCCATGGAAATTGCGGATATACGGCAGTGCCTCGGCCAGGATCTGCGCCTTGATCTGCGGAGAAACCGCGGTCAGGTCGTCTTGATGGTCGGTCTTCAGTGTGGGCAAAGGAGCGGTCATGGCGGGTCCGGAAATGAAATTTTGCGAGATTTTACAGGCAACAGGGAGAAGCTTGTGGGCATTATAGGGCTATCTTGTTGTATTTTCATTTTTGATCCGTTAGGCTGGGCTTAAATGAATCCCGCCGGCGCCCGAGGTCCCTTTGGCGCCGGCGCGGACAGCGCATCAATTGATCAGGAAACACGTCCATGAATGGCATCGCCCGCATTTGCCTTTTCCCATTTTGGCTCGGCTCGCCTGACGGCGGCACGCCATGAGTACCTGCAGCCGCTGTGGCGCGCAGTTCGGCTGCGCCATGGCCGATGGCACTGCCGGGCCGTGCTGGTGCACCGAGCTGCCGCCGGTGGTGGTGGTGCCGGCCGCGGATGGCGCCGCCGCTTGCTGGTGCCCGGCTTGCCTGAAGAAGCACATCGATGCGCAAAAAACATCCTCGTCCGACACTGTGGGCGACTGAGCGGGCGCTCATATCGCATGCACTGCTGGATTGAGAAATTCTCTATCCCCATTGAACAGGATTTCCCCATGTACTACGACCTGGCCGCCAGTATCGTCCGTCTGCCGCAAAACAAGTCCGCGATGGACCTGTTAACCCAGCACGAATTTGTGTGGGCCGAACACGGTGAAGAATTGGCGCAGTGGGCCACCATTGCGAGCAATACTCCCGGCCTGGAACCGGTGAGCGCGGGCATGCGTGGCGGCGAAACCAGATACACCTACAAAGGCAAGAGCGTCAATGTGCCGCTCGAGGAGAGCCGGGACGACAATCTGATTTCGGTCTACACCTTGAGCCAGCTGGTCAAGGACGATGCGGAACTGCGCATGTGTACCGATACCACTGGCAATAGTGAACAGGCATTTCTTGTGCTGCCACCGGCCCAGTGGCAGCGACTGGAAGACGCGTGCGGCAAGGATGCGGTAAGTTTCCGTTTTTTCGCGCTACCGCCAAGTTTGGAGGCGTTTTTCGAGCAAGCTTTTGCTGATGAAAACATGCACAGGTACGATCAAGGCTGAGCGGGCGTTAGTCTCCTTCCTGCGGAATGGCCGGCGCGGAAACCGGTTCTCTGAACGCCGGGTTGGGTGCGGGTGTGGTTTGCATACCGACCGCTTTTTCCGTGCTCGCGGTCAGCTTTGCCAGCCCGACATACCCTGTCAGAATTGACCCGACACTGGCCACCAGTGCCGGACTGGACACAAACGCGGTTCCAATATCCTTCATCCAGCCGCCGATGGTTTTTTTCTCACCAGTTGCGTCTGAATCTGTTGCAGACTGGACAAGATGTTGGTATTGAGTATAGAAAATTGTTGTGCCAGTTCTGACTGGCTCACTCTTATAGCAAGCGCGCTCAAGCTGGCGAACCCAGCGACGTAGCGTTTCCGCGGTACAGCTAATCTAGGCCGATATGGATGTGATGGCCGCCCACTGCGACTCGTACTGGCCGCCGGCCTCGTCGACCATGCGCACAGCGCGCTCCATCACTTCCGGGGAATATTTCGATTTCTTCATGGTGGCTCCGTTTTCTCACATATTGGAGCCTCCTTCAAACCCAGGGCGATTCACATTAAACCTCGATCCCCGTCCTACAATCAGTACGTTTAGTGTTGACCCAGAACAGAGGATGAAGTAAAAGCAAATATTGTCCTGCAACTAATTTACAGTGAAACATGAAAATCCTTGTCACCGGCTTACTGTTTGGTTTTGCCGCCGCTTCCGCCTCCGCACAGATAGTCATCTTTGACTATGTCGCCTTCGTCAACACAACGGCCTACTTTTACGATGGTTTAGAGACGCGAGTACCTGGCGTTCGTGTAGATGGTTCAACCATCAGCACTGGTGGCGAGCGCTCGCCTGTCCAGCAAGCCAACCGCATCATCCGAATCGATTGTGCGGCGGTGACTCCATGAGCACCGACGATGCCATGCCCTTTGAGCGCATTGGAATGCATGAAGGCAGTATTGGCCTACCTCCCGGATTCGAAGACCGAAGCGCCAACATCTTCGTGCCCGCAGATCCGCAAAACCAGCCTAACCTGAGCATCGCGCGCGATTGGCTAATCGAGGGCGAGACCCTTGCCACCTACGTCGACCGCCAACTCTGCGTGCTCAAGTCGCGTATCCCGAACCACAAAGTGGTTGCGCGCATCCCCGATCTGCTTGGCCAGGGCAATCCGGCATGCGTTGGCGAACGAATCGAAGCACAGTACAAGAACGGTGCGCAAACGATACGCCAGCGTCAAGCCGCATTCCTCGTTGGACCCAAGCGTGCGCTGATTCTCACGGCCGCCAGTCCGCGAGCCTTCGACGATAAGTTCGAGGGACTCTGGAGAAGCTGGCTCGACAGTTTTATTGCACCGACGCAAGCTGCCGCCGATACAGCTCCCGTTGCCCCATAAGACGCCCCAATAACCCGGCTGCGGAGCCTCGCACGCAGTCGTTTCCAGCCAAAGCCATCAACGCCTATGTTTGAAGCCGCCCGACTTACCGACTCTATTGCCCACACCAGCGCCCTGACTGGATTTCTCGTAGGCGCGCTCATCGGCATTGCCCTGATCGCCGCTGTCGCATTTGCCACAGTCACTTGCGGCTGCGGTCTAGCATTGGTGGCGGGACTGTTGGCTGGAATTGCCGCCGGGGCTGCGGCCCCATTGCTTGCCGGCTTGGGAGAGTCGATCGGCAAGATGTTCACTTCGCCATCCGGTACGATCACCAGCGGTTCGCCCAACGTTTTCGTAAACAACCTGGCGGCCGCCCACGCCACCCGCAGTACCACGATCTGTAGCAAGCACAATCCGCTTCCGCTGGTCGCAGAGGGGTCCTCAAACGTCTTCATCAACGGCCTGCCAGCAGCAAGGAAAAAGGATTCCATCACGTGCGGGGCCAAAATCGACGACGGCTCTTCTAACGTCTTCATCGGCGGTGGAACCGTCGCTTATCTCCCGATTGAGGATGAAGTACCCGCTGAGTTACGGGAGAAGGCCGAGGTGGCATTCATGCTCGCGGGCCTGCTTGGCGGAGTAGGGGGCCTGATCAAAGGGGCAGGAGGGCTGTCGCGGGCAATCCTTCCTTGCTTAGGCAAATTTGTGGCGGGTTCCGTTATCGGCGAAGCAGTGGGCCGTTACGTTATCACTCCCGTCGTCACCCGCGTCATGGGCGGTATACTCGGGCGTCCAGTTGACGTCGCCACGGGCCGCAAAGTCCTGTTAACCCAGGACGAGATTGACTTTGTCATGCAAAGCCAGATACCGCTGATTGTCTCCCGCTTTTACGGCAGCAACCTGCGCCATGAAAGCACCTTGGGCACGGGCTGGGTGCTGCCCTGGGATCTGCGCTTGCAACAGCGCGACGGAAAGATCTGGTTTGCCGACGGCGAAGGCCGCGAAACCGGCTTCCCCTTGGTTCAGCCTGGCCACGCTGTCTTTAGCGACGTCGAGCAATGCTATCTCGCTTGCACCACGGACGGCCAATTCATTCTCTACGACCTCAATGAGATGTACTACGATTTCGGCCATCTTGACCTTGGCAGTAACGACATCGCTTGGGTCCGGCGCGTGGAGAACCGCACAGGCCAGTGGCATGCTTACCAACGCGACGAATTCGACCGTGTACAGACAATTCGAACCAGCGGCGACCAGCAACTGCGACTGCATTACACCGACGCTCCATCCCGTCTCATACAGGTTGAATGCGAATTCGGCGGCACGCCCGGCTCGTTAGCTAGTTACGGGTACGATTCCTTAGGCCAGTTGAGCTCAGTGACAGACGCCAATGGAAACATAGTTCGTCAATTCACCTACACAGATGGCGTGATGGAGAGTCACACCGGCGCCCTTGGCTTCAAGTGCAGCTACCGCTGGGCAACCGTTGACGGTCAGCCGCGTGTGGTTTCCTGCAGTACCAGCGCGGGAGAACAGACAAGCTTCAGCTACGATACCGCAACTCGCCAAACCTGGGCCAAAGACGAGCAGGGGCGCGAAGCGCACTGGACTTACGACGAATACTTCCAGATTATTGCGTGCACTGATTTTGACAATGGGCAATATCACGTCGCCTATACCACCGCGGGAATGCCGAGCCTGATCCAACTGCCAGGTGATCGCGAAATCGCCTTCGAATACGATGATGCGGCCAGGATCATTCGTGATATCGACCCGCTGGGTCGTATCACGCAAACTAGTTATGACGGCAACAGCCTTCGAATCAGCTTGTTGACTCTGCCTGACGGTAGGCAATGGCGAGCCGAGTACGACTATTTTGGCCGTACGAAGTCTACCATTGACCCCTTGAATCGCCGGGAAAGCTACGAGTATGGCAACGACCTTAATCCTCTACCTCTCGCCAAAATCGATGCGCGCGGCGGTCGAAAATTAATGAAATGGAATCTAAGAGGCCTGCTCACAGCGTACACCGACTGCTCTGGAAAAAGCACGTTCTATGAGTACGACATTGATGGACAACTTGCTGCCACCACCAATGCACTGGGCCAAACTACGCGGTATAAGCGGCTTCGCACCGGCGAGCCTGTACAAGTTATTCTACCCGATGGTAGTGCCGAAATATTCAAGTACGACCCAGCGGGCCTCATCGTCGAACAACAAAATAGCGCTGCTCAATCACGCAGTTGGACACGCAATGAACGTGGCCAGGTTGTTCATGCGATCGATCCGGCGCAACGCCACTTACACTACAGATACGACGTGCGGGGACGATTGGTGGAACTCGTCTGCGACAGTGACACACGCTACAGCTTTGAATATGACATTGGCGACAGAGTAGCACGCGAAATCAATCCCGATGGTATCGAGCGCCGATTACGTTACGATGTAGCGGGCGAATTGTTGGAAATGGAAAAAATCGGATATTTTTCCGCTAAAGGTCCTTATGCCGAGCGGGTACGTCGGACCACTTCATTCGCACGCGACCAATTGGGGCGCCTGCTTGCCCAAGCAACAGCAACCGCGACCACGCGCTACATGTGGGATGATGCCGACCAGCTTCTTGAGGCGCGAACGATTCCGACCGAAATTGGCACTGAGCTCGGAATAAAAGCTAGCGAAGTTCGCTTCGAGTACGATAAAGGAGGACGTTTGGTCACAGAACTTGGCTCTGAGGGCGCAGTAAGCTATGCATTCGACGAGCTTAATAACCTGACGACCCTAGCTTTGCCGAACAATCAACGCATCGACACACTTACCTACGGCTCAGGGCACGTGCACCAAATCCACAGTGGGGGTCATGTGATCAGTGATTTTGAACGAGACGGTCTGCATCGCGAAGTCCAGCATACTCAAGGCACACTGACGCAACGGGTCGGCTATGATCAGCTTGGCCGTCGGACATGGCAGTCGGCGGGCGCGACACCTGAATTGTTGGGGCCTGGTCAAGGGCGTTTATGGCGTAGCTACCGCTACCAGGCGACCGGCGAGTTGGCCGAACAACGCGATAATTTACGGGGCGAAATCAATTTTAGGTACAATCTTTCGGGGCAGTTGCACCAACACACTCGGGCCGCCGAACAGGTGCAGGAGCAGTTCAGATGGGATGCGGTTGGGAACCTACTCGATGATTCTGGCCGGAAAAGTAGCGGACAGCTCGAAGGAAACCGCCTAAAAGTGTGGCAAGACATACGCTTCGAATATGACGCCTGGGGTAATGTGAGCACTAAGCGAAAAGGTGCACATCAGACGCAACACTTTACCTTTGACGCTGACGATCGCCTCCTTAAGGTAACGACTGAAAACCTGCGTGGCCTTACGGAAACCTGCTTCGACTACGACCCCTTTGGAAGGCGCATCGGATCAACGGAAACCCGTTTGGAAACACTGGGAGCGGAACGCATTGAAAGGAAACGATTCGTATGGCAAGGGCTGCGCATGATCCAGGAAGTGCGCGAGTCTAGCGTGAGTAGTTATGTTTACAGTCCGGACGCAGAATATACGCCATTGGCTCGTCTTGACGCTTCAATTATCGCAGCTGATGTCATCGAAAACGCCAAGAATTCAACGCGTGTATATCATTTCCACACGGATCTTGTTGGCGCTCCGCTCGAAGTAACCGATGAAGCTGGGGAACTCGCCTGGGCAGGAAAATACCGCGCGTGGGGTAAGGTCGAAGGAGGGGAGGACCAAGCACTGCTGGCTCGCATTGAGCAGCCCTTGCGCTTCCCCGGTCAATACGCGGATGAAAGTACAGGTTTACATTACAATACTTTCAGATTTTATGATCCGGATATCGGTCGTTTCATCAGTCAGGATCCAATTGGTCTCGACGGTGGAGCGAATCTGTACGCCTATACGCCGAACCCGACAGGCTGGATGGATCCGTGGGGATGGTGCGCCAAGGCATTGGGAAAAAATATGGAGGCTGCAGGCATCCACAGACCTCCCAACACAACGCCACATCATATCGCCGGAGATACGTCGATTAGATCGCTTCCTGCACGCAATATTCTTAAAGCTCATGGAATTCATCATGACGATGCGTTAAATGGAGTGTTCTTGCCAAATCGAGGCAATACTGATCTTTCGATTCCAGGGATTCTTCACAATGGACGACATCCGGACAAGTACATCGATGCGGTCAACGATAGATTGAGAACGGCTAACGCTAAAGGAGGAAAACAAGCCGTTGAAATGGAACTGGGCAAACTTCGCCAAGAGCTGCTAAATGCTGTAAGAACTGCAAAATGGAGTACCGTAATATGAATTCAACAGGCATCTTTAAACTTCTTGGAGACTCGGACAAGTATCCTGGATTTCTTCAAACTTACCTCACCAGTACCGAACAATGGGAGGAGGATATTGCATCGCGCTGTGCAAAACTTGGTGCCAAACCCTTTGGGCCGGACTACACTCCAGTTCCTCTTGAGTTTGCGAATAGAAGGAAGAAAAGAAAAGCTGTCGGCGATTTTTCGTTTCGATTGGCACCGTTCCTTATCCTTAGCGAAACGGCCAGAAACGCCCTCAATGAATTTTTATCTCCTGTGGGAGAATTTCTGGAAGTAGACGCTCCAGTGGAAGGTTTTATTGGTTATCGAGTATTGTTACATATATGCGACTGCGTAAACCTCGAGAAGTCTGATTACTCGCGATATGATAACGGCAATATACTTGTACGCAAGCCAGTATTGTATGAAGAAAAAGTTGCAAATGCACATATTTTTTCTTTACCAGAGGCGCCAACAAGCGTTTTTGTCTCGCAGAAATTTAAGGATGCAGTCGAAAGCGCAAAGTTAACGGGATTTGACTTCACTACAGAGGTCCCATTGACCAGTATTGTCGGCTCGCCATAGTAGGGGAGAACACAGAAAACGGAAAAATAGCACGCTAAGCGGATGCCGGTGGCCACTGTTGCGCTGTGTGCTTGACGCGCAGGATTTCAATTTTCTGGGTCAGTACCCGGTAGATCACGACATAGCTTTCGTGCGCCACCAGCTCGTGGGTGCCGCGCTTGCGCCCGATGCGGCCGAGGTTTGGATGAGCAGCGAGCGGCGTCACCTTGCCCTCGATGAGGTCAATCATTTTCCCGGCACTGGCCGGGCTGTCCTTGGCGATGTGCTGGCCGATCCTGATCAGATCGTTGATGGCTTGTTTTTTCCAGTGGATGACGTGCACGCGCTCCCCTTATGCCAGCTTGATCGCGGCGCGAACCTGGCGCATTGCCTCGTCATGCGGGATGGTCGGGCTGGTGTCGTCGATGGCCTCCTGCACCTCGGCCTTGAGCCATTTCGTGTAGGCGGCCGCTGCGTGCGCGTCCTTCATGGCGGCGGCGCGATCCGGGCGCTTGGCGGTGGTGGTGCTGTGCGGGTCGTAGTTCACGGCGTCCACGTCGAAGCGCGGGATGCCGACCCCTTTCAGGTATTCGACCAGCGTTTCGAGCTTGCGGAAGATCCGCACCTGGCGGCTGCGCTGCGCCGCCAGGGCGCGCTCGGTCATGCCGTATTTGACCAGGATGCCCCAGCCGCCGTCCTGGCCGACCACGTGCGCGCTGCGGACAACGCCGGCCTCGACCAGCTTGGTCAGGGTGGCGTGGTCAATCGTTTCGGTCGTCATGCTTTTCCCCTCTGTATGCGGAACGCACAATAGTTGGATTATCCGCAAATAATAGAAGATTGCAAGTACCGATTTTGTTGGCCGCGCCGGAAAATTGACATAAAGCTGCTTGCGCGAACCTGGCGCACACGGCGCGATGGCACGCGCAACCGGGGGAAGCGGTTTTGGCGTCGCATCGCCTAGCGATGGACCCGATGACTGTACCGAAGGAAATCGACGAGGCGATCACCTGGCTGCGGAAGCGAGGATTCGCCGAACTGGTGATCCACTCGCTGCCCGTCCTCGGTCCGGAGGAGTGGCTTCGCCAGGTTGACCTGCTACGCGACGGGGACTGCAGGGATGCGACACGGAAACAACGGCCGACGCCGCCAAAAGCGAACCCAACGCGTGATTAGCGCCCTAATCACGCGTTCATGACGCTGCCCCAAAACGGGCGTATAGTTGCCTCTAAATTATGCCCAACAGGAGATCACGTGCGCCAACCTCAACAATCAGCATATATTTACCGAGCAGCCCTAGGAGTCTGCGCGGCAGAAAAACTGAAGCGGCCATTCAAATTTTCGGCCTCTCAGATCGCGCCAGGTTCAACGATCTCGACATGGGGAAGGGGTAAAGCACCCCCGAAAATGTCGAAAAGTAGTCAAAAATCGTTCTGCCGCGCAGACTCCTAGGGCACTACAACCTGGCCGCCCCGGCCTACCGCGACGATGCTCTATTGTAGGCATCGTCCATGGCCGCCATCGCGAACATAGCATTTTGTGTTGAGCTTCTCTTGAAGTGCCGCGATGCAAAGGTTGCCGTATCTAAACACAAGCGGGGCGGACCGCTCGAACCAGCGAAAATCGGTTCCAAAGTTTGGGGTCACGATCTGCACGACATTTTTTATGAGCTTCATCGAGATGTTCAGGCGACATTGAAAACTCTCCCGCGCACGCCTGTGTGGGCCACTGCGGAAGTGCTCGATTCGACGTTTTTCCCTGGGTAGGTCGCGGCGCGCCACTATCTTGTCGGGCAGTGGGGATTTTCAGCCGTGCCGGGCTCGCTTGGCTTACCATACGGAGACTGGGTTGGCTTTGAACTGGGAGTGGTCAATGGCAGATTTGTACGACACCGACGTGGTGGCCTGGGCTTACCAGCAGGCTGCCCTATTGCGGGCGCGGCAGTGGTCGTCGCTCGACCTGGAGAACATCGCCGAAGAAATCGAAGGCGTTGCCAAGGCCGAAAAACGCGAGCTGGGACGCCGCATGTCGGCCTTGTTTGCACAATTGCTGGAATGGAATACGCAGCCCGACCGCCGCAATACGGCCTTGTTGCGCAGCATCGGCGACCAGCGCATGAGCATTGCGCGCGTCTTGCGCAAAATGCCCAGTTTGCAGTCGGCCCTGGTCGATGTCGAATGGCTCGACGATGCGTGGAAGGATGCCCTCGGCATTGCCGCCGAACACATGGAACTCGCGGGACTCCCGCGCAGGAGTACCTGGACCCTGGTCCAGGTACTCAATGATAATTTTCTGCCGGATTAGGCGAGCGCCACCCTCGAACAACGCCGCCTTAGCGCTTGGTCTGGAAGAAGCGCATCATTTCGCGGCTGGCGTCCGGTCCCTTGCCATCGGTATAGCTGCCGCGTGCGCTGCCGCCGGACCAGGCATGGCCCGCGCCATGGATCAGCCACTGCTCCGCCTGCGGCGTGCCATTCACCGTCTGGTGCACGGTGCGCGTGTAGGCGTGCCCGTCCGGCACCCGGCCCGGCTCGATGATTTCCTGCATCACGTTATGCGCGCCGCGCTTGATCAGCTCGTCGCCATTGACCGGATGCACGGTCGTATCCTTGTCGCCATGGAAGACGATGATCGGAATCGACTTGCCGCTGGCGCGCTGCGGCCCGAAATTGCCCTTCATGGCGGCCAGGGCCGACGGCAAATCGTGCGCCGAGGCGAACGGCAAGCCCGAATGCACGCCCACGGCCGCATACAGTTCCGGATACAAGGTGCCCATGATGGTCGCCATCGCCCCGCCGGCGGACAGCCCGGCCACATACACCTGGCTGGCGTCGACCGCATGGTTGTGCATGACGGCCTCGGTAATGCCGGCAATGATCGACGGCTCGCCCTGGCCGCGCTGTTGATCGACCGCATTGAACCAGTTCCAGCAGCGCGAGGAATTGGCTTGCATCGATTGCGCCGGGTACACCACCAGACACTGCATTTCTTCGGCCAGCACATTCATCTGCGTGCCGGTGGCGAAGTCGTCCGGGTCCTGCGTACAGCCGTGCAGCATGACCACCAGCGGCATCGCTTGCCCGGTGTAGCTGCTCGGCACGTACAATTTATAGGTCCGGGTGCCGGCCGCGTTGGTGAAGCTGCCGTCGGTAAATTTGCCAGGCAGCGCCTCGGCTGGCGTCGACGCGCCGCCATCCTGCATGCCGTTCATGCCGGGGATGTCGAAATGCGGCATCTTGAAGGCGGCATGGCCGTTCGCGCCTGCACGGTCGAGCTTGGCGAGCAGGTCGGGCATCAGCTTGTGGAAGGCGTCGGTCGCGTCCTGCACCACGTTCTTGACGTATTGCTCGTGGTTCGACGGGCCCGCCGCGTGCGGCTGCGACGCCGGCTGCGGTTGCGGCCCGGGCGGCGCTGTACCTGCGCGCGCCTGGCTGAAACCCTGGGCGCCATTGAGCGAAGGCATCGGCGGCGTGATCTCGCGCGCTCCCGATGGCGCCGCCGTTGGCTGGGCGGCACCGCCTTTGTGGGGCGTCAGGACCTTGAGCGCTTCCTGAATGACGCTGGTGGCGGATTTGGGCCCCTGGCCCATCAGGGTCTTGGTTGCCGCCCGCATGTTCGCGAACAGTTTGTCATTGAGTTTCATTGGCTTTTTCCTTATGTAAGCGCATCAGAGGATGCGGCCCGCCAGTGCTGTCTTGATCACGCTGCTTGCATGCAGGGCTCCAAGCACAAAAATGGATTCGATGGTTGCCAGCGCCAGCTCTACCGAGACGTCGCTGGCGATGCTTGCCATGCCCAGTACCTGGATCTGCAACCGTTCGCCCGCCGCCAGCGCCGCTTCGAGGTCGGCCCGGGAATAATGATGCATTCCCAGCACCAGGCTCTTGCGCGCCACCGTTTGCCGGACCACTTCGGCATGGGTATTGAGCTGATTGCGGATCGCCGTGCGGATCAGGTCGGTCCGGTTCGAATAGAAGCCTTCACTGACCAGGAGGTCGATCTGGCCAAGATCGATCAAGCCCAGGTTGATGGTGATTTTTTCCGATTCGGCAGGTTTCAGTTTCAGGTCGCGGGCGTTCATATGTCTCCAATATCATCTGCGTGGCATCCGTACGCCATCTGTATGGATGGTAGTCTACCCCTGTGAGCTTCTCAGTCAAGCGCGATTCGTCTGAATGCGATAATGACGTTTTTATGTATCAATCCCGTCACAGCGGAGAAACGATGGCAAACATTACAGGAATCGACCACGTGCAGATTGCGATGCCGGTCGGCGCGGAAGACGCCGCGCGCGCCTTCTACAACGGCGTGCTGGGCCTGCCCGAAGTGCCCAAGCCCGCCCACCTGGCCGTGCGCGGCGGCGCCTGGTTCCAGTGCGGCAGCGCCCAGTTGCACCTGGGGGCCGACAGCGCTTTCCAGCCCGCCAAAAAAGTACACCCGGCCTTGATCGTCGCCGGTTTCGATGCGTTCGTCGGTGCGTTGAGGGGTGCTAACGTGGATGTCCAGATAGAAGAGATGGTGGACGGACTGCAACGCGCCACCGTGAACGATCCCTTCGGAAACAAAGTCGAGCTCATCGAGCAACGTTAAAAGAAGGCATAATCCGCGCATGAGTCCCGACCTGCAAGCCGGCTTCCGCTTCGAGTGGAGCTACACCGTTCCGGCGCGCGCCAGCGTGCCGCAGCTGTACCACGACACCGGTTTCTGCCTCGACATGCCCGACGTGCTGGCCACCGGCTACCTGGTCGGCATGATGGAACTGGCCTGCGTGCACGGCGTCATGCCGTTCATGGACTGGCCGCGCGAGCAAAGCCTGGGCACGATGGTGCACTTTTCCCATTTTGCGCCGACCCCGCCCGGCATGACCCTGGCTGTCAAGGGCGAGGTGCTGGAAGTCGACGGCCGCCGCCTGCTGTTCCGCGTGGAAGCGTGGGACGGCGTCGAGCGCATCTGCGAAGGCACCCACGAGCGCCATGTGATCGACCCGGTGCGCTTCAACGCGAAGGTCGCCGCCAAGGCGGCCGCCGCGCTCAACCCCATGGGGGCCGCATGAATCCCGAACTGCAGACGCCGGTGCCGTCCCCCTGCATCAGCCTGTGCGAAATGGCGCCCGATACCGCTTCCTGCAAGGGGCTGTGCCGCGGCTGCCTGCGCACCCTCGATGAAATTGTCGCCTGGGGCACTGCCGCGGATGAGTACAAACGCGCGGTCTGGGCCGAAATCCGCCGCCGTGAATCCGAACTGGACTTCGACTAAATGAATTTCTACACTCCGCAGCAAGCCGTTACCGGCCCCGCCTACGGGACCGGCTTCAAAGTCTTCGCCACCATCGTCACCGTGGTGCTGCTGGTGTACGCCGCCAGCGTGGCCTGGCGCTTTCCGCTGCCCTCGTTCGGGATGGGCGTCAAGGCGCTGCTGGTGGGCGCCATCGTCATGCTGGGCGTCAGCTATTACTGGTTCCTGCGCGCCACCACCACGGTGGACGCCACCGGCATCCGCCAGACCTGGCTGTACGACAAGCAGGTCGAATGGCGCGACGTGCGCGGCGCCAAGATGATCGGCATTCCCTACTTTTCGTGGCTGTTCCCGCCGCGCATGGTTGTGCGAACCGGCAATTCCTTCACCACCTTCAATGGCGGCTCGCAAGCCGTCCTGATCGAGTTCGCCAAGATCTCGCTCGCGTTTCAAATGAAAAAATGAGTTCCCCCATGAGTGCAATGTTAAATCCCGACCCGGCGCGCTTGCCGGCGTCGATGCAGGTGTTCGAACGCGGCTGGCTGTCGTCCAACAATGTGCTGTTTACCGGGGCCGGCGAAGCCACCCTGATCGACAGCGGCTACAAGACCCACGTGCCGCAGACGCTGGCGCTGGTCGGCCACGCGCTCGGCGAGCGGCCTTTGGCGCGCGTCATCAACACCCACCTGCATTCGGACCACTGCGGCGGCAATGCGGCCCTCCAGGCGCGCTACGGCTGCCGCATCGGCGTTCCCGTGGCCGAGGCCGGCAATGTGGCGGCCTGGGACGAGGACGCGCTCAGTTTCAAGGCCACCGGCCAGCAGTGCGAGCCGTTCAAGGCCGACTTTAGCGTGTCGCCCGGCGACCAGCTGGAACTGGGCGGCAAGCTGTGGCAGGCGCTGGGCGCGCCCGGGCATCATCCGCATTCGCTGATCTTCTTTTGCCCGAGCGAAGGCATCGTCATTTCCGCCGACGCCTTGTGGCGCAACGGTTTCGGCGTGATTTTTCCCGAGCTCGACGGTGAATCGGGCTTCCTGGAGGCACGCGCCACGCTCGACCTGATCGACAGCCTGGACGCCCGCCTCGTCATTCCCGGCCACGGCGCCATGTTCACCGACGTCCAGCCGGCGTTGAAGCGGGCGTTCACGCGCCTCGACTTTCTCGAAGCCGATCCGCTGCGCAATTCCGAAAACGCGGTCAAGGTCATCCTCAAGTTCCTGCTGCTCGAACGCCAGCGCATCAGCCTGGCGGACGTGGCGGGCATGTTCGCCACCATTCCCGTGCTCGAAGGCGCGCGCGCACGCCACCTGCAGCGTTTCGAGACCTCCGGCCAGATGGCCGACTGGGCCGTGCAATCGCTGGTGCGGGCCGGTGCGGCCAAGCGCGATGGTGAAGAACTGGTCAACAGCGACCTGTAAACACATTCCTGCCGAGTTTTCAAGCACGGTCGTACTTTTTTCGCACTATAATGGATGAGAATTTGCTTCCATCCACTTTTTTCGATTGCGAGACCGACATGGCATTGCCCGCCGCGCTGCAAAACCTCACCCTTCCCGTCATTGGATCGCCGATGTTCATCGCCAGCGGACCCGCGCTGGTGGCGGCGCAGTGCAAGGCTGGGATCGTCGGTTCCTTCCCCGCGCTCAACGCCCGTCCGGCCGAGCTGCTCGACACCTGGCTGACCGACCTCAAGCAGGAACTGGCCGATTACCAGGCTGCCAACCCGGGCGCCAGGGTGGGGCCGATCGCCGTCAACCAGATCGTGCACCAGTCCAACGACCGCCTGGAACACGACGTCGCGATGTGCGTCAAGCATCAGGTGCCGATCATCATCTCCTCGCTGCGCGCGCCGCCGAAAGAAATGCTCGACGCCATCCACAGCTATGGCGGAATCGTGCTGCACGATGTGGTGTCGATCCGGCATGCCGAAAAGGCGCTGGAAGCGGGCGTCGATGGCTTGATCCTGGTCGCTGCCGGTGCTGGCGGCCACGCCGGGCCGTTGTCGCCGTTCGCGCTGGTGGGCGAGGTGCGTAAATTCTTCCATGGCCCGGTGGCTTTGTCGGGTGCGATCGCCACCGGCGACGCGATTCTGGCGGCGCAGGCGATGGGCGCCGATTTCGCGTACATCGGCTCGCGCTGGCTGGCGACCAGGGAATCGAACGTGACCGACGAATACCGCGACGCGATCGTGGAATCGGCGGCGGCCGATATTGTGTACACGAACTTGTTCACCGGCGTACACGGGAACTATCTGAAGAAATCGATCATCAACGCCGGGCTCGATCCGGATGCCCTGCCGGAATCGGACAAGTCGAAGATGAGCTTCGGTTCGGGCAGCGCCAAGGCCTGGCGCGATATCTGGGGTGCCGGGCAGGGCGTGGGGATGATGAATGATGTGCCGACGGTCGCCGACATGGTGGCGCGCCTCAAGGAAGAATACGACGCCGCGCGCGCGCGGCTGGCGCTGTAATCGCAAAGCGGTTGGGTGAGGGCGCGATCGATTATCGCTAGTCTCAAGACCGTCGTCCCCGCGCCGAGGGCCGCCTTGGCGCGGGGCGACGGCTCTACTGGAGTTTGACCTTCCAGTTATCCTGCACGCACTTGACATAGTTATCCGCAATCAGCGCACTATACGGCGTCTGGTAACTCACCAGCTGGCACTGATTCTGCCCGCCCTCATTCCAGTTCTTCTCCCAGTAAATGCTGTACGACGCCGAGCTCGACGGCCCGAAGCGCTGCATGGTGGCGCACGATAACTGCTCCGCCCCCGCATTCCACCCCAGCTCGCCCGCAAACTGCTTGTAGTAGTTGATGCGGTTCTGCGCCGCCGCCTTTTCCGTCCCCTGTCCGCACTCGGCATTGATGATCATGATGGTCGTGGCGAAGTTGTTCCCCGCCCCGGCCGCGCGGTCGGCCGCGTTCGGCACCCAGGTCCCGTCGATCACATGCAGCATCGACGGCTTCGGTGGCTGCGGATACACAAAGAAAAACGTCGCCGACGCCAGATTCAGCCACGTCGACGCCACCCGGTCCGGGTCGCGCAGCAGCACCGATTGATCGCCGCCGAACATGATCTGCGAGAACGGCCCGTAGTTGTAGTTGTACGACAGCTGCTTGGCCCCGCGTCCGAAATACTTCTTGAAGCTGCCGTCCGCATTCTTGCCGCAAGTCCAGACCGAATTGAACACCGGATCGGCGCACTCGGCGTTGTAGCCGCAGCCGGCACCGGTTTCGTCGCAGCCCAGTTCGCGCAGGTACTTCAAGCCCTGGCGCCACTCGGGAAGCGTGCTGCTCGCGTTGTGTTCGCCCGTTTCTTGCGCGAAGTGCGCGAACATGGTCGCCAGCGTGTGGCGGCAGATGCCGTCCGCATCGCGCCCGTCGGCGTAGTCGTCGCACAGGGCCGGAAACTTGGCCACCGCTTGCAGGAAGCGCTGGTAGGTATAGCTCGGCTCGCGCACGGCGAAGAAGTGATCCCATTTGGTCGCCGGCAGCAGCCGCTCGACGCGCTTGACGTTGATCGGATTGGCGCTGCGTCCCGCAACCACTTGCTCGACGCCCGCGTTGTCCAGCGTGCGGATCGATGCCTTGACCGTGCGGAAGAAGGCGTTGTCGGTCAGCTGCGCTTCGCGCGCCTCGGCCTGCGCCCTGGTCGGAACGCCGCCGGGTGTCGGGGTTGGCGTTGGCGTCGGCGTCGGTGTTGGTGTTGGAGTCGGCGTCGGTGTCGGCGTCGGTACGGGCGGTGGCGTCGGCGTTGGTGTCAGCGGGATCAGCTCCCACGGTCCCCATTGCTCCGTCCCCGGCACATTCCCTTGGGTCCACCACTTCGCCTTGTAGACCTTGCTGTCGTAAATCACGCACATGCCGGCAGTAAATACCGCACTGGCGCTCCAGGCCGGACAGGCCGCATTCGCACTGACATTCGACATCGCACGCGATCCGCTGTCGCTGCCCGTTGATTCTCCGCCACCATTGCCGCCGCAGCCGGCCAGCATGCCCGCGAGCAGTCCCAGCGCCAAGGTCGATAATTGCTGTTTCATATTTTCACTCCAGGAAATTGGATATCGGCCAGAAAAAACCCGGAAGCGCGCGCTGGCGTTTCCGGGTCCTTGGCTAGGTACTCAAGCGACGCTTACGGCAGCGCCACCGGCAGTTCCGGATACTCGTCCGCCAGCGCATAGCGCTTGCCGCCGACCGTGATCGCGTAGTTCGAGGGCCCCGAAATCGGCAACTGGTAGTTGAGCGTGAGCGATACCGACGCACCCGGCGCCAGTGCCTGCCATGCCGGAATCGTGAACTGCGCGCGGTTGAAGTTGGCCTTGAAGCCGCCGATGTTGTTCGGCCCCGTATACCCCGCCGCCGTCACTTTCAGCCCGTATCCCGACTGGTCGCTCATGTTGGCCGGCGCCGACACCGGATACGAAAACTCGACCACGCTGCCGCCCGGAATCGTGGTGGCCGACTTGTTGGTCACCGTCATCACCGGATTGATCGGGAAGTTGCTGTCGCCCAGCTTCCAGCCGCCCAGTTCGATGCTGACTTTGGCGCTGCTGGCAGGCACGGCCGTCTCGGCGCGCTTGTTGCCGTACGGCCCCGCCGCCTTGAAGGTGTTGAAGGTGTTGGTGGTCAGGGTGTTGCCCATCACGTACTGGCCCTTGCCGCCGTTCTTGCTGGCATCCCACGCGTAGTCGCCCGCCATCTCCCAGATCATGATGCCGCCGACGTTGTTGTCGACGATGTAGCGCGCCTTGGCATCCATCGATTGCGCCGTCTCGGTCGAGAGGAACACGCGGGTGGTCGGGTTCCACAGCCACGGCGCCGCCATGGTGGCGCTGTAGTTCGGCTGGTAGGTGCCGCGCAGGGTCTTGTCGGTCACCTTGTAGGCGTCCAGGTAGTCCGGCAGGATGGCTTTTTCCAGGTTCAGCGCGTGCCACAGCGGATTGCCGCCGCCGGGGATCGGCTGGCCGTTGACGTCCAGGTCGTGCCACAGGTTGTCGATGCCGACCGCGCCTTCGCCGCAGGTCTTGACGCCGGCGCAGGTCACGGTCGAGCTGACCAGCGCGGTGGTGCCCCACAGGCCGTTGGTGCCGCCGTTGACGTTCTTCCAGCCGCGTGTGTAGTACGGCACGCCCAGGTTGATGCGTCCGGCCTGCAAGGCGCCACGGTAGTAGCGGTACGACCAGTCGACGTTCAGGTAGCCGATGTTGGCGAACTGGTAGGCGTTGCCGGCGCGCAGTTCGGCATCGTTGCCGTCATCGAACAGGGCCGCGTTGGGACCGACGTACTGGTTCCAGCCGCCGTGCAGGTCGTAGCTCATCAGGCTGGCGTAGTCGAGGTACTTCAGGCCCGACAGGTTTTCTTCCCCGCGCAAGATCCAGGCCGAGGCCGAACCGGCGATGGTCAGCATGTAGTATTTCTTGTCGGCCACCGCCGCCGTGTCGAGCTTGGTGCGCACCCTTTCCAGCAGCACGTTGTAGCTTTTCATCAGGCCGGCCAGGCGCGGTTTCGACATGCCGAAGTCGAGCGGGTTGCCGGCCTCGTTGTTGGTGGTCGGGTGCTCGTAGTCGATGTCGATGCCGTCGAAGAAGCGGTACTGGCGCAGGAACGCGACCATCGAGTCGGCCAGGGTGTCGATGCCGGCGCTGTTGAGCGAGCCGTCGGCGTTGGTGGTGGCCGTGTAGAAGCCGCCACTGCCCGCCCAGCCGCCCACCGAGAGCATGATCTTCACGTCCGGATGCTTGCGCTTGTATTGCGCCAGCATATTGAAGTGGCCCTTGTACGGCAGACTCGGGTCCATCGCGGCGGCCGGGTTCTCGGGCCAGGTGAGGCCAGTGTCCGGATTGGCCGGGCCGCTGCCGAGCAACAGCTTGGATGTGGCGGGATCGACCGCGGCGAAGGCGTAGTTGACGTGGGTGATCTTGTCCCACGGGATGTTGTTGACGAGGTAGGAAGGCGTGCCATCCTTGCCCGTGCGCCAGCTGGTGAAGTAGCCGACGATGCGGCGATTCAGGCCGTGCGCGAGCACTTCGCGGCCGTTGGCGTCGTACACGCCGCAATACGGCACGTTGGGCACCTTGGAGGTCAGGCCGTCAGGGCGGCAGGCAACCGTCGGCGTTGGCGTCGGTGTCGGTGTCGGCGTCGGCGTCGGCGTTGGAGTAGGCGTCGGAGTCGGCGTCGGCGTTGGAGTAGGCGTCGGAGTCGGCGTCGGTGTTGGAGTAGGCGTTGGCGTCGGTGTTGGAGTAGGCGTTGGCGTCGGTGTTGGAGTAGGCGTCGGCGTCGTCGACAGCGCCCACGGTCCCCATTCCTCGGTGCCGGGGACATTGTTCTGTGTCCACCACTTCGCGGTGTAGGTCTTGCCCAGATGGCTGACGCAGGCGCCAGCCGTGTACACCTGGGTGGCGGACCATGCGCTGCACACCACCACCTGGGCCAGCTGCTTCGATTCGCCGCCCTGGCCCTGAACGGCGTCAGGACCGCTGGCGCCTCCGCACGCTACCAGGGCGCTGCCGAGAAGGGCGCCCATCAAACGATTGATCGTCATTTTTATTGTCTCCGTCATTCATGGTGTTCCCCCTAAAAATCATGATTCGGGGGATAGTTACTGTAGAAGTCGTTCGGCCACCGGAAATTGGTCGTCGACAGCGTCACCGAAATATCGAGCCCTTCCACGTAATGCCACCAGCCAACCGGCAGGAACAGGATCTCGCCCGGTTCCAGCACGCATTCGAGGACCTGCACCTCGGCCATGGCGGGAAAGCGCGCCAGGTCGATGTTGCGGGCGTCCACCTCGGTGAAGCAGTGCCGGTGGTTGTAGATCCTTGGCGTGTCCGACGGCGCCATCAGCTTGATCTTCTTGCGCCCGACGATCTGGGCCATGAAGTTATTGGTCAGGTCGTGGTGGAACGGGGTTACCGTGCCGGCCGGGCCGAACCAGAAAAAGCCGCGCCGGCCCGGGTCGTCATCCAGGTACTCGGGCAGGGTGCCTACGTCCTCGAACAATTCCTTCAACGCCTCGCGGTTGAGCGAGTCGTTGTTGGCGGTCATGTAGAAGTCATTGGTGCGGCCGCTGGTGCGGACCATCTCCACGTACTCGCCGAAAGGCATCTTGCGCTTGTGGGCGATACTGTTGAGCTCGTATTGGGGATCGGCTTCGCGTCCGAACTGCACCTCGACCTCGCGTTCGCCGAAGCGCTCCGCAAAATAGTCGAGGTTCCATTTCTGGCGTGCCGGGAAATGCTCCAGCATGCCGGTGATGATCACCGGCCGGTTGGTGCGGTAGTACTGTTGCAGGAAGTCCTCGCCGGAGAGCCGTTCCCGTCGTTCAATCCCCTCGTCGTACAGCCGGTTCAATTGCGACTGGATGTTGAGCACCCAGTCGCGCTTGTTGACCCGATTGGCCAGCCTGCGCGCAGCCTGCAAATACGGGCTGCGCAGCGCCGCGTCGATTTCGGTCCGGGCATTCGCCTGGGACAGGTTCGATTTGACCAGGATGGCGGCGATCGTCTCGGGCGGTGTGCCGAGCATGAGGTTTTCGGCGATCCAGCGGCGCCAGTCGTCGTTGAGCTGCATGGCCGGCTTCGCGTTCGATTGAATTTTCAAGAGGTTTCTCCAGGAGGTTGCGGGCATGGAGAAACCGGCCGCCTTGTGAGTCGGCAACCGGTCCCTCCGCTTAGCCGCTTAGCGGCCCTTCCATACTGCGCTGGTCAGGGTACCGTTGGCATCGCCGTCGAGTTCCCAGGAGAACGCGCCACGCAGGCCCTGATCGCGCACATACTTCATCTTCACATCGATGGTGGCCGGATCGTCATAGCTCCACCATTCGCTGTTCGTGGTCAGCAGGTACAACTGCTTGGTCACCGGATGAGTCCAGCGGGTGCCGGCCTTATTGATGAGAACCTTGTAGTCGTCGATGCCGGATTCGTACTGGCCGGCTGCCGGACCGCTTGCTGCCTGGTACAAACCGTCGCCGCGCGGGCCGGGGCTCACGCCTTTCCAGCCGCGGCCGTAGAACGGCACGCCCAGCAGGATTTTGTTCTTCGGCATGCCGGCTGCGATCAGCGTCTTGATCGCGTCGTCGGTGTTGTACTTGATCAGGTTGCCGGTCGCCGGGTCGGCAGGGTCACGGTAAAGTGGCGCATGGAAATTAGTAGTGTTTTCCCATCCACCATGGAAGTCGTACGTCATCACGTTGACCCAGTCCATGTACTGACTATACAGCGCAGGTTCGGTCTGGGCAATCTTCTCGCCGCCGGCGCCGATGGCGGCCGTCAGCGGATAGCGTTTGCCGTCGAGCTTGCCCTGTGCGTCGAGCTGGGCGCGGAACTCGGCCATCAGCAAGGTGAAGTTGCGCTTGTCGTTGACCGTGTCGACCGTGTTGTACGACTGGCCGCCACCGCCCGGGTATTCCCAGTCGATATCGATGCCGTCGAACACGCCCTTGGCCGCGCCCGGTCCGCCGCGTCCATCCTGCACCGGCAAGTCGCCGGCAATGAATTGCTTGATGCACGAGCGCGCCAGCTGCTTGCGCAGGGCGTCGGTCTTGGCGGCCGCCGAGAAGTAGCGCGACCAGCTCCAGCCGCCCAGCGAAATGAATACTTTCAGGTTCGGGTGGGCCGCTTTCAGCAGTTTCAGCTGGGCGAAGTTGCCGGTCAGCTTGGCATCCCAAGGGATGACCTTGCCGTCGACGGTGCGCGCAGGCGAGCGCTGGTAATCGGCATAGGCATCGCCGCCGGTGCCGGCGTCGGCTGGCGGCGGCGTGGTGTTGCCGGTTTCGGCCTTGGTCACCATGTCGCATTCGTAGCCGCCGTTTTTGGCGTACACATTGCCGAAGGCATAGTTGATGAAGGTGAGCTGGTCAGCCACGCTGGTCGGCACGCCGTTCACTGGTGTCTTGGTGGTATGGATGTCGGCCACTTCGTAGCCACGGCCGTACACGCCCCACTGCGCGAAGTAGGAACCGATTTCACGTCCGCCGACCGGGGTGGGGGTCGGCGTCGGTGGCGTTGGGGTCGGCGGCGTCGGTGTTGGCGGCGTCGGTGTCGGGGTCGGCGGGGTAGGCGTCGGCGTCGGGGTATCGGTGGTCAGTTCCCACGGTCCCCATTGTTCTGTGCCGGGGATATTGTTCTGGGTCCACCACTTGGCTTTGTAGACCTTGCCCTGGTAGACCGCGCAATGACCGGCGGTGTAGATGGCGCTCGCATTCCAGTCGGCGCAGGCGACCACGGCCGCAGCCGTTTTGGTCATGCTGCCCTGCATGTCGGATTTGTCGCCGCCGCTGCCGCCGCACGCGGCGAGCATGCCGCCGATGAGCGCGATCAGCAGGCTGCTCTTTGTGTTGTATTGCATGTTGTCTCCTTGGTCGATGGGTGTCCGTTTTACGATCTTCTGCATGGGACCTCGAAAAACCTACTGCGCGGCGCCATTTTCGCCCTGCGATGCTCACCGTACGTTCGTACGGCTGCGCTTCTTAGACGAAACTTGCACCGCTCGCTACGGTTTTTCGAGGTCCCTCTGCAATCGGAACTGCGCCGATCAATCCGGAAAACGGTGAGCCAGAGTGAGCCTCGGAGAATTGGTAGTCAAGTGGTTTTAGCGAGTTGAGTAAAATGAAATACCAGTTAGATTTCTGAAAGAATGTCGCGTCCAGGCAAGGTATGCCTTTATCGCGCATGCATATTCGGGAAACGCATCGTCAAGTGTAGGGTTGGAGAAAGGCGGGATATCAGAGAGATATCAAATTGTACACAAGGTCAGTAGTACCGATTTAGTACCCATTTTGATTGGTATTACCCGCGCCGCGTAGGAAGCGGCGGGTTTTTCATGCGCGTGACGATTTTGTTGAAAATCACCGCTGCTTGAGGTCTTCCGGACGGATTGCCCACAGGCCAGGCAAGTTGCGCCAGTAGCCATACACATCCATGCCGAAACCGACCACGAACTTGTTGGGAATCGACAGGCCGACGATGTCCGCCTTGACCGGTTTGCTGCGTTTCAGGGCCTTGTCGGCGAACACGGCGATGACGACTTCGGCCGCGCCCATGTCGAGCAGGCGCTGCTTGACCTGGGCCAGGGTTTCGCCCTCGTCCAAAATATCGTCGAGCACGATGATGATGCGGCCGGCCACGCTGGGGCGCGGGATGACTTTCCACACCACATTGCCGCCCTGGTCGTCGTCGCCGTAGCGGCTGACGTGGATGTAGTCGAATTCGAGGGGGAAGCGCAGCTGCGGCAACAGGTTGCCGGTGAACACGACGGCGCCGCCCATGACGCCGAGCACGAGCGGGAAGGCGGCGTTGTCAAGGCGGTCGAAGCGGGCGTTGAGCTTGTCCGCGACCTGGCGCACGGCGGCCTGGACGGCGGCGCCATCGAAGATTTCCTCCGCATTGTTGAGAAGGGTGCGTGCACGTTCAGCGTGGAATTCTTGCATGGTAGTTAGCTCATAAAGGACACCAGGCAATTATGCGGGAAAGTGCACTGCACAATGGGGACCGTTGGAATTGTGCGACACGGCGAGCGCCCGTCGTTCCCGCGAAGGGCTGGGCGCCCCCACGGCAACCCATAGCACCTATGCTCAAAGGTGCTATGGATCCCCGCCTGCGCGGGGACGACGAGGGTGGGGGCGGGAACGATGTCGGTGGTGCGGCGAATGCCGTCGTTGGTCGCGTGAGCGACATAGCGACAGTTCAACTGTAATCGCGCAAATCCTCGATCACCTTGCCATCGTCAGCCAGGGTCCCAGGCGACTCGAACCGCACTTCCCCGCGCAGCTTGGTCACCTCGCGAATCGACTCCACGATCGCCGCCGCCTGCGCCGCATCCGGCGCCGTGGCCACCTCGCAGTGCAAGGTCATCACATCGTTGGCCATCCTGCCGGTCACCACCAGGCGCGCCTTCAAGATGCCCGGATGCCGGCGCACGATGTTATTCACCTGCGACGGATGCACGAACATCGCCCTGACCTTGGTAGTCTGGTCGGCCCGTCCCAGCCAGCCGCGAATCCGGCTGTTGGTGCGCCCGCAGCGCGACGGCCCGGCATCGACCAGCAGCGCCGACATATCCCCCGTCGCAAAGCGGATCAAGGGATAATCCGCATTGAACAAGGTCACCACGATCTCGCCGATATCGCCCGGCGCCACCGGCTCGCCGCTCCCGGGGCGCACGATTTCGAGCACCACATCCTCATCGAGCATCATGCCGGGATTGAGCACGCCGCCGGTGGCCGTTTCGTACGCCATGCTGCCGATATCGGCCGACGCATAGGTCTGGAACACATGCGGCACGCCGTTTTCGCGGAACCACGCGCGCAAGGACTCCGGCAGCGCCTCGGCGCCCAACAGCGCGTTGCGCATGCTGCTGATGTCGGCCCCCATCTCGCGCGCCTTTTCGATAATGATGCGCAAAAACGAGGGCGTGCCCACATACGTATCCGGACGCAGGTCGGCAATCGCCTGCACCTGCATCTCGGTCTGCCCGGCGCCGGCCGGAATCACCGCGCAGCCGATGCGCGCCGCCCCGCCTTCGACCATGAAGGCGGCCGGCGTAAAGTGATACGAAAAGCAGTTCTGCAGCAGCCCGCCCGCGCGCACGCCGGCCGCGTACATCGGCCGCGCAAAGCGCCACCAGTCCTGGCCGCGTCCCTCCGGATCGAAAATCGGCCCCGGCGACACATACACGCGCGACAGCTCGCCGACGGGCGTCACCGCCAGCCCGCCGAAGGGCCTGGACGCCGTCTGCAGCGCCTTCAGGTCGGCCTTGCGCGTGATCGGCAGCGTCGCCAGCGCGGCGCGGCTGTCGATGGCGGCACTATCGACGCCCTCCAGGATGCGCGCCCAGCCCGGCGCGCTGCGGGCGCGCTCGATCAGTTGCGGCAGGCGCGCCATCAGGTCGCGCTCGCGCTCCTGCGGATCGCGCGTCTCCAGCGCGTCGAGGGTGTCGCGGGTGTCCCCGAGGTTGTCTACCTTCATGCTTGTTCTCCGATCTGGCGTTGCAGCTTGCGGGTCAACTTGGCAAAAATCAGTTCGTAGGCGCGCCGCAGCAGCGCCGCGCCTTCCGCGTCGCTGAGCGCCTTCGCGTCCTCCACGTACACCCACTTGGCCCGCGCCAGGTACGGCGCGGGAATGATGCCGGGGCGGTCGGTCAACTCCAGAAAGCGCTCGTCCTCCACCTTGAAGCAGATGCCGCTGGCCGGCACCGCGTGATCCGACATCGCGAACATCTTCTCGCCCACCGAATACACGGCCCGCGTGTCCCATTTCAGGTCTTCGGTCGCGCCGGGGAAGGTGCGGCACAGCGCTTTTGCAGCTTCAAAATTCATCGTGATCTTTCAAGCCAGCCAGCGTTTGCGGCGGCGATAAAACTTCATGTCCCTGAAACTCTTGCGCTCGGCCCCGGCCACGCCAAGATAGAACTCCTTGACGTCTTCATTGTTGGCCAGTTCCTTCGCCTCGCCTTCCATCACCACGCGCCCGTTTTCGAGGATGTAGCCGAAGTCGGCGTAGCGCAGCGCGACCGTGGTGTTCTGCTCGGCCAGCAGGAACGACACGCCTTCTTTCTGATTGAGATCCTTGACGATGTCGAAGATCTCTTCGACGATCTGCGGCGCGATGCCCATCGACGGTTCATCGAGCAAAATCATCGACGGCTTGGCCATCAGCGCGCGTCCGATGGCGCACATCTGCTGCTCGCCGCCCGATGTGTAGCCGGCCTGGCTGCCGCGCCGCTCTTTCAGACGCGGAAAATACTGGTACACCGCTTCCAGCGCGGCTTTCAGTTCGGCGCGCGGGATACTGCGCGTGTAAGCGCCGGTCAGCAGGTTTTCCTCGATAGTCAGGTGGCCGAAACAGTGACGGCCCTCCATCACCTGCGACAAGCCGCGCTTGACCAATTCGTTCGGCGTCAGGTGGTCCACCCGTTCACCCTTGAACTGCACCTCGCCCTTGGTCACGTCGCCACGTTCGCCGCGCAGCAGGGTCGAGATGGTTTTCAGGGTGGTCGATTTCCCGGCGCCGTTGGCGCCCAGCAGGGCCACGATCTTGCCTTTCGGGACCTGCAGCGACACGCCCTTCAAAACCAGGATCACATGGTCGTAAATGACTTCGATGTTATTGACCGACAGGTACGGCGTGCTGGCAGCGATGGTGGTCATAGGCTTTTCGCATGGTATAAAAATCCCTCGCGCCGCTGCTCTGGCGCGAGGGCAAGGGACTTGATATGCTTACTTCATGCAGCTCGGCGTGATCTTCTTCTCGGCCGCGTAGGCCGCCGACGACTCCTCGACCAGCTTGCGCGTGAGGGCCTTGTCGCCCACCACCCAGTTTGGCGTGATGGCGATCCACTTCTTGCCATCCCACTGCTGGACCTTGACCGCGCCCGAGCCTTCGTGGTCGTCGCAGCTGGTTTTCACGGTCGGGAACATGCCGAACGCGCCCAGCGCCTTCTGGCGCGCCTCGTCCACGTTCAGGTTTTCCAGGCCCCAGCGAATCTGGTCGCCGGTCATGGTTTTGCCCTTGCCGAATTTGTCCTGCGCCACGCGGATCGCCTCCACCCACAGGATGCCGGCGGTCAGGCCGCGCATGTGGTACACCGAGCCGATACGCGCCTGGTCGGACAGGTTGCCCTTGCCGGCCGCGTAGACCTTCTTGCGGATCTCGTCGATCAGCGGGTAGTTACCCGGCGTGTTGAAGGTCATCGAGGTGTAGCCCTTGGCCGCTTCGCCCGATGGAATCATGTCTTCTTCCGAACCGGCCCACCACACGCCCAGCATCTTCTCGCGCGGGAAGCCGTTGCGCTGCGCGGTCTTGATCGCCACCGAATTCATCACGCCCCAGCCCCACAGGATCACGTGGTCCGGCCTGGCCTGGCGGATCTGCAGCCACTGCGACTGCTGCTCGCTGCCCGGCGGCGCCACCGCGATCTTGATCAACTCGAAGCCGTACTGCTTGGCCTGCGCTTCCAGCACCGGCAGCGGTTCCTTGCCGAAGGCCGAGTCGTGGTACAGGTGGACGATCTTCTTGCCTTTCAGCTTGGCGTAGCCGCCTTCCTTGTCGGCCAGGTACTTGATCATCGCCGCCGCCTGGTTCCAGTAGCTGGTAATGAGCGGGAACACGTACGGGAACACCTTGCCGTTGGCCGCGTCGGAGCGGCCGTAGCCGAGGGTCGTCATCGGGATCTTGTCCTGCACCAGGCGATCGAGCACGCCGTAGGCGATCCCGGTGGAGAGCGGCTCGACCATGGTGGCGCCGCCGTTCTTGGTTTTCAGCCGTTCGTAGCATTCGATGCCGCGCGACGGGTTGTATTCGGTCTCGCATTCTTCCCACAGGATCTTGACGCCATTGACGCCGCCGTTGGCGTTGACCAGGTTGAAGTAGTCGATCGCGCCGCCGTAAAAGCCCGAACCGCCGGCCGCATACGGGCCGACGCGGTAGGACGGCAGCGCGAGGAACTGGTCGGCCGCCTGCACCTGGTTGAAGGCGCCGATCAGGGTGGCGCACAGCATGATGCTCTTCATCTTGTGTTTTACGTGATTCATTGTGGTCTCCGGAAGAATGCGTTAGTGCGGGAACGGCCAAAGCCGCAGTTTTTCTTTGCCTACTTGCCACAGGCGCGCAAGGCCGTGCGGCTCCACGATCAGAAAAAAGATAATCAGCGCGCCGAACACCATGAACTCCAGGTTCGACGCCACCGAGGTTGGCAGCGACAGGCTGTGCGCCAGGATATTGAGGAACACCGGCAGCAGCACGATGAAGGCCGCGCCCAGGAAGGAACCGAGCACCGAGCCGACCCCGCCGATGATGATCATGAACAGGATGCGGAACGACAGATCGAGGCTGTACGCTTCCGGTTCGACCGTGCCCAGATAGGCATAGGCGTACAGCGCGCCGGCCACGCCGCAGTAGAACGAACTGACCGCGAACGCCAGCAGCTTGGTGCGCATCGGCCGAAAGCCGATCACTTCGGCCGCCACGTCCATGTCGCGCACCGCCATCCACGAGCGGCCCACGTTGGAGCGGATCATGTTCTTGGCCAGCAGCGCCATGAGCGCCACGATCGCCAGCACCAGCATGTACTTGCTGGCCGGCGTATCGAACAGGTAGCCGAAGATGACGATCTTCTGCGCCGTGATCACGCCCGAGCTGCTGTAATTGGTCAGGTAGGGAATCTTGGTCAGGCACCAGACCACGAAGAACTGGGTCGCCAGGGTCGACGCGGCCAGGTAAAAGCCGCGGATGCGCAGCGACGGCAGGCCGAAGGCGATACCCACCATTGCGGCGCACAGGCCGCCCAGCACAAAGGCGAGCAGCATCGGAATGCCGGGCAGGCGCGCGATGAAGTTAAACGAGGCGAACGCGCCGACCGCCATGAAGGCGGCGGTGCCGAGCGAGAGCTGGCCGCAATAGCCGGTGAGGATGTTCAGTCCCAGCGCGGCCAGCGCAAAGATCAGGAACGGGATCAGGATCGCCGACAGCATGTAGGGCGAGGCGAACAGCGGCACGAGGACGAGCGCCAGCAGCAGCAGGGCGCCCAGGGCGATGCGGTCCTGGCGGATCGGGAAGATCTGCCCGTCGGTTTCGTAGGTGGTCTTGAATTGTCCGGCTTCGCGGTAAAACATGTCAGATTCTCCGGATGATTTTTTCGCCGAACAGGCCTTCCGGCCGCACCAGCAGGAACAACAGGGCCAGCACGTACGGGAACCAGCCTTCGATGCCGCCGCCGACCATCGGGCCGATATACACCTCGGCCAGCTTTTCGGACGCGCCGATGATCAGGCCACCGACAATCGCCCCGGGGACCGAGGTAAACCCGCCCAGGATCAAGACCGGCAGCGCTTTCAGGGCGATGAAGGTCAGCGCGAACTGCACGCCGTTGCGCGCTCCCCACAACAGGCCCGCCACCAGCGCGACCAGTCCGGCCACGGACCACACCACGGCCCAGATCTGCTGCAGCGGGATGCCGACCGCGAGTGCCGCCTGGTGGTCGTCGGCGACCGCGCGCAGGGCGCGGCCGACTTTGGTTTTCGAGAACAGCAGCGCGAGCGCGGTCACCAGCAGCGCGCAGATGGCGGCGGCGGTAACGTCGAACTGGGAGACGATGATGTTGTAGTTATCGAGCAGGTAGGGGATCGGTACGTCTTCGATCGGCAAGTCCAGCTTGTGCACCTGCGAGCCCCACAGCAGCTGGGCCAGGCCTTCGATGAAGAAGGCCAGGCCGATGGTGGCCATGAAGAGGGTGATTTCGGGCTGGTTGACCAGCGGGCGCAGGACCACCCGTTCGATGGCAAGACCGAGCGCGATCATCACCACCATGGTGAGCGGAATGGCGATCCAGATCGAGACGCCGAATTTGTCGATGATGCCGACGCAGGTGAGGGCGGCGAAAAACACCATCGCGCCCTGGGCGAAGTTGAACACGCCCGAGGCTTTGTAGATCAGGACGAAACCGATGGCGACCAGCGCGTACATGACGCCGGAAAGCAGGCCGCCGATCAGGACTTCAAAGAAAAAATTCATGGTGCGTCCTCAGGTCCGTCGGTTAGCTCCGTCGCCCCCGCGCAGGCGGGGGGCCATAGCACCTATGCTCAAAGGTGCTATGGATTCCCGCCTGCGCGGGAACGACGGGGTATATGTCGTTTGCGATAGCTTCAATGCGCCACTCCCAAGTACGCATTAATCACGTTTTGATTGCTGCGCACTTCATCCGGCGTGCCGTCCCCGATCTTCTTGCCGTAATCGAGCACCACCACGCGGTCCGAAATATCCATCACCACGCCCATGTCATGCTCGATCAGCACGATGGTGGTCCCGAACTGGTCGTTCACGTCGAGGATGAAACGGCACATGTCCTGCTTCTCCTCCACGTTCATGCCCGCCATCGGCTCGTCGAGCAGCAAGATATCGGGTTCGGCCGCCAATGCCCGTCCCAGCTCCACGCGCTTTTGCAGCCCGTACGGCAGCCGTCCCACCGGCGTCTTGCGGATCGCCTGGATCTCCAGGAAATCGATGATCTCCTCCGCCTTTTCGCGGTGCGCAATCTCCTCGCGCCGCGCCGGCCCCCAGTACAAGGCCTGCATCAGGAAATTCGACTTCATCTTCAGGTTACGGCCGGTCATGATGTTGTCCAGGACCGTCATCCCCTTGAACAGCGCGATGTTCTGGAAGGTGCGCGCAATGCCCGCCTTGGCCGCGCCGTAACAGTCCATGTTCTTGCGGTGCTCCCCGCGCAGCACGATCTCCCCTTGCTGCGGGCGGTACACGCCATTGATCACGTTCAGCATCGAACTCTTGCCCGCACCATTCGGTCCGATGATGGCGCGGATTTCGTGCCGCCTGACGTTGAACGAGATGTCGGTGAGCGCCTTGACCCCGCCGAACGACAGCGAGATGTTGTTCAGGTCGAGGATCACCGGCCCGATCTTGCGCGCCGATCCCGCCATTGCTGGCTCATTCATCGCTGGTTCATTCTTCGCTGGATCATTAAGTTCGTTCATCTTCATCGCAACGCGCTCCTCACGCAGCCTTCTCCAAAACAGGGTAGGTGGTGGCCCCGCAGATGCGCAGATCGGCGCTGACCGTGCCCACGCGGCCATCTTCGAACTTGACCTGGGTGCTGATGAACTGACTGGCCTTGTCGGTGTACAGCGCCTCGATCAGCACCGCGTATTTGTCGGCGATGAATTTGCGCCGCACCTTGCGCGTGCGCGTCAGTTCATCGTCGTCCGGGTCGAGCTCCTTGTGCAGCACCAGGAAACGGTGGATCTGGGTCGCGCCCATCAGCGCTTCGCCGGCCAGGTCGGCGTTGACCTTCTCCACGCAGTCGCGTATCAGGTCGTAGGTGGTGCCGTGCGCGGCCAGGTCGGTGTAGCCGGCGTAGGCGATATTGCGCCGCTCGGCCCAGTTGCCGACCGCTTCCATGTCGATATTGATGAACGCGCACACCTGGCTGCGCGCGTTTCCGAACGCGACCGCCTCTTTGATAAACGGGAAGAACTTGAGTTTGTTTTCGATGTAGTTCGGTGCGAAGATCGCGCCGCAGTCCATCTTGCCCACGTCGGCTGCGCGGTCGATGATTTTCAGGTGGCCTTCACTGTCGAATATGCCGGCGTCGCCCGTATGAAAGTAGCCGTCGGCGTCGATCACTTCGGCAGTCGCATCGGCGCGCTTGAAGTAGCCGGCCATGGTGGCGGCCGACTTGACCAGCACCTCGCCGCTGGCGGCGATCTTGACCTCGACGCCGGGCGCCGGCAGGCCGACGCTGTCGAACTTGATGTTCCCGTCCGGTTGCAGGCACACGTAGGCGCAGGTTTCGGTGGAGCCGTACAGCTGCTTGAGGTTGACGCCGATCGAACGGTAGAAGCGGAACAGGTCCGGCCCGATCGCCGCGCCGGCGGTGTAGGCCACGCGCACGCGCGACAGGCCAAGCACGTTTTTCAGCGGTCCGTACACCAGCAGGCTCCCGAGCGCATACGCCGCGCGGTCAAGTCCGGACACCGGTTTGCCGTCCAGGATATCGGCGCCGCAGCGCCTGGCCACGTCCATGAAATGGTGGAACATCTTGCGCTTGATGGCGCTCGCGTCTTCCATCCGGATCATGACGGTGGTGAGCATGTTCTCGAACACGCGCGGCGGCGCAAAATAGTAGGTCGGCCCGATCTCGCGCAGGTCGGTCAGCACCGTGTCGCCCGACTCCGGGCAGTTGACCGTGAAGCCGGCCACCATGGCCTGCGCCAGCGAGAACAGGCAGTCACCCACCCACGCCATCGGCAGGTAGGAGAGGATGTCTTCGCGGTCGGTGAGTTTGTCGAAGCCGACCCCGCCCACGCCGGCCGCCATCAGCGCGGCATGCGACTGGCATACGCCCTTCGGTTTGCCGGTGGTGCCTGAGGTGTACAGGATGATTGCAATGTCGCTGCCGCCGCCCGCCGCCAGCGCCGCGTCGAACGCGCCGGGGTGGGCCTGATCCCACGCGTGGCCGAGCGCTTGCAGCGCGGCGAATGAAGTCAGGCCGGCCTGCTTGTAGTGGCGCATGCCGCGCTCGTCGTCGAAAGCGATGTGGCGCACCTGCGGGCACAGGGCCTGCAGTTCGAGCAGCTTGTCGACCTGTTCCTGGTCTTCGACGATGGCAAAGGCGATTTCGGCGTCGTTGAGCACATAGGCCATGTCGGCCGCCGGCGCATCCTGGTACAGCGGCACCGGCACGCCGCCCAGGCATTGCGCCGCCAGCATGGCCCAGTACAGGCGCGGGCGGTTGTCGCCGATGATGGCCAGGTTCATTCCGCGCGCAAAACCCAGCGAAGCCAGGCCGCAGGCCAGTGCGCGCACTTCGGCGTTGACCTCCAGCCAGCTCCAGGTCTGCCAGATGCCCAGGTGCTTTTCGCGGAAAGCGGGGCGCTGCGGGCGTTCCTGTCCGTGCGCCAGCAGGCGCCGTGGAAAAGTCTGCAATTGCGAGCCATCGAGTGTCTGCACCAGCGTCCCCTTTTGTTTGTCTGGCCCCCTCCGTAACGTCAAAATCGGGGTGGCGCGTTTTTTGTGTGATGATATTAGCTCGCGTTGGCCGAGGAGGTTGTCTTTTGGATGACAATTGAGCCTCAAATTCGCGACTTTCGATGCTGCGGCGCACAATGACAAACCAGACACAGACATTAATAGATCACCTGCGCTCGACCATCTGGGCCCGCACCCTCACGAGCGCCGAGATGATCCGGGTGGAGGCCGACTGCTTCGAGCAGTTCGTGCCCAAGGGCGGTTTCGTCTGCCGCAAGGGCGAGCCGCTGGAGAACTGGGTCGGGATCATCGACGGCCTGGTCAAGATCAACAATTTTTCGCCGTCCGGGAAAAACGTCACCTTCGCCGGCGTACCCACCGGCGGCTGGTTCGGCGAAGGCTCGCTGCTCAAGGACCAGACCCGCAAATACGATGTGATGGCGCTGCGCGACACGCGCGTGGCGCGCATGCCGCGCGAAACCTTCGAATGGCTGCTGGAAGTGAGCCTGCCGTTCACCCGTTTTCTGCTGATGCAGCTCAACGAGCGCCTGGGCCAGTTCATCGGCCTGGTCGAAAACGACCGCATGCTCGATATCGATACCCGCGTGGCGCGCTGCCTGGCCGCCATGTTCAACTCGCATTTGTATCCGGGGCTGGAAAAACTGGTGCAGATTTCGCAGGAAGAAATCGGCTACCTGTCGGGCGCCTCGCGCCAGCGCGCCAACCAGGCCTTGCAACTGCTCGAAAAAGAAGGCTTGCTGCGCCTCGACTACGGCGGCATCCGCGTGCTCGACCTGGAAGGGCTGCGCCACTTCCAGGCCTGAGATGCGCGCCACGGCCGGGCGCGATAGAGGTATCATAGGACACAATGACACCACCCGATTCAACGCTGCCCATGCCCACCTCCACCGCGCGCGACGAGCGCCTCGCGCAGCTGCGCGCCGCCATGCGGGGCGCGCAGGTCGACGCCTGCATCATTCCCTCATCCGACCCGCACCTGTCCGAATACCTGCCCGGCCGCTGGCAGGGGCGTGAATGGCTGACCGGTTTCACCGGCTCGGTCGGCACCTTCATCGCCACCCACGACTTCGCCGGCTGCTGGACCGATGCCCGCTACTGGACCCAGGCCGCCACCGAACTGGCCGGCAGCAGCGTGCAACTGATGAAAATCCCGTCCGGCGCCAGCCTGCTGCACATCGACTGGCTGGCCGCCAGCCTGGCTCCGGGCCAGACGGTGGCGGTCGACGCCCGCGTGCTCGGCCTGTCCAGCGCGCGCCTGCTGGCCGATGCCCTGAGCGCGCGCGGCATCATTCTACGCACCGACATCGACCTGCTGGACGGCGTCTGGAGCGAGCGCCCGGCGCTGCCGCCGCAGCCGGTGTTCGAGCACGCCGCGCCGTTCGCCTCCCTTGGCCGCGCCGACAAGCTGGCCGCCACCCGCGCCGCCATGGCAAAGCTGGGCGCGGACCGCCACTTCATCTCGACCCTCGACGACATCGCCTGGCTGTTCAACCTGCGCGGCGCCGACGTGAGCTACAACCCGGTATTCCTGGCGCATGCGCTGCTGACCAGCGGCGGCGCGACCCTGTTCGTGGCCGAAGCCAAGGTCGCGCCCGACCTGCGCGCGCGCCTCTTGCAAGATGGCGTGACCCTCGCCCCGTACGAAGACGCCGCCGCGGCGCTGGCCGCGCTGCCGCCTGACAGCGCGCTGCTGATCGACCCGCGCCGCATCACCGCCGGCATGCGCGACGCCATCGCAGCGGGCGTCAAGGTGATCGAAGCGGTCAACCCGAGCACCTTCGCCAAATCGAAGAAATCCGCGCTTGATGCCGCCCACGTGCGCGCCGCCATGGAGCACGATGGCGCGGCCCTGTGCGAATTTTTCGCCTGGCTCGATGCCGAACTGGCCAACCCGGCCCGCGCCCCCTTGACCGAAGTGGCCATCGACCGCCACATCACGGCCGCGCGCGCGCGCCGGCCCGGTTTCGTGAGCCCGAGTTTCGGCACCATCGCCGGCTTTAACGCCAACGGCGCCATCATCCACTACCGCGCCAGCGAGGCCGCGCAGGCCGTCATCGAGGGCGACGGCCTGCTGCTGATCGACTCCGGCGGCCAGTACCTGGGCGGCACCACCGACATCACCCGCGTGGTGCCGGTGGGCGCCACCAGCGAGGCGCAGCGCAGCGACTTTACGCTGGTGCTCAAGGGCGTGATCGCGCTGTCGTCGGCGCGCTTCCCGCGCGGCACCCGCTCGCCGATGCTCGATGCGCTGGCGCGCGCCCCGATCTGGGCCGCCGGCATCGACTACGGCCACGGCACCGGCCACGGCGTCGGCTTCTTCCTGAACGTGCACGAAGGTCCGCAGTCGATCTCCGCCAGCGCCATGCCGGAGCCGCACACCGCCATGGAAGAGGGCATGATCACCTCGGTCGAACCGGGCATCTACCGGCCCGGCCGCTGGGGCATCCGCATCGAAAACCTGGTCCTGAACGTGGCGGCGGGTGCCACCGAATTCGGCGACTGGCTGCGCTTCGAGACCCTGACCCTGTGCCCGATCGACACGCGCTGCCTGCACCTGCCGCTGCTGCGCGCCGACGAAATCGCCTGGATCAACGACTACCACGCCACCGTGCGCGCACGCCTGGCGCCCCACGTGAGCGGCCCGGCCGCCGCCTGGCTTCAACTACGCACGCAGGAGATCTGATGTCGACCGCACGTTCAACCCGCGCCAGCGCCGCCGTCGACCGCCTCAAGGTCCGCAGCGGCAACGCCGGCTACTCGATGGCCCGCACCGGTGAAGGCCTGTTCTTCCTGTCGGAAGCGCCGGGCGAGCCGCCCCTGTGCGCCCCGCTCGACCTCGATCAATTTGTCGCCTTCGTCAACAAGCTCGGGCCGCAGGTGGCGCGCCGGGTCAGCAAACTCGATGTCGCCTTCGAAAAGCAGCTGGTGAAGAAGAAGCCCGCTCCCTAGCATTATCTTGAAGGAAACCGCATGTCGTTCCCGGAGCTGCTGTCGGCCTACTGGTCGAAACCCGAAATCGCCACCAATGGCCTGATCCTGCTCAATCTGCTGGGCGCCCTGGCACTCGGGCTGCTGGTCGGCTACGAGCGCTCGTACCACGGGCGCGCGGCCGGCATGCGCACCTATGGCCTGGTGTGCATGGCCTCGGCCGCGCTGACCATCGTGGGCGGCTATCCGGGCTTCTGGTTCGGCGGCCACGGCGCCTCCCTGCTGGCCGCGGTCGATCCGACCCGCGTGATCCAGGGCATCGTCACCGGCATCGGCTTCCTTGGCGCGGGCGTGATCATGCGCGAGGGCTTCAACATCAGCGGCCTGACCACGGCCGCGTCGATCTGGACCTCGTCGGTGATCGGCATCCTGGTCGGC
Organism: Massilia mucilaginosa; assembly: GCF_011682145.1. Taxonomy (GTDB): domain Bacteria; phylum Pseudomonadota; class Gammaproteobacteria; order Burkholderiales; family Burkholderiaceae_D; genus Telluria_A; species Telluria_A mucilaginosa. The sequence continues at coordinate 77,648 of NZ_WHJH01000014.1, forward strand.
GTCGGCTTTTACCTGGCGGCGATGGGGCTGGCCTTCTTTGCGGCGATGATCATGATTTACCTGTCCAAGCTCGAAGCCTGGCTGCCGTCGCGCCACGCGGTGGCGGTGATGATGCGCTTCAAGCACGACTTCGTGCCGCGCGAAGATGCGCTGCGCCGCATCGCGCTGGCGCGCGGCTACGCCATCGCCGGCGGCTCGCTCACCATCGGCAGCGAGAACAATATGCAGGAATGGCGTTTCGTGGCGCTGGCGCTGTCCAAAAAGAGCGGCGCGCCGCTGTCGGACCTGGCGGCCGAACTGGCGCAGTTCAACGGCATCGACAGTTTTCAAATCTCCCACGCCCGCAACTAATCAGGCTGTATCCAAGGAGCTGCCATGAAGGCACAAGACATACTCGATTTCTGGTTCCTGCCAGCCGGCGCCCAAGGGCACGGCGAGGCGCGCGAGGTCTGGTTTCGCAAGAGCGACGCATTCGACGCCGAGGTGGCCGAGCGCTTCGGCCCCCTGCTCGAGCGCGCCGTCGCCGGCGGCCTGCGCGAGTGGGACGACCAAGGCCCCCAAGGCGCGCTGGCGCGCATCGTGCTGCTCGACCAGCTCACGCGCAATGCCTGGCGCGGCCAGCCGGCCTCGTTTTCGGGCGATGCGCTGGCGCTGGCCGCCGCCATGCGCCTGGTCGAGGGCGGCGCCGACCAGACCCTCACGCCCTTGCAGCGCTGGTTCGTCTACATGCCCTTCGAGCACGCCGAGGATGCGCGCATGCAGGAGCGCGCGGTCGCGTTGTTTGCCGGCCTGGCGCAGTATGGCAAAGCCTTCGAAGGCGCGCTCGATTACGCGCACCGCCACCGTGGCGTGATCGCGCGCTTCGGCCGTTTCCCGCACCGTAACGCGATCCTGGGGCGTGCTTCCACACCCGAAGAACTCGACTACCTCAAGCAGCCCGGATCGGGCTTCTAGATGGCGCGCACGCTCAATATCATCGGCGCCGGCCATGTGGGGCGGGTGCTGGGCCGCCTGTTCGCCGCCGCCGGCGCTTTCGAGGTGCGGGATGTGCTGACCCGTTCGCAGGCGGGCGCGCAGGACGCCGCCGGTTTCATCGGCGCCGGGCGCGCGGTGCCGTCCATGGAGCGGATGCGCAGCGCCGACGTGTGGATGCTGGCCGTCGGCGACGACCAGATCGGCGCCGTGTGCGCGCAGCTGGCACGGTGCCATTCATTACAGGACGCCATCGTGTTCCACTGCAGCGGCGCCGCATCGTCGGCGCAGCTGGCACCGGCCGCGCAGGCCGGGGCGCTGGCGGCGAGCGTGCATCCGATCCGCAGCTTTGCCGATCCGGCGCAGGTGGCGCAGCACTTCGGCGGCACCTTTTGCGGAGTCGAAGGCGATGCCGCGGCGCTGGCCGTGCTCACGCCGGCCCTGGAGGCGATCGGCGCGCAGCCGGTGGCGATCGACGCGCAGGCCAAGACGGTGTACCACGCGGCCTCGGTGTTCGCCTCGAATTACCTGGTGACGGTGCTCGACGCCGCCCTGCGTGCCTACCAGGCGGCCGGCGTGCCGGAGCCGGTGGCGCGCGCGCTGGCGCAGCCGCTGGCGTCGGAAAGCATGGCCAATGTGTTCCGCCTGGGCGCGGCGGCGGCGCTGAGCGGGCCGATTGCGCGCGGCGACATGGATAGCGTGGCGCGCCAGCAGGCGGCGCTGGCCGCGTGGGACCGGCCGACCGGTGAACTGTACGCGGCGCTGGTGCCCGCGACCGCCGATCTGGCGCAACGCAAGACCAACATTGGCAAAGACCCATCATGATCAGGAAAGCCGAAGCGAAGGACCATGCGCAGCTGGTGGCGCTGTACAAGGCGGTGGCGCGCATCCCGGACGGCATTGCGCGCACCCCGGACGAAGTCAGCGACGATTACGTGCGCGCTTTCATGCGCAAGGCGGCCGCCGACGGAGTCCAGTTCATCTACGAGGAAGATGGCGTGATCGGCGGCGACATCCACGCTTCGCGCGTCGGCATCGCCGCGCTGGCGCACTTGCTGACCGACCTGACCATCGCCGTGGCGCCCGCATGCCAGGGCAAGGGCGTGGGGCGCGCCCTGTTCGGCGCGCTGCTGGCCGAGGTGGGCGAGCACCTGCCGCATATCACGCGGGTCGAGCTGTTCGCGCGCGAATCGAATGTGAAGGCGCGCGCGCTGTATGCCTCGCTCGGCTTCGTCGAAGAAGGCCGCCTGCGCGGGCGCGTGCGCAACGCGCGCGGCCAGATCGAGGACGATACGCTGATGGGCTGGATCCGGCCGGCGCCCTGAAGCCTGATCCGCCGCTTATGCAACGCGGCTGATGCATTAATGCGAAAAGATGCAACCATGCATCGACAAACGCAAAAAATCGCAATAAGCTAGACCGTTACGGTGATGTTGCGGGAGACTTGCCAAAACGGCAGGGATCGCCATGCCGCTGCTTACGTCGACCAGGGAGACCAGCATGCTATTTTTGAAAAGTACGTCTGTCACAAAGGCGCCCGGCATTTATGAAGTCGACATTGCCGCCAAGCCCCCCGGCAAGACTTTTGGCGTATTCCTCGCCACCGACCCCGACAATCCACCGAATTCGGTCCTGGCCGGCCTGGCCGAGCTGGGCTTCCAGAATACCCACAGCGAGGCCTACACCCACAAGGACCGCGGCAAGGTGCTCGACCTGCATTTCCAGAAAGATGGCACCGACATCTTCAAAGGCTGGAAAACCGAAGAGTGCGAGGAAAACCTGAAAGCCATCGATACCTTGTTCGGCAACATCGGGATCACCGTCACGCCGCGCGTGATGTCGCTGGCCGAAGCCTACGCCTGAGCGCTTGCCTGAGTAACTAGCCCGTCACCTCGATGTGATACAAGGCCCACGGACAGGCGCCGAAACGTTCGGCCACCGGCTTGGCGGCCATGTCCGCGAACCGGTCCGCGTCGTACACCGCCCATAGCGGCCCCAGTCCGCCCAGCGCCATCGGCGTGCCGTCCAGATGGGTGGCGACGATGAAGCGCTGCGCGCGCGCCTGCGCCACCGTCAGCGCCACCGCATAGCCATCGACCGCGCGCAGCAGCAATGTGGCGTCCTCGCGCGGGCGCGTGCCGGAGAGCGCCACCACATCGAGCAGCAGCGGCCCGCGCAGCGCGTGCGGCCGGCTGTCGTATTCCAGGGTCGGGCGAATGCTCAGCGCGGGCAGCGCCAGCAGCGCGCCGAAGTCGATGCTGAAGGCTTTCTCGAAGCGCAGCTTTTGCTTGTGCATCATCTGGTCGAGCACCGGGTCGAACGGGCCGCGGTTGCTGCGCGCCAGCGCGCCGGTCAGGGTCAGCAGGGCCGGTCCGGGGGCGCGCTGGAGATCGGCGCTTGTGGCCGCCCCGGCGGCCGGCAGGGCGGCCGCGCTCAGCGCCGCGCCCAGGAAGTGGCGTTTTTTCATGCGAAAATACCTCCATCGTTAGTATCTTCCTGCCATCATATCGCCATCCCGCCCTCCCATGGACCTGTTTCAAGAAACTCGGCTGAGCCCGTTCCCGCTCGACGATGGCATGCTGTCGGTGCTGCCCCGGTTGCCCTTGCGCCTGTCCAACGCCGAGCTGCTGGCGCGCCTGATCGCCGAGACCGCCTGGCGCGCCGAATCGATCACCCTGTGGGGCAAAGCGCATCTTCAGCCGCGCCTGACCGCCTGGCATGGCGAGGCGGCCTACACCTATTCCGGCCTGCGCCTGGAACCGCTGCCGTTCACGCCTTTGCTGCTGGACCTCAAGCACGCGGTCGAGGCCGCCTGCGGGCATCGCTTCAACAGCGTCCTGCTCAATTACTACCGCAACGAGCGCGACAGCATGGGCATGCACAGCGACGACGAAGCCGAGCTCGGCCCGCAGCCGGTGATCGCTTCGCTCAGTTTCGGGGCCGCGAGAACCTTCATCCTGCGCCACAAAGGGACAAAACAGACACTTAAACTAGGCTTAAATGACGGTACTTTAATAGTGATGTCAGGCAACACTCAAAAGCACTGGCAGCACGGAATCAACAAGTCGACGCGCGCCATCGGGCCGCGAGTGAACCTAACTTTCCGCTACATCTATTAATTTGCGCTTAACGTGTGCTAACTGAAAAATGCATATATCTGAACTTGCAGTCAGTTATTCGCCGGCAGTGCGATTTTTCGCGTTACATTTACTTACAAGTCTTACGGAATGGCCCTTCATGCGTCCTTTCGCTGGTGCTATCTTGATTACCTCGCAATTCATTGGGAATTGCGGAACAGACTGTTTCAAACAAAGGATTCCGCATGAAAAAGCTCATTTTTGCATTGATCGCCGGTGCCACCGCGATGACCGCCGCACAAGCGCAAAGCCCTGCTCCGTACATCGGCCTGGGCGTCGCTTCGTCCGACCATAGTTTCAAAATCGGCGGCAGCGACTTCGACGGCGACGGTTACAAGCCATCGCTGAAAGTCTTCGGCGGCGTGGATATCACCCCGATGTGGGGCGTGGAAGCCGGTTACACCGACTTGCGCAAGGCTGAATACGACTACAAGATCGGCAACAACAAGTTCACCGGCAGCACCGAAGGCAAGCGCGCTTACGTCGCCGGCAAGGGCACCATGCCCGTGAACGAGATGTTCTCGGTGTACGGCAAGCTGGGCGTTGGTTACAGCAAGGTCGACAGCACCTCGTCGAACCTGAACTACAAGGAAAGCGACACCGGCGTGTATGCGGGTGTTGGCGCCCAGTACAACATCAACAAACAGGTCGCCCTGACGCTCGAATATGAGCGCTATGGCAAGAGCAAGGACTTCGGTGCCAAGGCGGACGCCATCACCGTTGGCGCTCGTTACAATTTCTGACAATGGGCTGAGCCCGGGCCCGGGCTGACGCGCCACGCGCGCAGTCCGGGCCGCTCCTGACAGAATTGCAGACCGGAACAGGCACGGCGCCTTCCAGTGTGTGCGGCAAGCGCCCCCTCCGCTTGCTGTATCCACCGGGAGGCGCTTTGTTTGTTTACAGGCGCAGACTCCTAGCCCGGCACCATCCCGGCCGCGATGAAGCGGTGCAGCGACGACCATGGCCATTCGCGCGGCGCGGCGCACAGGCCATGGCGCAGGGGATTGTGGTGGATGTAGTCGACCAGGCCGGCGTAGTCGTCGGCCCCGACCGGATGCTGCTGGTAGTGCGGTTCCCAGATCGTGTCCAGCCCCGCTCCCGCGCGCGACTTGCCGAGCGACTTGGAAAACGCGATCTTGACCGCGCGCCAGCGGGCCGCGCAATCGTGGTCGCCCGGCGGCAGGGTCCAGATGGCATGGGCGTGGTCGGGCAGGGCGACCCAGGCATCGACGTGGAAGGGTTTGCGGCTGCGCGCCTGGCGGATGGCTTCGCCGAAGGCGGAGATATGGTCGGTCAGCAGGGTGCCGCCGCGCCCGGACAGGCGCACCGTGAAGAAGTAACTGTGACCGGCGACCCGGTTGGCGCGATAGTCATTCATCTTTCCAGTGTGCCGGGCAGGATGGGCTGGTGTGTCGGTTGGCGCAAAGGCGGCGTGCTTCTAAAGCGGACTGTGCTGCGAAAACCGCTTGCGCCACCCCGCGCACGGGGTGGCTCTCGCAGCGCCGCTTACACCGTCAGCGGCTTGTAGCGGATGCGTTTCGGCTTGGCGCCTTCTTCGCCCAGGCGTTTCTTCTTGTCCGCTTCGTATTCCTGGTAGTTACCGTCGAAGAAGGTCACTTGCGAGTTGCCTTCGAAGGCCAGGATGTGGGTCGCGATACGGTCCAGGAACCAGCGATCGTGGGAAATGACCATGACGCTGCCGGCAAATTCCAGCAAGGCATCTTCCAGCGCGCGCAGGGTTTCCACGTCCAGATCGTTGGACGGTTCATCGAGCAGCAGCACGTTGCCGCCTTGCAGCAAGGTCTTGGCCAGGTGCAGGCGGCCGCGTTCACCACCCGACAGGTTGCCGACGATCTTTTGCTGGTCCGAACCCTTGAAGTTGAAGCGGCCCAGGTAGGCGCGCGACGGCATGTCGAAACGGCCCACGGTGAGCGTATCGGCGCCGCCGGCCACGTCGTCGAACACGGTCTTGGTATTGGCCAGGTCGTCGCGGTTCTGGTCGACGATGGACACGCGCGCGGTCTGGCCGATCGCCACTTCGCCGCTGTCCGGCTGCTCTTTGCCGGTGATCATCTTGAACAGGGTCGATTTACCGGCGCCGTTGGGGCCGATGATGCCGACGATCGCGCCCGGCGGCACGACGAAGGACACATTCTCGATCAGCATGCGCTCGCCAAAGGATTTCGAGACGTTCTTGAATTCGATCACGTCATTGCCCAGGCGCTCGGCCACGGGAATGAAGATCTCGGAGGTCTCGTTGCGCTTCTGGTATTCGTGCTCGGACAGCTCGTTGAAGCGCGCCAGGCGGGCCTTGCTCTTGGCCTGGCGGCCCTTCGGATTCTGGCGCACCCATTCCAGTTCCTTGGCGATGGTTTTCTGGCGCGAGGATTCGGTCGCTTCTTCCTGCTTGAGGCGGTTGCTCTTTTGCTCCAGCCACGAGCTGTAGTTGCCCTTCCATGGAATGCCATGGCCGCGGTCGAGTTCGAGAATCCATTCGGCGGCGTTGTCGAGGAAGTAGCGATCGTGGGTGATGGCGACCACGGTGCCCGGGAAGCGCAGCAGGAATTGTTCGAGCCAGTCGACCGATTCGGCATCGAGGTGATTGGTTGGTTCGTCGAGCAGCAGCATGTCGGGTTTCGACAGCAGCAGGCGGCACAGCGCCACGCGGCGCTTTTCGCCACCGGACAGGATGCCGATTTTGGCGTCCCACGGCGGCAGGCGCAGCGCGTCGGCGGCCATTTCCAGCTGCAGGTTCAGGTTGCCGCCGTCGGAAGTCGAAATGATCGCTTCCAGGCGCGCCTGTTCGGTCGCCAGCGCATCGAAGTCGGCGTCTTCGTCGGCATACGCCGCGTACACCGCTTCCAGCTTGGCTTGCGCCTCGAATACTTCGCCCAGGCCCGATTCGACCACCTGGCGCACCGTCTGCTCGGGATCGAGCTGCGGTTCCTGCGGCAGGTAGCCGATGTTCAGGCCCGGCATCGGCACGGCTTCGCCCTGGATGTCGGTATCGATCCCGGCCATGATTTTCAGCAAGGTCGACTTGCCGGAGCCGTTCAGGCCCAGCACGCCGATTTTGGCGCCGGGGAAGAACGACAGGGAAATATCCTTGAGGATCTGACGTTTGGGCGGGACGATTTTGCCCACGCGATTCATGGTATAGACGTAATTGGCCATTGAGTTTCTTGAAATGGGGACGGAAGGTCAACAGGATACAATAAGTCGCCCCGGCTTTGGTTCTTTCCTGCGCCGCCCGGCTGGTAGCTCCCATTCGAGGGTGCCGGCTTTATGCATATTGCAAGGTTTACCGATGCGCAGTGTCGGGAATATTTACACTTGCAAACATGGCAGAGCGCAATGTTTCCGCAAGTCATTGATTTAGTACATCTTTTGCTTTTGGGCATGGAAATTGCTTTATTGTTATTGGGCAGCAAGCTCCAATAAAAACAAATTCCAACTCTTACCTGAAAAGATAACTCGATGACTTTTAATTTGATCCGCAGCGTGATGTCGGCCGCCGCACTGATTCTGGCCACCAGCTCGGCACATGCCCTGGTTGTAAGCAATTCCACCAACGCGACCGACCTGGCCAAGGCCCTGGGCGGCACCGGCGTGACCATCAGCAACGCCACCCTGGCCAGCGCCACCCCGACCGCAAGCGGCATCTTCACCAAGGGCGGCAATATCGGTTTCGACCAGGGCATCCTGCTGACCACCGGCCTGACCAGCTGCGCAACGGGCATCAACAACGGTGCCGAATGCTCGGGCGGCGGCACCACCACCTCGCTGAAATTCGATTTCACCAGCACCACCGGCAACATCTTCTTCAACTATGTGTTCGCTTCCGAGGAATACAACGAATACGTCGGCTCGAACTTCAACGACCTGTTCGAACTCAAGCTCAACGGCGTGAACATCGCCCTGGTGCCAGGCGACAAAGGCGTGGTGTCGATCAATAACGTCAACAACGGCATCAATGCCGCCTACTACCGCGACAATGCCAAGAACACGATCGCGACCGGCTACGATGGCTTGACCACGGTCCTGAACGCCAAAGCGTTCGGCCTGGTCGGCAAGAACACCTTCGAATTCCTGATCCAGGACCGTGGCGATGCCAGGCTCGATTCGGGCGTGTTCATCCAGGGCGGCACCTTCGCCGCCGATCCGGTCGGCGTGCCTGAACCGGGCAGCCTGGCGCTGCTGGGCCTGGGCCTGGCCGGACTGGCCGTCGCCAAGCGCAAAAAAGCGGCGTAAGCACGCTGCCTGAAAACATAGCGGCCTGCGGGCCGCTATTTTTTTGCCCGGGTTTTCACATCCCTTTCACAGCGCGGGCGCCAGACTGTCCGGCTTTGATAAGATGCTGCCGCCCACGCTCAACAAGAGGACCCGAACATGCACCTGCTGGTGGTGGAAGACAACGCCCTGCTCGCGAGCAACCTGGCCGACGGGCTGGAACTGGCCGGCCACAGCGCCGATTTCGCCGCCGACGGCGTGCTCGGCCTGCATCTGGCGCTGCAGCACCATTACGATGTGCTGATCCTCGACCTCGGCCTGCCGCGCATGGATGGCCTGGAACTGTGCCGCCGCCTGCGCGCCGCCGCGCCGCGCCGCATCCCGGTGCTGATGCTCACCGCGCGCGACACCCTGGGCGATAAACTGTCGGGCTTCGACAGCGGCGCCGACGATTACCTGGTCAAGCCGTTCGCGCTGGAAGAATTGCTGGCCCGTTGCAGCGTGCTAGCGCGCCGCCACACCCTGCACCAGGACCATGTGCTGGCCATCGGCAGCCTGCGCCTCGACCGCCGCGCGCGCAGCGCCGAACGGGACGGCCAGGCGCTCGGGCTGCATCCGGCCGGCTACCAGATCCTGCTGGCGCTGGCCGAGGCGCACCCGCGCGTGCTGACGCGCTCGGAACTGACCCAGGTCCTGTGGCAGGGCGAGCCGCCCGACTCGGACGCCCTGCGCAGCCATTGCTATCAACTGCGCCAGAAGCTCGACAAGCCGTTTGCGCGGCCGATGCTGCTCACCGTGCACGGGGTCGGCCTGCGCCTCGACGCGCAGGCATGATGGGGCGCGCCCACAGCCTGCAGCGGCGCATGGTGGCCGCCTTCGCCCTGTTCTCGATGATCAGCGCGCTGTGCTTCGGCGCGCTCGGCGTGCTGTTCCTGTACACGGTCGAAGACAGTTTTTTCGCCAGGCTGCTCGAACAGGAAGCGGCGCACCAGCGCCACGCCTGGCAGCGCGATGGCCGCCTGGCCGCGCCGCTGCGTCCTTTCGTCACGCTCCACCACGGCCAGGCCGGCTTTCCGGCCGACCTGGCGCGGCGCCTGGCGGCGGGCGCGCGCGGCACCGAAGTGCCCGGCGACGCCGGCCGCCACTATCACCTGCGTCCCCTGCAACTGGACGGCGCCGGGCCGCTGGTGCTGGTGGCCGAGGTCGGGGCCGAACTGGTGGTGCGTCCGCGCCTGCCGTTCATCCTCGCTTTCCTCGGCCTGTCGGCGCTGGCGCTGCTGGCCGCGTCGCTCGGCGCCGGCTACTGGCTGGCACGGCGCGCCACCGCGCCGCTGCGCCAGCTCGCCGGGCTGGTCGCGCAGAGCGCGCCCGAGCGGCTGCCGCGCGCCTTCGCCAGCGCCTTTCCCGACAATGAAATCGGCCTGCTGGCGCATGCGCTGGAAGACGCGCTGGCGCGCATCGCCGGCTTCATCGAGCGCGAACAGCATTTCACGCGCGACGCCAGCCACGAGCTGCGCACCCCGCTGGCCGTGATCGACGGGGCCGCCGCGCTACTGGCGCAGCAGGCGCTGCCGGAACGCGGCGCCGCCCAGCTGGTGCGCATCCGCAGCGCGGCGGCGCACATGACGCAGACGGTCGAGACCTTGCTGTCGCTGGCGCGCGAAGAAGCCGCCGCGCCGGCGCCGTGCGCGCCGCTGGCGCTGCTGCCCCTGATCGAAGCGGCCGTGGTGCGCTTCGCCCATCTGCTCGATGGCAAGGCGGTCGAGGTGCTGGTGGAGGTGGCGCCGCACGAGACGGCGCGGGTGCCGGGCCCGGTGCTGGCGATTTTGCTGTCGAACCTGGTCAGCAATGCCTTCAGCCACACGCACCAGGGCAGCATCCGCATCGCGCGCGAGGGCGCGCTGCTGGTGGTGGCCGACAGCGGCCCGGGCATCGCCCCGGCGCTGCGCGAGAGCATGTACCAGAGCGGCGTCAAGGGCGAGCACAGCAGTGGCTTCGGACTGGGCCTGTCGATCGCGCGCCGCCTGGGCGAGCGCTTCGGCATCGGGCTCGAGATCGTCAGCGGCGCGGGCGGCACGCGCGCCCTGCTGCGCCTGCCCTAAGAATGTGCGCAGCCCTGCCTATTTGCGCCTGAGCAATCCCTCGGCCGCATACAGCGCCAGCGCGCCCCAGATGATGGCAAAGCCGATCATGCGCTCCTGGGTAAACGCTTCGTGGAACAGGAAGATCCCCAGGCTGAGCTGGATGGTCGGGCCGATATATTGCAGCAGACCGAGCACCGACAGCGGAATCTTGCGCGCGCCGCTGGCGAACAGCAGCAGCGGAATGGCCGTGATCGGCCCCGAAGCGATCAGCAGCGCCCGCGTGCTGTTCGATGGCGTGTTGAGAAATGCGTTGTCCCCCGTCATGCTCAGCCAGATCACGAAGCCGAGCGCGAACGGGAACAGCAGCATGGTTTCGAACGACAAGCCTTCCAGCGCGCCGAGCGAGGCGGTCTTGCGCAGCAGGCCGTAGCCGCCGAAGGACGCGGCCAGCGCCAGCGCGATCCAGGGCATGCGCCCGGCCTGCCAGGTCAGCCACAGCACGCCGCAGGTGGCCAGCCCGATCGCCAGCCACTGCACGATGCGCAGCCGTTCCTTGAGGATCAGGAAGCCAAGCATCACGTTGAACAGGGGATTGATGAAGTAGCCCAGGCTCGCTTCGATCACGTGGCCGCTGTTGACGGCCCAGATGTACAGCAGCCAGTTAAAACTGAGCAGCAGGGCGCTGAGCGCGAAACTGGCCACCACGCGCGGCTGTTGCCTGAGCGCGCCCAGCCATTTCCATTGCTGGCGGATAGTCAATACAATGACCAGGAACAGCAGCGACCAGAGCACCCGGTGGCCCATGATCTGGGCCGGCGGCACTTCTTTGAGTGCATGGAAATACAAGGGAAACAGACCCCAGCACAGGAAGGCCAGGGCGGCGGACAGGATGCCGGTACGCATGAGTGACAATCAGAGATTCATTAGATCAACATTATCCCGCAGATAGGGGAAGCTTGCTGGCGGCCGCCCATTTGCCGATGATGCAAATCTAGCATCGGGAACGCACTCATCGCCTCAGTACGTTTATCATGGCGTCTTCGAAAGCAAGTGCAATCTTGCTGTAACCAGGGGTATTAATGATGCAACGAATTGTGCTTGCTTTTTCCATGACCATCTTCTATTGTGCAATGCAACAAAACAAGAATATGGTGCAATCTTGACAGCGCAACACAAGAAGAGCGGCCTGGCGGCCACCACCCTGGCGGCCGTCGGGATTGTCTATGGCGACATCGGCACCAGCCCGCTGTATACCCTGAAAGCCGTGTTCCACGAAGACCACGGACTGGTTTTGAATACCCCCAACCTGCTTGGCATCATTTCCCTGATCTTCTGGGGACTGACCCTGATCGTCTCGCTCAAGTACGTCACCCTGGTGCTGCGCGCCGACAACCGCGGCGAAGGCGGCATCATGGCGCTGATGGCGCTGGCGCTCAATTCGGTGACCAAAAACTCCAAATGGTATTTCCCGCTGATGGTGCTGGGCGTGTTCGGCGCCACCATGTTCTACGGCGACAGCGTGATCACCCCCGCCATTTCGGTGCTGGGCGCGATCGAAGGGCTGGAAGTGGCCATTCCCGGCTTGCCCAACTGGGTGGTGCTGCTGGTGTCCGCCATCGTGCTGGTGGCCCTGTATTCGGTGCAGCGGCGCGGCACGGCCGGCATCGGACGCTGGTTCGGCCCGGTCATGGTGGTCTGGTTCGCCACCCTGGCGGTGATGGGCGTGGTCAACATCGTCGAGGCGCCCCAGATCCTGGCCGCGCTCAACCCCCTGCATGCCTTCCGCTTCATGCTGGAAAACAAATTCACCGCCTTCATCGCGCTCGGTGCGGTGGTGCTGTCGCTGACCGGGGCCGAGGCGCTGTATGCCGACATGGGCCACTTCGGCAAGAAACCGATCCGCGCGGCCTGGTTCCTGATCGCCTTTCCGGCGCTGGCGCTGAACTACATGGGCCAGGGCGCGCTGCTGATCATGCATCCCGAGCACGTCAGCAACCCCTTCTATAACCAGCTCGGCAGCTGGAGCATCTACCCGCTGCTGCTGCTCTCGACCATGGCCGCCGTGATCGCGTCGCAGGCGACCATTTCGGGCACCTTCTCGATGACCAAGCAAGCCATCGCGCTCGGCCTGATGCCGCGCATGCGCGTGCTGCACACGTCCGAAAGCGAAATCGGCCAGATCTACATCCCGGCCGTCAACTGGCTGCAACTGGTGGTGGTGCTGATCGGCGTGATGATCTTCCAGTCCTCCGACGATATGGCCGGCGCCTACGGCATCGCGGTCACCGCCACCATGCTGTGCACCACCGTGCTGACCTTCTTCGTGACGCGCTACCGCTGGCACCTGCCGCTGGTGCTGTGCTTCGGCGCGACCGGCTTTTTCGTGGTCATGGACATCATGCTGTTCTCGTCGAGCACCCTGAAACTGTTCCACGGCGGCTGGTTCCCGCTGCTGCTGGGCGCGATTTTGTTTACCGGCATGATGACCTGGAAGCGCGGGCGCCACCTGGTGTTCGAAAACCTGCAATCGCACGCCATTCCGCTCGAAGACTTCCTGCAGTCGCTGTTCGTGGCGCCGCCCACGCGCGTGTACGGCACCGCGATTTTCCTGCGCGGCGAAAGCGACGGCGTGCCGCACGCGCTGCTGCACAACCTGTCGCACAACAAGGTGCTGCACGAGCGCGTGGTGTTCCTCACCGTGCACATGATGGAAGAGCCGTGGGTGCCGGCCGCCGAGCAGGCCAGGGTGACCGACTTGGGCCACAACTGCTTCCAGATCAATGTGTACTACGGCTTCAAGGATGAACCGGATATTCCCAAGGTACTGGTCCAGTGCGCCGAGCTCGGCCTGCCGTTCGAGATGATGGAAACCTCCTTCTTCATCGCGCGCCAGACCGTCATCTCGGCCCCGGGCGGCGGCATGGCGCCATGGCGCGAGCACCTGTTCGTGGCCATGTCGCGCAATGCGCGCGGCGCGGCCGACTACTATCAGATTCCACCGAACCGGGTGATCGAACTGGGAACCCAGGTCGAGATCTGACAGGCGTCGAAACCACGTCGAAATACAAGTCGATACAGAAACGCCACACTTTTCATGCGAGACGCCTAGTGCGGCGACGGGCAACTGCTGCTAAACTTTGGCAACTTTTTCCGTCACCGCCCAAGGATTCCATGAAACTCAAGCTTACTCTCGCCGCCGCCTTCGTCGCCACGCTCGTCCTGACCGCTTGCGGCAGTTCGGACAACAGCCCGGTCCAGGTGGCGCCGCTGCCGCCGCCACCGGTGGTGATCAACGATCCGGCCGCGCTGGTCAGCAAGGATACGGTGCTCGGCACCGGCGCCGAAGCGGCCATCGGCAAAGGCATCAACGTGCACTACACCGGCTGGCTCTACGATTCGACCAAGCCCGACAACAAAGGCACGCAGTTCGAAAGCACCGTCGGCAAGACGCCTGTCGCTTTCATGCTGACCAAAGGCACCCTGATCGAAGGTTGGACCGATGGCATTCCAGGCATGAAAGCGGGCGGCAAGCGCACCCTGACGATTCCATCGTCCAAGGGTTACGGCACGACCGGCAAGGGTCCGGTGCCTGCCAACACCGGCATGGTGTTCGATATTGAACTGATCAGCGTCAATTAATCCCGGCGCCGGCCCTGGTAACGCCGGGGCCGGCGTGGCGCGCGCGCACCAATCCGCAGTGCCGAGGCGCGCGTCTGATGCGCCTCAAACAGGGCGCCGCAAGTGGGCCGATCCTTGATCCTTTCACACCTCGAAAGGATCACGCCATGTTTCCCCGTACACTACTGCCGACGCTGCTGCTGCTGGCGCCCCTGCTGGCGCCGCTCGCCAGCCTGGCCGCGACGCGCTACGCGACGCGCTATACAGTCACGTCCCTGCCCGCCAACACCAATCCGCTCGGCATCAACAATGCCGGCCAGATCGTCGGCGACCTCGCCACCGCCGAAGGCCAGCGCGGCTTCACCTGGTCCGGCGGCACCCTGGCCACGATGGGCACCCTGGGCGGCGCCGACAGCTCGGCCGTGGCCATCAACCAGGCCGGCCAGGTGGCCGGCCATGCCAGGCTCGCCAGCGGCGCCATGCGCGCGCTGCGCCACACCGGCGCCGGCCTGGTCGAACTGGCGATCCCCGCCAGTACCGACAGCTTCGCCCACGCCATCAATGATGCCGGGCAGATCGCCGGCCAGTATGTGACCGCCATCCCCAGCTACCGCGCATTCTTGTACGGCGGCGGCGTCAGTACCGACCTCGGCACCCTGGGCGGCGACTTCGCTTCGGCGGCCGGCATCAACAACGCCGGCCACGTGGTGGGCGTCTCGGCGCTCGACGACAGCTCGCCCTACCTGGCGCATGCCTTCTTGTATGCCAATGGCAGCATGACCGACCTCGGCACCCTGGGCGGCAGCTACAGTGCCGCGACCGACATCAACGATGCCGGCCTGGTGGTCGGCCACGCCTGGGTGCAGGGCAGCGAGCACGCCTTCCTGTACGCCAACGGCAAAATGACCGACCTCGGCACCCTCGGCGGGCGGCGCAGCTTCGCCCACGCCGTCAACCAGGGCGGCCAGGTGGTGGGGCGTTCCGACACGCCCGGCGACGCCGGCTCGGCCGCCTTCCTGTACCAGGGCGCCGCCCTGATCGACCTCAATACCCTGATCGATCCGGCGCTCGGCTACAGCGTGCACAACGCCACCGGCATCAACGACAGCGGCCAGATCGCCGCCTACGGCTGCCGCCTTGAGGGCAGCGAGTGCGGCGGCTTGCTGCTGCAACCGAGCCCGGCGCCCGAACCGGGCGCCTGGGCCATGCTGCTGGCCGGACTGGGCATGCTGGGCTGGTGCCGCCTGCGCGGCGCCCGCATGACATAACACAGGGCGCGCGGCGGCCGTGCGCGCACGATGGCAGCTTGTCCACCTTCGAGGAGTCGCCATGTCCACTCGCCTTGCACTGGCGCTGTTGCTGTCCGCCGCCGCCGCAGCCGCCGCCGCCGTACCGGCCTACACCGTGACCGTCCTGCCCGATGCAATGACCCCGGCCGGCATCAACAATGCCGGCCAGATCGTCGGCACCCGCAACGACCACGCTTACCTGTGGTCGAGCGCCGGCGGCGTCGATCTCGGCACCCTGGGCGGGGCCAGCAGCACCGGCATGGCGCTCAACCGCTTCGGCGAGGTGACCGGCGGCTCGCTCACGGCCAGCGGCGAAGAACACGCCTTCATTTACAGCCGTGGCGTGATGACCGACCTCGGCACCATCGGCGGCGGCGACTTTACGCGCGGCACGGCGATCAACGACCTGGGCCAGATTGCGGGCGACTTTCGCGCGCCCGCCAGCGGCTGGGGCGCCTTTGTGCGCCTCGATGGCCAACTGCGCGATATCGGCCATCTGGGCGGTTCGAGCATCTGGGCTAGCGGGATCAACAACGCCGGCCGCGTGGTCGGCAGTTCGCTGGGAGCGCAGGAGTTCCATCCGCCGCGGACGGCCTTTATCTACGAGAACGGCGTCATGACAGCCCTCAACTATTCACCCTCGGGCAGCAGCACCGCCAACGCCGTCAACCAGGCCGGCCAGCTTACCGGCACCGACTGGCACGGGCCCGAGTCCGCCTACCTGTACACCGACGGCATGACCCAGGTGCTGGGCAGCATGTACGGCCTGGCCGCGTGGGGCACCGCGCTCAACAACCGGGGCGAGGTGGTCGGCAACCTGGGCGGGGCGCTGCAAGTGCCGTTCTTTGGGTTTATCTACGCCAACGGCGCCATGAGCGACCTCAACACGCTGATCGATCCCGCGCTCGGCTGGACCGTGACCAGCGCCGCCGGCATCAACGACAGCGGCCAGATCGCCGCCTACGGCTGCCACGACAGCGGCGGCTGCGGCGGCCTGCTGCTGCAACTGGCGCCGGTGCCCGAACCGGGCGCCTGGGCCATGCTGCTGGCCGGCCTGGCCCTGCTCGGCTGGCGCCGCCGCGCGCGGGCGCAAGGCGGCGCATGACGTGGCGCAGGGCGCACCGGCTGGCGCGGCGCATGCTGGTCATCCCACTTGCACCGAAAGGATGATGCCATGCGCCCATTTTGCAGCCTGATGTGGAGCTTGACCGTGGCGGCCTCGCTGGCGGCGCCGGCCGTGGCCGCTCCCGCTCCCGTTCCCACTGTCATCTACAGTGTCACCGAACTGCCCGGCTTCATGCCGGCGGCCATCAACAATGCCGGCCAGATCGCCGGGGTGCGCGACGACCACGCCTGGCTCTGGTCGCCCGGCGGCGGGATCGACCTCGGCACCTTGGGTGGCGCCAGCAGCGCCGCCAGCGCCCTCAACAGTGCGGGCGAGGTGACCGGCTATTCGACCACGGCCGGCGGCCAGACCCACGCGTTCAAGTACGCCAACGGCAGCATGAGCGACCTGGGCACGCTTGCCGGTGGCGACTACAGCAGCGGCACGGGCATCAACGACGCCGGCCAGGTGGTGGGCAATTTCAATGCGCCCGGCACCGGCTACGGCGCCTTCTTGTACAGCGGCGGCACGATGAAAAATATCGGCACGCTCGGTGGCGACTTCGCGGCGGCGGCCGGCATCAACAATGCCGGCCAGGTGGTCGGCACCTCGATCGTGCAGCAGAATGGGCCGTACCCGGTGTCGGCCTTCCTCCACCAGAACGGGGTGATGAGCAAATTGCCCGGCTGGAGCGACGATTCGAGCGGCGCGGCCGCCATCAACCAGAAGGGCCAGGTCACCGGTTTCGGCTGGGACGGCGGCGAAAAAGCCTTCCTCTATACCGACGGCAGCATGCGCAAGCTGGGCTCGTTGAATGGTTTGCTCAGCTGGGGCACGGCGATCAACAACCTCGGCCACGTGGTCGGCCATCTGGGCGAGCCGCCCAACCCTTCCATGTTCGGCTTCGTCTACGCCGACGGCGTGATGCGCGACCTGAACACGCTGATCGACCCGGCGCCGGGCTGGGTGGTGCAGGACGCGGTGGGCATCAACGATGCCGGCCAGATCGCGGCCTGGGGCTGCCGTGGCGACGAGTGCGGCGGCCTGCTGCTGCAGCTGGCCAGCCACGTGCCCGAGCCGCAGGCCATGGCCATGCTGCTGGCGGGACTGGCGCTGCTTGGGCTGGCGTGGCGCCGCCGCCTTAGCGCAGCATGTCGATGTGCATGATGCCGTCTTCGTCGTAGGGCGCGCTGACGGTCGCGAAGCCGAAGCTGGCGTAGAAGGCTTCGAGGTGCTGCTGGGCCTCGATGCGGATGCGCTGGCCCGGATACTGGCGTTCGGCGCGGGCGATGCCTTCGGCCAGCAGGGCGCGTCCGCTGCCGCCGCCGCGCGCGCTCCTGGTGGTCAGCACGCGCCCGAGCGCGACCTCGTCGAACTTCACGCCCGGCGCGAGGCAGCGCAGGTAGGCGGCCAGCACGCGCGCGCCGTCGACCGTATGCCAGCCGAGCAGGTGGTACGCGCCCTGGTCGTTGCCATCGAGGTCCGGATACAAACAGGTCTGTTCGAGGATGAACACATCCTGGCGGCTGGCCATGACCGCGTACAGGTCGGCGCCGGACAGTTGGTCGAAGCGGCGCCATTCCCAGGCGATGGACGGGTTAACGGGCATGCTTGTGTCTTTCATTGTTTTCAGTCTAGTTAGCGGTTTCAAAACCTTCGAGCACATTGACCACGTTGATGCCGATCTCGCTGACCGCGTAGCCGCCTTCGAACACGAATGCGGTCGGCAAACCCGTATGCGCGATGCGTTCGCCGATGCGCAGGAAATCGCTGCTTTGCAGCGCGAACGACGACAGCGGATCGCCGGCGAAGGTGTCGACCCCGAGCGAGACCACCAGCGCGTCGGGCGCGAAGCCGGCCAGCTTGACGCAGGCCGTCTCCAGCGCCAGGAACCACTGGGCCGGGGTCGATCCGGCCGCCAGCGGCAGGTTCATGTTGTAGCCCGTGCCTTCGCCTTCGCCGGTCTCGCCGGCGTGCCCCAGGTAGAACGGATATTCGCCGCGCGGGTCGGCATGGATCGAGATGAACAGCACGTCCTTGCGGCCGTAGAAAATGCTCTGCGTGCCGTTGCCATGGTGGTAGTCGATATCGAGGATGGCGACTTTCCTGGCGCCGTCGTCGAGCAGGTGCTGGGCCGCCAGCGCGGCATTATTGAGGAAGCAGTAGCCACCGAAAAAATCGGCGCCCGCGTGGTGGCCGGGAGGGCGGGTCAGCGCGAAGGTGCCGCGTTCGCCCAGGCGCAGCGCATGCGCGGCGTTGACCGCGCAGTCGGCCCCGGTCTTGGCGGCGATCCAGGTGCCGGCCGTGAGCGGGGTGCCGCTGTCCATCGAGTACAGGCCCATGCGCGCGGCGAAATTATCGGGTTCGATATCGGTGCGCATGCCGCGGATCGGCCACACCGACGGAAACGCGTCCTTGTCGGCATTGGCTTCGTCGAGCGCGACCCACTCGCTCCAGGCGCTGCGCAAAAAATGCAGGTAGCGCGGGGTGTGGATGCGTTCGAGCGAGACCAGCGACACGCCGTGCGGCGTGACCACCTTGCCCAGGCCGCGCCGTTCGAATTCGGCCAGCACCATCTCGACCCGCTCCGGCTTTTCGAAGCAGGGCACGAGGGCGCCGCGGAACATCTCGTGGCGCCCCCGATGCTGGGCATGGTGCTCGTTATAGAAGGTCAGCACGGCCGCTCCCGCTGTCAGTCACCGCCTCGGTCGCCATCTCAGTCACCACCTCAGTCACCACATAATGTGCTGCTGTTGTACGCCGCCACAAAGTCGTCGAAGTTGCCGCTCTGGGTCTGCTCGATGATCGCCTGTTCGGCCAGCGAGGCGGCCGCCATCTCGTCGAACAGCGCCGCTTCGGCCGGCATCAGCGGGCTGTCGCGGAACGAGGCCGCATGCAGCTCGCTCTGGCGCAGGCCGAAGGCGGCCGAGGAACCGAGTGCGCGCACCTCGTCCAGCACCCGTGCCGATGGCGTCAGGGCCGGATTGGCGACCTTGGCGCGCTGCGCGGCCAGCGAGGCCGCGTGCACGCCGTCTTCATTATGCTGGCTGTCGAGCAGTGCCGCCACCGGGGCGATGCGCTCGATCAGTTCATTGGCCCAGGCCTGCAGCGCGATCTCTTCGCCGTTGCGCGTCAGGGTCAATCCGGGACGGCGGCCTTCCTTCACCGTGCGCGCGAAATTGCGCGCGTGGACCTGGCTTTCCATGTGGTTGATCAGCGGGCTCTCGTCGAGCGCGCAGAACAGCAGGAAGGCATCCATGAAGCGGCCCGTCTCGACGCTGATGCCGATCGCCTCGAACGGATCGACATCGAGGCAGCGCACTTCGATGTACTGCACGCCGCGCTTGCACAGCGCCTGCACCGGACGCTCGCCGGTGCGGATCACGCGCTTGGGACGAATGGTCGAATAGTATTCGTTCTCGATCTGCAGCACGTTGGTCGAGAGCTGGATCCATTCGCCATCGCGCTTGGTGCCGAGCGCCTGGTACGGCTTGTACGGGCGGTTGACGGCATCCATCAGGGTGCTGACGTAGCTTTCGAGCGAGTTCTCGTGCGGCGTCAGGCCCGATTGCGCGTCGTTCTGGTAACCCAGGTCGCTCATGCGCAGGCTGGTCGCATACGGCAGGTACAGGGTGTCGCTTGATAGTTTTTCGAGCTGGTGTTCGCGCCCGCGCAAGAAGCCGGTGGAGAGCGCCGGCGAGGCGCCGAACAGGTACATCAGCAGCCAGCTGTAGCGGCGGAAGTTGCGGATCAGGGCGATGTAGCTTTCGGACTGGAAGTCGCGCAGCGCGCTGCGCCGTTCCTGGGCGATGCCTTCGCTGCTGGAAAACAGCTGGAACATCTGCTCCGGCAGCGAGTAGTTGTAGTGGATGCCGGCGATGCACTGCATCGCCTTACCGTAGCGCAGCGCCAGGCCGCGCCGGTATACGTGTTTGAGCATGCCGATGTTCGACTTGCCGTACCAGGCGATGTCGATCTCTTCTTCGGCCGGCAGTTCGCACGGCATCGATTCGCTCCACAGCATTTCGTCGCCCAGCCTGGTGTAGGCGTAGCGGTGGATGGCGTCGAGCTTGTGCAGGGTGGTGCCGATATCGTTTTCGGCCGGCGTGATGAATTCGAGCAGGGCTTCGGCGTAGTCGGTGGTGATCTGCGGGTGGGTCAGGGCGGCGCCCAGCGCCTCCGGGTGCGGACTGCGCGCCAGGCGTCCGGCGCGGTCCACGCGCAGGGTTTCGCGCTCGATGCCGCGCAGGCCCTGGCCCAGCAGGGCGCGGTGTTCATCATCGTCGAGCAGGGCCAGGCGGCGGGTCAGTTGGTTCGACACGGTGAATCCTTTCTTGTACTGCCAAATAGGTAAGTGCTGCGAGATTAACCGAAATCCGGCCAGCGCGCCTGAGGTTGGAATTTCCTGCCGGGATGGGGCGTCGTTTCTTATTTTATACGCAACGCCGTCGTCCTAGGACGCCGGTTTTTTGGCCGCCGCGATCCACGCATCGACCTGCTGTTCGAGCAGCGCCAGGGTCAGCGGACCCTGGTCGAGCACCACGCTGTGAAAGCGCCGGATGTCGAATTTGTCGCCCAGCGCCGCCTGCGCCTTGTCGCGCAGCGCGCGGATTTTCAGCTGCCCGACCTTGTAGCCGAGCGCCTGCGCCGGCCAGGCGATGTAGCGGTCCACTTCCAGTTCATTGTCGCCCGGCGCGTTGGCGGTGTTGGCGTTCATGTAGTCGAGCGCCTGCTGGCGCGTCCAGCCCTGGGTGTGGATGCCGGTATCGACCACCAGCCGCACCGCGCGGAACATCTCGGCGTTCAGGTGCCCGAAGGCCGAAAACGCATCCTTGTAAAACCCCAGCTCTGGGCCGAGCGTCTCGGCGTACAGGGCCCAGCCTTCGCCATACGCGCCGTGCCAGCCGTGGCGGCGGAAGGCCGGCAGGTCGGCGATGTCGGCCGCGCGCGCCACCTGCAGGTGGTGGCCGGGCAGCGCTTCGTGCAGGGCCAGCGTTTCCATCTCCCACATGGGGCGCGTTTCCATCAGCGAGGTGTTGACCACGAACGCCGCCGGACGGTCGGCGCTGCCGGCTTCGTACCAGGCCGCGCCCAGTTTGTCGGTGCCGGCGCCGGTGGCCGCCTTGACCAGCACTTCCTGCGTGGGCGCGGCCGCGAACAGCTTCGGCACGGCCGCGCTGGCGCGCGTGATGATGCGCCGGTAGCGCGCCAGCAGCGAGTCGCCGCTGGTGTAGAACAGGCGCGGATCGGACTTGGCGAAGACGATGAACTGGGCGAAGCTGCCGCTAAAACCGGTGCGCGCGATGGCCGCCGTCATCTCGCCGCGCAGGCGCGCCACTTCCCTGATGCCGAGCGCGTGGATGGCGGCCGGCGCCATTTCGATGGTGGTCTGGCGCGTCACCGCCAGCAGGTAGTAATCGAGCCCGGAGGGCAGCGCGCTGGCCGCGATCGACTCGCGCGCCACCGGCACGTATTCGCTGCGCAGGAAGTCTTCCAGCTCCTGCAGCGCCGGCGCCACGCGGTTGCGCAACGCCACCGGACCGGCCAGCGCGAGGGCGTCGCGCACCGGCTTGTCGATGCTGGCCGGAATCTGGCGGAACGGCTGGCCGAGCGGACCGTCGACCGCGTTTTCGCGCAGCTGCTTGAGCAGCGGCGGCACCGCGCGCACGGTCACCCTGGGCGCCACCCAGCCGCTGCGCATGCCTTCGCGCAGCTGTTCGATCAGGCCCGTGACGTGGGCCGGCACCGCGTCCAGGCGCGCCAGGTAATTGCGGTAGTCGCTCTCGGTGGCGAACGGCATCTGCGCGGCCAGTTGCGCCAGGGTGATGTGGACACCCGCGTAAGCGCTCAGCGGCTGCGCCTGGAACGGGTACAGGGCGGCCGCCTTGACCGCCTGCTCTTTCTCCCACACGAACAGGTCGTAGGAGAGCTGCTGCTGGGCACTGAGCTTGTCGCGTTCGATCTGCCTGGCCTGGTCGAGCATCTTGCGCTGGTGCGCATTGGCGGCCCGGCTGGCGGCCAGGGTGGTGTCGCTCAGGGCCGCGTCGTAGCGGTAGTCGCCCACCGAGGTGGCGTATTCGGGCTGGTTTTGCAGGCGCCATTCCCAGTCGCCGTCGAACAGCGCGCGCGCCTGCTGGTCCGCGCTCAAGCGTTCGACGGCCGGCCGTTCGGCGGCGGCGCGCTCGGGCACGACGGCTTGCCCCGCGCCGGCGGCCAGCGGGGCGAGCATCAGGACACAGGTGGCGAACAGTTTGCGCATCTGGTCATTTTAGCAAAGGGGACGGCGCGCACCTTGCACCGCAGAACTTATGTGGCGGCGCCGGCCCGTCCGCCGCTGACGCGCTCGATGCCGGCCAGGTCAAGCCAGCTTTGCACCTCGCTGTAGCCGCCGGCCGCCAGCAGGGCGCGTACCTGGGCCGCCTGGTCGTAGCCGTGCTCCATCAGCAGCCAGCCGGCCGGCGCCAGATGGTGTGGCGCGCCAGCCACAATGGTGCGCAGCGCCGACAGGCCGTCGGCATGGTCGGTCAGCGCGCCGGCCGGCTCGAAGCGCAAATCACCCTGGACCAGGTGGACGTCGCCGTCGGCGATGTAGGGGGGATTGGCGACGATCAGGTCGAACGATTCGGCGGCGATGGCGCCGAACCAGTCGCTTTGCACGAAGCGCACGGCGGCGCGGTTGGCTTGCGCGTTGGCGCGCGCCACTTCCAGCGCGGCGCCGCTGACGTCGAGCGCCGTGACGCCGGCGTCGGGCCGGGTGTGCGCCACGGCCACCGCGATGGCGCCGCTGCCGGTGCCCATGTCGAGCATGCGGCCGCGCACCGGCAGGCGTGCGAGCGCCAGCTCGACCAGCAGTTCAGTATCGGGACGGGGAATCAGCACCGCCGGGTTGACGGCGAAATCGAGGCCGTAGAATTCGCGCCGTCCGACGATGTAGGCAATCGGTTCGCCCGCCAGGCGCCGCTCCACCAGGGCCGCCAGCGCGGCCGCTTCAGCGCCCGTGAGCAGCCGTTCCGACTGGGTGATCAGGCCGATGCGCGTGATGCCGAGCGCATGGCAGGCCAGGATGCGGTTTTCCAGCGGGTCGAGCGGCAGCAGCGACTGCAGCGCGCCGATGCGCTGGCCGGCGCTCATGGTCCACATGATCAGCGGTTGCCGCGCCGTACCAGCACGAACAGCAGCGAGGCGCTGATGATGGCGAACCAGAGTGCCGACCATTGCGGGATCGACAGGCCGAGCAGGGTGTCGACCGCATCTTCGCACAGGCCGTCGGCCTCGAAGATCCAGGGCAGGTAGACCGCGGTCGGGACTTTATTGAGCATGGTCTGCATCGGGTCGATCCCGCACGAGAAACCCGGATGGGCCAGCACCCACAGCTGCTTGCCGGCGTAGAACAGGCCCGCCAGCGCACCGGCCAGGCCGAAGAAGCTCCACAATTTGAACTGCTTGGCCGACGCCGCCGCCAGGCACACCAGCCCGCAGAAGAAATAGGCGTAGCGCTGGATCACGCACAGCGGGCATGGCAGCATGTTCTTGTAGTGCTGCAGATACAGTGCCGCGCCAAGCAGGGCGAAGCAGATGGCGGAAAGGGTCATCAGGATCGTGCGGTTGTTGGGCATCGTTTCAAGTCCTAGTAGTGTTTTATATGCGTCTTCACATGCGGCTTGGGTAGGCCGCATTGCACAGTCTACAACGTCCGGCTTATGAATTGTTTAATCGCCAAGGGCCGCCAGCAATTCGGCCTGGTGTTCGGCCGCCAGCGCGTTGGTCAATTCGGTCAGTTCGCCGTCCATGATGAAGTCGAGTTTATACAAGGTCAGGTTGATGCGGTGGTCCGTCATGCGGCCCTGCGGAAAATTATAGGTGCGAATCCGCTCGCTGCGGTCGCCCGAGCCGATCAGGCTCTTGCGGGTGGCCGCTTCCTTCGACTGCTGCTCGCGCAGCTGCACGTCCTTGATGCGCGCCGCCAGCACCTTGAGCGCCGAGGCCTTGTTCTTGTGCTGGCTGCGGTCGTCCTGGCATTCGACCACGATCCCGGTCGGCAGGTGGGTGATGCGCACCGCCGAATCGGTCTTGTTGATGTGCTGCCCGCCGGCGCCCGAGGCGCGGTAGGTGTCGATGCGCAGGTCGGCCGGGTTGATGTTGACGTCTTCGACTTCGTCCGCTTCCGGCATCACCGCCACGGTGCAGGCCGAGGTGTGGATGCGGCCCTGGGTTTCGGTGGCCGGCACGCGCTGCACGCGGTGTCCGCCGGACTCGAACTTGAGCTTGGAGTAGGCGCCGTTGCCGATCAGGCGCACGATCACTTCGCGGTAGCCGCCCAGGTCCGAGACCGATTCCGAGACCGTCTCGACCTGCCAGCGATTGCGCTCGGCGAAGCGCACGTACATGCGCAGCAGGTCGCCCGCGAACAGGGCCGACTCGTCGCCGCCGGTGCCGGCGCGGATTTCGAGGAAGATGTTGCGCTCGTCGTTGACGTCTTTCGGGAGCAGCATCTTTTGCAGGTCCATTTCCAGCTGCGCCACGCGCGCCTTGCCGGCTTCGATTTCATCCTGCGCGAAGTCCTTCATCTCGGGGTCCGCCAGCATCTCCTGCGCTTCGGCGATATCGTTCTGGGCACTCTGGTACTCCTTGAACAAGGCCACCAGCGGGCCGATTTCGGCGTGCTCGCGCGTCATCTTGCGGTAGGCGTCCATGTTCGAGGTCGCGCCTTCGCTCATGAGCAATTCGTCAAGTTCGACAAGACGGTTGGCCAGTTGATCCAGCTTGGCCAGCATCGATGGTTTCATAGGGTGCTCGGGTAAGGTAAGGGGGACTGACAGGGAACGGCCGCGCACAGGTGGCGCGGCAGGGGACAAGCGGAAGCGCTAACGGCGGCCGCGGAACAACTGGGGCAGCAGGGTCGCGAGGCGGGCGCGCTCGTCGCCCTGGGCGCGGTGCAGCGCCTGCTGCGGGCCGTGCAGGAACTTGGCGGTCAGGCCCTTGGAGAGGGCATCGAGCACGGCGTCGACATCGTCGCCGCGCGCCAGCATTTTTTTGGCGCGTTCGAGTTCGAACAGGCGCATCGCTTCGCTGTTCTCTTGCAGGTCCTGGATCACCGGCACCATGGCGCGGTCGTCGATCCAGTGCATGAACGACTGCACCCGCGTTTCGATGATGGCCTCGGCCTGGGCCACGGCGGCCTGGCGGCTCTCCAGGCCAGTCTGGACCACTTGTCCGAGGTCGTCGACGGTGTACAGGAACACGTCGTCGAGGCGGCCGACTTCGGGCTCGATATCGCGCGGCACCGCCAGGTCGACCATGAACATCGGTTTGTGGCGGCGCGTCTTGATCGCGCGCTCGACCAGGCCGAGGCCGATCAGCGGCAGCGAGGACGCGGTGCACGAGATGACGATGTCGAACTGCGCCAGCTGCTCGGGCAGCGCGGCCAGGCGGATCGCACGGCCGTTGAAGCGGTGCGCCAAGGTTTCGCCGCGCTCCATGGTGCGGTTGGCGATGGTGATGTTTTTCGGGTTCTGGGCCGCGAAATGCGTGGCACAGAGCTCGATCATTTCGCCGGCGCCGATGAACAGCACGTTCTGGTCGGAGATCTTGTCGAAGATGCGCTGCGACAGGCGCACCGCGGCGGCGGCCATGGACACGCTGTGGGCGCCGATTTCGGTGGTGCTGCGCACTTCCTTGGCCACCGAAAAACTGCGCTGGAACAGCTGGTGCAGATAGGTGCCGAGGCCCCCGGCTTCGTCGGCCAGGCGCATCGCGTCTTTCATCTGGCCGAGGATCTGCGGTTCGCCCAGGACCATGGAATCGAGACCCGAGGCGACCCGGAATGCATGACGCACGGCGGCATCGTGCGGCAGCATGTACAGATGCGGTCGCAGTTCGGCGAAGTTGAGCTTGTGGTAATCGGCCAGGAAGTGGGCGCTCGCATCGAGCGGATTGGCGACATCGCTGGCGGCGTACATCTCGGTGCGGTTGCAGGTCGAGAGGATCGCCGCTTCGTCGCCGCCACGGTTGTCGATGCGGGCAAACCAGCCGCGCGCAGCCTGCACCGCCTGGCCGAGCTGGTCGGGCGCGAGCGCCAGCTGCTCGCGAAGCGAGACCGGTGCGGTGGTGTGGTTGAGGCCGACGGCGAGCAGTTGCATGGCTTTACAGTGTACGGATGTGTAGCGCCATTATACCGTGATGCGTCAAGGACCTACTGAAAGGAGGGTTTTTTGGTGCGGGAGGGCAACGATCGTAGCGAATGAACCGGGACAGCGGAGCCGTGTTGTCGGCGTTCAAAGACCGCTAACTGAACTATTCCCGAGCATGTCGGTCCAAAAATGACAAACCCGCCTGCGGGCGGGTTGGTCGGGAATGTGGGTGACCCCGGGGAGCCGGGGCCACGATCGGACCTAGTGTCATCACCAGTAAGGGTGGCTGGGAGAGGACATTCCTAGGGCTGCCAGCAAATTATAGCACTCGGTGCTCAAAAATCAAGCAGGTGTCAAGATGAAATGGACCGACCTTGAGCGACATTTTTCGCCTGCCCGGCTGGGCCGTTACCGAGCCTTGTGCGCAGGTGACGACGTCAAGGCCGCATCCGTGTATGTGAACAATATGCTGCTGGCGGGAGCGATGATGCCCATGCTGAGTGTGCTGGAAATTGCACTCCGAAACGGTATCCATCGTCGCATGTCCGCGCTGTCTCAACGGCCCGATTGGTGGGAGGCGTTGGCGGGCGATCCGGCCTTTGCGCGACAGACCAAAGAGGTCACTGGCGCGAAGGAACGGCTGCAACGGCGCGCTGAAGC
This sequence comes from Massilia mucilaginosa, assembly GCF_011682145.1. Lineage (GTDB taxonomy): Bacteria > Pseudomonadota > Gammaproteobacteria > Burkholderiales > Burkholderiaceae_D > Telluria_A > Telluria_A mucilaginosa. The sequence continues at coordinate 104,873 of NZ_WHJH01000014.1, forward strand.
GGCCACGTCCGACAAGATTATCGCGGAGTTGACCTTCGGTTTTTGGAGCTCGCTGTTCAATGGCGGCTTTACACCTATCGTATGGAAAGATTTGCGCCTGGTTTTCCCCCGCTGTCCGAAGGCGCAGCGCAAGCGCAATGCCGTCTCATCGGCGCTGAACCAGATGCGCGACTTGCGCAATCGGGTATTCCACCATGAGCCACTCTTATGGTTGCACCCCGACCTGCTCGGTTTGCACGCCAGGGGGACCGAAGTGATCGGCTGGATCGATCCTCAACTGGTGTTATGGCTGGCCAGCTACGATCCCCTGCCGGCCACCTGGACCACTTGCCGGCCGCGTTAGCGCTGGCAGATGCGGACACGCCACACGCCAGTTCACGCCCCCAGCTTTTCCAGCCGGTACCCATAGCTGTACACCGGCACCAGCCGGAAGCCGTTCTCCGGCCGCAGCTGCAATTTGTTTCTTACACGCGACACATGGGTATCCATGGTGCGCGACGGCACCGCCGTTTCGCGGATCCACACCGCTTCATGAATATATGCGCGCGACAGCGGCCGGCCGATATTCCGAAAAAACAACAGTGCCAGGTAGAATTCCTTGTGCGTGACCTCGATGACATTGCCATCCATCAACAACCGTCCCGGCCGGGTTTCGAAAATATACGGTCCGAACTGCAGTTGTTCGGCCCCGTTCTGGGCCGGATAGGCGCGCCGCAGCAGGGCTTGCACGCGCGCCACCAGTTCGCCGCGGCGCAGCGGCTTGACCATGTAATCGTCGGCGCCGGCGCTGATGCCGGCCACGATGTCGTCTTCGGCCGAGCTGCTGGTAAGGAACATCATGGGGGTGGTGGAGGGCAGCTTTTCCTTGGCGCGGCGCAGCACTTCGGTACCGTTCATGTCGGCCACCTGCCAGTCGAGGATCAGCATGTCGAAGCTGTCTTTACGTAGCTGTCCAAGCAAGTCCTTACCACTGTCAAACGACTGACAGACGTGTCCAGCGGAGGTCAGCACCTGGCAAATCAGGTCTGCCTGGCTACGGTCATTGTCTAGGACGGCAATTCTCATGGTGGCGTATGTCGAACGTAAAAACGTGTTGTAGGAAGTGTCCTACTATTACTGAAGAATAGTTACTCTGAATATAACAGACTTTTACAAAGCAACACTAAATTGGAACACATTAATTTACATCCGGCAACGAACTGGTGTGTCGTACATCGCCTCGTTTCATAACACGGTACACTGGAAAAACGCCGATTTCAATCGACATTTTGAGTCTTGACGGAAATTTACATATCGAAAGGAGCACCATGAAAGATGACTTGACAGCGATTCCGGGCAATGCGGAAGCAATTTTGCAAGTCCGCGAGGAATGCCGCCGCATGGTGCGCAACCGCGCGGCTGTCTCGGCCGGGGTGTCCGCGCTGCCGGTGCCCGGGCTGGACGTGATGTCCGACCTGACCATGCTGACCGGAATGGTGAACGACGTCAATGCCGCCTTCGGCCTCACCGCCGAGCAGGTCGAGCATTTGCAGCCGGCCTACAGGCGCATTGTGTTCGGTGCGGCGGCGGGGCTGGGTGGGATGATGGTCGGCAAGTTGGTCACGCGCCAGCTGGCCGTGCGCTTGCTCAAGCGCAGCAGCCTCAAGTCGTTTGCCAGGTCGGCCGCGCGCTTCGTGCCGCTGGCCGGCCAGGTGGCCTCGGCGGCGATCGGGTTTGCCGTGTTCCGCAAGCTCGGCTACGACCATGTGGACGCCTGCGCCACGGTGGCGCAGGAGTTGCTGGCGGCGCGCGCCGGCTAGCCGTGGTGCCCTGGCATGCCGAAGCGGCGCGCTGGGGCGCTCGCATCAGGTGTCCGGCAGCACCACGTTTACTTCAAGCACTTCCAGGTTGCCCTGGCGGTCCAGCGACAGTTTGATGTCGTCCGGATTGACGCGGGTGTACTTCGAGATCACTTCCAGCAGTTCGCGGTGCAGCGCCGGCAGGAAGTCCGGGCCGGTGCGGTGACCGCGTTCGCGCGCGATGATGATCTGCAGGCGCTCCTTGGCCGCGGTGGCGCTTTTCGGCTTGGAGGGGAACAGGAATGAAAGCAGGGCCATATCACTTTACTCCGAAGATGCGCTGGAATATGCCTGGTTTTTCATAGCTGGTAAAGCGCAGCGGCACGTCGTCGCCGAGGAAGCGCGAGACCACGTCCTCGTAGGCCTCGGCCACGTCGGTGCCCTTGAAATGAATCGCCGGATTGCCCTGGTTCGATGCGTGCAGCACCGACTCGGACTCGGGAATGATGCCGACCAGCGGAATGCGCAGGATTTCCTGTACATCCTGGTAGGACAGCATTTCGTCGTTCTCGACCCGCTTGGGCGAGTAGCGCGTGATGAGCAGGTGTTCCTTGACCGGCTCGGCGCCGGTCTGGGCGCGCCGCGACTTGGCCTGGATGATGCCGAGGATGCGGTCCGAATCGCGCACCGACGACACTTCGGGATTGGTCACGATGATCGCTTCGTCGGCGAAGGTGAGCGCCATCAGCGCGCCATGCTCGATGCCGGCCGGCGAATCGCAGATGATGTATTCGAAACCCATGTTGATCAGGTCGTGCAGCACGCGTTCGACGCCTTCTTCCGACAAGGCGTCCTTGTCGCGCGTCTGCGAGGCCGGCAGGATGAACAGGTTGTCGCAATGTTTGTCCTTGATCAGCGCCTGGTTGAGCGAGGCTTCGCCATTGATGACGTTGATCAAGTCGTAGACGACGCGCCGTTCGCACCCCATGATCAGATCGAGATTGCGCAGGCCGACGTCGAAATCGAGCACGGCGGTCTTGTGGCCACGCATGGCCAGACCGGTAGAAAAGCTGGCGCTGGAGGTCGTCTTGCCGACGCCACCCTTGCCGGAAGTCACAACAATAATTCTTGCCACAGGGGGTCCTTTTTTCGTATCTGGTATTTAAACGCGGGAGGCCGGACTGATCGACAGTATATCGATGCGGTCGCCGATCAAGCGGATTTGCGTCGGCTGGCGTGCCAGCTGCGGCGCGAAGCCATCTTCGAACGTGCGGTAGACGCCGGCGATCGAGACCAGCTCGGGCTGCATCGCCATGGCGAAGATGCGCGCATCGGCATTGCCCGAGGCGCCCGCCAGTGCGCGTCCGAACAGCGACGCGTAAATATGGATGCTGCCGTCGGCGATGATTTCGGCGCCGTTGTTGACCACCGCCGTGACGATCAGGTCGCCGCCGCGCGCATACACGCGCTGGCCGGCGCGCACCGGGGTGTCGATGATCATGGTGCCGGGCGTGACGAGCGCCGTGGCTGCTGCGCTCGCCGGCGCGCTGGGCGCGGGCGCTTGCGCTTCGGCGCGCGCCTTGTCGCCGCTGGCGCCGTCGTCGAGCGAGAGCCCGCGCGCGCGGATCGTATCGTGCATGGATGCCGGGGCGCCGCGCACGGCCACCGCGTTCAGGTGGTATTTCTTGAGCAGCCCGACCATCTTGTCCCAGTCGATGCGCGGCGCGTTCTCGGCCAGGGCGCTGATATCGATCACGGCGAATTCGTCTTCGAAGAAATCGGCCGAGCCGCCCGTCATCTGCTTGAGCGCCGCATCGATCGCCAATGGGTCGGCCGAGTACAGAATCGTGGAGATCGCCACCACGGTGGAAATCTTGATTTCGATAGGCAGTTGGGACGGGCTTTTGAGCATAGACGAGTCGTGAGGGATGGGCGGATCATCGCCCAAAGTGGCGCAGGCTCGTGCATTCTACTGTGAAAATTGCGGTTAGGGGAGGGTTGTCCCGCATGTTCCGCGAGGCAACTTCAAACCGGTTTTGAGGGTGTCGACGGCCATGGTAGTGCTGGTGTAATGCTCAGGCCGTGTCCGAATGTCAGACCTGACACCCGGGATGACAGGTGTAATGCTCAGGCCGTGTCCGAATGTCAGACCTGACACCCGGGACAGGCCGTGTCCGAATGTCAGACCTGACACCCGGGATGACACCCGGGATGGACACCCGGGATGTCAGGCCCGCATGCGGCGCGCCGCCGCCACCATGTTGACCAGCGCCGCCTCGGTCTCGGCCCAGCCGCGCGTTTTCAGGCCGCAATCGGGATTGACCCACAAATTGGCCGCCGGAATCACCTGCGCCGCCTTGCGCAGCAGGCGCTCGATGGCGTCCGTGTCCGGCACCGCCGGCGAGTGAATGTCGTACACCCCCGGCCCGATCTCGTTTGGATAGCGATACTGCCCAAAGCCATCGAGCAGCGCCATGTCCGAACGGCTCGTTTCGATCGTGATCACGTCGGCGTCGAGCGCGGCGATCTGCGGCAGGATGTCGTTGAACTCGGCGTAGCACATATGCGTATGGATCTGGGTGTCGTCGCGCGCCGCGCCGGCCGTGATGCGAAACGCGCGCGTGGCCCAGGCCAGGTAATCGTCCCAGCGCGCGCGCCGCAGCGGCAAGCCTTCGCGCAGGGCCGGTTCGTCGATCTGGATGATGCCGATCCCGGCCGCCTGCAAGTCGGCCACCTCGTCGCGCATGGCCAGCGCGATCTGCAGCGCGGTCAGCGCGCGCGGCTGGTCGTCGCGCACGAACGACCATTGCAGGATGGTCACCGGCCCGGTCAGCATGCCCTTGACCGGGCGCGCCGACAGGCTCTGCGCGTGCACCGACCACTGCACCGTCATCGCGCGCGCCCGCGCCACGTCGCCATACAGCACCGGCGGCTTGACGCAGCGCGAGCCGTACGACTGCACCCAGCCGTACTGCGTAAACACAAAGCCGTCGAGCTGCTCGCCGAAATACTCGACCATGTCGTTGCGCTCGGCTTCGCCATGCACCAGCACGTCGAGGCCGATGGCTTCCTGGCGCGCCACCGCGTGCGCGATTTCGGCGCGCATCGCGCTGTGATACTGCGCCAGCGGCAGGGCCCCGCGGCGAAACGCGGCGCGCGCGGCGCGAATCGCCGCCGTCTGCGGAAACGAGCCGATCGTGGTGGTCGGATACGCCGGCAGGCGCAGGCGCGCACGCTGCACGGCCTGGCGCGCGGCAAACGGGGCGGCGCGCCGGTCGGCCCCGGCCGGCAAGGCGTGCACCCGGGCCGCCACGGCGTCGCTATGGACGCGGGTGCTGCGCGCGCGGCCGGCAATCGCGGCGCGCGCCTCGCTCAGCTGCGGCGCATCGTCGCCGCGCAAGGCGGCTTTCAGGGTCGCCAGTTCAGCCAGCTTTTCGGTGGCAAACGCCAGCCACGAACGCACTTCGGGGTCGAGCGCGCTTTCGTCGGCCAGGCTCAGGGGCACATGCAGCAGCGAACACGAGGGCGCCAGCCAGAGCTCGCCGCGTTTGTCGAGCAGCGGCGCCAGCACGGCGATGGCCGCGTCGAGATCGGTGCGCCAGATGTTGCGCCCGTCGACGATGCCGACCGACAGCACCTTGGGCAGCGCCAGCCAGTCGCACACGCTGGTCAGTTCGTGGGCCGCGCGTACGCCGTCCACATGCAGGCCGGCCACCGGCAGGCGGCAGGCCAGGCCGAGGTTTTCTTCCAGCGGTGAAAAATAGGTCGCCAGCATGATGCGCGCGCCGGACTGCGCCAGCAGCCAGTAGGCGATTTCGAAGGCGTTGCGCCATTCCTGCGGCAAGTCCAGCCCGAGGATCGGTTCGTCCACCTGCACCCATTCCACGCCCTGGGCTTTGAGGCGTATCAACAGGGCCGTGTAGACGGGCAGCAGCTTCTCCAGCAGGCTCAGGCGGTCGAAACCGTTCGCGCGCGCCGTGCCCAGCCACAGGAAGGTGAGCGGACCGATCAGGCTGGCCTTGACCCGGTGGCCGAGCGCCTGCGCCTCGGCCACTTCCGCCAGCAGGCGCTCGGCGGCCAGCGTGAACGCGGTGTCCGGGCCGAATTCGGGGACCAGATAATGATAGTTGGTGTCGAACCACTTGGTCATGTCGAGCGCATGGCTGCCGGCCTGTGCGCCATGCGGGTGGGCGCAGCAATCGGCGTGCTCGCCGCGCGCCATCGCGAAATAGCGCGTCAGCGGCGTGGCCGCGGTGTCGAAACCGAAGCGCGCCGGTTCGCAGCCGAACAGCTGGATGTGGCCGGCAACCTGGTCGTACAAGGCGAAGTCGCCCACGGTCACCAGTTCCAGCCCGGCCTCGGCCTGCAAGGCCCAGTGGCGCGCGCGCAAGGCGGCGCCGGCCGCTTCCAGCCCGGCCTCGCCGATCTCGCCGCGCCAGAAGGCTTCGAGGGCGGTTTTCAGTTCGCGGCGCGCGCCGATGCGGGGGAAGCCAAGTACGTGAGTGTGCAGCGTTTTCATGATGTCATCGAGATTTCATTGTTGGTGTGTAAAGTTTGCGGCAAAGTGTCATATAATCAAAACGAAACCTTTTGCAGTTCCGCATGAAAAATTTTCATTGACCGAGACCATGCTAGAACTTCGACACCTGCGCACGCTCACCGCCTTGCGCTCATCCGGCAGCCTGGTGCGTGCCGCCCAACTACTGAACCTGACGCAATCGGCCCTGTCGCACCAGATCAAGCTGATGGAGGAGCGCTACGGCGCCCCCCTGTTCGAGCGCAAGTCGCTGCCGATCGCGTTTACCGCCACCGGCATGCGCCTGCTGGCGCTGGCCGACGATGTCTTGCCCGAGGTCGAGCAGGCCGAACGCGACGTGGCGCGCCTGTCGCAGGGCGACAAAGGCCAGTTGCGCGTGGCGCTCGAATGCCATACCTGCTTCGACTGGCTGATGCCGGTGATGGACGCCTTCCGCCAGCGCTGGCCCGACGTCGAAATCGACCTGGTGTCGGGCTTTCACAGCGAGCCGATCGAACTGCTGCGCAGCGGCCAGGCCGACCTGGTGATCGGTTCGGCGGGCGGCCCCGAGTACACCGTATTCCCCCTGTTCCGCTTCGAAATCCTGGTGGTGCTGGCCCAGAAACACCGGCTGGCCACCCAGCGCCGCCTGGAAGCGGCCGATTTTGAGGGCGAAACCCTGATTACCTACCCGGTGCCGGAACAGCGGATCGACCTGATCCGTGAAGTCTTGCGTCCGGCCAATGTACGCTTCGAACGCCGCACCGCCGAGCTGACCGTCGCCATCCTCCAGCTCGTCGCCAGCCGGCGCGGCCTGGCCGCACTGCCCAACTGGGCCATCAAGAACTACGTCGATTACGATTACGTGCTGTCGCGCCCGGTGGGCGAGTTCGGCCTGTGGAGCGACCTGTTCGTCTCGGTGCCGCCGGCGCTGGCCGCCAAGGCCTACGTGAGCGACTTCGTCGGCGTGATCCGCGAACAATGCGCGCGCACGCTCGACGGCATCACCTTGCTTAGCTGATATTCAGGCGGGGTAATTTGCGGCTGCACGGCAATCCCCGATTGTTTTTAGTAAATAAGCTGATAAGATTGATTTTGCTCAAACTCGAACGGAATCTGGAAAACTAAGATGGAGGACTTTGTCACGCTATGTGCTGTCAAAGCCTGTTCATCTGAAAAGGGAAACCATGTTTTCAAGTTCTGACCCATTTTTCCGCTCCATGCGGGAATTGTTCGACGCCCACGCGGGCATGCTTGAACGCAGCGTCCATGCAGGCATGGATGCTTGTATGTCCGCAGCGGAAGTCAATGTCGATTCGATAAGAACCCTGCTCGCCACGGCCACCGTCGCAACCCGGCAGTGGCACTGCGCGGGCGGCGCCAGCAACTGGCTGACCCCGGTTCCGCGCGATGCATGGCAGTTAGCATTTTTCGGTCGGCCCCAACTGGCCGCGCCGCCGGCCGGAGCAGCGCCGGCAACGGCGACCGGCACCGGGACAGCCTAGTGCAAGGCCGCTCACTTGAAACCCCACTGGCCACAGCGCCAGGCAACAGCACATCGGAGATTCACATGGAAGACGTCGTAATCGTGGCCGCTGGCCGTACCGCAGTCGGCAAATTTGGCGGCGCACTGGCGAAAATCCCCGCCGCCGAACTGGGCGCCCACGTCATCAAGCACCTGCTGGCGAAGATCGATCTCGATCCGGCCAAAGTGAACGAGGTCATCCTCGGCCAGGTGCTGACCGCCGGTGCCGGCCAGGGTCCTGCGCGCCAGGCCGCCCTCAAGGCCGGCTTGCCCGACATGGTGCCGGCGTTTACCGTCGGTAAAGTCTGCGGCAGCGGCCTGAAGGCCACCCACCTGGCGGCCCAGGCCATCAAATGCGGCGACGCCGACATCATCATCGCCGGCGGCCAGGAAAACATGAGCGCCTCGCCGCACGTGCTGCCCGGCTCGCGCGACGGTTTCCGCATGGGCGACACCAAGCTGGTCGACACCATGATCGTGGACGGCCTGTGGGACGCCTTCAACCAGTACCACATGGGCGTGACCGCCGAAAACGTCGCCAGGAAGTATGACGTCTCGCGCGCCGAGCAGGACGAATTCGCGCTGCAGTCGCAACTCAAGGCCGAGGCCGCGCAAAAGGCCGGCAAGTTCAAGGATGAAATCATTCCCTTCGAAATCGTGTCCAAGAAGGGCACCGTCGTGTTCGACACCGACGAGTATCCGAAGCACGGCAGCACGCTCGAATCGCTGGCCAGCCTGCGCCCCGCTTTCGACAAAGCTGGTACCGTTACGGCCGGCAATGCGTCGGGCCTGAACGATGGCGCCGCCGCCGTGATCATGATGTCCGCTTCCAAAGCCAGGGAACTGGGCCTCAAGCCGCTGGCGCGCATCAAGGCCTATTCGTCGGCCGGGCTGGACCCGACCATCATGGGCATGGGTCCGGTCTCGGCGACCAAGCTGTGCCTGCAAAAAGCCGGCTGGAAGCATGAAGACGTGGACCTGATGGAAATCAACGAAGCCTTCGCCGCGCAAGCAGTTGCCGTCAACAAAGAGATGGGCTGGGATACCAGCAAGATCAACGTCAACGGCGGCGCGATTGCACTGGGGCACCCAATTGGTGCGTCGGGCTGCCGCGTGCTGGTGACCTTGCTGCACGAAATGATCCGCCGCGACGCCAAGCGCGGGCTGGCCAGCCTGTGCATCGGCGGCGGCATGGGAGTTGCTTTGGCAGTGGAACGCGACTGAGCCGCGTTGCGCGCAAGCGCAATGGGGTAACACGGAGCGACAATGAACGCAGCCGGGCACGACCCGGCGGCGCTCGAGCGGAGCACGGGCGGTTCCAATCCCGCCCCCGCGATTTGGTTGGAGTTGGTGTATAAAAACAGGAGAAGACAACATGGCTAGAGTTGCATTAGTGACCGGCGGTATGGGCGGTTTGGGCGAGGCGGTCTGTTTCAAACTGGCCGCTCTCGGGTATCGGGTCGTCACCACGTATTCCCCTGGCAACAAGAAGGTCGACGAATGGCTGGCGACCACCAAGGACATGGGTTACGACTTCAAGGCGTATGAGTGCGACGTGGCCGACTACGATTCGGCGCAGGCGTGCGTGGCCAAGATCGCCGACGAAGTCGGCCTGATCGACGTGCTGGTCAACAACGCCGGCATCACGCGCGACATGACGTTCAAGAAAATGGACAAGCCGAACTGGGACGCCGTCATGGCGACCAACCTCGACTCCGTTTTCAACATGACCAAGCCGGTGTGCGATGGCATGGTCGAGCGCGGCTGGGGCCGCATCATCAATATTTCGTCGGTGAACGGGCAGAAGGGCGCCTTCGGCCAGACCAACTATTCGGCCGCCAAGGCCGGCATGCACGGCTTCACCAAGGCGCTGGCGCTGGAAGTGGCGCGCAAGGGCGTGACCGTCAACACCATTTCGCCAGGCTACATCGGCACCAAGATGGTCATGGAAATCCCGAAAGAAGTGCTCGACACCAAGATCATCCCGCAAATTCCGATGGCGCGCCTGGGCAAGCCGGAAGAAGTCGCCGGCCTGGTCGCCTACCTGTCGTCGGACGAAGCCGCTTTCGTTACCGGCGCCAACATCGCCATTAACGGCGGGCAGCACATGTCCTGACCGCCGCACACCAGTGGCAGGAACCGAAAAGCACTGCCTGCGGGCGGTGCTTTTTTTCACCAGGGATGCTTGATGACCTTGCGCTCACGCGCGTCGTTCTCAAGCACTCTGCGCAGCGCCTCAAGCAACTGCGCCTCAAGCAACTGATCGCCGATGACCGACCACAGGAACACCACCGACTTGAATACCACGTCCACGCTCACCTTCAGGCTCGCGACCGAAGCCGACATCGCCGCCATGTCGGCCATCCGCCTGGCCGTCACCGAAAACCGCCTGCGCGACCCGGGCCGCATCACCACCGCCATGTACCGCGACTATCTGGGGCGCCTGGGCTGCAGCTGGGTGTGCGAGGACGACGGTGTCATCGCCGGCTTTGCCAGCGCCGACCGCGAACAAGGCTCGATCTGGGCGCTGTTCATCGACCCGGCGCGCGAAGGGCAGGGCATCGGCAAGCGCCTGCTGGCGCTGGCGGTCGACGACCTGTTCGAACAGGGTCACACGCAGATCGTGCTCTCGACCAGCGCCGACACGCGTGCCGACATCTTTTATGAATCGCAGGGCTGGGAGCGCGGCAAGATGAAAGACGATATCGAAGTCCAGTATTCGCTGCAGCGGGCGCGCGAGGTGCCGCCGTCGGCCGACAATCTGTACGAGGCCAGCGTGCCGGTGTTCCGGCGCTACCTGGGCAAGCTGCGCGCCATGCTGGTGCTGGCCGAAGCGCATCCGCAAGGCGCCGCGCTGCTCGAAGCGCGCCTGGCGCCCGGCATGCTGACCCTGGCCGTGCAGGCCGAGGTGGCGGCCAATTTCGTTGTGCGCGCCTGCGCCCCGCTGGCCGGCAGCGCCTTGTCGGACAGCGGCGCCTTTCCCGCCAGCGTGCAGCGCGACAGCGGCAAGTTCCCGGCCACGTACGACGGCCTGCGCCAGCGCATCGACTTCGTGCTCGGTTTCCTGGACGCGCTCACGCCCGCGCAGTTCGACGGCGCCACCAGCCGCATGATCAGCGACCGCGCCGGCGAAGCGCTGGTCACCCTGGCCGGCCAGCCCTTCCTGCTGCAGTACGCGCTGCCGAACTTCTTTTTCCACCTGAGCGCCGCCTACGCCCTCCTGCGCCACAACGGCGTTGCGATCGGCAAGGCCGATTTCGACGGGTTTCATGTCTACACCGGCGCCTGAGGCGGCGGCGCTGCTGCACGAACTGCTGCTGCGCGGGCTGTGGAGCACCGTCATCGACGAAGCCGCGCCCGACGCTTTGCCGCGCCACGGCGGCGCGGTGGCGCGCTTGCTCGCCGCCGGCGTCGACCCGCACGATCTGGTGGACGTTATCCGCGAGGCCCAGGTCGACACCATCTACAACGTGGCGCAGCTGATCGACTGGCCGGACGAGCACCTGGCGCCGGATGACGCGTGCGAGGTGCGCCTGGCAGCGAGCCTGGCCGGCGCCGCGCCGCAGCCGCTGTCCGAGCTGCATTCCTGCCTGATGGCGCGCGACCCGAGCGGGCGCGCGGGCGAGCCGCGTTCGCCCGAACAGCGTCAATACGCCATGCTCGACGCCGGCGTGCGCGCGCAAATCGCCGCCCTGAGCGGCGCGCGCAAATGGTCCGCCGCCGCCGTCCTGTGGAAGCGGCACGCGGGCGGCGACCTGAAAGCCGCCCTGGCCGCGGTGCAGCGGCTGGCCGTGCGCGCGGGATAGGGCGCCCACCGCCGCGATTGCAGCGGCGCGCCATTGCGCTACAATCGACTGTCAACCACAAGAGGACTCCCATGCCCGCCATCCCGACCTGCCTGTTCCCGCCGATCCAGCCGACCCGGCACGGCATGCTGCAAGTCGATGCGCTCCATACGATCTACTGGGAGGAAGTGGGCAACCCCAAAGGCATCCCCGTGCTGTTCCTGCACGGTGGGCCGGGCGCGGGCCTGTCGCCCCAGCACCGGCGCTTTTTCGACCCGCAGCAGTACCGCATCATCCTGTTCGACCAGCGCGGCGCCGGCAAATCGACTCCGCTGGGCGAATGGCGCGACAACACCACCGACCTCCTGATCGGCGATATCGAGACCCTGCGCGCGCAGTTCGGCGTGGACAAGTGGCTGGTGTTCGGCGGCTCGTGGGGCTCGACCCTGGCGCTGGCCTACGGCGAAGCGCACCCCGAGCGCTGCCTCGGCTTCATCCTGCGCGGGATTTTCCTGTGCACCACCGCCGAAGTGGACTGGTTCCTGCACGGCGTGCGCTGGTTCTACCCGGAGCTGTACGACGAATTCGTGGCCCCGATACCCGAAGCCGAGCGGGCCGACCTGCTCAAGGCCTACACCGCGCGCATGCTGTGCGACGACCCGGCCGTGTACTGGCCGGCGGCGCGCGCCTGGAGCCGCTTCGAAGGACGGCGCGTGTTCCTGCTGCCGCAGCCCGAAGACAGCGCGTCCGACACGCTCGACCTGGGCGTGGGCCGGCTCGAATCGCACTACATGGCCAATGGCGGCTTTTTGCGCGAGGACCAGCTGGTGCAGGAAGTCGGCCGCATCGCGCACCTGCCGTGCGTGATCGTGCAGGGCCGCTACGACGTGATTTGCCCGCCGCTGTCGGCCCACCGCCTGCACCAGGCCTGGCCGGGTTCGCGCCTGCGCATGGTGGCCGACGCCGGCCATGGCGCGCTGGAAGCGGGCATCGCCAAGGCGCTGGTGGGCGCCACCGAGCAGTTCAAGCGCAGCGGGCGCTTCGATTAGCGACGGCAGGGGTGGCCCTGCTACACTAGCGGCTGTGCATGCATAACCACGATACCAGCGCCCTATGAACCTCCAGCTCACCGATATCGGCCACGTCATCCAGCTGGCCATTGCGCCGGTGTTCCTGCTCACCGGCGTGTGCACCAACCTGATGGTGCTGACCAACCGCCTGGCGCGCATCATCGACCGCTCGCGCGTGCTGGAAGACCGCCTCGACATCGCCTACCAGGACGCCTACATGGATGAACTGGATGTGCTGTACCGGCGCTGGCACCTGATTAACTACGCCATCGCACTGAGTACCGCCTGCGGCCTGCTGGTCTGCCTGGTCATTGCGCTGCTGTTCCTGGGCGATACCACCAACGTCCCGCTGGACCAGTACATCGCCGGCCTGTTCGTGATCGCGATGCTGTGCCTGATCGGCAGCTTCGTGTACCTGCTGGTCGAAATTTTTGTCGCGTCCAAGACGCTGCGCTCGCGCCGCCACGTGCGTCCGCCCGGGTCCCAGCCGAATCCACACTAACAGATTGAGTTTTCTTATGCACGATTATCAACGTCCCCCGACCCTGTACCGCTACGCGCCGCGCGCCGAACTCGAAGCCGCGCTGGCCCTGGGGCAGTTTCGCCTGGTCCCGGTCAACAACTGCCTGACCCTGTCGTTTTCGCAGGCCTGGGACAAAGCCCTGTTCGAGGTGTTCTCGCCGGCCGACTGCTGCCTGGTGATCCACAATACCGAGGAATTCGGCGAGCGCCTGCACCGCGCCGTGCAGCGCACCTTGCCAAGTTGGGCCGGGATCGACGGCGCCGTCGAATACGGCGTGCGCGCGGCCCTGGGCGCGGCCTTCACCAAGAGCAGCGCCGAAGCGGAAGAACGCGAATGGCAGTTCGCCTGGCGCGCCATGGCGCCGCAAATGAGCTTGAATCCCGTGACGGTCAAAATCGGCAGCATCGAAAGCTTCGCCGAACTGCGCGAGCCGCACAGCTACCAGGCCTAGCGGCCCGTCTTAGTTACCGGGACTGTCGCCCCGTTCGAGCCGCGCCAGCACCGCTTTCATCATGCGCTCGATGTCGGAGCGGATGATGTTCGCGCCCAGCATGCCGGGCACGTAGAACTTCGGTACCAGCTTGCCGCTGTAGACGATGCGCGTGCCGCCCGTCTCGGGCACCGGGACCAGCTCCCAGCGGCACTGGTAGACGCGCATGTCGCCCGTGACCAGGCTGATGTCGATGGTCGTCATCGGCTCCTCGCTGGCCTGCACGATCAGGTGGATGTCGCGCCGGATGAACAGGAAGCTGGCCACCCCGAACTGCTCGATGATGGCCTTGTTGCCGGTGCGCGAAAGGACCTTGGACGTCTTCAGGTCCGGTACGAACTCGGACATGCGGTCGTAATTGGTCAGCACCTTCCATACCGCCGCCGGCGACGCCTTCACTTCGCCGCTGGACGAGACCTCGAACACATGCTGGTCGGCCATATCGACACGCTTGACCGATACCTCCAGCCTGGATTGGGCCAGGACGGGCTCGGAACAGGCGAGAAGGCAACAAAATAGGATTCGGGGAAACATGAGACCCAGCCTACGGGAAAGCGGCGGGCCTGACAAGGAGCGCGCTCAAGCGTGCGCGGCATGGCCCGCGACCTGCCGGCAAAGATTAGAACCCGGCATCTACAGAAGTAGGTTGTAATGTCGTCTCGCCATGCAGTGCCGACGCTCCGTCTTTACGCCTGAACCCAACCGACCATGACAAACCAAGCCTATCCCCACCTGCTCGCGCCCCTGGACCTCGGCTTTACGACCCTGCGCAACCGCGTCATCATGGGCTCGATGCACACCGGGCTGGAAGACCGCTTCTTCAACTACGGCAAGCTGGCCGCCTTCTACCGCGAGCGCGCAAAGGGCGGCGTGGGGCTGATCGTCACCGGCGGCATCTCGCCCAACCGCCAGGGCTGGCTGCTGCCGTTCGGCGGCACCCTCAATTTCGCGGGCGACGTGATCAACCACCGGCGCGTCACCAAAGCGGTGCACGAGGAAGGCGGCAAGATCCTGATGCAGATTTTGCACTCGGGGCGCTACGGCTACCAGCCGCTGGTCGTCTCGGCGTCGAACGTGAAGTCGCCGATTTCGCCGTTCAAGCCGCGCGCGCTGACCGAAAGCGGGATCGAAGCGACCATCCGCGACTACGCGCGCTGCGCCAAGCTGGCCAAGCGCGCCGGCTACGACGGCATCGAAGTGATGGGCAGCGAAGGCTACCTGCTCAACCAGTTTCTGTGCGCGCGCACCAACCTGCGCCAGGACCGCTGGGGCGGCAGCATCGAGAACCGCATGCGGCTGCCCATCGAAATCATCAAGCGCATCCGCCTGGCGGTGGGTACGGACTTCATCATCATGTACCGCCACTCGCTGCTCGACCTGGTCGAAGGCGGCAACACCTGGGACGACGTGGTCAAGGTGGCGCACGCGCTGGAAGGCGCCGGGGTCACCATCCTCAACACCGGCTACGGCTGGCACGAGGCGCGCGTGCCGACCATTGTCACATCGGTGCCGCGCGCGGCCTTTGCCAGCGTGGCCGGGCGCCTGCGGCGCGAAGTGAAAATTCCGGTGGTGGCCTCGAACCGCATCAACATGCCGTTCGAAGCGAACGACATCATCGCACGCGGCGACGCCGACATGATCTCGATGGCGCGCCCGTTCCTGGCCGACCCCGACTTCGTGGCCAAGGCGGCGGCCGGACGGGCCGACGACATCAACACCTGCATCGGCTGCAACCAGGCCTGTCTCGACCACACCTTCTCGAACAAGCGCGCCAGCTGCCTGGTGAACCCGCGCGCCTGCCACGAGACGGAGCTGGTGTACGCGCCTACGCGGCGCGCACGCAAGGTGGCGGTGGTGGGCGCCGGTCCGGCGGGGCTGTCTGCGGCGACCGTGGCGGCCGAATGCGGGCACGCGGTGACCCTGTTCGACTCGAGCGACACGGTCGGCGGGCAATTCAAGATCGCCATGCAAATCCCGGGCAAGGAAGAATTCGCCGAGACGATCCGCTATTTCTCGCGCAAGCTGGAGCTGACCGGCGTGACCGTGCGCCTCGGTGAGCGGGTCACGCGCGAAGCGCTGCTCGCTGGTGGTTTCGACAACGTGATCGTCGCCACCGGGATCAAG
The DNA here is from genome assembly GCF_011682145.1 of Massilia mucilaginosa. Classification (GTDB taxonomy): domain Bacteria; phylum Pseudomonadota; class Gammaproteobacteria; order Burkholderiales; family Burkholderiaceae_D; genus Telluria_A; species Telluria_A mucilaginosa. The sequence goes on from NZ_WHJH01000014.1 coordinate 120,684, forward strand.
GTGCGCATGCCGCCGATCGAAGGAATCAAGCATCCCAAGGTGCTGTCGTACATCGACGTGTTACAGAACAAGGCGCCGGTGGGCAAGCGCGTGGCGATCATCGGCGCGGGCGGGATTGGCTTTGACGTGGGCGAGTATTTGCTGCACAACCCCGCGCACCCGCTGCCGCTGCCGGTGGCCGATTGGGCTGGCGAGTGGGGCGTCGACCTGGAAGCGACCACCAGCGGCGGGCTGGTGGCGCCGCACGCCGCGGAACCGGTGCGCCAGCTGTTCCTGATGCAGCGCAAGGCATCCAAGCTGGGGGCGGGGCTGGGCAAGACATCCGGCTGGGTGCACCGCGCGACCCTGAGCAGGAATGGCGTGGTGATGCTGGCCGGGGTCACGTACAACAAGATCGACGACCACGGGCTGCATATCACGGTGGGCGGGGAAGAGCGCCTGATCGCGGTCGATAACGTGATCATCTGCGCTGGGCAGGACAGCTTGACCGAGCTGATGCCGGAGGAAGGCGCGGCGGCCAGTGGCGGCCCGGTATTCCACAAGATCGGCGGCGCGGCGCTGGCGGCCGAGCTCGATGCCAAGCGGGCCATCAAGGAAGGTGCGGAACTGGCGGTGAGCCTGTAAAAAAATTTCACCCCCACCCGGTGTCAGACCTGACACCGGGGGGAGTTAAAGCTGAGGTCGTGTCCGAATGTCAGACCTGACACCGGGTGCTGTTCTGATCGACCAAGCCGGAGCCATGCCGCACCGGCACAGTCGATCTTGCGCTTACTTCTTGCGCACCACCACGCAGCCGATCGAGTACCCCGCGCCGAACGAGCAAATCACGCCGTGCGAGCCGCTCGGCATATCGTCCTGGTACTTGTGGAAGGCGATGATCGAACCGGCCGACGAGGTATTGGCGTACGTGTCCAGAATGACCGGCGCTTCCTGCGGTTCCGCATCGCGCCCGAGCAGCATGCGGGTGATCAGCAGGTTCATGTTCAGGTTCGCCTGGTGCAGCCAGTAGCGCGACACCTGCGCCACTTCCAGCCCCGCGTTGATCACCGTCTCGCGGATCATCTCGGCCGCCATCGGACACACTTCCTTGAATACCTTGCGGCCCTGCTGGTGGAACAGCTTGTCCGGCTTGCCCACGCCCGTTTCGTCGAAACGGTTCATGAAGCCGAAGTTGTTGCGGATGTTGTTCGAGAATTTGGTCTTGAGCTTCGACTCCAGGATCTCGAACTGGTGATGGCTGGTCGCCGTGTCGGCCGCTTCGATCACGATCGCGGTGCAGGCGTCGCCGAAAATGAAGTGGCTGTCGCGGTCGCGGAAGTTCAAATGGCCGCTGGTGATTTCGGGATTGAGCACCAGCACCGCGCGCGCCTGCCCGCTTTGCACCGCCGCCATCGCCGTCTGGATGCCGAAGGTGGCCGAGGAACAGGCCACGTTCATGTCGAAGCCGAAGCCGTCGATGCCCAGCGCTTCCTGCACCTCGACCGCCATGGCCGGATAGGCGCGCTGCATGTTGCTGCAGGCGACCAGCACCATGTCGATGTCGGCCGCCGTGCGTCCGGCCCGGTCCAGCGCCTGCCGCGCCGCCGCCACGCAGATCTCGGCCTGCAGCGAGATCTCTTCGTCGGCGCGTTCGGGAATGCGCGCCGTCATGCGCGCCGGATCGAGAATGCCGGCCTTTTCCATCACATAGCGCGATTTGATGCCCGAGGCTTTTTCGATAAAGGCCGCGCTCGAGCCTTCGATGGCCGTCAGCTCGCCCGCCGCGATCGCATCGGCGTGCTCGGCGTTGTACAGTTCGGCGTAGGCGTTGAAGGCGACAACCAGCTCTTCATTGGAGATCGAATGGGGCGGCGTAAACAGGCCCGTGCCGCTGATGACGACTTGTTTCATGGTGGAGCTTTCAAATAGGGTAAGCCGGGCATGACCCGGCACGTGCCGACGATTCTACACAATGACATTCGTGGTGGCGAGAAAAGCGGGTGCTGTCAGTACGTATTATTGCAGGTTGACAATGCCGATTTCGTACTTGATAATGAAAATCATTCTCAATAGACTGGTCCAGCGGCCCCGTTTCAACGCGCCGGACCGTCGTTTGTGCAGCCTCGCCAGCGCTCTCCGCGGACTTTCCCTTGACGACATTGCCAGCCCCGCCGGGCAGGTGTGGATCTTCCCCATGCAGCGCGCATGGCTGCATGCCTCCACCGTAAAGGAACCGCCCGTGACATCACCGATCTCCCTGCCGCCGCAACGCCGCCCCCTTTCTGCCGCCGTGATGCTGGCGCTCGCCGCCCTGGCGGCACCGATGGCGCAGGCGCAGCCGGACGACGCGCTGACAGGCGACCCGGCCATGCAGGCGGTGGTGGTATCGGCCTCGCGCTCGAACATCGAGGCGGACAAGGCGCCGCAGACGGTGGTCATCATCCGCAAGGAAGAGATCGAGCGCCAGATGGCCATTTCCAGCAATTCGTCCGACCTCCTGAGCAGCGTGCTGCCGTCCTACACGCCCAGCCGCGGCAAGATGAACGGTTCCGGCGAGACCCTGCGCGGCCGCGCGCCGCTGATCCTGGTCGACGGCGTGCCGCAATCGAACCCGATGCGCCCGACCGGGCGCGAAGCCCACACCATCGACTATGCGATGGTCGACCGGATCGAAGTGATCCAGGGCGCCAACGCCGTCAATGGCCTGGGCGCGACCGGCGGCACCATCAACATCATCACCCGGCGTCCGGAAAAGGGCTCCTTCAACCAGCACGTCGATGTCCAGGCCAGCACGCCGACATCAGGCCTTGGCAGCGACGTGACGAGCTACAAGACCACCTGGCGCGTTTCCGGCCGCGGCGACAAACTGGAGTACCTGTTCTCGGCCGGTTACGAAGACCAGGGCCTGTACCGCGACGGTAAGGGCCGCGCCGTCGGCACCGACAATACCCAGGGCGACCTGATGGACTCGCGCACTTACGACATGCTGGCCAAACTCGGTTACTGGATCGACGACAAGCAGCGCGTACAACTGTCGGTGAACCGCTTTCGCATCAAGTCCGAAGCCAATTACCTGGTGCTGGCGGGCGACCGCAAGACTGGCCTGCCGAGCGTCTCGGTCGAGGGCAAGCCGCCCGGCACGGCGCCGTGGAACGATGTCTGGACCTCCAGCCTGGCCTACAGCCACGCCGACCTGGCGGGCATGGAACTGTCGGCGATGGTGTTCAACCAGGAGTTCGAGGGCCTGTTCGGGGCCGATAATTCGGCCACCTTCCAGGATGCGCTGATCGCCCCGGTCGGCACCCTGTACGACCAGTCGCGCTCCGTGGCGTCCAAGTACGGCAGCAAGGTCAGTCTCGGCAAATCCGACCTGCTGGGCGGGCGCATGAAGCTCACGGGCGGCTTCGACACCCTGTTCGACACGGGCAAGCAAGACCTGTACGGCACCGGGCGCACCTATGTGCCGGAATCGGATTACCGCAACCTGTCGCTGTTCGTCCAGGGCGAATACAAGCTGCTCGACCAGCTCACCCTGCACGCCGGCGTACGCAGGGAAAAGGCGGACCTGAACATCGACAGCTACCGCACCCTGGCGCAGTACAAGCGGGTGGCGGTCGAAGGCGGCAAGCTCAAATTCAACGAGACCCTGCTCAACGCGGGCCTGGTGTACAAGCCGGTGCAGGAGGTCAGCGTGTTCACCAGCTACTCCGAAGGCTTTGGCATGCCCGACATCGGCCGCGTGCTGCGCTCGATCAATACGCCCGGCCAGAACGTGGCCGACATGCGGGACCTGCAACCGATTCTGACCAAGAGCGTGGAACTGGGCACCCGCATCCGCAAGGGCGACTGGGATATCGACGCCAGCATCTTCCGTTCGGATTCCGACTTCGGCACGCGCGTCATTCCCGTTAACGGCGCTTTCATGATGGCGCGCGAGAAGACCCGTATCGAAGGCGTGGAAGCCGCGGCCGGCTACCGCATCTCGGCCGCGCACCGCGCCAAGCTGGCCTATGCCTACACCAAGGGCCGTTACGACAGCGACGAAAACGGCGCGCTGGACGCGCGCCTCGATGGCCTGAACGTGGCTCCGAACCGGCTGATCGCCACCTGGTCGGCCACTTGGGGCGGCAAGCTCACATCGTTCGTCCAGGCGCAGCACGCGTTCCACCAGGAGTTCGACGATCCGGCCAAGGAGTTCAGCGGCTACACCCTGGTCGACGCCACCCTCAACTACAAGCTGCCCAAGGGCGAAGTGCGGCTGGCGGTTGCCAACCTGCTGGACCGCGATTACATCACCTACTACTCGCAAAGCGCGCTGGTCGAGCCGAAGCGCTATTTTGCCGGACGCGGAAGAGTACTCACGCTCGGCTACGCGCTGAACTTCTGACATGAGCGCGGCCAAGGCGTCCAGCGGCCTGCGTACGGGCTTGCGCATCACCGGCGCGGTGTTCGGCGGCTATGCCGTCACCGCGCTGGCGGTGACCACGGCGGCCGCGCTGCTGGCACGCTCGGGGCTGGCGCGTTCCGAAGCGGTGGCGCTGGCCGCCATGACGGGCTTTATCGTGTACCTGGCGCTGCTGCTGTGGGCGTTCAGCGTGCATAGCGTGGCGCGCCTGTGGGTCGTTCTGGCGCTGGCCATGGCGGCCATGGGCGCCGTCCTGTACCTGCTGGCCTAGGAGCGCGCATGGAACGCACTTTTACCAAGTCGATGGCCTGGCTGCACACCTGGGCTGGGGTGAGCATCGGCAGCCTGCTGTTCGCGATTTTCTGGATGGGCACCCTGAGCGTGTTCGACCTCGAGATCGACCGCTGGATGATGCCGCAGACGCGCCTGGCGAGCGCCGCGCAGCCGCTCTCGCTGGACCGCATCGCCACGGCGGTCGCGCCGCAGGTGCCGGCCGGCGCCGCCCAGTGGCGGGTCGACCTGCCGAGCGCGCGCGAACCGGTGCTGACCTTGTCGCACCGCGACGGCAAGGGTCAGGCCACCAGCCGCCTGCTCGATCCGACCACCCATGCCTTCATTCCGGAGCAGGGCACCGAGGCCGGTTCGGGCTTCATCTTCCCCTTCCATTACAGCCTGCACCTGAAGTGGATGGACCTGGGCAAATGGCTGGTGGGCGTGGCCGCAATGAGCATGCTGGTGTTGCTGGTGTCGGGCGTGGTGATCCACAAAAAGATCTTCGCGCAGTTCTTCACCTTCCGCCCGCGCAAGCGCCTGCAGCGCAGCGCGCTCGACCTGCACAACCTGACCGGCGTGCTGGCGCTGCCGTTTCACTTCATGATTACCCTGTCAGGGCTGATCATCTTCATCACCATCTATTTTCCGGCGGCGCACCAGGCGGTGTACGGCAGCGGCGAAAAGGCCAAGGCCGCATTCAGCGCCGACGCCTACGGCCGCTTCAAGCGCGCCAAGGCCAACGCGCCCGGCACACTGGGCTCGCTCGACACCATGCAGGCGCGCGCCGAAGCCGAGTGGCGCGGCGGGCGGCCGTACTTCGTGCGCGTGTTCCATCCGGGCGACGCCAACAGCTATGTGGAGCTGCGCCGCTCCTACGCCGGCGAGATCACCATGAACCTGGACCAGATCTATTTCGACGCGGCCAGCGGCGCGCTGCTGCACCGCTTCGAGGCCAAGCCGGTGATGACGGTGCAGCGCTTCATGTCGGGCATCCACTTCATCCGCTTCGACCACTGGACCCTGCGCTGGCTGTACTTTGCGGCGGGCCTGTGCGGCTGCGTGCTGATCGCCACCGGCTTCCTGTTCTGGATCGAAGGGCGGCGCGCCAGCCATGCGAAAAAGGGACTGGCCGGAGTGCGCGTGGTGCAAGGGCTGGCCATCGGCAGCGTCAGCGGGATCATGCTGGCGACGCTGGCGTTCCTGATCGCCAACCGCGTGCTGCCGCTGGACGCGGCCCTGGCCGGCGTGGCGCGCGCGCAGCTGGAGATGTGGGCCTTCTGGCTGGCCTGGCTGGCCGCCTTCGCGCATGCCTGGCTGCGCCCGGCCAAAGCGTGGAGCGAGCAGGCATGGGCCATCGCCGCGCTGGCGCTGCTGGCGGTGCTGTTGAACTGGAGCGGTACTGGCGACCATCCGCTGCGCGCGCTGGGCACGGGGCTGTACGCCGTGGCGGGCATGGATGCGGTGCTGCTGGCCGCAGCCGTCGTCGCGGTGATGGCGGCGCGCCGCAGCGCAGGGCGCAACAATGGCTGATGGCGTCATGAGCGTGGCGGCGTTTGCCGCGATCTGGCTCTCGTTCGGCGTGCTGGCGCTGATGCAGGAGGCGCATTGGACGGCCGTGACGGGACAAGCCGATGGGCCGCCGCCGCCGTTGCCACTTTCTCTGCGCCGCTGGCGCCTGTGCGCAGGGGCCGGGCTGGCGCTCGGCTGCGCGCTGTGCATCGCCGTCCATGGCGCCGGATTCGGCACCTTGCTGGCGCTGCTGCTGCTGGGCGCCGGCGCCATCTCGGTGGCATTCACGCTGGCGTGGAAGCCGCACTGGCTGCGCGGCCTCGCCGCTATTTTTTGAGTTTGGCGGGGGCCGGCGGCGCCTGCACCAGCGCGGGCTCGTCGCCCTTGGCCGGCTTGGCCAGCCGCACCGGCAAGCCTTTCAGGTGATTGATGGCCTGGGCCAGCTGGAAGTCGTCGGCGCTGCCGTATTCGAGCGGTTTGCGTTTGCGCTCGGCCGCCAGCAGGCGGCGCTGGGCCTCGATCTGCTCGCGCGTCATGGCCGCGCTTTCCTTGTCGCGGTCGTTCGAGAGGTGTTTTTCCAGGTCGGCCTCGCGCATGCGAAAGCCGTTCATCCCGTCGCCGTCGGCGTTTTCGTCCACCAGGAAGTCGGGAATGATGCCGCGCGCCTGGATCGAGCGCCCGGCCGGGGTGTAGTAGCGCGCCGTGGTCAGCTTGACGGCGGTGTCGCTGCCGAGCGGCTTGATGGTCTGCACCGAGCCCTTGCCGAAGGTGCGGCTGCCCAGGATGATTGCGCGCTTGTAGTCCTGCAGCGCGCCGGCCACGATTTCGGAGGCCGAGGCCGAGCCGGTGTTGACCAGCACCACCATCGGCACCGTCTTGAGCGCGGCCGGCAATCGGGCCAGCACGTCGCCGTCGCCCTGCAAGGTGTAGAACTCGGGTTTGCCCAGGTAGCTCTGGCGCGAGTTGGCCAGCTGGCCGCGGGTCGAGACGATTTCGGCGCCCTTGGGCAAAAACGCGGCGGAGACGCCGATCGCGCCCTGCAGCAGGCCGCCCGGATCGTTGCGCAGGTCCAGCACCAGGCCCTTGATGCCCGGATCCTGCTGATACAGCGCGGCGAGGCGGGCCGCCATGTCGTCCACGGTCGGCTCCTGGAATTGCGAAATGCGCAACCAGGCGTAGCCCGGCTCGACCATCCTGGCCTTGACGCTTTTCTGGATGATTTCCTGGCGCATGATCGTCATCACCAGCGGCAGCGCCACATCCTTGCGTTGCAGGGTCAAGGTGACCTTGGTCATCGGCTCGCCGCGCATCTTCTTGATGGCCTCGTCGATGCCCAGGTTCTGGATCGCCTCGTTGTTAATGCGCGTGATCAGGTCGCCTGCCTTGATGCCGGCGCGCCAGGCCGGCGAATCCTCGATCGGGGCCACGATCTTGATGTAGCCTTCTTCGCTCTGGGCGATTTCGATACCCAGGCCGACAAACTTGCCCTGGGTGCCTTCGCGCAGGTCGCGGTAGGCTTTCTTGTCGAGGTAAGCCGAATGGGGATCGAGCGACGCCACCATGCCCGCAATGGCCTCGGTCAGCAGTTTTTTGTCGGCAACGGGTTCGACATAATCGGTTTTGATCAGATCGTAGGCCTCGGACAGCTGGCGCAACTCCTCGAGCGGCATGCCTTGCTCGACCGGCTTTTGCGCGAGTGCCGAAAACTGCATGGAAATAGCCACGCCGGCGATGGCGCCCAGGCTGACCAGCCCGGAATTTTTGAGGGTAGAGCCCATGATGTCACCTACGATGCAAGGAAAAGGCGCCATCTCACCTGATGAGTTGGCACTGATCCAGTATAACCCCCAACCCCGGTGTCAGGGCTGGCACCGGCGGGGTTGTGTATCGAAAAGTAAAAAAACCGGGGCCGGCGGTGCGCTCCGGGAGGCAGGGGCTAGAATGCGGTCATCGCGAGCCCCATGACGCGCCCAGCAGTTGCCGTCCAGCCAGCCTGATCCACCATTCAATCCTCGATGAGCAAACTGATTCCCTTCGCCTGCGCCGCCCTGATCGCCAGTAGCGCCTGTTCCGTCCATGCGCAGCAGACGCCCGCCGTGCCCGCCGATGCGCCAACCGCGCCTGGCGTCACAGGCAAGCCGCCGGCCCCGGCCAGGCCCGCCCCGGGCGTGACGGCGGTCACCATCAACGGCAGCCGCGCCGACGATACCGAGTCGCGCCGCCTCTCCACCGCCGCCAAGATGGTGTTCGGGCGCGAGGAACTCGACCGCAACGGCGACAGCAGCGTCGGCGAAATCCTCAAGCGCTTGCCCGGCGTGACCATGGGCGGCCCGCCGGGACGCGGCGGCGGCGGGGTGCGCATGCGCGGCCTGGGCAACGGCTACACGCAGATGCTGGTCAACGGCGAGCGTCCGCCAGCCGGGTTTTCGCTCGAATCGCTCTCGCCCGACCAGGTCGAACGCATCGAAGTCATGCGCGGCCCGGTGGCCGAGCACAGTACCCAGGCCATCGCCGGCACCATCAACGTGGTCCTGCGCGAGGGTTATCAGCAGAAAGATATGCAGATCAAGTTGTCCGACAGTATCGAGGACGGCCGCCATGGCCCGACCGTGTCGCTCACCATGCCCGGCAAGGCGGGCGCGCTGACCTGGCTGATGAGCGGTTCGGCCGGCACCAGCCGCCAGGCCGACGAGAGCGCCACCACCTACCAGGACGCCGATCCGGCCGGTCTCTTGCTGAAAGACCAGCAAGTCGACGCCCACAGCAGCCGCAGTGCGCGCTCGCTGCACCTGACGCCGCGCCTGTCGTATAAATTCGACAATGGCGACACGCTCAATGTCCAGCCGTTCTTGATGCACAACCGCAGCGAAGGCAACAGCGACAGCCTGCTGACCCAGCGCATCGGTCCGCCGCAACGCGAGTACGCGCTGGCGCTGGCCGACTCCAGCTCGTCGATGACGATGCTGCGCGGCTTCGGCAACTGGCTGCACCGGATGGAGGCCGGCGCCAAGCTCGACGTCAAGTTCGGCTTCGGCGCCGGCCGCAGCGAAAGCACCTCGCTGCGCAAGCAGTACGCCGACAATGGCTTGCTGAAAGATTACTTCAACGATGTCGACACGTCGCGCAACCGCAGCCTCAACAGCGGCGGCAAGTACAGCACGCCGCTGGCCAAGGGCCACCTGCTGGCGGCCGGCTGGGACATCGAAGGCGGCCACCGCGAGCAGAGCACGGTGGCGCTGGTCAACGGCCGCGCCCAGTTCGCCGAATCGGGATTGAGCATGACGGCCGATACGCGCCGCGTGGCCGGCTACGTGCAGGACGAGTGGGACATCACCCCGCAATGGTCGGCTTACGTGGGCCTGCGCTGGGAAGGCATGCGCACCAGCGCCACCAACCAGGGGCGCGACGTGCGCAACAACAGCAGCGTGTGGAGCCCGGTGCTGCACAGCGTCTGGCGCATCCCCGGCTTTGAAAAGGACCAGATCCGCGCCAGCCTGACGCAGAGCTACCGCGCACCCCAGCTGAACGACCTGATCGCCGTGCCGACCTACTCGCAACTCAACAGCGCGACCCGTCCCGACCGCACCGGCAACCCGAACCTGAAACCGGAACTGGCGCAGGGCATCGACCTGGCCTACGAGCATTACCTCGGCAAGGGCGGCATTGTCAGCGCCAGCGGTTTTATCCGCAAGATCGACAACCTGATGCGGCGCGAACTGACCCTGCGCGACACCCCGGACGGCCCGCGCTGGCTGTCGAGCCCGTCTAACATCGGCAGCGCGCGCACCAGCGGCATCGAACTGGAAGCGAAGTTCCAGCTGGCCGACCTGGTGACGGGCGCCCCCAACATCGACCTGCGCTCGAACTACAGCCGCTTCTGGTCGAGCGTGGATGGCATTCGCGGGCCCGACAACCGGCTCGACCAGCAAGCCAGACAGACCGCCAACGCCGGCCTCGACTGGCGCCTGAAAGATGTGCCGATGACGCTCGGCGGCAGCGTCAACTGGACCCCGGCGATCCTGGTGCGCACCAGCGCCGACGAAGTGGCCACCACGGGCGTCAAACGACAGTTCGACATCTACGGCTTGTGGAAGTTCAGCCCCGCTACCCAATTGCGCATCTCGGCCAACAATCTGATGAACGACGACTACCTGCTTGGTCGCACCGTGACCAAGGGCGGCATCGCGCAATTGTCGGACTCGGCCAGCCGCACGTACACCAGCTGGACCGTGCGCCTTGAAATGAAGTTATAGTATTCGGCTGCGGCCACAAGCCCTCTCCCTCTTTTACCTGCCCCATAAGGACACCCACCCGTGAAACGTTATCTCCTGAGCACCCTGACCCTGAGCCTGGCGGCCGCTTTTGCCCACGCCGCCGAACCGGTAAAACCCGTCGGCCCGATTTCGGGCATCGATGTGCAATACATCGACAGCAGCGTGCGCCCGCAGGACGATTTCTTCAATTACCTGAACGGCGTGTGGCTGAAAAAGACCGACATCCCGGCCGACAAGTCGAGCTGGGGCACCTTCGCCCAGTTGCGCGACGATACCTTGCCGCAGCTGCGCACCCTGATCGAAGCGTCGCAGGCCGAAAAGAACAAGAAAGCCGGCAGCGAAGCCCAGAAAATCGGCGACCTGTACACCAGCTACATGAACGAAGCCAAGCTGGAAAAGCTCGGCTACAAGCCGCTGGCCGGCGAATTGCAGCGCATCCGCGCATTGCGTGAAAAGAAAGCCATCCCGGCCCTGATCGCGCACCTGTCGCAAATCGGCGTGAGCGCGCCGTACGGCATCTACGTGGGCCAGGACAGCCGCGCATCGACGCGCTACGCCACCTACATCAGCCAGAGCGGCCTGGGCTTGCCGGACCGCGATTACTACCTGAAAAAAGACGACGCCAAGCTGTCCGACGTGCGCGCCAAGTACGAGCGCCACATCGAGAAAACCCTGGGCATGGCCGGCCATAAAGATGCTGCCGGCGCCGCCAAGGGCATTCTGGCGCTGGAAACCGCGCTGGCCGAAGTGCAGTGGAGCAAGGTCGACCTGCGCGACCCGGTCAAGCGCTACAACAAGGTCGAGATCGCCAAGCTGGGCGAACTGACCCCGGGCTACGACTGGAAGAACGCGCTGGGCGCGGCCAACGTGGCGGGCAAGGTCGACTACGTGATCGTCGGCCAGCCGAGCTACCTCGCCGGCTTCAACCAGGTGCTGGAAAAGACCGACCTGGCGACCTGGAAATCGTATTTCGAATGGCATCTGCTGAGCAGCTATTCCGAATACCTGTCGAAAGAGTTCGTCGACGCCGATTTCGCCTTCTTTGAAACCGTGCTCAAGGGCGTGCCGGAAAACGAGCCGCGCTGGAAAACCGGCGTCGCCACCGTCAACACGGTGCTGGGCGAAGCGGTCGGCAAGGAATACGTGAGCAAGCATTTCCCGGCCGAGCGCAAGGCGCGCATGGAAGAGCTGGTGCAAAACCTGCTGGTGGCCTACAAGCAGAGCATCGACACGCTCGACTGGATGGGTCCGGAAACCAGGAAGGAAGCCCAGGCCAAGCTGGCCAAGTTCCGCCCGAAGATCGGTTACCCGAGCAAATGGCGCGACTACTCGGCGCTGACGGTCAAGCAGGATGACCTGGTCGGCAACATGATGCGCGCGCGCCAGTTTGCCTACAACCGCAGCATCAACAAGCTGGGCAAACCGATCGACCGCGAAGAGTGGGGCATGACGCCGCAGACAGTGAACGCTTACTACAGCTCGACGATGAATGAAATCGTGTTCCCGGCGTCCATCCTGCAGCCGCCGTTCTTCGATATGCGCGCCGACGACGCGGTCAACTACGGCGCCATCGGCGCCGTGATCGGCCACGAGATCAGCCACGGCTTCGACGACAAGGGCAGCCAGTCCGACGGCGACGGCAACCTGCGCGAATGGTGGACCAAGGAAGACCGCGCCAAGTTCCAGGCCAAGGCCGACATGCTGGTCAAGCAGTACAGCGCGTACAGCCCGCTCAAGGGCTACAACGTCAATGGCGAGCTGACCCTGGGCGAGAACATCGGCGACAACTCGGGCGTGGCGATCGCGTACAAGGCCTACAAGCTGTCGCTGGGCGGCAAACCAGCGCCGGTAATCGACGGCCTGACGGGCGACCAGCGTTTCTTCATGGGCTTCGGGCAGGTATGGCGCATGAAGATGCGCGAAGCCCAGCAGATCGTGCAGGTCAAGACCGATCCGCACTCGCCGGGCCAGTTCCGCGCCAACGGCACCATGATGAACCAGCCGGCCTTCTATGAAGCCTTCGGCGTGAAGGAAGGCGACAAGATGTACCTGGCGCCGAAAGACCGGGTCACGATCTGGTAATCAACTGAGATAGACGACAAGGGCCACGCGAGTGGCCCTTTTTACGCCCTCCCTGCGGATCCGCGGACGAAAAAAAACCGCCCTGGACGGACGGTTTCTGCTGGGTGCAGGACGCTTACTTGACTGCGGCAACCATGAAATCGACCGCTGCCTTGACTTCATCATCCGATGCCGACGAACCACCTTTTGGCGGCATCATGCCAGCCTTGCCGGTGTAGCCCTTGATTGCGTGTTCGTACAGCACGGGTGCGCCCTGGGCGATGCGTGCGGTCCAGGCGGCCTTGTCGCCAACCTTCGGTGCACCGGCGATACCGGCGCCGTGACAAGCGATACATGCGCTGTTGTAGACGGTCTTGCCTGCATCGGCGGCCAGCTTCGGCGCTTCGGCCGGTGCTGCTGCCGCTGGGGCTGCAACAGGTGCCGGTGCGGCTGCTTCGGCTGGCGCCGGCGCTGCATCCGGTTTGGCCGCTGCTGGTGCGGGAACAGCTGGTTCCTTGAACTTGGCGCCGCTCTGGTTGGCCATGTGCACGACTGCGCGCGCTACTTCGACATCATCCAGATCAGGATTGCCGCCGCGGGCAGGCATTGCGCGGATACCTTCGATCGCGTGCTTGACCAGGGTATCGTAGCCTTGGGCAATACGGGCACCCCATGCGCCGGCATCGCCCATCTTCGGTGCACCAGCGGCGCCAGCGGTGTGGCAGGCTGCGCAGTTAGCCGTGTACACGGCGTCGCCAGCGAGGAACACCTTCGGTGCGTTGGCATCCTTGAGCGTGAAGCCTTCGTCGGCCAGCGGACGCAGGCGCGCGGCGACCGCTTCGGCTTTCTGGCTCTCGGTGCCGGCACCAGTGGTTTTCGTCGTCGTCACGAACGTCACGAGCAGAATGATGCCGATGACAGTGACCAGGAAGAAACCGGCAACCGCAGCGGCGAGCTGCTTGGGTGTCCGGATCGCGGATTCGTGTTCGTTGTGTGCGTCGCTCATGATGTCCTTAGTACAATATTCAAAAAGCTGCCGGCCGGTCGTGTTCGCATGTTGATCTTGCAAATACTCGCCAAACCCGCGATTATAGACTCAAAGCACCTCTTATGGAACGCAAATTCCCCGTAACGCGACACTTTCCATGGACGCGGGATGAGAAAAAACGGTATCCTTCGCTTCACGTTCGATTTTCCTCAGCGCGGCTGTAGCTCAGTGGATAGAGTATTGGCCTCCGAAGCCAAGGGTCGTGGGTTCGATCCCCGCCAGCCGCACCAGTTTTTTCAGTAAATTCAATGAGTTATGTTGTGCGATGTGATGCATTGTGATGCATTGTGTTGCGTTATTTGGCACACTCACTGTGCCAAATTTGTGCCACTGTCGTGCAGTGTTTCCGTTCCCCCAAAACAGATGGCACAGCGGGGTTTCCTTCCTGTTGTAATTCAGAACGCTATAGGGGAGTCACGGTCAAATTTTTCGAGCGTTGTTTCTTGTTCTGACCTAATCTGTGCCAGCACGCCCAGTTGAGCTTCAAACTTCTCAATCTGCTTTACCCACGCCTCGTGCTCGCCGTCAAACTTGTGATTTTTGAAACGTAGCAATTCCAGCTTTTTCTCAAAGTATGGATTTGCCTTGTCCCTGGCATAGATGGAGTCGTGCTCCCGCGTGGGGTCAAGGTGACCGTGTAGCTCGTCTTCAATGCCAGTTGCAAGCCAGAACGCGCATTCTGGCCACGCGATTGCTAACGCTTCAATCATGTCCGGGTTTGGCCGTTGGCGGTTGTAGTAGAAGCTCTTCCAGTTCTCAGCTGGAATCAATGTCAGCTCTTCAAGCTGAGCAAATTTCCCCCGTTTATCTGTGCGTGCATCAATCAGCGATCGAAGTCGATCCGCGATTCTTCTAGGCGCCTCATCCATTTTTTGTCCTTTTCATGATCGTATGGGTGAATTGTACTCAAACAGTATGAATGTCTCACTATTTCGTTGACCGTGCACAATGTTAGTGATAATGTTTGCTTGTTGAGTGTGCATTACATACGATTTTGATTGATATACACATGATTGAACATTTCGAGCGGTTGGGTGACGATGCTCTGTTGTCCGTAGAGCAATTAGCGCATCTCATACATAAGTCGCCAGCGAGCGTTCGCAGCGATGCTTCTCGAAATATCGACGCGCTACCTCCAGTGTGTCGGCTACCTGGTAGCAAGCGGCTGCTCTGGCGGCGTGAAGATGTATCCGCTTGGATCGCGAGTTTTGTTCAGGTCGCACCATCAGTCCAGCGGCCAGTTGTGCCTGTTCCTGACGTCCCGAAAAAACGCGGTCGTCCGCGTAAGGTTGCGTGATGGGGCTGGTGAAAATTGTGCCGCTACACAAGCGCAAGCTAGTGGACAACGGCTCATTGCAGCGGCCGACTTGGGTTCGAGATTCGGCCCCTGTGCTTACCTTTCCGCTGTCCAATTCTTCAAAACGCGTTGCTGCCGTGATCACGTACAAGCTTGTTTGTGCCGCAGGGGTTCTTGTGCAGGGATGCGCCGCGGATTTGTTGGTATGCGTCCTTGCTGCAACAGAAGCGAAGATTGAGTGGACGCGTCGTCTCCCAGGCAGCTCTTTTCGAATCCACATTTTCTACCCAAATCGTCAGCGCGTTCCCGTTGCTGACATCTCCGCTGTTTTGAGGGCACTCGACAACAAGGATGTCCGGGCTGCTGCCGCTCGCCGTCGCGCCGCTGGGGCCTCAAACACGCCTGCCCGCAGAGAAGCGAGGACAGCCGTGTTTGAGGCTCCAGTTGGCCGGGGTTTGGCAGTGTCCGTTGACGTTGATTTTTGTCAGGCGGGCGTGGTAGCACCGCCTGACAGTCCCGATTTAGGGATTCCACTGTGCGGGTCCGCTAAGTCCTTGGGTGATTCCGCCTAATGGCTTACGACACCGTCAAATTGCGATCCCCGGCATTGAGTCCGGCTGTGATCGAGCAAGCCAAGAGCATGTCCCTGCGACGCTCTGGAGTGGAAATGGCGACTGGGGAAGAGAAGTACGTCCTGTTTGCCGGTGAGCTGTTGGGATCATGGGACTCAAGGATCTCTGTAATTCCCAAGGACGAGCATTACGTCATCGACAAAAACGGTCGTCCAGTAAAAGAGAAGTGCGAGCCGTTTTTGGAGATCGAGGCTTCCGTACACAAGATATTTTGTGGACACAACGTGTATGGGGGGCCGACTGACTTTAGGCAAGTGTGCCGCGACTTCGTTGCGTTGGTTGAAGGTAAGCGCGATTTCTACCGCACCTTGACGTTGCCCTAATCGACGGGCAAGCGGCTGTTAAACAGCAGTAAAGTTGAACGGCAACAGATCGGCAATGTCGGCACCGGCCTGGCGCTGCGGCAGTTCTG
>NZ_WHJH01000150.1 GCF_011682145.1 Massilia mucilaginosa
ATTCAAGGGGTCGAGACGAGGAACTTAGGTTCTGAAGCAATCGGAAGTGGTTCCAAGAAAAGCCTCTAAGCTTCAGTCATACGAGACCGTACCGCAAACCGACACAGGTGGGCGAGATGAGTATTCTAAGGCGCTTGAGAGAACTCGGGAGAAGGAACTCGGCAAATTGGTACCGTAACTTCGGGAAAAGGTACGCCCCGGTAGCTTGACTGGTTTACTCCAGAAGGGTGAAAGGGTTGCAATAAACTGGTGGCTGCGACTGTTTAATAAAAACACAGCACTCTGCAAACACGAAAGTGGACGTATAGGGTGTGACGCCTGCCCGGTGCTGGAAGATTAAATGATGGGGTGCAAGCTCTTGATTGAAGTCCCAGTAAACGGCGGCCGTAACTATAACGGTCCTAAGGTAGCGAAATTCCTTGTCGGGTAAGTTCCGACCTGCACGAATGGCGTAACGATGGCCACACTGTCTCCTCCCGAGACTCAGCGAAGTTGAAATGTTTGTGATGATGCAATCTACCCGCGGCTAGACGGAAAGACCCCATGAACCTTTACTGTAGCTTTGCATTGGACTTTGAACCAATCTGTGTAGGATAGGTGGGAGGCTTTGAAGCGGTGACGCCAGTCATCGTGGAGCCATCCTTGAAATACCACCCTGGTTTGTTTGAGGTTCTAACCTTGGTCCGTTATCCGGATCGGGGACAGTGCATGGTAGGCAGTTTGACTGGGGCGGTCTCCTCCTAAAGTGTAACGGAGGAGTTCGAAGGTACGCTAGATACGGTCGGACATCGTGTTGATAGTGCAATGGCATAAGCGTGCTTAACTGCGAGACTGACAAGTCGAGCAGGTACGAAAGTAGGACATAGTGATCCGGTGGTTCTGTATGGAAGGGCCATCGCTCAACGGATAAAAGGTACTCTGGGGATAACAGGCTGATTCCTCCCAAGAGTTCATATCGACGGGGGAGTTTGGCACCTCGATGTCGGCTCATCACATCCTGGGGCTGTAGCCGGTCCCAAGGGTATGGCTGTTCGCCATTTAAAGTGGTACGTGAGCTGGGTTTAAAACGTCGTGAGACAGTTTGGTCCCTATCTGCCGTGGGCGTTGGAAATTTGAAGGGGGCTGCTCCTAGTACGAGAGGACCGGAGTGGACAGACCTCTGGTGTACCGGTTGTCACGCCAGTGGCATTGCCGGGTAGCTAAGTCTGGAAGAGATAACCGCTGAAAGCATCTAAGCGGGAAACTTGCCTTGAGATGAGATTTCCCAGAGCCTTGAGCTCTTTAAAGGGTCGTTCGAGACCAGGACGTTGATAGGTCAGGTGTGGAAGTGCAGTAATGCATTAAGCTAACTGATACTAATTGCCCGTACGGCTTGTCCCTATAACCTTAGCAGGT
>NZ_WHJH01000151.1 GCF_011682145.1 Massilia mucilaginosa
TGGCAGGCCAAGATTTTCACCGGCACGTCGGATTGCCGCGGCTTTGCGTCGGGTCACACCTTCAAGCTGACCGAGCACCACTGGTTCGAGCAGGGCGGCGGCGACAACGACTTCCTGGTGCTGTCGGTGCAGTACAGCGCGCGCAACAACTATTTCGAACGCGGCGCCAGCGATGTATACCGCAACAGCTTCAGCGCGATCCGCCGCAAGATTCCGTATCGTCCGCGCCAGGCGCACCTGCGTCCCAACATGCCGGGTCCGCAGACGGCCACCGTGGTCGGCCCGAAAGGGACCGAGATCCACACCGACAAGTTCGGGCGCATCAAGGTGCAGTTCCACTGGGACCGCTACGGCCGCCGCGACGAACTGAGCTCGTGCTGGATCCGCGTGTCGCAACCGTGGGCCGGCAAGAACTGGGGCACCATTTCGATTCCGCGCATCGGGCAGGAAGTGATCATCGATTACCTGGAAGGCGATCCGGATCGTCCGATCTGTACCGGCCGCGTGTACAACGACGACCAGCCGGTGCCGTACGACCTGCCGGCCGGCGCCCACATGATGGGCTTCAAGAGCCGTTCCACGCCGGGCGGGGGTGGCCATTGCGAGATGGTGATCCACGATCAGAAGGGCAAGGAGCTGATCAATATCCATTCGCAGAAGGATATGCTCACGACGGTGTTGAACAACCAGGACAACATTGTCCATGGACCGCACCAGACCAACACGGTGAGCAAGGGTTTCCACGTCACCAAGGTCAAGAAGCATATCGAGACCACGGCGGAAACGGCGCACATTCACGATACGGCCAAAACCAATATCGAGGCCACGGCGCAGACCGAGCACGTGCATGTGAAGGGCCATACGAATGTCGAGCTGACGGCGGAGACCGAGCATATTCATCTGACGGCAAGCACCGACATCACGCTGCAAGTTGGCAGCAGCAAGATCGAGATGAAAGCGGACGGCACCATCACCATCAGTGGTGTGCACGTCAAGGTGATCGGCAGCACCAAGATTGATTTGAACAGCTGATCGACGCCTGATCGCCAGCCCGGCGCCGATGGCGCGGGCTGGTTCGGCCGCGCTGCGCGCCGCCGCCATCCCCTGAAACGTCACCGCTGCGAGCGCTAGCGTGCCCGCGGCCTGGCACGTCGCGGTCAAGCTGATCGGGGCTGGTGGATATCGCCCCAAAGAGAACCAAGATGAAAGAACCGTCAAGCATGCCATACCATACCAATCACGCGACCTTCGAGCTGCCGGCGCAGCTCAAGGACAAGACCATGCACATGTTCACGCTGGCCGACGAGGG
>NZ_WHJH01000152.1 GCF_011682145.1 Massilia mucilaginosa
GGGAGTTTTCCTTGGGCCTGAGTTGCTGCCGCGATGAACAACTCATATTGGATCGTGCGCAGTGCCAGCACAAAGCTGATGTCGGTAGGCTGGCACTTCGCTTCGAGAGCGGCCTTGGCGATTTCAATCCGCACTAAATTGTAGGCAATGAGCGCACCCCAGATTTCCTGCATCGTCCCGTCGACCGTCATGCTGCGCAAGGTATGCGCCGATCCCAGCATGGTCTGCTTGAGCTCGCGATAACTCGTCTCGATTGCCCAGCGGCGCCAGTAGCAGTCGACGACCTGCTTGGCGGTGACGGCTTTTTTATCGGTGAGCGACGTGAGTAAATATTTCAAATCGCCGGTGCCGTCGCCGATGCGTACAGCACGGGCACGCCATGAAGCCGGTAGCGTCGGGTCCTTGCGCATGGCCGAGTCAGAAACTTCCATCTCGACAAGTCCATCTTCCACTGTGCCCTCGATTAGCTTCCAACGTGTATTGCTCTTCGCCGGAATCAGATAGTGACGACAATGTCCCTGCCCAGCCAAATTGCACAGTATTTCCGCTGACAGAAAGCCCGAGTCAAAGATGGTGAGGGAGCTGTCCGGGATGCTTCCGATCAACTCCTTGGCGAAGGCCGCTTCACTCGTCGCGTAGGGTCCGAAACGCGCATCGAGAATCAAATGGGTCGGTACGGCGGTCAGCGTGACGCCTTTCGCTTGCGGGTGGTTGGCAACCCTCCCTCCGGCGTACCTCTGCGCACCGAAATGCGCGCGGTTGGCCTCGCTGTCGGCAAGGCGCAAAGTCGTGCCATCCATGGCCAGAAGACTCATCCCATGAAACAAATAGGCCGACTGATCTTCCTGATGCCATGCCTGGGCCGAACATTCGAACAACCAACGCAGTGGCTCGGCGCCCAGCCGCTGGCGCGCCTGGCACACCGCGCTGGCCGTGACGTACACGCCCGCCAATTCCGGAACCGCCAGGTCCAAATCATCAAGTACTTCCTTGATCGACAGATGCCGGTACAGGGCCAAAGCAATGACCAGCCATACCACTTGCTGTGCAGGAAGGCGACGACGACGGATACTCGCTTTGCCTTTCGCTTCAAGGGCAGCTTCGATCCATTCGAACGGTAACTCATTACCCAGACGCCTCCAGTCTGGAGGGGATCGTGGGAGGTCAATGGCAAGAGAAAGGGCATCTGAGAACATAGTTCCAGAAGTTAACACTTCTGGGATTTGTTTACAAGAAGCGACAGTCAAGAGCTTAACTTAACGGCATTA
>NZ_WHJH01000153.1 GCF_011682145.1 Massilia mucilaginosa
TGGTCGACAGCGTGGCGCGCGTGACCGACATCATGTCCGAGATTACGGCCGCCAGTAACGAACAGCGCGTCGGCATCGATCAGGTCAACGAAGCGATTGCGCAGATGGATCAGGTGACGCAGCAGAATGCGGCGCTGGTCGAGGAAGCGGCGGCCGCCGCCGGCAGCCTGGAAGAACAGGCCGCGCGCCTGGCCGACGTGGCTGCCGGCTTCAAGCTGACGTCGCGATCGTCGTCGCCGCGCCCGCAGCGCGCCCCAGCCAGGGCGGCCCTGAAGCTGGCGGCCTGACCAGCGTGCCCCGCCTCCACGACGCCAGTAAATATTGTCCATGCAAATGTTGACTACAAACAACAAGACAGCCCTAATTGCCATGTAGGAAGTTCGTGAATGGCCCGTCTTGCCGGGAGAAGAGGATAATTGCCGGTCGGCACTTATGCCTCTTCACCTGTCAGGAAAAACACCATGTTCCCCAACGTCCGCATCGGTTCACGCCTCGCCATCGCTTTCGCGATTGTGCTGGTTCTGTCCATTGTCTCCACGGCCTACGCCATCATTGCGGCGCGCGACAATGCGCGCGCGACGGAATTGATGATGGCCCAGCCCCTGAGCAAGGAACGCCTGGTGTCGGACTGGTACGTGATGGTGTTTGCCGCCGTCGGCCGTACCGCCCTGATCGCGCGCAGCAGCGACGACGCCCTCTCGAGCACCTTCGCCGGCACCATCAGCGAAGGCGTCAAGCGCAGCACGGCGCTGATCAAGCAGATCGAGCCGCTGCTCACCAGCGACGAAGAAAAAGCCATGATGAAGTCGATCCAGGCCCTGCGCGCCACCTTCCAGGTGGCCAAGGAGCAGGTCATGGCATCGAAAAAGCAGGGCGACCCGGCCGTCACCGAGCAGCTGTTCAACAGCACCTTCACGCCCGCCGCCGCAGCCTACGAGCGCGGCATCCAGGACATGCTGGCGATGCAGCGCAAAGCCATCGACGACACCGCGCTGGCCATCGACAAGGCCAACACCCGTACCATTCAGCTTCTGCTGGTGCTCGGCACCCTGGCGGTGCTGACCGGCGCCGTCTGCGCTTTCCTGATCACGCGCTCGATCACAGTGCCCCTGAAAGCTGCCGTGGCGGTGGCCGGCACGGTCGCCAGCGGCGATCTGACCACCGAATTCGGCCCGGCCTCGCGCGACGAAATCGGTGACCTGATGCGCGCCCTGCATGCGATGAACGATTCGCTCAC
>NZ_WHJH01000154.1 GCF_011682145.1 Massilia mucilaginosa
TCGCGGCAACGTGCTTCTCCCAAAAAACGGTCGTGTTTTCCATGCTTGCTCCGGTATCAAATCGAAGTAGCAAGAATGCGGAAATTCGGATTAGCCAGCAAGTCTGGGGTTTATGGAGCGCTTACTGATGAACGAAGCGTCCGGCGTTTACAACATGTATATTTCATCGTCACTCAGGCTGAACAGTTACGATGCGGTGAGCTTCGTTAAAGCGTTCGAAAAGGAGTGTGTGGACGTTGCGGCGCGCCTAAATGTTCCTATTGAGAACATCCTCGGATTGGCCGCACAAGAAAGCCAGTATGGAAAAGGACGTATTGCCAGAGATCTCAAAAACTACTTCTCCATGCATGCGCCGGCACCTTTGCAGATTGGTTCCGAACATCCGAAGGAAAATCGTAAAATCAAGGTAGCCAAGTTTTCGAGATTCAGGGACTGTGCAGAGTCTTTTGAGCGACGCTTCGGCCACGCAGTAAAGGGCAAGGCAGATCCGCTCGTTTTCGCTCAAGCCTTGGTGGCGGTTAGATTCAATACGGGACGGGCGGAGGACGGAGGGCGTGCGAATTTCATACCATATCTGGTGGATATTATTCGAGCAGTGAAAGGGCGTCTGTCGTGTTAAGAAAATTCAGTCGTGCATTTCTGATTGCGGTTTTCTTGGCGACGTCAACTGGGTCTGCAACAAGCGCAGCGTCCGTTCAACTTGGAGACGTAAAACCCAATGGACTGACTGCGAAACAGGCCAAAGAAGTGCTCATCGTTGTTTTGAAGAAAAATAAGTTCAACCTACGCAAGTCCGGAGTATTTATTGAGAACCTGGTTGACGATAAAGGCAAGCCGTATCATCCTGGGCATTTCGAGTTCAGCCTGGGTTATAGCGACCCAAAGGCAGGAGCCATCGAATATTGGGGAATGTACTCCGTCAGCGCTTTCACTGGGGATGTTTGGGAAACCCATACATGCGAAAATTTTTCATTTCCAGAATTGCAACGTATTCAAGGTGAGATCATGGCTAGAACAAAAAGGACTTTCGCTAGCGAGCGTGTCGCGCGGAGGGGATTTGGCTGCACAGACTAAGGCATATTGTGACTGTTCAGCACGAGATTTTTTCACAAAATAGTTGTAAACCTTTTCAAGCCGGCTCATCATGCTGGTTATGGCAAAAAAACGCACTCCTCCCGACCTCTCCGCCCTTACGCGCGGCGAGCTTGA
>NZ_WHJH01000155.1 GCF_011682145.1 Massilia mucilaginosa
CGGCAGCGGTCTGGGGGCGCATATCGTGTACAACCTGGTGACCGGGCCGCTGGGCGGGTCGGTCAAGGTGGACAGTGCGCCGGGGGAAGGGCTGCATTACCGCTTGCGGTTTCCGCAGAGCCGGAAGTAAGCAGGGCGCTCCAGCGTGGAGACGCATGGGGACCTCGAAAAACCTACTGCGCGGCGCAACTTTCGCCCTGTGATGCTCACCGTCCTTCGTACGGCTGCGCTTCTCAGACGACATTTACACCGCTCGCTACGGTTTTTCGAGGTCCCCGCATGTTGTTCGCTAAAGTTAACAATGTGAAGGACTGCGCCGCCGATATGACTCGGGCAAAGGTCGGTCCATCTGGAGGATTCTTCGCATGGGCACTGCTAATTGATAGCACCGGAACCGAGCGAAGGGCAATTTCCGCACATTTCCGCTTTGCTATTTTATTCCACAAAACCCATGTGCGATGAAATCCCCTGCGTTGCTCAGAGTATATCGTTGCGTGTCGAGATAGTGCGAAATTCCTCCGTGGAGGATTATTTTTTTTTCTGCATCTCGGATTCCAACCGCAATTTCAGTGCTCTAATTTTTGGAGTTATTGCAAATGCGTCTTCTAATGAGCTTTCTTCAACAGTCCAATACTCTATCAAATCCCAGTGAATTTTATGATTTTTGATAAGCAAATCAAAAATTCGTTTTACTTGGAGTTCGTTGATGGATGCTTTTTCATAGCCATTTGCTATGTCAAGCAATAATGTCATCATTATTTCTTTTTCGCCCATTGAGCACGAATTTTCTAGGTAGTAGGTGATATATTTTTCCACCCACTCTGTAGTTCTGAAGGTTTTGGGTAGCTCATATTCCCAGTCCTGTGAAAATGGGCCTGGTTCAGGTAAGCCAAGTCTATCGCAGATGAGTTTGTTTGCTTCGTTCATATATATCCTTCGTTTGCAATTAATGTGGATGTTGGGAGTTAAATGGAAAAGCAGTGGAAATTGAGCCATCCTCTATGACAAAAATCATTGCTTTATCGCTTTTTACTTCAGGGCACCTCGAATTACCGGTAAATCCCGCGTAATCGCCGGTCGCGATGCCGGCAGATGCGTTTTTTGATGTCAGACCGAGCTGCTTCCCGCCCATTTTATGGGCGCTGAACCTCATTTTGTGCA
>NZ_WHJH01000156.1 GCF_011682145.1 Massilia mucilaginosa
ACCGTAGCCCTTCGGTACGCAGTTGCTGATGCAAAATGTAGGCCGCCGCGTGCAGCAACAAGCGCATGCAATTGGCGAGAAAGCTGGTGCAGGAAGTACGGTCGGCGGCGAGGTCATCCTTGAGATGTTTGATGTAATTTTCGGCCTGACCGCGCGCGCAATAAATATCTTCGTACAACATGCCGGCATCGAGTCCTGGCAGCGAGGTCACGATGAAGCGGGTGTTCTCGCCAAGCGCCATGACCTCGGCCTTGAGCAGCACGCGCCAGGCCCTCGGCCACGAGCGCGCCTTGTAAGTAAATTCATCGAACAGACGCACCGCGTTTGGCGCCACGTCTTGCGATTGCGCAGCCACCCACCGGTCAATGGCGCGAACTCTGGTCGGCTCGGCCATCGCAAGGAGCTTGGTGTTGCAGGCGAAACCGAAAATGAAGTCCATGTTCGACATCCCATCGATCAAGCCCATTAATTCAGGGCCACTGAAGTGTCCGTCGCCACGTACGAGAATATGCGTATCGGGGAAGTGCTGACGAATCCGCTTCAAAACGCGCCGCATGATCATCGCGTTCTCTTCGCCAAATGGTCGCCTTCCGGGGCGCAGCACCGCCGCGATCAAGCCGCCCGACTGGCCGTCGAAGATCATCAGTGGCAAGTAGCAGGTCGAACCATAATGGTGGTTATAGAACGCCAGCGGCTGCTGGCCGTAACACGCATCCTCGGAATGATCCAGGTCGAGAATCAAGCTCTTTGGCGGACCGGCGAAGCCGGCAATGAACTGTTCGACCAGAGCCTCGCTGACGCGATAAATATCCTGGCGACTTGCTGCGTGTTCAAAGCGCGAGATCGTAGCTCCCGATGCCAGCGCGGCGGCGGCGTCAAACGGCAAACGGGCCGCACCAAGTTTGAACATCGGATCGTGGCGCAGACTGTTCGCGTCGTTGCCGTCCTCATAGCCGCAGCCGATTTGGTAGATACGCTGCGTCAGAAGATCATGATACGAATGGCTGACGTAACTCTGATGGCGACGGTCCGGCAAAGCCGCCGCGAGGCGCCTGGTCAGACCGATCTGAAGGTCGACACCGCGCAGCAGCACCGGCCCGAGATCAGACGACAAACCGCCACCGGCAAAATCG
>NZ_WHJH01000157.1 GCF_011682145.1 Massilia mucilaginosa
GAAGGACGTAGTAGCTTGCGATAAGCTGCGGGGAGCTAGCAAACAAGCTTTGATCCGCAGATTTCCGAATGGGGAAACCCGGCCTTTACAGGTCATTGCATACTGAATACATAGGTATGCAAAGCGAACGCGGCGAACTGAAACATCTAAGTAGCTGCAGGAAAATAAATCAACCGAGATTCCCAAAGTAGTGGCGAGCGAAATGGGATGAGCCTGCACGTTTTAGCATGACGGATAGTAGAAACCACTGGAAATTGGTGCCATAGAGGGTGATAGCCCCTTATACGAAATTCGATGTGTGGAACTAAGCGTGCGACAAGTAGGGCGGGACACGAGAAATCCTGTCTGAATATGGGGGGACCATCCTCCAAGGCTAAATACTCGTAATCGACCGATAGTGAACCAGTACCGTGAGGGAAAGGCGAAAAGAACCCCGGAAGGGGAGTGAAATAGATCCTGAAACCGTGTGCATACAAACAGTAGGAGCGGACTTGTTCCGTGACTGCGTACCTTTTGTATAATGGGTCAGCGACTTACATTCAGTGGCAAGGTTAACCGTATAGGGAAGCCGTAGAGAAATCGAGTCCGAACAGGGCGACAGTCGCTGGGTGTAGACCCGAAACCAAGTGATCTACTCATGGCCAGGATGAAGGTGCGGTAACACGCCCTGGAGGTCCGAACCCACTAATGTTGAAAAATTAGGGGATGAGCTGTGGGTAGGGGTGAAAGGCTAAACAAACTTGGAAATAGCTGGTTCTCTCCGAAAACTATTTAGGTAGTGCCTCAAGTATCACCATCGGGGGTAGAGCACTGTTATGGCTAGGGGTTCATTGCGAATTACCAAACCATTGCAAACTCCGAATACCGATGAGTGCGAGCTTGGGAGACAGACGTCGGGTGCTAACGTCCGGCGTCAAGAGGGAAACAACCCAGACCGCCAGCTAAGGTCCCAAAGATTGGCTAAGTGGAAAACGAAGTGGGAAGGCTAAAACAGTCAGGATGTTGGCTTAGAAGCAGCCATCATTTAAAGAAAGCGTAATAGCTCACTGATCGAGTCGTCCTGCGCGGAAGATGTAACGGGGCTAAGCCAGTCACCGAAGCTGCGGATAT
>NZ_WHJH01000158.1 GCF_011682145.1 Massilia mucilaginosa
TCTCCCCTGGCAAGCACGGCCCAGGCGAGACGAGCGTTCTTCGCGGCGATGGCGACGACCGCTTTTCCATAGCCGACCCGCGCTTGCAGCGCAAGCGCCCATCGGCTGAGCCGGTCACTCTTGTTCGCCGCCAGCGACAGCAATGAGCGCGCTACCATCACCAGAAGGGTGCGCAGGTAGCGATCGCCTGCCTTGTTAATGCGTCCCAGCCTGGTTTTTCCTCCCGAACCAACTCTGCCGGGGACGAGGCCAAGCCATGCGGCGAGCTGGCGGCCGTTCTTGAAGTCATGGCCGTTCCCGATCGAGGCCGTCAGCGCCGAGGCCGTGATCGGACCGATGCCGTCCAATTTCATCAAGCGCTGGCTGGGCACATCGGCGGTGGCGGCCTGTTTGATGTGGGCGTCGTATTCGTCGATGCGCTCATCGAGCACGCTGATGTGGCTGAGCATATCGTCGACGGCCCGGCGCATCCAGGTCGGCAGCGCTTCGCTGGCCGCGCGCGCTTGGCGCCGTACGGTCGTTGCCTTGAGCGGCAGCACGACGCCGAATTCCGCCATCAATCCCCGCAACCGGTTAATGGTGGCCGTGCGCTCCTCGACGAAGCCGCTGCGCACCCGGTGAAGAGTGAGCGTGACCTGCGCGTCGACCGACTTGATCGGCACAAACCGCATGTTGGGCCGCGAAACAGCTTCGCAGATGGCGGCGGCGTCATTGGCGTCGTTCTTCCCCCTCGGACCCTGCATCCGGTAGGGCGAGACGAACTTCGGCGCCATGAGCTTGGGTGTATGGCCGAACTGGAGCAGCGTACGCGCCAGATGGTGCGCTCCGCTGCACGCCTCCATGCCAATGACGCATGGCGGAAACTGGGCGAGCAGATTGAGCAGTTGATCGCGGCGCACGTGGGGGCGCACCAGGCAGGGCTTGCCGCAAGCATCGACAGCGTGGACCGCGAACACGTTTTTAGCCAGGTCGACACCCACGAAGGTGGCATCGTGTGTCACGCCGTTGGCTTGAGTGCTAAACTTTTTCATGACTTCCCCTTTCGATAGTGGCTGACAGATTCGCCAAATTCGTTTAGACCACGCTGACTTACAAATGTCGC
>NZ_WHJH01000159.1 GCF_011682145.1 Massilia mucilaginosa
GAGTCGATCCCGCGACTTGCGCAACTCCGCAAGGGCGCGTACCAATAACACTTCCTTCTGCGACGGCGAGAGCGAACTCACCCACTCGTCGCTCATTTGACGAAGATCGTGATCGGTAAGTGGAATTGGCTTTATTGACATTATTGAGTATTATGCAATAAAAACCGCTTCCATAGTGCACTCATTTGGCTTTTTTATCAGGGGAAGTGAACGGCTACGAACAGTCTGGTCGCCGGCGTCAGCAGCAGGTTGCATATTTACTATAAACCGCGAACCATTCGTGCGCGTCGATGAGGAGGGCCTGCTGTCGCGAACAGTAAGTTTTCCTTGCCGGTTATCACTGACAATTTGCAAATAATCTAAATCGTCTATTTTCTCTTTGCCCTCAATGTTCCAGCGGACGACATGCCACCCGTTGCGCGAGGCATCGGCACCATAATGAGCGTAGCTTTGGGAATGATAAGTTTCCGCTATTTCATTATGGAATTGTTTAGCGTCGTCCAGCATGTCGCAAGTGTGTGAAAAACTGGAGTTCCCAAGTCTTGCAGGATTGATCCATTCTTCTCTGAACAGGCTATACCAGCGGTCGCGAAGTTTATAGATTTCTTCATAAGGATCCCCCTTTTGCGGAAGACTTTTCAAATTTCTTCCGTCATGCGTGATTTCAAGCCAACGGTTTCCGTAGGCTTGATTGGGAAGAAGTTCCAACCCACCTTGGGCATTTCCCAAAACGGCAGTTACCTCTTCCCCGAAGTTCCCTAAAATTTTGGGAGTGATGCTCAATAAGCTATCTTCAAAACCACAACGCATACGCTTATAAGCCGCACCCGCTCCGATTGCGGGCATGACCCCGTGTACGATTCCGAGAATATTGTCGTTCATCTTCCCCATAGAAGGATGAGTTAGCGCTCGCCCGACGGCTCTATGACGTTTTCGGTGAAACTTGACGACCGCCACGGTATCGCCTAATTGAAATCGACCGCTGCGCGGCGGCCTGCAAGGGATTGACGGGTAAATGAGCGAGTTTGGACATGCGCAGATAGGC
>NZ_WHJH01000015.1 GCF_011682145.1 Massilia mucilaginosa
GCCGCAGTGGCAAGCCAAATGCTATCTGCCGACACATCCATCACAGCGCCCGCATCAACTCGGCCAGCCAGCTGGCCGGCACGTCGAGCGGCACGGTCACGGTCCAGCCGCGTTCGCTGCGCAGAACGATACCGCTGGAAGCGCCAGTAGGCGTCACACGCACAGGCACAAATGCTGGTGACAACTGCGCTTCGCCCAGCCGCCGCGCCCAGTAGCTGACCTGGCGTTGAGAGACACCGTTCTCAATAGCAAATGCGCGCTGGGACAGGCCGCTTGCCTGCCACCGTGCCACGCGCGCCTGCCACTCGTTAATTTGCTCCACATTTGCCACCATATTTCTCCTAGAAATTGAAGAAAGGAGTGTGGCCGCAACGTTCAGGAATTCATAGATGGGTGGGCTGGATGCTTACGACAAGGCTCCGCCTATCGCATAATGATTTGCAACTCGCGGCCCGGATATCTGCGCGCCATGTCGCATCGCGATGCGAGGCCGCACTTTCTTTACAAGGTGCGCGTGTAGACGCGCTTGAATGTCTCCACATACTCGACACTCCGGTTGGCCGGATCGACGGGGATGACTTGCAAGGTTGCGGCCAGGTACACATTGACCGTCCGGTCGTCGTACTCAACCACGATGGTCGGATCGCCATGGAAAGGCTGCTCGGCGTACACGCGCTCCGGATGGTCGTAGGCAATGCGGTGGTCGGGAATTTCCTTGTTGAGATCGACGGTGTGGCTCAACTGCGTGCCGTCACGCGCAATCCACTTCATGATCATGGGTTTTCCGAAGGCGCTTCCGGCGAACGAGGTAACGCCGGGCACCTTGTTAAGGTCGGACGGCAGTTTGTCCGGAGCGGGCTCGGTCGTGGATCGATCGCTGCTGGTGCCGTCGTAGATCAAGGAGCAACGGCTGGCCCCGCCGTAGCACGTCATCGCGTAATTATGCGTGTTGAATTTGAGCAGGTCGGCATTCGACTTGGAACATCCCTGCAATACGAAAATTGAAACAAGCAAAGGCGCAAGCGCTTTGGTGACGAAGGAAGCGATAGTGTTCATTTTTCTCTGAAATGGAAGGGCGCAGCGCGCTGTGGCTGGCACGTGTGATCGGGGACCTCTGGCGATGGCCGGCATGGTCGGCGCTCCCCGGCGGGGTGTTAATTTTCCATTAATTTATGTTCTTGCATAACATTATTTTTGTTGCATATAAGCCCAAAAGGGTCATCTCGGGACTTCCGGCCGGGCCGGGAACGGCGCGCTGCGCTCAGCCGGTGCGCACCCGGTTGCGGCCGGCGTGTTTTGCCGCGTACAGCGCGCCGTCCGCACGCGTGAGCGCTTCGTTGAACGACGCTCCCGGGGCCAGGTGCGCCAGCCCGATACTGATCGTCACGCGCACCTGCTCGCCCTGCGGCGTGACGATGGTGCCGTTTTCCACCGCCCCGCGAATGCGCTCCGCCACCACGCAGGCGGTGTCGCTATCGAGCCCCGGAAACAGCAGGCAGAATTCCTCCCCGCCGGTGCGCGCCACAAAATCGGTGGCGCGCGAGGCCATGCCGATCAGGCCCGCTACCGCCACCAGCACCGTGTCGCCGGCGGCGTGGCCGTACTGGTCATTGATCTTCTTGAAAAAATCGATATCGGCGATGCCCACGCAGGTCAGCGCGCCGCCGCGGGCCGCCCGCGCGCAGGTGAGCAGCGCCTCGGCGTCGAAGGCGCGCCGGTTCGGCAGGCCCGTCAACGCATCGCTGAGCGCCTGCTTTTCCAGCTGCGCCAGCAGCGCTTCGCGTTCGGCTTCCATGCGCCTGCGCGCGCGCAGGTCTTCCAAAAAGGCGCCGAAGTAGCGCTTGCCTTCATGGATCCCGAGGTCGATTGCCTTCATTGCGATCGGAACCATTTCGCCGGTGCGGTGCCGGATCGCGAATTCGCGCACTTGCCCGAGCACCGTCGACTCCTTGCAGCTGTCCAGGTAGGCGCGCACGTAGCGCTCGTGCTGCCCCGCCAGGTTGGCCGGCAGCAGGCCTGTCAGCGGCTGCCCCAGCGCCTCGCCCTGCGCGTAGCCCGACAGCGCCTGCATCGCGCCGTTCTGGTAGCGAATGGCGCCGTCTTCATCGATGACGACGATCGCATCGAGCGCGTTCTCGAGCAGGCGCAGGGAGAGGGTGCAGGGCAGGGTGTCGAGCATGATCGGAGCCGCAGGGACGGGACTGCATCGACCTTAGCATAGATGTTTCTGAAGGCCATGAAAAATTGCCGGGATTTCGTGCTGCTTGACGCGCGGCGACATCAGTGAAGACAAGCACACAACATTGCCGTTCTACCTGTCGCATCACAAACACAAGATGTGCTGAATTTGTCCTATGTTAATAGTGCGCCATTTAACTCGCCATCCAAGTTGGGTATATTTCTTTGAGGACAGTAATTTCGTGTCGCATCCTGCCTGCCCGGCAAAGACAACTGAAAGGTCAACGACCATGTTTAAAGACGTGACAATCAAGGCACGGCTCATTTTTGTCATCGGGGTGATCAGCGCCATTTCGCTGGTGATCGGATTAATCGGTTTGCGCAACCTGAGCGTGACCAACGCTTCGCTCAAAACGGTGTACGAGGACCGCCTGGTGGCGGCGGGCATGCTGGCCGAAGTGCTGACGCAAATCCAGCAAAACCAGAACACGCTGGCGATGGCGGTCAGCGCCGACCCGGCCGGGCTGCCCGAGGCCAGCACCGATGTCGAGCAGCGCGTGCAGGCCATCACCGCGCTCTGGGGCAAGTACATGGAAACCTACCTGACGGCTGAAGAAAAGATCCTCGCCGCCAAATTCGCGGCCAGCAGGGAAACCTTCGTGGCGCAGGGAATCAAGCCGACCCTGGCGGCGTTCAAGGCCAAGGACGTGCCGGCCGCCGTCGCGCTGGTGCAAGGCGCGCTGCAGCAGAGCTTCCTTCCGGTGCGCGACAATATGCGCAACCTGGTCAACTACCAGCTCACCGTCGGCAAGTCCGAGTACCAGCAGGCCACGGCGCGCTTCGAGACGGCGCGCGCGCTGGCCATCGGCCTGATTGTGTTGAGCATCGCAGTGGGCTTGCTGATGGGTGCCGCGCTGATTCGCGGCATTTCGCGCTCGATCGCCGAGGCGCTGCGCTTCGCCAACAACATCGCCGGCGGTAACCTGACCGATACCATCAAGATCGAATCGAACGATGAAATCGGCCAGCTGCTGGCGGCGCTGCAAAAGATGAACGACAGCCTGGTGGAAGTGGTGCGCCGGGTGCGTAGCGGGACCGAGACGATTTCGGTTGCCTCGTCCCAAATCGCGGCTGGCAACCAGGACCTGTCGAGCCGCACCGAGGAGCAGGCCAGCTCGCTGGAAGAAACCGCGTCGTCGATGGAGGAACTCACTTCCACCGTCAGGGCGAGCGCCGACAACGCGCGCCAGGCCAGCACCCTGGCCGCGACCGCCTCCGACGTGGCCACCAAGGGCGGCAACGTGATCGGCAACGTGGTCGATACGATGGGGCGCATCAATGAGGCCAGCAACAAGATCGTCGACATCATCGGCGTGATCGACGGGATCGCGTTCCAGACCAATATCCTGGCGCTGAACGCGGCGGTGGAGGCGGCGCGCGCGGGCGAGCAGGGACGCGGGTTCGCGGTGGTGGCGAGCGAAGTGCGCAACCTGGCGCAACGCTCGGCCCAGGCGGCCAAGGAGATCAAGGGCCTGATCGGCAGCTCGGTCGAGCAGGTCGAAGCGGGCAGTAAGCTCGTGAACGAGGCGGGCAGCACGATGGACGATATCGTCCAGAGCATCCAGCGGGTCACCGATATCATGGGCGACATCGCGGCGGCCAGCCAGGAGCAGACCCTGGGCATCGATCAGATCAACCAGGCGGTCACCCAGATGGACCAGGTGACGCAGCAGAATGCGGCGCTGGTGGAAGAAGCGGCGGCGGCCTCGGAAGCGATGCAGGACCAGGCGCGCCAGCTGGCCGAGGTGGTCAGCGTGTTCAAGTTGAGTGCGGGAGCGGCGGTGGCGGTGGCGGTGGCGCCGAGGCAGCTGGCGGCCAGGCAGGCCCCGAAAGCGGTGGTGCGCGCGCCGGTGAAGAAGCAGTTGGCCGGCACGGCGCCGACCGAGGATTGGGAAGAGTTCTGACCGTCGTTCCCGCACCATTAACCTCGTCGTCTCCGGCATTGCCGGAGACGACGGTGGGCGGGAACGACGGTGATGGTGGCTGTAGTAGTGTAAAAACGTCGTCTACCGCCGTCCAAACATCATCCACTCCCCCAGCAAATTCTTGGCCGGGTTGAAGGTATCGAGCAATCCCAGCGATAACCCCAGCAACGCCTGGCCCGGCCCCTGATGCGCGAACGCGCGCGCCATGGTGTCGGTCAGCTCCACCACCAGCTTGCGGTCCGTCTGCCGCTCCCTGGCAAACGCGCTCAAGGCCGCCGGCCCTGCATCGCGCGCCAGCAAGCGCGCCAGCACCGCCGCGTCGCGCAGGCCCAGGTTCAAACCCTGCCCGGCCACCGGATGCAAGGTCTGCGCCGCATTCCCGATCGCCACCGTGCGCTGCGTCGCACCCGGATCGGCATTCAGGCCGAGCGGATACGCAACGCGCGCGCTGGTGGCAATCATCCGCCCCAGACGCTGCCCGAACGCCTCGCCCAGCTGCGCCAGGAACTGCGCGTCGTCCAGCGCCAGCAGCGCTTGCGCGCGCTCCGGCCGCACGCACCACACCAGCGCATACTGATGGCCGTCGGCGCCGTCCTGCGGCAGCATGGCCAGCGGCCCTTCTTCGGTAAACCGCTCGTACGCGCGGTGCGCAATCGGCGCGCTGGTGCTCACGCGGGCGATGAGCGCCGTCTGCCGGTAGTCGTGCGTGCGCGAGCGGGCATCCTGCTCGCCGAACACGCCGCCTTCGGCCTGCACCACCACGGCCGCTTGCAGTGCGCGGCCGTCGTCGAGCGTGAGGTCGACACTGTCCGTCCGCTCGCTGTGCCCGCTCACCCGCACCGGCCGCAAGGTCGCCACCCCGGCGCGTTCGCACGCCACCGACAGCGCCGACACCAGGTCGCCATAGCGCGCCACGTATCCGAGCGCCTCGACGCCGTGTTCGCCGCGGTCGATCATGCTGCGCCCGAAATGCCCGCGCCGCGACACATGCACCTGGTGGATCGCGGTCGCGGAGGGCACGAGAGGCCACGCGCCGATTTCTTCGAGCAGCATGCGGCTGCCGTACGACAGCGCGATCGAGCGCGGGTCGGAGAGCGCCGCTCCGAGCGCCTTGGCGTCGACCAGGCCGATGCGCGTGCTGTCCATGCCGCGCCGCGCCAGCAGGGCGGCCAGCGCCATGCCGACCGGCCCGGCGCCGCAGATGGCGACGTCAAACGGTGTGTGTGTAGTGTCCATCAGGCTCGCATCAGTTGTTCGATATCGTCGGCCAGCTTGGGCGCGCAGGCGCTCAGGATGGTGTGGCCGTCTTGCGTCACCAGCACGTCGTCTTCGATGCGGATGCCGATGTGCCAGAACTGTTCCGGCACGCCCTCGGCGGGCCGCACGTAGATGCCCGGTTCGACCGTCAGCACCATGCCCGGCTGCAGCGGACGCGATGGCTTGTCCTCGGCCTTGACGTCGCGGTAGACGCCGGCGTCGTGCACGTCGAGCCCCAGCCAGTGGCCGGTGCCGTGCATATAGAACTGCTGGTGCGCGCGTTCGGCGATGACGTCGTCGACGCTGCCGAATTTGCCCTTGTCCAGCAAACCCAGGTCGAGCATGCCCTGCGCCAGCACGCGCGTGGCGGCGTCGTGGATGTCGCTGTATTTCCGGCCCGGCCGCAGCACCGCCAGCGCGGCGTTCTGCGAGGCCAGTACCAGCTCGTAGAGCGTGCGCTGCGGATCGCTGAAGCGGCCGTTGACGGGGTAGGTGCGGGTGATGTCGGCGGCGTAGCTGTCCAGTTCACAGCCGGCGTCGATCAGCACCAGGTCGCCGTCGCGCGTTTGCGCGCTGTTGGCGTTGTAGTGCAATACGCAGGCGTTCGCGCCGCAGGCCACGATCGGCGTATAGGCCGGATACTGGGCGCCGCTGCGGCGGAACTCGTGCAGCAGCTCGGCCTCGATTTCGTATTCGAACATGCCCGGCTTCGACGCGCGCATCGCGCGCGCATGCGCCAGCCCCGAGATGGTCGCCGCGCGCAGCATCACGGCTTGCTCGCTGTCGTCCTTGAACAGGCGCATCTCGTCGAGGAGCGCCAGCAGGTCGTGCGCCACCGCCGGCGCGGTCACGCCGCCGCGCGCCTGGCGCCGCACCGCCAGCAGCCAGTTCTTCATCTGCATGTCGAGCGCGGCGCTGTGCCCGAGCGCGTAGTACGCCGCCGGGGCGTTGGCCAGCAGCCTGGCCATTTCGCCATCGAGGTCGTCGATCGGGAAGGCGCAATCGAATCCGAAGGCGATGCGCGCACCGTCGGGACCGTGGCGGAAGCCATCCCAGATTTCGCGCTCGACGTTCTTCTGGCGGCAGAACAGGATCGCCTGCGCCGCCGTCGCGCCATGGCCGGCCACCAGCACCAGCACGCTGTCCGGCTCCGTGAAGCCGGTCAGGTAGTAAAAATAGCTGTCGTGGCGGTACGGGTAGTCGCTGTCGCTGTTGCGCTGCACTTCGGGCGCGGTCGGCAGGATCGCCACGGCGCCCGGCTGCATGGCGGCGCACAGGCGCGCGCGCCGCGCGGCGAACGGCGTGCTTGTGCCGCAAGGCGCCGTGCTCATGATTGCGCCTTGCGCGTGCCCAGCGGCGCGTTCAGTTGTTCCAGCTGCGCCACGGTGCCGACGTTGACCCAGTCGCCCTCGTAGATTTCGCCGCCGACCTGGCCCAGCTCCGCGTACTGGCGGATCAGGGTGCCCAGGCGCGCATGCGTGCCGGGAGCGATGGCCTTGAACATCTCCGGCCGGTACACGCCGATGTTCGAAAAATTCCACTTCGGCTCGCCGTCGTTGGCCACCTGGTACATGGTCAGCCCGAAGTCGCCCTCGGGATTGTGGAACGGGTTCGGCGTGAGGTAGATCCAGCAGGCGTCGCGCTTGTCAAGCGGGTAGGGATTGCCCCACATGTCTTCGTCGACCAGCACGTCGGTGACCTGGGCGAAGTCGAAATACGGGCAGTAGATGTCGGCCGAGAGCACCAGGAACGGTTCATCGCCCAGCAGGTGCAGCGCGTTGGCGATGCCGCCGGCCGTTTCCAGCGCCACCGTTTCGGGCGAGTAGACGATGCGCGCGCCGTACTTGGCGCCGTCGCCCAGTTCGCGCTCGATCGCCTCGCCCATGTACGCGTGGTTGATGACGATCTCGGTGATCCCGGCGCGTACCAGGTTCAGGATGTGCCAGACGATCAACGCTCGTCCGCGCACCTTGAGCAGCGGCTTGGGGCACTCGTCCGTCAATGGGCGCATGCGTTCGCCGCGCCCGGCGGCCAGGATCATGGCTTTCATGATTGGCCTGCGCATCAGAAGGTGTAGCCCACTTGCGGCACCTTGTCTTCGAAGGCGTCGAGCAGGCGCGCCAGCGGCTTGAGCACGATGTAGCGGTTGCAGGTCTTGCGCACGTAGTCGATCACGGTCGGCAGGTCGCCCAGGTAGGCGCTCTTGCCGTCGCGGTAATTGAGGCGGCAGAAGATGCCGAGGATTTTCAGGTGGCGCTGCAGGGCCATGAATTCGAAGTCCTGGTAGAAGGCGTCGATGTCCGGATTGACCGGCAGCCCGACCGCCTTGGCGCGCTGCCAGTAGCGCACCACCCAGTCGAGCACGATTTCTTCGTCCCACTGCACGTAGGCGTCGCGCAGCAGCGAGGCCAGGTCGTAGGTGACCGGGCCGAACACGGCATCCTGGAAGTCGAGCACGCCCGGGTTGCCCTGGTCCATGAACATCAGGTTGCGCGAATGGAAATCGCGGTGCATGAAGACTTGCTGCTGGGCCAGGTTGTTGGCGATGATCGCGTCGAACACCTTGGCCAGGGTGGCGCTCTGGGCGTCGGTCATGGTCACGCCCAGGTGCTTGCCGACGAACCATTCCGGGAACAGCGCCAGTTCGCGCTCGATGAAGGCGCGGTCGTATTCGGGCAGCACGCCCGGCGCGCTGGCGAGCTGGAACTTGACCAGCGCGTCGAGCGCGTCCGAGTACATGAAGGGTGCGTTGTCGATGTCGAGGCGCTGCAGATAGGTGGTGCTGCCCAGGTCCGACAGCAGCAGGAAGCCATTGGCCACGTCCTGCGCCACGATGGCGGGCACGGACACGCCGGCGTCCAGCAGCAAACCTTGCACATGGATATAGGCCGGCACGTTTTCGCGCTCGGGCGGGGCATCCATGGCGATCAGGGTGTCGCCCAGCTTGGCGCGCAGTTCAGGGACCACGTCGAGCCGGAAGTAGCGGCGGAAGCTGGCGTCGGCCGACGCCGGACGGCGCGATTCGACCTGGACCAGGCCGAGCGTGGCGAGCCAGGTGGTGAGCTGCGTCAGGCGGGTGTCCGACGATGTTGCGGGGGTGGTGGGGAGCGATGAGGACATGTTGCAGCCTGAGAATCCGATTGATTGTAGAGATTCCCATATAATAAGGGATTAAACTCAAAAAATCGCCTGCCATGGTGTTTGCACACGTCATTTCATGAGCTTGAAAAAACCGGCAGCTCTCTCCTCGCAGCGTTGGGCCTATGCCCTGACGGCGCTCGTCACCGCCACCGCGGTGCCGCTGCACGCCCAAACCGTCCAGAACGTCCAGAAGCGCGAACGTACCGAAGATCCCAACCTGCCCGTCACCGTGCGCGCAGAAGAAATTTCCGGCCGCCCCGAACGCGAACTCATTCTTGAGCGCAAAGTTGAACTGAGCCGGGGACAGACCCGGATGAAAGCCGACCGCGCCTGTTTCAAGAACGTCGAGAATGAAGTCACCGCCAACGGCAATGTCTGGATGGAACGCTTCGGCGATACTTACAGGGGCGAGGAGTTGCAGCTGAACCTGTCGTCGGGCAAGGGCTGGGTGCTCCATCCCGAGTACCGCATGGAACTCAACAACGCGCAGGGCTCGGCCCGGCGCGTCGACTTCATCAGCGAAGACGAGGCCATCGTCACCGACGGCACCTACACCACCTGCGAGGGCTTGCTGCCCGACTGGTACCTGAAATCGAACACCCTGCGCCTGGACGCCGGGCGCGATGTGGGCGTGGCCGGCAAGACGGTGATCTATTTCAAGGGCGTGCCGATCATCGGCGCGCCGGCGCTGTCGTTCTCGCTGTCGGGCGCGCGCCGCTCGGGCTGGCTGCCGCCGACCATCGGTTACAGTTCCAAGGGCCGGGCCGAGATCCTGCAACCTTACTATGTCAACATCGCGCCGAACCGCGACCTGACCGTGTATCCGCGCTGGATGCTCGACCGCGGCCTGCAGCTGGGCGCGACCGGGCGCTACCTCGGCGAGAACGCCTACGGCGGCTACGAGGGCAAGACCCACGCCGAATTCCTGATCAACGACAAGATCACCAAGACCGACCGCTGGCGCCTCGATTCGCAGCACACCCAGGGCGTCGCGCCCGGCTGGTCGTACGGCTGGAACCTGAAGGCGGCCTCGGACGATAATTATCCGAGCGACTTTTCGCAGTCGATCTCGACCAGCGCGGAACGCCAGCTGGTGCGCGAAATCCGCACCGACTACCGCACGAAGTACTGGAACGCCTCGGCCCGCGTGCAGAGCTACCAGGTGCTGCAGGACCCGGTCTCGGCGACCGATCCGAGCCGCACCGTGCCGCGCCCCTACGACCGCTTGCCGGAACTGCTGTTCCACGCCGGCCGCTACGACGTCAAGGGCTTCGACTGGGCGGTCGACTCGGAAATGACGCGCTTCGCGCATCCCGACCTGCCGACCGGCAACCGGGCGGTGGTGGTGTCGCAAGTCAGTTATCCGATCGTGCGTCCCGGGTACTTCGTCACGCCCAAGCTGATGCTGCACGCCAGCGCCTACGAGCTCGAAAAAACCAAGGCCGACGGCCCGCGCACGCTGACCCGCTCCCTGCCCACCTTCTCGCTCGACAGCGGGCTGGTGTTCGAGCGCGACGCCAGGCTGACCGGGCGCAAGATGACCCAGACCCTGGAACCGCGCCTGTTCTACGTCTACACGCCGTACAAGGACCAGAGCCAGTTCCCCAACTTCGATACCTTCGAAGCGACCTTCAACCTGGCCCAGATCTTCAACGAAAACCGCTTCATCGGCAACGACCGCGTGTCGGACGCCAACCAGGTGACGGCGGCCCTGGTCTCGCGCTTTTTGGAGACCAACGGCGCCGAGCGCCTGCGCCTGGTGCTGGGGCAGCGCTTCTACCTGAACGAGCAGCGTGTCCAGCTGGTCAACACGCCGCGCACCGAAAGCCGTTCCGACGTGCTGCTGGCCGCCTCGGGCCGCATTTCCGATAAATGGAGCTTCGACAGCGCCGTGCAATACAATGCCAGCGCCAGCAGCGTGGTCACGCAGAACTATGGCATGCAATGGCAGCCGGGCGCGAAGAAGGTCATCAACGCCGAATACCGCTATTTGCGCGACGTCGTCAAGAATGCGATGGTATCTTCCCAGTGGCCGCTGTCGAAACGCTGGTACGGGGTGGGCCGGGTCACGTATTCGGTACTGGAACATAAAGTCGTCGAGGGCCTGGTCGGTCTCGAATACCAGGCCGACTGCTGGGTGTTCCGGGTGGGAGGCCAACGTTTCGTGACCACCACGCGCGATACCTCCAACTCGATGTTCGTCCAGCTGGAACTGAACGGCTTGTCCAAGCTCGGTTTCGGCAGCCCGCTCGAATCGTTTTACAAGAGCGTTCCAGGCTACACGAGACTGAACCAGGGCTCGGGCCGCTAAGCGGGACGTCGGATTTTTTCATCTACCTGAATATAGAAGTGCTTCCCAGATTATGCGTAATTTTAGTATGCACCAAATGAAGATCGCCGCCGCCCTGCTGTGCGCCCTGACCGCCGGCCAGGCGGCTGCGCAAGCCACGCCGGCCAAGCCGGCCGCCGCCAAGCCGTCCAGCGGCTTCCTGCCGCCGGCCTCGGCCTCGGCCAATGTCATCGATTCGATCGCCGTGGTGGTCAACGATGAAGTCATCACCCGCAACGAAATCAGCGCCCGCGTGCGCGCCGTCGAAGGCGCCATGAAGTCGCAGAACGCGCCCGTGCCCGAAGCGGCCGACTTGCAGCGCCAGGTCATCGAGCGCATGATCGTCGAACGCGCCCAGATGCAGCTGGCCAAAGAGATGGGCGTGCGCGTCGACGACACCATGCTCGACCGCGCCATCGGCCGCATCGCCGAGCAGCAGAAGCTGTCGGTGCAGGAGATGCGCAACCAGATGGAAAAGAGCGGCACCACCTTCGCCGCCTTCCGCGAAGAGATCCGCAGCGAAATCATGATGCAGCGCCTGCGCGAGCATGAAGTCGACAACAAGATCCAGATTTCCGACGCCGAAGTCGACACCTACCTGGCCGCCGAAAAAGCCGCCGCCGCCGACAAGGTCGAGATGAACCTGTCGCAGATCATGGTGCGCATTCCCGAAAACGCCTCGCCCGAGCAGATCGCCGCGCGCCGCGCGCGCGCCGACGACGTCATGCGCCAGCTGCGCACCGGCGGCGACTTCGCCAAGATCGCCGCCACCTACTCCGATTCGAGCGATGCGCTCAAGGGCGGCGAAATCGGCTGGCGCGCGCTCGATCGCCTGCCGCCGCTGTTTTCCGACGCGCTCGGCAAACTCAAGCCGGGCCAGGTCACGCCGGTCCTGAAAAGCACCACCGGTTTCCACATCCTGAAAATGGTCGACAAGCGCAACCTGGCCGACACCAGCGCCCCGGCGGCGGTGCAGCAGACGCGCGCGCGCCACATCCTGCTCAAGGTCAGCCCGACCATGACGGCGGCCGACGCCAAGCGCAAGCTGACCGAATTGAAGGAACGCCTCGACAACAAGGCTGCCAAGTTCGAAGAACTGGCGCGCCTGTTCTCCAACGACGGCTCGGCCAGCAAGGGCGGCGACCTCGGCTGGCTGTACCCGGGCGACACCGTGCCCGAATTCGAAACCGTCATGGCGACCCTGAAACCGGGCGAACTGAGCGACGTGGTCGAAACGCCGTACGGCTTCCACCTGATCGAAGTCATGGAACGCAAGAGCGACGACCAGAACAAGGAACGCGTACGCATGGCCGCGCGCCAGGTGATCCGCGACCGCAAGCTCGAAGAAGCGACCGAAGACTGGGCCCGCCAGGTGCGCGACCGCGCCTACGTCGAATTCCGCGACGAGAACAAGTAAACATGCGGCAGGCAAGCACACGGCCGGCGATCGCCATCACCACGGGCGAACCGGCCGGGATCGGGCCGGAAATCTCGATCCGCGCTGCCTGGGCCATGCGCGCGCAGGTCAACTGCGTGCTGCTCGGCGACGCCGCCTTCCTGGCGCTCACCGCCAGCCTGATCGACCCCGATATCAAGTTGGCCGCACTGTCGGTGCAGGCGCTGCGCAACGGCGGCCTGCCGCAGTTCGGCCCAGCGCGCATCTGCGTCATCGACGTGCCGCTCGGCGCCCATGTGGTGCCGGGCGTCCTGGACCCGGCCAACGGCCGCGCGGTGCTGGCCACGCTCGACCTGGCGGTCGAAGGCGCGCGCGCCGGCTGGTTCGACGCCATGGTCACCGCGCCACTTCAAAAGAGCACCATCAACGACGCCGGCGTGGCCTTTTCGGGCCATACCGAATACCTGGCCGAGCAGACCGGCACCGCGCAGGTGGTGATGATGCTGGCCGGCGAAACCGCGCCGGACACGCCGGACAACTACGCGCTGCGGGTGGCGCTGGCCACCACCCATTTGCCGCTCAAGGATGTTTCGGCGGCGATCACGCGCGCGGGCCTGGGGCGGGTGATCGACATCATCGACCACGACCTGAAAACCAAATTCGGCATGGCCGCCCCGCGCATCCTGGTCACCGGCCTCAATCCGCACGCGGGCGAGAACGGTTACCTGGGACGCGAGGAAATCGACACCATCACGCCGGCGCTGGAAGCGGCGCGCGCGCGCGGCATCGACGCGCGCGGGCCGTATCCGGCCGATACGCTGTTCCAGCCAAAATACCTGCTTGACGCCGACTGCGTGCTGGCCATGTACCACGACCAGGGCCTGCCGGTGCTCAAGTACGCCACCTTCGGGCGCGGCGTCAACATCACCCTCGGCCTGCCGCTGATCCGCACCTCGGTCGACCATGGCACCGCGCTCGACCTGGCTGGCGCCGGGCTGGGACAAGCCGACTGCGGCAGCATGGAACAGGCCATCCGCACCGCATTGCAGATGGTGGACGCACAGCGCGCCTCGCAGCTGTAGATCACAGCTGTAGAGCGCACCTTTAGAACAGAATCGAAAAGAAGAATATGAAACACGTCGCCCGCAAGCGCTTCGGCCAGAATTTTTTGACCGACAAACTCGTCCTCGATAACATCATCGA
Source organism: Massilia mucilaginosa (assembly GCF_011682145.1). Taxonomy (GTDB): domain Bacteria; phylum Pseudomonadota; class Gammaproteobacteria; order Burkholderiales; family Burkholderiaceae_D; genus Telluria_A; species Telluria_A mucilaginosa. The sequence goes on from NZ_WHJH01000015.1 coordinate 13,490, forward strand.
CGCCATCGGACCCGAGAAGGGCCAGGCGATGGTCGAAATCGGGCCGGGCCTGGCCGCCATGACGGCGCTGCTGCTCAAGCGCCTGGACCACATGCACGTGGTGGAACTGGACCGCGACCTGGTCGCGCGCCTGGAAAACAACTTCCCGCGCGAGAAGCTGACCATTCACTCGGGCGACGCGCTCAAGTTCGATTACGGCCAGATTCCGGTACCGGAAGGGCAGAAGCTGCGCGTGGTCGGCAACCTGCCGTACAACATTTCGAGCCCGCTGCTGTTCCACCTGGCCGACTTCGCGCACCTGATCGAAGACCAGCATTTCATGCTGCAGAAAGAAGTCGTCGAGCGCATGGTGGCCGCGCCGGGCAGCAAGACCTACGGACGGCTGTCGGTGATGCTGCAGTGGCGTTACGACATGTCGCTCATGTTCATCGTGCCGCCGACCGCGTTCGATCCGCCGCCGCAGGTGGAATCGGCCATCGTGCGCATGGTGCCGGTGCCGGCCGGGCGCAAACTGGCGTGCGACGGCCCGACCCTGGAAGCGGTGGTGATGAAGGCGTTTTCGCAGCGCCGCAAGGTGATCCGCAACTGCATGGCGGGGATGTGTACCGAAGCGCAGCTGGTCGAGGCGGGGATCGACCCGTCGATGCGTCCGGAGACGGTCGGCCTGGCGCAGTATGTGGCGCTGTCGAATTTGCTCAAGCAACCGGCCTGATTGCACCGACAGGAGCCTTCCCATGATCATGCTGAAAGTCCCTTACGCCGAAAAAGACGAGGCCAAGGCCCTGGGCGCGCGCTGGAACAAGGATAGCAAGCTGTGGTACGTGCCCGACGGAGTGGACGTGGCGCCGTTCCAGCGCTGGGTGCTCAAGGGCGTGGCGCCGTCGCCAGCGGCCGCCAAGGCGTCCGGCGCGCCGGCGGGCAGGGTCGATTCGTATGTGGGCAAGCAGGTCGTGGGAGCGCGCTACGTGGCGCTGGAACACGGGTGCAATCCGTTTGAGGCGTGCGTGGAGTGCGGGCCGACGCTGGCCGCGTCGGGATGGGAAGATGCGCGTGCCGAAGTGCTGCGCATTGTGGGTGGATTGAAGACCTGAAAACCGTCATTCCCGCGGGGGCGCCGAGCCCTGCGCGGGAATGACGGTTTTTAGTTTACCGGCAGAGGTTTTACTTTACCGGTAATAGAAAAATGAGCCGGCCCGTCTGTCAGGCCGGCCCACCTTCACTTACTCTTTACGTCCCGATCCGGCCGCCATCATTCTTGGTAATGACGATGGTCGCCGAACGTGGGCGCTTGCCCGGGCCGTAGCCGGCGTTGCTCGGCCACTGGCTGGTGTACTTCGACGGATCGGCCAGATTCGCCTGCGCGGTGTTCTCGCCCGGGTGCTGGATGTTGATGAACATCGACTTGCCATCCGGGGTTTCGCAGATACCCGTGATTTCCGAACCCGCAGGGCCGACCAGGAAGCGCTTGAGCGTCTCCGCAGTCGGCTTCTTGCCCACATACGTATCGACCGCCAGGGTGCCGCCAGCCGTTTTCGGATGGTTCAGGGTGACCTTGGCGCCGTCGCCGACCGTGCCTGGCACCGCGGCCAGCATCATGCAGTTGCTGACGTCGGTGTAGGCGCCGTCATCGGTCTGGATCCAGCAAATGCCGGTGTACGGGCTGAATGCCAGGCCGTCCGGGCTCGAGAAATCCTGGTCCGCGGTCAGGTTCGACAGGTTCACGAAGCCGCCGTTGGCGCCCGCTTCGGCGCCGAACAGGTACACATCCCACGTAAAGCTGGTCGCAGCGGCGGCGCCGGCGCCTTCTTTCATGCGCAGGATATGGCCGTTCGGGTTACCGGCTTGGGCCGAGCTGCCTTTCATGTCGGTGTAGGCGCGCGGGTTCGAGCTGTCCGGCGCCAGTTGCGACGAGGTCGGGTCGACCGCGCGGTTCGAGTTGTTGGTCAGCGTGTAGTAGATCTCGCCGTTGGCCGGATTGACCGAGCACCATTCGGGACGGTCCATCTTGGTCGCGCCAACCGCATCGGCGGCCAGGCGGGCGTTGATCGCAATGTCGGCCTGGTCGGCGAACTTGTACGCGCCGTACGCGGCGATCGCGGCGTTCGACATGGCCAGCTCGATCCACTGGCCGCTGCCGTCGGCGTTGATCTTGGCGACATACAGCTTGCCGCTGTCGAGGTATTTGTCGCCCGTGGCCATGCGGTCGGAGGCGGTGGCGTCGGCGGCGGCCCAGACGGCGCTCGAGACGAATTTGTAGATGTACTCGTTGCGCGAATCGTCGCCCATGTACACGGCCAGCTGCTGGCCGACCACCGGGTTGCCGAAGGCGGCGCTTTCGTGGGCGTAGCGGCCCAGGGCCGTGCGCTTCTTGGCCGACTTGGACTTGTCGTACGGGTCCATTTCGACGATGTAGCCCATGCCGTTCATTTCGTTGCGGTAGTCGTCGCTGCCGTCCGTCGACGCGCCTTTCTTGCTGATGTCCCAGCGTGCGTATTTGTCGTCGCTGCCGGCGCTTTCCCAGCCGTGGCGCGAGGTGGCGCCCTGGTTGCGGCCATAGCGCTTGAGCGAAGCGATGCTCTTGTCGCCGGCGCGGGCGGCATCGTCGGTGGCGCCGCGCACGAAGTAGCCGGACCAGTTTTCTTCACCGGTCAGGAACGAGCCCCATGGCGATTTGCCGGTGCCGCAGTTGTTCAGGGTGCCGCGCGTCTTGGTCGCGGTCGGCGAGTATTTGGTCTTGAGCAGGGCATTGCCGCGCGCGGGACCCGACAGTTCGATGTCGGTCAGCGGGGTAATGCGGCGGTTGAAGGACGACTCCTTGACATACGCCCAGGCGGCGCCGGTTTTCTTGACTTCGACCACGCTCACGCCGTGGATCGCCACTTCCTTGTCCACTTCGAACGCAGGGCGCGGCAGCGTTGTCACGCCGCCATTGGCGTGCAGGAAGAAGGACGACAGTTTCGCGTCGGTGGTCGCTTCGTGGTTCACGGCCAGCAGGCCGCGCTCGGAGCTGCTGGTGGTGGCGCTGCCGGTCGCCGACAGGCCGTAGAACTCCATGCCGTCGTGGTGGTCGCCGGCGCGGGTGTCGAAGTGGTCGTCCGTGCCGTCGTTTTTGTAGGCGGGGGTGGTGCCGTTGAGCGGGTCGCCCAGCGCATAGATGACCGAGGCGGTGTAGCCGGCCGGGACGCTGACCATGTCGGCCAGGCTTTTCGGAACGGCCGTGAAGGCCAGCAGTTTTTCAGCCGTGACCGGCGGCGGGGTCGGCGTCGGGGTTGGAGCGACCGGAGCCGGGTCGTCGCTGCTGCAGGCCGACAGACCGACTGCGCCGAAGATCGCCGTGGCGGCCGATGCCATGCCGCCGCGCAGCAGGCTGCGGCGGCTCAGGCGGGCGTTGAGCACCGTGTTGAAGTGTTCGTTCGGCGAATCATTGCAGTCGATGTCATCTGGATCGATGGCGCTAACCAGATCGTTTGGCTTGTTCATGAAGGTCCTATGGCTGGGGGTTGGATTTAGCAAGCCGGATTCTAGCCAGCCCAGATGACCGTGCCGTGACGGCAAGATGACAGGAAGATGACAAGCCATCAATCACCTGTCCGGTCCATTTGGAAATATCATTTACAAATAGCCAACATTGCCCATTTTCATGCCATGATGGAGAGGCCTGGCCCGACCCATTTGCCTCCACCATAAGGAATACGATCCGATGAAACTTTCACGCACCCTGTTGTTATTGCTGGCCACGATGGCCGTCGGCCTGGCAGGCGAATCGGCCCTGGCGGCGCCCGTGGCCAAGGGGGCATTGGCGAGCGACAGCGCGGCCAACCAGGCGGTCCTCGACTATATTCGCGCCGAAATGCGGGAGCGCCGCATTCCCGGCCTGCAGATCGTGGTGATCCGGCACCACAAGGTGGTGCTCTCGAAAGCGCTCGGCCTGGCCAATCTCCAGCACAAGGTGCCGGTGGGCGAGCACACCGTGTTTTCGATCAATTCCGCAACCAAGGCGATCACCGGCGTGGCCATCATGCAGCTGGTGGACCAGGGCAAGCTGGCGCTGGACGCGCCTGTGTCGCGCTATCTGGATGGCTTGCCGGCGGCCTGGCAAGCGGTCACGCTCGCCCAGCTGCTCAATCACACCTCGGGCATTCCCGACATCCTCAATGAAGAAGGCGACCTGCCGCCGGGCGGGGTGGACGCCGCCTGGAAAAGCGCGCTGGCAGCGCCCGTGGCGTTCGCGCCGGGACAGCGCTTCAGCTATAACCAGACCAACTACCTGCTGCTGGGGAAAATCATCGACCGCCTGAGCGGCGAGCCTTTTCTCGATTTCATCAGGCGCAAGCAGTTCGATGTCGTCGGCATGCCTGGCAGCAGCTTCGGCGACACCGGGGACATCATCATGGACAAGGCCAATTCCTACCGCTTCCGGGGCAGCGTGCTGCGCAATGTGGTGGAGGAATTCCCGCCGGCCATGCGCACCGGCGCCGGCATGAATACCACCGCGACCGAACTGGGCAAGTGGATCGTGGCCCTCCAGCAAGGGCGCCTGCTCACGCCGGCCAGCCTGGCGGCGATGTGGACGCCATCGCGCTTTGCCGACGGCGGTCCGGCGCCGTGGGCCATGGGCTGGCCGGCAATCCGCCGCGGCGCCGGGGTGCAGCGCGCGGTAGCGGGCAACGGCGGCGGGCGCTCGGCCTTTTATGTGTATCCCGAGGACGACCTGGCGGTCATCATTCTCACCAACCTGGCCGGAGGGCGGCCGGACCAGCTGATCGACACGGTGGCGGGGTTTTATGTGCCGGCGCTGCGCCATGAGCGCCGGTAGCCGACCGAAAATCAGGATAAAAAAAAGCCCGCTGTGAAGCGGGCTTGAAATCCAATTCTTTTTGAGGAGAGTTGGAGGAGACAGGTGCAATTATGCTGCGCTACAGCATATCAGGCCAATTTATCTTTGTAATATCAGTTATGCCTTTTGCAAATATCACCTTCACCACTCCCCGGCCGGATTACTTTTCGCGGCACAGTACATTGACGTTGGTCACTTCGGCATCGCCCATTTCGCCAACCCCGCGCTCGACCGAGCAGGCCAGCTTGCCGCCGTCCGGCTGTTGCAGGACCGACACGCCGTAGCTGGTGCCGAAGGCGATCGCGGTGCCGAATTTATACGACTTGGCATCCTTGGCCACGGTGATCTTGTCGCTGCTGCCGTTGATCAGCACCAGGTTGTCGCCGGCATACGGCTTGGCCTGGCCATCGGCGCCAACGGTCGTGACCGTGCCGCCGATCAGATGGGTGAAGTCCCTGCAGGTAATGGTGACGCTGATGGACGCCTGGCGCCCGGCGGTGTCTTTGTTATTGTCCGGCGTGCAGTCCTGGTGCAGTGCCGTGGTCCTGACCTGGACGTCGTACTGGATGCCGTATTCGATGGTGTTGGGAAAGCGGAAGCTGGTGGCCTTGGCGTCCACCGGCAGGTCGCTCATGCCGATATTGCTCAGCACCAGGCCAGAGTATTTCAGGTTGACGACTTTGCCTTCGACAGGGAAGGTCGCTTTGCCGCCGCACGCGGCCAGGCCCAGGGCGAGGGCCAGCAGCAGCGAGTGGCGCAGGACGGATAACTTCATAAAATTCTCCAGAAAATAGGGACCGCGCACGCGGGGCGGCGCGCCGGGATCAGTTGCAGGTGATGAGGATGTTGTCGACGTCGGCCTTGGCCATCGTGCCGACCGCGTTGTCGATGCGGCAGGTCAGGCCGGGCGGCTGCTGCAGCACGCTCAGGCCATACGCCTGGGTTTCGCCGACCTCGCCACGCTTGGTCTTGCCGTCAGCGTCCAGCTGGGTGAGATTGAATGCGCTCTGGTTGGCGGGAATGGTCAGGCGATAGGTGCCGTTGATGATCACCAGCGGACCGCTGCTCAGGCCGACGATCTTGCCTTTGACATCGTGCGGGATCAGGGTGCAGCTCACGCCGATCTGGCCGATGCCGTATGCGCTCGACTTGCCCTTGCCGTTGATCATCTTGCAGGTGGCGTTCGACGGCGCCGACTTGATGGTGACGTCGTAGTCGGTATTGGAGGCGATCAGGTCCGGGAATACGAAGTTGCTCGCGAACGGCTCGACTTTCAGGTCCGGCCCGCCCTTGTTCTGCAGCACCAGGCCGGCGATGGTCACGCCTTCGACGGCGCCGCTCAGTTGCATGGTGCCATCGTCATCGCCGCCGCAAGCGGCCAGGCTGAGCGCGCACGCAAGTGCCACGGCGGAACGCAGGTACAGATTTTTCATACTTTCTCCAAAACGAATGCGGGTAAGGTGGGGAGGCTGGGCCGCCGACGGACAGCCTGGTTTGGACGTCATTTTAGAGCATTTGTCAACGCCGCGGCTCATTGCCTTGTATCGGTGTGTACTGGCCCCGCCTTGGCGGCGCGCCAGTCCGGTTGATTTTCAGCCGGTGCCTCGCTATGCTGGAACCGGACCCACTACCGAGAAGAACATGACGACCACGCCACGCCGCACCTGGCCCAAAGCCATTCTGTTCGACCTGGACGATACGCTATGGCCGATCGCCCCGGTCATCCTGCAAGCCGAGCAGACCCTGCATGCCTGGCTGCACAGCAACGCGCCGCGGGTGGCCGAGCGCTTCACCATCGACGCCCTGCGCCAGGCGCGCCTGGCCATGCTGGCGCAGCAGCCCGAATTCGAACTCGACCTGGGTGCCTTGCGCCGCGCCGGCCTGCTGTCGGCGTTCGAGGCGGCCGGCGAAGACGCCGCCAAGGTCGAGCAGGCCATGGTGCATTTCTATGCCGCGCGCAATGCCGTCATTCCGTACGACGACGTGCTGCCCGGCCTGCTGCGCCTGAAAGGCCGCAGCATGCTCGGCTCGGTTACCAATGGCAATGCCGACCTCCAGGCGATCGGGCTGTCGCACCATTTCAAGGTCTCGGTGGCGGCCAGCCAGTTCGGCCGCGCCAAGCCCGACGCCGCCATTTTCCTGGCCGCCTGCGAGGAACTCGGGGTCGACCCGGCCGACGCGGTGTACGTGGGCGACGACGTGCTGCTCGACGTGCAGGGCGCCCAGCGCGCCGGCCTGCGCGCGGTCTGGCTCAACCGCACCGGCAGCGAGCGCCATCTCGAACACGGCGTGGTGCCGGACGCCATCTGCCGCAGTTTCGACGAGCTGCTCGACTGGCTCAAGCGCGAGCACGACTGAGGCCGGAATGCGGCGGGCGCGGCGCGCCGGCCACATAAAGCCCCGCCGCGCCTGCGAACGTGCATAATAAGCGGATCAGCACTCGTGCTTGCCCTTGTTTTTGTCCTTACCGCCCCTCACCTAGAATCATGCAACTCGATACCCGCGCGCAAACGCTGCTCAAAGCCCTGGTCGAACGGTATATCGCCGACGGCCAGCCGGTGGGGTCGCGCGCGCTGTCGAAAATCTCCGGACTCGACCTCTCGCCCGCGACCATCCGCAACATCATGGCCGACCTGGAAGAACTCGGCTATGTGGCCAGTCCACACACCTCGGCCGGCCGCATTCCGACCCCGCGCGGCTACCGCATCTTTGTCGATACCTTATTGACTGTGCAACACCTCGATGAACACGCCGTCGACGCGCGCCTGCGCCTGCCGGCCCAGCAGCCGCAAAAAATGATCGCCAACGCGGCGCAGATGCTGTCGTCGCTGTCGCAGTTCGCCGGCGTGGTGCTCAGTCCGCGGCGCGAATCGGTGTTCCAGCAGATCGAATTCTTGCGCCTGTCCGAAAAGCGCATCCTGCTGGTCATCGTCGACCCGCGCGGCGACGTGCAGAACCGCCTGCTGCTGACCGAGGCCGACTACACGCCGGCGCAACTGGTGCGCTCGGCCAATTACATCAACCAGAATTACGGCGGCCTGTCGTTCGACGACGTGCGCACGCGCCTGACGGGCGAGTTGCGCCAGTTGCGCGACGATATGGGCAGCCTGATGCAGGCGGCGGTCGAGGCCGGCAGCGAGGCGATGGCCGACCAGTCGGACGACATGGTCATTTCCGGCGAGCGCAACCTGCTGAGCGTGTCGGACCTGTCGTCCAACATGAGTTCGCTGCGCCAGATGTTCGACATGTTCGAGCAAAAGACCGGGCTGATGCAGCTGCTCGATGTGTCGAGCAAGGCGACCGGCGTGCAGATCTTTATCGGCGGCGAGTCGAACCTGGTGCCGATGGATGAAATGAGCGTGGTGACCGCGCCCTACGAGGTCAACGGCAAGATCGTCGGTACCCTGGGCGTGATCGGGCCGACCCGCATGGCGTACGAGCGCGTCATTCCGATCGTCGATATCACCGCCAAGCTGCTCTCGAACGCCCTGAGCCACCCCTGAGCGGGGTGCGCGGTCTGTATCAGGTTTTGTGGGGGCAGGCTGGCTTGACGCAGTTGCCGTAGATCGCCAGCGCGTGCTCGGCAATCTTGAAGCCGCGCTCGACCGCCACCTTGTGCTGGCGCGATTCGATCTCGTCGTCGTAGAACTCTTCCACGCGGCCGCAGTCGAGACACACCAGGTGGTCGTGATGCGAACCGGCGTTGAGCTCGAAAATCGCCTTGCCGGTTTCGAAATGGTTGCGGTTGAGCAGGCCCGCCTGTTCGAACTGGGTCAGTACGCGATACACGGTGGCCAGGCCGACATCCATATTATCGGTCAACAGAATCTTGTAAACGTCTTCCGCGGTCAGGTGGCGCACCTCGCTGTTCTGGAAAATCTCGAGGATTTTCAGGCGGGGCAGGGTGGCTTTCAGGCCGCTGGCTTTGAGGTCGCTAGGATTGTTACTCATGTTTGTTACTCGTATATTGGCGTAGTGCTTTATCATATAGCGTTTTAGACGGAGGTGCCTAGGCTTCCGTACAACGATTTGAGGTCATCTATGCCTGTCGATACTGCCGTTTTGCACCGTTTTAGCCTGCGCGCCCCTCTGGTGGCGACCCTGGCCGGGGCCGTCCTGAGCCTGTCCGGCTGCACCATGTTCGGCGGCGCCAAGGATCCCGTGGTCCCGGTCAGCGCCTCGCCCGACGCCGGCGCCCAGACCGTGCAGGCCAGCAAGCTGCAAAAGGTCCTGTGGATCTTCTCGCCCTATCGTCCAGACATTCAGCAAGGTAACTTCATCTCCCAGGAAATGCTGACCCAGCTCAAGGTCGGCCAGACCCGCGAGCAGGTCAAGTTTTTGCTCGGTACGCCACTGCTGACCGACATCTTCCACGCCGACCGCTGGGATTTCCCGTTCTACCTGGCGCGCGGCAATGGCGAGCTGACCAGTAGCCGGGTCACGGTCTACTTCAAGGATAACAAGGTCGAGAAATTCGACGGCGGCAACCTGCCGACCGAGAAGGAATACATCGCGCGCATCGCCGGCCCGTCCAAGGTGGCCGCCAAGGAAGCGCCGAAGAAAGAAGATGCCGGTTCGGCTTCGATCAAGATCAACAAATAAGTTTTTCAAATACAGCACAAGCGCGCGGGTAACACGATGAACCAGATGAAAATTGCAATAGCGGGCGCCGACGGGCGCATGGGACGGATGCTGGTCGACGCGGTCTGCGCGGCCCCGGACGCCGTGCTGGCCGGCGCGCTCGGCCTGGCCGGCTCGCCCGCGATCGGCCAGCTGGTCGGTCCGGCACCCGGCGTGACGATCGAGGCGGACCTGGGCGCCGGCCTGCTTGGCGCCGATTACCTGATCGACTTCACCCGCCCCGAAGGCACGCTCAAGCATCTTGACTATTGCGCCGCGCACGGCATCAAGCTGATCATCGGCACCACCGGTTTCGACGATGCCGGCAAGGCCGCGATTGCCGCCGCCGCCGAAAAAACCGCGATCATGTTCGCACCCAACATGAGCGTGGGTGTGAACGTCACCCTCAAGCTGCTCGAACTGGCCGCCAAAAGCATGTCCGAGGGTTACGACATCGAAATCATCGAAGCGCACCACCGCCACAAGGTCGATGCGCCGTCCGGCACCGCGCTCAAGATGGGCGAAGTGATCGCCGACGCGCTCGGACGCGACCTGAAAGAATGCGCCGTCTACGGCCGCGAAGGCGTCACCGGCGAGCGCGATCCGTCGACCATCGGCTTTGCCACCATCCGCGGCGGCGACATCATTGGCGACCATACGGTGCTGTTTGCCGGCACCGGCGAGCGCATCGAAATCAGCCACAAGTCCAGCAGCCGGGCCAGCTACGCCAACGGCGCGCTGCGCGCCTGCCGCTTTCTGGCCGGCAAGGCCACTGGTTTGTACGACATGCAGGACGTGCTGGCACTCAAGGACTAGGCGGCGTCATGCCACCGGCCAATCACTTCAGCGTCGCGCGCTACTGGGAACAGGGCGACGCGATCAGCCACGCGGTGGCGTACGTGCTGATGCTGATGTCGCTGGTGAGCTGGTTTTTCATCTTGTCCAAAGCCTTCAGTACCTGGCGCGTGCGGCGCGCGGCGCCGGCGCTGGACGCTTTCTGGGGCGCACCCAACCTGCACGATGGCATCGCGCTGCTGGCCCTGGCCGACCGCGAACGCATTTACCTGCCGCTGCCGGCGCAAGGCCTGGCCCATGCCGGCGGCGCCGCCACCCTGGCCGGCGAAATGAGCAGGGACGAACAAATCATCCGCGTGCTGCGCCAGGAAATCACGCGCGCCACCCACCGCATCGAAAGCGGACTGACCGTGCTGGCCTCGATCGGCGCCACCGCCCCCTTCGTGGGCCTGCTGGGCACGGTGTGGGGGATTTATCATGCGCTCTCGAATGTGTCCACGGCCGGCATTGTGCAGATCGACAAGATCGCCGGACCGGTCGGCGAAGCCCTGATCATGACCGGCTTCGGGCTGGTGGTGGCGATTCCCGCCGTACTGGCGTATAACGGATTGAACCGCCTGAACCGGTTGACGTTGGCCGAGCTCGACGGCTTTGCCCACGATTTGCATTCCTACTTCGGCAAATAGGGGGAACGGCATGGCATTCGGCAGCTTCAACCCGGCGCGGCAGCAATCGATGATGAGCGATATTAACGTGACCCCGATGGTCGACGTGATGCTGGTGCTGCTCGTCATTTTCATCATCACCGCGCCGATGTTTACACATGCGGTCAAGCTCGACTTGCCGCGCGCGCAGGCCGGCGCGGTGCGGCAGCAGCCGCACACGGTCACCATCGCCATCGACGCGCAAGGCGTGCTGTACTGGGGCAACGAGCGGGTCGATGCCGCCGGACTCGACGCGCGTTTGACCGACGCCGCGCGCCAGGCGCCGCAGCCGGAATTGCAGCTGCGCGCAGACAAAAATACCCGTTACGAAGCCGTGGCCCAGGTCATGGCGGCGGCGCAGTCCCGTGGACTGGCCAAGCTGGGCTTCGTGACCGACCCCAACAAGGAGAAATAATATGGCCAGCGCTGAACTCAATGGTGCCTCGATCCTCGGCTGGGATACCTTTCATTCCGAAAGCCGCGCGGCGTTCGGGTTTCCCGAGTATTACGCCAACACCATGGATGCCTGGGTCGATTGCCTGAGCTACCTGCGCGACGAAGACGGCATGACCCGCTTCCGGCTGAAACCGAACGAGGTGCTGGAGATTGTCGTCAAGGATGCGGCAGCGATGCGCGAGCGCGTACCCGACCTGCTCGAGGAGATGACTTTCTGCATCGCCGGCATCAACGAGCGCTACGAGGATTACGGCGAAAAGCCGGCGCTGGCGCTGGTGCTGCGCTGACCGGCGTAGTGACGTTGAGCATGGCGCGCGGGCAGCTTGTGCCCACGCGCAGGTTCAGGCTGGTGCTCAGCGCACCTTCTTGAGGTCGAACTGGGGGTTGTAGATCAACCCCAGTGTGTTGCCGAACGGGTCCTTCAACTCGACCACCTTGATTCCCTCGCCCACATCCTGGATGGCCGAGTGGATGCTCGCGCCCAGGCCGGTGATGCGCTCGACTTCGGCCTCGATATCGTCCACGCCCCAGTAGGCGACGCAGCCGGGCATGCCGGGTTCGCCAGGATGCAGGCCCAGCTCGAAACCGCCGATCTCGAAGCCGATGTAGAACGGCTGATCGAAGTAGGGCGCGGTGCGGAACACCTCGGTAAACCATTTCTTGGCCGCATCCATATCCTGGACCGGGTAGCAGACAGTGCGCATTCCGTTGATCATATTCGTCTCCTGTGAGTGCAAAGCAGCATCCTGCCATGGCGCGCGCCGCTTGTATTGTAAAAATGTAAGGCAGTCAGGCGGGTGCTGCGAACGATTCCGGCGTGCTGCCCGACAACTGGCGGAATTCGTGGATCAGGTGCGGCTGGTCGTAATAGCCGAGCTCGAGCGCTAGCCGTGTCCAGTCGAGCTGGTGGGGATGGGCGGCTGCGCGGATGCGTGCGCTGGCCTGGCGAAAGCGGCACACGCGCGCAAATTGCTTGGCGCCCAGGCCGACCCTGGCGCGGAACTGGCTGGACAGGTGCTGGCGCGACACGCCCAACTGCGCGGCCAGCGTCTCGATGCGCAGGGAGCCGTGCGAGCGCTCGATGGCGCTCACGGCCGCGTCGGCCAGGCCCGGTTTGATGCCGGCGGCCGTGCCGCGCAGGCGTTGCAGCAGCAGGCGTTCGACGGTGGCGACGGCTTCGCTGTCCGATAAGGTGCGCGACCACAGTTCATCGGTGAACTGGCGCGCGGCGGCGCCGTCCCACAGCGCGTCGAGCGATGGATGCTGGTCGGCCAGTTCGTGCAGCGGCATGGCGAAAAAGTGCGCGGCGGCGCCCGCTTTGAAGCGCGCCGCGATGGTACGCACGGGCTGGTGCACGGGCACGTGGATGACTGTGCTCATCATGCCCGACACCCGGCTCAGCGCGCCCACGTCCTGCCACAGGATATCCATGCAGTTGTCGGGCAGCACACGGTGCGTGACGGCTGACGCCCCCGGGAACACCTGGCAAGTCCACAGGCAAGCCAGATAGGGCGCCAATGCGGGCTGGGGCGGGTGTTCCTGGTAAAGGACCATGATAATGCCGGGCAGATGGCAAAAGGGCCATTTTACCTCGCGCGCACTGTCCCTGAAGCTGGCGTTATGGAAAGTAAAGCCTGGCAATAATCGTGCCGTTCATGACGATAAGGAGGCCGAATAGCCAGCGGTGGATGGCCAATTCATGCTTTATCGAACGCAGCTCCGCAGCCAGAATCTCGATCTTCGCGGTCAGATCTGTTCGGACACTGTCGATTTTTGCGTTCAGCTCAGTTTGGATACATTCGCATTTGGTATTCAGATTCATTCGGACAACTTCGATTTTGGCGTCAAGCAGACTGATTTGTGCGCTCAGCTCAGTTCGGATACCGTCGATTTTTGCGCTCAGCCCGGTTCGGACACCATCGATTTTTGCGCTCAGCTCGGTTCGGACACCGTCGATTTTGGCATCGAGTACCCCGTATTTTTCGTTTGATTCCGCCCTGAACGTTTGTAACTCGGCGCTGAGTTCAGTCTTTGCCAGATCGATGTGCGCGGTCAAACGGTCTTCCGACTGGCGAATGGCGCATTGCCAGTCGTTCTTCATGTGCAGGCCGTCGGATGTCGACACCCCCTCGCTGGCCACCTCGTTCAGTGCCTTGGCATGCACCTCCGCCTGGTGCCTGGAAACCCCTGCGGCTTCCAGTTGCTGGGCATAGCCTATCGGATCGAATTCGATTGTCATGACGTCATTCTCCGGTACGTGATAGTCGGTTTGGCGGAGCATGCAAGTACATCTCATGGAGTGTCGCCGCCCTCCGTGCAAGCGAGGGCGCCGACTGTGCCTGCCACCTTCTTTGGACCGCAAGCCCGCCCCATAGTTCAGCGAATTTTCGCTCCCCGGCCCCGGCCGTGCCCGGATACGGGATGTGCCAGTATAATGATCGGTTCATATTACTTTTGGCCGCGCCCGCTTGGCCGCACACATCATGCAAGATAAATATAGTCCCGCCGACGTAGAACAAGCCGCCCAAGCCCACTGGAAGGCCATCGACGCCTACAAGGCCGTCGAGAACGACCCGCGTTTCCCGAAAGGCAAGTACTACGCCTGTTCCATGCTGCCTTACCCGTCGGGCAAGCTGCACATGGGCCACGTGCGCAACTATACGATCAATGATGTGATGTACCGCTACCTGCGCATGAGCGGCTACAACGTCCTCATGCCGATGGGCTGGGACGCCTTCGGCATGCCGGCCGAGAACGCGGCCATGCAAAACAACGTGCCGCCGGCGCAATGGACCTATTCCAACATCGCCCACATGCGCGAGCAGATGGAGTCGATGGGCCTGGCGATCGACTGGTCGCGTGAAATGACCGCCTGCAAACCCGAGTACTACAAGTGGAACCAGTGGATGTTCCTCAAGATGCTCGAAAAAGGCATCATCTACAAAAAGACCGGCACCGTGAACTGGGACCCGGTCGACCAGACCGTGCTGGCCAACGAGCAGGTGGTCGACGGGCGTGGCTGGCGTTCCGGCGCGCCGATCGAAAAGCGCGAAATCCCGATGTACTACGCCCGCATCACCGACTACGCCGATGAACTGCTCGACTACGTCGACAACAAGCTGCCAGGCTGGCCGGAACGGGTGCGCGTCATGCAGGCCAACTGGATCGGCAAGTCGGTCGGCGTGCGCTTCGCCTTCCCGCACACCATCGCCAACGCCGCCGACGCTACTGGAAAAACGCTGATCGACGACGGCAAGATGTACGTTTTCACCACCCGCGCCGACACCATCATGGGCGTGACCTTCTGCGCCGTGGCGCCGGAACACGCGCTGGCGCAGCACGCCGCGCAGACCAACCCGGAACTGGCCGCCTTTATCGCCGAGTGCAAACTCGGTAGCGTGATCGAAGCCGACATGGCGACCATGGAGAAGAAGGGCATGCCGACCGGCCTGTTCGTCACCCACCCGGTCACCAACGAGCAGGTCGAAGTCTGGGTCGGCAACTACGTCCTGATCACCTACGGCGACGGCGCCGTCATGGGCGTGCCCGCGCACGACGAGCGCGATTTCGCGTTCGCCAAAAAATACAATCTGCCGATCAAGCAGGTGGTCGCGGTCGAAGGCAAGCAATACTCGCTCGAGGCCTGGCAGGAATGGTACGGCGACAAAGAGAGCGGCGTTTCCATCAACTCCGGCAAATACGACGGCCTCGATTACACCTCGGCGGTGAACGCCGTGGCGGGCGACCTGGCCACGGCCGGCCTGGGCGACAAGAAAATCACCTTCCGCCTGCGCGACTGGGGCATTTCGCGCCAGCGCTACTGGGGCACCCCGATCCCGATGATCCACTGCGCCGATTGCGGCGTGGTGCCGGTCCCTGAAAAAGACCTGCCGGTGGTGCTGCCGGAAGACTGCGTCCCGGACGGCAGCGGCAACCCGCTGGGCAAGCACGAAGCGTTTCTGAAGTGCGACTGCCCGCAGTGCGGCAAGCCGGCGCGCCGCGAGACCGACACGATGGACACCTTCGTCGACTCGTCGTGGTACTACATGCGCTATACCTCGCCAGGCAGCAGCGACGCCATGGTCGACGCGCGCAACGATTACTGGATGCCGATGGACCAGTACATCGGCGGCATCGAACACGCCGTCATGCACCTGCTGTACGCGCGCTTCTGGACCAAGATCATGCGCGAACTCGGCCTGGTCAAGTTCGACGAGCCGTTCGTCAACCTGCTCACGCAGGGCATGGTGCTCAACGAAACCTATTACCGTGACGATGAAGCTGGCCGCAAGTCCTGGTTCAACCCGGCCGACGTCGACCTGACCCTGGACGACAAGGGCCGTCCGCAAGGCGCCACGCTCAAGAGCGACGGCCAGCCGGTGGTCATCGGCGGTACCGAAAAAATGTCGAAGTCGAAGAACAACGGCATCGACCCGCAAGCCCAGATCGGCCAGTACGGCGCCGACACCGCGCGCCTGTTCACCATGTTCGCCTCGCCACCCGAGCAGACGCTCGAATGGTCCGACAGCGGCGTCGAAGGCGCCAGCCGCTTCCTGCGCCGCGTGTGGGCGTATGCGTATGCGCAGTCGCCGCGCATCGCTCAAGCCCTGGCCGCGACCGATAAAAGCGGCGGCGGCGAAGCGCACAAGACCTTGCGCCGCGAACTGCACAAGATCCTGCAGCAGGCCGACTACGACCTGAAACGCATCCAGTACAACACGGTGGTGTCGGCCTGCATGAAGATGCTCAACACGATGGAATCGGCCAAGCTGGAAGACGGCGCGGCCACCGACGCCGTCATCGCCGAAGGCCTGTCGATCTTCCTGCGCGTGCTCAACCCGGTGGCGCCGCACATCACCCACGTGCTGTGGCAAGAACTGGGCTACGCCAACGCGCACGGCGACATCCTCAACGCGCAGTGGCCGCAGGTCGACCCGGCCGCGCTGGAACAGGCCGAGATCGAGATGATGATCCAGGTGAACGGCAAGCTGCGCGGCTCGATAAAGGTCGCCAAGGATGCCGACAAGGCCTCCATCGAAGCGATGGCGCTGGCCTGCGAAGCGGTGCAGAAGTACATCGAGACGCCGCCGAAAAAGGTGATCGTGGTGCCTGGCAAATTGATCAGCATCGTGGTGTAAGCGATGGCCATCTTCCGTTCCGCCGCCGTGCCGCGCGCCATCCTTGCTTTGGTCCTGCTCGCGTCCCTGTCCGCGTGCGGCTTCCAGCTGCGCGGCGCGAACGGCCAGTTCAAGATGCCGTTCAATAGCATCTACCTGTCGTTCCCCGAAACCTCGGCCCTCGGCACCGAGTTGCGGCGCAACCTGCGCGGCGGCGACAACGTGCAGGTGGTGACCGACGCGGCCAAGGCCGAGACCCTGTTCGACGTGCTGTCCGAAACGCGCGGCAAGCAGATCCTCTCGCTCAACGCCCAGGGCCGCGTGCGCGAATACCTGCTGACCTACACCTTGGTGTTCCGCCTGCGCGACGCCAAGGGTGTGGAACTGCTGCCGGCGACCGAAATCTCGCTCAAGCGCTCCATCACTTTCGACGAGAGCCAGGTGCTGGGCAAGGAATCGGAAGAAGTGCTGCTGTACCGCGACATGCAGACCGACCTGGTGCAGCAGATCCTGCGCCGCCTGGTGGCGGTCAAGCCGGCATGAGCACGCGATGCAGCTAAGGGTTGACGCGCTCGAAGGGCACCTGGCCAAGACCATTGCGCCGCTGTACGTGATTTCCAGCGACGAGCATCTGCTGGCGCTGGAAGCGGCCGACAAGATCCGCCGCGCCGCGCGCGCCAACGGTTACTCCGAACGCGATGTGCTGACGGTGGAGCGCACCTTCAAATGGGGCGAGCTGCTGGCCGCGAACCAGGCCTTGTCGCTGTTCGGCGACAAGAAGCTGATCGAATTGCGCATCCCGACCGGCAAACCGGGCAAGGATGGCGGGGCGGCGCTGCAAAGCTACGCCAAGGACCTCAGTCCCGACAATCTCACGCTCATCACCCTGCCCAAGCTCGATTGGCAGACCGCCAAAGCAGCCTGGGTCGGCGCGCTGCAGCAGGCTGCGGTCTATATCGAGATACCGGCAATCGAACGCCCCCAGCTGCCCGGCTGGATCGGCACCCGGCTGGCCGCGCACGGCCTCTCCGCCGACCGCCAGTCGCTCGACTTCATCGCCGACCGGGTCGAAGGCAACCTGCTGGCGGCGCACCAGGAGATTCAAAAACTGGCGCTGCTGCACGATCCGGGCAAGCTGACCTTCGAACAGATTCACGACGCGGTGCTCAACGTGGCGCGCTACGATGTGTTCAAGCTGTCCGAGGCCATGCTGGCGGGCGATTGCGCGCGCCTGGTGCGCATGCTCGAAGGGCTCAAGGGCGAAGGCGAAGCGCTGCCGCTGGTTTTATGGGCGGTCGCCGAAGAAATCCGTACGCTGTTAAAATTGAAATCCGGGATGGCGCAGGGACGGCCGCTCGGCGTGCTGCTCAAGGAACACCGCATCTGGGGTCCGCGTGAACGCATGATGGAACCTGCGCTGCGCCGCATCTCGCTGCCGACCCTGGAAGGCGCGATGCGCGACGCCGCGCAGGTCGACAAGATGATCAAGGGCCTGCGCGCCAAAGGCTTTGCGGGCGATGCCTGGGATGCGATGCTGCAGCTGGCCTTGAAAGTAACGCGCGGATAGATCGCTGCGGCACGCTACCATGGTGCCGGCGCGATCGACGCGCTTCACCTACGTAGACGAGATAATGAACATTACCGAATACATGCAACAGGTCGGCCAGCGCGCCCGCGCCGCTTCGCGCGCCATGGCCAGGTCCGACAGCGCCACGCGCAACCGCGCCTTGCTGCTGATCGCCGACGCCATCGTGCGCGATAGTGCGCTGCTGCGCGCCGCCAACCAGCTCGACCACGATGCCGCCGCCGCCGGCGGCCTGGCGCCGGCCATGCTGGATCGCCTGCAACTGTCGGACAAAGCCATCGACACCATGGTCGAAGGCTTGCGCCAGGTCGTCTCGCTGGCCGACCCGATCGGCGAAATCTCGAACATGAAATTCCGCCCGAGCGGCATCCAGGTGGGCCAGATGCGCGTGCCGCTGGGCGTGATCGGCATCATCTACGAAGCGCGCCCGAACGTCACGGTCGACGCGGCCGGCCTGTGCATCAAGAGCGGCAACGCGACCATCCTGCGCGGCGGCTCGGAAGCGATCAACTGCAACCGCGCGCTGGCGAAAATCGTCGCCGAGGGCCTGGCCGGCGCCGGCTTGCCGGCCGACGGCGTGCAGATCGTCGACACCACCGACCGCGCCGCCGTCGGCGCACTGATCACCATGCCCGAGTATGTGGACGTGATCGTGCCGCGCGGCGGCAAAAGCCTGATCGCGCGCCTGATCGCCGAGGCCACGGTCCCGATGATCAAGCACCTCGACGGCATCTGCCACGTCTACATCGACGCCAGGGCCGATCTGGAAAAAGCGGTGGCGATTGCGTTCAACGCCAAGTGCCACCGCTACGGCACCTGCAACACCATGGAAACCCTGCTCATCGCGCGCGCCATCGCGCCGGCCGTGCTGCCGCGCCTGGCCGCCCTGTACGCGGCCAAGGAAGTCGAGCTGCGCGCCGACCCGGACGCGTTCGCGCTGCTGGCGGGCTACCCGCACCTGGTGGCGGCCGTGGAAGAAGACTGGTCCACCGAATACCTGGCGCCGGTCTTGTCGATCAAGCTGGTGGACGGCATGGACGCGGCGATCGACCATATCAACACCTATTCGTCGAAGCACACCGAAGCGATCGTCACCGAAGACTACAGCGACGCCCTGCGCTTCCTGCGCGAAGTCGATTCGGCCTCGGTGATGGTCAACGCCTCGACCCGCTTCGCCGATGGTTTCGAGTACGGCCTGGGCGCCGAAATCGGCATCTCCAACGACAAGCTGCACGCGCGCGGACCGGTCGGGCTGGAAGGACTGACATCGCTCAAATACGTGGTGTTCGGCCACGGCGAAGTCAGGCAATGAGGTATCGGAGGCACATATGCTAACTCGGCTGAAAGTTAAGGGATTTAAAAGTTTAGAGGATATTGAAGTTCGCTTCGGCCCGTTCACGTGTATTGCAGGTGTTAATGGAGTGGGGAAGTCCAATCTATTCGATGCCATTTTGTTTCTGAAAGATTTGGCAGATACGTCCATTATCGATGCTGCTACAAGGATCAGAAATAGCGGGCGTCAACGCGTCAACCTGTCGTCGTTGTTTACCAGAACCGCTATTGGGCAAGCCCAATTGATGGAATTTGAAGTCGATTTCTTAGTAAACGATACGGTAACAGATGATTTCGGTCGAAATGCTAAGCCGAAAGTCACCTTCCTGCAGTACAAGTTAGGGCTGCGTTATGTGGCCGCTTCTGGATCGAAACCCGAAGGCATTGAACTCGCACATGAGTCACTTGATTTCGTGCAAAAAGGCGAAGCGAAGCGCCGGCTCGGTTTTCCGGTATCTCAGGAATTCCTGGATTCTGTTTATGTTGGCACGAGCCGGATCGATTTTATCTATATGGATAAGAACGATCCGACTGTCGCGAAAATTCGCCAGGACGGCACGGGGGGGGGGCAGCCCATCAGCATCCCTATAGACAAAGCAGAACGTACACTTCTGAGTAACATAAACACGATCGATCGGCCGACAGCGCTAGCGGCCAGGCGTGAAATGCAGTCTTGGATTAACTTGCAACTTGAGTCAAGTTCTCTGCGCAAACCGGATGATTTCTTGGCTTTAAGTCAGGTCTCATCTACAGGTGAACATTTGCCGGCGACGCTGGATCGTCTTAAAAAATTTGACGAAGTGGCGAGTCAATTAGCTAATCTTCTGCCCGATGTGAAGAGTCTTACTGTTGACGTGGATGAGCGTCGACAATTAAAGACCCTTTATCTAGAAAGCGTCAGCGGTATCCGCCATGAAGCGCGGGCTCTGTCAGGCGGCACCTTGCGATTTCTTGCCCTCGCTATTATTGGCGCCGATGCCGATGCGGGAGGTGTAATTTGTCTTGAGGAGCCAGAAAATGGCATCCATCCCGCACGCATTCCAGCGATTGTCCAGTTGTTGGCTGAAATGGCGGTAGACACTGATTATGCGGTCGGTCCAGACAATCCGCTTCGGCAAATTATTATCAATACTCATTCGCCGTTAGTTATTCAGAAACTTCAGACCGACAATATTATTGTTTCGCAAGCCTATAAACGGGATGGTGCATCGCTTTCATTATTTTGTCCAATTCTTGGAACGTGGCGTACAAAGACCTCAATAAACGTTTCCCAAGATGAGTCGCCGGTGACGTTCGGAGCGCTGCTTGACTATCTCGGACCGGAAGATTTTAGTGAGGCTGTGCCTGGGAAAGAAAGTGTTTTGCAGGTATACAAGCACCAGCTTGAAATTGCGGTGAAATAAAAGGTGAAAACACTCATACGCTATACTTTGCTGGCGGACGGAACTTCTGATGAAGTACTGCTGCCGATTATTAATTGGGTCATCAATTTTCATTATCCTGGCGTGCGCGTAGTCCCCTCATTTGCGCGGGATTTTGGAAAAATTGGACACGGTCTAAACGCTCGCGTAAATGCCGCTCTTGCTAACTTTCCGTGCGATGTTTTGTTTGTTCATCGAGATGCCGAGGCCATGCCGCGTGAGTTAAGACTGGGCGAAATCGACGCGGCAATGCGAGACGTCGAAGTACCTTTTGTGCCGGTAGTTCCGGTACGAATGACCGAAGCGTGGTTGCTGAGTGACGAGACGGCTATTCGATTCGCAGCAGGAAATGCATCAGGACGCCATGCGATTGCGCTCCCGGCCCGGAAAAAGTGGGAGGCGATTCCTGATCCAAAGGACGTTCTCCTAACGGCGCTAACTGCGGCCAGCGGCCTATCGGGACGTAAACTCGGCAAATTTCAGCCTGAAAAAGCGAGATCGTTGATTACTCAGCGCACCGAGTCGTTCGCGGGCTTGCGCGGGCTCTCCGCATTCGACGCGTTCGAAAATGACGTCGCCGAAACAATGAAAGGTATTTTGCTTCATGTTATGGATTAAAGCGTTTCACATCATCTTCATCGCCTCGTGGTTTGCCGGGCTGTTTTACCTGCCGCGCATTTTCGTCAACCTGGCGCAGGAGAGCGACACGGCGGCCACTGCGCGCCTGCTGCTGATGGCGCGCAAGCTGCTGCGCTTTACCACCATGCTGGCCGTGCCGGCGGTGCTGCTGGGCGTCTGGCTGTGGCTCGGGTACGGCTTCCGGGGCGGCTGGATGCATGTCAAGCTGGCGCTGGTGCTGCTGGTGATCGGTTACCACCACGCGTGCGGCTCGCTGCTGAAAAAATTCGAACGCGGCGCGAACAAACGAAGCCACGTCTGGTTCCGCTATTTCAACGAGGTGCCGGTGCTGCTCCTGACCGCCATCGTGATCCTGGTCGTGGTCAAACCCTTCTGACGGGGGCTTCATGAGTAAAGTGGTTCAGTATTTTTTCGCGCCGCAGTCGCCGTGGGCGTATCTCGGACACGAGCGCTTCGTCGCCATGGCGCAGGCGCGCGGGGCGCTGATCGACATCAAGCCTTTTGACCTGGGCAAGGTGTTCAGCGTCTCGGGCGGGCTGCCGCTGGCCAAGCGCGCGCCGCAGCGCCAGGCCTACCGCCTGCAGGAACTGGCGCGCTGGTCGCAGCATCTGGGCTTGCCGCTGATTGCGCATCCGACGTTTTTTCCGGTGCCGCCGGAAGCGGCGGCGCGCCTGATCATCGCCGCGCGCACCAGCCTGGGCGCCGAGGCGGCGCTGGGGCTGACCGGCGCGATCATGCGCGCGCTGTGGGCCGAGGACCGGAATATCTCGGACGAGGACACCCTGGCGCAGATCGCCAGCGCCTGCGGCCTCGATGGAAAAATGCTGGTCAAGTCGGCGGCCACGGCCGGCGTGCAGGAGCAGTACGAGCGCAACACCGATGAAGCCATGGCCGCCAGCGTGTTCGGTGTGCCGTGGTACGTGGTGGACGGGGAGGGGTTCTGGGGACAGGACCGGCTCGACTTCGTGGAGCGCGCCTTAAGCTGACGACGGGCATTTTGCAGTAACGATGAAACAGTAACGACAAACGATTTTCTACAACGGACAAAGGGTTCACCACATGCCATCATTTTTCTGCCCATGCCCACGCGGCATGGAAGCGGCGCTCGCCGAAGAACTGGGCGAAATCGCCCTGACCAGCACCACCATGAAGGTGCACAACCAGGTTCCCGGCGGCGTGCACTGCTCCGGCGACCAGACTGACGCTTACCGCATCAACCTGCACTCGCGCATCGCCTCGCGCGTGCTGATGCGCATGGCGCACGCCAGCTACGCCAACGAAAACGACATCTACGACCTGGTCCTGGCCCAGCCATGGGAAGACTGGTTCAGCGTCGACCACACCATCCGGGTCGACGTCACCGCCGTCAAGTCGCCCCTGCGCAGCCTGGAATTCACCACGCTCAAAATCAAGGACGCCATCTGCGACCGCTTCCGCGACCAGTTCGACAAGCGCCCCTCGGTCAACACGCGCGAGCCGGACATGCGCATCGTGGGCTTTCTCGACAACCGCAACTTCACGGTCTACCTGGACACCTCCGGCGAAGCCCTGTTCAAGCGCGGCTGGCGTGAAGAAACGGGCGATGCGCCGCTGCGCGAAAACCTCGCCGCCGGCATGCTGCGCGTCTCCGGCTGGAAACCGGGCACGGTGCTGTTCGACCCGATGTGCGGCTCGGGCACCATCCTGATCGAAGCGGCCCAGATGGTGCAGGGCATTCCGCCCGGCGCGCGCCGCCGTTTCGCGTTCGAGAAGTTCCACAACTTCGTGGCCGCCCCGTGGCAGGACATGAAGAACGCGATCAAGCCGCTGCCGCTGCCGAGCGAACCGACCATTTTCGGCAGCGACATCTCGGGCGACATGGTGGCCATGACGCGCCATAACCTGAAAATCGCCGGCATCCTGTTCGACGTGCCGCTCAAGCAGATCGAGGCCCAGGAAGTGAAAGCGCCGACCGAGCAGCCGGGCATCCTGCTGACCAACCCGCCGTACGGCGAGCGGATCGGCGTGCGCGGCGACAGCACCATCCCGGCGGACGACATGTCGGTCGCGTTCTACTCGGCGCTGGGCACCACGCTCAAGCAGCGTTTCGCCGGCTGGACCGTGTTCCTGTTCACCGCCGACCTGACCTTGCCGAAACTGCTGCGCCTGAAAGAAGCGCGCAAGACGCCATTCTTCAACGGCGCGCTCGAATGCCGCCTGTTCAGGTTCGACATGGTGGCCGGCTACAACCGCCGCGAAGAAGCCAAGCCAAAACCGGAGTAAGCATGTTCCCCAGCCCGCCGCCCGACCTGCCGCCGGACCCCGTCACACCGGTCCCCCTGGCGCCCGTGAAGCGGCGCGCGGTGCCCGGGATGGTGGGCCTGGCGACCCTGCTGGCCGGGCTGTCGATGCTGGGACCGTTTTCGATCGACGCCTACCTGCCGGCCTTCCCCAACATCCAGGCGTCGCTGGGCGCCACCCCGATCGAAGTCCAGCAAACCCTGACCGCCTACATGCTCGCCTTTGCCGGCATGGTGCTGTGGCATGGCGCGCTGGCCGACGCCTTCGGACGGCGCAACGTGGTGCTGTGCGCGCTGGTGGTGTTCGCCATCGGCACCTTCGGCTGCGCCGCCTCGCATTCGGTGCATTACCTGTGGATCTTCCGGATCATGCAGGGCGTCTCGGCCGGGGCCGGGGTGGTGGTGGGACGCGCCATCATCCGCGACCTGTACGACGATGCGCCGGCGGCGCGCCTGCTCTCGCTGGTGACGATGATCTTCACGATCGCGCCGGCCATCGCACCCATCCTGGGCGGCTGGATCGTCAAGTATGCCGACTGGCGCACCATCTTCCTGGTGCTGCTGGCCTACAGCGTGATCCTGTTCGTCTACTGCTACCGGCGCCTGCCCGAAACGCTGCCGCTGGAAAAACGCCAGCCCTTCAATCCGCGCTACCTGTGGCAGAACTACAGCGCCATTTTCAGCTCGCCCCTGTTCCACATGAAGGCCGGCATCGTCGCCCTCAACTTCGCCGGCCTGTTTTTGTACATCGCGGCCGCGCCGGTGGCGCTGCCGCTGCACCTGCGCCTCGGACCCGACCAATTCGGATGGCTGTTCATCCCCTCGGTGGCCGGGATCTTCCTGGGCGCGCTCACGGCCAACCGCATCGCCGGCAAAATGAGCTTCGCGCGCCAGATCGGCATCGGCTTCGGCTTCCTGCTCACGGCCGCTTGCGCCAATCTGTTGTATCACAGCGTCTTTACAGCGGCGCTGCCGTGGAGCGTGGCGCCGATGTTTTTCTATACCTTCGGCATGGCGCTGATCGCCCCCGGCGCCACCCTGCTCGCGCTCGACCTGTTCCCGCACATCCGCGGCACGGTCGCGTCGTGCCAGTCCTTCGCCGTGACCCTGCTGGGCGCACTGGTGGCGGGCGTGATCGCGCCGTTCCTGTCGCATTCGATGCTGTGGCTGGCCATGGGCCAGGTCGGCTTCGCCCTGTGCGCGCTGGGCCTGTGGGTGTCCTCGCGCCTGTATCACCGCAGGCGTCCGGCGGCCCTGGGAGCGTGACCCGCGCCCACCCTTGACAATAAAAAGTTTTGCTTTGAGTAACGTTCCTCGGGTCAACATTCGTGCATATATGCTAAGATAGCCGTTTTTAAAACCTGACACGCTGCCCATACTTCGCGCGCGACAGGTGTGTGATCTTTTCGTCGTGGCCGCATCGCGTTGCGCGCCACCTCCAACCATCGACCATTTGGCGGCAGTTTTCGACACCATGCAGCATTCGGACAACGATCTTCGCAAGCGGCCCAGGCGCGCCCTGGCAGCACCGATTCCCGCAGCGGCCGGGCAAGTGCGCGTTGCGGATGCGGACGATGGATTCCGTTTAGGGTTCCAATGAACGACAATCCCGCCAGCGCGCTGTCGCAGACCGATGACGCCTCTTTCAGCGAGGCCGATGCGCATGCACTGCCGCGCATCCTGCTGATCGACGACGAGCCGCGCCTGCTGTCGGCCCTGCACGAACTGCTGCGCGACCGCGGCTTCGACCTGGTCACCGCCAGCAGCGGCGCCGAGGCGCTGGCGCAACTGACGGCGCGGCGCTTCGACCTGGTCCTGCTCGACCTGCGCCTGCCCGACATGAGCGGCCATGAAATCATGGACTTCATCAACGCGCGCGAGATCGACGCCGACGTGATCGTGATGAGCGGCGACGTCGGCATCGAGGCCGCCATCGGCGCCCTCAAGCGCGGCGCCTACGATTACCTGAGGAAGCCCTACAGCCGCGAAGAGATGCTCAAGACGGTCGGCAACGCGCTGCAGCAGCGCAGCCTGGCCCTGGACAACGAGCGCATCGCCTCGCAGCTGGAAAACTCCGAAAAGCTGTACCGCTACCTGGTCGACAGTTCGCCCGACATCATCTACACCCTCAATCACGAGGGCCGCTTCACCTTCGTCAACGACCGCGCCTTCCAGTTGCTCGGCTTTGCGCGCGAAGACCTGATCGGCCAGCATTACACGGTGCTGGTGCACGACGAAGACCTGGAGCGCGCGCGCTACGCCTTCAACGAGCGCCGCGTCGACGAACGGGCTTCGCGCAATGTCGAACTGCGCCTGAAATGCCATCCGCGCGCCGGCCAGGACCGCGAGTTCAACACCACCCTGATGACCATCTCGCTCAATTCGATGGGCATGCATGTGCCGGACAACGACGTCAAGAAGCTCGAGTTCTACGGCACCTACGGCGTGGCCCGCGATATCACCGACCGCAAGCGCGCCGAAGAAGTCATTTCGTACCAGGCTTACCACGACATCCTGACCGACCTGCCGAACCGCATGCTGTTCAAGGACCGCCTGGGCCTGGCCATCATCCAGGCCAAGCGCAAAATGACCGAGCTGGCGGTGATGTTCATCGACCTCGATCGCTTCAAGCTGGTGAACGACACGCTCGGCCACGTCAAGGGCGACGAACTGCTGCAGCAGGTCGCGCTGCGCCTCAAGCAATGCCTGCGCGATGGCGACACCCTGGCGCGCCAGGGCGGCGACGAATTTACCATCGTGCTGCCGGAACTGGCCGGCCGCGCCGAAGCCAAGGCCATCGCCGAGAAATTCCTCGCCTGCCTGCACCTGCCGTTCGACCTCGATGGGCACCAGGTGCATATTTCGGCCAGCATCGGCATTGCGATTTATCCGGGCGACGGCGAGTCGATCGACGAGCTGCTGCGCCATGCCGACATCGCCATGTACCAGGTCAAGGCGCTGGGCAAGAACGGCCAGAGCTTTTATCACAACTCGATGCTCGACGTGTCGCACCAGAAGATCGCGCTCGAACAGAGCCTGCGCAAGGCGCTCGAGCAGAACGAGCTGGAAATGTACTACCAGCCGCAGATCGACGTGATCACCGGCCGCATCATCGGCGCCGAAGGGCTGATGCGCTGGAACCATCCGCAGCGCGGCCTGCTGACCGCCAACGAGTTCCTGCCGTTCGCCGAAGACAATGGCCTGATGCTGCCGATTTCGGACTGGATGCTGGGCGCCCTGTGCCGCGACATGCTGGTCTGGAACGAGAGCGGCGGCGAAGCGATTCGCCTGTCATTGAACCTGTCGCCGCAATACCTCGACCGCGGCGACTTTTTCGAGAAGATGCGCGGCGCGCTGCTGCGCTACGGGATTTCGCCGGCCCAGATCGAAGTCGAAATCACCGAAAACATCTGCATCCGCAATCCGCAGTACGCGATCGAGCAGTTGAACAAACTGTGCCAGCTGGGGGTGTCGGTGGCGATCGACGATTTCGGCACCGGCTACTCCTCGCTGTCCTACCTGCACCGCTTCCCGATCCACACGATCAAGATCGACCAGTCGTTTGTGAAGGAAATCCACGACGAGCAGGGGCATTATCCGGTCATCCTGGCGATCATTTCGATCGCGCGGGGCCTGGGCCTGCACCTGATCGCCGAAGGCGTGGAAACCGAGGTCCAGGCGCGCTACCTCAAGTCGAACGGCTGCCTGACCATGCAGGGCTACCTGTTCCACCATCCGATTTCGCTGGGCAGCTTCCTCGAAGTGCTGCAGGAACAGGAAGTGCAGCTGGCGGCCTGCCGCGCCAGCGTGCCGCAGGCCAAACGCGCCTGACGCTGTTGCGCACAGCGCACGCATGGCGCGTGCCCCCGCCATGGGAATGGTGTACCATACTGTATATACATACAGTTAAAGACCAGGCCCATGGAACTGACCGACAAGCTCGAAATCCTCGCGGACGCGGCCAAATACGACGCCTCCTGCGCCAGCAGCGGCGCGCCCAGGCGCTCGTCCGAGGGCAAGGATGGCATCGGCGCCACCAACGGCATGGGCATTTGCCACAGCTACACGCCGGACGGGCGCTGCGTGTCCCTGCTCAAGATCCTGCTGACCAATTTCTGCGTCTACGATTGCCAGTATTGCGTCAACCGGCGCACTTCCAACGTGCCGCGCGCGCGCTTTTCGGTCGATGAAGTGGTCAAGCTGACGGTCGACTTCTACCTGCGCAACTACATCGACGGCCTGTTCCTCAGTTCCGGCATCATCCAGTCGGCCGACTACACCATGGAACAGCTGGTCGCCATCGCGCGGCAGTTGCGCGAAGTCCACAATTTCCGTGGATATATCCACCTCAAGACCATCCCGGACGCCGACGCCGCCCTGATCGCCGCCGCCGGCAAGTACGCCGACCGGCTCAGCGTCAACATCGAACTGCCGACCGAGGGCAGCATCACGCGCCTGGCGCCCGAAAAGAGCGTGCACACCATCAAGCTGGCCATGGGCGCGATCCGCCGCAAGCTCGACGAAAAAGCCCAGGAACCGCGCGCGCCCAAGTTCGCGCCGGCCGGGCAGAGCACGCAAATGATCGTCGGTGCCGATACGAGCGACGACCAGACCATCTTGAACACCGCCGAAACCCTGTACGGCAGCTACAAGCTCAAGCGCGTCTACTATTCGGCCTTCAGCCCGATCCCGCAAAGCCCCGACAGCGTGCCGCTGGCGCCGCCGCCCATGCAGCGCGAGCACCGGCTGTACCAGGCCGACTTTCTCATGCGCGGCTACGGCTTCAATGCGGCCGAACTGCTGCCGGCGGCCGGCAACCTGGCGCTCGACATCGATCCCAAGCTGGCCTGGGCGCTGGCGCACCGCGAGCATTTCCCGATGGACCTGAACATGGCCGAAGAAGCGATGATCGCGCGCGTGCCCGGCATCGGCCTGCGCAACGCCAAGCGGCTGGTGGATCTGCGCCGCCTGCGCCGCATCCGCTACGCCGACCTGACGCGCCTGCGCTGCAGCATGAAAAAGATTGCCCCGTTCATCGTCACGGCCGACTACCGCCCGGCCTCGGACACCACCGCGTCCGAGGTCCTGCGCCGCTCGATGGCCGAGCACTCACCACGGCAGCTGGAGCTATGGGCGCAATTGCAGGCGGCGTAAGCGCGGCCGCGTCGGCCGCGGCCGGGCGTCCGGTACTGGTCCACTCTTTTGAACAGTGGCGCCACGCCGCGCGCGACCTGCTGGCGCACAAAGTACCGCCCCATGCGGTGCAATGGATTTCGCACAAGGACGACGGCGATTTGTTTTCGCAGGGCGCGCAAGCGCCGGCCGCAAGCGCGGTCCAAGCAGACAGCAAGTCCACCATGCGCATTCCGCGCCAGCTGATGGACATGCTGCAAAGCGCGGCATGCTGCCGCGTGCCGAACCGCTGGGCCTTCCTGTACCTGGTGCTGTGGCGCTGGCAGCAGGGCGAAAAAGACGTGCTCTCGGCCGCCGACGAAGACGGCGCCCGCCTGCACGCCATGGTCAAGGCGGTGCACCGCGAGGAGCATGACATGCACGCCTACATCCGTTTCCGCGAGCGCCGCGAAGACGCCGGTCCGCCCCGTTTCGTGGCCTGGTTCGAGCCGGCCCACGACGTGCTGCCGCAGGTGGCGCGCCACTTCACCAGCCGCATGGGTAAGGTCAGCTGGATGATCGCCATGCCCGAGGCCAGCGTGCTGTGGGACGGCGCCACCCTGCACAGCACCGGCCCGCTGATGCGCGGCCCCGAAGACATCGACGACGCCGGCGAAGCCCTGTGGCTTACCTACTACCGCAGCATCTTCAATCCGGCCCGGCTTAACGCCGACCTGATGCACGGACACATCCCCACGCGTTTCTGGAAGAACCTGCCCGAAGGCGCGGTCGTGCCCGAGATGGTGTCGCAGGCGGCGGCCGGCGCGCGCAGGGTGGGGCAAACCCACAGCGTGGGGCAGCGCGGCGGCACCGTCATTCCCATCAGCGCCGACAAGGCCCAGCCGCAGCGCGACGCGCCCAGCACGCTCGACCAGTGCCGCCGCTGCGAACTGTGGCAGCACGCGACCCAGGCCGTGGGCGGGGCCGGCCCGCTGGAAGCGCGCATCATGCTGGTGGGCGAGCAGCCGGGCGACCAGGAAGACCTGGCCGGGCTGCCGTTTGTGGGCCCGGCCGGCCAACTGCTCGACCGCGCCATGGCCAAGGCCGAGCTGGACCGGCGCACGATCTACCTCACCAATGCGGTCAAACATTTCAAGTGGGAACCGCGCGGCAAGCGCCGCATGCACAAGACCCCGGCCCAGCGCGAGGTCGACGCCTGCGCTTACTGGCTCAGTAGCGAGCTGGAGCAGGTCCGGCCCGAGGTCGTCGTCGCCCTCGGCAGCACCGCGCTCAAGGCGGTCACGGGCAATCCGAACGCCACGCTCAAGGAGGTGCTGGGCAAACCCTTCATGCACGAGGGGCGCTGGGTGGTGGTGGTCTACCACCCGTCCTACATCCTGCGCGTGCCGGGCGAGGACATGAAGGCGCAAGCCTTCGGCGTGCTGGTCGACGGCTTGCGCCAGGCGCGCGCACTGGCGGGGCCGGTGGCGCTGGCCTGACGCCGCGCGCGCTTGCTCATGGGCCTCATACGGTCGGCCGCAAGCCGCCGGCGCGGGTGCCGATGCAGCGTACCAGCACATGGCTTGCCGCATAACACAGCATGACGATGGTGCCCACCAGCGCGTAACATAGTGGCCCCGGCTGCTGCATCAGGCGGTGGCCGAACAGGTCGGCGCCGATCGCGGTGAGCAGCATCATCAAGGGAAAATGAAACAGGAAGGCCACGCTGGCGCTGTCGGCCAGATGGCGATTGAGCCTGGCGAAGAAGGAAGGCGCCGCGCCAGGCGCCGCCGCTGCCGACATCGGGCTACGGTAGAGCACGCTGGCGACGGCGGCAAATCCCATGCCGACGATCACGTACTTCCACAGCAGCAGCAGCTCTCCCCAGGGCGCCGGCAGCAGGTCGGTGCGGGCGCCGGCCAGGCGCGAAAACAGGATCGCCGCCGCCAGCAAGGCCCAGGCCGCCAGCGGATGGAGCAGGGGCCGCGGCCACGGTCCGCCCAGGCCGACCGCCACGCCCAGCAGCCAGACCGTCAGCCAGGGCCAGAACGCCGGCGGCATCCACACCGCCAGGCCCAGCAGCAGCGCGGCGCCCGCAGCCACCCGCCGTGGCGCGTGGCTGCGCCATGCGCGCCGCAGCAGGACCAGCAGGCAGCATGACCACCACAGGTAGGCGTACAGATACAGCATGCCGTTGCTGCCGAAGGTCGGCGCCAGGGCGGGTTGCAGCATGAACAGGTTGGCGTAAAAGGTGGTCCAGCTCAGGGTGACGCTGCTAAAGGCGGGAAAGTCCGAGTACAGGCCCGAGCCGTTGAGGAAATGCACGCCGGCCAGGTCGAGCAGGCCGCCCAGTGCCAGCACCGGCAACAGCGCCAGGTGCGAGCGCCACCAGCGCGCGAGCAGGGCGCGCTCGCCCTGGGCCGCCGGCATGTGGCGCAAGAACAGGCCGACAAAGATGCCGTTGATTACGAAAAACACGGCAAAGGATTCGTGCCCGAGTCCGGTGAGGAAATAGAATACCTGGTCGATGCCGGAATGCGCCTGCAGCGCGTCGTAGTCGACGAACATGAGGAAACGCACGTGATACACGAGCGCCATCAGGGCGCTGATCCACAGCGACATGTCGAGAAATGTTGCAAAGCGTCTGTTCATGTCGCGCTCCTTCGCAAGGGCCGGACGGCAGCCCGGCGGCCCATTGTCTATGCATGTGATCGGCGCTAGTTTGTGGCCGGACAAAGTCGCAGGCCTTCACCGGCTCTTTGGCGTGACGCGCTGCCGGCGTCGAAACCCGCCCGGCGCCGGGCCGGACGGCCGCACGGGCCGGGAATCGGGCGGCAAGATGGCGAATGGATCGAAAACCCTTGGGCGCGGGGCGGCGGGGAGCTTATAATGCCTGCGACCGTTCAGGTAGTTCAAGCGTCCGAAGCGGACCAGGAATGCGGCTGTAGCTCAATGGATAGAGTATTGGCCTCCGAAGCCAAGGGTTGTGGGTTCGATCCCCGCCAGCCGCACCAGCAAGAAAAATCAGCGTTTCCCGCCCTCTTCATTTTGCGGCGGGGTAAACTTGTCGGTAGCAGTCATTCAAGCGTAGAATGCGTTGCACGCGGGTGTAGCTCAATGGTAGAGCAGAAGCTTCCCAAGCTTACGACGAGGGTTCGATTCCCTTCACCCGCTCCAGGAAATGACCACCTGGCGCACCTGTCCCCATATCAGCCTGCCTGCTCAGCTCGCGCGAAATTGCCCGATGCCATGGCTTTCGGCTTTTTGTTCCAGGAAGTCCTTCACCTGCCTGACGTATCGCTGCCGATAGCGCGACGCCAATGCGGCCAGCATCGCGTCGATGCTCGAACGTTCGCCTGGCGTGAGCCACGCTCCCAGATCCCTGAGTAAATAGATCATCGCGTTTTGATTGTGCAGGATATGTTCCGGCCGGGTCCTGGTCCAGGTGGTGCAGAAGAGCGCGCTGCGTATCAGTTGGCCGCGCTCCTGCAAGGGGAGCTTGTCGTCGGCTTCGTAGTCGCGCAGCGCGCGCTGGGCTGCGCGCCACGCCATTTTCTCAACCGACACGCGGCGCCAGTAAAACAGCAGCGCGATGGTGATCAGCAGCGCGTAAAAGGGGAGCGGGCCCCAGGAAATCATGATATTGAGCGCAAACAAACCCACGCCCAGGCCCCAGACCGGCATGACCAGTCCGACTCTTGGCTGCATTCCTAAAAAGAACTCGGCCGCGCCGCCAATGCCGAGCGTGAGGGCGGCCAGGACGAAGGGCGTGCCAACGTAAGAAAATGCCGGGAAAAGCGCGCAGAAACCGTAAAACAAGGCGGCGATTATTCCGAGCACGACGGCTGCTTCGAGATTGAACATCATGGGTGGGACGAGCGCAGTGCTGGTAAGGGGCTTATGTAAAGATATTGCTCAATTTAAGCATGATATCATGCCAAAAAGTAACAATCGTGACGGTGACGGTGACGGTGACGGTGACGGTGGCGCGCGGCTGGAGGCGGTACGCGCACCTGCCGGCCCCCCATTCCCGGCGCGCTAAAACGGCAACTCACCGGCATCCGACGATGCCGCGTCGATATCGATCTCGACAAATGCCACGTGTTCAAGCTGCACCAGCGCCAGCAGTTCGCTGGTCTGGAACGTGGCGAAGGCGCGAAAACCATTGTCTTCGATCGACACCAGCATGATCGGCAAGGCCGGGAAATGCGGCTGCAGCCGCACCAGCAGCGCCGGTCCGCGCTCGGGCAGCGTATCGGCCGAATCGACCAGCACGATCGCCAGCATCGATCCGCCCACGTTGATGCAGGCTGACTTCATCGACCACCCGACTGGTCCGGTTCGTTGCGTACTTGTGCAGTGTCGGCGGCGGCCTCCAGGTCGAGCGTCCATTGCACTGCTTTGAGTTGCACGTCTTGCGGGCGCAGGCAGGGGATCTTCAGGACGTCAGCGTCGGCAATCATATTGTCGTCGTTCGTATAAATCGCGCTGACGCGGTACTGACGCGCGATCGCCAGTATCTGCCGATCGATCTTTACCTGTTGCCACGGATGGGTAGACCTGCCTTTCTTGTTCCCTGTCGCACTGACGATTTCCTGATGGATCAGCGCTGCCTCATAGGCACCGATATCGTCAAAGGGGAGAATCCGCACATAGCTGCGCGAACGAAATGCAGTGGACAAGATGCTGGCCGAGGCATCGCTGCCGCACAGGTACTCGGCCCACGCCGGGGCAGGGATGCCAATCACTGTTTTGCTCAGCCTCAGTTCAGAGACAAGACCCTGAATCCCTTCCTTCGTTTCCGAAGTTTCCAGTCGGGATAGTTCAACAAGGACATTGGCATCGAACAGGATCAATCGAGTCCTCGCAGTTTGCGCCATTCGGCTTGGGGATGAGCCATTTTAGCCCAACCGTTGTCCGGGGACGCAAGAACAGCAAGCACGTCTTGAGGGGAGCTGGGATCGAGTATTTCCCAGCTATCGATATCGAGCAGCTCCAAGTTCCATTTTCCATCTTGTGCGCGCGTCCATCGACCATTGCCATGAACGCGGATTGGTGCTTCCAGATAATGCCGCGACAGATTTTTTGCTTTGCTGATGCCATGGATCTGGCATCGCAGTAGTTGACCTTCGAGGTCTTGCAGCGTGACCGGAATGGACGCGTCGCGACCACCAATCTTGATCACCGTGCCATCAACAGTCGTCGCCTTGGTGATCGAAACGACTTCCGCGATTTTTCGATTCCGCCCCGGAAAGGAAAGAACGATGCCGCCCTGCACATGCACCGCCCCAACCGCGTTGTCGTCGCGCAGCAGGGAATCGAGCTTGTAATAAGCCTTGTCGATGGCGGCCGTGGCCGTGCCTGAGTCGACGGACGACAGTTGCTTCATTACCGTTGTCATGGCTGGTTCATCCACCCACGCTTGCAGGAGTGCGCTGCCTGTTTCGACCATATCAAAGTGAACGTGGTCTTCACTTCCATACAAGGCCGACAGCGCGGATAAATACTCCGCCAGCCGCGCCATCGGAAGTGTGTCCGGTGTCCGGCTGTCAATGCTGAAAGTGATCTTTTCTTTAGTTTCCACGGAGTTCCTCGCCTACATCGAGTATAGCCATACTCTTCACGCAACGCTCGCGAATCATCAGATCCGGTCACTCTCCTTGCGCACCACGCGCCCGACGATGATGCAATCGCCGCCCCGGCATACCTTGCGATGGTACTTGCGCTTGTCGGAATTGTCGGACTCGAGCCACCATTCCCCCGCATCGCGCGAGAGCCGCTTGACCACCGCTTCGCCCTCGTAATTGACCGCGAACACCACGCCATCGGCCGGCCGGTTGTCGGCCGTGTTGATCACGATGATATCGCCCTCGTACAAGGTCGGCTCCATGCTCTGGCCCTTGACGCGCGTGGCCACCAGCCGCTCCGGGATGAAATTGTGCCGCCCCACCCAGGCCGCGTCGAGCGGCAAAGTGGCGCCGATATCGTGCCCCGGATCGGTCTGGAAACCGCTGATGCCGGCCGACAGCCGCAAGGTCACCATCTCGATCTGCACGAAGCGCGGATCGCCATCTTCGGCCACGATCACCGGCGCCATCTCTGCCGGCAAGCCGTCCGCGCCGGCCGCGCGGCGCGCCATTGGCCCCGTGCCTTCGTGCAGCCACTCGAAGGCCACCTTGCAGGCAGCCGCCAGCGCCGCCAGGGTGGCCGCCTCGGGTCCGCGCGTGCCGCTGCGGTTGAGGATGCGGTTAATGGTCGGCTGCGGTACGCCGGAGGCGCGCGACAAGGCGCTCTGCGACTGGAAACCGGCTTCTTCCATCGCGTGTGTAAGGCGGTCAGAGATAGTCATGCCGCCAATTATACACGTACGAATAGATATTTTCAGAACCGTAGCGTGCTCTTGTTGAAAATCTATCCGAGCACGTATAGACTGTGTACATGGACAAAGAAATCTCCACCCTGTTACGGGAAATAAAGGATGCAACCGGGTGGACTGAGATGCGAATCGCGAGGGCGCTGGGCACCACCCAGCCGACCGTCAGCCGCATCCTGAATGGCCAGGCGGATTGCAAAATCGCCACCTTCCACGCCATCTGCGCCCTGCACGCGCTGAAATGCCCGTTTGCCCCGCAAGCGGAACCGTGAGTTGACCTGAGCTGACCCGAGGCACCTATGAGCACCACCAAGATGGCCGGCGGCTTTCCCGCCGCAGCGGGACAGTCACGTCCGCACCTTGCCCGGCGCGCGGCGCGCGCACCGATCACCCATGTACTGGAACGCCGCAGCCCGGATGGCACTGACGCTCCTTCATTCCCACCAGCGCTTCAAGGAGGTCCCATGCGCACTTTACTCAATCTGAAACAAGGGCTTGCCCCCACCTGGCTGCTCGCCCCGTGGGACGCCAGCGCATCGGCCGCCACCAGCTTCGCCAGCGACCTGTCGAGCATCCCGCTCGACGGCGTGGCCGTCGCCGTCACCCTGTCGCTGGTCGGCGGCGCCGCCGGCACCTTGCAAAAGATCGCCAGTCCGAACGTGGTGATCAAGTCGCTGCCGCTCGAAATCGCCAAGGATATCCTGGTGTCCCTGGTGGCCGGCCTGGTCACGTACTCGCTGTGCGCGTGGCAGGAAATTCCGCTCCTGCTGCAACCGGGCTGCATCACGATTGCCGCGTACGGCGGCTCGCGCGTGCTCGAGCGCTACCTGTCGGCCGGCATCTCGCGCATGGAGCACCTGAACGGCAAATCCGACAAACCCCTGTAAGCCCTCGCGCCCGCCGCCTGTCGGGAAGGCCGGTACGATATAATGTCGTCCGGCCTTTTTCTTCTACCTCCATCCCCATGTCCGCAGATACCCCGAACCGCCCGATGTTGTACGACCCGACCGAACATCGCATCCGCAGCTTCGTCACGCGCGCCGGCCGCCTGTCGATCGCACAGGCGCGCGCGCTCGAAGAACTGGGACCGAAGTTCCTGGTCGAATACGCAAAAGCGCCGCTCGACTTCGAGCAAGCCTTCGGCCGCAAGGCGCCGGTGATCCTCGAAATCGGCTTCGGCATGGGCGATACCACCTCGCACATCGCCAAGGGCATGCCGGAGAAGGACTTCATCGGCGTCGAAGTGCACACGCCCGGCGTGGGCAGCCTGCTCAAGCAGATCGGCGAACAGGGCCTGACCAATCTGCGCCTGGTCCAGCACGACGCGGTCGAAGTGCTCAACCAGATGATCCCGGCCGGCTCGCTGGCCGGCGTGCACGTGTTCTTCCCCGACCCGTGGCACAAGGCGCGCCACAACAAGCGCCGCCTGCTGCAGCCGCCGTTCGTCAAGCTGCTGGCCGAGCGCCTCGCGCCGGGCGGCTACCTGCACTGCGCCACCGACTGGGAAGACTACGCGGTCCAGATGCTTGAAGTGCTGGGCGCCGAGCCGCTGCTGCAAAACACGGCCGACGGCTACGCGCCGCAGCCGGCCTACCGTCCCCTGACCAAGTTCGAAAACCGCGGCATCAAGCTCGGTCACGGCGTCTGGGACCTGGTCTTCACAAAAAAGTAAGCCGCTCGTGAACAGACAATCGGCGCTGCGGCCATGCAGGCGGCAGCGCCGATAATTTTTCTCCAGAGTGGTAGCGTTTCCAAATAGAATACGCATGCTTGGTACGCTTCTTCACGAGGAGTCAATACGATGGGTTCACAAGCACCCCGGCTGGACGTGGTCGACGCATTGCGTGGCTTCGCCATCGTATCGATCATGCTGCTCCATAACATCGAGCACTTCGACCTGTACTACGTCGTCTCCGGCTCGCCGCCCTGGCTGGCGGCCCTCGACAAAGCCGTCTGGGAGGTCGCCTTCTTCCTCTTCGGCGGCAAATCGTACGCCATCTTCGCGCTGCTGTTCGGCCTGACCTTTCATCTGCAGTCGCAGGCGCGCAGGGAGCGCGGCGAGGATTTCCGGGTCCGCTACGGCTGGCGCCTGCTGCTGCTGTTCGGCTTCGGCATGCTCAACTCGATGTTCTTCCACGGCGATATCCTCACCATCTATGCCGTCATCGGCCTGTGCCTGCTGCCGCTGGCGCGCCTGCGTGATTGGGCCCTGTTCGCGCTGGCCGTCATCCTCATGCTGCAGCCTTACGAATGGCTGGTGCTGGCCGACGCGCTGCGCCATCCGCATGCGGCTATCGGCGATCCGCTCTCGTGGCAGTATTTCGGCCGCATCAACGACTACCTGACGGGCGACTCGGTACTGCGCGCCTGGGCCGGCAACCTCACCAACGGCAAGCTGGCGGTAATCCACTGGAGCTGGGAAAACGGCCGCGTCTTCCAGATCCTGTCGCTGTTCATGCTCGGCATGCTGGCCGGGCGGCGCGGCCTGTTCGAGGCCAGCGCGCACGCCATGCGCTTCTGGCGCCGCACCCTGCTTGCCGCCACCTTGCTGTTCCTGCCGCTGTACACCATCCGCACCTTGCTGCCCGACTCGGTCGCCAGCAGTGCCGTGCGGCGCCCGCTGGCCACCATGGCCGCCTCGTGGTCCAACTTTGCCTTCATGCTGGTGCTGGTGGCGTGCCTGGTCATGCTGTACCAGGGCGGTGCGCTCACCCGCGCGCTGCGCCTGCTGGCCCCCTTGGGACGAATGAGCCTGACCGCCTACTTCACGCAGTCGATCGCCGGTTCCTTCATCTACTACGGCTTCGGCCTGGGCCTGTACAAGGTCACCGGCGCCACCGTGTGCCTCGTGATCGGCGCGCTGCTGGCGGCGCTGCAGTGCGCCTTCTGCGCCTGGTGGCTCAGGCGCCACGCGCAGGGGCCGCTGGAACGCTTGTGGCACCGGGCGACCTGGATGGGCGCGCGACAGGCTGCATGAAGGCCATCAGGTTCCCGCCCAGGACCAGCAGCACGCCGCCGACGGCCAGCGCGCTCCACTGGTAGCCTTCCAGCACGGTCGATACGCTCAGCGCCACCACCGGAAACAGCACTGTCGAATAGGCCGCGCGGTCAGGGCCGATGCGCCCGACCAGCAGCAGGTAGGCGGTAAAACCGACCACCGAGCCGGGAATGGCCAGGTACAGGAGCGAGGCCGCGTAGCGCATTCCCGGTTCGACCACGAACGGCATCTTGAGCAGCCACGCGCCGCAACCGAGAATGGTGGCGCCGATCAGCATGGCCCAGGTATTGGTCAGCCACGGCGTCAGGCCAAGCGACTGCATGCGCGACGACAGCAGGTTCCCGGTCGAGAAGCACAAGGTGCCCAGCAGCGCCAGGCCCAGGCCGAACAGCATGCCGCTGTCGTTCCAGTGTCCGCGCATTTGCGGCAGGAACAGCAGGGCGATGCCGCCCAGGCCCAGCAGCGCGCCGCCGAGCACCTGGCGCCGGATCGGGCGCCCCATGAAGATGCGCCCATTGATGGCGTTCCAGATCGGCGCCGTCGAAAACACCACCGCCACCAGCCCGCTCGGCACCGACTGGCTGGCGTAGTAGAAGCAGAGGAAATTACAGCAGAACAGCGCCAGGCCCTGCGCCAGCAGATAGCGCCAGGCGCTGCGCGGCGGCCAGACAGGTTTACCGGTGGCGATCAGGAACAGCATCAGCACCGCGCTGGCGATCCAGAAGCGGTAGGCGATCGACACCGGCGCCGGCACCACGCCGAGTTGCCAGGTGATGGCGATCCAGGTGGTGCCCCAGATCAGGACCGTGAGAAAGTAGAGGAAGATATTCATGCCGCCATCTTGCCCGCGCAGGGCCGGCGCAACTTGTCTGATCTTGCGCATTTTGGCGTGGCAGCCAACGGCGGCGCGCATGCCATGCTAGACTTTTCAGCATGCACTCACGCCCACTGCCCCGATCACCGCTTATCGCGCACGCGGTTTTCAACACCATGTCAGGCACCGATGCCACGCTCGAACGCTTCGCCTGGCTGGGCGACGGCATGGCCGCCGCGATCTGGCGGCGCGACACCCGCGAAGCCATCACCAGCTACGTCCAGCCGGGTCACCACACCCTGTCGTGCTACCTGGGTGGGGGCTACCGCACCGAGCGCGCCGGCGTGCCGGGGCGCTACGGCGCGCCGCAGCGCCTGTGTTCCATGCCCGACTGGCACGAGTCGCAATGGGTGGTGCGCGATCATCTGCGCCTGCTGCATGTCTACTTCATGCCCGAGCACTTCACCCGGCGCGCCGTGGTGGAACTGGACCGCGAACCGCGCGAGCTGACCCTGGCCGACCGCACCTACTTTGAAAGCCCGCGCATCGTGCAGCTGTGCGAAACGCTGCTCACCCAATCGTGGGAAGAACCCGACGGCCTGTTGCGCGCCAACGAGATCAGCCACGACACCCTGAGCGAACTGCTTCGTTCGCAAGCCATCGTGCGGCGCGACCTGCGCCTGCGCGGCGGCCTGGCGCCGCTGGTGCGGCGCCGCCTGGCCGACTACATCGAGCAGCACCTGGCCCAATCGATCACCCTGGGCCAACTGGCGCACCTGGCCTGCATGTCGGAGTTCCACCTGGCGCGCATGTTCCGCGTCTCGTTCGGCATGCCGCCGTCGAGCTGGGTGGCGCAGCGCCGCATCGAACGCGCGCGCGCCTTGCTCAAGGCCGGCAAGCTGCCCTTGCAGCAGATTGCCGCCGCCTGCGGCTA
The DNA here is from genome assembly GCF_011682145.1 of Massilia mucilaginosa. Classification (GTDB taxonomy): domain Bacteria; phylum Pseudomonadota; class Gammaproteobacteria; order Burkholderiales; family Burkholderiaceae_D; genus Telluria_A; species Telluria_A mucilaginosa. Next base: position 53,506 of record NZ_WHJH01000015.1, read on the forward strand.
CGCCGACCTGAGTCACTTCAGCCACCGCTTCAGCAAGGCGGTCGGCGCCCCGCCGGGACGCTTCCGCCAGGCGCTGGCCGGATAAGCCTTAAGTAAGTGCGCATAAATTCTTGTCATTTCTAGCTTCCATAAGCGGCGCCTTGCTGCGTTGCCCACCGCTAGCAGTGCTCGCACTGCGTCGCGGCGTGCGCCTTGCAAGGCATCCGCTTCTGTTCGCTATAAATCACAATAATTTCTGCACACTTACTTAGCTCATTTCCATGATGATGGCGACGATCTCGTCGCCGTAGGAGACCAGCTTCTTCTCGCCCACGCCGGTCACGCCGCGCAGTTCCTGCAGCGAGCCTGGCTTGGCCTTGGCGATTTCGCGCAGGGTGGCGTCGACAAAGATGACGTAGGCCGGCACGTTGTGGGCGCGCGCGGTCTCCATGCGCCACCAGCGCAGCTTCTCGAAAATCGCCTGTTCGGACTTGGACAGCTCCATCTCGACATGCGGCTTGGACGCCGCGCCCGGCGCGCGCTTCTGCTTGACCGGTTTTTGATACTGGCGCAGCTGGACTTTTTGCCCGCCCTTGAGCACCGGGCGCGCGGCGTCGGTCAGCTTGAGAGAGCTATATACTTCATGGTCGACCGTGATCAGCCCGAGCGCAATCGCCTGGCGCAGGATGGCGCGCCACTCCGCTTCGGTGCGTTCGCTGCCGATGCCGTACACCGACAGCGAATCGTGGTGCCACTGCTTGATGCGGTCCGTTTCGACCCCGCGCAGCACGTCGATCACATGGCCGGCCGCGAAGCGCTGGTCGACCCGGTAAATGGCCGACAGCAGTTTTTGCACCGGTACCGTGCCGTCGAACGAGACCGGCGGAATCAGGCAGGTATCGCAATTGCCGCACGGGGTCGACTGCTCGCCGAAGTATTCGAGCAGGCGCACGCGCCGGCAGCTCAGGGTCTCGCACAACCCCAGCATGGCGTCGAGCTTCATCGACAGCACGCGCTTGAAGGTTTCGTCGGCTTCCGACTCGTCGATCATGCGCCGCTGCAGCACCACATCCTGCAGGCCGTAGGCCATCCAGGCGCTGGCCGGTATGCCGTCGCGGCCCGCGCGTCCGGTCTCCTGGTAGTAGCCCTCGATGCTTTTCGGCAGATCGAGGTGGCAGACGAAGCGCACGTCCGGCTTGTCGATCCCCATGCCGAAGGCGATGGTGGCGACCATCACGATGCTCTCTTCGCGCAGGAAGCGGGCCTGGTTGGCGCTGCGCTTGGGGTAGTCCATGCCGGCATGGTAGGGCAGGGCGCGGATGCCGTTTTCGTTCAGGAAGTCGGCGGTTTCTTCGACTTTTTTGCGCGACAGGCAGTACACGATGCCGGCGTCGCTGCCATGCTCGGTGGTGATGAAGTCGAGCAGCTGCTTGCGTCCGTTGGCCTTTTCGACGATCTGGTAGCGGATGTTCGGGCGGTCGAACGACGACACGAACTGGCGCGCATCGCCCAGTTGCAGGCGCAGCGCGATTTCGGCGCGGGTCTGCTGGTCGGCGGTGGCGGTGAGCGCAATGCGCGGCACGTCCGGGAACTGCTCGTGCAGGATCGACAGCTTGATGTATTCGGGCCGGAAGTCATGCCCCCACTGCGACACGCAATGCGCTTCGTCGATCGCGAACAGCGCGATCTTCGAGGCCTGGAACAGGTCCAGGCAGCGCTGCGTCATCAGGCGCTCGGGCGCCACGTAGACCAGGTCGATCTCGCCGGTGCGCACCAGGCGTTCGATGCGCATCGATTCTTCGTAGGTCTGCGTCGAATTGAGAAAGGCGGCGCGCACGCCGACTTCGGCCAGGGCGTCGACCTGGTCCTGCATCAGGGCGATCAGGGGCGAGACCACCACGCCGACGCCGTCGCGCAGCAGCGCCGGAATCTGGTAGCACAGCGACTTGCCGCCGCCGGTGGGCATGAGCACCAGCGCGTCGCCGCCGCTGGCGACGTGTTCGACAATCTCCTTCTGCTGCCCGCGAAATGCCGGGTAGCCGAAGACCGTTTGCAGCTGGTCGAGTGCGCGTGCCGAGAGGTCGGGATCCATCATTCCGCCCAAACGACCCATCCGTAGTGCGAGCTGGCCAGCACCACGATGCCGAACACGATGCGGTACCAGGCGAAGACCGTGAAGTCATGGGTGCTGATGTAGCGCAGCAGCCAGCGCACGCACAGGAAGGCCGAGATAAAGGCCGCGATCGAGCCGATACTGAACATCGGCAGGTCGGCCATCGACAGCACATCGCGTTCCTTGATCAGCGAATAGACGGTCGCCAGCAGCAGGGTCGGGATCGCGAGGAAGAAGGAGAATTCGGTGGCGGCCTTGCGCGGCAGGCCGAACATCATCGCGCCGATGATGGTCGCGCCCGAGCGGCTGGTACCGGGAATGAGCGCCACGGCTTGCGCGCAGCCGACCTTGAAGGCGTCGAGCAAGGTCATGTCGTCCACCGTTTCGACCCGCACCACCGGCGGATTGAGCTTGTTGCGGCGCTCCACCCACAGGATGATGATGCCGCCGATGATGAAGGCCATCGCCACCGGCACGGGCTTGAACAGCACCGACTTGATCTGGTTGCCGAAGGCCAGGCCGAGCAGCGCGAGCGGCAGGAAGGCGACGATCAGGTTGAGCATGAACTTGCGCGCCTTCGGGTCGCTCGTCAATCCGCTCATCACCGAGGCGATGCGCGCGCGGTATTCCCAGCACACCGCCATGATGGCGCCGGCCTGGATCACGATTTCGAACACTTTCGCTTTGTCGTCGGTGAAGTCGAGCAGGCTGCCCGCAAGGATCAGGTGGCCAGTCGAGGAAATCGGCAGGAATTCGGTGAATCCTTCCACCAGGCCCATGATGATGGCCTTGAGCGCGAGAGCGAGAGTTATTTCCATTAAGCAGTTTGTATTGTTGACGGGGAAATCGCACCGGAAGACGGCACGGTGCGGGGTCGAAGCTTACCACGAGCACGCCTCCGGCTTGTGATCGCGCCGCAAGTGGCGCGCTGTTTTTCGTGGCGGATGGGCGCTATTGTTTTTTTGTTGCAATACTCTTGGCGTCGTCCAGCAGCGGCGTGATCGCCAGGGTCATCAGTGCGAGAGCGAGCGGGACGGTCGCTACGTAGCCCAGATGGCTGAAGCCGAAGGCGCCTGCGATGCCGCCGACAAAAAAACAGGAGGCCAGCATGGACAGCACGGCCAGGCGCTGGCGATTGCCCTGGACCGGCGCCGGCGCCGTGCGGTTCCAGTACATCATCTTGCCCAGCTCGATGCCGATGTCGGTGACGATGCCGGTAATGTGGGTGGTGCGGATCTCGGCATGCGAGAGTTTGGTGATCAGGGCGTTCTGCAATCCCATGATAAAACTGAGCAGCATGACGGTTGCCGATATCGGCAGCGCACCAGCCGGGGCCAGGCGCCCGCCCAGCAGGCCGAAGCAAAGCAGCAGCAGTGCTTCGAGCATCAGGGGCAGTGCATAGATGCTGTGCAGCGCGCGGCGCCGGCCGAAATTGACCATGATCGCGGTGCACGCCGCGCCGGCCATGAATGCGAGCAGCATGCCCAGGCCGGTCAGCACCAGCGCGTGCGCGCCCAGCACCAGGTCGTCGGCCATGGCCGACACCACGCCGGTCATGTGCGACGTGTAGCGCTGCACCGCCAGGAAGCCGCCGGCGTTGATGGCGCCGGCCACGAACGCCAGCATGTAACCCAGGTGTGCATTGGCGTCGCTGGAGCGGCCTGGCGCGGTAAGCCTTCTGGCGTAGTTGACGGGCATGCGGTGCTTTCTCGGGAACCGGTCCCTCATTGTAGCGCGGCCGGCCCCGCTGGCGCCTGGTGCTGCAACAAGCTGTCGATCGCCTGCAGCGACGGCGGCGCGGCGCCGGCCGACTGGCATGCGGCTGCGCCGGCGGCCACCGCGAAGCGCAGATGATCGCCCGGCGCGCGCCGCGGCTGGTGCAAGAAGCTCCAGGCCAGCGCCGCGATGCTGGCGTCGCCCGCGCCGACGCTGTCGACGATGGTAATGCGCGGCGAGGCCGCGTGCCAGCCATCCGCGCCGATGTGCAGCGAAGCGCCTTGCGCGCCGCGCGTGTACAGATAGGTGGCGCCCGGGTTCCAGCCGCGTAGCGTGGCGAACGCGTTCTCAAGGTCGCTGGTGCGGAACAGTCCGGCCAGGTCTTCGTCGGACACCTTGATCACGTCGGCCAGCGCCGTCATGCGCTGCAAGGTGGCGTCGTAGCGCTGGTCCATCAGCGCCCGGAAGTTCGGGTCGTAGCTGATCTTCACGCCATCGGCCTTGAGCGAGGCGGCCAGTGCCAGCAGCTTGCCCGCCAGCGGCTCGCGCGCCAGGCTGATGCCGCCGAAGTGCACCCATTTGCAGTGCGCGCGCCAGCCATCGGGCAGGCGCGCGGCGTCGAAGTGCAGGTCGGCGCTGTCGTCGCCCACAAAAAAATAGCTGGGCGGGTCGGTCCGGTAGACGATCGCCAGCAGCGGCGAGCGCGCCTCGCGCTGCACGAAGCGCATATCCAGTCCGGCCGCCACGCTGGCGTCCCACAGCTGGTCGCCGAAGACGTCGCAGCTGACCGCGCCGGCGAAGGCGCTCGGCACGCCCAGGCGCGCCATCACGCGCGCCACGTTCCAGGTCGAGCCGCCCACCTGGCTGCGCCACTGTTGCTGGCCCGGTTCGGCGATCATGTCGGTCAGCGCTTCGCCGGCGGCCACAAAAACAGGGAACATCGGTGCGTTCATGTCAGTCCTTGAGTACAGTGAGAACTTCGTAGCAGGCGCCCATGGTGTGATAGTCGACTTTGCCGGCCGGGCTCTTTTCGTCGCTCAGCTTGGCGTTGGAAGGGCTGAGAATACGGTACCACGCGCCGTGCCGGTGGTCGACGAAGTGGGTCCAGCTGTATTCCCAGATGCGCTGGTACCAGTCCCAGTACACCGCTTCGCCCGTGCGCGCGCCCAGCAGCGCGGCCGCGGCCAGGCTCTCGGCCTGCACCCAGAAGTATTTGTGGCCGTCGCAGATGCTGTCGTCGGGCGCGAAGCCGTAGAAGATGCCGCCGTGCCGCGCATCCCAGGCCTTGTCCATCGCCTGCAAAAACAGCGCGGAGGCGCGCGGCAGCAGCCACTTGCTGTCGCCGTTCAGGTGCGCCTGGTGGCGTTCGAGGATCAGCAGCAGCTTGCTCCACTCGGTCAGGTGGCCCGGCTGGAATCCCCACGGGCGGAAGATGTTGGTGCTGTCGTGGCGGTTGTACTCCATGTCGACCGACCAGTCGGCGTGGTAGTGCTCCCACACGGTGTTGGCGCACAGCGCGGCCTGGCGCACGGTGATGTTGTGGGCCAGCGTTTCGGCGCGGTGCAGGTAGATCTTGTCGCCAGTGGCTTCAAAAGCGCTGATCAGCGCTTCGCAGGCGTGCATGTTGGCGTTCTGGCCGCGATATTGGGCCAGCTGCGACCAGTCGGCGCTCGCTTCGTCGGCATACAGGCCATGTTGCGGCTCCCAGAAGCGGTGCTCCATCAGCGCGAAGGTCTCTTCGATATGCTGGCGCGCTTCCTGCACGCCGGCCATCAGCGCATGCGAGTACGCCAGCAGCACGAAGGCCAGGCCGTAGCAGTGGTTGGTGGCATCAAGAACTTCGCCCTTGCCGTCGGCCCAGCGCAACTGCCAGCAATAGCCGCCGGTGGCCGGGTTGCGGTGCGCCGCGCGCAGGAAGTCCAGGCCGTGCAGGAGGCGCTGCTGGTCGGCCGGGTCGCCGAACTGGCGGAACGCCATCGCATGATTGAAAATGAAACGCGTGCTGCTGACCAGGTGGCGCGTGTGGGCGTCGTAGACGGTGCCGTCGTCCTTGTAAAAGTGATAGAAGCCGCCGCTCGGATCGACGCAGCACGGATCGTAAAAGCGTTTGGTGTGGCGAATGTGGTCGAGCAGGGTGTCGCGTGAACGGAAATCGGGGGCCATCGTCAAGTCTCGTCGTAAAAAACAGGGTGTAAAAATATGCGTGCGGACGCGGGCCGGCAGGGGCGCGCTGGCGCGTCGCTTGCTCAGTCGGTGAAGTAAGTTCGCTCTATTTGTGCGGCCCGAAGTCGTCGCACACCGTACTGGCGCGCACGATCAGCTCCACCGGCGCGACCTGCTCGACGGGCGGTTCCTGATGGTCGCGCAGCAGCAGCTCGACGCCCATCGCACCGAGCTGCTTCTTGTCGATGCGCAGGGTGGTCAGGGGACGGTGTCCGAGCACCGCGCTGGAGATGTCGTCGAAGCCGACGATCGACACATCGTGCGGCACCGTCAGGCCGGCCGCCAGGCAGCAGCGCATCGCCACCAGGGCGGCGCTGTCGTTGTAGCAGAACACCGCGTCCGGCGGGTTGGGCAGGGCCAGCAGCGACTGCATCGCTTCGCAGGCGCCGGTTTCGAGGTCGACGCCGTCCGGCAGGCTCGCTTCCAGGCGCGGGTCGGCCAGCATGCCGGATTCGAACAGGGCCTGGCGGTAGCCCTTGTTCCGTTCGCGCACGCTGTAGTGGCCGAGCGAACCCGAAATCATGCCGATGCGCGTGCGCCCCAGGCCGATCAGGTGTTTGGTGGCCAGGTAGCCGCCCATGAAATTATCCGGATTGACGGAGCTGTAACCGCGCAGCTTCATGTCGATCAGGACCAGCGGCTTGCCGCCCGCGCGCAGGGCGCCCAGCAGCTCGGGCTCGAAGAAGCCGGCGCACACCACCGCGTCCGGCGCGTGCATGCGCAACTGCTCGGTCACGCCGTCGGCCGGGCCGACCGCCATGAACGAGAGCACGATGCCCTGCTTGCGGCAGGCTTCCTCGGCACCGTGCAGCACCGGCGAATAGAACGGGCTGCTGGCGGCCGTGTTGTGCTGGCGGTGCAGCAGAAAGGTCAGGCGGCGCATGCGCTTGCGCCGCAGGTTGGCAAAATCGTAGCCCAGCGTATGGGCGGCCGACAGCACCATCTGGCGCGTGGTCTCGGTCAGTCCCGGCTCGTTCTTGAGCGCGCGCGAAATGGTCCCCGCCGAGACGCCGGCAAACTTGGCGATGTCGCGGATGGTGACGTTCGATGGGCTGGCGGCGCTCATCGGAACGGGACGTTCGGGCAGCGCGCGGTCAAGCGGTACGGGGTCGGATGCGTCACAAGGTTCTCCAGTGGCAGATGCCTTTTTATGCTGAGAGTCTTGCATATCGATTAGTCCATGGTCAAACGATTGGTCCGGTTTGCAAACAGTTTAGCCGGGTTTTACTAAACAGGGCAGCGCCGCCTGCTGGAGAAGCCACAGCGCCCCGCGCTCGGCCTCCAGCGTGTTTAGCGATCAGGGCTAAACATGGTCGAAAGTGCCATTTTTTGTTTGACCGGCCAATGCTCCGCATGCACACTCGCCTCATCCATATAAACCGGCCGGCGACCTTTCCAGGCGCCGAGCGGGTAAATACAAAAGGAGACACGCACGATGAATACCCTGACCAAACACGCCCTGGCCGTGGCGATTGCGGCCGCGCTGCCTCTATTGGCCGGCGCCGAAACACCCAAGCCCTGGCTGGACCCGGCGCTTGGCGCCGGCCAGCGCGCCACCCTGGCGCTCAAGGAAATGACCCAGGAAGAAAAGCTGCAATGGGTGTACGGCTATTTCGGCGCCGACTTCGCACCCAAGAAAACCGTCAAGATCGCCGCCGCCCTGCCGTCGTCGGCCGGCTACATTCCGGGTGTGGCGCGTCTTGGCTTGCCGGCGCTGTTCGAAACCGACGCCGGACTTGGCGTGGCCTCGCAGGCCAGCGCCAATCCGCGCGAGCGCACCTCGCTGCCGTCGGGCCTTGCCACGGCGGCCACCTGGAACCCGGCGCTGGCCTACCAGGGCGGCGCGATGATCGGAGCGGAAGCGCGCGCCTCGGGCTTTAACGTGATGCTGGCCGGCGGCGTGAACCTGATGCGCGATCCGCGCAACGGCCGCAACTTCGAATACGCCGGCGAAGACCCGCTGCTGTCCGGGATCATGGTGGGGCAGGCGGTCAAGGGCATCGGGTCCAACCATCTGATTTCGACCGTCAAGCACTATGCGCTGAACAACCAGGAGACCGGCCGCACCGAACTCGATGCGCGCATCGGCAACGTGGCGGCGCGCACCAGCGACCTGCTGGCCATGCAGCTGGTGATCGAACAGGGCAACCCGGGCTCGGTCATGTGCGCCTACAACCGCGTCAACGGTCCGTACGCGTGCGAGAACGCGTGGCTGCTTAACGAAGTGCTCAAGCAGGACTGGGGCTTCAAGGGCTATGTGATGTCCGACTGGGGCGCGGTGCACAGCACCGTGGCATCGGCCAACAATGGGCTGGACCAGCAGTCCGGCTCCGAATTCGACAAGTCGCCGTATTTTGCGGGCGCGCTGGAAGAAGCGGTCAAGACCGGGGCCGTGCCGCAGGCGCGCCTGGACAATATGGTGCACCGCATCCTGTTCGCCATGTTCGACAAGGGCGTGGTGGATCATCCGGTCAAGCCCGATGGCGCGATCGACTTCGCCGGGCATGGCCTGATCAGCCGCGCGGGCGCTGAAGAGAGCATGGTCCTGCTCAAGAACGCGAATCGAATGCTCCCTTTGCGCAAGGACGTGAAAACGATTGCAGTGATCGGTGGCTACGCCGACAAGGGTGTTTTGTCCGGCGGCGGGTCGTCGCAGGTGTATCCGATTGGCGGCAGCGCGGTCAAGGGTTTGCTGCCGGCCACGTGGCCCGGTCCCGTGGTGTACCACCCCTCCGCGCCGGTGACCGAAATCGGCAAGCTGGCGCCCGCAACCAGGGTCGTTTTCGACAGCGGCGCCGATCCTGCCGTGGCGGCGCAACTGGCCGCCACGGCGGATGCGGTCATTGTCTTCGGCACCCACTGGATTGGTGAAGCCAACGATGCGGTGGATCTGTCGCTGCCGGACAAGCAGGATGCCTTGATTGACGCCGTCGCCAGCGCCAATCCGCGCACCGTGGTGGTGCTGGAAACGGGCGGGCCGGTCCTGATGCCGTGGCTCGACAAGACCGCGGCGGTGCTGCAAGCCTGGTACCCGGGCACGCGCGGCGGCGAGGCGATCGCGCGCGTGCTGTTCGGCGACGTCAATCCGTCCGGTCACCTGCCGGCCACCTTCCCGGCATCGCTGGCCCAACTGCCGCGCCCCGTGCTCGATGGCGACCCGGCCAAGCCGCAGATGCAGTTCAAGGTCGATTATCACGAAGGCGCTGCGGTCGGCTACAAGTGGTTCGACCTCAAAAAGCACAAGCCGCTGTTCCCGTTCGGGCATGGCTTGTCGTACACGCAGTTTGCGTATTCAGGCCTGGCGGGCGAGTACAAGAACGGCCAGCTGCAGGTGCGCTTCAAGGTGGCTAACACGGGCAAGGTGGCCGGCAAGGACGTGGCGCAACTGTATGTGGCGCCAGTCGGCGCTCGCTGGGAAGCGCCCAAGCGCCTGGCCGGCTGGGACAAGGTCGACCTGCAGCCGGGCGAAAGCCGCGACGTGACCCTGACGGTGGAGCCGCGCATGCTGGCCGTGCTCGATGGCCCGTCCAAGACCTGGCGCATCGCCAGGGGCAAATACAAGCTGATACTGGCGCAGGATGCCGCCGGCACCGGTGAAAGCAGCATCATGGTCGACCTGCCCGCGCGCACGCTCGACCTTCATGGCAAAGCACTTCCTTCAAACGTGAAAAGGTAGAACGCGATGATCAAGATGAACCAAGTGGTTGCGGCATTGGCGATGGCGGGTCTGGTCGGTGGCGCGGCGGCAGCGGCGGCGCCGGTGAGCACGGCGGGAAAGAGCGAGTTCGTGACGGTCAAAAAGACGCACTTCGCGCGCAAGGGCAAAACGTATTACATCGCTGGCGCCAATTTCTGGTACGGCGGCTATCTGGGTTCGCCGTCCGGCGTGGGCGAGCGCGCGCGCCTGCGCAAGGAGCTCGACACCATGAAGGCGATCGGCATCAACAACGTGCGCGTGCTGGCCGTCTCCGAAAAAACCGACATGAGCAGCGCCGTGCGCCCGGCCACCACCAACGGCCCGGGCAAGTACGATGAAGACCTGCTGGCCGGCCTCGACTTCCTGGTCGATGAACTGGGCAAGCGCGATATGACCGTGGTGCTTTACCTGAACAACTTCTGGCAATGGTCGGGCGGGATGACGCAGTACCTGAACTGGTTCGAAGGCACGCCGGCGCTCGACCCGAACGTGACCAAGGATTACGACGACTACATGGCCAGGACGGCGCGCTTCTACGCCAACAAGGAGGCGCAGAAGGAGTATCGCGGCACGATCAAAAAGATCGTCCAGCGCGTCAACACCATCAACGGCAAGCCTTACCGCGACGATCCGGTGATCATGTCGTGGCAACTGGCGAACGAGCCGCGTCCCGGCAACGGCAAGGCCAGCGACAAGGAAAAGGCGATCTATACCACATGGATCGCCGAAACGGCGCAGTACATCCATGAACTCGACAAGAACCACCTGGTCAGCAGCGGCAGCGAAGGCCTGGCCGGCTCGGCGCAGGACGCCAAACTGTTCATGGCCTCGCATTCGTCGAAGCACATCGACTACCTGACGTACCACCTGTGGCCGAAGAACTGGGGCTGGTTCGATTCCAAAAAGCCGGTCGAGAGCTGGAACGGGGCGATCGCCAAGAGCCGCGATTATCTGAACTCGCACATCGACATGGCAAGGACAATGGGCAAACCGATCGTGCTGGAAGAATTTGGCCTGGACCGCGATGGCGCGTCCTTCGACATCAAGGCCGGCACCAAAATCCGCGACCGCTTCTACGGCGAGATTTTTGAGCTGATCGGCCGCCGCGCCGCCGCCGGCGACCCGATCGCAGGCTGGAACTTCTGGGCCTGGGGCGGCGCCGGACGCGCCGCCAACGCCGACTACTGGTGGAAGCAGGGGAACGACTTCATGGGCGACCCGCCGCAGGAAGAGCAGGGCCTGTACTCGGTGTTCGACGCCGATGCCAGCTCGCTGGCGCTGATCAAGGACCACGCCGACAAACTGCGCTCACTCCAGAAGTAAGCCTGTCGAGAGGACGACCATGAACATCATCAAGACGCTGTTGATCCCGGCGGGACTGCTGCTGGCCGCGAACGCCCATGCGCAGAAGTTCGAGAACCTCGCGGCGACGCCGCAAATGGGCTGGAACAGCTGGAACAAATTCGCCTGCAATATCGATGAAAAACTGATCCGCGAAACGGCCGACGCCATGGTCAGGATCGGCATGAAGGACGCCGGCTACGAGTACGTCAACATCGACGACTGCTGGCACGGCAAGCGTGACAAGAACGGCAACATCGAGCCCGATCCCGAGCGCTTCCCGTCGGGGATGAAGGCGCTGGCCGACTACGTGCACGCCAAAGGCCTCAAGCTGGGCATCTATTCCGATGCCGGCGCCACCACCTGCGGCGGCCGTCCGGGCAGCCGTGGTCACGAATACCAGGATGCGATCACCTACGCCGCCTGGGGCATCGACTACGTCAAGTACGACTGGTGCGATACCAAGGGCCTGAACGCGGCCGCCGCCTACACCACCATGCGCGACGCCATCCGCAGCGCCGGGCGGCCCATGTTGTTCAGCATGTGCGAGTGGGGCGACAACAAGCCGTGGGAGTGGGGCGCGGATATCGGCCATTCGTGGCGCACCACCGGCGACATTTATCCGTGCTGGGATTGCGAGATCAATCACGGCTCCTGGTCCGCCTTCGGCGTGCTGCGCATTCTCGACAAGCAGGCCGGCCTCCGCAAGCACGCCGGTCCGGGGCACTGGAACGACATGGACATGATGGAAGTCGGCATGGGCATGACCGAGGACGAAGACCGCGCCCACTTCTCGATCTGGGCCATGATGGCGTCGCCCCTCATCTCGGGCAACGACCTGCGCTCGATGCCCGAGTCCACCCGCAAGATCCTGACCAACAAGGACGTCATCGCCATCAACCAGGACAAGCTTGGCGTGCAGGCGTGGAAATTCATGTCCGAAGGGACGCTGGAGCTGTGGGCCAAACCGCTCGCCAATAACGAATGGGCGCTGATGATCCTGAACCGGGGCGCCGGCGCCATCAACTTCAAGGTAGACTGGAAAAAGCACAAGATCGGCGATGACCTGAGCAAGCGCGAACTCGATATCAACAAGACCGCCTACCGCTGGCTTGAGGCCTGGAGCGGCAAGACGGGCGATACCGCCAGGGCCCTCGACCTCACCATTGCATCGCACAGCGTGGCGATGCTTCACCTGAAAGTAAAGTGACCGTTCATGAACTTGCGTATTCTTTCCATCCTGATGGCCGGCGCCCTGGCCGGCCATCTCGCGCACGCGCAAACTCCCGCTACGGCAGGCGTGCAGACCTGCGCGCTCAACATCAAGCCGCGTGCGCAGGAATACCCGTGGATGTCGATCATGCGCTGGAAGCGCATGCATGAAGATCAGCTGGCGCTGGCCGACAAGGGCAATGTGGACTTGATGTTCCTTGGCGACTCGATCACCGAAGGCTGGCCGCGCGACATCTGGGACGCCAGTTTCGGCGCCTACAAGGCGGGCAATTTCGGCATCGGCGGCGACAATACCGGCAATGTGTTGTGGCGCTTGCAGGACAAGCGCATGGCCAGGCTTTCGCCCAAGGCGATCGTGCTGCTCATCGGCGTGAACAACTTCGGGCTGTGCGACGAGAAACCGGAGCAGGTTTTCGCAGGCATCAAGGCGGTGGTCGCGGCCTTGCGCAAGCAGTATCCGGACGCGCGCATCCTGCTCAATGCCGTGCTGCCGGCCGGCGAATTGGCAAAGAGCGAACGGCGCCAGAATGTCGTTGCGCTCAACAAGATGGTGGCGACCCTGGACGACGGCCGCCACGTCGTTTTCCGCGACTACGGCGCATCCTTCGTACGGCCCGACGGCAGCATCGGCACCGACATCATGGGCGACCATCTGCACCTGACCCAAAAGGGCTACGCCATCTGGGCCGACACCATGCTGCCCGACGTGAAAAAGCTGATGAAGTAAATCATGAGCCGCAGCGCGCTGGCGATGGCACTGATGCTTGCTGTTGGCCAGGCCTGGGCCGAGCCGCCGGTGCGCGCGGACGACTCGCGCATCGCGCGCATGGGCAGGACCGTGGCGCAGGCCGACGGCAGCCTGCGCTTCGCGTATCCCGGGGTGCGGCTGTCGCTGTCGTTCGAGGGCAAGACGCTGTCGGTCGACGCCGCCGCCAGCGGTGAGCGCAGTTATCTTGAAGTCGTGGTCGACGGCGGGGCCGCGCGCATCATCCGCCTGTCCGCAACGCCGCAGGCCATCGGCTTGGTGAACGAGTGCCAGGCTGGCGTTCACCGCGTCGACATCCTGCACCGCTCCGAAAGCTGGCACGGCGTCGTGACGCTGGCCCGCTTTGTCACCGACGGCGTGCTGCTTGCCGCGCCGGCGCTCCCGCAGCGCAAGATGCTCGTTCTGGGCGATTCGGTCACCTGCGGCGAAGCCATCGACCGGGTGCAGGGCAAGGACAAGGATTCGTCGTGGTGGAATCCGCGCGCATCCTACGGCATGCTGGCGGCGCAGGCGCTCGACGCGCAGGTTCATTTGGTGTGCCACGGCGGACGGGGACTGGTGCGCAGCTGGAACGGCCGCACTGCCGACGACAACCTTCCCGATTTCTACGAGCTGGCCATCGCCAGCGAAGGCCGGCCGGTGCGCTGGGACCACGCCGGCTACGATCCCGATCTGATCGTCAGCGCGATCGGCACCAACGATTTCAGCCCCGGTATTCCGGCGCGCGCGGCCTACGTGAAGGCCTACGAGAAGCTGGTGCGCACGCTGCTGCGCAATCATCCGCAGGCGCAGATCGTGCTGACCGAAGGCGCCATCCTCAATGGCGAGCGCAAGGCCGCCTTGACGCGCTACATCGCGCAGACCATCGAACGTGTCGGCAGTCCCCGGGTGCATGCGGCGGCGTCGCTGCACCATTCCGGCGACGTGACCGATGCGCATCCCACCAAAGCGCAGCACGCGGCGATGGCGCGCGAACTGGTTCCCCAGCTTCGCGCCGTCACTGGCTGGGAATAAAAAGAGCCGGTGCGCCGCAACATCGTTCGCGGCAGACCGGCCCAAGCCACCCAGCTAAATGGGATCAGTAACAAAGAGGTTCAGTAAGTCATGCCCACGCGCACGCCGAACATGCGCGGTTCGACGAAGCTCGCCTGCATGAAGCCACCGAACACCGAGTCGCCGCTGGTCTTGGCGTGGCTGTTGGCGACATTGCGCACGAAGGCTTCGGCATGCCATTTATCGTCCGGCGAATCGAGCCGCACCGACGCATCGCCCATCGCATACGCCTTCTGATAGCGGCCGATATGCGCGAACTCGGAATTGCGCAGATCGAAGTAGGCCTTGTCGCGCCAGTTCACCTTGACGTACGGCGTGACGCGGTAGCCGCCGGCCAGTTCGAACTCCTGCGAGAAGCTCAGGTTGACCTGGTACTTGGGCGTGTTGGGCAGGTGGTTGCCATCGATGTTGTACAGCCGGCGGCCGATCAGCGCTTTGTCCGGGCCGTTGTAGATGGCGGGGCAGGGTTCGATGCCCAGTTCCGCGCGCAGGTCGCCGCACTGGTACTCGTCGCTGAATTCCTTGAAGTTGTGCACCTCGGTGTTGATGTAGGCGAAGCCGCCGCCGATGCGCGCACCGCGCCACGGCCGCCAGTCCGCTTCGATCTCGAGGCCGGGAATATCGACCTTGCCGACGTTGATGGTGCGCCAGGCGTCGTACACATCGCACTTGGGCTGGTCGGCCGGGCAGGGCTGGCCGTTTTCGGGAATGATCTGGTTGATGAAGTAGGTGCCGGTCAGCTGCATGCCCTTGTACTTCATGAAAAAGGCGGTGGCCGAGAGGCGCAGGCGGTTGTCGAGGAACTTGCCCTTGTAGCCCAGTTCATAGTTGGTGATGGTTTCGGGATCGTACGGCAAAAAGGTCTCCACGCCCGGCTTGCCGTCGGCGCACAGGCGGTAGTTGCACGAGTCGGTCTTGTCGGCGAAACCGCCGGCCTTGTAGCCGGTCGATACCGAGGCGTAGGCCATCTGGTTGGGGTTGATCTGCTTTTGCAGGCCGATGCGCCAGGTGGTTTTCTTCCAGGTTTCCTTGTGATCGTTGGAGGTCGGCGCGGGGTAGCCTGCGTACGCGCCAAGACCGCCGCCGGCCCCCATGTCGGTCGACAGGTCGGTGCCGTTGTGGACCCGGAAGCCCGGCGTGCCGGGGATGCCGCGGTTGTACCAGCCGCGGTAGTAGGCGGTGTCGCCGATCCAGTTGCGGCCATACACTTCGCCGCCCTTGTCTTCCTTGCTGTCCGACGAAAAGCGCGCGCCCAGGGTGCCGGTCCAGGTGGGCATGAACTTCCAGTCGGCCTGCGCGAAGGCGGCCTTGGCGTCGACCTGGCGGTTCGGCTGGTGATACAGCACGCTGCCCGGATCGCCGTACGGCTTCTGGATCACATTGGTGATTTCATAGTCGATGCGGTTGCGTTCGTGCATCCAGAACAGGCCCGCCACGTACTGCACCGGGCCGAGCGTCTGCTTGAGCTGCGCCTCGTGCACGGTGGAGAGGTAGCGCGAGTCCATGGTGCGGTGGAAGATGTCGGTCAGCGGCCAGGTGCCGTAGTCGCCGCCGGCGACGTTGGGGTACTTGCCGTTGACCTGGAACGGAGCGGGGTGCTGCATGCCCCTGTCGTCGTCGGTGGTTTCCTTGCGGCGCTGGTCGGCGACCTGGAAGTGGTAGTCGACGCTGGCGGTGTCGCTCAAATTCCAGTTCACGCCCGCGCGCACGGTGCGGATGTTCAGGTTCGTCTCGCCCGGCACGTTGATGTTGATGTCCCATTTGCCGCCGGTGCAGGCGTAGCGCGTGCCGGCGCCCGCGTCGCAGTCGCGAAAGGTGGACCCGCCGGCGCCGGAGTCCTGGAACTCTTCGTACACCAGGCGCGCCGTGAGGTTCTTGTTGATCTTGAGGGCGGCTGCCACGCGCGCGGCCCACTGGTTTTGGTTGGTGTAGAAGTCCTTCTTGCCCACCTTGTGGTTGAAGCGCTGGTCGACATCGGGAATGCCGTCGGGGATCCAGCCGTAGGCCGGCGCATTCGCTTCGCTCAGGTCGCGCAGCTGGTTGGCATAGCCGTCGCGCCGCACTGTCATGTAGGTCGCGCGCAGGGCCAGCATGTCGTTGACGACGACGTTCTGCACGATGTTGGCCTGTTTCTTGTTGTAGTTGCCAAGTTCCAGATTGGCCTTGCCGTAGTTACCGGAAAAGTCCGGCTTGGCCGAGATGACGTTGACGCTGCCGCCGGTTGAATTGCGGCCGAACAGGGTGCCTTGCGGGCCGCGCAGCACTTCGAGCTGGTCGATGTCGAACATCAGCGCCTGCGCGCCTTGCGGGCGCGGCGAGTACAGGCCGTCGACGTGAAAGCCGACCGCCGGATCGCCCGTTTCGGTGAAGTTGGTCGAGGTGATGCCGCGGATCGTGATCTGCACCGCCGAATCGAGGCCGGTGTTTTGGATGACGACGTTGGGAATGTCGCCGGCCAGGTCCCTGAGGCTGGTGGCGCCCTTGCGCGTGAGCTGGTCCTGGCTCAGGGCGGTGACGGCCAGCGGCGTGCGCAGCAGCGAGGTGGAATGGCGGGTGGCGGTGACGTTGACTTCCTGGATCTGGTTCGGGTCGTTGCTGGCGGGGATGGTGCTGTCGGCGGCGCTGGCGGTTTGCGCGTGTGCTGGCAGGACCGCACAGCCGAACGCGCTGGCGACCGCCAGACTCATGAGAGTCCGTGTCGTTGTGAATCGCATCTTGTCTCCTGTTTTCCATTTGGAATATGTGCGCGCGGCTTGTGCGAGCCCGCTTGGCGTTTATATGCAACACAGTGGTGACCCGCCAGCTGTGGCAAGCGATGCAGCCTTGCGTGTATGGACGAATCGACTGAATCGAGTATTGCACTCGAAAAATCGGAGGGTCAAACGATTCCCTGAAACCTCGGGGAGTTTCATGGGATTTACTAAACAGGGTGGGGAGCACGCAGACCAGTTATGCGCAATGAATTCGCCTCCATTTGGCCGCGAACGACATAGTTTGAACCGAATGCTTGTCGCTCAGGTCTAACATCCATATACCTGCTGCTTTTGCCTGTCGTGGCAGAAGCTTCATTTTGCGGCATCGAACGTGGCGTCTGAGGATAAAACAATGAAAGCGCTTAAATCAAAGGTGAGAACCAATGCGGTGCCGAAGAACGCAACATTACCCGTTCGCATTCCGTCAAAGATTGCGAACCCCGTAGCAGATAACCCGTATGCCATGTCGCCACAGGAGGCGGCAAAGGCACTTCGACGGGACG
The DNA here is from genome assembly GCF_011682145.1 of Massilia mucilaginosa. Classification (GTDB taxonomy): domain Bacteria; phylum Pseudomonadota; class Gammaproteobacteria; order Burkholderiales; family Burkholderiaceae_D; genus Telluria_A; species Telluria_A mucilaginosa. The sequence goes on from NZ_WHJH01000015.1 coordinate 70,883, forward strand.
GGATCGTGACGGCCAAAGGGCGGCTTGCGCGTATTTTCAGGTGATTGCCGGTCAGCTGCTGCTGGCCTATCACGGATGCGATATCACGACGCGTGACGATCTGGTCAGTGGGAGACTTGTCCATCTTGATCCTAGTCAAAATTCCTATGACTGGCGTGGACCTGGCGTCTATTTCTTTGAAGGCGATTGTGAGAGAGCGGACCTGTTCGCAAACGCTTCCCATAGCAATCCCGAAAAGATGTACACCGCGAGGCCAATTGGTACGCCAGCCGTGGTCGGCGCCATCCTCCGGGTGCAGAGTTGGCTGGACATGACGCCCCAGGCGGGAATCAACGAGTTCGACAAGGCCTATCAAGGCATGTTAACCGGCATGGCAGCCGTTGGCATTCCGATGCCTGAAAATCGCGCCGCTGGTGAAGATGATACCGATGTCATTCTTCGCAGACTCGACAATGCCGTGTTCACGTTTATTCATCACGTTCGTGCGAACCACGATCCACCATTGACACCGTTTCAAGCAGTGCGTGGCGCCTTCCCGCAAGGTGCCGAGATGGCGCCGAAATCCGGCTTTCGCAAAGGAACGCATATTCAGGTTGCCCTGTGCGATCCTGGCTGTGTGGAGGGATGGTTCCTTCCTATTGGCGAGCATCTCTTATCGGATCAGGAATATGACAATGCCATTGCAAGACGGGATGCGATGGCGTTCAAGCGTAAGCCCAGAAAGCGTCTTTTGACATAGGTTCGCGCGGCAAGTGGGGCAGGTATTGGCTGGGCGTCCGGTGCGTATACCGGATACTTACTGCAAGGCTCGTCGTCACTTGGCCATCAAGCCGGGTGCGGTGCTGTCTCTTTTGTGAGGAGATCGCCTGGCTGAAGATCAGTCATTGCACCCCGGTGCGGTCGCCCGCTCCAGCGCCCCCAGCCACTGCATCGCATGTTCGCGGCTGCTGCCGCACATCTCTTCCGACGGCTGCAAGCCGCCGCAGAACGCCGGCCGTTCCGGCTTGCCGAAAATCAGGCAGCGCTTGTCCGCGCCAAGCTGGATACAGCGCTCGCCCGCGGCTTTGCCATGGGGCATGCCGGGAATCGGACTGGTGATGGAAGGGGCGGTGCAGCAGGCGCCGCAATTGTCACGGCAATTCATGCCATCTCATTTCTGTGGGTGATTCTACGTCGCCCAAGTATACACCCCATCCAATCATAAGATGTCGTACAACTATTCAAGTTGTATAATATGCGCATGACACCATCCACACCTGCCCAGGCGCTGCCGCCACCCCGCAAGAAACACCGCACCCTTGCCCAAGGCGTGGTCGAGCACATCACGGGCAGCATCCAGCAGGGTGTGCTCAAGCCCGGCGACAAGCTGCCGACCGAGTCGGCCATCATGGAGCAGCACGGCGTGAGCCGCACCGTGGTGCGCGAAGCCATCTCGCACCTGCAGGCGGCCGGCTGGGCGCAGACCCGGCACGGCATCGGCACCTTCGTCATCGAACGCAGCAACGCGGGCCTGGCGATCAACGCCGAGAGCATCGTCACCGTCATGGACGTGCTGGCGATGCTGGAACTGCGCATCAGCATGGAGGCCGAAGCGGCCTGGCTGGCGGCGGCCCGGCGCAGCGAAGCGCAGGTGGCCGAACTGGCCAAGGTACTGGGCGCCATGCAGCGCAGCGTCGCGCGCGGAAGCCCCGCCGTTGACGCCGATGTGCAGTTTCACCTGCTGATCGCGCAGGCCACCGGCAACCGCTATTTCGTCGATATCCTGAGCCAGCTGGGCACCACCATCATCCCGCGTGCGCGCATCAACATGCCGCAGCTCGGGCACGACGATCCGGCCGCCTATCTGGAACGGGTCAACCGCGAGCACGAAGACATCTTCAACGCGATCCTGCGCAAGGACCCGGAAGCGGCGCGCGCCGCCATGCGCACCCACCTGAGCAACAGCCGCGAACGCCTGCGCCAGGCGCAGCAGCAACTCGAGTCGAACGGGGCCTGATCCCGCCGGCCCACCGATTGCCCCCACGGGAGCCTGCCCGCCGGCGCTCCCGCTGATCTGCGCTTCCCTCCCGCTTTCCGCCTTCCCAGTCCGCCCCGGCGCCTCCGCCATCCGTCTCAACGTTGTGCTTGCTTATGTCGAAGACTAGTTGTACGATGACGTATCACTAGTGCCAAACAACCCGCCTATATCTGGAGACCCCATGAATCCGCAAGAACTCAAACACATCCTGTCGTCCGGCCTGCTGTCGTTCCCGCTGACCGACTTCGACGACCAGGGCAATTTCAACGCGCGCACCTACGCCGAGCGCCTCGAATGGCTTGCTCCGTACGGCGCCAGCGCCTTGTTCGCGGCCGGCGGCACCGGTGAGTTCTTCTCCCTGACCCCAAGCGAATACTCGGACGTGATCCGCACCGCGGTCGACACCTGCCGTGGCAAGGTGCCGATCCTGGCCGGCGCCGGCGGCCCGACCCGCACCGCGATCGCCCTGGCCCAGGAAGCCGAGCGCCTCGGCGCCCACGGTATCCTGCTGCTGCCGCACTACCTGACCGAAGCGAGCCAGGATGGCCTGATCGCCCACGTCGAAGCGGTCTGCGCTTCCGTCAAATTCGGCGTCGTCGTCTACAACCGCGGCCAGTGCCGCCTGACCGCCGACTCGCTCGAAAAACTGGCCGCGCGCTGCCCTAACCTGATCGGCTTCAAGGACGGCATCGGCGACATCGAACTGATGGTGCAGATCTGGCGCCGCATGGGCGACCGCTTCAGCTACCTGGGCGGCCTGCCTACTGCCGAAGTCTACGCAGCGGCCTACAAGGCGCTGGGCACCCCGGTGTACTCGTCGGCCGTCTTCAACTTCATGCCGAAAATGGCGATGGACTTCTACCACGCCGTTGCCGCCGAAGACCACGCGACCACCAACCGCCTGCTCGACCAGTTCTTCCTGCCTTACCTCGACATCCGCAACCGCAAGGCCGGCTACGCAGTCAGTATCGTCAAGGCCGGCGCGCGCCTGGTAGGCCACTCGGCCGGCCCGGTACGCGCGCCATTGACCGACCTGACGGCCGAAGAAGACGCGATGCTGGAGAAGCTGATCAGCGCCCAGGGCGCCCAATAATCCCGATCGAGGAACCGATTTTGGAGATCAAAGATATGCAAATCAATGGAGAAATGGTCATCGGCCAACGCACCCTGCGCGGCACGGCCGGCGTGGTGCGCGCGATCGACCCGTCCCGCAACGACGCGATGGGCCCGGACTTCGGCCTGGCCACCGACGCCGACGTCGATGCCGCCTGCGCCCTGGCGCAAAGCGCCTTCGACGCCTACCGCGGCACCACGCTGGAACAGCGCGCGGTCTTCCTGGAGACCATCGCCGAAGGCATCCTCAATCTCGGCCCCACCTTGATCGAACGCGCCGCGTTGGAGACCGGCCTGCCGACCGCGCGCCTGGAGGGGGAGCGTGGCCGCACCGTCAATCAACTGCGCCTGTTCGCCAAGGTCGCGCGCGACGGCTACTTCATCGACGCCACCATCGATTCGGCCCTGCCGGATCGCGTGCCGCCGCGCCCCGATCTGCGCCTGCGCAAGATCCCGCTGGGACCGGTCGCCGTGTTCGGCGCCAGTAACTTCCCGCTGGCCTTCTCGGTCGGCGGCGGCGACACCGCCTCGGCGCTGGCCGCAGGTTGCCCGGTCGTGGTCAAGGCGCACGGCGCCCACCTCGGCACCTCGGAACTGGTCGGCAAGGTCATTCAAAAAGCGGTGGCCGACTGCAAACTGCCCGAAGGCGTGTTCTCGATGCTGTTCGGCGAAGGCCGCCAGATCGGCCAGCGCCTGGTCGACCATCCGGCCATCAAGGCGGTTGGCTTTACCGGCTCGCGCCAGGGCGGCCTGGCGCTGATGCGCACCGCGGCCCTGCGCCCGGAACCGATCCCCGTGTACGCAGAAATGAGCAGCATCAATCCGGTGTTCCTGCTGCCGGCGGCCTTGTCAAGCGACCGCGCCGCCGTGGCGCAAGGCTTCGTCGATTCGCTGACCCTGGGCGTCGGCCAGTTCTGCACCAACCCGGGCCTGGTCATGGGCCTCAAGGGCGACCATTTCGACCAGTTCGTCGAAGCGGCAGCAAGCGCGCTGCAAGCCAAGGGCGCCGGCACCATGCTCACCCCCGGCATCCACAAGGCCTACGTCGGCGGCGTGGAGCAGCTCTCCGGCATCGACGGCGTGACCCTGGTCGCGCAGGGCAAGGAAGATGGCGCCGGCTGCGCGGCGCAAGCCTCGCTGTACGTGTGCGACGCGGCCACCTACCTGTCCACCCCTGCGCTGGAATCCGAGATTTTCGGGCCGTGCGCCTTGCTGGTGCGCTGCCGCGACGCCGAGCAAATGCAGCAGGTTGCCGAACACCTCGAAGGCCAGTTGACCGCCACCGTGCACGCCCTGGCCGCCGACCGCGCCCATGCCGCCGCGCTGCTGCCGGTCCTGGAACGCAAGGCGGGCCGCATCCTGTTCAACGGCTACCCTACCGGCGTCGAAGTGGCGCATGCCATGGTCCACGGCGGCCCGTTCCCGGCCACTTCCGACAGCCGCAGCACCTCGGTGGGCGCGTCCGCCATCGACCGCTTCCTGCGTCCGGTGTGCTACCAGAACGTGCCGGCGGACTTGCTTCCGGAGGCGCTGGCCGACCATAATCCACTGGGCCTGACCCGCCTTGTCGACGGAGGCATGCAACAACCCAAGTAAGGCTGGTCGCGCTGCCGTCGATACAAGGTGTGGAGACGCCTGGCGGCAGCGCGCTGTTTCTAAAAACAACCATAAAGAAGCGACCGATGAACCAGCAAGTCATAGGCAAGTACCGGTGGACCATTTGCGCCCTCCTGTTCTTCGCCACCACCATCAATTATCTGGACCGCCAGGTCCTGAGCCTGTTAGCCACCGACCTGTCCAAAGAATTCGGCTGGTCGAATACCGATTACGCCAACATCACGGCGGCCTTCCAGTTTGTGTACGCGTTTTCGATGCTGTTCGCCGGCCGCGTGATCGACAAACTCGGTACCAAGCGCGCCTTCGTGCTGGCCATTACCATCTGGTCGCTCGGCGCGATCATGCACGCGTTTGCGATTGGCGTGGGCGAGGGCATCAACGGCGTCCTGACCAGCCTTGGCATGACCGTGGTGCCGGTGTCGATCGCCGGCTTCATGATGTCGCGCGCGGTGCTGGCGCTGGGCGAAGCGGGTAACTTCCCCGCCGCGATCAAGGCCACCGCCGAATACTTCCCCAAGAAGGAACGCTCGTTCGCCACCGGCATCTTCAACTCCGGCGCCAACGTCGGCGCGATCCTGGCGCCGCTCACGGTGCCGGTCATCGCCGCCGCGTGGGGCTGGCAGATGGCCTTCATCATCATCGGCGCCATCGGTTTTGTGTGGATGGCGCTGTGGATGGTGTTCTACGATACCCCGGCCGAACAGAAGCGCATGGGCAAGGCGGAACTCGATTACATCAACAGCGACTGCGCGGTGGTGCCCGAGCCGGTTGCCGGTGTCGTCAAGCCGAAGACCTCGTGGTTCAAGCTGCTCGGCTACCGCCAGACCTGGGCCTTCGCGCTCGGCAAATTCATGACCGACGGCGTCTGGTGGTTTTTCCTTTTCTGGCTGCCCAAGTACCTGGCCGCGACCTATGGCCTGAAAGGCACCGACATCATCGTGCCGCTGGCCGTCTTGTACAGCATGACCATGGTCGGCAGTATCGGCGGCGGCTGGTTCCCGACCTGGTTCATCAACCGCGGCGACAATCCCTACGACGGCCGCATGAAGGCCATGCTGTGCATCGCCTTCATTCCGCTGGTGGTGTTGCTGGCGCAGCCGTTCGGCTACATCAGCTTCTGGGTACCGGTGATCCTGATCGGCATTGGCGCCTCCGCGCACCAGGCCTGGTCGGCCAACATCTTCACCACCGTGTCCGACATGTTCCCGAAACATAGCGTCGGTTCGGTGGTGGGCATCGGCGGCATGTTCGGCGGCATGGGCGGCGTTCTGTTGACCAAGCTCGGTGGCTGGCTGTTCGACTATTATGGTGCGCTGGGCCAGATCAGTACCGGCTACATGATCATGTTCTCGATCTGCGCGCTGGCCTACCTGGCGGCATGGATGATGATGAAAACACTGGTGCCGCGTTACCGCGAAATCACCGATCTGTAAGGGCATTATGAGCACGCAAGCGAGCATCGAAAAAGTACCGGACGTGCACTGCGCGGTGGGCGAAAGCCCGCTGTGGAGCGCCGCGGAGGGCGCCTGGTACTGGGTCGACATCCTGGGCCGGCGCATCTGGCGCCTCGATGCCGCAAGCGGCGAACAGCGTATCTGGTTCACCACCGAAATGCCGGCCTGTATCGCGCTCACCGAGAGCGGCGGCCTGGTGGCCGGGATGGAAACCGGCGTGTTCGAGCTCACCATGGACATCGAGGTGCATGTCCGCGCCGCGCTGCTCGCTGCGCTGCCCGGCATGAAACAGGGCATGCGCTTCAACGATGGCCGCTGCGACCGGCAGGGGCGGTTCTGGAGCGGCACGCTGTACCTGGACAAGCCTGAACTGCGCGCCGAGGGAAGCCTGTACCGCTACACGCGCGAGCAGGGCTTTTCGGCGCCGCTGGTATCGAACCTGGTGGTGCAGAACGGCCTCGGGTTTTCGCCGGACGGGCGCACCATGTATTTGTCCGACTCGCACGTATCGCGCCAGCTGATCTGGGCCTTCGACTACGACACCGACAGCGGCACGCCGACCAATCAGCGCATGTTGGTCGACATGAACGCCCATCGCGGCCGTCCCGACGGCGCGGCGGTCGATGTCGACGGCTGCTACTGGATTTGCGGGAACGACGGCGGCTGCCTGCTGCGCTTCACGCCCGAGGGCAAGCTCGATCGCACCATCGACCTGCCGCTGCTCAAACCGTCGATGTGCAGCTTCGGCGGCCCCGGCATGGACACCCTGCTGGTCACCTCGATCGCGGCCGGCAGACTGCCCGAAGACAGCGAATCGGGCGCTGTGCTGCTGGTGCGCCCGGGCGTGCAGGGCATGCCGGAGACCGCGTTTCGCGCATGAATACGGGCCTGCGGGCCCGGTTTTTCGCTAAGATGGGAGCATGAAGCTCCAACGACTCAATCCAGCCCACGCCCCGGCATACCGTGCGATCACGCTCGAAGCGCTCGATCTGCATCCGGACGCCTACACCTCCAGCGCCGAAGAACGCGCGCTGCGTCCCGCAGCATGGTGGGAGGCGCGCCTGAACCCCGATCCGGACTTTAACGAAGTGGTGCTCGGCGCTTTCGACGACGACGGCGCGCTCGTCGGCACGGCCGGCCTGTCGTTTGAAGCGCGCGAAAAGGGCCGCCACAAGGTCACCTTGTTCGGCATGTACATCACGCCGCGCTGCCGCCGTGCGGGCCTTGGCGCGCAATTGATGAACGCCGCGCTCGATTACGCCAGCGCGCGTCCGCATGCAAAAATCATCCAGCTCACGGTCACCGAACAGAACGCGGCTGCCCGCGACCTGTACCAGCGGCTCGGCTTCGCCGTCTTTGGCGTTGAACCGTACGCCATCGCGCTCGGCGAGCGCTATCTGTCCAAGGTTCACATGTGGCGCGCACTGGCGGACCTGGACTGAGCTATTTGGCCTTGCGCGACGACCAGTGAAAATGCAGCACCACCCAGCCGTCGCCCTTTTTCTCCAGGATGGCGGTCTCGGTGCCCACCGCGTTGATGGCCTTGCCCTTGAAGGCTCCCCTGGTTTCGACCTCGTCGAGCAGGATCGCCACATTGCCTTCGAGCCGTTCCTTATGGCGCACCACCCTGCGCGTGGTCACCCTGGCAAAGGCAATGTCGTTGGCCAGGTGGTGATCCACGTACTCGCTGCGCGAACGTTCCACGTGACCGGCCTCGTAAATGACGGCCTCGGGACTGAGCAGCGTCATCGCGCGCGCCTCGTCGCCCGCGTGCAGGGCGGCGTGGAAGGCCGCCAGCGTTTCGCTGGGCGTCGCCGCCCGGGCCTGGAGCGACGCCAGTGCGATGACGGCAAGCAGAACGAATTGGCGCATCAGCTTCTTTCAATGGTTGAAAAAAGCGTCAGTGTGCATGATTTTTGCCCGGTTTGGTCACTTGCAGCACCTTCTCGCCCGGTTTTGCCGCCATTTTGTCGGCATCCGGGGCACGCACCGGCTCCGGCCTGGCAATCCCGCCTTCCTTCCACTCGTATGCCACGCTGCCCGGCGGATGCTTGTACCAGCCCGGGTCCTTGTAGTCGCCGCGCGCCAGGCCTTTGCGCACCTTCATCATGGTGAACATGCCGCCCATGCCGATGCCGCCGAACGGACCGTAGCCGGTCATCATCGGCAGCGTGTTGTCCGGCAGCGGCATCTCCATCTCGCCCATGTCGGCCATGCCCTTGTCGCCCATGACCATGTAGCCCGGCACCAGCTTGTTGATCTTGCCGAGCACCTCGCGCTGGTCGACTCCGATCAGGGTCGGCACGTCGTGGCCCATGGCGTTCATGGTGTGGTGCGATTTGTGGCAGTGGAAGGCCCAGTCGCCCGGCTCGCTGGCGACGAACTCGATCGCGCGCATCTGGCCGACCGCGATATCGGTCGTCACTTCCGGCCAGCGCGAGGCCGGCGGAGTCCAGCCGCCATCGGTGCCGGTGACCGTGAATTCGTGGCCGTGCATGTGGATCGGGTGATTCGTCATGGTCAGGTTGCCGACCCGGATGCGCACCTTGTCGTTGTGCGCGATCACCATCGGGTCGATGCCGGGAAAGGCGCGGCTGTTGAAGGTCCACAGGTTAAAGTCGAGCATCGTGTTGACCTTGGGCGTATAGCTGCCCGGGTCGATGTCGTAGGCGTTCAGCAAAAAGCAGAAGTCGCGGTCGACCCGCATGAAGTTGTGGTCCTTGGGGTGGGTGATCCAGAAGCCCATCATCCCCATCGCCATCTGCGTCATTTCGTCGGCGTGCGGGTGGTACATGAAGGTACCGGGACGCTTCGCCACGAATTCGTAGACGAAGGTCTTGCCCGGATCGATGCCGGGCTGGGTCAGGCCGGTCACGCCGTCCATGCCGTTCGGCAGGCGCTGGCCGTGCCAGTGCACGCTGGTGTGCTCGGGCAGTTTGTTGGTGACGAAAATGCGTACCCGGTCGCCTTCCACCACTTCGATGGTCGGTCCCGGCGACTGGCCGTTGTAACCCCACAGGTTGGCCTTCATGCCGGGCGCGATTTCGCGCACCACCGGCTCGGCCACGAGGTGGAACTCCTTGACGCCGTCTTTCATCCGCCACGGCAGGGTCCAGCCGTTGAGGGTGACCACCGGGTTGTACGGGCGGCCGTTGGGCGGCGTCAAAGGCGGCTGGGTCGATGCCTTGTCCATGATGACCGCTTCCGGCAGCGATGCGGCGCCGGCGCGCGAGACCAGCGCCGTGCTGACCGCAAGCGCGCCCGCGCCAGTGAAGAAATTTCTACGTGAGACCATCTTGCATGTCCTTTCAATGTTGGGCCGGAGCGGCGCTGGGCGCTGCGCTGCCGGCGCGTGGCATGGCGGCTACGGCGTCGCCGCTGCCGGTCAGCGCGGCCTGCAGGGCGGCGTCGGCGATCCAGTAATCGCGCTGCGCTTCGATGGCGGCGTTGACGGCAACGACCTGCTCGCGCGCGTCGGCCAGCAGTTCGAAGACGCTGATCAGCATGCCGTTGTAGCGCAGCAGCTGTTCGTCGGCGATGCGTTTTTTGAGCGGCACCACTTCGTCGCGGTAGTGGCGTGCCAGGTCGTAGGCGGTGCGGTAGCCCGCGTAGCTTTCGCGTACCTGCGAACGCGCATCGACAGCCAGGCCGGCGGCGCGGTGCACGGCCTGCATGTACATCGTCTCGGCTTTGGCCACCCTGGCGCCGCCCCAGTCGAACAGGGGGATCTGCAGTTCGATTTCGTAGCCGGTGGCGCGCTCGCCGGTTTCGCCGGTGTTGCGCAGGTAGCTCAGGTCGAGCAGGTTGACGAAGCGGGTGGTGCGGGTCAGGCCCAGCGACGATGCCAGGCCGGCCAGTTCCTTTTGCGCCATCAGCATGTCGAGCCGGTTGCCCATGGCCTGGGCTTCGGCACCCTGCACCTCGCGTGGCGCCGCCGGCAGGTCGGGCAGGCGTACGGGCAGGGTGAAGGCGGCCGGATTCGAGACGCCCATCAGGCGCGTGAGCCTTTCGCGCTCCAGGGTGCGGGCCTGGCGCGCGCGCGCCAGCTGCGCCACCGAATCGGCGTAGAACGCCTGTTCGCGCGCGTGCTGTAATTTGCTCCAGTTGCCGGCCAGCGCCATGCGGCGCGCCAGTTCGGCGCTCGCTTCGGCGGCGTTCTTTACCTGCTCCATGTACTCGGCGCTTTGCTGGGCGGCCACCGCCCCGTACCAGGCGCGCCGGGTGGCGTCGGCGGTGCGCAGCACCTCGCCGGCGGCGCGCATTTGCGCCTGTTCGTAACGGCGCCGTTCGAGGCGGGTGGCGACCGGCATGGTCAACAGGCCGATCACGGGCAGCATCAGCTTGCGCTCGATCTCGACGCCCTCGTGGCTCTTCATGCGGCCGAAACTGAACACCGGATTGGCGATGCGGCCGGCCTGCACCAGGTCCGCCTCGGCGATGCCCAGTTCCGCATAGCCGGCTTGCAGGCTGCGGTTATTGAGCAGGGCGATGGTGACCGCGTCTTCGGCCGACAAGGGCCTGGACAGCAAGGCCGTGACCTGCTGTTCGACATTGCCGGTGCCCGGTGCGCCGGCGGGAATGGCGTCGCCGGTGCGCTGCTGCGCGAGCTGGCGCACCTCGGCGTAGCCGCCGTCGGGCGCGAACGATGCGCAGCCGGCAGCAAAGGCGCAGATGCCAGCGAGCGCGATGCGGCGCAGCGGAGTGGATAATCGTCGCATCGTCACTCCTTGTGCTGGTGGCCGTGGTGCGGGGCGGGCTTGGCCGGCTCCGCGCTCTTTTTCATGCCGCTCATATCGTGCCCGGCATGGGGATCGTCAAGCTTGGGCGCATCCGGTTTTTTGGCGGCGTCCATGTTGTGGTTCATGTGACCCATGTGGCCCATCTGGCCGGGCCGTTTGAGCAGCTGTTCGTTGGTGTCCTTCCAGGATGCCGCTTGCGGCTCCCGGTAGGTGCGGTACCCGGCAAAGGCCGAGTCGTAGGCAAGTGGAGCGGCGCTCGTTTGCGCCAGCGCCGGCGGCATGGCGGCGGCAAGCAGCAGCGGCCATATCAGGCGAAGGGAATTCATGACAACCTCAATCGTGTTGGTTAAAAGACGCTGGTCCGTGGACGGACCAAGGGCATTCAGGCGATCGGGGAGTGAGGAGGACGTTCCAGGCCGCCCGGGATGTGCGCCGTCACATGCATGGGGGCGTAGGCAATCAATTCGGAGGCGAGCGGGGGCGCGGTGCCCGGTGCGGGACATGCCGGGGCGATGGCCATGCCCACGCAGCAGAAGGCGCAGTTACTGCACTTGGCGGCGCTGTCCGGCGTGGCGCTGCCCGGCTCGTCGCAGTGGCCCTCGTCCATGCTGGCGGCGGCGGCATGGCTGGCGAGCGGCGCGGTGGCCGCTTCGCACAGCGCCGACGATGCCGCTGCGAAACCCTGCAAGGGAATCGCGAGCAGCATCAGCCACATCAGCAATGTTCGGAAGCATTTCATGGACAAAGTCTAGCACATGGAAAATCGGGGCCGCGCCGTGCGGATCAAGCGGCCTTGGCGGGATAGCCGGCCTCGGCCAGGCTGGCGAGCACCTCGTCCTGCGCCGCCGTCGTGTTCAGCTCGATGGTGCGCGCCGGTATGTCGAACGTGACGACGGCATCCTGGTCGAGCTCCTTGACGGTCTTGTTGATGACGCCGGCACAATGGCCGCAGCTCATCTCGGGAATACTCAGCTTGATCATGGTGGAACTCCTGTTGGTGAATGGAATAGCGCCATTGTCGACGTTCCCACCGTGGGAAGGTCAAGCGGTTTTTTCGCTTGACCTTACTATAATGGGAAGCTTGAGCATGGTGGCATTGGAGTTGTAAAGGAGCTTGAAATGACGACTATTACTATGCAGGACGCCGCCGAAACCACGCTTGAGGTGGGCGGCATGACATGCGCCTCGTGCGCCGGACGGGTCGAAAAAGCCTTGCGCGCGGTACCTGGCGTGCAGGGCGCCACCGTCAACCTGGCCACCGAGAAAGTATTGATTACCGGCGCAACGCTCGATCCGGCCCAGCTGATCGCGGCGGTCGAACGCGCCGGCTATTCGGCCAGCGCGCCCGCCGAGGCAGCGCCGCCGCCGGCGCCGGCGCGTGGACTGTCGGAACCGGCCGAGATCGCGATCGCCGCCGCCCTCACCATGCCCTTGCTCGCACCCATGCTGCTGGCCGCTGTTGGCATCGACGCGATGCTGCCGGCCTGGGTCCAATGGCTGCTGGCCACGCCGGTGCAGTTCTGGATCGGCGCGCGCTTCTACCGTTCCGCCTGGAAAGCACTGCTGGCCAGGAGCGGCAATATGGACTTGCTGGTCGCGCTCGGCACCACGGCCGCGTACGGCCTGAGCCTGTACCAGTGGCTGGGCCAGCCGCAGCAGCATGGCGCGCACCTGTATTTCGAGGCGTCCGCCGTGGTGATCACCCTGGTGCGCCTGGGAAAATGGCTGGAAACGCGCGCCAAGCGCCAGACCACCGAAGCCATTCGCGCCCTGCAGTCGCTGCGCCCGGAGACGGCGCGCGTGCGCCGCAACGGTGTGGAAAGCGACATTCCGATCAGCAAACTCAAGGTCGGCGACGAGGTCGTGATCCGTCCCGGCGAGCGCATTCCGATGGATGGCGACGTGATCGAAGGCGCCAGCCACGCCGACGAATCGATGCTGACCGGTGAAAGCCTGCCCGTGAGCAAAGACGTGGGCGCGCGCGTGATCGGCGGCGCGGTCAATGGCGAAGGCCTGCTGCTCGCCCGCGCCAGCGCCATCGGCGCCGAAACCGTGCTGGCGCGCATCATTCGCGCGGTCGAGGATGCGCAGGCGGCCAAGGCGCCGATCCAGCGCCTGGTGGACAAGGTCAGCGCCGTGTTCGTGCCGGCCATCGTGGTCATCGCGCTCGCTACCTTCTTCGGCTGGTGGCTGGCCAACGGCGACTGGAGCGCGGCACTGCTCAACGCGGTGGCGGTGCTGGTGATCGCCTGCCCGTGCGCGCTGGGGCTGGCGACGCCGACGGCGATCATGGCCGGCACCGGCGTGGCCGCCGGATACGGCATCCTGATCAAGGACGCCGAAGCGCTCGAACTCTTGCATGGCGTCACCGTGGTCGCGTTCGACAAGACCGGCACCCTGACCGCCGGCAAGCCGCGCCTGACCGCGTATGTCCCCGCGCACGGCGACCAGCAAGCCTTGCTGGCGCTGGCGGCCGCCGTGCAGCAGGGCAGCGAACATCCGCTGGCGCGCGCGGTGGGCGACGCGGCGCGGGCGGCGGGCATCACCCCGGCGCCGGCGGCCGGCACGCGTGCCTTGGCCGGGCTGGGGGTTGCCGCCACGGTCGATGGGCGCGCGCTGCTGCTCGGCAACGCCGCACTGATGCGCCAGCACGGCGTCGACATCGCCGCGCTCGCCGCGCAAGGGCAGGCGCGCGAGGCGTCCGGCGAGACGGTCTCGTGGCTGGCCGAGGGTCCGCGCCTGCTCGGCATGCTGGCCTTCGGCGACGCGCTCAAGCCGCACAGCCGGCAAGCGATCGAGCGGCTGCACGCGGCCGGCATCCGCACGGTGATGCTGAGCGGCGACAATCCCGGCAGCGCGCGCCATATCGCGGACCAGCTCGGCATCGACGAGGTGCACGCGCAGGTGCTGCCGGAGGGCAAGGCGGCGATCATCGCGGCCCTGCGCGCCAAAGGCGAACGGGTGGCGATGGTGGGCGACGGCATCAACGATGCGCCGGCCCTGGCGGCGGCCGATATCGGCGTGGCCATGGGCAGCGGCACCGACGTGGCGATGCACACGGCCGGCGTGACGCTGATGCGGGGCGATCCGCGCCTCTTGGTCGACGCCATCGACATCTCGCGCCGCACCTACAGCAAGATTCGCCAGAACCTGTTCTGGGCGTTTGTGTTCAACGTGATCGGCGTGCCGCTGGCCGCGTTCGGCTTGCTCAACCCGATGATTGCGGGGGCGGCGATGGCATTTTCGAGCGTATCGGTGGTCAGCAATGCGCTGCTGCTCAAGCGCTGGGTAGCGGGAGGAACGGCATGACGACAATGAACATCGGCGAGACGGCCAAGGCCTCGGGCGTGTCGGCCAAGATGATCCGGCACTACGAATCGATCGGGCTGATCGGCGAGGCGCAGCGGACCGATGCCGGGTATCGCGTGTATGGGCCGCAGGATGTGCAGGTGCTGCAGTTCATCCACCGCAGCCGCGAGCTGGGCTTTTCGCTGGAACAGATCAAGACCCTGCTGGCCTTGTGGCAGGACAAGCACCGCGCCAGCAAGGATGTGCGCGCGATGGCCAGGCAGCATATCGCCGAGCTGGACCGCAAAATCGGCGATATGCAGGCCATGAAGCGCACCCTGGAAAAGCTGGCCGGCGCCTGCCATGGCGACGAACGGCCGGATTGCCCGATCCTCGATGATTTGTCGCTTGGGTGAGCCCGGTGTCGACAAGCGCTTCGCGCGTTGCATGCAGCATGGTTCTGGCATGTGGCCCGGCATTTTCTTGACGCGCAAGCCTGCCCGCACCCGGCCGTCACAGGGCCGTGCGAATGACCTGTTTGCGCGGCTTCTTTTTGACGGCGGGCTTGAGCACCCTTGCCACCGTCTCGCCGAACCGGTCCGGCTCGCCCGCGGCGGCGCGCTGTTTCAGCTCATCGATGGTCTCCTTGCGGTTTTTGCTCAAGTGCAGCAGCATGCGCAGGCTGGCGTCGGCCTGGTCCGGCTGCTCGGCCAGTGCGGCCGCCTCGGCCATGTTTCTCCAGCCCTCCAGGTGGTCGGGCGCGGCGTCGAGCAGGTCGCCGAGCGCCTCGCGCGCACCCTCGTAGTCGCCGGCGCCGATCAGCGCGGTGCCGAGCTTGCTGCGGGCTTCGATGTTGGCGCCATTGAGCTGGACCGCGAGGCTAAATGACAGGATGGCCATATAACTTTGCTTGTCGAGTAAATCCTTGGTGCCTTGTTCCAACAGTCCTGCCGATGTGGTCATTTCGATGTCCAACGCCGGCTTCCGGGGCTTGGCTTGCGCCATCAGGGTACGCACCGTCTCCCAATCCTTGGCATTGACGGCAAGCAGGATCGGTGGCAGCGGCTTGAAGGGCTGGTTGACGTGCACCTTGACCGGGGCAAGCGGTGCCGCCGCTGCCGCCGCCGCCCTGGCAGCCGGCACGGGTGTGGGCGGCGCGGCCGGGTCGTTGACCAGCTTGTACAGCAAGGCGCAAACGATGACCGTCGAGAGCAGCGAGATCGCCAGCGAGACCAGGTCCGGGCCATTGTCTTGGGACGCCTGTTCCGGTGCCGGCGTGGGCGCCGGCTGGCCGTACTGCGGCGCGCGCCTGGCAAGTGCCGTCTGGCGGGTGCGCTGCGAGCGCTTGATGCGCCGGTTATCGCGCCAAATGGCCAGCAGCAATAGAACGCCGACCGCCGCAAAACGTTCCATCTTCATTTCATGAAGAAAACTGGTGGACGCCAGGCCGGCGACCATCAGCGCCGTCGTGGCAAGCAACGGCGCGATCCTGCCGCGCACCATGTGGTTTCCCTTTACCTTGTTGGGCGGCAGCGCGTCGGTCACCATATTGGCGTTGTTGGTGCCGTCGACCCAGGCCTTGTATTGCTTGCCGCCGTACGCGATGAGCACATGGCCGACCGGTACATACACTGCCGAGGTGTCCCAGCTGGTGCTGGCGTTCCAGTGCCAGTCGCGCTGCCTGTCGCCTTGCGCGTGACGCTTCACTAGCGTCCCGATCACCTCGTCCGCGCGCTGCGCGGCGCTGGGCAACGCGGCGGCGTTGGGTGTCGGCGAGTATGGCTCGATTTCCACGCCACTGTGATAAGCGCTCTTGAACGGCGTGGCCAGGATGATGCAGTACAAACGTTCCAGCAACGGCAAGGCTGCCGCCGGCAGGCTGTTGCCTCCGTAGTCGAGCAGGGTAAATTTGCCGGCGTCCTGGCCGCTGGCAGGGCGCCAGTCGACGACAGTGCGCGTCTTGGTCACCGCCACTCTCTGCGACTGGCCATCCACCTGGCGGTTCACATGGTCGACATAGGTTTCGGTCCGGCTGTAGCCGAACGAGGCTGTCCACGACGCGGTGTACGACACGGCGTGGGCAAAGCAGGGCAGGTAGGAAGATTTGACGGACAGCACGGCGCGCTCGACCATGTCGTCCGGCACCAGATCGTTCAACGACAAGTACCGCAGCACCCCGCATGCGAAGGCCTTGTCGTCGACCGAGAGCGGAATGAGCCGTTGCCCCGTCTTGCCGGCCGTCGGTGCGGCGCGCGGAATCGGCGTCACCGTCTCGCAATAATCGCATTGCAATGCTTGCAAGCTGGCCGCCGCATCCCTGGCAGATCAATGGGTCCAACTGTGCCGTCATCGCATCCTCAAAAATGAACTGTTCCCGTAGCAATAGCATACGTGATGATGTTGCTTTAGGAAATGTTTCTACCCGAAGCCCGCCGTGCGCATCCGTGGCGTCGTCGCGGCGTTCATGGTTGCCGCTCCAGCGCGGACCAGATCGGCTCGAATTGCTGCATCCGGCGTGCAAAACGATCCTCGTCCGCGCCACCCATGTCGCTGTTCATCAAGAACAGCTTTCCGGTCCCCGTCACCGGGTCGAACGCCATGAAGGTGCTCACGCCCGGATCGCTGCCCGAATGGCCGATCTGCCCGTTGGCCGAATGGCGCCAGAACAGGCCGCCGTTCGGTTCGCTTTTCGGACTGTCGGCCGGAATCGCATCGTCCGCGAACTGCTTGTCGAACAGCAGCCTGAACGATGCCTTGCCCAGCAAGGCGGACTCGCCCCGATAGCCCTTGATCATTTCCACCAGGTAGATCGCCAGGTCGTCGGCCGAACTGATCAAGCCGCCGTCCGGATAGGTAATGAGCGAATACAGCGGATACGCCCGCTTCTCGATGTCGTACAGGCGCGCATGGCGCCGCCAGCGCGTCGTCGATGGCCCAGCTGGTATGGCGCATGCCCAGCGGCTGGAAAATATGCGTCCGGCAAAACGCATCGAAACGCTGCCCGCTCCTGAGTTCGATCAGATAGGCCGCCAGCGCCGCCCCGATGTTGGAATACGCGTAGCTGCTGCCGCTCGGCGCCTTGCCGAAGTTGCTCGCCTTGAAGGTGCGCCCCTCGGCCGCCAGGTAATTCTTCAGAAAACCATCGAGCGAGGTGTCGCTGCGCCCGGGCACGGTGAACTCGCGCACGAAGCGCTTGAGCAAGGGGCTGCGCCGGTCCGAATAGGCATTCAGGTAGTACGAGTGCCCGTACACCTCATCGTCATCGACAATGCCCGAGGTATGCGTCACCAGATGGCGGATGGTGATCGGCCCCGCGCCCGGATGCGGATTATCCACGCGAAACGGGAGCACCGCATTGATCTCGGTATCGAGCGTGAAATAGCCAAGCTCGACCGCCTTGGCCAGCGCCACCCCCACCACCGTCTTGCTGACCGAGCCCACGTTTTGCACGGTATCGGTCCGATAAGGCCGCTTTGCCTTGATATCGGCATAGCCGAAACCGTGCCGGTATGCGACCCCATCCTTGGTCACGCTCGCCACCGCAAACCCGGTAAAGCCCGCGCGCCGATGCAGCGCCTCCAGCTCGCCGGTGAGGGCCTGGTGGTCCGGCTGCGCCTGCGCGCCGGTGCAGCAGGCCAGCAGCATGGCCAGGAGTAATCGTCTCATCGACATTCCCGTTCGTTCAAATACGGCATTTTTACATTTCCTTTACGACAACGTGCCAACTCTTTAGAAATTTTTTATGGCTGCGCCGATACGATTTGCCGTGTCTCCGTTTTCCACCACAGCCAAGAAAGAAGCACCATGAAGATCGCCATTGTCGCAGCCGCCCTGTTGTCGTTCTCCGCCCACGGCGCGACCGAGTTCAGTACCAACGCCGCCCTCACCAGCGACTACCGCTATCGCGGCATCTCGCAAACCCGCCTCCAGCCGGCCGTGCAGGGCGGCGCCGACCTGGTGCACAAGCCATCCGGCTGGTACGCCGGCGTGTGGGCCTCGGCCATCAAGTGGACCGGCGACGCCGGCGGCGACGGCAAGGTCGAACTCGACGTCTACGCCGGCCAGCGCGGCGCGCTGGCGGGCGGCATCGGCTACGACGCCGGCGTGCTGACCTACGCCTACCCATCCAACCGGCTCGGCCACGTGGCGGGCTTCGCCAACGCCAACACCACCGAGGTCTATGGCCAGCTGTCGTACGGCGTGGCCTTGCTCAAGTATTCGCACGCGCTGACCAATCTGTTCGGCTACGTCGACAGCAAACACAGCGGCTATCTCGACCTGGCCGCCAATCCGGATCTGGGCAACGGCTTCGTGCTCAACCTGCACGCCGGGCGCCAGCGCGTGGCGGGCAACGGCGCCGCCAGCTACACCGACGTCAAGATCGGCGTGACGCGCGACGTCGGCGGGGCGAGCGTGGCGCTGGCCGCCATCGGCACCAATGCCGGCAAGGCCGCCTACGCCTCGCCCGCCAACGGCAAGTTCCTCGGCAAGACGGCCTTGCAACTGACCGTCAGCAAGACGTTCTAAGGGCGGCGTTTACGCTTTGTTTACACCGGCGCGGCAACTCTTTACACCGTTTTTAGACGCTTGCCGATACGCTCATCAATAACAAAACCAATTCGTTCGAGGGTGATATGGACCTGATTTTCATCGGAGCGCTCCTGCTCTTTTTCGGCCTGGCCTGCGCTTTCGCAGCCGGCTGCGCCACCCTGGGGGACAAGACATAATGGAACCCGTCTACATCGCCGGCCTGGTGGCCGCCGGCCTGCTGGCCTACCTGGTCCATGCGCTGCTCAACGCGGAGGACCTGTGATGACCATGCAATCGATGGCGCTGCTGGGCGCCTTCCTGGTCGTGCTGCTGGCGCTGGCCTGGCCGCTTGGGCGTCTGCTGGCAAAGGTCGGCGAGGGCGGCGCCGTGCCCGGCCTGGGCTGGCTGGCACCCGTGGAGCGGCTGCTGTACCGCCTGGGCGGCGTGCTCCCGGAAACGGGAATGGGCTGGAAATCGTATGCCGTCGCGCTGCTGGTGTTTAACGGTCTCGGTGCGCTGTTCGTGTACGGCGTGCAGCGCCTGCAAGCGTACTTGCCGCTCAACCCGCAGGCGCTGGCCAATGTCAGCCCGGATTCCTCGTTCAACACCGCCGTCAGCTTCGTGGCCAACACCAACTGGCAAGGCTACGGCGGCGAGCAGACCATGAGCTACCTCACGCAGATGGTCGCGCTGACCGGCCAGAACTTCTTTTCGGCCGCCACCGGCATCGCCGTCGCCTTTGCGCTGATCCGCGGCTTCAGTTCGCGTTCGGCCGCGTCGATCGGTAACTTCTGGGCCGACATCACCCGCTCGACCCTGTACGTGCTGCTGCCGCTGTCGCTGGTGTTCGCGGTGTTCCTGATGGGGCAGGGCGTGGTCCAGAACTTCGACAGCTACCAGGAGGTGCAGCTGATCGATCCGGTCGCGTATTCGGTCGCCACGCCAGGCGCCGATGGCCAGGCCGTGACCGAAGCCAAAGTCGCCACCACCCAGACCATCGCCATGGGGCCGGTCGCCTCGCAGGAAGCGATCAAGCTGATTGGCACCAATGGCGGCGGCTTCTTCAACGCCAACTCGGCCCACCCGTACGAAAACCCGAGCGCGCTGTCGAACTTTGCGCAGATGCTGGCGATCTTCCTCATTCCCGCCGCGCTGTGCTTCGCTTTCGGACGCATGGTCGGCGACCTGCGCCAGGGCTGGGCGGTGCTGGGGGCCATGAGCCTGATCTTCGTGCTCGCTACCAGCGTGGTGATGAACGCCGAACAAGCCGTGCATCCGCAACTGGCGGCGCTGGGCGTGGACCAGGGCGCGAGTACCTTGCAAGCCGGCGGCAATATGGAAGGCAAGGAAGCGCGCTTCGGCATCGCCGCCTCGTCCCTGTTCGCCGCCGTGACCACGGCCGCCTCGTGCGGCGCGGTCAACGCCATGCACGACTCGTTCACGCCCATCGGCGGCATGGTGCCGATGCTGCTCATGCAACTGGGCGAAGTGGTGTTCGGCGGGGTCGGTTCGGGCCTGTACGGGATGCTGGTGTTCGCCATCATGGCGGTCTTCATCGCCGGCCTGATGATCGGCCGCACGCCGGAATACCTGGGCAAGAAGATCCAGGCCTTTGAGATGAAAATGACCTCGATCGCCATTCTGGTCACCCCGCTGCTGGTCTTGAGCGGAACCGCGCTGGCGGTGATGCTGGACGTGGGCCGTGCGGGCGTCGCCAACCCGGGCGCGCATGGCTTCTCGGAGATTCTGTACGCCTTCAGTTCCGCCGCCAACAACAACGGCAGCGCCTTTGCGGGCTTGTCGGCCAATACGCCGTTCTACAACACCATGCTGGCCATCGCCATGTGGTTCGGACGCTTTGGCGTGATCGTGCCGGTGCTGGCGATTGCCGGCGCGCTGGCCGCCAAGCCGCGCCTGAAAGAGAACGCCGGCACCATGCCCACGCACGGCCCCATCTTCATCGGCCTGCTGGTCGGGGTGGTGATGCTGGTCGGCGTGCTCAATTACGTCCCGGCGCTGGCGCTCGGTCCCGTCGTCGAGCATTTGCAGCTCTACACCAAATAAACCCACATCGGAGCCCATGATGTCGCAAGCAATCCCGCTGCCACCGGCAGCGACCACCCGCAAGACGCTCACCTTGTTCGACTCGGCGCTGATTGGCCCGGCCATCCTCGACGCCGTCATGAAGCTGGGACCGCGCACGCAACTGCGCAGCCCCGTCATGTTCGTCGTCTACGTCGGCAGCATCCTCACCACCTTGATGTACTTCCAGGCCGTCGCCGGCAAGGGCGATGCCGACAGCGGCTTCATCCTGGCGATCGCCGTCTGGCTATGGTTCACCGTGCTGTTCGCGAACTTCGCCGAAGCGCTGGCCGAAGGGCGCAGCAAGGCGCAGGCCGCGTCCCTGCGCGGTCTCAAGCAGACCGTCAGCGCCAAGCAACTGGCCACGCCCAAATACGGCACCACCTGGCTGCCGGTCCCCGGCGCCGATCTGCGCAAGGGCAATACCATCCTGGTCGAAGCGGGCGACGTCATTCCCATCGACGGCGAAGTGATCGAAGGCGTGGCTTCGGTCGACGAAAGCGCCATCACGGGCGAATCGGCGCCGGTGATCCGCGAATCGGGCGGCGATTTTTCGGCCGTTACCGGCGGTACCCGCGTGCTGTCGGACTGGCTGGTGGTGCGCGTGTCGGTCAATCCCGGCGAGACCTTTTTGGACCGCATGATCTCCATGGTCGAAGGCGCCAAGCGCCAGAAAACACCCAACGAGATCGCGCTCACCATCCTGCTGGTGGCGCTGACCATCGTGTTTTTGGTCGTCACCGTGACCCTGCTGCCGTTTTCGCTGTTCGGCGTGGCGGCGGCCGGGGCGGGCAAACCGGTCAGCGTCACGGTGCTGATCGCGCTGCTGGTGTGCCTGATCCCGACCACCATCGGCGCGCTGCTGTCTTCCATCGGGGTGGCCGGCATGAGCCGCATGATGGGTGCGAACGTCATCGCCACCTCGGGCCGCGCGGTGGAAGCGGCCGGCGACGTCGACGTGCTGCTGCTGGACAAAACCGGCACCATCACGCTCGGCAACCGCCAGGCCGCCGGCTTCTTCCCGGCGCCGGGCGTCGCCGAGCAGGAACTGGCCGACGTGGCGCAACTGGCCTCCCTGGCCGACGAAACCCCGGAAGGGCGTTCCATCGTGGTGCTGGCCAAGCAGCGCTTCAACATCCGCGAGCGCGACATGGCCAGCCTGCAGGCCAGCTTCATCCCGTTCAGCGCCAACACGCGCATGAGCGGGGTCGATATCGGCGCGCGCCAGGTGCGCAAGGGCGCGGCCGATTCGGTGAAAAAGCATGTGGAGGCGCTCGGCCTGCCGTATCCGCCCGAGATGGCGCGCACCGTCGACGATGTGTCGCGCCGCGGCAGCACGCCGCTGGTGGTGGTCGACGACGGCCGCGTGATGGGCGTGGTTGAGTTGAAGGATATCGTCAAGGGCGGCATCCGCGAGCGCTTTGCGGAACTGCGCCGCATGGGCATCAAGACCGTCATGATCACCGGCGACAACAAGCTGACCGCCGCCGCGATCGCCGCCGAAGCGGGGGTGGACGACTTCCTGGCCGAGGCCACGCCCGAAGACAAGCTCAAACTGATTCGCAGCTACCAGGCCGAGGGCCGGCTGGTGGCGATGACCGGCGACGGCACCAACGACGCGCCGGCGCTGGCCCAGGCCGATGTGGCGGTGGCCATGAACTCGGGCACCCAGGCCGCCAAGGAAGCGGGCAACATGGTCGACCTGGATTCGAATCCGACCAAGCTGCTGGAGATTGTCGAAATCGGCAAGCAGATGCTGATGACGCGCGGCTCGCTCACCACGTTCTCCATCGCGAACGACATCGCCAAGTATTTCGCGATCATTCCGGCGGCCTTTGTGGGCACCTATCCGCAGCTCAAAAGCCTGGACGTGATGCGCTTGACCAGCCCCGATTCGGCCATCATGTCGGCGGTGATCTTCAATGCCCTGATTATCGTGGTGCTCATTCCGCTGGCGCTCAAGGGCGTGCGTTACCGGGCCATTGGCGCGGCGGCCCTGCTGCGCCGGAACATCCTCATTTACGGTGTGGGCGGCATTGTGCTGCCGTTCATCGGCATCAAGCTGATCGACATGCTGCTGTCGGCGCTTCACCTGGTCTAGAAAGGACACCTTCATGCAAACCACTTTTCGCCCCGCCATCATGCTGTTCGGCGCACTGACCCTGGCCGTGGGCGTACTCTATCCGCTGGCGGTGACCGGGATCGGGTACGTCGCCTTTCCGGACCAGGTGCGCGGCAGCCTGGTGACGAGTGAGGGCAAGACGGTCGGTTCACGCCTGATCGGGCAGTCGTTTTCATCGCCCGGGTATTTTTGGGGCCGGCCGTCGGCGACCGGGCCGATGGCCAACAATGCCGCTGGCAGTTCGGGCTCGAACCAGGGGCCGCTCAATCCGGCGCTGGTGGAGGCGGTCAAGGGCAGGGTGGCCGCGCTGCGGGCGCTAGACCCGGGCAACACGGCCCTGGTGCCGGTGGACCTGGTAACGGCATCGGCCAGCGGACTCGATCCTGAGATCAGCCTGGCGGCGGCGCAGTATCAGGCGGGCCGGGTGGCGAGCGCGCGCAAGATACCGCGCGAGCGGGTCGAGTCGATCATCAAGGAGAAGGCGATCGTGCCGATGCTGGGCGTATTCGGCGAGGCGCGCGTCAATGTGCTGGCGCTGAACCTGGCGCTCGATGCGGCGTATACTCGGTAAAGTGTGTAACCAAGGCGGCCATGTCCCCAACTGATCCCCAACGCCCCGACCCCGACGTCCTGCTGGCCCAGGTCCGGACCGAGGAACGCAAGGCGGCGCGCGGCAAGCTGCGCATCTACTTCGGCGCCTCGGCCGGCGTCGGCAAAACCTGCGCCATGCTGGCCGCCGCCCGCAAGCTGCGCGCCGATGGCCTCGAGGTGCTGGTCGGCGTGCTCGAAACCCACGGCCGCGCCGACACAGCCGCCCTGCTCGACGGCCTTCCCCGCCTCGCACAGAGCACCTTGTCCCATCGCGGCAAGACGCTGCACGAGTTCGACCTCGATGCCGCCCTGGCCGCCGCCCCGGCGCTGATCCTGGTCGACGAACTGGCCCACTCCAACGCCCCCGGCTCGCGCCACCCCAAGCGCTGGCAGGATGTGGAGGAGCTGCTGGCGGCCGGCATCGACGTGTTCAGCACCGTCAACGTGCAGCACCTGGACAGCCTGAACGACGTGGTCGGCGGCATCACCGGGGTGCGCGTGGCCGAAACCGTGCCCGACACCGTGTTCGACAACGCCGACGAAGTGGTGCTGGTCGACCTGCCGGCCGACGAACTGCTGGCGCGCCTGCGCAGCGGCAAGGTGTATCAGCCGGAACAGGCCGAACGCGCCTCGAAAAACTTCTTCCGCAAAGGGAACCTGATCGCCCTGCGCGAGCTGGCCCTGCGCCGCACCGCCGACCGCGTCGAGGACGACGTGCGCGCCTACCGCATCGAAAAGTCCATCGACACGGTCTGGAAGACCGGCGGCGCGCTGCTGGCCTGCGTGGGGCCGCGCGCGGACGCCGAGCATGTGGTGCGCAGCACCGCGCGCCTGGCCGGCCAGCTGGGCGCCGACTGGCACGCCGTGTACGTCGAAACGCCGGCCCTGCAGCGCAAGCCGCCGGCGCAGCGCGAACTGATCCTGAAAACGCTGCGCCTGGCGCAGGAACTGGGCGCCGGCACGGCGGTGCTGGCGGGGCGCGACGTCGCCGCCACCATCGTCGACTATGCGCGCGAGCACAATGTGTCGAAGCTGGTGCTGGCGCGCGCGCAGCCGTCCTGGCCGTGGCGCCGTTCGCACCACGCCCGCATCGCCGGCGCCGCGCCGGACATCGACCTGATCGAAGTCGGCGCCGGCAAGCCGCGCCCGGCCGCCACGGCGCCGGAAACCAACACCGTCACCCTCGCCCTCGACAGCGGCAAACGGCGCGCCGCGGCCTACGCCTGGTCGGGCGCGGCCAGCCTGGCCGCCGCGCTGCTGCTCTCGCCCCTGGTCGGCTACGTCGACCTGGCCAACATCGCCATGCTGTTCCTGCTGGTGGTGCTGCTGGTGGCGGTGCGCTTCGGACGCGGACCGTCGGTGCTGTGCACCTGCCTGTGCGTCGCCTTCTTCGACTTTTTCTTCGTCACGCCGCGCTTCACGTTCAACGTCTCGGACCTGGAATACCTGATCACCTTCGGCGTGATGCTGGCGGTGGGCCTGATCACCGGCCACCTGACGGCCGGCCTGCGCTTCCAGGCGCGCGTGGCGGCGCACCGCGAGCGCCGTTCGCGCGCGCTGTACGAATTCGCGCGCGAGCTCTCCGGCGCGCTCCAGACCGAACAGATCGTCGACACCACCAAGGACGCCATCGCCCGCACCTTCCGCGCGTCCGCCACCCTGCTGGTGCCCGATGCCGATGGACGCCTGCAAGCTCCGCCAGGCGCCAGCGCCGACCTGGGCGTGGCCCAGTGGGCCTTCGACCATGCGCAGAGCGCGGGCCTGGGCACCGGCACCTTGCCGGCCAGCCCCCTGTTCTACCTGCCGCTGGTGGCCCCCATGCGCACGCGCGGGGTGCTGGCCATCGCCCCCGAGCGGCAGCGCTCGATACTCATACCCGAGCAGCGCCAGCAGCTCGACACCTTCGCCGCGCTGGCCGCCATCGCGCTCGAACGGGTGCACTACATCGAGGTGGCGCAGGACGCGCTGGTGAACATGGAATCGGAGCGCCTGCGCAATTCGCTGCTGGCGGCGCTCTCGCACGACCTGCGCACGCCATTGACCCTGCTGGTCGGACTGTCGGAAGCGCTGGCCTCGTCCACCCCCGCGCTGGCCGCGCCGCAGCGCGAGATGGCCGCCATCCTGCACGAGGAAGCGCTGCGCATGAGCGCCCTGGTGGCCAACCTGCTGGAGATGGCGCGCATCCAGAGCGGCCAGATCACCTTCAACATGCAGTGGCAGCCGCTCGAAGAAGTGGTCGGCAGCGCCTTGCGCGCCTGCGCCGCGCCGCTGCGCGCGCACAGCGTGCGCACCGAACTGGCGCCCGGCCTGCCGCTGGTGCGCTTCGACGCGGTGCTGATCGAACGGGTCTTGTACAACCTGCTGGAGAACGCGGCCAAGTACACGCCGCCCGGTTCGGCCATCGTGATCGGCGGCGCGCGCCATGGCGCCTGGCTGCAAATGAGCGTCTGCGATGACGGTCCGGGCTTCCCGCCAGGCCGCGCCGAGACCCTGTTCGAGAAGTTCGCGCGCGGCGAGCGCGAGTCGGCCAAACCGGGCGTCGGCCTGGGCCTGGCGATCTGCCGCGCGATCATCGAGGCACATGGCGGTAAAATCGAGGCTGGCGCGTCGCCCACCGGCGGCGCGGCCCTTGTAATGACATTGCCGCTCGGGACCCCACCGCCCGGCCCCGAACCAGAAAGCCCCGACTTGCCCGATGACTGATCCCGCCCCCACCGCCCTGCTGGTCGAAGACGAGCCGCAGATTCGCCGCTTTGTGCGCGCCGCGCTCGAAGACGAGGGCTGGGTGGTGTTCGAGGCGGCCACCATGCAGCGCGGCCTGATCGACGCCGGCACCCGCACGCCCGACCTGGTGGTGCTCGACCTCGGCCTGCCCGACGGCGACGGCATCGCCTTCATCGCCGACCTGCGCACCTGGTCGTCGGTGCCGGTGATCGTGCTGTCGGCGCGGGTGGGCGAGGCCGACAAGATCCGCGCGCTCGACGCCGGCGCCGACGACTACCTGACCAAGCCGTTCGGCGTGGGCGAGCTGCAGGCGCGCGTGCGCGCCACCTTGCGCCGCCAGCGCAAGAGCGGCGCCGCTCCCGCCGCGCTGGTGCGCTTCGGCGACGTCAGCGTGGACTTGCAGGCGCGCCGCATCACCCGCGCCGGCCAGCACGTGCACCTGACCCCGACCGAGTTCCGCCTGCTGTCGGTGATCGTCGCCAATGCGGGGCGGGTGGTCACCAATCCGCAGCTGCTGCGCGAGGTGTGGGGGCCGTCGCACGCCGAAGATGGCCACTACCTGCGCATCTACATGGGCCACCTGCGCCACAAGCTCGAAGACGATCCGGCGCAGCCGCGCTACCTGCTGACCGAAACCGGCGTCGGCTACCGCCTGCTGGCGCAGGACTGACATGCACGCGCCCTTTTCCCTGCTCGACGCCGAAAACACCCTGGCCTCGCCGGTGCCCGTGCCGGCCGGACGCGCCGCCCAGATGCTGGCGCTGACCATCCTCTGGCATCCCGAGCCGGCGCGCATCGGCCAGCAGTTCATCGCCCCCACGCGCGCGGCCGACATTGCCGTGAACCGCTTGGCGCCCCTGTTCGGCGCCCTGGCGGGCGACGGCGCGCCGCTCGCTCACCGCCGCATCGCGCGCGATTCGCTGCGCCTGCGCCGCCATCGCGACGATGGCGTGAGCCTGCTGCTGCCGCAAAGCCGCATGCGGGTGGAACTGAACGGCGCCATGCTGGCCGCGCCCGAGACGCGCTGCACGCCCGAACAGGTCGATTGCGGCCTGGTGATCGGCCTCGGTGGCGTGGTGCTGCTGTGCGTGCACTGGATGGACCGGCTGCCGCAGCCGAGCGCCATCGGGTCGCTGGTCGGGGTCGGCAGCGCCGCGATCCGCGTGCGCGAGCTGATCCGCCAGGTGGCCGCGACCGACCTGCCGGTGCTGCTGCTCGGTGAAGCCGGCAGCGGCAAGGAGCTGGCGGCGCAGGCGATCCACCAGGCCAGCGCGCGCTGCCGCAGCCCGATGCACACCGTGAACATGGCGACCGTCGGCGAGTCGCTGGCCGAGACCGACCTGTTCGGGGCCGGCACGGGCGCCTTCGCCAGGGCCGGCGACGGCATCGTGTTTCTCGACAAAATAGGCTGTGCGCCGCCGGTGGTGCAGGCGATGCTGCGGCGCGTGCTGCAAACGGGCGAGTACCGCCCGTCCGGCGCGCGCATGAAGGAAGCGGCGAAGGCGCGCCTGATCGCCGCCAGCGACCATGACCTGCACGACGGCAGTTTCAACCAGGCCTTGCTGCGCCGCCTGGAAGCGCTGGTGGTGCACCTGCCGCCGCTGCGCGCGCGGCGCTGCGATATCGGCGTGCTGGCGCTGCATTTCATGCAGGCCTGGAGCGCGCGCACCGGCAAAACCCCCGAGCTGCCGCTCGCGTTCATGAGCCAGTTGTGCAATCACGACTGGCCCGGCAATGTGCGCCAGCTCGGCAGCGTGGTGCAGCGTGCCATGAGCGCCGTCCAGGCCGGCCAGCCGCTCGATGTCGACGCGCTGGTGCCGGGTGTGGCGAACCGGCCGGCGCGCACCCGGCCCAACAGGCTGGCTCCGCAGGCGGTGCTCGACGCGCTGGAGGCCAACGGTTGGCTGATCCGCAACGCGGCGCTGGCGCTGGGCGTGTCGCGCCCGTCGATGTACAAGCTGATGGAAGCGCATCCGGCGATCCGCGAGATCGGCCAGATTGCGCCGGCCGAGATCGAGGCGGCGCTGGCAAGCCACGGCGGCGACGCCGGGCGCTGCGCCGCCGCCCTGAAGACCCCGAGCGAAGCGCTGCGGCGCTACTTGCGCGGGCGCGCCGCCGCCAACGTGTTGTGAAGCGGGCGCGCCCACCAAGCGAGCGCACGCCGCTGGCCTATGTGCTGCCGTTCGTGCCGACGCTGACGGCGCCGCTGGCCTGGCGGCGCTCGTAGCGCTGGCCGGCCAGCAGCTCGGCAACAAGAACATGTTCTACGCGCTCCAAATCAAGGGCCGCGTTAGCGGCATCTCCACGCGCGCCATTCCCGCCCAGGTCCGGCCGTACCGGCCGCTGGCCGAGGTGTCGAAGTCGCAGGACGTGTTCACGCACGCCGCCGTGGCGGGCGCCCTGGCCGGCATCCACAGTCCGAGCCTGAGCAAGGGGCAGCGTGCCGGGCTACCACTGGCACTTCATCCCGGACGAGCGCAGCTTCGCCGGCTGGAAGTGGAGCTGCCGCTGAACGAGGACTTTGCCAGGGCCGACCAGGACAAGGACCGCGCCGCCGGACTGCGCAAGGTCGAGAGCGCGCAGCATGACAAGGACGGCGGGCACAAGCCCTGATTCCGAAGCGCGGCATGCCGCTGGCGTAAAATAGGCTTTCTGTCAATACAATGGAACCATTGCCATGCGTAAAATTGCTCTCCTGTCCGCCCTGGTCCTGGGCACCGCCTGCCTCACGTCGTCCGCCCAGACAATCGACAAAGATACCTTGCCTGGGAACTATTTCTTGAAAGGGGTGAGGGAAGTCGGTTCCGAGATATGGCTCGGCAAAAATGGCAAATTCCAGTACATGCTCGCCTATGGCAATCTCGACCAGGGAACCGAGGGTGTCTGGGAGGTCAAGCAGGATCGTGTGGTGTTGACGTCGGTACCGGGGCCGATGTTGTTCAGGTTGGAAAAGGAAACCGATTTCACGCCAAAGAAAGAGCCGCAGCCCGGCACATGGGTCGCGGTCGTTCGCGCAGACGATTTTTATGTCAAAGAGGTCGAGGTCAAATTCGAAGCCCAGTCGGGAAAAAGTGTGACGGTGAGCGGTACCGTTCCCAAAACCGGCGAGGCGATTGCCGAGATGCCTGCCAGCGAGGTGTGGGTGCGCACCGGCTTGCGGCGCAAGGGCAGCAAGGATGAGTGGCAATGGGTGGCGGTTCCTCCAGCGCGCGCCAGCACCCGCATCGCCGGTTTCCGGCTGACGAACCAGATCTCGGCCATGACCGGGTTCGCCTCGATGGAATTGACGGTAGGCAAGGATGGCTTGATCCCCGATGAGGCGTCGGGCCTGTCGACGGGCGTCTATAAAAAAGCGCAGTGAAAGACGCGAGCCATGGATAGCATCGACCTGTTGAAGACGCGCTGGGAAGCGCAAGGTATCGCGCTGCTGCCGGGTGAGTCCGCGCTGAAGGTGCACATGGCGTTTGCCAGCGCCGGCGCCACGCCCGCCGCGGACGTGCTGGCCCTGTACCGCAAGCTCGGCGGCATGGATGATATGGACAATGCGTTCTTTCGCCTGTGGCCGCTGGACGAAGTTATCAAGCAAAACGTCAAGCGCTCCGCCGCCGGAGTGCAGTTTTCCGACTACATGATAAGTTGCTGGAATTTCACGGTCAAGGCGGTCGATGACACGCGCAGTGAAGTCTACATCGACTACTGCGACGATGCGCAGGAGCCGCTGCTTGTCGCCGGCAGCCTGGCCGAATTTTTCGACATCTGCGCCTCCGCGGAAGCGTCCCGCGTGCTCAATCCCGATTACGTCAAGCTCAACAGAGCCTCTTGAGCGTGGATCTGCCGCACAGGCGCGGTTATGCGCTCATTGTGCAGATCCATGTACAATCGAGCCGGTTTGCATATTCAAGGGTGAACGGCAGTGGATCAATTGTTGGCAATGCGCGCCTTTGTCCGGGTGGTCGAGACCGGCTCTTTCAGCCGCACCGCCGACCAGCTGGCGCTGCCGCGCTCGACCGTCAGCAAGCTGGTCACCGATCTTGAAAAGCATCTCGGCATCAAGCTGATGCAGCGCACCACGCGCGCGGTCGCCGCCACGGCGGACGGGCTGGAATACTATCGCCACGCGCTGCGGCTGGTGGCCGAAGTGGACGATATCGATAACGCCGCGCGCGGTAAGACCCTGAAACCCGGCGGGCATCTGCGCATCGATGCGCCGGCCTCGTTCGCGAACTGCCTGCTGATCCCGGCGCTGCCCGATTTCCAGCGCGCCTATCCGGATGTCACCATCGCCCTCGGCATTAGCGACCGCCACGTCAATATCGTGGGCGAGGGCGTCGACTGCGTGATCCGGGCCGGCCGCCTCGATGACACCAGCATGATCGGCCGCAAACTGGCCGATCTCGATTACGTCACCTGCGCGACGCCGGCGTATCTGGCGCGCATGGGCACGCCGTCCACTCCGCACGAGCTGCAGGCCAGGCATGTGCAGGCCGCGTACTTCTTTGGCGCGAGCGGCAAGCCGGAGCCGCTCATTTTCGAACGGGGCGGCGAGCGCGTCGAGATGCATCGCAGCGTGTTTTCGACCAACGACGGCAATGGGCTCAAGGAGATGCTGGTCGCCGGCCTGGGCGTGGGCCAGCATTTCAGGCGCATCGTGCAGCCGTATCTGGATGCGGGGCAGCTGGTTCCCCTGCTGGAGGACTGGTCGCGCCCCGCCTTCCCTTTGCATGTGATCTACCCGCCCAACCGGCACCAGAGCGCCAGGCTGAAGGTGTTTATCGACTGGGTGATGCGCACCTTCGGCGACGCGCCGCGCACGCCCTAACCCGGCCCGCCGCGTCAATCAGGGAACGATGGCGCTGACGCGGATTTCCACGCGCATGGCCGGGTCGCCCAGCGCGGCCACGCCGAGCGAGGTCCAGATCGGCGCCTGGGCCGGCATGTACTGGCGGAACAGCTTGACCATCGTCTCGTTCACGCCCGGCCCGAAGCCGCCCGCGTGGTACGAATTGACGTGCACCACATGCTCCCAGCCGGCGCCCGCCGCCGCCAGGGTGCGGGTCAGGTTATCGAAGGCTTGCGCGATTTCGTCTTCCAGCAGGGCCGGAAACTGCCAGTCGTCGCTCCAGCCGCCCTGGCCCGAGGTGTCGATGCGCTTGCCGATCTTGACCGCTTGCGCGTAGTGCATATTGGCCAGCTGGCGCTCGCCGTAACCGGGCGTGACGAAAAATTCGGGCTTGTTCATGGTGTTCCTTGGTTCGGTGGAGGGATGGCGGCTGGTGCTCTGCATCAAGCCGGCAATCATCTTATTGGATTCAAAGCGCGAACAAAATACGCGATTCATGCCATCACTATCCACCATCGCGCACAATCCAAATGCAGGTAGAAAGTTTCTGTTAAGCTAGATAAACGAGTTGCAATTGGGGCAACGTTGGCAGCGGCCAAGCTGAGAGGAGAAATACAGTGGCAGACATCGACCATGTCCTGATCGTGGATGACGACCGCGACATTCGCGAGCTGGTCAAGGCCTACCTCGAAAAACAGGGACTGAGTTGCACCGCGGTGGAAGACGGCCGCGCGATGCGCTTGGCGCTGCAACGGGCCACGCCCGACGTCATCGTGCTCGACCTCATGCTGCCCGGCGACGACGGGCTGGCCCTGTGCCGCGAGATCCGCTCCGGCAAGCAGCGCGCCATTCCGATCCTGATGCTCACCGCGCGCGACGATGAAACCGACCGCATCGTCGGCCTGGAGCTGGGCGCCGACGACTACATGTCCAAGCCGTTCGCGGCGCGCGAACTGCTGGCGCGCATCCGCGCCGTGCTGCGCCGCACGCGCATGCTGCCGCCCAACATGCAGGCGAGCGAAACGGCGTCCCTGATCGGCTTCGGCGCCTGGCGCCTCGACCTCGTGGCGCGCCATCTGCTGGCCGAGGACGATGTCGCGGTCGCGCTGAGCAGCGCCGAATACCGGCTGCTGCGGGTCTTCCTCGACCATCCGCAACGGGTCCTCACGCGCGATCAACTGCTGGAACTGACCCATGGCCACGATGCGCAGGCCTTCGACCGCTCGATCGACATCCTGGTCAGCCGCCTGCGCCAGCGCCTGCGCGACGACCCGCGCGAGCCGCGCTACATCAAGACGCTGCGCAGCGAAGGGT
Organism: Massilia mucilaginosa; assembly: GCF_011682145.1. GTDB lineage: Bacteria > Pseudomonadota > Gammaproteobacteria > Burkholderiales > Burkholderiaceae_D > Telluria_A > Telluria_A mucilaginosa. The sequence goes on from NZ_WHJH01000015.1 coordinate 103,314, forward strand.
ATGTGCTGTCCTGCCCCGTCACGCCACTGGCGGGTACGGCGTGAAACGCCTCGCCGCGCGCCTGCGCGCACTGGCGCCGGACAGCCTGTTCGCGCGCCTGACCCTGATTTTGCTGGCGGGACTGGCAGCGGCCCAGTTTCTCTCCGCGATGCTGACTATCGAAGAACGCAACGACGCCAGCATGGGCGCGATGATCGATTATGTCGAAGTCGACCTGCGCACCGCCGTCGCCCTGCTCGACCGCCTGCCGCACGACGAGCGCGCGGCCTGGCTGCCACGCCTCCAGCGCGGCGGTTACCGCTATGCGCTTGGCGCCGGCGAGGCCGGCCCGCCGGTGACGGCGCCGCACTCGCTGCGCCTGCTCGCTTCGGTCAGGCGCGCGCTCACGCCCGGCCATGCCTTCAACGCGAACGCGCTCGCCGGCGATGCCGAACGCTTCCAGGTGCATGTGCCGCTGGCTGACGGGCAGCCGCTGACGGTCGACTTCCGTCCGCGCCGCGGCCTGCCGCTGTCGGAGCGCCTGCCCTACATGCTGGCGGCGCAGCTGGCGCTGGTGGCGCTGGCCTGCTGGCTGGCGGTGCGGCTGGCCATTCGCCCCCTGCGCACGCTGGCGCAGGCGGCCGACGCGCTCGGGCCCGACCTGCGCCCGGTGCGCATGCCCGAACAAGGCCCGTCCGAAGTGGTGGCGGCCGCGCGCGCCTTCAACGCCATGCAGCAGCGCATTGCCGCCTACGTCGACGAACGGCTGCGCATCCTGGCGGCGATCTCGCACGACTTGCAGACGCCGATCACGCGCATGCGCCTGCGCGTCGACCTGATGGACGAATCGCCGCAGCAGCAACGCCTGATCGACGATCTCCAGCACCTCGAAGACCTGGCGCGCCAGGGAATCGGCTATGCGCGCGCCATGCACGGCCAGCTGGAAGCGGCGCGCGCGATCGACCCCAACGACCTGCTCGACGCCATGGCGCTCGACTACCGCGACAGCGGCGCCGATGTGGCCTATGCCAGCGCGGGCGGCGCGCCGGTGCTCACTCCTTTCTGCACGCGTCCGGGCGCCTTGCGCCGCGTCGTCACCAACCTGGTCGACAACGGCTTGAAGTATGCAAGCGAGGTGCGGATCGAGATGGAACGCGCGGCGCCGGAGCTCATCACGATCCGGGTGCTCGACCGCGGGCCGGGCATCCCCGAGGCGGCGCTGGAGCAGGTCTTCGAGCCGTTCTACCGCTTAGAGAGCTCGCGCAACCGCGACACCGGCGGCACCGGCCTGGGGCTCGCCATCGCGCGCCAGCTGGCACTCACGCTCGGCGGCGGCCTGACCCTGCACAACCGGCCCGGCGGCGGGCTGGAAGCGCGGCTGGTGCTGCGCGCGGTTCAGCCGAAAGTGAACGCGTAGACCTCGGCGCCGCTGTCGAGAAAACGAATCTCCACGCGCCGCTGTTCGACCGAACCTGACTGCCTGACCAGCTGATACAGGCGCGTGGCCGTGACCATGCCGTTGCCGTCGACATCAATGTCGGCGCCGTGGTCCGCACCCGGCGCGCGGCCATCGACGCTGACCTTGATGCGCACCGGACGCCCGCCCTGGCCGGGTCCCATCACCAAATGCAGGTCGCGCGCCCGGAACTTGTGCGCGATGGCGCCGCCCGCCAGTTCGGCCCGTGCCGCTTCGGCGTGCACGGTCCAGCGTCCCGACAGCCCCCACTGGTTCAGGCCAAGCTGGCCCACCGAATACTGGTGCGCCACGTCGCTGCGCACGCCTTCGGGCGAATTGAAGCCGGTCGCCTGGCGATAGCCGACGTAGGTCTCGGCCGAATCGAGTTCGCGCAGGTCGGGCGCCATCTGCTCCGCCGGCTTTGGCGGATCGACCAGCGCGGCATCGACCGGCGCCCCGCGCGCCTCCGCCAGCAACGACTGCATCGCCCGTTCCAGCTTGTCGTAGCCGCCTTCGCCCACCTGGCGGTAGCGGATCTTGCCGTTGGCGTCGACCAGATACCACGCGGGCCAGGCGTTGTTGCCCCAGGCCTGCCAGAGGCGGTGGTCGCTGTCGAGCGCCACCGGAAAATCGATCTTGAAACGGCTCACGGCGGCGCTGACGTTGGTCAGGTCTTTTTCGAACTTGAACTCGGGCGAATGCACCCCGACCACCGTCAGGCCCTGGGCCCGGTACTTGTCGGCCCAGGCCCGCACGTACGGCACCGTGCGGATGCAGTTGATGCAGGAGTAGGTCCAGAAATCGACCAGCACCACCTTGCCGCGCAGTTGCGCGGGCGTCAGCGGCGCGCTGTTGAACCAGGTGGTCGCGCCGTCGAAGCCGGGCATGCTGGCCTGCACCGGCAGGCTGCTGCGGTAAGGACTGGCGGCGCTGCTGCCGGACGACATCGACAAGGCGGCCACGCCGAGGACGGCGACGCATCCGAGTGCGGCGATGGAATAGCGCTTCATGGCGGCTCCCTTGATCAATCTCATTTTGCGAGAACGAAGACGGGCTTGTTCTTTTCAACCAGATAGGTCGCCAGTTCCGCGCTGTTACCGGTCGAGACATTCTTGGCCGAGTGCGCCGCGCCGGCCGGAATGTACAGGGACTCGCCGGCATTGAGGCGGATGGTCTTTCCGTTCATTTCATATTCGACCGTGCCTTCGAGGACGTAGGCGATTTCCACGCCGGGGTGCACGTGTTTCGGGGCCGCAGCGCCCGGTGCGAAATCGACGCGCACCTGGATCGCCTCGCGCTTGCCGTCGAAGTCGTGGCGGACCGATTCGGTGCGGGCGAGGCCCTTGGCGTCGAACTGCTGCGCGCCGGCCGCCGTCGACAACAAGCCGGCGCCCGCCATGAGCATGGCGCAGGCCGCGTTGCGTACGAACGATGGACGGATGTGCTTGTGGATGGCGTTCATGGTGATTCTCCTTTGAGTTTGCCGATGCGCACCAGGCCAGGGTGGCTTGCTGCGTCGACAGGAACCATTAGACCTTTTCGGTGTTTCCGCCCGATGTCGGGAAAGGGCCCCAGATCGCGCTCTGCGTGTCCAAAGCGGCACTGGAAACAATCCGACACAAATCCATGGGTGATTCATGTGTTTTTGATCATTGTAATTTCTATGAGGTAATTATGCTGTCATAGTCCGCGTGCATGATGTCCCTGCAAATTCGCAAGTTGTGTGAGACATCCATGAAGATTCCCCATTTTTCCACCGGCACCCGCGTGGTCGGCTCGTTTTCCCTGGTGCTGCTGATCATGGCCGGCATGACCGGCGCCTCGCTGTGGCGCCAGCAGGCGGCCGAACTGGCCATGACGAGCCTGGTGGATGTGCACCTGGCCAAGCAGCAGGTATTGTCGGAGCAACTGGCGACGGCGCGCCTGAACGGCTCGCGCACCTCGGCCATTGCGCGCAGCGACAGCCTGGAAGTGGCCGACTACTTCCAGGCCCAGCTCGACGCGGGCGAGAAGGCGCTGCGCCAAACCGAAGAACGCCTGGCCGCGCTCTCGCCCGGACTTGAGGAGCGCCAGCTGTGGCAGAGCGTGGTGCAGCGCAAGCAAGCCTACGCGGCGGTACGCGGCGAGGTATTCCGGTTCAAGGAAATCGGGCGCACGCAAGATGTCGCCACCCTGGCCGGGACCACCCTCGAATCGACCTTCAACGCCTACGTGGCGGCGATGGAAGCGGCCTTGCAGTACCAGAGCGCGCAGTCGCAGGCGCTGGCGGCGGCCTCGGTGCTGCAGTTCCACCGCAGCCGCAACCTGCTGGTCGGACTCGGGCTGGCCGCGCTGGCCGTGGCGGCCCTGCTGTCGTGGATGCTCACGCGCGGCATCGTGGCGCCGCTGAAACGCGCGGTGGGGCTGGCCGAGCGCGTGGCGCAAGGCGACCTGCGCATGTCGATCGAGCATGCGCGCGCCGATGAAATCGGCCAGTTGTTTACCGCGCTCTCCGACATGTCGGCGCGCCTGGCCAGCACGGTCGGCAAGGTGCACGAAGGCGCGCTGGCGATCGACCTGGCATCGCGCGAGATTGCGGAAGGCAATTTTGAACTGTCGGGGCGCACCGAGCAGCAGGCGGCCGCGCTGGAAGAAACGGCCTCGTCGATGGAAACGCTGACCGACGCCGTGCGCCAGAACAGCGCCAACGCGCGCCTGGCCAACGCGCTGGCGGAATCGGCCGAAAGCGTGGCGCGCGAGGGCAGCCGGGTGGTGGCCGAAGTCATGCACACGATGACGCACATCAACGACTTCGGCAAGAAAATCGCCGACATCACCAGCGTGATCGACGCCATTGCGTTCCAGACCAACATCCTGGCGCTCAACGCCGCGGTGGAGGCGGCGCGCGCGGGCGAGCAGGGCCGGGGCTTTGCGGTGGTGGCCTCGGAAGTGCGCAGCCTGGCGCAGCGTTCGGCGGCGGCGGCGCGCGATATCCATACCTTGCTGGGCAATTCGTCGGCCAAGATCGTCAACGGCAGCGAGCTGGCGCAAGCGGCCGGCGCCACCATGGACGAGATCATGCTGCGGGTGCAGAAGGTGACCACGATCATGGGCGCGATCAGCATGGCCACCAGCGGGCAGGAGCACAGCATCGGCCAGGTCAGCAGCGCGATCCGGGCGATGGACGGCGTGACCCAGCAGAACGCCAGCCTGGTGGACGAAGCGGCGGCGGCGTCGGGCGCGATGCGCGGGCAGGCGCGCGAACTGGCGCGCATGGTGGCGTATTTCCAGACCGGAAGGCAGGCCGATGCGGCGCGGCCGCTGCTGATTGGTGCTCAGTAGTCACTTTTGCGGCATGTGCTTTCAATAGCGCGAGCGCGTGAAAATGGTCGCCCGGACAACCATCTTGGTCGGTGCGGGTGGAAACTGGAGGCGGATGGTCCAGTTGCCATCTGCCGGGGCAGCTAACGCGTTCAGTTGAAACACACCTCCCGACAACGGCGGGAAGCGCTCGCTACCGGGCTCGAAGCTCAGGCGAGCATCGCTGGAGGATAGTACCGGGTTCCCGCCCGGATCAAGCAAGGTGAAGGTAGTGCCCTGCACCGGAACGATCAGGGCGAATCCAAGGGTGTCGGCGCCGGCGACGCTGAACGTTAAATCGAGGGAACGCATGCCAGGCACGACATCGGCGGTCACTGTTTCACTCAAGTTCAGCGTAGCGGGAACAGTTTGGGCTTGAGCGACAGAAGCGCTTAAGCAACACATCGCAACAAGCAGTAGCAACTTCATCGTGGCAACAAAATTGAGGTGGTAGCGGCCGCAGGTAAGCGGACATTCGACGGGATGGTTCATTGCTCGCCTCGGCTCGTGCGTGTCAGTGGAACTCGGTGATGGCAATGTCGTTTGCACGAGGCTTATCCGCGCTCGCTGCTCCTGGACGGAGAAAATTGTCATCGCGTGTAAACTGCGTGCTGCCCAGTGTGCTCAAATGGGCGGTACCCACTAATGTTCTCGATACAACAGGAAGAGCGCCAGCCGACACCAGTACGGTCACCCAGGAAAGGTCAATGAGAATTTTTTAGTGCTGACGTCGATTGCACTCTGCGCTATTCAAACGATATCAGGATGTCAGGAGCGCGTGCTCCCAGTTGAAAATCAGCACGGAAAGACGACGGTGATGACGCCATCCCCAGAACCAATTGGCACCGCCAGGATGCTTGCTGACCGCTCGTATGTAAAAATCTTTGAGCACGTCCGGGGACTGAAGCCGGGGGAGGAAAAGAGCGTCCCGCCCTTTTCCGAACCGTAGGGAATTCATCGACACTGCGCGGCCACGACGCATGGCAGCGCACTACGCGACGCGCTAGCCGGCTTGCTGGAACGCCGCCCGGAACGGCATGCTCATGGTCGCCCGCGTTCCTTGCGCCAGCGGTGCGATGAGCAGCGCGGCGCGCGTGCCGAAACCGGTCTCCAGGCGCGCGCGGATATTGATCAGCGCCACGCCATTGCCGGCGCTGCGGCGCGCGTGCCCGAGGCCGACGCCATCGTCATCGACCACGATCTCGAGCACGCCCTCGCGCACCGCTGCGCTGATGCGCACGTGGCCGCCTTCCAGCCTGGGGCCGACGCCGTGCTGCACGGCGTTTTCGACCAGCGGCTGCAACAGCAGGGGCGGCATCAGCGCCTGGCGCGCGGCGTCGCTGGCGTCGATGGAAAACGCCAGGCGGCTGCCCATCCGGATCTGCATCAGCAGCAGATAGTTGTGGGCCGTTTCCAGCTCGGCGCCAAGGCTGCTGTCGCTCGCGCGCATCTGCCCGAGGCTGGCGCGCAGGTAGTCGGTGAAGGATTCCAGCATCAGCTGCGCGCGCGCGGCGTCGGTGGCGATCAGGCTTTGTACATTGGCCAGGGTATTGAACAGGAAGTGCGGCTCGATCTGCGCCTGCAGCATGCGCAACTGCGATTCGGCGGCTTGCTGCGCCAGCGCCTTTTCCTTGGCGCGGAATTGCCACCAGACCCAGTTGGCGGCCAGGATCAGCAGCGCGAAAATGGCGAACTTGAGCTGCACCATGGGCGCGGCCGCCAGTTTGTGCCAGACATTGACCGCGTACACCTGCCCCAGCACGGCGTAGCCGGCGCGCACGCCGAGCGCGGCGCCGGCGAACAGGATCGCGCTCATCAGTGCGACGGGGCCCCAGCCCTGCATGGCGGACAGGGCCTCGATCCACGCATCCGGCAGCAGCCATTCGCAGGCGCGCATGAGCAGCAGCATGCTGGCGGCGGCGCAGGTGCCGAACAGGAGATTGTTGGAGAGCGAGCTGATCCACCAAGCCAGCTCGGCCTTCGCCATCAGGAACACCGACACCAGCATCAGCACCAGCGTCACCGCGAGCGCGAGTCCGATGGCGGCCAGCAGGCGTGCCCACCATGGCTCCTCGCGGCGCTTTTTCAGGATCGGAAAATTGCGCAAGGCTTGCTGTAAGGTGGGGCGGATATCCATGGGGAAAAGAGTGTAGCAGCTTCGCCGGCTCAGCTTTTCGGGCGCGCGATCTCGGCCAGCGCGGCGCGGCGCGCGCGCTCCTTCTTCTGCGCCTCGGCCAGTTCGAGGTCGAAGGGGCCGGGGGCGGCATCGGCGCCGGCCGGGCCGCCGCTATCCTGCGCCACCCGGAAGCCTTCCAGCGCACCGATGAAGTCGGCCGGCATGGCGCCGCGGTGGCTGGCGTGATAGCCGCGCCAGTGCCAGCTGCCGCCGCGCACCACGCGCGCCTTGCAGGCGGGATCGACCCAGGCGCTGCCGTCGGCGGGCGCGCCGGCGTAGGTCTCGTGATCGCAATCCTGGACGAATTCCGCGATATTGCCGAGCGTGTCGTGCAGGCCGAAGGCGTTCGCTTCGTACATGCCGACGATGCTGGCGTAGCCGGCCTTGTCGTCGCACGGCATCACGCCCACGTGCTCGCGCGATTCGAGGCCGTCGAAGTCGCGCCGGATGGCCGCCTCGGCGGAGCGGTCGGCCAGGTTGGCGTAGCGGCAGGCGGCGGTTTCCTCGTTGCCGAAAAAGTAGCGGCCGCTGCTGCCGGCGCGGCTGGCGTATTCCCATTCCGCTTCGCTCGGCAGGCGGTATGGTTTGCCGGTCTCTTTGGCCAGCCAGGCGACGTAGGCCTGGGCGCCGTTCCAGCCGATGCAAGTGGCCGGTTCGAACTTGCTGAGCGACTGCAGGGTGGCGCCGTCGACGAACTCGTTGGGTACGCTGGTGAACCAGCGCTTCGACGCCATTTGCAGGCACATGCGCGGCGCCTTGTATTTGGTGGCCTCGACGAAACGCTGGAATTCGGCGGCGGTGACTTCATATTTTCCGATCCTGAACGCCTTGAGCGCGACGCTGCGCACCGGTTGCGTATAGGCGGTGCGCACGCTGCCCATCAGAAATTCGCCGCCCTTGATCGTGACCATCTGCGGTTCGATCGGCGCCGCCACGGCGGCGTTGGCGAGAAGGAGAAGGGAAACGGCCAGGGTGGGTCGCTTGAACATGGCGTGCCTGAGGGTGGGTTGAGATGCACGCAGGATGGCAGGGGGCGAGCGCGCGCGCATGCCCGCCGCGACGGATCGACAGGCGCGGCGACGAATCGCCATCCGCGCTGACGAACGGCAGCCGGTCGCAGCCGGCGCCGATTCGTCGCGCCGTGCTGGCGCTGGCGCAAGAAGCCGCACTACAATGGCCCCATGACCTCCTTCTTCCTTCCCCGATGCGCGCCCTGATCGCCGACGACGAGCCGCACCTGGCGCGCTTCCTGCAACAGCAGCTGGCGACCTTGTGGCCGGAGCTGGAGATCGTGCAGCTGGCTGAGAACGGCGTCGAGGCGGCGCGCGCGATTGCCGCATTGCAGCCGGACCTGGCCTTCCTCGACATCCAGATGCCCGGGCTGACCGGACTGGAGGTGGCGCAGGGCATCGAAGGGCCGACCAGGGTGGTGTTCGTGACCGCCTACGACAGCCATGCGGTCGAGGCTTTCGAGCATGCCGCGCTCGATTACGTGCTCAAGCCGGTCAGGGCCGAGCGCCTGGCGCGCACCCTGGAGCGCATCAAGGCCGCCTGCGCGCCGATGCAGGCCGATGCGCGCCTGTCGCTGGCGCTGGCGCGCTTGCTGGCGCTGCCCGCGCAGCCGCGCCTGCGCTACATCCGCGCCGGACAAGGCGAGCTGACCTTCCAGGTCGCGGTGGAGAACGTGCTGTTCTTCCACGCCGACGACAAATACACGGTGGTGACCACGGCGGCCGGCGAACACCTGATCCGCACCCCGCTCACCGAGCTGGCGGCGCAGCTCGATCCCGAGCAGTTCTGGCAGGTGCACCGGTCCACCCTGATCAACCTGGCGTTTTTGGATGGCACCCGGCGCGACGAGAGCGCACGCCTGTTCGTGCGCATGCGCGGCTGCCAGCGCGAGCTGCCGGTCAGCCGCGCCTTCGTGCACCTGTTCCGGGCGATGTAGCTCAGAAGCTGTGTTTCACCCCTTTGGTGGAAGGGAAATACGGGCGCTTGATGGCGGCATCGCGCTTGATCTGCTCAGCCGTGGGCGGCACCACCAGCAGCACGCTGGCGCCATCAATCCGGCGCAGGTTGAGCACCAGCGTCGCGCCGCCGCTCTGGCGTCCGGCCATCGAGGCCAGCGCCACGCCCACATACGCGCTGGCGGCGCCGGTGTCGCCCAGGATGCGCGCGAGATCGTAGCCGCGCAGCGGCCCGCGCTCAGCCAATCCAGGCAAACAGGCCGGCGGCGGCGCAACCGACCACCGTGGCGCCGACCACGACTTGCAGCACGCGTCCGGCCGGTTCGGGCCCCGCCGGCGCGGCGCCGGCACCGGCACTGGCTGCGGCCGCCTCGGCGGCGACCACCACCAGCGGCAGCGGTTCGGGGCGCAGCGGGGCCAGGTGGCCGGTGCCGGGCGGGGTGGCCAGTACGCCGCTCAGGTCGTCCTGTGGGTATTCTTCAGTGCTGCTGGTGGACATGGGACAGTTCCGTCGGTAGGTGGGGTTCTAGGCATCGACCGTGGCGTTCGCGGTGCAGATGACCATGCTGGTGCAGGCGCTCTTGTGGCCGTGCAAGGTCAGCGGAATCGCTTCGTCCAGAGTCGCGCCATCGCCCTCGATGATGGGGTTGATGCCGTGCAGCGGGCAGCTGACCAGGTCGCCCACGCGGGCCACCCGGCGGCCGTCGATGGTGAAGCTGCCACTGGCCTTGATGACCTTGCCGCCGTGGGTGGTCATGTCGCCTTCGCAACAGATTGGACGGTCCATCAGAAGCTGTCCTTCACGCCGGCGGTGGAGGGGAAAAACGGGCGCTTGATGGCCGCGTCCTTTTTCATCTGTTCGGCGCTGGGCGGCGTGACCAGCAGCAAGGTGGCGCCATCGTTGCGGCGCAGGTTGGCGACCAGGGTGGCGCCGCCGCTCTGGCGCCCGGCCATCGAGGCCAGCGCCACGCCGACGAAGCTGCTGGCCGCGCCCGTGTCGCCCAGGATGCGCGCCAGGTCGAAGCCGCGCTTGGGGTCGAGCAGGTCGAAGTCGTCGTCGAGCGCGTGCAGGCTTTGCACCAGCGGCACGAAGCGTTCGCCGCTTTTGCGGTCGTCCAGGACGCTGCCGTAGTCGTAGAAAATGCGCACCGGCAGCTTGCCGCCCAGCGGCGCCAGCGCGGCGCGCAGGGCGGTTTGCATGCGCGCCACTTTTTCAAGCGCCTTGACCGGCTTGCCGGCGGCGTCCAGCCAGGACACCACCTGCGGGCGGTGCACCGTGCCCAGGTTTTCCAGGTGGTCGAACTGGTCGACCTGGAACTGGGTCCAGGGCTTGGCCAGGAAGGGCGTCGGCACGAACGGCGTGGGTGGATTTTTCTTCCAGCCGGCAAACTCGGACCAGTTGCGCGAGAAGCGGCCGCCGCGGTTCTTGACCACCATGGTGTCGGCCACGAACGGGGCGAACGGACGCAGGCGCTCGACGCGCGCGCGCTGCGCCAGCACCAGCATGGCGAAGCTGTCGCTGACCACGCGCGCCTGCTTGGGGCGGTAGACTTGCTCGGCCGCCAGTTTTTCGTAGCGCGGCGGGTCGCTGCGCTTGAAGCTCAGGGCGCGGTGCATGGCGCTGTCCTTGGCGGCCACGCCGATGGCGGGCACGTCGGCATTCTGCTCGAAGGTGGAGAACAGGGTCTGCCACAGCGCGTCGGGCTCGTCGTTGAGATAGGAATTGACCACCTGGCCGCTCTGGGTCAGCAATTCGCGGAAGGAACCGGGCGCGGTGTAGGGGCCGCCGACCGTGGTCACGACGATGCTGACCGCGTTCGATTTGCGGCTCAGTTCACGCGCTTCGCCGCCTTCCGGCTCGCCGAACGCGGGCGCGACCACCGAGATCGGCAGCGGATAGCGGTCCATGAATTCGCGCACCGCGGCGTCGATGGTGTCCATGTTGCGCTTGGCCGCCATCATCTGCCATTCCGGCAAGGTCTTCGGATATTGCTTGGGATCTTGGGAGACGATGTAGTTGCCGTTGCTCTCCTGTACCGCCTGCCACAGGTTGGCCTTGGGATAGTCGGGGTGGTTGCGCCAGGTTTCGACGGCAACGCCGACGCCGACCAGTTCGAGCGAGTCGATCGGCGGAAATGTGCTACCTGTTTGCGTCTGCGACATAAGAGGGTCCATCTTGTGAATGAGGGTCGGTGCGGCACCCCAGGCGGGCGCGGCGAGCAGGGCGGCGAGCGCCCAGGCGCGCGGCGCTGTGCGGCGCATTACTGGGGCGCCTGCGGTTTGCATAGCGGCAGCGAGGTATCCTTGGGGTCGCCGGTACAGAATTCGCGTTTCGGCGCAAAGGCCGTGAAGCAGCCGCTGCTTGACATCAGCACCCCCATGAGCGCGATGGCCGGCAGGACGCGGCGCGCGGCCGGCAGGCGCGATGTGCAATGTTGAATTAACCTTAATGCGAGCTTCAATGTCGTCCTCCACGGGGAAAGGCATGTTGATGATTGAGGCGCTGGTTTTCGTCGAAGCGCTGCTGGGTTGTTTCGGAAATCACGAAGGGGGCCAGGGTGCCCACGGTGCAGGCGTCGGTGAAGGCCGGCAGCTTGCCCGGATGTAAGCCGTCCGCCGAATGGTAATGGAAATTGCCATTGATGACGTCGCGTTCGCCGGCGCCGATCTCGCCGTCGAGCATGGCGACGATCTCCGGCCCCGGCGGGGCGAAGGCGGCGCTGTCGAGCGTCTTGTCGTTGACCACGCCATGCCAGTTGGTGCGCCAGTCGGCCGCCGCGCGCAGGAAGGTGATCCATTTCACGTCGTTGGTCTTGAGAATCTTGCTGATGCCGATGCAGAGATCGTAAGCGACCGCTTTCTGGCTGTGCATGGGGTTGCTGACGATGCTCGAGTGGTAGGAGTTTTCCCCTTCGCGATTCATCCAGCGCGCCTTGGCCTGTTCCGCCGTCTCGCCCTCCAGCATGCCTTCCTGGCCCTTTTTGGTGTAGGGACTGGTGGCGCCGATGGAGGCGTCGATCGGGCCGTTCTGCAAGGCGGCGGCGCCCATGTCGGGCAGGAACGGCACATGCAGCGGCTCGGCGTTGATGAAGCGCTTGCGCCCGAAGGTGTGGCCGACATTCCACTTGAAGTGAATCTTGTACTGGTAGGGCGCGGAGCCGACCGGCGGCGCGTCCGCATTCTTGCCCAGTGGCGAGGCGAACATGCGCTGGTAAAAGCGGCTGCCGAGTTTCTGGCGCATGTCTTCGTACACGCCCCACCAGCCGATCCCCTGGATGTTGGGCAGGCCGACGGTGGCGTCGTCCGGGCTGAAGTAGAGAAACACCTTGCCGCGGTTGTCGCGCTCCATCCTGGCGGCCGCTTCCCACAGGCGGCCGACCACGCCGTCGCCGTCGGTCTTGAGGCTGGCGAAGGCGGGCACGGTGGCCGGCGACGTGGTCATGAAATCGGCCACGATCTTGCGCAAGGTTTCTTCGCGCGCGTGCGCGGTCTGCTGATCGCCGCCGGTCTGGAAGGTTTCGATGAACGGTTCTTCGAGGCTGTAGGGCGGGTTGTTGAGCACCACCGTATCGGCCTTGATGCCGGCGCCTTCCTTGCCCAGCATGGCGTGCGCCAGCAGGGTGACGAAACAGCCCTGGCTGTGCGCGATGATATTGACCGGCTCGTTGGGCGACTTCTTGCGGATGATGCGCAGCAGGGCGGCCAGGCGCTGGGCCGCCAGCACCATGTAGGTCCGCGGCGGCGCGCTCAGCAGCGGGTGGGTGCCGTCGTCCGGATCGGCGCGCCGGATCGCCCAGTTGCGCCGGAAACCTTCGCCGAACATGTCGGGAATATTCGTGGTGGCGTTGGCGAACGGCCCGCCGTTCTTGCCGAAGCGCTTGTCGATCCGGTTGCCGTAGCGGTCCAGGTATTCCTTGTGCGGCTGTTCGGTGTCGGCCTGCGCGCTCTCTTCGCGGAAGCCCCAGTAGAACGGGATCACCGACGAGGTGCCCTGGTCGGGCTTGCGCTGGAAGTACACCTTGTCCGGGTCGGGATGGATATCCTCGACCGTGTAGTCGCCGGTTTTCCTGGTGGGCGGCAGGGCCCAGTCGCCGGCCAGGATATCCTTGCGGTCCAGGCGCGTGTTCAGGCCGGCGCACAGGCCGGCCTCCTGTCTGGCGAAGGCTTCGCCCACATCGTTCACCCCGTGCACCAGGATGGTAATGCAGGGCATGCTGCGCTTGATCGGAATGCCCGCCGTCGACTTGCTGGTCAACAGGATCTGTTCTTCATTGCCGGGTACCACCAGATTGTCCTGCTCGCTCATGCCTTGTCCTTCCAGACCTTGATATCGGCGATGCGCATCACGTCTTTCTCCGCCAGTTTGGTCAAGCCATCCTTGCCGGTCTTGCCTTCGATAAGCTGGCCGTCGTCGAGCTTGATTTTGTAGTTGTGATTGTCGAGTTTGTCGAGCTTGTCGCCATCGCGGTGCAGCATGAACTTGCGCCCGGTGCCGCCGACCTCGAACTTCGGCATGTCCTGCTTCATGCTGCCCGGCCCGGTGAACGCGCGCGCGGCCGACTTGAAGATCAGGTTGCCCGGACAAACGATTTCGATATTCCCGCCCGACAGTTTGATGTAGGCGCCGCCGCTGGTGAGCGTGATGTGCTTGTCGGCCGCCATCAGGATGTGGTCCTTGGTCGAGAGCATGGTGATGCTCTTGTCGGCCGTGATTTCGATGGCGTTGTGCTGCGCCTGCTGGATCAGTTTGCCCTTGTTGGCGATGCTGCGGATGTCGCCGTCGAGCGCGAACTGTTCGATATCCTTGCCGGCCGTTTGCAGGATCGACTTGCCGGCGTAGTGCTGCTGGTTGTGGCGGGCCACGGTGTCCATGTTCTTGCCGGCAAAGTGGGTCTGGTCCATCGGGGTGGCGCTGGCGATGCCGGCCGCCGCCGTGAGCGCAATCACCGGCACCCCGCCCGGCATGCGGCCCTTGTCGCCGCTTTCGTCGCCGCTGCCGTGGCCGAGCGCGCTGACCGCCTCGGTCAGCGACTCTTGCGGCTTGGGATCGCGGGCGCCGCCTTCGTGCTGCTCGGCGGCCTCGCCCAGGCTCCTGGCCAGGTCCAGCGCCTGTTCCAGGCAGCGCACCAGCTCGTCGCGGCTCAGGGTGCCGCCGACGGCGCGCGTGCGTCCGTCGGTACTGAGCAGCAGGCCGCGCGACGCGCGCAGCGCGCCGGCGCCGTTGGTTTCCAGCGCGAAGCCTTCGCCACGGCTGTCCTTGCGCCCCATATTGTCTTCGATGCGGGTGATGTGGCCGAGCGAGAGCTGGCTGTGCTGATGGTCGCTTTTGAGCTGGGCCTGGATCTGGCCGCCCGAATCGTCCAGCACCAGATGGTTGCTGCGCCCGCCCGCCGCATTGCCGCCGCCGGGTGTCAGCTCGCGGCTGCGGATGCCCATCAGGGCTTTCTGGTCCGCCACCTTCCACGGCGGCATATTGTTCTCGTTGTAGACCGCGCCCGAAATGATCGGCCGGTCGGGGTTGCCGTCGAGCCAGACCACCACCACTTCCTGGCCCTTGCGCGGAATCGCATGCGCGCCCAGTTCGGCGCCGGCCCAGGGGCTGGACACGCGCAGCCAGGCCGAGCTGCGTTCATCGTTGCTGCCGACCCGGTCCCAGTGGAACTGCACGCGCACGCGGCCGTAGGCATCGGTGAACACATCCTCGCCGCCCGGGGTGACCACGGTGGCCGTCTGCGGCGCCAGGATGCGCGTTGGCGTGCTGTTGTAGCCGCGTCCCGGACGCCAGGGGATGCGCTTGCGGATGCAGGTGAAGTGGTTGCTGTAGTCGGACGGGGTATCGCCGTGCTGAAGGTAATTGTTGCTGATCGAATGGTGCACGCCGACGATCAGGAACTCGTTCTGCCCGGCGCCGTCGGCGTCGTCATGGAAATGCTCGGCCAGGCGGAAGCTGCGGCCCGGCATGCTGAAGCGGTTATTCCCGCGCGCGGTAAAGTGCTTGCCGCTCGCTTCGATTTCTTCCATGCGCAGGCGGGCCTGGTCGGCCCCGGCGGCGCTGTCGGCAAAACCGTAGGCGCCGGTGTATTCGTAGGATTCGATCTTGAGTACCGTGCCCTGCTGGTTCACGGTCGGCACGTCCGTATGGGCCGGCTGCGGATGCTTGAAGTCGAAGCTGGCCAGCGCCACGCTGGCCGCGACCAGGTCGCGCACGGGCGACCAATCGCCGATCGCATCTTCTTCCAGCGCGCCGCCGTGGCGCTGGAAGCGCACGTCCGGCCTGCCGTCGATGGGCGCGGCCTGGGGCGAATCGTCCGACAGCACCAGCTTGTGCCCGCTGGCCGTGTGCTCGTACCAGTAATGCCAGCCGGCCGCTTCCCAGCGCCGGTGCAGGTAGTTGTGGTCGTCTTCGGCGAACTGGCAGGCCATGGTCATGCGCGTCTCGGGCGCGCGCAGGCGGCAATCCCAGTCGGGATGGGTGCCGTAATCGTCGAAGATGCTGGTGGTCTGGTCGCGCAGGGTGGCGTCGTGGAAGACGTAGTTGTCGCGCCGCAGCTTGAGGTAGGCCAGCCAGGGTTTCAGGAGCATCGAGTAAAACGCCACGCTGCCATCGGTGCCGGTGAGCTGGAAGGCGAACACGTAGCCGTTGAAGTAGCGCAGGGAACCGTCGCCGCGCACCAGTTCGATGGTGACCATCTTGCCCTGCACATCCTTGAGGGCGATGCTGGCGTTATCGGACAGCACTTCGAGGTTGTACTCGAAGTCGCGCGACAGTTCCTCGCGCGCCTCCAGGCGGTTGGCCAGCAGCACATCGTCCGGCCCGTCCGCGTGCGGAAAGGTCAGGCGCATGATGCGATTGTGTTGCCGGTTGAGCGCCATCGACGCGACCGCCGCAGAAATACTACCCATAAGAATTGCTTCCTTAATCAGGCGTTATATAACCATAAAGCATAGTATCTGAACAACGTGTTGACTGTCAGTCATATTGCTTAAAAATAATTGGTGTGTATTTACGTGCAAGTCGCTGCTGCGGGGCAAGCCGGGGGCCGGGGCGATGCGGCAAAACAACAGATGAGCTTGCTGGTATGGGGATCGTGCCCCAAAAATCGGGAATCCGGCGCGCGTGATGGGCGGCGTGGCGTGGGGGCGATCACCTTTGCAGTTGTGCAGGTTGGGCAGAGCCGCCCTCGTTATCGTTTCACATCTGCCGATTCTATTAGACGCGGCATCGTGGGTATCCAGGTGCTACCTGTTCGTTGCCATCGACGCTGTCGCGGGCGCTCGCCTGCCTGCAAAAATCGCTCAGCCAACCCGCTTGCGGCGCGCCGCACCGGCGACCAGCGCCAGACCGGCAATCAGCATCGCATAGGTCGCCGGTTCCGGCACCGGACTGGTCGATAGCGTCGTGTCGACCGATTCAGCGTTGGCCGACACGCCGATCCACAGCTTCAGGTTCCGCGATGTCGACTTCGTGTTCTGGAACATGATCGATAAGCGCTCGCTTGCCGACTGCGAGAACGGCAGGTCCGGGTTGCTATTGCCGAGCGGCGCTGTCAACTTGAACGTCGCGCTCGCATTCGGGTAGGCACTAGACCATGTGTCGTCGAAGCGCATGGAGGCCTGGAAGTTGGAATTTTCCCTCAGGATATTTGTACGTGGCAGTGACGTCGCCACGCTGCCACTGGCGTCGGCGAAGAAGTTGATCTGCGTACCAGGCGAGAGGACGAATTCTTCGATCAACATGACATTCCGGGCGCGCGCCGACCGCTTATAGCCGACGCTGCCCGTGGTCGACGCGGCCGTGTGAAAGGCCAGGTTCTGGAAATGTTGTCCGCTGACGGTCGCGACCATGGTGCCCTGGGGGACGGAAACGCTGGCATCGAGATCGCGGCTATACAGCGCGCGTGTCACGTCCTCGCTGGCCTCTCGCGTGGTGCGTAGTCCGCTCTCGTTGATCTCGGCGCCCGCCACCGTGCCAGGGTAGCTGGGATTGTGCGGCTTGACGATCGAGAGCGATGGCGCGATGCCGTCGTTTGGCAGCAGGTCCACCAGCGAGTACGAAAAATTGTTCAATGTGCCTTCTGCGCTCACTTGCGCGCTGGCGGACAGCGGGGCGGCGAACGTTACGCTTAATGCCAGCGCGGTAACAATTGTCTTCATGAAAATCCTTGGTGGGTAATGAGCGGGTCTTACACAGAATGCGGCAAGCCAGTGCGCTACACGGGGAGGCGCCGTCCGGCAATCGTTCATTTGCCTCGGACCGCCCGGCGGCGACGGACTGCGCCGGTGACCATGGCCAGTCCGGCAAGCAGCATGGCCGTGGTGGCCGGCTCAGGTACGGGGCTTGCTTGCAGCGGGCCGGCGTCATAGGTGCGCGCAAGCGAGACCAAGCTGATGTCCAGCTTCAGATTCGATGAAAACGCCGAGTCGTTGTCGAACGTGATCCAGACGCGCTCGCTGGCAGACATCGTCGCCGGAGGACTGTCGCCGAGCTTGCCGTTCGATGCTGCCACGCCGATGCGTTTTGATGCGAATCCGGTCTGGCTGTTTTGCACGTAGGCCTGTAAGGAAAAATTCGCCTGGGTTTGCGCATGTTCCTGGAGCGCATTGCCTTTTGGCAGCGTGGTCAAGGCGCTGCCGTTGAAATCTGCGAAAAACGACACCTGCGTGCCCGGCGAGAGCACAAATTCGGTGATCTTGGAACTGGCGTACGAACTGACCGACCGGTGTGTCGCCGGGGTGCTGGTCGTCGACGCCACGGTGTGCAATTGCAATGAATGAAAATCCGTACCAGTCACGCTCGCGTTTCCCATGCCGGCAGGCGTGCCGAGCTTGGTCGCGAGGTCGCGGTTATACCGCGTTGTGGATTGCTGGCGGTTGTCGCTAAACTCCGGATCAACGGTGTCGAACTGCCTCAGATAGCTGGACACGTCGCTGCCGCCGGCATCCTCCTTGGGCCGGACGATGCTGAGGGACGGGCCAATGCCATCGTCGGGCAACAAGTCGATCAGCGTGTACGAGAAATTGGTCAGGCTACCCTCGGCGCGAATCTGCGCGTGGGCCACTATCGGTGACGCCAGCGTGGCCGCCATGACCACACCTACGGCGAATTTGTTCATGGGTTGCCTTAGTCGATTGACAATATTGTCGAAAAGGACAATATACCAGTGCGCGTTGCGCATGCGATGGCTTGTTGCTAATTGATCACAAGATTCACCCTGATATCCGACTTCCGGCTCAGTTGCGGCGCTGCTTGGCCATCAAGGCCCTTCTTTCCGTCCGCATGGGCGGCAAGAGCATGGCGCGCTCGTGCCGGATCAAATCCGGTCCAGCAACTGTTGTCCGGCCCGCTCGCTGAGCACCAGCACCAGCTTGAGCCTGGCGCGGGTCATGCCCACGAACAGCTTGCGCAGGACCAGCGCGTCGAGCTGTTCGAAGTCGATTTCGGTGAAAATCACCGCCGGCGCCGACTGGCCCTTGAAGCGGTACACCGACTCTGCCAGCAAGCCGCCGTCGCGGTAGATCGGGGTGCCGAACAGGTCGTATTCGCCGGTGAAGGAGTGCAGCGTGTGCGCCTCGCTGAGTTTGTCGAGGCGCAGGATGGCCGACTTGTCGCGGCCGCGAAACGAGGCGATGGCGATATCGTGGCGCGCGAAGCCGGCACCCAGGCACAGGGTGACCGCGCGCCGCGTCTGCGCCAGCATGGCCTCGGTGTCGCCGTCCGGATACATCAGCTCCTCGATGTCGGCACCCTTGAAGGGGCTGCCGGCCTGCACCGGTGGATGGACGGCGCCGATCGAGGCCAGCATGTCGATGATCTGGCGCGGGCTGCGGAAGTTGGTGTCGGAATGCAAGGTGACCCAGCCCGGCAGCGGCACCGTGGGGCGCCCGTACAGGTTCTGGTTGGGGTCTTCCAGCCAGATGGCGCGGCCCTCGTCCTTGAGCATGCGCAGCAGGATGTCGCGCCAGGCCAGCGAAAAATCCTGGCCCTCGTCGACGATCAGCACATCGTATTTCCAGCTCTCCGGCAGGGCGGCGCCGGCCATGCGCGCTTCGATCCGGTCCCACACGCCGGGCGCGGCGTAGTCGGGAATGTGGCCCTGGGCGCGCAGGAAGGCGTCGCTGAGCATGTGGAAGGTCGCCACCCGTCCGCCGGCGGGCACCAGCTGCCCGATATGGTCCGCCAGCGGCCGGTTGTAGCACACGTACAGGGGCGCCAGGCCGGCCTCGATGGCACCCGCGTATTCGGCCAGCGCCAGCTGGGTCTTGCCGCTGCCGGCGGTGCCGGACACGCGCAGGCGGAACGGGGCAAATTCCAGCTTGCGGGCCCAGATCGCCAGCCCGCCCGACAGGCGCGTGACCATGGCCGCCGCATTGCCGATCATGGCGCTCGGATCGGGCCGCAGGCTGAGCATGTTGCCGAGGAAGCGCGTGACCTTCTCGAACTGCTCGCCCGGTTTGCTGTCGGTGATGGGCAGGATCTCGCGGATCACCCGCGCCAGGCGGTCTTTATTGGTGGCGTCGATGATGTGGCGCGGATCGATCCCCGCCAGTTGCGCATTGCGCACCAGGTAGTCGGGGCAGTACAGCAGGTAATCGATGGACAGTTCGCCGCCGAAGCGCTCGCTCAGGCCTTTGATGGAGCGCAGCAGGTGGTTGGCGACCTTGCGCGGCTTGCCCTCGTAGTGCTTGACCAGGCCGTCGGCCGTTTCGTTGAGCAGGCCCGATTTCTGCTCGATCAGCAGCAGGCGCCCGTTCGGCGCGACGAGGATGAAGTCGATCTCGCCGAAGGCCGAAAAACCGTTCTCGACATTGGTCCAGTGCACGCCGTGGTAGATGCGGTACGGGGCATCAAGCAGGGTGCGTTCGAGATAGCCCAGCGTCTCGATCTCGCGCACGGCGGTGCCGGTGACCGCCATCTCTTGCCAGCCGGTAGGATGAATGTGGGCCATGGAATGGGGCGCTGCGCTGTGGTGGTGAATGTAATATTGTATGTCTGCTTACAGGGAAGAACCGCACGCTTGCGCGCGTGCGCTATTTGTTGTCGATGCGGCATTTGTACGACACTTTATAGATGCCAATTTGTTAATCTGGTGGTTCATCCAGGAGACCACCATGCTCAAACGTTCCTTGCTCACCGCCGCCATTGGCGCCGCCATGCTGGCGCCCGCCGCCCAGGCGGCATCGACCCTCAGTCAGTTTACCTATACCGGCTTCTTGCACGAAGAAGCGGGGCAGTTCCTGCCGAACGCGCAGATCTACGGGTATTTCGAAACCGAGGATCTGAACGGCGACGGGGTACTGGAACGCAGCGAGGTGACTTCCTTCGTGCTCAACGGCCAGCAATATGTCGGCTGGTGCGGCCCGGAAGTGTTCCTGTGCGGATTATTCGAATTTTCCTATGCGCCCGGCGCGGCCCTCAGTTTCAATACCGCCTGGAGCACCGACCCATGGAACGAGAACGGCGTCGCGGGCGGCGAGGCGACCAGCGGCTTCGAGGTCAGGGAATATTCATTCTGGAACGGCAACGCGGCGTCGTATACCTTGCGCTGGACCGAGGACACCATGTTCGAGATTTCGCCGGTGCCCGAGCCGGCCACCTATGGCATGCTGGCGCTGGGGCTGGGCGTGCTGGCGCTGCGCAGCCGGCGCCCGCGCCGCCCGTAGGCGGAGCGGGCAAGCCCTTTCAGGCGCGCCGCCCGGCCCGGGCGGCGGTTGCGCTCACAGCGCGATGTTGAGCTTGGTGCCCGCAGCGAGCAGCCAGGAAACCAGCAGCAGAAACACCACGAAGGCCTGAAAGATCACGACCAGCCGGCGGCAATCGGCATCGCTCTCGAACATTCTTGGCCGGTCGTATCCGATGCCGACCATGTAGGCCGCGAACGCCGTGGCCAGGTAGTGCACCGCACCGAACATCTCGCCCAATTCTCCCTTGCGTGGATGATCGATCAGAACATGCGACAAAATGACGAGCACCAGATAGATGGCCGCAACCGGCAACGGCGGCAGGTACAGGCCGATCGACTCCACGTAGCGCCTGATCGCCGGACGCGAGCGCGCCAGCAGCGGCAGCACCAGATTGTGGGCGATACCGGTGATGAAGATCAGCTTCAGAATGATTGTCTTGTGCAAGCTGCCGCTGCCGAGCGCCAGGTTGTGCAAATTGGTTTCGGCCTGACGATTATGCTGACGGAAGAATTCGGAACTTTCCACGCCGAGCACGCGCTGGAACCAGCTGATTTCCTCGCATGCCGCCAGCCCCACCAGTAAGCTCAGTCCGGCAATGCCAAGCACTTCCAGGCTCCATGGCGGTACGCGGCGGGCGCGCTCCACCGCCACCATGCCAAGCATCACGGAAATAGCGGCAAAACAGAGAAACTGCATCCATTCGACCAGCCGGTCCTCTGCCAGCAAGCCCCAGAGGGGAGCCGGATCGGTGCCGGACAAGGTGCATGCGTAGGCGAGCACACCCGCGTTAATGCCGATCGCAGCGAAGTACGCCGGATGAATATACCAATTGCGTTTTGTCACAGACCTAACTCCACTTAAGATTAAAAAACGACCGGGCTTGCGCGCGCGGCATCATGCAGTCGTCGCCGCCGCACCCGCACCCGCACCCGCACGCGCAGCGGACAGCGTCCAGCCATGCCGGTACGCGGCTGCGAGCGAGCACAAGGCCCAGCCCCATAACAAGGGGTCGAGCAGCGCATCCCACAGGTTGCCCGTGGGTAGCCGCGGTACGGCAAACAGCAGCAATGCCCCGAGCACCGCGACCGATTGCACGCGTGCCTGGCCACGCACGATCGCGGCCGAACAGAGGACGGCGAGCAGCAGCGCCAGCAGCGGTGCGCCGCGTGGACCAAAGCCCGCATAGAACAAACCCAGCGAGAGCAGGCCAATGGCATCGAGGTACAGGGCCGCGCCCGCGACGGCGATCAGCGCCGCCAGCTGGGCGGACATGACTTTCTTCTCGGGCTTGCCTTGCCAGGCGAAGTGTAACTTGGCCGCACTGAGTCCGACAAGCAAGGCGCTTGGCCATTGGAAAACCAGGCCCAGCCAATAGGCCGGCGCCCCTTCGCCTGGCAGTGCCTGCAGCACGGCGGCGCACACGGCGATGGCGGCGAGCCGGGCGCGCGAGAGCGCCCATGCGCGCGGCCAGGCCGCGCTGATCAAGGCAGCGAGCACGATCGCCCATGCCACCCGCCCGTAAAAGATCTGCCAATCCAGTTCCGGCAAGCTCATCAGAATTCCCCTCCATAATTGATCCGGTAGACGTGATGCGCGATGGCGGTGCGGCGCGAGGTGTAGGTCACATGGAGCTCGTTGCCGAGCTGTTGCAGCGTCGGGTATGAAAATTCTTCACCGGCACTACCGCTGGCCACGTCAAACAGGGGCTCCCATGAGCGCGCGTCTTTTGAGATGGAAAGACGAAGAATGTTGCGATCGGATCCACCCGTTTCCACGTGGTTGTGCAGAAGCAGGAAACCGCCTTTGGTGAGCTGTTGCGCAGCCACCGAACTGGAGTGATTGGGAAGATCGAGCGCAGGCAAATCCTCCCAGCTGGCGCCGCCATCCCGGCTGACCGCCTGCTGCACGCGACGCTCCGGGCCGGAGTCGCGCATCCACGCATGCGCTTCGACCGCCGAGACCGGCACCAGGGCCGGCTGCAGCGACGTGGTCCTGGTGCCGATGCGCGCCAGCGAGCTTGGATTTCCGGTTTCGTCGAAGGCCATGAAGATCGGATATTTGATGCCGAGCTCAAAGTAGGCGGGCAACCACCATCCGCCATCCGGATGCGCGACCGGTGAAGCCCGCACCAGCACGCTCGTATTGAACAGCGGTGACATCGGCAGCACGCGCCTGACATTGAAGCTTGCGCCGAAATCGGACGAGACCATGTGGGCGACGCGTGATGCGCCCCAGCCACCGAGCCCGGTCGCCACCACATACAGATGGATCTTGCCGTCGCGCGCGGTCCAGGCCACCGGGTTGCCGATGCGACGCACGCCAAAGCCGAGTGCGGCGCCCAGGGAGGCGCGGCTTGCGATCTCGCGCGGCGCGCCCCATTTCCCGGCGCCCCAGCGGGCGGCATACACTTTCACGTCGGGTCCGCTCTCGCGGCTGCCCGCCCACCAGAACGCCATCATCTGATCGCCAGGCAATGACGCCAGGGCGCTCGCATGGGCGGAGGGCACGCCGGCCGGCATCGGAATGAGGTCGGCGGAAAGCTTCGTGAGCGTGACTTTGCCATAGGCGGCAGCCGTGATCGCAGCCGCTGCCGCGCTCTTTTTCGGGGCATGCAGCCATCGGTTGAGCTCCGCACCGAGCATCGCCAGCAACGCCAGCGCGCATGCCAGGGCCGGCAACCAGGCGCGGGCGGGCAGCCGCTGCTGTGAAGTCGCCTGATGGGGCGCTGGCGCCAGCGCGGCGTCGAGAGCAGCCGCGGTGGGCTCGATGGATAGCTTTCTAGACAGCATGATTTTTAGTCCATTTCTACATCTACAACAGGGTCGCGGCGTCGGGCCGCACAGGCCAAGCCGGAACGAGAACGCGAATAGCCAGCTTCACGGGCACACCGTGTGCAGTGCAGCCGTCAACAAGGCGGCGCAAGCGGACATCGCGCAAGCAGGGCCGCAGCGCGACGGCTGGGCAGGCAACAGCCGAATGGGCGGCACGCAGGGCGATTCGGATGGCATTACGCATGCGGCCTCAGGCTCCAGAACGGCGAATGAATCTACGGTGAACGATGAACGGTGAACGGAATGCGGAGGGCGCCGCGTGCGAGACAGGAAGGCTGCATTGGTAGGGGCGGTCAGTTGTGAAATTTCTTCTAAACATTGGATTGTAGCATCATCAATCTCCCTTCGCAGCCTTCTCATTCCCTGCCTGCATACCCGCTCCGCATGCATCCGGCGGGCTGCCGGGGTGCGCGCCATGTTTACAGAGGAGCGACAATGCGGCTGTTACGTTCAAATATAATCTGAAACGGGCGTCCTTACAGAACAATGACTTAGCGCTCGCGCCCGCGTCTGCCCGGGTCTAAAAAAACTTAAACAGACCTCAGTTCAAGCCATTTTTCTTCGCGGCGTAAGAATAGATCCTGAAACGGCGGTGTTTACCCTTCGTAAGCATCAGTGCGCTATCATCTCAACCCACACCCCAGACGACGAGAGCGAAATGACAGTGCATTCCTTCGGCGGTCCCTGGACGATGATTAAGTTGGACTTGTTGCTCCGCTACCTTGAGTTCTTTAACACGGCCTTGCAACGCCGCCCCAGCTCTGAGCAGCCGTTCACCCGCATCTATATCGATGCTTTCGCCGGCACGGGCGAGTGCGACGTCAGTCTGGGATCAGGTTTGCGATCCACCATCGCCGGATCCGCCAAGATCGCGCTCGACACGCTACCGGCCTTCGACCACCTTCATCTTATCGATTTCAATCCCAAACATGTTGCCGAGCTCCGTGGTCTGGTTGCCAGCCCCAACGACAGCGATCGGGTGTCGATTTACCAGCAAGATGCCAACGCAGCACTGAACGACATACTACAGAAGACCTCATGGCGTTCCACCCGTGGTGTGCTCTTCCTGGACCCGTACGGCATGACTGTGCGGTGGGAAACACTGAAAAAAGTGGCGGCAACGAAGGCGCTTGACGTGTGGTACCTGTTCCCGCTCAGTGCCGTGTATCGACAGGCTGCAATCGACTTTAATAAAGTCGATAAAGGAAAAGCTGCGGCTCTCGACAGCGTACTGGGAACCGCAGCCTGGCGCACAGCGTTTTACACCGAATCCCAGCAGGACAGCCTTCTCGACGGCGGCAAGAGTAGTGCCCGCCGGACAGCCGGCCCTGCCGAAATAACTTCCTTCGTCCACGCAAGACTCTGTGAGATTTTCAAGGGTTGGGTCAGTGCGCCCATCCTGTTGCCGGAACGCGGCGGACCACCAATGTTCGCGCTGTTTTTCGCCGTTTCGAACCCGGCGGAGGCCGCCGTGAAACTATCGAAAAAAGCTGCCGATCACCTTTTCGACATGCTCAAAAACCAACGAATCGGCAAAAACAGCGATAGTGGCGCCGCGCTACCGGCCCAGCGCCAAATTTTTTAGTCGAAGAAATCCGTCATCGTCAGGCGAACAGTCTGCGCTGGGCCGGTGCAACGATCTGGTCCGACGTTTTAATCTGACGCGCAGCTTTTTTCTTTCCCCCACTGTCGCTGATAACCTCGATGACGTTCTGCATGATCAGCTGTTCCAAGGCATCTTGGTAGATCTCTCCCGAAGCTGGCGAATCGTTGCAGGTCGTTGCGTAGAGCACGCCGTAGCTTAAGCCCTCTTCATGTGCGTAGATGATGTTCGGGATCTGATCCATGAGCGCAGCGATGCTCGCTTTGCGGGCCAATGGGTCGAACTCGAAGCCAAGTTCAGACTGGCCGCTGTGCTTGGTGTCAAAAGTGGGATCGTAGCCGAGCATGTTGAACATATTCAGGCCGGCGCCACCATAGTGAATGAAGTAGTTCTGGTTCTTCCAGTGCACATCCGTCATGACATCGCGCGCGCGGTGGTGCTGGGAAAGGTGGATCAGCCAGTAGTCGCCGTGGCCGCTCGTATTGCGTACAAAGAAGGGGGTATAGTGTTTTGCTCCGCACTGCGCCACTAGTGCCGAATATAGAGTCGACTGTATGAGCAAGCGCCAGTCGCGCTCGGACTCTTTGATTTCCTTGATCGGGCGTCCCTTGAGGATGTCCGGAATCTCGATACGCTTGAGCCCGTTCGCGAATACCTTCTCGTTAGCGTAGTTGAGAAGCGAATCGACCGCGAAGGTTAGGATGATTTCAGCACCCGGCAGCGTGTGGAGGATTTTCTTGATCAGTGATGTCGGGACTGCGTTGTAGCCAAACTGGTCGAGAGCAAAGATCGAACGGCCGTTGCGTGGACTCTTTTTCTTGATGAACTCGATGATGCTGGCCGCCTCGTCCTCGAATTTGGCGTGGCGCATCTGGATGGTTTGGCCGATCCGGTCGCCGTACCCCTCCTTTCTCAACGTGTGATCAAGGTGGAGAAAAGCGTCGCGTTTTGCCTCTACAAAAAAATGGCTGATGTCAAGCCGGACCGGCTTGGTACGGTCTTGATTGATGAGGAATTCCGCTTCCCGCTCGGCGTTTAAGAATATGAAGGGGGAGCCCAGCACGGCCTGGCGAGTATCCTGGTGAAAGTAGAGCCCGCCGCCAGCAAAACCATCGACCAGCGTCAGTTTAAATTCGTCACGTGGCTGCCTACCAACCAGTGTCTGAAAATACGCTGCCAAGTAGGACTCAAGAATCCTGTGCTTTGCAATACTATGTTGTTGAATCGACTCCGCACCATTTTTCCACGTATATTGGCTTTGCATCGATTTCCCCATGTTTTAGAGCTGCGCCGGCATTTCATCATAGGTGCGTCCGTTGATACTGCGGCCATTATATTTCTTTGCCCGCTTCTTGCCGTCGGCGCCCCAGCCGCCCCATTGTTTGAAGAAGAAGGCTGCACCTTGTTCTTCGCATTCGTATTGGATCGTTTCCACCCACTCCTGGCGCATGGGGCGAGCCTTAGGACCCGACTCGCCGCCAACGATGACCCAGTGAATATCTTTCAGGTTAATTTCCACGAGATCTTCAAGAAGCGGTTCCACCGATAAAAACCTGACGGCTGCGTCCACCGTGCGCAAATGATCGATCCGAGGGAGTCCATACTTGCGATCCTCCACCGAAACACCAAGCCATGCATTGCGCGGCGCGATTTTGCCTTTGAAGTACTCCGCCATGCGGTCAGCCCGTTTGGTGAGGATCTGAAATGTGTGCCAATCCGCTTTGATGATGGTCTCAAAAACCTGATCGACAAACGAGAATGGAATCCCTTCGTGAAACAGGTCAGACATTGAATTGACGAAGTAGACAGTCGGCTTGCGGCGCTTTAGTGGGTCATCAAGCCGGGTAGCAAGCATGGTCAGTTCAAAACCGTTTGCATACCCGGCTGCGCCCATTGCCTGCAAGCGTTCGGCCATGCGTTCAGCGTAGCAATTCTTACACCCTGGTGACACCTTCGTACACCCGACGGTAGGATTCCACGTCATTTCAGTCCATTCGATTTTGCTGCCTGTCGTCATGTCTTTCCCCCTCGTAGGTTGATCTTACCTTCCTTGGCCGCAGCGACCAGGCTTTCGATCGCCTCTCTGCGGCTCAGCCCGGATTCTTTACACAGTGCCCCTAGTTGTCTGAAGACGTCCTCGGGAATCCACTCCTGCAACCGCTGGTATCCGTTTTGACGCATGCGATCGCGGAAACTGCTCTGCGCTTTGGCGAGCTGGCTGGCGCGCACGACTGCTTTCATTGCTGGCTCCTCATTCTGCTTCGCGAAGCTTTGTACGAATTTGATTACACTGTAATCATACCGAAAACGGCCCGGTTAGCAAGGTAATCAAGTGACCCATTTGGGTGTACCGGTAGGGTACAATCGTCCGAGGCCTACTTTTGGTTTCGGTCAGAAATGGTTGTTTAGGTAGACGGCAGTCCAATACCATAGGGAATTACAGATGACGATATCTCAATACGATTTGAGAAACGCTGGTAAGCGCTCCATAAACCCCAGACTTGCTGGCTAATCCGAATTTCCGCATTCTTGCTACTTCGATTTGATACCGGAGCAAGCATGGAAAACACGACCGTTTTTTGGGAGAAGCACGTTGCCGCGATT
>NZ_WHJH01000160.1 GCF_011682145.1 Massilia mucilaginosa
CCATGACCTCGGCCTTGAGCAACACGCGCCAGGCCCTCGGCCACGAACGCGCCTTGTAAGTAAATTCATCGAACAGACGCACCGCATTGGGCACCAGGTCCTGCGATTGCGCAGCCACCCACCGGTCGATGGCGCGAAGTCTGGTCGGCTCGGCCATCGCAAGGAGCTTGGTGTTGCAGGCGAAACCAAAAATGAAGTCCATGTTCGACATCCCATCGATCAGGCTCATTAATTCAGGGCCACTGAAGTGTCCGTCGCCACGTACGAGAATATGCGTATCGGGGAAGTGCTGACGAATCCGTTTCAGAACGCGCCGCATGATCATCGCGTTCTCTTCGCCAAATGGTCGCCTTCCGGGGCGCAGCACCGCCGCGATCAAGCCGCCCGACTGGCCGTCGAAGATCATCAGCGGCAAGTAGCAGGTCGAACCATAATGGTGGTTGTAGAACGCCAGCGGCTGCTGGCCGTAGCACGCATCCTCGGAGTGATCCAGATCGAGAATCAAGCTCTTTGGCGGGCTGGCGAAGTTGGCAATGAACTGTTCGACCAGAGCCTCGCTGACGCGATAAATATCTTGACGACTTGCTGCGTGTTCGAAGCGTGAGATCGTCGCTCCCGATGCCAGCGCGCCGGCGGCATCAAACGGCAAACGGGCCGCGCCAAGTTTGAACATTGGGTCGTGGCGCAGGCGATTCGCGTCGTTGCCGTCCTCGTAGCCACAGCCGATTTGATAGATGCGCTGCGTCAGAAGATCGTGATACGAATGGCTGACGTAACTCTGATGGCGCCGGTCGGGCAAAGCTGCGGCCAAGCGCTTGGTCAGGCCGATCTGAAGGTCAACGCCGCGCAGCAGGACCGGACCGAGATCAGACGACAAACCGCCACCGGCGAAATCGGCGCGGACGCTGTGGGCTGGAATCGATGCAAAACGTAGCTGCTCTGAGGTAGAATTCATGCCGGGCAAGGTGCGTTCGTGTTGAAATTGTGTTTTATGGATAACTCACATTTTA
>NZ_WHJH01000161.1 GCF_011682145.1 Massilia mucilaginosa
CCAACGGTACGGCCACCTTCGCGGATGGCGAAACGCAGGCCTTCTTCCATCGCGATCGGGTTGATCAGCTTGACGGTGATCGACACGTTATCGCCTGGCATAACCATTTCTTTGTCCGCTGGCAACTCGATCGAACCAGTCACGTCCGTGGTACGGAAGTAGAACTGTGGGCGATAGTTGTTGAAGAACGGGGTGTGACGGCCGCCTTCGTCTTTCGACAGGACGTAGATCTCACCGGTGAAGTGATTGTGCGGCTTGATCGAGTTCGGCTTGGCCAACACCTGGCCACGCTGCACGTCTTCACGCTTGGTGCCGCGCAGCAGCAGACCGACGTTGTCGCCAGCTTGACCCTGGTCCAGCAGCTTGCGGAACATTTCCACGCCGGTGCAAGTGGTCTTGACGGTGTCGGAAATGCCGACGATTTCGATTTCTTCGCCAACTTTAACAATACCGCGCTCGATACGGCCGGTCACAACGGTACCGCGACCCGAGATCGAGAACACGTCTTCGACTGGCATCAGGAATGCACCGTCGATAGCGCGCTCTGGCGTAGGGATGTAGGTGTCCAGCGCGTCGGCCAGAGCCATGATCGCGACTTCGCCCATTTCGCCGGTGTTGCCTTCCAGAGCCATACGTGCCGAACCCTTGATGATTGGCAGGTCGTCGCCTGGGAACTCGTATTTCGACAAGAGCTCACGGACTTCCATTTCAACCAGTTCCAGCAGTTCTGCGTCGTCGACCAGGTCGCACTTGTTCAGGAACACGATGATGTAAGGAACGCCAACCTGGCGTGCCAGCAGGATGTGCTCGCGGGTCTGTGGCATTGGGCCGTCAGCTGCGGAGCAAACCAGGATCGCGCCGTCCATCTGTGCCGCGCCGGTGATCATGTTCTTGATGTAATCGGCGTGGCCTGGGCAGTCAACGTGAGCGTAGTGGCGGTTAGCCGTTTCGTACTCGACGTGCGCGGTGTTGATGGTGATGCCGCGTGCTTTTTCTTCCGGTGC
>NZ_WHJH01000162.1 GCF_011682145.1 Massilia mucilaginosa
CCCTATGAAGGACTATCAAAAATCAGCAAATTTTGCTTAAAAAATGTGCAAAAACGCCTTTATTCGCTTAATTTTTCAGCAAAATTTCAGGCCTTTTCCCTACCTGTCATAGAGGCTGAACAGTTACCTTTATTCAACACACTACCACCGCCAAATTGATATATGTCGTGGCGGGTATGACCCATTTTTGCCTAGGCTACACATTACGCAAGCTTATCGTTAGCATGATCGCAATTGGTATAGCCGGGCTCATCCTGGTCCTCGTGGGGATGGCGCTGTGGCAGTGGCTGTTAGCGTAGCAGGAGCAAACGTGAGCGCAGATCAGAAAGTAGTGCTTACGGCCGAAGAATGGAGGTCAAAACTGGTCCAAGCGTCCATGCTCTCGGCTAAAGAAATACAGTGCCCAATGTGTGGTGGCACCGGCGGTTGGCCCGGGCTGTTGGAGTTTGTATGGTGCCGGGCTTGCAATCGCACTGGTATAAATCCTTGTTATACTTTGGCATAGCTAGTAGATCGACTAACTGGATGTGATAGTTTGCCAGCAGACCCGACTAAACAGAGTCAATATTTTGATGTCTAAGCTCCGTGTGCATTTTTACTGGAGTGACGTCATGTTGAAATATCGAATTATCCTGACAGAATCGGAACGTGAGCAATTAACAGAGTTGTTGAGCAAGGGGAAACATGCCGCGCGTAAGCTGACGCGTGCACGCATTCTGTTGTTGAGCCACGAAGGTCGGACGAACGCCGAAATTGTTGATGCGCTCGGCGTTGGCAGCGCGACGGTGGATCGTGTGCGCAAGCATTGCGCGGAGGAAGGCGTGGAGGCGGCGCTGGTGGATAGGCCGCGACCGGGCGCGCAATTGAAGCTCGACGGTAAGCGCTCCATAAACCCCAGACTTGCTGGCTAATCCGAATTTCCGCATTCTTGCTACTTCGATTTGATACCGGAGCAAGCATGGAAAACACGACCGTTTTTTGGGAGAAGCACGTTGCCGCGAT
>NZ_WHJH01000163.1 GCF_011682145.1 Massilia mucilaginosa
TTGCCAGCGGCGAAAATCGTGGATGACGTCGCGGCGCTGCTGCCGTGGAATATGAAGGATTTGCATACCCCCGATTTAACCAGCGGCGTGACTTCCTGAACAGTCTGGGGTTGATGGATCGCTTACGCTTACTTGCTCGAGGTCGCACGCTATATCGTGCTCAACCCGGTGCGCGCGGGACTAGTTGCCTTGCCTCAGGATTGGGAGTGGAGCAGCTATCGCTCGATGCTGGCCGATGCTGGTGCGCCGCCCTGGCTCGACACGCAGTCGCTGCTGAAGCAATTCGGCCCGACACCGACGGCGGCGGTTGCAGCGTACCGCGACTTTGTAGCAAGAGGAATGGACGCGGAGAATCCGCTGAAAAGTGCGAGGCATGCGTTGGTTCTGGGTGAGCCGTTGTTGATGGAAAATTTTCACCGTGTGGCGAATAGCGCGCCGTCAGAAATAGTCCGACTGCAGCGCGGTATCTCGTCGATATCACTGACGCAATATCAGAGCCAATTTGCCGAGCGCGACGAGGCGATGGCGCGCGCGTTCTGGAGCACTGCGTTCACGATGCGGCAGATCGGCTTGCATTTCGGTGTGTCCTATAAGACCGTCAGCCGGGCGGTGCAGCGATATGAGGCGCAGCTGCTGTCGGAAGCTGGCGGGTCGTCCACATAGTGGTGCCAGGTGCACAATCCATTCGGTCCACTGGGGATTCTTATTGAGAAATCGGATCAGCTCGTGTCCGAATGTCAGACCTGACACCGGCGCTGGTGGTTGATGAGTTCGTGTCCGAATGTCAGACCTGACACCGGCGGTGGCGGCCTGCGGGGATGGCTTTGTTTTGTCAACGCTTTAGCCTGGATGTTTCATAAACGTCATCCGCAATTCCGAATTGTCGCTCTCGACGCCGCTCGGTTCGAATTATCCTATTGTGGGCAATAGGCGCCCTACCCAATTGAACGGGGCAGGGTATAGCGGCA
>NZ_WHJH01000164.1 GCF_011682145.1 Massilia mucilaginosa
GCGCGCGGGCTGGACCACCCCGAGCTGATCGCGCGCTTCAAGCTGGGCTACGCGAACCGCACCCTGGGCCTGCGCCTGCCGACGCGCGATCGCCAGGCCGGGTCCGACATCCGCAGCCGCCTGCAAAAGGTGGGCATCTACCGCGAGAGCGGCCACGAGCACTTCAACGGTTCGCTGGTGGTGCCGGTGCTCGACGGGGACGGCAACGTGCTGGAGGCGTACGGTCGCAAGATCCGCGACGACCTGCGCAAGGGCACCCCGAGCCATTTGTACCTGCCCGGGCCGCACCGCGGCGTGTGGAACGAGCAGGCGCTGGCCGAGTCTAGCGAAATCATCCTGTGCGAGGCGCTGATCGACGCCATGACGTTCTGGTGCGCCGGTTTCACCAACGTGACCGCCGCCTACGGCGTGGAGGGGTTTACCAGCGAGCACCTGGCCGCGTTACGGCGTCACGGCACGCGCCGGGTGCTGATCGCCTATGACCGCGACGACGCCGGCGACCGGGCTGCGGCCAAGCTGGCGGTGGAGCTGATCGCCGAGGGCATCGAGTGCCTGCGCGTGCGCTTCCCGAAGGGGTTGGATGCGAACGCCTACGCCTTGAAACTGACGCCCGCGCACCAGAGCCTGGGCTTGGTGCTGCGCCAGGCGGAGTGGATCGGCCGCGCGCCCGACACGGACACAGAGCTGATGCCGCCCGTGACCGCCGTGCCGCCCGCTACCGCCGTTCCCGTCCTTCCTTCAGCCGCTGGGGTTGACGTTGCCGCTGCCGCTGCCGCTGCACCGCCGCCGGCCACCGACGACGAGCTGCTGATCACCCAGGGCGAACGCCACTGGCGCGTGCGCGGCTGGAAAAAGAACCTGTCGCCGGAGCAGATGCGGGTCAACCTGCAGGTGCGCAGAAGCGCGGCCGACGGCGCTCCTGAAAGCTACCACGTCGACACCCTGGACCTGTACGC
>NZ_WHJH01000165.1 GCF_011682145.1 Massilia mucilaginosa
GAACAGGACCGTGAAACGATTTTACGCCGATGATAGTGCTGCAACCAGTGTGAAAGTAGGTCATCGTCAGGCTAGTTATAAGAAGAAAACCCCGCAGAAATGTGGGGTTTTTTTTCGTCCGCGTTTTTGTTGGGAGGCTGCCAGGTGATCCGTGAGATCCTGGCGAGAGGGCATGAGCGAGCCTATTTCACGATCGTCAGCTGCTTCACGATTTCAACACGGTCATCAGCGTCAGGGCCGGCGATGCGACCGCGGTTACGTTCAATTTTGTACTCCAATATTACTTTAGTCCCTTTGAATTTTTTCTTCAGAGAGTAGCCCCCGTGTTCGTCGTTGTCCTCCTCCAGGACTTGGTCGCATACGTCCGTCACGCAGTAGGCATGGAACTCTTTGCCATCGGCGGTGCGGATATTCACCCCTTTGTTGTCGCTACCGCCGCCGCCATTCAGTTTTCCGGAAATGGTTGTGGCAAATACTGCGTGGGGCAGGGCAAGTAGCACAGCAAAGAGATAAGGTCGTTTCATGTCAGTCTTTCTGGCAAATAAGTATCAAGATGTCCATTATTGCAGACATAAACGCTATCTCAGCAGGAAGCCCAACAAATTCCTTGCTAGTGAGTAGCGTCTTTGCTATAGTTCGCCTCCCCGCTGAAGCGCTAGCGAAATCAAGTAGTTGCAGGACAGTCCAGGGGCGTTTCGAAAGAAGCGAAGTAACAAAAAGAGGTTGACGAGAAACGCGAAACACTGCATAATCTCACCTCTCTGCTGCAACGAACACAACGCTTCGTGCCATGCGGCAAGATAGAATACCGAACAAGTTCTTTAACAATTAACAGTCGATAAGTGTGGGCGTTTGATGAAGGTGCCAACAGAGCGCAAGCGATGTTGAATACTTAAATTATCAAATGTTCACAAAAAAGAAATATAGGCGC
>NZ_WHJH01000166.1 GCF_011682145.1 Massilia mucilaginosa
CCAGGGTCAGCGACAAGATCGTGTGCAGGGCCTATATCACAGACGGCTCGGCGAACGTGTTCATTGGCGGTGCCGCTGTCCAGACCAATTCGTTCATGCCGGAGGGCATTTTCGAAGAAGTGGTCGAACTGGTCGAGAATGGGGCGACGCTTGTTCTGGGCGCGGGCGAAATTGTCGTTGGAGGTTTTTACAATTCTGTGGTGAGGATTGGTGCGGGCCTCGCCTCAATCCCCTACATGCTTGACTCCGTGGACGCGGCAGTCGGCGTGCAAAAAGAAATTGCTGAAGGGTTGAACTATAATTTCAGAAGCGACGGCGCAAAGCAAATCGGCGAGGCGCTCAAGCCGGTCGGTGCTTACGTGCAAGAAAAGATCACGGTGGCGAAGGATTTTTCGGAAGAGCACATCGGGCTTGGGGCAACGGCAGTTGTTTTTGGGAGTGCCGAGGCAGTGGTGGAAATCGCCGGCGTTGTGAGTGGCGGGAAGGTAGTCAAGTCGTTCATTGATTTTCCACTTCCTGGGGCAAATAGCTCAACGGCGGCTGTGGCAAATGGAAACATCTCTCCCCAAAACCCGCTCAATGCAGATAGCATCTCGAGAAATCCTAATAGAAACTTAGTGAAACAGGTAGGGCCGACCTGTGGTCACAATTCGTGCGGGATGGTCTTGAACACATTGGGGAAGAGCGTCGACATAGGTGATTTGATCAAGAAGATTCCTCCTGGGAAGGATGGTATCTATTCCAGAGACGTTGCAACGCTCCTTAAATCTGAAGGAATCGATGCCGTAGCGCTAGGTAGGCGTAACGTAAGCGCTCCATAAACCCCAGACTTGCTGGCTAATCCGAATTTCCGCATTCTTGCTACTTCGATTTGATACCGGAGCAAGCATGGAAAACACGACCGTTTTTTGGGAGAAGCACGTTGCCGCG
>NZ_WHJH01000167.1 GCF_011682145.1 Massilia mucilaginosa
CGAGTCTCGCCTGAAGGCCATCGGTGACGATATCAAAAATGGTCAACGTTTTGCAGATGCCAGTCTCGATCAGAGTTCACGCCTGTTCAATCCAGATAGCGATGGCGATATTCGCAGTGATTGGGGCGGCGGTGAGGGAGCAGTTCCGGGCAACAGTTATGGCGTGAAGGTGATGACCGAGATAGTGGTCAACGGCGATGATTTGGCTTGGTACGAGACCGCTTGGAACTATGTTAAGGAGACAGCAGGCGCGGTTGGCGATTTTGTTTCGGAGATGGTGTCGCCAAGGCCGGGGGACTATGACGCAGTGGCACCCGCGCCTTACTACCGTAACCCGAACATTCCTTCTGATAACGGCTGGATTCATGGGCCATTAGCATCTAAGTATGTTGGTCAGCAGTCGTATATTACTGCACTCCCAGAGCACAACAGTAATCCGTACCGCTCCAACTCCTTCGAGCAACAAGTTGCACGTGGTATCAATGTACCTGTGACCATGACGCTTAATGCCGGGTATGATGTTGGTGCGGGAAGCAGAAGAATCGGAAATGGCGACTACGCTGGCGGTGGACTTCAGGTAGCCACGGGCGCGTTAAGTGTTGCGTCACTTGCTCCTTGGTCAAAGTTTGGAAGTCTGGTCGGCGGAAAAGTGGCCGGTAGGTTGCTCAGCGAAGAAGTGCAGTTAAAATACGCATTGCAAGCTGGAATGAAAACGGCCTTAGGTGCCGATTTGCCGATCCGATTCACGGCAGCAGAGTCGTTGATGGTTAATTCAGGAGTGAATGGCGGTGCCTCAGTATATCGATTGGGTGCGTATAGTGCTATTGAAGCTGAATTTGCATCCCTCTCCGGGCAATTTAGTCAGAAATTGGGTGCGAGTGCGTATGACGCTAAACTCGCTAACTTTGTTAACGGGG
>NZ_WHJH01000168.1 GCF_011682145.1 Massilia mucilaginosa
GCCAGCGGCGAAAACCGTGGATGACGTCGCGGCGCTGCTGCCGTGGAATATGAAGGATTTGCATACCCCCGATTTAACCAGCGGCGTGACTTCCTGAACAGTCTGGGGTTGATGGATCGCTTACGTTCAACCGGGTCCCGGTGCTGTGAATGAAAGGGACGGTGCACGCGGTGCAGGGGGCGCGGGCGATGCTGGGGGTTGCCCCGGCACAGACGCTACGGAAGAGGCAGGAGGCAGGCGCGCAGCGAGACTGCTGATTTGATTATTCAAATGATAAAACGCCCCGGCAACGCCGAGCATCGCGGTGATGGTCAGCCCCGCAAACCACATCATCGCCCTCATCAAGCTGCGGTGCACTTCCTTGCCCAGTTCCTTCATTTCTGCGCGCAGACTGGATCCTAAGTCACTGAGTTCCTTGCGAAAACTCGTCCCCAACTCACTGATTTCCTTGCACAGGCTCGTCCCCAATTCACTGATTTCCTTGCGCAGGCTCGTACCCAATTCACTGATTTCCTTGCGCAGGCTCGTCCCCAATGCGCTGGTTTCTCCACGTAACTCGGTGCCCAGCCTGCTGGTTTCTGCACGCAATTCAGTGCCCAAGGCGCTGGTTTCTCCACGCATTTCAGTGCCAAGCCCGTTGATCTTTTCATGCAGCCCAGTGCCCAAGGCGCTGATTTCTCCACGCAATTCAGTGCCCAGTCCGTTGAACTTTTCATGCAGCCCGGTGCCCAAGGCGCTGATTTCTCCACGCAATTCAGTGCCTTGCTCGTTGATCTTTTCGTGCAGCCCGGTGCCCAACGCGCTGATTTCTCCACGCAATTCAGTGCCCAGCCCGTTGATCTATTCTTGCACGCCCGGGCCCAACGCGCTCAATAAAAAAAC
>NZ_WHJH01000169.1 GCF_011682145.1 Massilia mucilaginosa
GCCAGCGGCGAAAACCGTGGATGACGTCGCGGCGCTGCTGCCGTGGAATATGAAGGATTTGCATACCCCCGATTTAACCAGCGGCGTGACTTCCTGAACAGTCTGGGGTTGATGGATCGCTTACGGTGTATCGAGATTTACTTCCATGTACTGAAAAATGGCTGCGAGGTGGAGTCATTGCAACTCGGCGCCATCGACCGGCTCGAACGCGCGCTGGCTTTGTTCATGGTGGTTGCTTGGCGCGTCACCTATCTGATGCGAAAGGGGCGAACCTGCCCGGATCTGGACGCCACGCTGTTCTTCGATACGGATGAAATTCATGGGGCCCATTTGCTGGCAAAAAAGAAGATGCCGTCTACTCCGCCCACTTTGAATCAAGTGGTGCGACTGATCGCGCAAATCGGCGGCTTCCTGACAAGAAAGAGTGATGGCGAGCCGGGCGCAAAGACCATTTGGCGTGGACTCGACAAGGTGCTGACTGCCGCTCAAACATTACGCGCCCTCAGAGGAGAGTTTGACTGAGTTGTGTATAACGGCATGACCCCAAGCCCCGGCCAGAAACGGACCGCCGCGCTGGTAAAAACTAAGGGAATACGGTCCGGTTTTGCGGATACCTTCTATATTTAGGGAAGCGCTGATTTATTCAATATTTTCAAGAATTTGGTGTGTAACCCTTGGATTCTAAAGGGTGCGATTTTCCTAAAAGTGAATAAATTAGCACATCCTTAGTCTTACTGTGTCATAAAAGCATTGTAAACTATTAGCCCTTGTGTATACTGAAACCTTCCATGACGATGGGGGTGAAGATGGACAATTTGGCAGATCTGGACGAGTATCTCGAACACCTTTG
>NZ_WHJH01000016.1 GCF_011682145.1 Massilia mucilaginosa
GCTGCTCTGAGGTAGAATTCATGTCGGGCAAGGTGGCGTTTTTGTTGATAGCTGTGTTTCTCGATAACTCACATTTTATCAATCACTTACGGCATTCTTGCCCTTTTTTATGCAAAATTCAGGCTAGAGCCCCTCCCCCAACGGCTGCCCCCGTTTTCCGCTACACTTGCGGCTACAGCAATAGATTTGAGAACATCGCCATGCCCTCCCCTGTCACTGAAGAACTCCTCGATTACACGACTTCCTGCGCGCTGCCCACTCCCTGGGCGCAGTTCACCCTGCACGCCTTTGTCGAGCATGCAACTGGCAAGGAGCACCTGGCGATGACCCTGGGCGACATCGGCGACGGCGAACCCGTCCTCGCGCGCGTCCACTCCGAATGCCTCACCGGCGACGTGCTTTTCTCGCAACGCTGCGACTGCGGCGCCCAGCTCGAAGGCGCCCTCAAGCGCATCGCCGAGGAAGGCCGCGGCATCCTGCTCTATCTGCGCCAGGAAGGACGCGGCATCGGCCTGGTCAACAAAATGCGCGCCTACCGCCTGCAGGAAGCCGGCGCCGATACGGTCGAGGCCAACCTGGCCCTCGGTTTTCATGCCGACGCCCGCAGCTACGAGCTGTGCCAGCCGATGTTCAGCCATTTCAGCATCCACTCCCTGCGCCTGATGACCAACAATCCGCGCAAGATTGCCGCGATGGAAAAGCTCGGCGTCACCGTCAGCGAGCGCGTCCCCCTGCTGGTGAACCGCAACGCCACCAACAACAGCTACCTGAACACCAAAGAAGCCAAGCTCGGCCACATGATGACCCCGCTGGCCGAGCCGGTCGCACAGGACGGCGAGCTTTAAGAGAACCCGGAAAGCGCGCAAATAAGCTAAGCTGGTGGCAAGATAGAAGAAACAGTTCTTGCCACCGAAGGATTGCATGAAATTTGTCAATACCGCAGTGCTTGTTTATTGCTTTGCGACCCATGCTGTCGCGGCGGCGCCGCCCGTCAAGCCTGCGGTGCCGCCCCGTCCGCCCGCTTCCCTGGCCATGCCGGCCGTGATTCCTCCGACAGTCCCCGCCGCGATCCCTCCGACCGTCCCCGCCGTGATTCCACCGGGCGCCCAGCCTCCTGCCGGCACCGCGCCCGTGCCCGACGTCGACGACAACGCCACCCTGCCGCCGCCCTCCTCGGCCGCGCAAAAAGTGTATTCCGCCGCCAAGGCCGACCTGTTGCAAATCCGCATGCTGCTCAAGAACGGGCGCAGCCAGTCGAGCGTGGGCTCGGGCTTCATGGTCGGCACCAGCAACCTGGTGTTGACCAATTATCACGTGGTGTCGCAAATGGCGATCGACCCGGATGTGTACGTCGGCGAATACATCGATACCGACGGCAAGAGCGGCCCGGTCGAGCTGCTGGCCGTGGACGTGCTGCACGACCTGGCGGTGGTGCGCATCAACCGCAACGGCAGCGGCTTTTTCAATATCCCCGAGAAACTGGTCAAGCTGACCCAGGGCCAGTATCTGTATTCGCTGGGCAATCCTCTCGACCTTGGCTTCGCCATTTCGGAAGGCTCCTACAACGGCATCATCTCGCGCAGCTTTTACGACCAGCTGATGTTTACCGGCCCGATCAACTCGGGCATGAGCGGCGGCCCCAGCGTGACCGTGGGCGGCGAGGTCGCCGGCGTGAACGTGTCGAAGCGGCGCGATGGCGAATTGATCAGCTTCCTGGTGCCGGTGCGCTACGCCCAGGAACTGCTGAAAAAAGTGCAGGCGCAGACCAGCAAGCCGAAGGATTTCAATCCCCTGATCGGCGAGCAACTGCTGGCGCACCAGCGCGCCATGATCGACCGCCTGCTCGATTCGCCGCTCTCGCTCAAGACCATGGGTCCGTACCAGGTGCCGGTGCGCGAGTCGGAACAGGTGCGCTGCTGGGGGCGCTCGAACGTCAAGGCCGAAGCGACCTTCAACGCCGACACCATGGCCTGCGCGATGGAGTCGGCCATTTTCGTGTCGGATTCGCAGCAGACCGGGCACGTGTCGATGACGCACCAGTACGTGCGCTCGGCCATCCTGGACCCGGTGCGTTTCGCGGTGCTGGCCTCGACCCTGTTCAAGACCGATAACCTGGGCAGCACCAAAGACACCCGCATGACCGGGCCAATGTGCACCGAAAAATTCGTCAAGACCAAGTCGCTGCCGCTGCGCGCGGTGACCTGCGTGCGCGCCTACCGCAAGTTCGCGGGCCTGTACAACTTCACCCTGCTCACGGCCAGCACCGACGACGCCCGCGCCACCTTGCAGAGCCGCCTCGATGTGTCGGGCGTCTCGTACGACAACGGCATGCGCACCACGCGCGCCTTCCTCGAAGCGCTGGCGCGCGGGAACAACAAATGAACGCGCCCTACTTCATCGAAACGCTGGCGCGCAACGGCGACGTGCTGCACCGGCACCAGGTCGACGCGCTGCCGATCCGCTTCGGGCGCGGCTACGACAACGACTTCATTCTCGACGACGCCTTCGCCGCGCCGCGCCACGCCGTGCTCGAAGCGGGCGAGGACGGCCAGGCCGTGCTGCGCGACCTGGGCACCAAGAACGGCGTGATCCACCTCGGCAAGCGCAAGTCCAGCCTGGCGCTGACCGGCGACACCGTGATCCGCATCGGCCACACCACCCTGCGCGTGCGCGGCGCCGATTTTCCGGTCGGACCCGAGATGGTCGACCGCACCATGCACGGCTGGGAGGGCGGCATTCCCGGCGTGGTCGGCATGCTCCTGACCGGCGCTTTTGCGCTGATCACCACCTGGCTGGGCGACACCCAGGCGTTCCAGTTGATCCGCTACCTGCTGCCGCTGGCCTTCGGGATCGGCGCGGGACTGGTATGGGGCGGCGCGTGGGCCTTCGCCAACCGCCTGTTCGGGCGCCACGCGCGGCTGGGGCGCCACCTGTTCATTTTCGGCTGCGGCCTGACGGCGGTGCTGGCCTACAAACTGGGGGCGAGCGCCGCCGCCTACGCGTTCTCGCTCGAAGCGCTCACCGCCTACAGCGCGCACGTGGCCATCGCCATCGTGGCCGGCGTGATCTTCTTTCACCTGGGGACGGTCAAGCCGCACCAGACCCGGCGCTTCGGGCTTGCCTGCCTGATCATCGCCATGATCGGATCGGGCCTGGTCCTGATCAGCAACCAGCTGCGCTACGGCCGGGTGGCGGACGAGCTGTTCATGTCGGTGCTGATGCCGCCATCGACGCGCGTCAGCCTTGACCACAGCGTCGACGGATTCATGACCGATGTCGCCGCCATGAAAGCCAGGCTCGACGCCGAGCGCGGCACCAGGATCAAGGGCGACGGCGGCGACGACGATTGAACGAACCTCAGGCTTTCTTGGCCATGATCGGATGCAGCATCTCGCCACGGGCCAGCATCGCCGCAAAGTTGGCGATGTGGCGCGCGCGGGTTTCGGGCTTTTTGGCGGTCTGGATACGAAACAGCATCGCATAGCGGTTCTGCGAATTGAGCGTGGCGAAGAACGCGCGCGCGCCGGGGTGCGCATCGAAGGCCGCCTCCAGGTCGGGCGGCACCTGGGCCGAACTGGCGGGTGCGTAGGCGGCGTCCCAGCGGCCATCCTGCTGCGCGCGCCGCACTTCGGCCAGGCCGGCCGGCTGCATTTTTCCCTCGGCGATGCAGGCGAGCGCCTTGGCGCGGTTGACCTGCGACCAGATGCTGCGCGCGCCGCGCGGCGTCCAGCGCTGCAGCCAGTAGTGCTGGTCCTCGGCTTTCTTCTGGCCGTCGATCCAGCCGAAGCACAGCGCCACTTCCAGCGCTTCCTGGTACGACACGGTCGGTTCAGGGGCGCCCTTCTTCGCATGGCGCAGCCACAGCCCGCGCGAGCCGGCATGGTGCTCGGCCAGCCACTGCGCCCAGGCGGCTTGCGAGGAAAATGCGCGCGGGGTGGCGTCTTGCGCCAGCGCTGTCTCCATCTTGTTTCTCCCATTTCTTTGACATGATCGAGAGAATACGCAATCATCAGCGCTTCGACCAGCCCCCCCCCACCCGCTCATGCCACTGCAACGCTCCACCATTGTCATCGGCGTCGCCTGGCTGCTGTTCTGGGCACTGATGGTATCGGTCGCCGTCGAGGATTACCTGCGCGACGGCGGCACCCGGCTGTGGCAGCCGGTGCTGTGGGAAAGCTCCTCGATGCTGGCCGCGACCGTCTTGCTGGCGATCCAGCGCCAACTCACGCGCCGCCACGATCATTTGCTGGCGGCCCCGTGGCGCTGGTTCGGCCTGCAGGCGCTGTTCCTGCCGATGTACTGGGTGGCGTTCGTGCCGATCGCCTTCGGCATCCGCCATGGCGTGTACGCGCTGGCCGGCTCAAGCTACGAGCACGAAGCCTGGGGGCCGACCTTTCTGTACGAATCGCTCAAGCTGTCGGTGTTCGTCGGCCTGTTCGTGGTGATCGTGTTCGGCATCCTGTCGTACCGGCAGCTGCTTGAAGAGAAGCTGCGCGCCGAACAAGCCAACGCCCTGCTGCGCCAGGCCCACCTGCAGCGCCTGCGCCAGCAGATGCAGCCGCACTTCCTGTTCAATGCGCTCAACACTATTTCATCCCTGATGCACACCGATGTCGCGCGCGCCGACGCCACCCTGATCGAACTGGCCGACGTGCTGCGCGCCACGCTCGACGTGGGCGAGCTGCAGGTAGCGCCGCTGTCGACCGAACTGCGGCTGGTGCGCGGCTACGCCCGCGTGATGGAAGAGCGCTTCGCCGGGCGCGTTGTCATCGCATGGCGGATCGACGACGCTGCACTTAGCTGCCCGCTGCCGGTGATGAGCATCCAGCCCCTGCTCGAAAACATCTTCAAGCACACCGTGGAGAAGCGGCGCGAGACGGCCCGCATCGCTATCTCGGCCAGCCGCGCCGACAACCGGCTGGTGCTGACGCTGGAGGACGATATCGGCACCTTGGCCCCCGACGCGCCGCCCGGAGTGGGCCTGTCCAACCTGCGCGAACGGATGGCGGCGCTGTACGGCGCCAGTGCCAGCCTGGAGCTGTCGCCGCTGGCGCCCGCCGGCGTGCGCGCCACGATGACCGTGCCATGCGCCTCCTGATCGTCGACGACGAGCGCCCCGCGCGCGACAGGCTGCGCCAGCTGCTGGCGCAGGAAGACGGCATCAGCGCCATTCTTGAGGCGCGCGACGGGGTCGAAGCGATGCGGCAGATCGCGGCGTGCGCGCCGGACGCGCTGTTTTTGGACATCCAGATGCCCGAGGTGAGCGGCCTCGAACTGGCCGCGTCGCTGCCCGCGCCGGCGCCGCTGATCGTCTTCGCGACCGCGTTCGACCAGTATGCGCTCAAGGCTTTCGATGCCAACGCCATCGACTACCTGCTCAAGCCCTACGACCAGGCCCGCCTGCGGCGCGCCCTTGAGCGCCTGCGCGAACGCTTGCAGGCGCGTGCCGCGCAAACCCTGCCGCCGTTCGTTGGCGAACACGCGTTGCAGCAGTTGCTGGTGACCGAACGGGGCGTCACGCGTGTGATCCGCATCGACCGGATCGGATGGATCGAAACGGCCGACAATTACGTGATCCTGCACACGGACGGCAAGCCGCTGATGCGCCAGACGCTGGCCGGCCTGCTGGACAAACTGGGACCGGGCTTCATGCGCTGCCACCGGCGCGCAGCAGTGCAACTGGCATGGATCGAGCGGGTCGAGGCGCTCGACAAGGGCGACTGCGAGCTGGTGCTGCGCGATGGCGCGCGCGTGCCATGCAGCCGCCAGTACCGCGCGACGCTGATGGAACGCCTGTAACGCCGCTTCACCCCACCGTCATCCCGGCTCGCCCCATTCCGCTGGCGTGTCGGCCCGCGCTGATTCAGGCTGTGATTTTTTCACTCACAAAGCGCGCCATGACTACCTCGCCTGCCCGACTCTGGTTTCTCGACTGGGTCCGTATCCTCGCCTTTTTCGTGCTGATTGTTTACCACGTCGGCATGTATTACGTGACCTGGGACTGGCACGTCAAAAGTCCCTTTGCCAGCCACGCCATCGAACCGCTGATGCTGCTCTCGTCGCCGTGGCGCCTCGGGCTGCTGTTCATGGTGTCGGGCGTGGCATCGAGCCTGATGCTGGCGAAAACCAGCGCCGCCCGCTTCCTTGGACAGCGCAGCGCGCGCCTGCTGCTGCCGCTGGTGTTCGGCATGCTGGTCATCGTGCCGCCGCAGGCCTACCTGGAAGTGGTGGAAAAACTGGCCTACCAGGGCAGCTACGCCGACTTCATGCAGCTGTACCTGGGCCGATACCGCGGCTTTTGCCGGGGCACCGACTGCCTGATCATGCCGACCTGGAACCACCTGTGGTTCGTGGCCTATCTGTGGGTGTATACACTGCTGCTGGGCGGCCTGGTGGCGGGACTTGGCAGCCGCGTCGACCGGCTGGCCGCGCGCGTGGCAGCGTCGCTGGTGGGCTGGAAGATCATCGCACTGCCGTTCGTGGCGCTGGCGATCGTGCGCCTGCTGTTGCAGCCACGCTTTCCGACCACGCACGCGCTGGTGGACGACTGGTTCAACCATGCGAACTACGTGCTGCTGTTTCTGCTGGGCGCCATGCTCGCGCGGGCGCCGCAGTTCTGGCCGCGCGCAGAATCGCTGCGCTGGAGCGCGCTGGGCATCGCGGCGGCCTGCTGGGCCACGCTGACCATCTGTTTCGCCCTGCCCGATAGCTTGTTCATCCCCCAGGCGCTGGAGCAGATGTGGAATTTGCAGCGCATCCTGTACTCGCTGTTCTTGTGGAGCGCAATCGTTGGGGTATTCGGCTTCGCGTACCGCCACCTGAACCGCGACAGCGCCAACCGGCGTTATCTGGTGCAGGCGGTGTTCCCCGTGTATATCGTGCACCAGACGCTGATCGTCGTGATCGCACATGCAATACAGCCGGCCAGGCTCGCGCCCGTGATCGAAGCGCTGGTGTTGATCGTGCTGACTATGTGCCTCAGTTTTGCTGTCGTCGACGTGGCGCGGCGTTCACGCGTCTTGCGACCGCTGTTCGGCATCGCCCCCGTGCAGGCAAGCGCAAAAATCCAGCGCGCCTCACAGGAAGTGACGACGCACTGAACGACGCCACGATGCGCCAGGTTGCCGCCGGGGGCAACAAG
The DNA here is from genome assembly GCF_011682145.1 of Massilia mucilaginosa. Taxonomy (GTDB): domain Bacteria; phylum Pseudomonadota; class Gammaproteobacteria; order Burkholderiales; family Burkholderiaceae_D; genus Telluria_A; species Telluria_A mucilaginosa. The sequence continues at coordinate 7,142 of NZ_WHJH01000016.1, forward strand.
CCTTCGGCGGCAACGGCCTTACCAGTTCCAACCGGCGCTGTGCCGGTCAGGCGCACCCCTCGCGCTTGTGATTTGCGATACCTGCGCCTGCTATTCAGGCATTCTTGCCGGTGCTTGCACCACCCGATTTGCTACCCGCGCCGGTGGAACTGCCGGACTGAGCTGCCGGTGACGCAGTCGCGCCTTGCGACGAGCCGCTGCCTTGCATGCTGCCGTGCTGGTCGCTCTGGCTGCTGCCTGCCGAACCACCCTGCGCGCTGCCGTTCTGGCCGCTCTGCATGCTGGTGCTGCCGCGCACTTCGGTGCTGCCGTTACCGCGCCAGGCGCCGCCCTGTTGCGTGAACGGGTCGCTGAACTTGCGCATGTTTTCCTGTTGGTTTTGCATGCTGCGTTCGGTTTCTTCGGAAGCGACGCGGGCCACTTCATCGGCCAGGGCGCGCGCCGTGCGGGTGGTTTCCTGCACGTGCTGCTCGGTCACGCGGGCCAGTTCGACCTGCGCATCGGCCGCCACGCGCGAGATGTGCTGTTGATAGGCGCGCAGTTTTTCAGTGGCGGGCTGGGCGCGCGATGCGGCTGCGCTGATCACGTCGGTCTGGCGGTCGGCCGTCAGCATTTGCTGGCCGGCCATGGCGGTTTCTTCCAGCAGGGTCTGGGTCAGCTGGATGTTCAGGGCGCACAGTTGCTGGAACGAATTAAACAACGACTTCGACATATCGTTGAGGAAGGAAACCTGCGCGTCCAGGTGGCTGCGCATAGCGGGAGTTACCGATTGCGGATATGGAAACATGTAGTCCTCTTTTATGTAATTGATCAAGTACAAGGAGTTGCGGTGCGGGGATAAGCGGCCTTGCTTGCCAGCCTTTCAGCGCGCCGCCGCAGCGCATGCCCGGTGAAGACTGTTTGTCGCGAATCAAAACCTTGCGCCAGATCGTCTTCAGCACGAGTCACTAGGCTAGGGGACTATCACCTTGTGGGTTTGATATATATCAAACGTGTTCAAGTCGGCAACGTTCTCAGCTGCTTTCTGTCTTGAAACGGTGCACTTGTGCTGCGCCGCACCAAAAGCATGCCGTGCGTCGCCGGCGGGCCCGGGCGGCCAAGGGCTGGCGGCCACGCATGGTTGTGGTATGGAAATTGCTTATCTGCATACGCTAATCACCATATACAAGGGAGCGTTGCCAATGCTGCTCAAAAACGACTTGCTCTATTACCCGGCGCAGGAGCGCACGGTCCGCATTTTGTGGATCGACAGCGCCGCCAGCGTCGCCTACACATTCGACGTGGGCGCGAAAGGCGCGCATCCCGAGATCGCGCCGCTGCAGTCCCTGCATGCCGATCTGGGCGCGCGGCGCGCTCAGCTGATGCTGGTGGACCCTTACGCGGCGCGCGGCGATCCATCCCTGCTGCCCGCGCGCCACCGCCAGGTGCGCGACCGCGCGTGGGCCGTGGTGCAGGACTTGATCGCCGACGAACCGGCCATCTACCAGGCGCGCCACCGCGGCCGCATGGTGATGGCGCAAAGCGCGCTGCACGCAATTTCGCACCCGTCCATCTACCGCTATCTGCGGCGCTACTGGGAGCGCGGCCAGCATCCCGATGCGCTGCTGCCGGATTACAAAAACTCCGGCGCGCCGGGCAAGACGCGCGGCTCCAGCGCCGGCGTCAAACGCGGGCGCCCGCGCAAGGCCGGCAGCCATCCGGGGCTGAACGCGGACGACGGCATCCGCCGCACCTTTCACGCCGCCGTGGCCCGCTACAGCGCCACGCACGCGCAGTTCTCGCGGCGCGGCGCATACCGCCAGATGATTGAGGATTTCTTCGATCCAGGCCAGGCCGACTGCTTGCCGACCTTCGGTCAGTTCAACTACTGGATCGAGAAGGATGCGCCGGGCGCGGGCGCATCGGTGTGAGCCATTCGCCCGGCCGAAACAGTGCGGCGCGGCCCATCACGACGCGGGCTCAGTCGGTGCTCTTGTCGTATTGGTAGGCCGGCAAGGATTCGCCGCAATCCTTGCAGTACTTCGCATCCGCTTCATGCCCTTCGCTCAGGCACGACGGACAGGTCCGGGTGGTCGGCTTCCAGTTCATGCGCTGCGATGTCATCTCCGCCGTCACAATCCCGGTCGGCACCGCCAGCACGCCCCACCCCAGCAGCATCATGAAGGCGGCGATCAGGCGCCCCAGGTTGGTCTGCGGCGTCAGGTCGCCGTAGCCGACCGTGGTCATGGTCACCGTGGCCCAGTACATCGCCATCGGGATGCTGGTGAAGCCATTTTCCGGGCCCTCGACCACGTACATCACGGTCCCCAGAATCAGCACCGCCATCACCACTACCGACAGGAACACGAGGATCTTGCGCCCGCTGGCGCGCAGGGCGCGGCCGAGGCGCAGGTATTCGTTGATGTACAGCGTCAGTTTGAAGATGCGGAAAATGCGCAGCAAACGCAGGATGCGGATATCCAGAAAGACCGACGCCTCCGGCACCAGCAGCGCAAAATAGGTCGGCAGCACCGAAATGAGGTCGATCACGCCAAAGAAGCTGGTGGCGTAGCGCCATGGATGGCGCACGCAGTACAGGCGCGCGATGTATTCGGCCGTGAACAGCAAGGTGAACGTCCATTCCAACACAGTGAGCGGGCGCTTGATGGCGCCGGTCGCCGACGGCACGCTGTCGAGAATGACGACGGCGATACTGAGCAGGATGATGGCAACGAGCAGCACGTCGAAATGGCGGCCCGCGCTGGTATCGGCCTCGAAAATGATGGTGTAGATGCGCCGGCGCAGCCCGCTGTCGGGCTTGCCGAAGAGCGGCGGCGTATGCGGTGCGATATCGGCGGCGGCTGGAGTGGAGGTGTCGGTCATGGTGCCGGCAGGTTAGCACGGACAAGGGGCGCCAGGGAACGCCCCCTCTTGTCGATTAATCGGCGTGGCGTTCGACCCAGACCGCAAAGGCGTCGACGAACTTCTGCAGGAAGGCCTTGGTGCTGTCGTTGGTGAGATTGTCGCCTTCGTACTGGCTGGCGATGTTCGACAGGTAGGCTTCCGGCTGCTGCATGGCGGGCATGTTCAGGAACACCAGCGACTGGCGCAGGTGATGATTGGCCCCGAAAGCGCCGAGCGCGCCCGGCGTGACGCTGACCACGGCGCACGGTTTGCTGCCCCAGGCGCTCTGGCCGTACGGACGCGAGCCGACGTCGATCGCGTTCTTCAGCGCGGCGGGCATGGAGCGGTTGTATTCGGGGGTGCAGAACAGGACGCCGTCGAATTCCTTGAGCTTGTCGCGGAACTCGGTGTAGACCGGCGGCGGCGCGGCGTCGTCGTCCTGGTTGTACAGCGGGAGCTGGCCGATCTCGATGATCTCCATTTCCAGCGTGGGCGGCGCCAGCAGCATCAGGGTCTTGGCGACCTTGCGGTTGAAGGAATCCTTGCGCAAGCTGCCAATGATGACGGCGATTTTTCGTGAAGCCATGTCGGTCCTTTCGGGGGTGGTCGGTTTGTCGGTGCTGCGTGATTTGTAAATCTTAACAACTTTTACAGTACCACGCGCGCTTTTCCGCCCCCCCCTGCGGACTAGTTAGTAAGCGACCGTGAAGCGCTGGCGGCTGTGCGTCGGCTGTTCCAGCTCGTCGATCATGGCCACGGCGTAGTCTTCCACCGAAATGGCGCTGTTGCCGGCGGCGTCGGCCAGCAGCTGATCGCCGCCGAGGCGGAACACGCCGCTGCGCTGGCCCGGCGAGATCATCGCTGCCGGACTGAGCATGGTCCAGTCGAGCGAGGCTTCGGCGCGCAGCAGATTGAGCGCCTGGCGCGCGCCTTCCGCACTGGCGCGGTAGGCTTCCGGGAAGCCCGGCGTGTCGAGCAGTTGCACGCCAGGCGCGACGTCGAGCGAGCCGGCCCCGCCGACCACCAGCAGGCGAGGCGCGCGCGCTTCCTTGACGGCGGCGATGATGTTGCGCACGCCGGCCAGGTAATACGCCTGCACATCGCCCTGGGCATGGCCGCTGAAGGCCGACAGCACCGCGTCGGCGCCGGCCAGTTGCGCGGTCAGCGCGGCGACCTCCATCACGTCCGTTTTGTGGGCCTGCAAACGCTCGCGCGCGGCCAGCTTCTCGGGACGGGTCGCCAGCGCGGTGACGGCATGGCCGCGGTTGAGTGCTTCATTCAATAAGGCTGTGCCAATGAATCCGGTGGCGCCGATCAAAACGATGTTCATTGCAATTCTCCTGCTGTTGGGTTGGTATGGAGAGCATGATGCCATCAAGAATTGATGAGATAAACGGCATTTGACGCATTTCATTGTTACCAATTCCTTATCAATCCAGCGAGCCGGGCAATGTGATGGCGGCTTGCGCTGGCGCAAGGCGGACGCTGGTATAACGCCGATTATCGACAACACGCCTGACCGGGCACATGAAACCGTGTCGCCGCGCGGTGCCGGGCGCCACCCACAGGAGGCATACCATGGACAAACACAGCAGTCTGCAAGGCAGGACGAACAGTGCGAGTTACGACCGGCCGCGCGTGGTCGTGCGCTTTCGCGAAGGCGTGCACCTGGCCGACCGTCCCGACCTGGGCGAGCAGATCGAAAACACCGGCATCGGACCATGGCGGCGCCTCATTGCGCAGTTCCCCGACCTGAAACTGAGCCCGGTCTTCACCGTGCTCAAATCCGACGACCTGCGCGAACTGCAGCGCCGCGCGGCCGCCATGGACACGTCCTACCGGCCGGCCGACTTCAACACCTTCTACTATGTCGACGCGCCGCCCGAGACCGACCTGCTCGAACTGGTACGCGCGCTGCTGCGCTGGAACAGCGTGCAGACGGCCTACATCGACCAGGGCGGCCCCGACCCCGCCGTCAACGCGGCCAACGATCCGCGCTCGGTCAACCAGGGCTACCTCGATCCTTCACCGGACGGCATCGACGCCGAATACGCGTGGACCTTCACCGGCGGCGACGGCGCCGGCCAGCGCTTCATCGACCTCGAACGCGGCTGGACGCTGAACCACGAAGACCTGGCCGCGCACGGCGCCACCCTGCTGCACGGGACCCTGCTCGACACCTCGCGCGCGCACGGCACCTCGGTGCTGGGCGAAATCTGCGCGGTCGACAACGCCACCGGCTGCGTCGGCATTGCGCCCAACATCGCCTCGGTCGACGTGGTCTCCTTCCACGGCAGCACGCGCGCGAACGCCATCATCGCCGCCATCACCAACCTCGCCTTCGGCGACACCCTGCTGCTCGAAGCCCAGGTCGCCCTCAACGGCACCGCCCTGCTCGGCCCCATCGAAGCCTACGATGCCGAGTACGAGGCGATCCGCCTGGCCACCGCGCTCGGGATCATCGTGGTCGAAGCGGGCGGCAACGGCACCAATAACGGCGGCACGCCGGCGCTGAACATGGATACCTACACCACGCTCGGCGGCCAGGCTATCCTGCACCGCGATCCGGGCAATCCGCAGTTCCGCGATTCGGGCGCGATCATCGTCACCGCCGCCAGTTCGGCCGCACCGCACACGCGTCTGGCCTACGGCCCGCACGGCAAGCGCATCGACTGCTATGCGTGGGCGCAGAACATCAACACCTGCTCGTCCAACGACGCCGGCTCCACCACCGGCTACACCACCGGTTTTTCGGGCACCTCGGGCGCCTCGCCGATCGTCACCGGCGCGGCGCTGTCGGTGCAGGGACGCGCCCAGGCGCAGCTGGGCTACCGGCTCAGTCCACGCCAGATGCGCGCCGTGCTGAGCGACCCGGCCACCGGCACCCTGCCCTCGGCGGCGGAGACCACCCAGATCCGCGTCATGCCGAACCTGCGCAAGATCTTCGACACCTTCTTCAACGCCGGGCCGGACGTGTACCTGCGCGACTTCGTCGGCGACAGCGGTCTGCCGCACACGGGCGCCATCTCGGCCAGCCCGGACATCATCCTGCGCCCGACGACCGTGGCGTCGCCGCAGGCCAGCTTCGGCGCCGGCAGCGGCACCGAGAACAATGCGGGCCTCGGCTACAAGGCCGAAGCGGGCCAGGACAACTATATCTATGTGCGGATGCTGAACCAGGGCGGCGCGAACGCCGTCAACGTGCAGGCCACCGTGTACTGGGCGCCGGTGGCCACCCTGATCACGCCGGACCTGTGGAACCTGGTTGGCACCACGGTCCTGCCGAACGTGCCGACCGGCGAGCAGCTGACGGTATCGAACGCGCTGGTGTGGGCCAAGGCCGGCATTCCGGCGCCGGGCCATTACTGCTTCGTGGGGCTGGTGGGCACGGTGGGCGACCCGGCGCCGGGGCCGGCCGACTTCCTCAATTTCGATAACTTCCGGCGCTTCATCCGCGAGAACAACAACGTCACCTGGCGTAACTTCAACGTCGAGAACAACGACCCGGATGTGGAAGACCCGACCGTGCCGCGCGGCTTCAAGGCGCTGGCTTTTCTTGCGCCCGGCGCCCCGGACCGCGCCCGCAACATGGCGCTGGAAGTGGTGGCGCGCCTGCCGGAAGGCGCGCGGGCAATGCTGGAAGTGCCGCTGGTGTACTTCGAGATGCTGCGCGAGCGCCGCCAGTACGGGCGCGTGAAGATCGACAGCGAACGGCGCGTGGCCTTTTTGGCGGTCAACGCGAGCGGGCGCACGGCGTTCGGCGAAGTGCCGTTTCCGGCCAAATCGCGCATGGCCATGCGCCTGCTGGTCGAGATTCCGGAGCAGTACCGCGAACGCAGCTTCCAGGTCTACGCGCGCCAGTTGTTCGAGCGCGAGGAAATCGGCAGGGTCACCTGGCAACTGGGGCCCAAACGCGAAGGCAATTGATACGCCGGGCGTCATGGACGATAATGGATTGTTACCCTATCCTTAACAGTGTCCATGACGCCCCTCGACCAGATTGACCTGAACAGCCTGACCATCTTCGACGCCGTCGCCGACGCGGGCAGTTTTACGGCGGCGGCCGAGCGGCTGGGCGTGGCCAAGGCCAGGATCAGCGTCCAGATCGCGCGCCTGGAACGCCAGCTGGGCGTGTCGCTGTTTACCCGCACCACGCGCCAGGTGGCGCCCACCGAGGCCGGACGCGCGCTGCATGCGCAGTGCCAGCCCTTGCTGCGCGCCCTGTCCGACGCGCTGGCGCAGGCCGGCAGCGAGCAGGGCGAATTGTCCGGCATGCTGCGCATCTCCACCACGGCGCTGCAGGTGGAACACTCCATCGGCCCGGCGCTGGTGGCGTTCATGGCGCGCCACCCGCGCATCACGGTCGATGTGCGCACCGCCGACAAGGTGGCCGACATGGTCGCCGAAGGCATCGACCTGTCGTTTCGCATGGGCTGGCTGCGCGACTCGACCCAGCGCGCCATCAAGCTGGGCGAGTTCACGCAGCATGTGGTGGCGGCGCCGGCGTACCTGGCGCGGCACGGTCATCCGGCCATGCCGCAGGATCTGGCGCGGCATGACTGGGTGGCGCTGTCGCTGATGCGCACGCCGCTGACCTGGACGTTTACCGGGGCCGATGGCGCCGAGACGGTGGTGCACACCAGCTCGCGCATGCAGGTCGATTCGCCGGCGGCGCTGCTGGCGCTGATCGAACAGGGCGCGGGCGTGACGGTGATGGAAGGGCAAACCCTGCGCGCCAGCTTCAAGGCCGGCACGGTGGTCGAACTGCTGCCGCAATGGTCGCTGCCGCGCGGCGGGATGTACGCGGTGCTGCCGCCGGGACGCCAGGCACCGGCGCGGGTGCGCGCATTCATCGAGTTCTATCGCGGGTTCTTCAACGCTGCTTGAGCGACGCACCCGGCGTCAGGCCAGGTCAGCAGGATCGAATGCGTCTTCGCTGTAGATTTCGCCATCATCAATGCAGCGTATGGGTGCGGAACAACGCCATGCTGCGACGATGAACATGATCCCACGAACCTAAACAGCGATCTGCAGCGCGCCGCCGCTTTGGGATGAGTCGGCAGCGCATTGTGCGGTATGATTTACCGCGCGTTTATCTAATGGGATAGGTTTTATGAGTAAAAAAGATGAAATAGTGCAGAAAATGGCCGGCGTACTGCTGGAATTCATGACGTTGACCAAGCTTGATTGGGATGCCACCTATTTCCGATTTGCCAGCCCTGGGGGAGGAACAACCAGCTCCGAATGGCTTTATCGAAAAGACAGAGAATTGAATTACTTCCAGGGTATGGCACAACTGGAAATGACATATCAGAACACACTGGAGAAATTGGCGGAGAACTTGTCTGCCGAAATCGTGAGCGAGGGGCGGGAGCAGCCTGTCGTCATCGTCGCCACGGTCGACAGCGAGAAAAAATACAATCTGAAGCTCGATTATCGAGACCCGTCCGCACTGGAGATTCGCCTACTGAGTCTGGGAATGGAGAATTCCTATTTTGGTGAAGAAATCCTCATCGACAAAACAATCGAGCAATTTCAGGAGCACTTGAAAGGATTGGCGTCGTAGGAACGCGAACCTGAGCGGATGCATTGAATGCATCCGCTCACGCGGGGCCTTACAGCCAGCGATTGACCGGGGCATTGCGCAGGCATGCGTTCATGCGCGCTTCAGCGACGATGCCGCGCCATGTCAGCTCGCGCCCATTTCGTCGTGGCGGCCGACATCCTCTTCCAGTCCGGCCAGTTGCTCAAGCAAATCCATCGCTAAATCCTGCCGCGCCTGAACTCGGCCAGGAATTTTTTCGCCTGCGCCGCCGTGAGCACCACCACCGGATCGCCATGGTACGCATACAAGAACGGCGTGCCGCCGAGGCGGTCGGTCAGCTTGGCCGACAGCAGGAAGCGCGTGCCGGCCGGATGAAGCGCCGGGTCCACCAGCGCGCGCGCGCACTGCACGCGCAGGCTGGGGGCGAAGGCCTGCCCCGCCATCGGGCGGATGCGCAGGGCGCCGCTGCGCGCATCTTCGAACGATTCGACCGCGACGTCGCGGTAAGCCCAGGTATCGCGGGTCATGCCGATGCTTTCGCCGCCAGCGCCGGTTCGCGAACGACATGCGCTTCGCGGATCGGCAGGTTGATCAGGGCGGCCGCCAGGGCCAGCACGATGTCGGCGTACCACATCCAGGTGTAGTCGCCGTAGGTCACGAACGACAGGCCGCCGAGCCAGGCGCCGAAGAAGCCGCCGACCTGGTGCGACAGCAAGGTCAATCCGAACAGCGTCGACAGGTAGCGCATGCCGAACAGTTTGCCGACCAGGCCGGCCGTGGGCGGCACGGTGGCCAGCCAGGTGAAACCGAGCGCGCCGGCGAACACATAGACGGTCATGGCCGTTTTCGGCGCCAGCAGGTAGATGACGATGATCACGGCGCGGCTGGCGTACATCAGGGCCAGCAGGGACTTCATGCGGTAGCGGGTCGACAGCGCGCCGGCGGTCAGGCTGCCTGCGATGTTGAACAAGCCGATCAGCGCGAGCGCGGTGGCCGATACGCCGGGCGACAGATTGCACAGGGCGACTTCGCCCGGCAGGTGCGTGACCAGGAACGCGATGTGAAAGCCGCAGGTGAAAAAGCCGGCGTGCAGGCACAGGTAGCTGCGGTCGCGCAGCGCGATCTTGATCTGGGCACCGAGGCCGATGCCGGGCGCGTCGACCGGCTTGGCCAGGACCACGGCGGCCGCGGGATCGGCCTTGGCCACCCCGGCGCCCTTGCGCAGCGGCCAGGCCAGCGGAATCGTCAGCAAGGTGGTGGCCGCCATGGTCAGCATCGCCATCACCCAGCCGGCGCTGTTGATAATCGCCTGCATCAGCGGGGCGAACACGAACTGGCCGAAGGAGCCGCCGGCGTTGATGAAGCCCGCCGCGAACGGCCGGCGCGCGGCCGGCAGGCGCTGCGCGGTGGCGCCGATCAGGATCGAGAAGCTGCCCGCCCCCGCCCCCGCCGCGCTTAAGAACCCCATGGTCAGCATCAGGCCCCACTGCGACGAGACGAAAGGCGTTAGCGCCATGCCGGCGGCGAGCATGACGGCGCCGAGGATGATGACTTTGGCCGAGCCCCATTTGTCGGCCACGGCGCCGAACACCGGCTGCGCGGCGCCCCACACGAACTGCCCGATCGCCATCGCAAAGCTGATCGAGGCCACGCCTAACCCGGTCGCGCTGTTAATCGGCGACATGAACAAGCCGGTGGTCAGGCGCGCGCCCATGGTGATCATCAGGATCGCCGAAGCGGCGAGAATCAGGAGCCACGCGGCGCGCGGCGTCATCTCAGTCTGGGTGGGCATGGTTCAGGTCCTCGATCAGGGGCGTTAGTTGGACAAGCGTGGTTTCCAGTTGCGTGTGCAGGGCGCGCACGGCGTCGCGCCCGACCAGCTGTTCGAAGGCTTGCTGGGCGCCGCACCAAACCAGGTAGGCTTCGCCAACTTTCTCCTGGCCGGACTCGGTGATGGTGACGATGCGCTGGCGGCTGTCGGCGCCGGCGCGCGTGGCGACCCAGCCGGCGTCCGCCAGCGGCTTGAGGTTGCGCGTGAGCGTGGTGCGCTCCATGCCGAGGCGCTCGGCCAGTTCGGCCACCGGCAGCGCGCCGCGCGCGACGTTGGCGAGCAGGCTGTATTGGGTGGTCTTCAGGCCCACGGCGGCCATGTGCTGGTCGTACAGGCGCGACATGGCGCGCGTGAGCTTGCGCAGCTTGAAGCAGGTGCAGCCCAGGGGCTTGTCGATCGGATCGGTCATGGCGGCGGAAAATAGGTGCAGGTACACTGATTGCTCGAAGTATATTACAATCGACCTGCCTTGTGTGCATGGACCGACTTTTTAATCAGCAAGAAGGGGATGATGATGGAACAAGCAGACAAACGCCAGCAATGGCTGGACGATGCCACGGCGATGCGCGCAAACATGGCCGCGCCGGGCGTGGCGGACCGCGCCGAATTGCGTGGCCGCAGCGGGCTCGACTTCCTGCAGGCGATCGGCAGCGGCGCCCTGCCACCGGCGCCGATCGCGCACTTGATGGGTATCCTGCCGATCTCGGTGGAACCGGGCCGCACGGTGTTCCAGGGAACGCCGGAGCTGGCGCATTACAATCCGAGCGGCGTGGTGCACGGCGGCTACGCGGCCACCATGCTCGACACCGCCCTCGGCTGCGCGATCCATACGATGCTCCCGGCCGGCAAGGGATACACGACCCTGGAGTTGAAGGTGAACTATCTGCGCGCCATGACGGACCAGACCGGGCCGGTGCGGGCCGAGGCGACCGTGGTCAGCGTGGGGGGACAGGTCGGCGTGGCCGAAGCGCGCATCACCGATGCGAATGGCAAGCTGTACGCCTTTGCGACAACAACCTGCCTGGTGTTCGATATCAGCGCTGGTTAACGGCGGAAAAATTGCCGCTGCCGTTTTGCAGCACGCTGGCGGTGAAGGCATTGCCGCTTTGCGTGATGCTGGAAAAGTTGCCGGTCGTCCAGCTAAGCGCGCCATGTTGCACGGCGGTGGCGCGGTTGTAGTTGCCGGTCTGGATGATCTCCGAGACGCTGCCGTTCAAGGTGGATGTGGCCGAGGCAAAGTTGTCGTTGCCGGTTTGCACGATGGTCGAGCCGTTGACCTGCCCGCTTTCATCGGCGCGCGCGACGTTGCGCTCGCCCCGCTGCACGATCGACTGGTCTACGGTGAAGACGGTGCCGTTCTGGCGCACGTAGGCGTCGTTCAGGTTGCCGGCCTGGTCGACCCGCACGAAGGAGTAGGCGGCATCGGACTGGTCGATGAGCACCTTGTTCAGCTTGCCGTTCTGTTCAATATCAGGTCCGCCGTAGCCCGAAAAGTAATGTTGCACCACGATCCGGTTGTCCGAACCGGTCTGGCGCGCCTGTACCGAGAAGGTCGGAATGTCCTTCTGGTTGATGGAAGTGTAGTTGGCGCTGCCGCGCTGTTCGAGGGTCAAGGTCGAACTGTTGACGTTGTCCTGCCTGAACACGGCCACGTTGCCCTGGCCGGTCTGGAACAGCTTGTTGTCGCTGCGGTCGGCATGGTCCTGCAAGATGTTGCCGACATTCGCATTGCCTTCCTGGCGCACATGCACGCGCGCCACGGTGGCGATCTGGACGATGCCGCTGGCACCCGTGCCAGGGTCGCCGATGAGGTTGTTGGTGCCGATTTGCGTAACGTCAACCTGGACATAGTCGCTGCTCTCGCGCTGCTCGACCAGACTCTTGTTGCCGCTGCCCTGCTGGGTGGTGTTGACGAACACTTGCGCCAGCGCCGGGACGCTGGCGAAAGCCATGCCCATGGCGACGGCCAGTGCCGATAAGGTGGATTTCATGATGTCTCTCCCTATAGTTGAACCTGACGAATCAGGTTCAAGTGTAGGGGGGTGTTTTCAGGTCCGCCTGACGGCGATCAAGCTTCCCGGCCGCCGTCAGGCGGACCTTTGCCGGCGGTCCTTACGCGGCGGCGGACTTGATCAACAGGCAGATCGCCTCGGCGGCCATGCCCTCTTCCCGGCCCAGGTAGCCGAGCTTCTCGTTGGTCTTGGCCTTGATGTTGACCTGCTGGGGCGATACGCCAATGTCTTCGGCAATGCGCGAGACCATCTGCGCGATATGCGGCGCCATCTTCGGCGCCTGGGCGATGATGGTGGCGTCGATATTGCCGATCGTGTAGCCGGTGGCGACCACGCGGTGCGCCACTTCGCGCAGCAGGGTGCGCGAATCGGCGCCGGCGAACATCGGATCGGTGTCCGGGAAATGCTTGCCGATGTCGCCAAGGCCGGCCGCGCCGAGCATCGAATCGATGATCGCGTGCAGCAGGACGTCGGCGTCCGAATGGCCAAGAAGGCCCATGCGGTGCGGGATTGCGACCCCGCCGATAATCAGTTTGCGGCCCTCGACGAGGGCGTGGCAGTCGTAGCCGGTTCCGATGCGGAACGGCGGTGCGGGATTGTAGGATGCCAGTGCCATGGTCTCACTCATTTCAGGTTAAGGCGCGGCCAGGTACATCTCGGCGATCCGGATGTCCGCCGGCAGCGTCACTTTTAGATTACGGGGATGTCCTTCGACCAGCTTGGGCGACAGACCCAGGGCCTCGACCGCACTGGCGTCATCGGTGATGACGCTGGCGTCGGTGGCCGCGGCGAGTGCGTCGCACAGCAGCTTGTAGCGAAACATCTGCGGCGTCTGCGCCAGCCACAGGCCGTCGCGGGCGACGGTGGTGACTTGGGCGCCGCTGCGCTTGACGGTGTCGACCACCGGCAGGGCCAGCAGGCCCCCGACCGGATCGTCGCCCACCGTGGCGATCAGCTTGTCGATCAGCGCGGCATCGAGTCCGGGCCGCGCCGCGTCGTGCACCAGCACCCAGTCGTGCTCGTGCAGCTCGCCCTCCAACGCCCGCAGGGCGTTGCGGACCGACTCCATGCGACTGGCGCCGCCGCAGCGCAGCACGGTGGCTGCGCCGGATGGCACGATGGCGTCGATATACTCGTCGCGCGCGCTGACCACGACGTAGGTATGGGCGATCAACCCGCTCGACAAAAACGCATCGAGGGTGTGACGCAGCATCGGCTTGGCGCCGATGGGCAGGTATTGCTTGGGGCTGCCGGATGCCATCCGCGCGCCAATGCCGGCGGCGGGGATCAGGGCAAAATAGCGCGGTGCGGAATGCTTCATGGCTGTCGTCATCGTTGTCGTTTAGCCGGTCTTATAAGGGACTGTACCTCACCTTTGCAAACTTTGCTCAGGCGCGCATACTCTTGCGGCGTGTCGATGGCGGCCTGCAAAATCTCCACTTTCGCCATCTCGTTCTTTATGTACGTCATCCAGCCAGTATTGATTTCCTGCTGCAACAGGGCGCGAGCCCTGCCCGCCGGCGCGTAGAGCGGTTTGTTACCGAACCGTTTGGACAGCGCCGCGCGCACCGTGACTTCCACTTTCGGCAAATGGTCGAGATAGGTCTTGAGGTGGCGCATCTCATGCGCAAGAATTTCCTGATATGCGCAAGAACCAGGAGAAAACTCGCGTCCGACGTAGACCACGATGGGGCTGTAGAACAGCGACACCGTGATTTTCGGCGCCACGCACTCGTAGCCGCTCAAGGGATCCTTGAGCATCGCGCCGTTCAGGCCAATCGACATGCGCGACTCGGTGCGGGTCAGTCCCAGCACGAAGGAGTTAGGAGCGGCCGGCGTAGGCCCGCCCGGCTTCATGGCGGTCAGGCCGTGAAAGGAGACTGTGTTGTTGATGGTGTAGCCGTTCTGCGCCGACGTCAATACGGATACCGCCTTGTCGATCGAATCCTCGCAGCGCACCTGGAAAGCGGTGCGCGCGGCCCAGGAACTGTGCGAGCAAACCAGGCCCAGTGCGAACGCGAATGCGGACGCGGCGATGTTCATGGCGGGTCAGCCCGGCGCCCAGCTTCCGGCGGCCAGCTTTTCAAGCCAGAAGGCGCCGATGATGGTCTTCACGTCGGTCACCTTGCCGGTGCGCACCATCTCCAGCAGTTCGGGCACGCTGGCGCTGAAGGTGTCGAGGAACTCGCCGTCGTCCAGTTTTGCCGGGCCGGCCGTCAGCCCGCGCGCGACGAACAGGTCGAGGTGCTCGTCCGAATAGGCAATCGCGTTGTGAATCGTGCTGATGAACTGCCAGTCGGTCGCCGTGTAGCCGGTTTCTTCCTGCAGCTCGCGCTTGGCGCAGGCCAGCGTCTCCTCGCCCGCATCGATTTTCCCGGCCGGGAATTCGATGAACACGCGGCCGAGCGGATAGCGGAACTGGCGTTCGAGCAGCACGCGGCCATCGGCCAGGATCGGCAGGATCACCACGGCGCCCGGATGGCGGATGTACTCGCGGGTGGCGACGGCGCCGTTGGGGAGCGTCACGCGGTCGTGCGAGACCTTCAGAAAGCTGCCATCGTAGGCGACGCCGCCATCGATGCGGCTTTCCTTGAGGTGCGAGTCCATGCCCGGCTCCTTGCGGTTAATGTTTGCGCTTGCGCAGGTAGCGCAGCACGAAGCCCGGGAACGCCAGCACCACGAACAGCGGCACGGTGATCATGTAGAACTCCTTGACCTGCACGAAGACGTTACCGATGCGCGACTCCAGCAGGTAGGCGATACCGCCCACCACAAAGTACAGCACCAGCAACTCAAACACGCGCAGCCAGCCCGACTTGTTCGGGGGCGCGCCGGGCGCGCTTTTGAGCGGGATGATGCCGAACAGCCGTTCATTGATGAACGGCAGGTTGGCCGCCGCCAGTGCGATGGCGATGGCCAACCAGCTCGATGACGACACGTCCATCAGGAACCGATAGTCTTCGTCATCGCGTTCAGACAAGCGGCCAGCAGCGGACCGGCGAATACGCCGAGCAGCACGGTAGCGATACCGTTGAGGGACAGGACCGCGCGCATGTCGAACGGCGCCACGATCGGGGTGGTGTCCGTCGGCTCGTCGAAGTACATCACCTTGACCACGCGCAGGTAGTAGAACGCGCCGATCAGCGAGAACATCACCGCGACCACGGTCAGCCACACGGCGCCGGTCGAGAGCACCGCTTCGAGCACGGCGAACTTGGCGGCGAAGCCCATCATCGGCGGCACGCCGGCCAGCGAGAACAGCAGGATCGCCATGACGATGGCGAACCACGGGCTGCGCTTGGCCAGGCCCTTGAAGTCGTTCAGTTCTTCGGCTTCGAAGCCGCTGCGCGCCAGCAGCATGATCACGCCGAAGCTGCCGAGGGTGGTCAGCACGTAGGTGATCGAGTAGTACATGGCGGCGCTGTAGGCCGATGCGGCATTGCTGGCGTCGGCCATGGCTTTCGGGTCGACCGGATTGGCGACCACGCCGGCCAACAGGCCCAGAAGCACGAAGCCCATTTGCGCGATGGTCGAATAGGCCAGCATGCGCTTGATGTTGGTCTGGGCGATGGCGGTCAGGTTACCGATGGCCAGCGACAGCACGGCCAGGACCATCAGCATCTGCTGCCAGTCGATCGCCATCGGCAGCAAGCCTTCCACCAGCAGGCGGATGCAGATCGCGAACGCGGCCAGTTTCGGCGCGCCGCCCAGCAGCAGGGTCACCGCGGTCGGCGAACCCTGGTACACGTCGGGCACCCACATATGGAACGGCACCACGCCAAGCTTGAACGCCAGGCCGGCCACCAGGAACACCAGGCCGAACACCAGGATGTGCAGGTTGGCGTTGGCGGCGGCTGCCGCTGTCGAGATTTCGCCGATGTCGAGCGAGCCGGTGGCGCCGTACAGCATCGAAATACCATACAGCAGGAAGCCGGAAGCCAGCGCGCCGAGAATGAAGTACTTCATCGACGCTTCGGTCGAGACGGCGTGGTCGCGGCGCAGCGCAACGAGGGCGTACAGCGACAGCGACATCAGTTCCAGGCCCAGGTAAATGATCAGCATGTTGTTACCGGAGATCATGATCATCTGGCCGAGCAGCGAGAACAGCGCGAGCACATAGAATTCGCCGCCCAGGTTCCCCGACAACATGCCGCGCGCGGTGGCGTAGGTGCGCGAGTAGACCAGGGTGATGCCGATGGCCAGGTAGGTGAACAGCTTGAGCAGGTTCGACATCGGGTCCGACACGAACATGTTATTGAAGGTGTAGACCGTGGTGCCGGCCGCGTAATCGGCGTAGCTCAGGATGGCGCAGCCGACCAGCGCGGCGAGCGAGAGCAGGTACGTGACGACGCGTTTCTCGTCCTTGAGGAACATGTCGATCAGCAGGATGCCCGAGGCGGCGACCAGCAGGAAGATTTCGGCGTAAACCGGGATCAGGTTGGGATTCGTAGTCTGGATCATAGTCTTCTTTATTGCGGCAGTTTCGACACGGCGACATGCTTGAGCAGGTCGGCGACCGAGGTTTGCATCGTGTCGGTGAACGGCGCCGGGTACAGGCCCATGGCGATCACGGCGATGGCCAGGATACCGAGCATGACGAATTCACGGGTGTTCAGGTCCGTCAGTTCGGCCACGTGCTTGTTGGCGACCTTGCCGAAGACCACGCGCTTGACCATCCACAGCGAGTATGCGGCGCCGAAGATCAGGGCGGTCGCGGCCAGCATGCCGATCCAGAAATTGAATTCGACCGCGCCCAGGATGACCATGAACTCGCCGACGAAACCGGAGGTCGCCGGCAAGCCGCAGTTGGCCATCGAGAACAGCACGATAAAGGCGGCGAAGCGCGGCATGCGGTTGACCACCCCTCCGTAGTCGGCGATCTGGCGCGAGTGCATGCGGTCGTACAGCACGCCGATACACAGGAACATGGCGCCCGAAATGAAGCCGTGCGAAATCATCTGCACGATGCCGCCCGAGACTGACATCTGGTTGAACATGAAGAAGCCCAGGGTCACGAAGCCCATGTGCGCGATCGACGAATAGGCGACCAGTTTTTTCATGTCCTTCTGGACCAGTGCGACCAGGCCGATGTAGATCACGGCGATCAGCGACAGGGTGATGATGAAGCCGCCCATGTAGTGCGATGCGTCAGGGGTGATCGGCAGCGAAAAGCGCAGGAAACCATAGGCGCCGAGTTTCAGCATGATCGCGGCCAGCACGGCCGAACCGCCCGTTGGCGCTTCGACGTGGACGTCCGGCAGCCAGGTGTGGACCGGGAACATCGGCACCTTGACGGCAAACGCCATCAGGAAGGCCAGGAAGATGAAGATCTGTTCTTTCATCGTCAGCGGCAGTTTGTGCCACGTCAGGATGTCGAAGGTGCCCGAGACGTTGTACAGGTAGACGATTGCAACCAGGGTCAGCAGCGAACCGAGGAAGGTGTACAGGAAAAACTTGAACGAGGCGTACACGCGGTTCTCGCCACCGAACACGCCGATGATGATGAACATCGGGATCAGGGTCGCTTCGAAGAAGAAGTAGAACAGCAGGCCGTCCATGGCGCAGAACACGCCGATCATGAGGCCCGACAGGATCAGGAAGGAACCCATGTACTGGGCCACGCGCTTTTCGATCACTTCCCACGCCGAGATCACGACGATCACGGTGATGAAGGCCGTCAGCGGCACGAACCACAGCGACAGGCCGTCGATCGCCAGCGAGTACATGATGTTGAAACGGCCGATCCACGGCGTGCTTTCGACGAACTGCATGCCATGGAAGGCATTGTCGAAGTGCTGGATCAGCGGCAAGGTGACCAGGAAGCTGGCGATGGACGCGATCAGCGCCATCCACCGGGTCATGCCCGGTTTGTCGTCGCGGCCAAGCGCGAGAATGGCCGCACCAAGGACGATCGGAAGCCAGATCGCCAGGCTCAGATACGGAGGGAAATTAGAAATCGTAGACGGCATCATGTTTTATTGTCTTTGCGTGTCTGTTTAAGCGTGCCAGAACGGGAGGAAGTACATCAGCGCGCCGAGCACACCGATGATCATCACAAACGCGTAGTGGTAGATGTAACCGGTCTGTCCGAGACGGACGACGGACGAGAACCAGCCAACCAGTTTCGCGCTGCCGTTGACGATCAGGCCATCAATGATGCCCTTGTCGCCGATATTCCACAGGCCGTTGCCAAGCAGGCGCGCGCCACCGGCGAACACCACGTCGTTGAACTTGTCCATGTAGTACTTGTTGTCCAGCAGCGTATGGATCGCCTTGAACTTGGCATAGAACCAGGCCGGTACACGCGGATTGATCATGTAGCAGTAGTAAGCCGCGGCCACGCCGGACAGGGCCAGCCAGAACGGCGCCGTCTGCAGGCCGTGAATGACCATGCCGACCGGGCCATGGAAGCCTTCGGCCAGTTCCTTCATGGCGCCGTGGTTGTCGCCGACGGTGATCACACCCTCGAAGAATTTACCGAACAGCATAGGTTCGATGGTCAGGAAACCAATGATCACCGACGGAATCGCCAGCAGGATCAGCGGCAGCGTCACCACCAGCGGCGACTCGTGCGGCTTCTGGCCAGGAGCCAGGCCGTGGTGCGCGTGGTCGTCGTGATCGTCCTCTTCATGGTGCGCATCGGAATCGTGGCCGTGCGCACCGGCGTGCTTGGCGTCGTGCTTCGCATCGTGTTTTGCGTCGTGCTTGGCATCGTGCGCATGGTGGTCATGCGCATGCGCCTTGCCGAAACGCTCTTCCCCGTGGAACACCAGGAAGTACATGCGGAAGGAGTAGAACGCCGTGACGAACACGCCGGCCAGCACCGCGAAGTTGGCAAAGCCAGCGCCCCAGATATGGGTCGCGTGGACCGCTTCGATGATGCTGTCCTTCGAGTAGAAACCCGAGAAGAACGGGGTACCGATCAGCGCCAGGGAGCCGAGCAGCGCGGTGATCCAGGTGATCGGCATGTACTTGCGCAGGCCGCCCATGTTGCGGATGTCCTGGTCGTGGTGCATGCCGATAATGACCGAACCGGCGCCGAGGAACAGCAGCGCCTTGAAGAAGGCGTGGGTCATCAGGTGGAACACGGCGACCGAGTAGGCGGACGAGCCGAGCGCCACGGTCATGTAGCCGAGCTGCGACAGGGTCGAGTAAGCGACCACGCGCTTGATGTCGTTCTGGATAATGCCCAAAAAGCCCATGAACAGCGCGGTGATCGAACCGATGACCAGCACGAAGGACAGCGCGGTGTCGGACAGTTCGAACAGCGGCGACATGCGCGCCACCATGAAAATACCGGCGGTCACCATGGTGGCGGCGTGGATCAGTGCCGAAATCGGGGTCGGGCCTTCCATCGAATCGGGCAGCCAGACGTGCAGCGGGAACTGGGCCGATTTGCCCATGGCGCCGATGAACAGGCAGATACAGGCGACCGACAGCAGCATCCAGTCCGAACCCGGCAGGGTCATTGCGGCCAGCGCTTCTTTTTTCGCGAACACTTCGGTGTAATTCATGGAACCGGCGTAGGCCAGCAGCAGTCCAATACCCAGGATGAAGCCAAAGTCGCCGACGCGGTTGACCAGGAACGCTTTCATGTTCGCAAAGATCGCGGTCGGACGGGTGTACCAGAAACCGATCAACAGATACGAGACCAGGCCCACCGCTTCCCAGCCGAAGAACAGCTGCAGGAAGTTATTGGCCATGACCAGCATCAGCATCGAGAACGTAAACAGCGAGATGTATGCGAAGAAGCGGTTGTAGCCTTCGTCTTCGGCCATGTAGCCGATGGTGTAGATGTGCACCATCAGCGACACGAAGGTGACCACGCACATCATCATCGCCGACAGGGCGTCGATCTGGAAGCCGACCTCCATTTTCAGGGTGCCGACGGTCATCCAGTTATAGATGGTGCCGTTGAAGCTGGCGCCGTCGAGCACGGCCATCAAGGTGTGCACCGACAGGACCAGCGCGATCAGCACGCCCAAAATCGTGACGGTATGCGACGTTTTACGGCCGACCAGGTTACCGAAGAATTTTGTTCCGAACAAGCCCGCAATCACAGCACCAGCCAGCGGCGCCAGCGGTACGGCAAGAAGGACGTTAGGGTTAAGAAGTTGCCCCGCCATGTTGAACCTTAATCGTTATGTATTCGAGTATGAATGTAAGCCGAACGGACCGGATTAACCTTTGAGGGTATCGAGGTCTTCCACGTTGATCGTGTCCAGATTACGGAACATGACCACCAGAATCGCCAGCCCGATTGCCGATTCGGCAGCGGCGACGGTCAGGATGAAGAAGACAAAGATCTGCCCCGCCGCGTCGCCCAGGTAATGGGAAAACGCGATGAAGTTCAAATTCACGGCCAGCAGCATCAATTCAATCGCCATCAGCAGCACGATGACGTTCTTGCGGTTCAAAAAGATACCGACAATCGAGATCGCAAACAGCAGTGCGCCCAGGATCAGGTAGTGTGCAAGCGATAAGGTCATTTCGTCTCCTTGGGTGCGGCCGATGCGTCCGGCGCAGTGGCGGCCTGGGCTTCGGCGGCGGCCAGCGCGGCCGCTTTGGCAGCGGCGTCGATGGCGGGCTGGTCGACCGTTGCCATCTTCACGATGCGCAGGCGGTCGTTACGCTTGACGCGCACGGCGTCGCCCGGATTGAAGGCCTTGGTGTCCTTGCGGCGACGCAGGGTCAGCGCGACGGCGGCGATAATGGCGACCAGCAGGATGGCGGCGGCGATCTCGAAACCAAGGATGTACTTGGTGTAGATCAGCAGGCCCAATTCCTTGGTGCCACCGATGTTCGCGCCGACGGCCTCGGCCTCCTGCTCGAACTTCATGAAGCCGCGCCACAGCACCGCTGCCATTTCCAGCACGATGACCACGCCGATACCGGTGGCCAGCGGCAGGTAGGACCAGAAGCCCTCCCGCATGCGGTCCATATTGATATCGAGCATCATGACCACGAACAGGAACAGCACCATCACCGCGCCCACATACACCAGCACCAGCACGATCGCCAGGAATTCGGCTTTGAGCAGCATCCAGATGCCGGCGGCGTTGAAGAACGCCAGCACCAGGAACAGTGCCGCGTGGACCGGATTGCGGGCAGTGATAACGCGGGTCGCGGCGATGAGCATAATCGCCGAGAACACGTAGAACAACACAGTTTTAAATTCCATAA
Source organism: Massilia mucilaginosa (assembly GCF_011682145.1). Lineage (GTDB taxonomy): Bacteria > Pseudomonadota > Gammaproteobacteria > Burkholderiales > Burkholderiaceae_D > Telluria_A > Telluria_A mucilaginosa. The sequence continues at coordinate 28,596 of NZ_WHJH01000016.1, forward strand.
CTAACCCAGAGGACTTGCAGTTAAATTTGCTAAATACACCTTGCGCCGGCGACTAGCGGTAAGGGGCATCGGCAGCGCGCGCGGCGGCGATATCGCCCTCGTAGCGATCGCCAACAGCCAGCAGCATCTCTTTCGTATAGTACAGATCGCCGCGTTTTTCGCCGTGGTATTCCAGCACGTGCGTCTCGACAATCGAGTCGACCGGGCAGGATTCTTCGCAGAAGCCGCAGAAAATGCACTTGGTCAGATCGATGTCGTAACGCGTGGTGCGGCGCGAACCGTCGTCACGCTGTTCCGATTCGATGGTGATGGCCATGGCCGGGCACACCGCTTCGCACAGCTTGCAGGCGATGCAGCGCTCTTCCCCGTTGGGGTAGCGGCGCAGCGCGTGCAGGCCGCGGAAACGCGGCGACATCGGGGTCTTCTCTTCCGGATACTGCACGGTGATCTTGCGCGAGAACGCGTAGCGTCCGGTCAGCGCCAATCCCTTGATCAGTTCGGTCAGCAGCATGCTGCTGAAAAAATCTTTCACTCGTTCCATTATCTCTTCCTTACTTCCAAATATTCCAGGATGTCTGCATCCAGCCTGCGACCAGGACCAGCCACACCAGGCAAATTGGAATGAAAATCTTCCAGCCGAGGCGCATGATCTGGTCATAGCGATAGCGCGGGAAGGTGCCGCGAACCCAGATGAACAGCGAGACAATCACAAAGGCCTTGGCGAACAGCCAGAAGAAGCCGAGGAAACCGCCCAGTACGCCGCCAACTTCGAGGAAGGCGAACGGTGCGTGCCAGCCGCCCAGGAACATGATCGATGCCAGGGTGCCGATCAGGATCATGTTGGCGTATTCGGCCAGCATGAACATGGCGTAGGACATGCCCGAGTACTCGACCATGTGGCCGGCCACGATTTCCGATTCGCCTTCGACGACGTCGAACGGGGAACGGTTGCATTCGGCCAGACCCGAGGTCAGGTAGACGATGAACAGCGGCAGCAGCGGCCACACGTTCCACGACAGCATGGACACGCCGTGCGCCACGCCCCAGCCCATGTTCTGGCCGGCGACGATGTCGGAGAAGTTCAGGCTGCCCGAGACCATCAGGATCACCACCAGCACGAAGCCGATGGGAATTTCGTACGAAATCATCTGGGCCGAGGCGCGCATCGCGCCCATGAACGAGTATTTCGAGTTCGACGCCCAGCCGGCGATGATGATGCCGTACACCTCGATCGAGGTGATCGCCATCAGCAGCAGCAGGCCGGCGTTGACGTTGGCCAGGGCCACGCCAGGACCGAACGGCACCACCACCCAGGCGGCCAGCGCCGGCATGATGGTCATGATCGGACCGAGGATGAACAGGCCGCTCGACGCCTTGGCCGGCACCACGATCTCTTTGAACAAGAGTTTCAGTGCATCGGCGATCGGCTGCAGCAGGCCCATCGGACCGACGCGGTTGGGGCCGATACGGATCTGGATCCAGCCGATCAGCTTGCGTTCCCACAGGGTCGCGTAGGCAACCAGGCCCATCAGCGGCAGCAGGACGCACATGATCTTGACCATGGTCCAGATCAGCGGCCAGACGTAGCCGATGTTGGTGGCACCCCAGGCGTTGACGCCATCAATCATTTCAGGCAGAGCCATCAGACCCCCTCCCCTGCTTTTTCAACTGTGATCGCACCGAACATCGCGCCCAGGGTGGCGGTCAGCGGATGCGCCGAGGCGACACGCACGGTGTTGGCCGGCAGGCGGGCATCGATGCCGGCCACCAGGATGGCCGAACCCGAACCTTGCGACACCTTGACCTTGGCGCCGGCCTGCACGCCGAGCCTGGCGGCCAGGTCGGCCGGCAAGGTCACCAGCGGCGCGTTGGCGTCGGCGGTGCGCAGCAGCGGCTCGGAACGGCGCGCGATGGCGTCGGCGAAGTAGATCGGCACGTCGGTGACGCGCTCGAGCGCGGCGCTGGTGCCGTAGGCGGCGCTCTTGAGCGCAGCCTTGCCGGTATTGTTCAGCTTGGCCGACAGGTCGGTCACGCCTTTGCCGAACAGCTCGTCGCGGATCGCTTCGGAGGTGTCGTATTCAAAGCCGGACAGGCCCAGCAGATTGCCCAGCACGCGCAGCACTTTCCATGCCGGACGGGTGTCGCCGAGCGGCTTGACGGTGCCGTTGAAACTTTGCGCGCGGCCTTCGCAGTTCACAAACGTGCCCGAGGTTTCGCTGAAGGGCGAAATCGGCAGCAGCACGTCGGCATACTCGACACCATGCTGGAAGGCCGACATGACGACGACCATCTCGGCGGCGTCGAGCGCGGCGCGGGCTTGCTGCGGGTTGGCGGCATCGAGCTCAGGCTCGGCGTTGAGCAGCACGTAGGCTTTTTTCGGTACCGAGAACAGCGGCACGGCGTTCTTGGCGAACGCGCCGACCAGGTAGCCGCCAACGGTGTTGGCGGCTTCGGTCAGGTAGCCGAATTTGGCGCCGGTCTGTTCGGCGATCCACTGCGCAGCCGCATGCAGCGCGGACGCCTGCGGATGGTGCGCGGCGGCGTTGCCCAGCAAGACCACGCCCGGCAGGTTCTCGTCGCCGGTATTCAGGCTGGCGGCGATGGCCTTGGCGGCGTCGCTCGCTTCAATGCCTTCGAAACCGGCTGGCGCGGCCACGCCCTTGGCGGCGGCGACAGCGGCCACGATGCCGGACAAGGCGGCCAGCCAGTCGGACGGCGCGGCGATGATCTTGTTGGCGGTCGGGATCAAGAGTTCGTCATCGGACGCGTGCACCAAGGAGAGCTTGGCGCCGTTCTTGACAGCGGCGCGCAGGCGGGTGGCGACCAGCGGGTGATCCTTGCGCACGAACGAACCGATGACCAGTGCGCGCTTGACCAGCGACAATTCGGCGATCGGCATGCCCAGCCATGGGGTGACCTGGCCGTCCAGCGCGAAGTCGCTCTGGCGCAGGCGGAAGTCGATGTTCTCGGAACCGATGCCACGCATCGCTTTGGCAAGCAGGTGCAGCTCTTCGACCGTCGAATGCGCGGTGGCGACGGCGGCGATGCTGTCGGCGCCATGTTCATGCTTGATGTTGCGCAAGCCGTGCGCCACGTATTCGAGCGCGGTCTGCCAGTCGGTCTCGGCCCACTGGCCGCCCTGCTTGATCATCGGCTTGGTCAGACGCGAGCCGTTGTCCAGCGCTTCGTACGAAAAACGGTCTTTGTCCGAAATCCAGCACTCGTTGATGCCGTCGTTTTCCAGCGGCAGCACGCGCATGACTTTGCCGCCCTTGACCTGGACGATCAGATTGGTACCGAGCGAATCGTGCGGGCTGACCGATTTGCGGCGCGACAGTTCCCAGGTACGGGCGCTGTAGCGGAACGGCTTCGAGGTCAGTGCGCCGACCGGGCACAGGTCGATCATGTTGCCCGACACTTCCGAGTCGATGGTCTTGCCGACGAAGGAGGTGATTTCGGCGTGTTCGCCACGGCCCAGCATGCCCAGTTCCATGACGCCGGCCACTTCCTGGCCGAAACGTACGCAACGGGTGCAGTGGATGCAACGGGTCATTTCCTGCATTGAGATCAGGGGGCCGGCGTCTTTCGGCGGAACCACGCGTTTTTCTTCTTCGTAGCGCGAGTTCGATTTGCCGTAGCCGACCGCCAGGTCTTGCAACTGGCATTCGCCGCCCTGGTCGCAGATCGGGCAGTCGAGCGGGTGGTTAATCAGCAAGAATTCCATCACGGATTTCTGTGCCTGTACCGCCTTCTCGCTGTTCGAGCGCACGATCATGCCCGCCGAGACCGGCGTGGCGCAGGCCGGCAAAGGCTTCGGTGCCTTCTCGACTTCAACCAGGCACATGCGGCAGTTGGCTGCGATCGACAATTTCTTGTGATAGCAGAAGTGCGGAATGTAGGTGCCCAGCTTGTTGGCCGCGTCCATCACCATGCTACCTGGTGGGACTTCTACCTTCTTACCGTCAATTTCAATTTCAACCATGAGAGTTCTCTGGCCTTAGATATAAGCAGGCACCAGACAGTGCTTGTGCTCGATGTGATATTCAAATTCTTCGCGGAAGTTCTTCACGAAAGCGCGTACCGGCATCGCCGCCGCATCACCGAGGGCGCAAATGGTGCGGCCCTGGATGTTGTCGGCGATCGAGTTGAGCATGTCCAGGTCGTCGGGACGGCCCTGGCCGTTCTCGATGCGGTGGACCATGCGGTACATCCAGCCGGTGCCTTCGCGGCACGGCGTGCACTGGCCGCAAGACTCTTCATAGTAAAAATACGACAGGCGCAGCAGCGACTTGACCATGCAGCGTGTCTCGTCCATGACGATCACGGCGCCCGAACCGAGCATCGAGCCGGCCTTGGCGATCGAATCGTAGTCGAGATCGGTGTTCATCATGAGCTCGCCGCGAATCACCGGGGCGGACGAACCGCCAGGAATGACCGCCTTGATCTTTTTGCCGCCGCGCATGCCGCCAGCCAGTTCCAGCAGCTTGGCGAAGGGCGTGCCGAGCGGCACTTCGTAGTTGCCCGGCAGGTTGACGTCGCCCGAGATCGAGAAAATCTTGCTGCCGCCATTGTTCGGCTTGCCGATGGCGGCATACTTCTCGCCACCCATGTTCAGCAGGAACGGCACGGCCGCGAAGGTTTCGGTGTTGTTGATCGTGGTCGGCTTGCCGTACAGGCCGAACGAGGCCGGGAACGGCGGCTTGAAGCGCGGCTGTCCCTTCTTGCCTTCCAGGGATTCGAGCAGCGCGGTTTCTTCGCCGCAGATGTAGGCGCCGTAGCCGTGCGCGGCGTGCAGCTGGAAGGAAAATTCGCTGCCCATGATCTTGTCGCCCAGGAAGCCGGCGGCACGCGCCTCGTCCAGTGCGTCTTCAAAGCGCGCGTATTCGGCCCAGATTTCGCCGTGGATGTAGTTGTAGCCGACCGTGATGCCCATCGCGTAGGCGCCGATGGCCATGCCTTCGATCAGCGCGTGCGGATTGTAGCGAATGATGTCGCGGTCCTTGAACGTGCCCGGCTCGCCTTCGTCGGTGTTGCAGACGAGGTATTTCTGGCCCGGGAACTGGCGTGGCATGAAGCTCCACTTCAGGCCCGTCGGGAAACCGGCGCCGCCACGGCCGCGCAGGGAACCGGCTTTCAGTTCGGCGATGATCGCTTCCGGCGTGATTTTCTCTTCCAGGATACGGCGCAGCGCGGAGTAGCCGCCACGGTTCACGTAATCCTGCAAGTGCCAGTTCTGGCCGTCGAGGCTGGCCAGGATGACCGGGTCGATGTGACGTGAATGGAGCGATGTCATTTCTTGAGTTCCTCGACCAATGCGTCGATTTTGCTATCCGACATCAGGCTGCACATGCGCTTGTTATTGACCAGCATCACCGGCGCATCGGCGCAGGCGCCCATGCACTCGCCTTCGATCAGGGTGAACTGGCCGTCTTCGGTGGTGCCGCGATAGCCGACGCCGAGTTTTTCTTGCAGGTAGTGACCGGCGTGCTCGCCGCCCGACAGGGCGCACGGCAGGTTGGTGCAGACCGAGATCTTGTACTTGCCGACCGGCTTGACGTTGTACATATTGTAGAACGTGGCCACTTCCTGCACGGCAATGGCGGGCATGCCGAGGTAGTCGGCGACGTCCTGCATCACTTCCGGCGGAAGCCAGCCTTTTTCATCCTGCGCAATGGCGAGCGCCGCCATGACCGCGGACTCTTTATGGTCGGGCGGATACTTGGCGACTTCACGGTCGATTTTTTTGTATGACTGCTCTGATAACAACATGGTTGTGCCTCAATAAATCGACTGCTTAGCGGTCGATACTGCCGAATACGATGTCCTGGGTGCCGATGATGGTGACGGCGTCGGCCAGCATGTGGCCGCGCGCCATTTCGTCAAGGCTTTGCAAGTGCGCATAGTCCGGGGTGCGGATCTTCAGGCGGTACGGCTTGTTGGCGCCGTCCGACACGATGTAGATGCCGAACTCGCCCTTCGGATGCTCGACCGCGGCATACGCCTCGCCCGGCGGCACGTGGAAGCCTTCGGTAAACAGCTTGAAGTGGTGAATCAGCGATTCCATGTTCGACTTCATCTCGGTGCGGCGTGGCGGCGCAACCTTGTGGTTGTCGGTCATGACCGGACCCGGATTGGCGCGCAGCCAGGCCGACGCCTGCTTGATGATGCGGTTCGACTGGCGCATCTCTTCGACGCGCACCAGGTAGCGGTCGTAGCAATCGCCGTTGGTGCCGACCGGCACGTCGAAATCCATCTTGTCGTACACGGCGTAGGGCTGTTTCTTGCGCAGATCCCACTCCACGCCCGAGCCGCGCAGCATGGCGCCGGTAAAGCCCATGGCTTTGGCCGCTTCCGGGCTGACCACCCCGATGCCGACGGTACGCTGTTTCCAGATACGGTTGTCGGTCAGCAGGGTTTCGTACTCGTCCACATAGGTGACGAAACGCTTGCAGAAGTCGTCCAGGAAGTCGAGCAGCGAGCCCTGGCGGTGTTCGTTCAGTTCGTCGATGGCCTTGGCGCTGCGGATGATCGAGGCTTTGTGCTTCGGCATCGCGTCCGGCAGGTCGCGGTACACGCCGCCCGGACGGTAGTAGGCCGCGTGCATGCGCGCGCCGGACACCGCTTCGTAGCAGTCGAACAAGTCTTCGCGGTCGCGGAAGGCGTACAGGAAGGGGCCCATGGCGCCGACGTCGAGCGCGTGCGTGCCGAGCCACATCAGGTGGTTCAGCAAGCGCGTGATTTCATCGAACATGACGCGGATGTACTGGGCGCGCACGGGCACCTCGATGCCCAGCAGGCGTTCGATCGCCATCACGTAGCCGTGCTCGTTGCTCATCATCGACACATAGTCGAGACGGTCCATGTAGGGCACGGTTTGCAGGTAGGTGCGGGTTTCGGCCAGTTTTTCGGTGGCGCGGTGCAGCAGGCCGATGTGCGGATCGGCGCGCTGGATGACTTCGCCGTCCAGCTCGAGCACGAGGCGCAGCACGCCGTGCGCGGCCGGGTGCTGCGGGCCGAAGTTGAGGGTGTAGTTCTTAATTTCAGCCATTATTTCATCCCGTAGGTTTCTTCGCGGATCACGCGCGGAATGATTTCACGCGGCTCGATCGTCACGGCTTGGTAGATCACGCGCTTCTGTTCCGGGTCGTAACGCATTTCGACGTAACCGGAAATCGGGAAGTCCTTGCGGAACGGATGGCCGATGAAGCCGTAGTCGGTCAGGATGCGGCGCAGGTCGTTGTGGCCTTCGAACAGGATGCCGTACAGGTCGAACGCTTCGCGCTCGTACCAGTTGGCGGCGCGCCACAGTTCGACCACGGAAGCGAGCACCGGGGTATCGTCGTCTTCGGCAAACACGCGCACGCGCACGCGCCAGTTGTGTTCGATGGACAGCAGGTGCGAGACGGCCGCGAAACGCGCGCCATCCCAGGTGCCTTCGCCGTAGGTGGAGTAATCCACGCCGCACAGGTCGAGCAATTGTTCGAAATGGAGCGCAGGATCGTCGCGCAGGGTCTGCATCGCGGCGTAATAGCCGGCGGCCTTGACCACTACGGTCACTTCGCCCAGCGCCACCGTAATAGCGGCGCCCTCACCCAGTGCGGTGCGCAGGGCGAGTTCAAGGGCTTCGAGTTTTGTCGTCATGGTGGAAACCGCTTCTTAACGTGCGATGGTATTGGTGCGCTTGATCTTGTTCTGCAGTTGCAGAATCCCGTACAGCAGCGCTTCAGCGGTCGGCGGACAGCCCGGCACGTAGACATCGACCGGCACGATGCGGTCGCAACCGCGCACTACCGAGTACGAATAGTGATAGTAGCCGCCGCCGTTGGCGCACGAGCCCATCGAGATAACCCAGCGCGGCTCCGGCATCTGGTCGTAGACCTTGCGCAGGGCGGGCGCCATCTTGTTGCACAGCGTGCCGGCGACGATCATCACGTCGGACTGGCGCGGCGAGGGACGGAACACGACGCCGAAGCGGTCCATGTCGTAGCGGGCCGCGCCCGTGTGCATCATTTCGACCGCGCAGCAAGCCAGGCCGAACGTCATCGGGAACATCGACCCGGTACGCGCCCAGTTGATCAGCTTGTCTGCTGTCGTGGTGATGAAACCTTCGTTTAATACGCCTTCAATTGACATGGCTTATTCCCAATCAAGGGCACCTTTCTTCCAGATATACCAAAAACCGACCACAAACTCGGCGATGAAGACCATCATCGTCACGAAGCCGGACCAGCCCAGTTCACGCATGGAAACGCCCCATGGGAAGAAGAATGCCGTTTCCAGATCAAACAAAATAAACAGGATTGCCACCAGATAGTAGCGGACGTCGAACTTCATGCGCGCGTCTTCGAACGCCTCGAAGCCGCACTCGTAAGGCGACAGCTTGGCGGAATCGGGCTTATGGGGAGAGAGCAGATATCCCAGGACCTGCGGGACGACACCGACACCGATGCCAACCAGAATGAACAACAGGACGGGGAAGTAATTATCGAGGTTCACTTGATGGAGCCTATCTTGAACGATCGGTTAATGAAACACTGCGTGTCGCAGCGCCCTACCGCACGAACCTGGCTTGAACCTTGCCACCAGGACCGTACGACTGATCCTCGCAAAAAAGCCAGCTTAGGCATAAACATGTTCGCTTATGCAACCTTGCTGGCTTTTATATTCTTGGTGCCGACGGCGAGACTCGAACTCGCACAGGCTTTCGCCCACTACCCCCTCAAGATAGCGTGTCTACCAATTTCACCACGTCGGCATTGAGTCCGCTATTCTAACATTGTTACATCACAGTATTCAATGCAAAATTGCGCGAAAACAAGGATAAAACAGAAAAACTTTACATCTATTTGATACCGGCCAATATACAGCCTTACTGCCTGCACTAATACTCTGTGCGCGGGCAGTATTCTAACAGAAAACGATTACTTTGGCAGCTGATTAGCAGGCGTTGCAGGAACAGTTGCCGGGGCAGCCGCATCAGCCGCTGGCGCGGCGGGCGCCGGTGCTGGCGCAGGCACTGCTGGCGTGACCACTGGCGCGGCGGTCGGGATGGCGGCCGAACCGGTCACCGGGGCCGGGGCGGTCACGGCGGCGCGATCCATCAGGCCGCCGCTGTTGACGCCGGTCTGGCCCTTGGCAAAATACGCCAGGCCCAGGGTGGCGCCGAAGAACACCGCGGCGGCAACGCCGGTCGACTTCGACATGAAGTTCGACGAGCCGGTGGCGCCGAACAGGCTGCCGGAAGCACCGGAACCGAAGGCCGCACCCATATCGGCGCCCTTGCCATGCTGCAGCAATACCAGGCCGATAATCGCCAGAGCGGAAAGAACCTGTACAACAACTACCAGATTGAACAACGTGTTCATTGCTTATTCCATTCCAAGTTTAACAACAATAATAGTTCAATTGGCCGCGTGAAGAATGGCGAGGAAATCCGCCGCCTTCAATGCCGCCCCGCCGATCAGACCGCCGTCGATATCTGGCTGGGCCATCAATTCAAGGGCGTTATCGGGCTTCATGCTGCCGCCGTACAAAATCTGCACTGTCTCGGCCGCTACTGCATTCTTTGCCATCAGCTGCGCGCGCAGCTGGGCGTGGACTTCCTGGGCCATGGCCGGCGTGGCGGTCTTGCCGGTGCCGATGGCCCACACCGGTTCGTAGGCGACGACGATCTGCGCCACGCGCTCGCCCACCAGGTCGAGTACGGCGCCGAGCTGGCTCGCTACCACGGCCACGGTCTGGCCGGCCTCGCGTTCGGCCAGCGTTTCGCCGACACACACGATCGGGGTCATGCCCGCGTCGAGCACGGCGACGGCTTTTTTGGCCACCAGCTCGCTGTTTTCGCCATGGTAGGCGCGCCGCTCGGAGTGGCCGACGATGACGTAGGCGCAGGCGAAATCGGCCAGCATGGAGGCCGCGACTTCGCCGGTGAAGGCGCCGCCCGGCTGGGCCGAGACATCCTGGGCACCCCAGGCGACCGGGCTGCCGGCCAGGGCATCCTGGCACTGGGCCAGATAGGGGGCCGGCGCACAGACGGCACAAGAGGCTTCAGAGGCATTGACGCCAGCGACGATGCCGGCCAACAGGCTCGCATTCGCGGCACGGTTGCCGTTCATCTTCCAATTTCCTACGACGAGTTTGCGACGCATAGTAGCCCAGATTTAATTAACCCGCTATTTTAACCCCCGATCCGATGTCGGTCAAACAAAGGCCGGGGTCAGTTGCCAGCCGATCACAGCACTTGCAACATGATCTTCCCGATATGGGTAGAACTCTCCATCAGGGCGTGCGCCTGGGCAGCCTGTTCGAGCGGAAAAGTCTTGAAAATCACCGGGCGAATCTTGCCTTCTTCAATCAGCGGCCAGACCTTGTCGCGCAACCTGGCGGCGATCGCGCCCTTGAAGGCGACCGGGCGCGGACGCAGGGTCGAGCCGGAAATGGTCAGGCGGCGCCGCAGCACCTGGCCGAGGTCGATATTCGCCCTGGCGCCGCCCAGCAGCGCGATCAGGGCGATGCGGCCATCGTCGGCCAGGCAATCGATTTCGCGTGGAATGTAGTCGCCGCCGACCATGTCGAGGATCACGTCGACGCCCTTGTTGTCGGTGAGCGACTTGACGACCGCGACGAAATCCTCGGTTTTGTAGTCGATGCCGCGTTCGGCGCCGAGCGACTCGGTGGCGCGGCACTTGTCGGCGCTGCCGGCGGTGGCGAACACGCGGTGGCCGAGGGCGGCGGCGAGCTGGATCGCGCTCACCCCGATGCCGGACGTGCCGCCCTGCACCAGCAAGGTCTCGTTGCCGGACAGGTGGGCGCGCTCGAACACATTGCTCCAGACCGTGAAGAAGTTCTCGGGCAGGGACGCCGCTTCGAGCGGCGAGAGGCCGGCTGGCACCGGCAGGCACTGCTGCAGCGGGGCGGCGCAGTATTCGGCGTAGCCGCCGCCCTGGACCAGGGCGCAGACCATGTCGCCTTGGTGGAAAGTGCTGCCGGCCAGGTCGCCGCCGACGATCTCGCCGGCCACTTCGAGGCCGGGCAGGTCGGACGCGCCCGGCGGGACAGGGTAATGACCGAGGCGCTGCAAGACGTCGGGACGGTTGATGCCGGCCGCGTGCACGCGGATCAGCACTTCGCCGGCTTTCAGGTCAGGAACGGGACGCTCGCACAGTTGCAATACATCGGGAGGACCGGGCTGTTTGATGTCGATGGCACGCATGGGATGGGGCTCGCTTGGGGCAAAAGGCGATTGTACGGGATGTGGGGGATGCGTGTTTTGCAGGACGCCGCCAGCGACCCGATGACCAACCCTTACGTAGCTAAAGCGGACAGCGTCATCAATGCGCTTTCCAGCAAGGCCGGCAGTTCAGAAAAGGGGTCCCGAAACAGGTATGTTTCGCGACCCACATCGCGCGATCCGGCAACGACCGGCCGCGGAAATAGCAACGGCTACCCCGCCCCGCCCCCACTGCGCGACTGCGTCGGCAGCGGCGTCCCCGGCTTCCACGCGCGCGACAAAGCCTGCGCCTCGTCGATCTGCTCCTGCGTCATGCGCCTGGCGATCGCCGCCCGCTGCCCGGTGGCGTTGGCGTTGCCGCTGGCGGCCGCCAGGTTCCACAACATATACGCCAGCACCTTATCCTGCGGCATGCCCGCCGCGTGATAGCGGTACATCAAACCCAGCGCATGCTGCGCCTCGGCATGGCCCTGCTCGGCGGCCTTGCGGAACCATCCGATTGCCGCCTTGTGATCGAGCGGCACCGCGGTGCCCGTGTAATACATCGCCCCCACCACATACTGCGCGTCGGCCTTGCCCCGCTCGGCCGCCTTGCGGTGCCACAGCATGGCCTGCTTGTAGTCGCGCGCCACCCCGCGTCCCATGTAATACATGAGCCCGAGCAAATGCTGCGCGTCGACATGCCCGGCCCTGGCCAGCGGCGCGACTTCTTTCAGCGCCCGCGCATAGTCGCGCGCATTATAGGCGTTGGCGCCTTCGGTAAAGCCGGCGAGCGCACTGCCGTGCAGGCTGGCGGCGAGCAGCATCGCATACAAGAACTTGTTCATGGCGCGGGTGGCCTGGCGCGCGTGCGTGACGCTCATTTCCAGCTGACCTTGCCAAGACCTTCGACGCTGACGTTGCGGCTGCCCGGCTTGCCGTACACCGTCACCGATCCCATCCCGTTCAGCTTCAGCTTGGCGCTCTGGCGCGCCATCACCGTGGCGTTGCCCAGCCCGTTCAAGTCGAGGTTCACGCTGTCGGTCTGGAAGTGCTGCGCATCGAGTCCGCCCAGCCCGCCCAGATTGGCCCTGAGCCACTTGGCGCGCCCGCTCAGCCTGGCATATCCGGCCCCGCGCAGCTCCAGCTCGACGCCCTCGCTGGCCACGCCCTGCAAGTCCAGGCTGCCTACCCCGCCCAGGCTGGCGCTGACGACGCGGTAGGTGCAGCTGACCTTCATCGAGCCGGCCCCTTCCAGCGACAGGTCGAGCTCGTCGCCCGCGAAACCGCTGACCTCGGTCGAACCGAAGCCGTCGGACGACACTTCGCGCAGGCTCGGGAGCGTCAGCTCGGCCCGCGCACGGCTGCCGCGCGCGGCGCCGCCGATGCTGATGGTGTCGCCGTGCTGCTCGGTGGTGACGCTGCCCAGGGCGCGCCGGGTGCCTTTGACGACCAGGCTGGGCACGGCGCCCTGGCGCAGGTGCAGGTCGATCGCCCCGTCGACCCGGACCCGCTGCGCGCTGGCGTCGACCGTGCGGGTTTCGGTCGTGCCGTCGTCGGCCGAGGCGGCCGTGGCGAGCGGGGCAAGGGCGAGCGCCGCCGCCAGCGCGCCGGCTTGGAAAAACTCAATCATGGTGCATCTTTCGCATCGTTTGTTGTGGCTTGGCTGGCGCCTACATTACCAGCAAGCCGGACGGCTTTCCACTTATTGCGGCAGGCGGGCTTTTGCGGCGGCGCTCAGGCGGCGCGCGCTGACCACGACCACCGGCATGGCGGCGTCAAGCGTGGCGCTGGCGGCCAGCGGCGCGCTGCGCTGGACTGGCGCCGGCGCGCCCGCAGTGGCGAAGGTGCTGGCGCCGATGACGGCGACGACGGCAAGAAAAATGGCTTCCATGTGTTTGGCGATGTTCATGATGCGCTCCTCGTGTGGGTTCGGTGGCGTGGCGGTATGGTGTGACTGTAACCACACGGCGCCCGTCTCTCCAGCCGATTGCGATGAACTGCATTTTTCGCCACCTGGTCCAGCAAAAATGCGCGACGAGGCGTCACGCACGCTTGTACTCACTTGTGCCAGTTGACGAGCCCGTCACGGCGTCCGATACTCGTGCACCATGCAAGCGACCACCTCCCCCAGCTCCCCCGCGCCCGACGCGATTGTCGTCGGCAGCGGGCCGGGCGGCGCCAGCGTGGCGCGCGAACTGGCCGCCCGCGGCCTGCGCGTGCTGATCCTGGAACAGGGCAGCGCCGCCCCGCTCAAAGGCACGCTGGTCCAGATGGCGCGCATCGGCGCAATTCCCGGCAAGGGCGCCTTTATCCACCGCGACGCCTCGCTGCTGGTGCAGGGCATCAACGCCGGCGGCAGCTCCAGCATCAATTTCGCCACCGCCGCCGATCCGCCCCTGGCCCGCTTCGGCGCGTTCGGCATCGACCTGGCGCCGGCCTTGCAGGCCCTGCGCGCCGAACTGCCGATCGGCCCGCTTCCGGATGCGCTGGTCGGCCCGGCGGCGCGCCGCATCATGCAAGGCGCCCTGGCGCTGGGCCTGGACTGGCGCAAGCTCGACAAGATGATCCGCCCGCAACTGTGCCGCACCGGCTGCTGGCGTTGCGTCTACGGCTGTCCGTTCGGGGCCAAGTGGAGCGCGCGCGATCTTCTGGACCAGGCCCGCAGCCACGGCGCCATCCTGCTCGACCAGGCCCGCGCCACGCGCGTGCTGGTCCAGAACGGCAAGGCGGCCGGGGTTGAATACATGCGGGGAGGCAAGCTTGAACAGGCGCTGGCGCCGCTGGTGATCCTGGCCGGCGGCGGCATCGGCAGTCCGCGCCTGCTGCACGCCAGCGGCTTGCGCGCCCGGTCCAGCAGCCTGTTCAGCGATCCGGTGGTGGCGCTGATGGGGACGGTGGACGAGCTCGACGGTGGCGCCGAGGTGCCGATGGCGGCCGGCCTGCGCCTGGACCAGGCCGGCATCTCGCTGGCCGACATGACCTTGCCCAGGCCGATGTACCAGGCCTTCGCGGCGCAGGCCGGCCGCTTCGACCGCCTGTTCGCGCACCGCCGCACGCTCTCGGTCATGGTCAAGATTGCCGACCAGGCTGGCGGCGCGGTCGGGCCGCGCTGGGTCGACAAGACGCTGCACCGGCTCGACCGCGACAAGCTGGCCCAGGGCGAAGCGATGGCGCGCGCCATCCTGGCCGCTTGCGGCGCCACGCACGTCTTCAAAAGCCACCATTTCGCCGCGCATCCGGGCGGTAGCGTGCGCATCGGCGATGGCGTCGACGCCAGTCTGCAAGCCGGCGCGGCCGGCCTGCATGTGTGCGACGCCTCGGTCATTCCGGGGCCGTGGGGCTTGCCGCCGACCCTGACCCTGCTCTGCCTGGGCAAATGGCTGGGCCAGCGCCTGGCGCGCTGAGACCCTGTTTCAGCGGCTCGGCAAGCGACCGGCTCAGGCGGCCAGCGCGCCGTTCAGCGCTTCATGCACCAGGTCGTCGATTTCGCCCGTGATCAGGGTCATGGAGCTGGCCACCACCGAGAACTCCTTGCCGGCCTGGCCGGCGCGCGCGGCGACGATCTGGGCATTGAAAGCGACCATGCGCGCCTGCTTGGCGATGGTCTTGATGTCGCCCATCATCACTTGCAACTGGCGCTTCTGGAGCTGGGCGTGGCGCTTCGATTGTTCCTCATACACCAGGGTCAGCCCGTTGAGCACGCTCAGCAGGGCCGTGGCGCTGCGCACCAGTTCATCGAGCAGCGCGGGCGCGCCGCGCCCTTCGCCGACGATGGCGTCGAGGGTCGATTCGGCCAGCGCGATGAAGTCGCGGATCACGCGGTCGCCCTGCAGCACGCCGAAATAGGCGTCGCGCAGCTGGGCGCAGAACACGCCCGGCAAGCCGCCCTTGCCTTCGACCAGGGTCAGGTGCGCTTCGCGGAACTGCGCCAGGGTCTCGCGCGCGGTGCCGGCGGCGCCGTGGTGGCCCATCGAGGCCAGGACCGCGTACAGCACCACCCGCTGCGAGGTGAAGCGGCGCCGGCCGGACAGGTTGATCAGTGCGCCAAAGACGTCGCCGGATAGCTTGACCCCGGCAAATCCATCGTCGCGCGGGCGGGCCAAGGTGCTCGCATCTTCCAACATGGTGCTCTCCTTCTCAGTGCCGGCGGCGACTTCGCCAGCCGGACAAAGGAAGCCAGTGCAGGTTCCGTGCCAGGCCACAACCGGGCTTTTTGCCGTCGGCTTCACCAAATTGGCGCGATGCAACACAGAGCGAGCACCAAAGCGGTCCGCCACAGCCCAACATGATGCGCAAGTATCGTATTGACGCCCACCAATTGGACAATAACTTATGATTTACTTAAAGCTGCACTTCCAAAATTTCTCGTCTCTTTGTAGGACTAGGACTACATACAGAAATGATATGAACACAAATGGTGCTCTGCAACAGACGTCAAGCGAGCTCTTCACTATGAAGTTGGGTTTGTAATAGTATTTCCATATCAACTAAGCATTCTCTGTAGAAAATTGCAACGAGATGTAAAGAACCGGGCTCATCCTTACCACTGTCACAAGCCAATGTTAGATTGCCCTCTCGCGTACACATACGTGATCCAAGCCACAATCCGGCCTTAACAAAAGGCAACTTAATAGGTGCAATATGATGAAAAAATCTAAAGTTTTCCTGTCGGCCATCGCGCTGGCATCCGCCGCTCTCGTATCGAGCCAGGCATCCGCTGTCGAGATCATCAATACCTCGACTCTGGAATTCGTCGACAACTTCGCTGAAGCCGACGGTTTCTTCGCTGGTGGCAACAAAGGCAACACCTTCATCGACAACTACAGCTTTACCCTGGCCCAGGCTGGCGAATTCGCCGCAGGCATTTTCTCGGTTACCGGCAGCGCTAAAACCGGCCTGGACATCACCGAATTCAACCTGATCGACAGCACCGGCTCCCTGTTCGGCGGCACCCTGCTGTCGACCGGTGCAACCGACCAATGGTCGCTGTCGACCTCGAGCCTGAACGCCGGCACCTACACGCTGCAAGTAAAAGGCAGCATCCTGGGCAACACCGTGGGTCGCTACTCGACCAACATCGCTCTGGCACCAGTACCTGAGCCAGAAACCTACGCAATGATGCTCGCCGGCCTCGGCCTGCTGGGCTTCACCGCTCGCCGCCGCAACAAAAAGGCAGCAGCCGCCGCACTGGCAGCGTAAGCTTTACGCGCCCTGCATGGAAAACCTCGCGTCCCAGTGACGCGGGGTCGCTATGCGGGGTTTTTTCACATGCATATGTTTGCTTAAAAACCAACGTACGTTAAGATACTCCGCCATGCAGCGGCTCCGCCCCTGCGGCCGAGCTGGTTTCCCAGGTACTTATCGTGAGGTTTTTCATGCGCATGCGCCAACTCCCCGTTCTCATCGCCGGACTGTCCCTGTCCCTGTCCGCAGTCGCGGCCGCCAGCGACAGCTGGAACGTTCCCGTCAACGTCAAGAAGCTCGACAACGGCCTGACCGTGATCGTCTCGCCCGACCACACCTCGCCCACCGTCGGCGTGAGCGTGGTGTACCACGTCGGCATGCGGCTCGAACCGAAAAACCGCACCGGCTTCGCCCACCTGTTCGAACACCTGATGTTCCAGGGCACGCCGAACGCACCGAAGGGCGTGTTCGACAAGACCATCACCGGCGGCGGCGGACGCAACAACGGCTCGACCCGCCCCGACTTCACCAACTATATAGAGACGGCGCCGGTCTCGTCGATCGAGTCGATCCTGTGGCTCGAAGCGGACCGCATGAAGACGCTCGACTTCAACGAGAAAACCCTGAAGAACCAGCAGGACGTTGTCAAGGAAGAAATCCGGGTCAACGTGAAGAACCAGCCGTACGGCGGCTTCATGTGGATCGACATCAACCAGCAAGCGTTCCAGAAGTGGGAAAACAATCACGACGGCTACGGCAGCTTCGAAGACCTGGAAGGCGCCAGCCTGGACGACGTGCGCAATTTCCACCGCGATTACTACGGCCCCAACAATGCGGTGCTGGCCATTTCCGGCGACGTGACCCCGGCCCAGGGTTTTGCGCTGGCGCAGAAATACTTCGCCGCCATCCCGACACGCCCGACCCCGCCGCCGACCGATTTTTCCGAACCGCTCAATAGCGCCGAAAAGCGCATCGAGCAAAGCGACGCGCTGGCCCAGGTGCCGGCCATTGCCGCCGGCTGGAAAATGCCGGCGCGTGGCAGCAAGGATCTGGCGCCGATGGCGGTGCTGGGCGAACTGCTGGCCGGCGGCGACGCCTCGGTGCTGTACCAGGGCCTGGTCAAGGGGCGCGAAGTGGCGCTCAACATCGAGAACCTGTACGGGCTGACCAGCCCGTGGGAATTCGACGGCCCGACCTTGTTCACCGTGTTCGCGCTGTACAAGCCGACCGGCAACGCCGACACCGTGCTCAAGGGCATCGATGAAGAAATCGCCAAAGTGGCCGCCGGCGGGGTCGATCCCGCCACGCTCAAGCGCGTCAAGACGCGCATGCTGGCCAACTGGTACAACACGCTGGAAAGCTTCATGGACCGCGCCGACACCCTGGCCAAGCTGCAAACCCTGTGGGGCGACGCCAACGTGGCCAACAAGATTCCGGGCTGGATCGAAGGCGTGAGCTCGGAAGACATCCAGCGCGTCGCGAAGACCTACCTGACCCGCGCCAACCGCACCGTGATCGACCGCAAGCCGGTCGCCAAGACCGCCGCCGTGGCCGCGCCCGCCGCCGCCCCAACGCCCGTGAAGAACTAAGGAGAGCCCGCCATGAAAAAACTGATGCTGGCAATGAGTATTTCCCTGCTGTTCAGCGGCGCCGCGCACGCCGCCGCCGCCGCGCCGGCCCCGGCCGCCAACAAGCTGCCGCCGTACGGCAAGGACAAGCCGATCCCGGCGCCGAAGATCATCAAGAAAACCCTGGCCAACGGCCTGCAGGTGTGGGTCGTGCCGCGCCAGGGCCTGCCGCGCGTGGACTACGTGCTGGCCGTGCGCGGCGCCGGCCTGGCCGCCGACGAGCGCAAGCTGCCCGGTTTCGCCAACCTGATGGCGGGCCTGCTCAATGAAGGCAGCACCAAGCGCGACTCGCGCGCCATTGCCGAAACGGCCCAGGGCCTGGGCGGCGAAGTCGGCGCCGGCGCCAGCCACGACGGCGTGGTGGTGTCGGCCAATGCGCTGACCTCGAACGCCGGCCCGATGCTGCAACTGCTGGCCGAAGTGGCGCGCATGCCGGCCTTCCCGCCGCAGGAAGTCGAGCTGGGCAAGGGCAACGCGCTGGAAGGCCTGAAAGTGTCCGAGACCAGCCCGGGTTTCCGCGCCGAGCGCACGCTGAACAAGGCGGTCTTCGGCGATCACCCGTACGGCAACACCAGCCCGAGCGTGGAATCGATCAGCGCGGTCACGCCGGAATTGCTGCGCGCCGAGCACGCCAAGCGCTTCCGCCCCGACCGCAGTCTGCTGGTGATCACCGGCCGCATCGACGAAGCCGAAGCCATCAAGCTGGCCACGGCCGCTTTCGGCGACTGGAAGGCCGAGGGCGCGGCCCTGCCCGATACCCCGGGCGCCAGCCTGGCCGCCAAGCCGGTGCGCATCATCCTCCAGCGCGACGGCAGCGTGCAGTCGACCATGCGCCTGGGCAGCCCCGGCATGGCCGCCAGCGCCAGCGACTTCGTGCCGCTGCGCCTGACCAGCACCATCCTCGGCGGCGGTTTCAGCAGCCGCGTGAACCTCAACCTGCGCGAAGAAAAAGGCTACACCTACGGCGCCTCGGCCGGGGCGCGCATCTTCCGCAACGGCGGCAGCATCGTCGGCGGCGCCGATGTGCGCAACGAGGTCACCGGCGACGCGCTCAAGGAATACCTGCACGAGTACAAGCGCATCGGCACCGAGCTGGTGCCGGAAGCGGAAATGAGCATGAACAAGCGCTACGTGGCGGGCGGCTACCTGATCAGCAACCAGATGCAGGCCGCCGTGGCCAGGACCCTGGCCGGCAACTGGCTGATCGGCCTGCCGCCGGAATTCCTCGGCCAGTACGTGCCGCTGATCCAGAAAGTCACGCCGGAGCAAGTGCGCGAGATGGGCAAGAAGTACTTTGCGCCGGAACTGCAATCGGTGGTGGTGGTGGGCGACAATGCCGCCGTGGCCGAACAGCTGAAAAAGTACGGCGAATTCACCGTCCAGCAAAAGTAAGCCGGGAACAGGCACGCGGCCCGCCAGGGCGCGCCGCCGCTTCACCGACCGGCCCCAACGCCGCCTGTGCCCAAGCACCGGCGGCGTTTTTTTGCCTGTCGGATGACAGCACGCCGTCCGCCAAGAGTCCAGGCCGCTGGTTTTTGAACATGAGTCACCATGAGTTAAGTTGAACTTTTGATATTACACAGATAACATCGCCGGGTTTTCCTCTTTAAAATCAAGCTATTAGAAATCCGGATACGAAGAGCGAAAACACCGTGTTTTTTCATATCCCTCAATCAAAGGATGCCAATGAACGCACTTTCGCTCTGCTCGCTGCCGTCGCGCGGCGTGCTGGCGCTCAGTCTTGCCGCCGGGCTAACGAGCCTGCCGACAGGCGCTGCCGCCCAGACCACGCCGGCCCCGGGCGCGCTCAGCCCCGCCTGCGCCAGCTTCTACCCGGCCGACTTCAAACTGTCGAGCACGCGCAACACCGACGCCATTCCCACCACGGCCCGTCCGGCCAAGGGCGTGGCGCTCAAGGAAGCGGCCTACAACACCTGCCTGGTGCGCGCCACCAACCACACGGCCGAGGGTGTGAGCGGCTTTTCGCGCAACGATTATTCGCGCCGCCAGGCCTTCAACGCCGACAGCTCGCAATACCTGACCTATGCGCTGAACGGCTTCTGGCAGACCTACGACGCCCGGACCTTCAACTTCAGCAAGCGCCTGCCCGGCCTGGCCGGCGACGCCGAACCGCAATGGCATCCGGCCAACGCCGACAAGCTGTACTACCTGCCGACCAACGGCGTGGGCATGCGCCTGAACGAGCTGACGGTGTCGACCGGCGCGACGCGCGTGGTGGGCGACTTCGCGGCGCGCCTGAAAGCGCGCTGGCCGGGCGCCAACGCGGCCTGGACCAAGTCGGAAGGCTCGCCGTCGAAGGATGGCCGCTACTGGTGCTTCATGGTCGATGATGCCAACTGGAACAGCCTGGGCGTGTTCACCTGGGACCGCGACACCAATACCATCCTCGCCACCCTCGACACCAGGGGCGACCGTCCGGATCACGTCAGCATGAGCCCGAGCGGCAACTACTGCGTCATTTCCGGCGACAGCGCCAGCGCTACCGTCGTCGCCAACCGCGACCTGAGCAACCGCCGCAAGATCCATCCGAAATCGGAGCACTCGGACCTGGCGATCGACGCCAACGGCGACGATGTGTACGTCTCGGTCGACTACCAGGCCAACGCGGGCGACCTGTTCATGGTCAACCTGCGCACCGGCGTGCGCACCAATCTGTTCCCGACCTACGTGAACGGCTCCGCCACCGCGCTGCACCTGTCCGGCAAAGGCTTCAACAAGCCGGGCTGGGCGCTGGTATCGACCTACGCCGACAGCGGCGCGCGCCAATGGCTGCACCGAAAGATGTTCATGGTTCAACTGGCCGCCAATCCGCTCACCTACAACCTGGGCTTTACGCGCGTGACCAGCAATGGCTACTGGAGCGAGCCGCACGCCTCGGTCAACCGCGACTTGACCAAGGTGATCTTCAATTCGAACTGGGGCACCGGCAGCGACACCGATGTCGACGCCTACCTGATCGAGATTCCGGCGAGCGCCATCAAGACCATCCCGGGCGCCGGCACCCCGACCACGCCGCCACCGGCAACCCCGGCGCTGGCGATCACCCTGGGCGCGCTGACCAGGAGCGGCTACAACGCCACGTATGCCTTGACCACCAACCAGCCGGCCAAGTGCCGCGCAGCCTGGTCCGCCGGCAATGCGTACGACGCGCTGTATGACCCCATCAGCACCGCAACCGGCGGCCTGAAGCACAGCAAGGCACTCACGCTCGGTTCGACTTCCTCGCAAACCGTGTATGCGGTCTGCAAGTCGGATGTGCTGGGTAGCGAAAAGGAACAGGCCATCCTGCTCAAGTAAGCGCTATTTTCACCTGTCAATGTAAGCGTATACATTGGCAGGCAAGCGACGTTTATAGGAGCAATAGTTGCAATTGGTTATCTACGTAAGAGATAATGCGAGGCAACTACATCATTCCGTCCGCCGGCGTGCAAGCGCCGGCGGTTTTCATTTCATGCCGCCCTATCGACCACCCGAAGGCGCACTGCCCGTCCGGATCATCATGCCCAATCCCCGCCTTTTCATCGCGCCATTGCTGCTGGCGGTCCTGTCCGCCTGTAGCACCTACGTGCCGCCGCCAAGCAAGCCGACCGCGACCTTGGTCATGTACATGGAAAACGAAACCCCCACCCCACGCATGCGCATCGGCAGAGCCGTGGCTTTCGAAGATAACGAATGCGGGGCCCCGCGCACCAACCACGTCATCAACAGCGCCATTTCCATGGACGATGTCGATGAAATACCGCGCAAGCAGATTGCAGCCGAGCAGGAATTCACCTTCGCCATGGAAGCCTCGCACGTTCTGTGGGGCGGCAATTCGGGCTGTTCCGTCACCGCGACTTTCACGCCCAAGGCCGGCCAGACCTACGACGCCCGCATGTACACACGCGGAAACTCGCAACGTTGCGAGATGATCATCGTGGACCAGGACAACCACGAGGTCCCGTCCACAAGGCCCGCATACTCCTGCATGCACGGGATGAACGGCATCAACAAAAATGGCCAGGGCTGGTACAAGGCGATCAGTGTATCGGTCACGATTGTCAGGTAAATCATGCGCAACGCGACATCCCCAGGTTCATCATGAAACTCATCAAACCGCTTTCTCTCGCCCTCATGCTGTTGCTGGCCGCGTGTGCCGCCGACTACCACCCACGTACCAACTACGTGCTGTTCGCGTCGGACGGTGGCTACCAGGAAGAACAGGGACCGGGCAAGCTGATCAAGGTAAGCTACATCGGACCACGCGGGGTAAACGTGTATATGGCCGCCAACTCGGTCCTCTACAGAAGCGCCGAAATCACCCAGCGCGAAGGAAAAACATATTTCGCGCTGTACAACGACCTGCCATCGGCGCTGAAAGACCGGCGCAGCGATAAAGCCGTGTATTCGACCGTGGGCCACAGGGCCTTTTCCTACGCCTACATCGTACCCTTCGAAGACAATGCACCGGGCCTGCTGTCGGCTGCGGAAGTCATCGCCCGGCTCGAGACCAAGGTCAAAGGCAAGCCGCGATGACGCCCGTGCCCCTTATGATGAAGTGGAGCACGATCCTGGCCGTGCTGGCCCTGCTGGGCACGGCGGGCTGCGGCGAAGCCCCGATCTACCGTTCGGCTCCCATGGCGGCCGATGCCTCGGCGCTGGTCGACGCCTCCGGCAGGATCGTCAAATGGATTTGCGCCAAGGGCGAGCGACACCGCTTGGTGGGCGACGCCAACGGAAATGCGCAGATTCCCGCCGGCGCGCGCGTGACCGTCGGCGCCTATTACAATCAGGACAGACTACGATGCCTGGCAGCGGCGAGCTTCATCCCCCAGGCCGGACAGCGCTACCGCATCGACCTGCAACTTGCCGCTGAACGTTGCAGACCCGCCATTTACATCGACGACCCCGGCACCGTCATCGGCGTACGGCTCGCGCCCGGCGTGCAGTCGGCGCGCGGCTGCGATCTCTGAACCGGCCTTCCTCAACAATGGCATTTTCCATGCCATGAGACGAACTATTGCGCAACAAAATGGGCATTGAGCCAGATCAAAGGTTGTTCAGAAAGAAGCACGTATAGTTATTTGTAGCAAGCGGGGCTCAACCAACCTTTGAGCGTTGTCAAACATTGTGCAACTTTCTTTGACCGGGAGAACGACGCGCATGCAAGCCCGACTGCACCTCCCGCTCTGGATCCACCCCTTCGACCACGTCAGCTCAGCCCTGTGCGCCAAGATCACGGCGGCACTGGAACAGGCCGGCTTGCAGCCGGATCCCGGCGGCGCCCGCCCGTCCGGCTTCGGCCTGGCCCTGGTCGACGGCGTCGACGCCGCCGTGCTGGAGCGGGTGCGCAGCCTGGCCGCCGGCGCCAGCGTGCTGGCCATCGCCGTCGGCGCGCATCCCCCGGCCACGGCCGACATGTGGGCCTTGCTCGAAGCCGGCGCTTTCGACGTGCTCAACTGGACCGACGGCGCCGGCGACGCCGCCCGCATCCAGGCCCGGCTGGAGCGGCGCGACGCCCTGCAGCGCCTGGCCGACTCGCCCGACGTGCGCAGCACCCTGGTCGGCGCCAGCCAGGCCTGGCGCGCGCTGGTGCACAGCGTGGTCGAGGTGGCCGCCTTCACCGAGTCGCCGGTCCTGATCACCGGCGAGACCGGCACCGGCAAGGACCAGGTCGCGCAACTGATCCACCGCCTCGGCGGACACGGCGACCTCGTCGTGCTCGACTGCACCACGCTCACGCCCGAACTGGCCGGCAGCGAACTGTTCGGCCATGAGCGCGGCGCGTTCACCGGGGCCGCGAATGCGCGCGACGGCGCCTTTGCGCTGGCCGATGGCGGCGTGCTGTTCCTCGACGAAGTGGGCGAACTGCCCTTGCCGCTGCAGGCGCAGCTTTTGCGCGCGCTGCAGGAGCACACCTATAAGCGGGTCGGCAGCAATACCTGGCAGCGCTCGCGCTTCCGGCTGGTGTGCGCCACCAACCGCAGCCTGGAAGACGAGGTGGCGAACGGGCGCTTCCGGGCCGACCTGTACCACCGCATCGCCGCCTGGCGCTGCCGCACCCCGCCCCTGCGCGAACGCAGCGACGACGTGCTGCCGCTGGCGCAGCACTTCCTGGCGCTGCTGGCAGGTCCCGGCGCGGCCTGCGGATTCGACGCCGCCGTGCGCGAATACCTGCTGCTGCGCGAATACCCCGGCAATGTGCGCGAACTGCGCCAGACCGTGGCGCGCCTGTGGTACCGCCACAGCGGCCCCGGGCCGATCACCATCGGCGACCTGGCGCCCGACGAGCGCCCCGCGCGCGGCGCGCCCGCCAGCTGGCCCGATATCCGCTTCGAAAGCGCGATCCGCGCGGCGCTCGACTTGCGCATCGGCCTGGCGCGCATCAGCCAGGCCGCCGCCGACATCGCGATCCAGCTGGTGCTGGAGCAGGAGGGCGACAACAACCAGCGCGCCGCGCTGCGCCTGGGCGTGACCGACCGCGCCTTGCAGATCAGGAGGAAGGCATGGGCCGAGGCGCACTGACTTAGCTTAGTCGTTCGGGATCGGCTTGACCAGGATACTGGAAGCGGGCGCGAAGCCGTATCGCCGGTAAAGATCGGCGGCGAACCGGTTGTCGTTGAACACATTGAGCATGATCCTGCGCGCCCCGAGCGCGCGCGCGCGCTGTTCGAGCAGACGCATGGCCGCGCTGCCCAAGCCCTGGCCGCGATACTCCGGCCAGATCACCCAATCGTACAGGTACACATAGGGGTCCAGCGCCGCCTGGCGCAGTTCGAACCAGAGCGCGCCAACGTCCGCACCGGCCGCCTCGATGGCGTAGAGATGCTGCCCGCTCGCCTCCGGCTCCGCATCCGCGCAGATCTTGAGAAATGCAGCCTCGGCACTGGCACGGGCGGCTTGCGCGCTGCTGCCGTAGGCACGCGACTGTGCCTCGGCAAGCAGGGGGATCGCGCGCACGGCGTAGGCATCGAAACTGGCGCCCGACATCGGACGCAGGACGACTGTCGCCGTCATCCCGGCACTACCGGCGAGCTGCTGTTGGGTTCAATATGGAGTGGATCCATCACGGTGGGAATAGTCGAACGGTTGCCCAGGGCGACAGTATAGACGTGGCTTTGGGTCAGCTGCGCACACTTGGTCAAGCGCACCGCCTGGCGGTCATCGATGGCGCAGGTCGGCGTACAGGCCAGGCCGCGCGCGGTCGCCGCCAGCAGGATGTTTTGCGCGATGTGCCCCGCTTCCAGCAAGACCACACGGTAGCCGGTTGGATGCGGATACTTCCACATCGTCCGCTCGAAATGCGCCACCAGCACCACCAGCGCGGCCGTGTGCTCGAACCAGCGCTGCCCCGCCAGCACATCCGAGACCGACAGAAGTTCCTGATCGTTCACCAGCCCGAGCGAGTGCTCGCTGGCGCTGTAATGATAGACCCCGGGCGCCAGCCCGTCGACGCGGCGGGCATACACATACGCCTCGTAGGGATTGCGTCCGCCGCCGGAGGGGGTCAGCTTGAAGGGCAGTTGTTCCGGCGATTGCGCAAACGGCTTGACGAAGCCGGTGATGCCAAGCCCGGCGAACAGGCATTCGGACAGATGATCGAGCCGCAGCGGCTGGTCCGAGAAGCCGCGATAGCTGCGCCGCCTGCACATGAGCGAGAGCGCGTCCGACTCCAGCTCGGGGCGCGGCAAGCTGGTGATTGTCGCGTAGCCCTGATTATCCTGGTGCAGCGCGACCGCATCGGTCGTGATCGATTTCTCGACCAGGCGCGAGGCGCTCTGGGCGGGATCCATGTACTCGGTGCCGCGAATCGAAAAATGATAGTACCCGGCCACCGCCCCCCAGGCGAAGCGCTCTTCGTATTCCTGGTCCTGCACGGCCGCCGGGCTGTGCAGGCTGACCAGCAAGGATGCCGATGTCAACGAGGCGATTTCGCGCCCGAGCGCCGCATGCGCCGCCTCGGGCAATGCACTGTACAGGGCGTAGGGATGACTCCACTGGTCGCAGGAGGCGAGTACCCAGCGGCCCAGCTCGGACAGCGCGATCTCGGTTTTGGCGACGTAGTTTTCGGCAATGAGGGCAGCGTTCGAATATCGCAATATGATGCTGCGTGCGCGTCTGATCATCAACATTTCCTTCTGGCGGGAACGATGAATCGATGTGCTGCAAGAGTCGCAACACCTGGAAATGGGTAAGGGCTGGCGCGGCCGTCAGCGGCGCGGGTCCGGGTACAAGCCGTTCCCGGAAAACGTGGAAAAAGGCGATGGCGGCGCCTGGCCGGGCGCGGCCGCATTGACGGGACGCGCGCCCGCCTCTTGCTGGGCGATCAGGGCATTGTATGGATCGGCGACGCGAATCAGGCGGCCGGTATAGGCATCGAGCACGGCGAGAAAGCGGACAGGAATCAAGCTTATCCGTGGCGGAGTGCAGCGGAAATCGAACATGACGTGCACTTCTTCGGCAATCGAAGGCATGCACTGGACGGCGATGAACATATCCTTCGCCTGCATGCGGCGCGCAAAACACTGCTGAACCTCGGGGTGCAGCAGTGCGCTCAGTACAAAGCGGTCGCCGCTGGTGCCGCCGTAGTTTTTGACGAGTTCGGAAAATTCATGCACGGCGTTGCGGATGGCGGCGCTCGTCTCTTCGGTGATCGGCGCTTCGATCGGGGCGGAGGATGTGTCGGGATCGGGGGTTTTCTTGTCTGTCGGGTCTTTTGGATTTGGCATGAAACTGACTCCTGAAAAAGAGACAATCGGCCCGCCCCGGCAGCGGCGGGCGTGCTGGATGATCGGATCAGTACACGATGCCGGTCAGCGATGGATGATGGGAGGCCAGCGATGGATGATGTGCTGCCACCGATGGATGATGGGTTGCCAGCGACGGATGATGCACGGCCAGCGATGGATGATGCAGCGCCACGGATGGATGGTGCGTCGCCAGCGAAGGATGGTGCACTGCCACGGCCTGGGATGGGTGGTGCGCAGCCAGCGACGGATGATGCAGCGCCACCGCTTGGGATGGATCTTGCACGGCCAGTGACGGATGATGCACGGCCAGTGACGGATGATGCACCGCCAGCGACGGATGATGCGCCGCCACGGATGGATGGTGGGTCGCCAGCGAAGGATGGTGCACGGCTGCTGCCTGAGATGGGTGGTGCGCAGCCAGCGACGGATGATGCGCCGCAGCGGCCTGGAATGGATCTTGCGGCGCCAGCGACGGATGGTGCGCCGCCAGCGATGGATGGTGCAGCGCCAGCGATGGGTGATGGACTGCCAGCGATGGATGATGGACTGCCAGCGATGGGTGATGTACAGCTAACGAAGGATGGTGCGAAGCAAAAGCGGGATGGTGTTGAGCAAAGTCTGCCATGATGATTTCCTGTCGAAGAGATGAGTCGTTCTGAAACGAGCCGCCAGCCTGTTGGTAATCAATGCAGCTATTCGAAGCTGATCTCCATCATCATGATTTTGATCAACTGCGCAGCGCAACGCCATTCTTCCACGCTTGATTGGTCGAGGTACCTGTCTGAATAGTGAGCTTGATCTCTTCGGCGCCAGATCGCTCAGTGCCCGATCAGGCGCAGCAGATTCTGTCCCAGCACCAGCGCCTCGTCGTCCGGCGCCAGGCCGAGCATGCCGATCTTGGCCAGCTCCACGCCCGGATGCAGCCACGGCCCGTCCGACCCGAACAGCAGCTTGTGCGGGCCGGCGCGCCGCACCGCCATCTCCAGCAGATCGAAGCGGCGCACGCCGGCGCTGTCGGCGAAGATATTGCGGTGGCGCGCCAGATGGTCCACCAGCGCCAGCTGCGCGCTCCAGTCGTCGGCGAAGCTGCCCAGGTGCGGCAGGATGAAGTTCACGTCCGGGAACTGGCTGGCCAGCAGTTCGGCCACCGCCACTTCGCCCGTCACGTCGTACAGCACCGGCAGGCGAAAGAAGCGCGCCGTCTCGCACACCTCGCGCGAGATGCGGGCGTCGTGCCGGTGCAGCTTGATGCCCACGAAACCGTACTCCTCGACGGCCACCCGCACCAGCGCGCGCACGCGCCCGCGGTCGCGCTGCGCATGCACGAACGCGAAGCCGTAGAAGCGGCCCGGATCGGCCGCCACGATGCGCGCCACGCTGCGGTTGGCCTGCGCGTAGTCGGAGTGGAACGCGGCCAGCAGCACGGTGCGCGCAATGCCGGCCTGGCGCGCCCGCGCCAGGTAGCGTTCGAGGCCGGCGTCGCTGTCCCACGGGCCGGAAAAGCCATCGCCCTCGCCCGCGTGGCAATGGCAATCGATGATCATAGATCAAGCACGATCCGGCCGCGTCCCTGGCGGCGCCAGGTGCCGCTGTTGGCGCCGCTGTTGGCGCCGCCGGCCAGGCCGGGCTGGCGCATACGCGGCAGGTGGCAGCGCAGCGCCGCGTCGAGCGCCTGGCGCGCTGCGCGCTGCGGGTCCATGCCCTGCCCCGCCATGCCGGCTTGCTGGGCGGCGGTGCCGGCGATGCGCACGAAGCGGCGCGCCATTTCCAGCTCGCGCTCCTCGCCATCGAGACCGGCCGCTTCCATCTCCAGTGCCTTGGCGACGGCGTTCCCGAGCGCGCCGCCAATCGCCGTGCCCACAACCGGAATCGGAATGAAGGAACCGAGCGCTTTGCCCACGAACGGCAGCGCGGTCTTGGCCAGGCCCTTGAGCACGCCGCCGAGCGGCTTGGCGACCTTGCCGATGAAGGAACCGACCTTCTTCACGCCCTTCCAGATCCCCTTGAACATCTTGCCGAGGAACTGCTCCAGTTCTTCCTCGCTGGCGACCGACATCAACTCCATCGCCAGCGCGATTTCCTCCTGTTCCCCGAAGGGGCCGGGTGCTTCGAACTCCATCACTTCCAGTTCGCCCGACGCAGCCTGGCGGCATTTGGCGCATCCACATCCTGATCCTGATCCTGATCCTTGCATGATGATCTCCTTCGGTTGGTAAATCGCTAGCCCCAGAACTCGCCGAGCAGTTCGGCCTCCAGTTCCTTGCGCTGGTTGGTCAGCACGCCAGGCGGCTCGCCCGGTTTGCGTTTTCTGACATCCATCTTCGTGTGCAGGTCCTTCTCGGTCCTGCGCCGCGCGGCAGCCGACGGCGCCGGTGCCACGAATACCCGGTGCTTGCCCACGTCGAGTCCAAGCATGGTGGCGCACAGCAGATGCTGGCGCAGGCGCCGCCCCACGTCCTCGCTCTGGCCGCTGTAGGCGCGCTTGCCCGCCGGCCCATCGAACTCGATCAGGTACAGGCCAGCGAGCTTCGCTCCCACCCTGGCTACCGCGTCGCGCAGCGGACCGTAGGACTGGTACGTTGGCGCAGCGCTCATCTTCGCCAGCGCGGGCGCGATGCTGGCCGGCTGCTCGTCCTGCGGTTCGTCGTCCTCGACCGGGTAAGGGTAAGGATAGGGTTCCGGCCACGGCGCCAGCACCGGATAGCGCCAGCCGCCCCACGCCGGCCGGCGCGGCCTGGACGGCCCGCTACGGCCCGGCGACGGCCGTGGCCCGCGCCCCGCTCCAGCGCGCCGCCCGCCCCGCTCTTCTTCCATCTCGAATGCCACCATTTCAAATTCCGTATTCATATTCCCTCCTTGTCTGCATGCCTGATGGCGCCTGTGCGCGCAGGCAGGCCGCCAGCAGCGCCAGTGCGCGTTCGATCTCGTCCGGCGCATGGCGCGCCGTGACGATGAAACTGAGCGCAGCCTGCGCGCCCGAGCGCTGCAGCACCGCGTCGACCCCGGCGTGGCGCAGGCAGGCGTGCAGCGCCACGCCGTCGACGCCGCGCCGCGGCGCCAGCGTCTGCACCGGAAACGCACTCGCATGCAGCGCAATGCCATGCCTGGCCGCGCCGCCGCGCCACTGGGCCACGCGGCGCCACAAGCGCGCGCGCAGGCGCTCGCCGTGCGCGCGGTTGATGCGCAGCGCCGCCAGCGCGGCCCGGATCGACGCCACCGGCGGCGGGCTGGAATGCACGCGCGCCTGGCTCGATTGCCCGAAACGGCGCACCAGCTCCGCGCTGGCGCACAGCACCGCCAGCGGCGCGCCGAACGCTTTCGAGAGCGAACTGCCGGCCACCACGTGCGGCCCGTCGACCCCGTGCCGCCGCAGCGAACCGCCGCCGCCCTCGCCGAACAGGCCGATGGCCTGGGTGTCGTCGAGCACCAGCCAGCCGCCCGCCTCCCGCATCAAGGCGGCGTAGGCGGCCAGCGGCGGCGGCCGTGGCGCGCCGGGCACGTGGCCGTCGGCCAGGATCAGCGGGCGCCGTCCCTGCCTGCGCGCCGCCTGCGCGAGCCGGCGCGCGCCGTCCACATCGGCATGCCCGAACACCGTCAGCGGCGTGCCGCGTGCCGCCGCGCGTTCGGCGCCGGCGCGCGCGATCGGGTAGCTGGCGCCATCGACCAGGATCGCCAGCGGCTCGCGCGCCAGCAGCTCGAACAGGTCGCAGAACAGGTGCAGGGTCGATGGCAGCAGGGTCGCCGCCTGGCAGCCGCACAGCAGCGCCAGCGCTTGCGCCAGTTGCGCGGCGCCGGGCGGCTCCCTGCTGGCCGCCGGCCGCCCCAGCGTCAGCGCATCCCAGCCTCCCAGGTCCGCGCTGGGATGGCGCATGCCGAGATACAGGGCGCTGGAAAAGTCGAGCATGGCCTAGGCCATCCGCGCTTGCTGCTCGAGGCGCTTGCGCAGCAGGATCGAGGGCAAGGTGCCTTCCGCCTTGGGATCGCGCGCGTCCACCGTCAGATCGACGCCGGTGGCGGCGCGGTAGGCGTGGATGTAGCCCTGGATCTGCGGACGCCAGAAGCGCGCCCAGTTGAAGGCCTGGGTCGGCTCGTAGATGTCGCTCCAGGCGCCGTAGCGCACCGACAGCAGCACCTGTTCGCCGAACATGGCCAGGCTGCGGAAGTGCATCACGCTCGTATCGGACCATCCCTGCAGCTTTTTCATGGCGTCGACCCGGTCCATCCACGGTTCCGGATAGGCGACCATGATGCGGGTCGGCAGGAACTCGCGGAACTCGGGGCGCGCCAGCATCCACTGCTGCATCAGCATTTCGATGCGCGCCGTCGAGGGCAGGTCGCCGAACTGGTTGTGCGCCCCCTGCGACAGGATCAGGTGCACTTCTTTCAGACCGTTCAAGACCGGGAAGGCGTCGGCCTTGACGGTGGTGTCGTCATCCTGGCGGTAGAACGCGGTGCACAGGCGCAGCAGGTAGTGGAACGCTTCGAGGAATTTCGAGCGCGTGTCGGCCGGGCGGAAATGCTGGACCGCCTTGCCGTCGAGCCGCACGCCGTAGTGGTGGTCGTACTCGTAATTGCGCCGCACCACGGTGAGGCGATGCTGTTCGTCCTGCGTGTAGCCCCAGATCAGGTTATTCAAGGGCCGCAGCGGATCGATTTCGAGGTTCGCCAGCGGATCGTCGCGGCCCAGCGCGCGCACGTTCTGGAAGCGCTGGGTGATCGCGTTCATGGTCTGCACCAGCATGCCCTCCTCGTGCCAGTAAGACCAGATCAGCTCCAGCAGGCAGGGATTGGCCAGCTTTTGCTGGACGATGCCGAAGCACAGATCGGCTTCGCCCTCGATCCCGCGCAGCAGGTGGATCGGCACGTCGGGCAATTTGCGCCGGATGATCGCCAGGTACGGCAGCACCTTGGTGCCGTCCACCGTGGTCTCCAGGTAGTCGGCGTTGAAGGTGGTTTCCAGGTCGCGCGTGGCCGGAATGTCGCGCCGGTCGAGGTAGGCCTGGTCTTCGGCCGGATTGAACATGTTCGGCTGGCTCAGGACCCCGCAGTTGACCATCACGAACGCTTCGGTCGCCACCTTCAGCACGCGGTAGGCTTCCGAATCGTTGAAGGGCAGCGCGCGGCGCTGGCGCAGCTGCTCGAACAGCTGGCTCTTGGCCTCGAACGCGGGGCCGCGGTTGGCCGGGGTGCAGAACAGCGCATCCATGAAGTTCAGGTAGTTCGTAAACGACATCGCATCGGTGCTGTTGCGGATCAGGGTCCACAGCGGCAGGTCGTCGGTCGGTTCGGTCTCGGTGCGCGTCATCGACACGCCGATATTGCCCGAGATCGGGCTCGGCGTGCGCTCGTCGGCCACAAAGCCCTGGCGGATGCCGATCATGGCCGGCGCGGCCAGTGGCGCCATGTTGATGCCCGGCGCCAGCGCGGCGGCCGAGGGCCGGCGCTCGAATGCCAGCACCGCCTCGAACTGCTGCGGCCCGGCGTGGCGCACCACGCGCGAGAGCACGTAGGGATCATCCTCGCGCGCGATCCAGCCCGGCGTGGGCAGCACCCGCACATGCGGCCTGAGGTCGGACTGGTTGCCGGAAAAGCGGATGGTCGCCACCACCCGGTCCGCCACCCGCGCCACGCTGCAGGCATTGGCCTGGCAGTCGACGGTTTCGTAACTGAGTTCGGCGCGCAGTTCCAGCGCCAGCTGGAAGCAGACCACGGCGCGGCAGCCGCCGTCGACCTTGACGCAGCGCGGCTCGGTCAGCGGATAGTGTTCGTACACCACCACGTAGCTGCCCGGCGCCAGGTTGGCGACCGTGGCCTCGCCGGCGCTGCCGGTGAGCGCGCTCGCTTCGAGCTGCTCGTACGACGGCGTCCAGCGCGCCGCCTCGAAGCTGTCGATGCCCTCCGCGTGGCGGTACACGCTGATCGCGCCGTTCGATACCGGCGCGCCGGTCTGGGCCTCGTGCACGGTCACCTCGAGCGACCCGCTACGGGCTTGCTTCAGATTGTTCTTGCTGCTCATGTCATTCTCCTCAGTGGAAAGTCAAAGGTGCCCGGGGAAGCGCCGGCGCTTGCGCCTCCAGCGAGGCGCACAGGAAGCTGGTGTCGAGCGTGCTGCGCAGCGCCCAGTGGGTCAGCAGTTTGGCCAGCAGGACGTTTTCGTCTTCCGGCCCGACCAGGCCGTCGGCGCGCGCCTGCCCCAGCACCGCGAACACCAGCGATGGCGGGGCGCGGTACATCTGCGCGGGCGCCTTCTCCCAGCGCCGGTACAGCGACACCAGCAGCGCCGGCTGGCGCCCGGCCACGTCGAGTACCTCGGGCAGGGTCTTGCCGCGCAGCGCCGCCGGCTTGTGCCGCACCAGCAGCTGGACAAACGCCGGCATGGCGCGCCGCAGCCGCCCCAGGAGATCGACCGTCTCCGGCGCCAGGGTCGCGCTCGGGTAGTAGTCGTGCCACACCGTGGCCAGGCGCTCCCACTGCGGATGCGGGTACAGGGCCTGCCCCATCGCGCAACTGAGCATCACGCGGATCCACGGAATCGGATGCGGGTCGTCGGGACTGAGGCGAAACACGAACACGCGCGGCAGGCTGACCACCCCGATCAGGCCCAGGGTCGAGACCACGCCGACCCGCGCCACCGACCAGAAGTCGGCCACGATTTCGGAAATCCAGCGCTCCCACCACTGCCACGTTTCGCGCTGGGCCGGGTCGCTCTGCTGCATCGCCTGCAGTTGCGGGCGCAGCGAGTTGACCAGGTCGAGCAGGGCCGCGCCCTGGTGCCCGACCTCGTGGATCAGCGAGGACGCGATGCCGCTGCCGATCATGCGTTCGCGCGGCACCCGCACCACCGCCACCGGGTTCTCGCCGCCGCCCGGCAGGCGGGTGCGCGCGCGCCGGATCGCCGCGCCCGGCCCCCGGTCCAGGTAGCAGACCACGGGCGGCATGCGGTAGTAGCCGCCCGGCAGCGCCAGGGCGTCGGCCGCGACCGCGTCGAGGCCGGACAGCCAGACCCCGTTTTCGTGCTCGCTGCGCTGGGTGATGACGTCGTTGAACAGATCGAACTGGGTGAGCGTGGCATTGAACTTCAGGCGCAGGAAGGTGAAGCGGCGCTGCGCCTCGGCCGCGCTGGCGCTCGCTTGCGCGCCGGCCAGCCAGTGCTGGAAGGCCGCCACCAGCGCCTGCAGTTCGCGCCGTCCCGTGACCAGGTAGCGCTCGAGCGCCGACTGGGCCGACGGCAGCAGCGCGGCGGCCGGCACCATGGGCTCGATCAGGGCAAAGGGACGGACCCGCGCCAGCCTGGTTTGCAGGGAACGCGCTTCCTGTTCGAGCAGCGACGCGGCATACGGGCTCATGGCGGTCAGGCGCCGTAGATGACGATCTTGTTGCCCTGGCGGCTCCAGCGTCCGCTGGCGCCCCGCCCGCCGCCCGCACCCATGCCGCCGCCCTGCTGCGCCATGCCGCCAGCGCCGCAACTGGCGCAGCCGCCGCCGGAGGCGCCGCGTTTGAGCAGGCCCGGTGCGTGCTGGCGCGCCGCCGCCATGGCCGCATTCTGGGCGATCGCGCGCGGGTCGCCCGAGCCGGGTGCCTGCGAGGCCTTCTGCACCGTGTCGGCGGCCAGGCGCACGAACTGGCGCGCGCCTTCGTACTCGCGGTCGTCGCCGCTCATCTCCGCTTCGAGGCCAAGCGCGCCGCCGGCCGCCGAAGCCAGTCCGCTGCCGATCTTGGCGCCCAGCGGGCCGCCGAAGTAGCCGCCGATGGCGCCGCCGGCCAGCGGCAGCGCTTTTTTGGCCACGCCTTTGAGCACGCCGCCGACGGCCTGCCCGACCGGCGAGCGGATCACGCGGCCGGCGGTGGCGCCGACCTTGCGAATGAAGTCGCCCAGGAACTGGTCGAGCTCCGCTTCGCTGTTCACGTTCAGCAGTTCCTGCGCGTATTCGGCTTCCTGCTGTTCGTTCAGACTGGATTCGCCGCTCCACTCGCCCTGGCCGAATTCGAACTGTTCGCCCTCGAAGCTGGAGGTTTCCTGGCCATATTCCATTGTCGTGCGGTCGATGTCATGCATGATGCGCTCCTCTAGAAAAATGAAACAACAAGGTGAAACAACGAAGTAAAACAACACAGTGCCCGGATGGACAATCGGTCCGGATCAGCAATCGTGAAGAATCAGTTGGCCCGCCCGGCGGGTCCAGCGGCCCTGCGTGGCCGGCCGCGCGTGCACATGCGGCAGCAGGCCCGGTGCGTACTGGCGCGCGGCCGCTTGCACGGCGGCGCGCGCGGACTGCGGCGTCGCGCTGCCGGCATTGCCCGCGTGGCGCGCGGCTTCGTCGGCCAGGCGCACCAGCTGGCGCGCCAGGACGAATTCCTTGTCTTCGGCGCTCAGGCCTTCGAGTTCGAGGCCGAACATGCGCGCACCGAGGTTGATGCTCACCGTCTTTGCGCTGGCGCCGGACACAGGGCGGCGCTGCGGAGACAGGATCGGCCGCACGGCGCGCAGCAGTTCGGTGACCAGCAAGGGCCCCATCGGCGAACGGGCCACGCGCGCACCGAGCACGCCGGCGCCGGCAATCGCCCGGCCCAGCACGCGCCTCAGGTCGGCCGGTTCGGCCGCTTCGAGCAGTTCGGCGGCCAGCGCCAGGTCGGCGCTGTCGTCCGGGAGCGGCGCGGCGTCGAACTCCTGTTCGCTCGGGCGCGGCGCGGCGTTGGTGAAGATGTCGAACACCGGACTGTATTCAAGCAGGCGACGGTTCACGGGCAGCCCCTTTGGTTGGTGGTGGATGCGCGGGGAAGAAAGGGTGATGCCGCTGCGCGTCCTGCTCCATCCATTGCAAGGGCTGTGCCAGCGCGCGTGAGGGGCAAATTCGCGATATCGCGGCAGCGGCGCCGAAAAGCGTTTCGGGAAAGCGGTATAGTCACGCAGGAGCGGCGAAAAGCGTTTCGCGATGGCGCCGGCCTCTACTGTGAAGGAGAAAGCATGCGTCAATGGATGTTTGCAATCGGCACGATACTGGCCGCATCGGCGGTCTGCGCGGGAGAAGCGGCGGGCCAGGCTGGCACAACGCCAGTGGCCGCGCCACAGCAGCAAGGCGCGCACCCGCACATCGCGGCCGAACTGCTGGCCATGATGGAGCGCGACCAGGAAGTGCGCCGGCGCCAGGATGCCGCGCCGGATTCGATGGCGATCAGGGCCGAGATGCTCGCGCTCGACGCCAGGCACGAGCCGAGGATCAAGGCCATTCTTGCCGAGATCGGCTGGCCGGGCGTCAAGGCGGTGGGCCCGCACGGCAACCAGGCCATGTGGCTGCTGGTGCAGCACGCCTCGCCGGCCATGCTCAAGCAAACTCTGCCGTCGATGAAGAAAGCGGCGCAGGATGGCGAATTGCCTTGGTCCACAGTGGCGCTGAGCATCGATCGCGACCTGCTCAACGACTACAAGAAGCAGCTGTACGGCAGCCAGTTAGTCATCAACAAGGCCGGCAAGCCGGAACTGCGACCGGTCGAGGATGAAAGCCGGCTCGACGAACGGCGCGCGAGTGTTGGCCTGGAACCGATCGCCGATTATCTGCGCCGGTTCGAGGCGCCCTGACAAGGTATAGTAAAGAAAGCACGGCCGCCAAGGGGCGCCGCCCGACTCACCGTCCACCATGGAGACACCATGCAAGTCCGTAACGATATTCTGTTCCACGCGCTGCACACCGATGGCCTGTTGATGCTGGCCAATTGCTGGGATGCGGGCAGCGCGCGCATTGCGCAAGCGGCCGGCGCCAGGGCGCTGGCGACGAGCAGCGCCGCTGTCGCCTGGTCGCACGGCTTTGCGGACGGCAGCATTTTGCCGCGCGAGCTGTTGATGGCCTCCGTGAAAGGTATCTTGCGCGTCAGTTCCCTGCCCCTGACGGTCGATGCGGAAGATGGCTACAGCGACGATCCGGCGCAGGCGGCCGCGCTGGTGGGCGAACTGATCGACGCGGGCGTGGTCGGGATCAACATCGAGGATGGCGGCGGCACGCCGGCGCTGCTGGCGGACAAGATCCGGGCGATCCGGGCGCTTGCCGCCGCGCGCGGTGTGAACCTGTTCATCAATGCGCGCACCGATGTGTATCTGCGCGGAGTCGAGGCCGGCGCGCGCGTGGAAGAAACCATCCGCCGCGCCGCCCTGTACCAGGAAGCCGGGGCCAGCGGCCTGTTCGTGCCCGCCATGGTGGCCGAAGAGGATATCGCGGCAGTGATCAAGGCCACGCGCCTGCCGCTGAACGTGATGGTGAGGGACGGCGTGCCGCCGCTGGCGCGGCTGGCGCAGCTGGGCGTGCGCCGCCTGAGCGCCGGTTCGGCCATTTCGGAGACGACGTTCGGATGCATTGATGCGCTGACCCGGCAATTTTTGGACAGCGGCACGGTCAACGAGGCGGGGTTTCCGCGGATGGGGTATGGGGCGTTGAACAGCTTGATGGGTTAGAACGTCGACAAAAAACAGCTCACCCAGCGCACTCGGAATGGAACCAGATAGGCTACAACATGTCAAAGTGATATTGGGCATGATTGGAGAAGGTGATGGCAACAATTCCGTTCGACACCTTGAAAATGGCGGAGCGGCTGGAGCGCGCAGGTTTCTCCGTCGAGCAGGCGAAGGTACAAGCTGCCATGCTTGCTGAAATAGTCAGCGCGGCAGATGCCAGTATCGTGGAGCGGTTTTCAAGCAAACATGACGTATCACGGGAATTGACTGAGATTCGCTCCTCCATCGAGAAATTGGACGCTAAAATAGACCGGACAGCGGCCGACGCAAAAGCCAGCGTGTCCGAGGCCAAAGCCGAACCGGTGCGCTGGGTCGTTGGTGTGGGACTGCTTCAAATGGCTTTAATCGCCGGACTCGTCCTGAAGCTGGTTCCCGGATAGCCGCCGCAGCAGAACGCTACGCGGCCAGTCATCTGCGGCGCGACGATGGCGCCCGTGCGCGCCAGTCTCATTCGCCGCGCAAGCCCACGCTCCTAAAACGCCGACTTGCCAAATCGCGCCACACCCTGGTTCACGCCCGGCGGGTCGAGCGTTTCCAGCTTGAGCGGCAGCGGCTCGCCGATCCAGTGCGCCAAGGTAGTGTGGTCGGCCACGTCGTCGTCAGTCAATGGATGCACCAAAGCGCGCAAACCGGACGCTTCAAGCAGCGCAACGACCCCCGGCAGCATCGCCTGGCTGTAGTGAATCTCGTACTCCGGCAGCGGATGCGGGCCGACCGCATGCTCGCCCGGTTCGCCAACAAAAAACAGTTCCGGCATGGCGCCGCTGTCCTTCGCATCGAGCAGGCGTGCGCGCAAGGCCAGTGCCTGCGCGCGCGATGCAGCGTCGTAGTAAATATGTGCGTGGTACGGGGCGTTAAGCTCGTCCATGAAAATCATCCTTTCCAAATGGGGGCAGTCCGAAAAAAACCGCCAGGGCTTGCGCGCTGGCGGTTTTTACAGGCATTGCTAGACAACGATTACTGAGGAGCCGCTTCCGCGCCTTCAGCAGCTTTCATCGACAGCTTCAGACGGCCGCGGTCGTCGGTTTCCAGAACCTTGACGCGCACTTGCTGGCCTTCTTTCAGGTAGTCGGCAACCGCGTTCACACGCTCGTTGGCGATCTGCGAGATGTGCAGCAGGCCGTCCTTGCCTGGCATGACCTGGACGATCGCGCCGAAGTCGAGCAATTTCAGCACGACGCCGTCGTAGGTCTTGCCTACTTCGACCGAGGCGGTCAGTTCTTCGATGCGGCGCTTGGCTTCCTGGCCGGCGGCGGCGTCGACCGACGCGATGGTGACGATACCTTCGTCGCTGATGTCGATCTGGGTGCCGGTTTCTTCGGTCAGCGCGCGAATGACGGCGCCGCCCTTGCCGATGACGTCACGGATTTTCTCAGGATTGATCTTGATGGTGATCAGGCGCGGTGCGAAATCCGACAGTTCGGTTTTCACATGCGGCATGGCCTTCTGCATTTCGCCGAGGATGTGCTGGCGGCCTTCTTTGGCTTGCGCCAGAGCCACTTGCATGATTTCCTTGGTGATGCCCATGATCTTGATGTCCATCTGCAGCGCGGTAATGCCATTGGCGGTACCGGCTACCTTGAAGTCCATGTCGCCCAGGTGATCTTCGTCGCCCAGAATGTCGGACAACACGGCGAACTTGCCGCCTTCCTTGATCAGGCCCATGGCGATACCGGCCACGTGCGCTTTCATCGGCACGCCGGCATCCATCAGCGCCAGGCAGCCGCCGCAGACCGAAGCCATCGATGAGGAACCGTTCGATTCGGTGATTTCGGACACCAGGCGAACCGAGTAGCTGAAGTCTTCAGGGTTGGGCAAGGCGGCGATCAGCGCGCGCTTGGCCAGGCGGCCGTGGCCGATTTCGCGACGCTTCGGGGTGCCGACACGGCCGGTTTCGCCGGTGGCGAACGGAGGCATGTTGTAGTGCATCATGAAGTCGTCGGTGTACTCGCCCATCAGCGCGTCGATCTTCTGGCTGTCGCGCGCGGTACCGAGGGTAGCCACGACCAGCGCTTGCGTTTCGCCGCGGGTGAACAGGGCAGAACCGTGGGTGCGCGGCAGGATGCTGGTGCGGATCGCGATCGGACGCACGGTGCGGGTGTCGCGGCCGTCGATGCGCGGCTCGCCGTTCAGGATCTGCGAACGCACGACTTTGGCTTCGATATCGAACAGCACATTGCCGACGTCGACATTGTCCGGCTGGGCGATGCCGGTGGCGGCAGCGTCAGCGGCCAGGGCGGCGTAGACTTCCTGGAACGATGCCTTCAGCTTGGCGGTACGGGCAACCTTGTCCTTGATCTGGTAGGTTTCGTTGATGTTCGTTTCGGCCAGTTCTTTCACGCGGGCGATCAGCGCTTCGTTCTTGGCGGGAGCGGTCCATTCAACTTCCGGCTTGCCGCCGTCGCGCACCAGTTCGTGGATCGCATCGATCACGACTTTCATCTGGTCATGGCCGTAGACCACGGCGCCGAGCATGATTTCTTCGGACAGTTGCTTGGCTTCGGATTCGACCATCAGCACGGCCGTTTCGGTACCGGCGACAACCAGGTCCATCTCGGAGGTCTTGAGCTGGGTGGTGGTCGGGTTCAGGATGAACTGGCCGTTGGCGTAGCCGACGCGCGCGGCGCCGATCGGGCCGCTGAACGGGATGCCGGAGACGCACAGGGCGGCGGAAGCGCCGATCATGGCGGCGATGTCCGGATCGATCTCAGGATTGACCGACAGCACGTGGATGATGATCTGAACTTCGTTCAGGTAGCCTTCTGGGAACAGCGGGCGGATCGGACGGTCGATCAGGCGGCTGGTCAGGGTTTCTTTTTCGGAAGGACGGCCTTCGCGCTTGAAGAAACCGCCTGGGATTTTACCGGCTGCGTACGTTTTCTCGACGTAATCGACGGTCAGCGGGAAGAAATCCTGGCCTGGCTTGGCGTCTTTGCGCGCAACCACGGTAGCCAGAACGACGGTGTCTTCGATCGACACCATGACGGCGCCGGAGGCTTGACGGGCGATTTCGCCGGTTTCCAGAGTGACTTGATGTTGGCCGTACTGGAAGGTTTTCGTAACTTTATTAAACATGGGTAATCCCTTTCTATTTGCCGACAGATTTTCAGGCGCTGTCGTCCACCTCACCACAGGCAACATTGCTTGCTGCCTTTACTACTTTTTCGGGACTGGAAATGCAAAAATGCCCGCGACAGCAAGCTGTGCAGGCATTTCTTGATCAACTTGAAACGGCAAAAATTACTTGCGCAGACCGAGTTTGGCGATCAGATCGCGATAACGGGTAGCGTCTTTGCTTTTCAGGTAGGACAGCAGGCTCTTACGACGGTTGACCATCATGATCAGACCACGGCGCGAGTGGTGATCTTTCGCGTGCGCTTTGAAGTGGCCGTTCAGTTCGTTGATGCGTGCGGTCAGCAGAGCGACCTGAACTTCAGGGGAGCCGGTGTCGTTTTGCGCACGGGCGTTGTCCGCGATAATCGCGGCTTTATTGATGTTTTCTACGGTCATGATAGTACCTTTCACATGCGGTGCACGAGTCGCAACCCGACACACCGTGAACTTCGATTGATGAACCGGCCAAAACGGCCAGACCCGCAAGTATATGCGAAAAGCGCCCGGGCCGCCAGAAAAGCTTGCGCCGCAGCGCCCCGACGGGATTTTTGCCATCTCAAGCGTGGTATTGATGTGAAAATGCGCAAAAAACGAGATGCGGCCAGAAACGCACGCCGTGACGACGTCCTCAGGCTGGTGCATGATGGTGTTTTGAGCGATTCCAAGGTGGTTTTTATGCGAACACGAGCAAAAATGGCAATCCTGAGCGTTGTGCTGAGCCTGGCCGGCTGCGCGGCGATGATGCGCACGCCCCCAGTGCCGGGCGACACATTCGACGTGGTGCGCGCCAAGTTCGGCGAGCCGAGCGCGATCCACGCCCTGCCCTCGGGCCAGGTGCTGGAATACGCGACCGGGCCGTTCGGCCAGTTCACCTGGATGGCGCGCATGGGGCCGGACGGCAAGCTGGCCGCCTTCGAGCAGGTGCTGGGCGACGTCGGCTTCGGGCGCATCAAGATCGACCAGGCGACCAGGGCCGACGTGACGGTCACGGTGGGGCGCCCCGCCGAGCGCTCGTACCTGTCGCTGTCGGACCTGGAAGTATGGTCCTACCGCTACAAGGAGAGCGGCGTGTGGAACTCGATGATGCACGTGCACTTCGACCGCAACGGCATCGTGCGCAAGATGATCAGCGGACCGGATCCGATGTACGAGGAAAAGCGCGGCTTCTTCAGGGATTGACGGGCGCGGCGCTCAAGGCCTCGCTGGGTCGCGTCAGCGGAAACTCGACACTGCGCATCACCCCCGCCCGGTCCTCGACCGACAGCACCGCCGTGGTTTCTCCTTCGACGAGTTCGATCCTGGGCGAGGGTTGCTTGTACCAGTAGATCCAGTTGGTGACGCTCTCGAATGTTTCCGGCCACCTCGTGCCGAGCAGGCTGCGTTCGAGCAGGCGTTCGCCTTTCTTGTTGAACACAACGAGATGATACGGATTGTCCCTCTTTACCTGGGACACGCCGACGATGTACTTCGATGCCGGATCGATCCACAGATAGGTCAGCGCGGGCACCGGACGGCGGAACAGTTCCGCGCCGGACTTGTTGTCCAGCACGCGCAGGGTGGAAAACGTATTCGCGACGCCGAACGGATCTTCGCCGGTCGTCATCATCTTGAAGCGCGCAGGACGGGTCTTGTCGCTCCAGTCATGGTGGTGCTCCACCCGCAAGGCCGTGGACTTGGCGGTCAGCTCAACGACCTCCTGGTAGCCGATGCTGTCCGCGCGGGCGGCGGAACTGCCGAGCGCCAGGAAAGACAGCGCGATGGTAAGAAAGTGCCTGCGATAGCCAGAAGTCATGAACGGTTATCCGATAAAGTTAAGTTGCGCCGCGACTATACCATTGCCCCGTGACGGCCGGCTTGCAGCGATGCCCGCAAGCGCTATTGCGCAGGGCGCTTGTGCGCCTGTTTGTCCGGTGGGCGTGGCGGCGGCGCGAACCAGCTGCTGTCGCTCCTGAGCAGCGCCACCGCACTATGCAGGAAGCGATACAGCGCCGGCTGGTCGAGCGGCACCAGCATGCTGCGCTGGTACGATGCCGTGCGCGGCCGGCTGGCCACATGCAGCAGGGCCGCGTCGATGACGCGCTCGTGCTTGAGCGCATCGAGGGTGGAACGGTCGACCACGGTAAAGTCCAGGCGCCGGTGCGCGCCGATCATCTGCAAGGCATTCTTGATCTGCGGCACATCGATGCGCGTAATCTCGCCGGCGCTAATCAGCGGCTCCAGGTCGGGAAAGCGATGACCGCCCGGCGCGCCGAAGCGCTTGCCGCGCAGCGAGTCCGGCCCGTCGTACTCCAGCGGCGCCGCGCGCGGCGACACCACCAGCGATTCATCGTCCATCAGGGGACCGGTCCAGAAATAGCGCGTGCGCTCCGGGTCGCCGAAAAAACGCGGATGCACCCAGGCAACGACCATCGTCAGCTTCCCTTCCTGCAACAGCACATCAAGCCGGCGGCGCGGAATGTACACCGATACGAAGCGGTAGCGCCCACCGGACATCTCGCTCAGCCGGCTTGCCAGACGGGCGTTGAGCCCGGCGGAAGGCCGGCCCGGCACGAACCAGGGCACGTAATCGTAATAGGTCGCCAGCTGCACGGTCTCGGCCGCTTGCGCAAGGCGCAGCGGGAGCAAGGGCAACAGCATCGCTATCAGAAACGATCTGGAACGCATGACCATCCCACGGACAAATTCATCCGTTCGCCACTTCCACGCCGTATCAGAGGACCCGAGCATCATCGCCCATTTAACCATGATCAGGTCGCATGCGGCGGCACCATTTGTAGCGCCAGGCGCCTCTTTCGTCAAACCGTCAAAAGTGGCCAGACCAATTTCTTTACATACATAAAACTACCGATATACTCGCGACCATGCTCCCCGCCTTCACGCCACTTGCCGCAAACCGCCGTTACGCCGCCATCGCGCTGACATTGCTCGCGCACGCGCTGCTGGTGCTGGGCTGGCAATATGCACGGCGCGTTCCATCCGTCGACAACGATCCCGGCCAGAGCATTCAATGGATCAATATCACGCCGCCAGGCGCGACAGCGCCGCCGCCGCCGAAGCCGGCATTGCAGCCGGATGCCCGCAAGACCGCGCGCGCCGACGCCCCGGCTGCACGCCCGGTTGCGGCCACGCCGGCGGCAGCGCCGCTTGAGCCGATAGCCGAAGCGCCGCCCGACATGGTTGTGCAAGACGCGCCCCCGGCGGCGCCGAACGCGGCCGAGATCATGCGGCAAGCCCGGCGCAGCATCGGCAAGATCGACCAGGACTTGCGCAAGGCCCATCCGGGGCAGCCGATCACCGCACCGGTCAGCAATGGCACGACGCGGCTGGCGCAGGGCTTGCAGGCCGCCGCCGACGCCGCCCCCAACCGCTGGTACGAAGCGCCCAAGGTCACCGAGATCATCGACCCCGGCTCGTACGACAGGCGCCGCTACCGCGTGGTGGGAGCCAAGGGCACCTACTGCATCACGGTCGAATCGAACCACGCACCGGACGGACTCGATATCGGAAGCAAAGGCATCCAGCACAAAAAGACCAACTGCGAAGAAAACGAACAGGCCGCCGCCAAACAAAAGTGGTGACGACGCGCTTCAACCCGGATGCGCCAGCAAGGCCTTCTGGGCAGCACGTCGACCCGGATGCAAGCGCTGCGACAGGACGAAAAGCCATCCAAGCGCAGGCGTGCGCCGCCCGAGGTGAGCACCGGGTCGGCCAGCGCCAGCGTGCGCGCCTTGCGGATCGGACATTGCCAGTTGCAGGCGCGGTTGAGCGGTCGCGTCGAGCGGCGAGGGAGCCAGGTAGCGGTAGGCGTGGGTATGCGTTGTCACGATGCCATTTTATGGCACATCATCCAAGGCAGCGACGTGAGGGCCTGGCCCTCGATCATGATCCAGCCGGCGTTCCTGGCGAAGCTGACCCACAGTTTGTCCGGCGTGGCGTACGCCATGCTGCCGTCGTCGCTGGCGAAGAACGTGTACGCGCCATGGCCCGCAGCCTTGGGCTGCGGCGACGGGCAGCGGCGCCGCCGGCATCGTGCCAGGTCTTGCCGTGGTCGACGCTGCGCACCGTGCCGAAGCTCGCGCCGACGACGATCTCGCCGGTGGCGCTGGTGCGCGCCCAATGCAGCTGCTGGACCGTGCAGGAGCTGGCCTGCGCAGCGCCGGCGGCGATGCACAAAGCGGCGACAAGCAAACTGGCCGGTCGCATGCGGCTACTGCTGCGGATTGACGCGCTCGATCTTCGAGTGCAGCTTGTTCAGCCCCGACAAATAGGCCTTGGCCGAAGCGACGATGATGTCGGGGTCCGAGCCGACGCCGTTGACGATCCGCCCCGAGCGCGACAGGCGCATGGTGACTTCGCCCTGCGACTGGGTACCGTTGCTGATCGCGTTGATCGAAAACAGCACCAGTTCGGCGCCGCTGGCAGCAATCTTTTCGATGGCATTGACGGTGGCGTCGACCGGGCCATCGCCCTCGCCTTCGCAGGTAAATTCCTTGCCGTCGATGGCGAACACCACTTTGGCGCTCGGGATTTCGCCGGTTTCGGAGC
Source organism: Massilia mucilaginosa (assembly GCF_011682145.1). GTDB lineage: Bacteria > Pseudomonadota > Gammaproteobacteria > Burkholderiales > Burkholderiaceae_D > Telluria_A > Telluria_A mucilaginosa. Next base: position 73,533 of record NZ_WHJH01000016.1, read on the forward strand.
GCTGCGCGAGCGACACGAAGCGGTAATGCTCGCCTTCCTGCGCGTGCTCTTCATCCGACACCAGCGCCATGATGTCTTCGTCGAAGATCTCGGACTTGCGGTCGGCCAGTTCCTTGAAGCGGGCGAAGGCGGCGTTCACCTCGGCCTCGGAATCGAGCGCGATGCCCAGTTCGCGCAGACGTTCCTTGAAGGCGTTGCGGCCCGACAGTTTGCCCAGCACGATCTTGTTGGCGGCCCAGCCCACATCTTCGGCGCGCATGATTTCGTAGGTTTCGCGCGCCTTCAAGATGCCGTCCTGGTGGATGCCGGAAGCGTGCGCGAAGGCGTTCGCACCGACCACCGCCTTGTTCGGCTGCACCGCAAAGCCGGTGATCTGCGAGACCATTTTGGAGGCGGCCACGATCTGCGTGGTGTCGATGCCCAGTTCGAGCTTGAAATGGTCGCCGCGGGTGCGCAGCGCCATGACCACTTCTTCGAGCGCGGTGTTGCCGGCCCGTTCACCCAAGCCGTTGATGGTGCATTCGATCTGGCGCGCGCCGCCGATCATCACGCCGGCCAGCGAGTTGGCAACCGCCAGGCCAAGGTCGTTGTGGCAGTGGACCGACCAGATGGCCTTGTCGGAATTGGGAATGCGCTCGCGCAGGCGTTTGATGGTGGCGCCGAAGACTTCGGGCACGGCGTAGCCGACGGTGTCGGGGAAGTTGATGGTGGTGGCGCCTTCGGCGATCACCGCTTCGAGCACGCGGCACAAAAAATCTTCGTCGGAACGGCTGCCGTCTTCGGGCGAAAATTCGATGTCGTCGGTGTACTGGCGCGCGCAGCGGATCGCGATTTTCGCCTGTTCGAGCACCTGTTCCGGCTCCATGCGCAGCTTCATCCGCATGTGCAGGGGCGAGGTGGCAATGAAGGTGTGGATGCGTTTGCGTTCGGCCGGGGCCAGCGCTTCGGCGGCGCGCGCGATGTCGCGGTCGTTGGCGCGCGAGAGCGAGCAGATGGTCGATTCGCGCACCGCACCGGCGATGGCGCGGATGGCTTCGAAGTCGCCCGGCGAGGCCGCCGCGAAGCCGGCTTCGATGACGTCGACGCGCATGCGCTCCAGCTGGCGCGCGATGCGCACCTTTTCATCCTTGGTCATCGAGGCGCCGGGCGATTGCTCGCCGTCGCGCAGGGTGGTGTCAAAAATGATCAGGCGATTCGCATTCGTCATGGCGGCTCCATTGGGCATTGTAAAAAGGCGGGCGTGCGCCAGCCGCCATCGACGCAGTGCGTGGACGGTCAGCGGCGCTCGCTCTGGTCGACAGGTTCGTCGTCGGTTTGCACGATGCTGACCGGCTTGCCCTTGGCAAGGCGCCACGCAAACACGGCATAACCGGACAAACCATACATCACGAACAGCGGCATCAGCACTTTCGGCGGGTCGATCGAGACCAGCGCCAGCGCCAGCGCGATCAGGAACACGACGATGAACGGCACCGACTTGCGGAAATTGACGTCCTTGAAGCTGTAGAACGGCACGTTGGTCACCATGGTCAGGCCGGCGAACAGCGCGATGCCCCACGAGAACCACGGCAGTTCGGCGCCGGAAAAGCCGAGGTCGGACATCATCAGCACGAAGCCGGCCACCATGGCGGCGGCCGCCGGGCTGGGCAAGCCCTGGAAGAAGCGCTTGTCGACCACTTCGATATTGGTGTTGAAGCGCGCCAGGCGCAAGGCGGCGCCGGCGCAGTAGACAAAGGCGGCCAGCCAGCCGAATTTGCCGAGGCCGCGCAGCGACCATTCGTAGATCACCAGCGCCGGCGCGGCGCCGAAGGAGACCATGTCGGCCAGGCTGTCGTACTGGGCGCCGAATTCGGATTGGGTATTGGTCAGGCGGGCGATGCGCCCGTCCAGGCCATCGAGGATCATGGCGATGAAAATGGCCCAGCCGGCGTGTTCGAAGCGCTGGTTCATGGCCATGACGATGGCGTAAAAGCCGCAGAACAGCGCGGCGGTGGTAAAGGCATTCGGTAACAGGTAAATTCCCCGGCGCCGCATCGGGTTGCCGTCGGCGTCGACCCGGCGGCCGATTTTGCTGAAGCGGGACAGCTTGCCGCCCTTGGCTTTCGGGACTGATGGCTTTCTGCGGCGTGGGAAGGTCGGCATATGTTTCCGTTTCAAGTAATGGATCGCTGCGTAGCAGCCGCGCCCGAAGGCGGACGCGGCCGCCGTGGATTCGGCCCGTGTCCCACCTATTATAGTGGGAGCACCGTCAACTTAGCGATCAGATACTTTTACTTGAATTTCACCTTTCCTACAAGACGCATCTGCAGTGTGGTTTCGCCCGGCTCGAAGCTCGGCTCGGCCACATCGGCGCTTTCGGCCTTGGCGGCGCGCATCAGCATCGGGGCGGAGTCTTGCTGGCCGGCATAGTTGCCCGAACCTTCATAGTCGAGCGTGTCGATCACCGCTTCGCTCATCTTGCGGCCCATGGCGCTGGCGATCGCGGCGACGCGCTCGTTCAGGTTCTTGTAGGTGGCGATCAGGCGCTGGTCGTCGAGCTTGCGGGTGGTTTCCGGCGAGAGGCCGAAATTGAGGCCGTTCAGGGCCAGGATTTTTTGCACGGCGGCCGTCATCTTCGGCAAGTTGGCCAGGTTGGTGGTTTTCACTTCCAGATACTGGCCGACACGCCAGCCGGTCGGCACGAGCGGGCGCGGCTGCGGCTGGCCGTCCGGACGCGGCGCCACTTCAGGATAGACCGGATAGGTGTAGTAGCCAACCGTTTTCAGGATCGCTTTCGGGTCTTCGCGGCGCACGATCTCGGTGCCCTGCTTCATCTTTGTATTGACGCGCGAGGCGGCGGCGGCCTTGTCCTTGTCCGTTTCTTCGATGAAAAAGGTGGCGACGACCTGGTCGTTCGGGTGCGTGACTTCACCGTAGGCGGGAACGATCACCAGCGCGCCGGCGGTCGCGAGCGTGTTCTGGGCGAACGCTGGCATGGCAAAAGCCACGGCGGCGAGGAGTGCAATTTTTTTGAGGGACATGATTTTCTCCAGGTAAATGGCAAGCATGAGGGGTATCGCTACCTCATCAGCTTGGTTAACCCGGACGATACCCGGAATCGGACGGACCACGTACCGTTGTAATCAAAATTTGCAAATTTGGGAAGGTTGCTTACATCTGGGAATGCCGACGTGGTTCTCGTTGTTGAGTCAAGTCTAGCGTGTCTCAGCACCACAAACCCTTGAGCCGTCGTTCCCGCGCAGGCGGGAACGACGGTGGTACGCTTAGTTCTTCGACTGATCGACCAGCTTGTTCTTGGCGATCCACGGCATCATCGCGCGCAGCTTGGCGCCGACTTCTTCGATCGGGTGCTCAGCGGTCAAACGGCGGCGCGAAATCAGGGTCGGGGCGCCGGCCTTGTTTTCCAGGATGAAGCTCTTTGCGTATTCGCCGGTCTGGATATCTTTCAGGCACTGACGCATCGCCTCCTTGGTCGCCGAGGTCACGACTTTCGGACCGGTCACGTACTCGCCGTACTCGGCGTTGTTCGAGATCGAGTAGTTCATGTTGGCGATGCCGCCTTCGTAGATCAGGTCGACGATCAGTTTCAGTTCGTGCAGGCACTCGAAATATGCCATTTCCGGCGCGTAGCCCGCTTCGGTCAGGGTTTCGAAGCCGGCCTTGATCAGCTCGACCGCGCCGCCGCACAGGACTGCTTGCTCGCCGAACAGATCGGTCTCGGTTTCTTCACGGAAGTTGGTTTCGATGATGCCGGCACGGCCGCCGCCGTTGGCCATGGCGTACGACATGGCGATATCGCGCGCCGAGCCGGACTTGTCCTGGTAGACCGCGATCAGGTGCGGCACGCCGCCACCGGCTGCATAGGTGCCGCGCACGGTGTGGCCCGGCGCCTTTGGCGCGATCATGATCACATCCAGATCGGCGCGTGGCACGACCTGGCCGTAGTGCACGTTGAAGCCGTGCGCGAAGGCCAGCACGGCGCCCTGCTTGGCGTGCGGAGCGACATTCTCGGTATAGACCTGGGCGATGTTTTCGTCAGGCAGCAGGATCATGATGATGTCGGCGGCTTTGATCGCGTCGTTGACTTCGGCAACTTTCAGGCCGGCCTGTTCGACCTTGGTCCAGGAGGCGCCGCCCTTGCGCAGGCCGACCGTGACGTTGACGCCCGAATCGTTCAGGTTCTGTGCGTGCGCGTGGCCCTGCGAGCCGTAACCGATGATGGCAACGTTCTTGCCTTTAACGAGGGAGAGGTCGCAATCTTTGTCGTAAAAAACGTTCATGATAATTTTCCTATAATTTTTGGTGTGGGACGTGCCCGTCCAGGATCGTGTTCCTGCTCGTGGGCACGGATTAAACTTTGAGGATGCGTTCGCCGCGGCCGATGCCGGACCCGCCGGTACGCACCGTTTCGAGGATGGAGGCGCGGTCGATGGAATCGATGAACGCGTCGAGCTTGCCCTTGTTGCCGGTCAGCTCGATCGTGTAAGTCTTTTCCGTGACGTCGATGATGCGGCCACGGAAGATGTCCGCAGTCCGCTTCATCTCTTCGCGTTCCTTGCCGACCGCGCGCACCTTGATCAGCATGAGCTCGCGCTCGATGTGCGCGCCTTCGGTCAGGTCGACCACCTTGACCACCTCGATCAGGCGGTTCAGGTGCTTGGTGATCTGTTCGATCACATCGTCCGAGCCGCTGGTGACGATGGTCATGCGCGACAGGGTGGCGTCTTCGGTCGGGGCGACGGTCAGGGTTTCAATGTTGTAGCCGCGCGCAGAGAACAGGCCGACCACGCGCGAGAGCGCACCGGCTTCGTTTTCGAGCAGGACAGAAATGATATGGCGCATTACAGATCCTCCGAGCCGAGCAGCATTTCGGACAAGCCCTTGCCGGCCTTGACCATCGGCCAGACGTTTTCGGACTGGTCAGTGATGAAGTTCATGAACACGAGGCGGTCTTTCATGCCAAAGGCTTCTTTCAGCGCGCCGTCGACGTCGCCCGGCTTTTCGATCTTCATGCCGACGTGGCCAAACGATTCGGCCAGCATCGAGAAGTCCGGCAGCGAATCCATATAGGACTCGGAATAGCGCGAACCGTAGTCGATCTGTTGCCACTGGCGCACCATGCCGAGGAAGCGGTTGTTGAGCAAAATGATTTTCGGCGTCAAGTGATATTGCTTACAGGTAGCCAGTTCCTGGATGCACATCTGGATCGAACCTTCGCCGGTGATGCAGGCCACCGTGGCGTCCGGATTGGCCATCTGCACGCCCATGGCGTACGGCAAGCCCACACCCATCGTGCCCAGGCCGCCGGAATTGATCCAGCGGCGCGGCTTGTCGAACGGGTAGTACTGGGCCGCCCACATCTGGTGCTGGCCGACGTCGGAGGTAATGAAGGCGTCGCCCTTGGTGATTTCCCACACCTTTTGCACGACCGACTGCGGCTTGATGACCAGGTCGGAATCGGCGTATTTCAGGCACTCGCGGCCGCGCCATTCGCCGATCTGCTTCCACCAGTCCTTGAGCGGCGCGGCGTTGACCTTGGCGTCGGCGGCGTCGAGCTGCGCCAGGAATTCGATCAGCACGTCCTTGACGTTGCCGACGATGGGAATATCGACCTTGACGCGCTTGGAAATCGACGATGGATCGATGTCCACGTGGATGATCTTGCGCGGGTTCGAGGCGAAGTGTTTCGGGTTGCCGATCACGCGGTCGTCGAAGCGGGCGCCGATGGCGATCAGGACGTCGCAGTGCTGCATCGCCATGTTCGCTTCGTAGGTGCCGTGCATGCCGGGCATGCCGAGGAAGTTGTCGCTCGACGCGCGGTAGGCGCCCAGGCCCATCAGGGTGTTGGTGACCGGGAAGCCGAGCTTGTCGACCAGCTTGTTCAGCTCGGGCGAGGCATTGGCCAGGATCACGCCGCCGCCGGTGTAGATCATCGGACGTTCAGCCTGCAGCAGCAGTTGCACCGCCTTGCGGATCTGGCCCGAATGGCCCTTGTCGATCGGCTTGTACGAGCGCATTTCGATATCCTTCGGATAGTCGTAGGCGCACTTGTGCATGCTGATGTCTTTGGGGATATCGACCAGGACCGGGCCGGGACGGCCGGTGCGCGCAATGAAGAACGCTTTCTTGATCGTGGCGGCCAGGTCTTTCACGTCCTTGACGAGGAAGTTGTGCTTGACGCAGGGCCGCGTGATGCCGACGGTGTCGCATTCCTGGAAGGCATCCTGCCCGATCGCGGTGCTGGGCACCTGGCCGGAAATGACGACCATCGGAATCGAATCCATGTACGCCGTGGCGAGGCCGGTAACGGCATTGGTGACACCAGGACCGGAGGTGACCAGGGCCACGCCGACGGTGTTCGAGCTGCGCGAATAGGCGTCCGCCGCATGCACGGCGGCCTGTTCGTGGCGTACCAGGACGTGTTGGAATTTGTCTTGCTTGAAGATGGCGTCGTAGATATACAGTACGGCGCCGCCTGGATAACCGAAAACGTGTTTAACGCCTTCTTCCGCCAGACAACGGACGAGTATTTCGGACCCTGTGATGGTGGCCGATGTTTCGTTGTTCATGATACATTCCTTTCAAGACCCATTGGGAGGTGATCGGATGCTCTTTCCTAACGAAATTCGCGTGGCGCGACAGTGCTCAGGCTTCCCTTCTTTCTGCGGTCACGGCGATCTTTCACGTACCCATAGATACGTTACGAACCGGCGCTAAACGCAACTCGTTTGGCGTGAGTTTCTGTAGCGATTACTGCGAACCTCTCGCGCTTGTGGCGCGGGTCAGAGCAAACTGCCTACATATGAAAGCGCGTCACGTCGAGGTTGGCCTTGTGTGGCGTTTTCGACTTGACCATACAGCTTCGGGGTTGCAAAGCGTCATATACCTTACTGCGTTGCACCATTGCGGTCAAGTTAAATCGGCCGGGACCGGCTGCTTTCGTGGCGCTGCGCAGGGCAATCGCAGTAAATACCATGCAAAAAGGCCCATTCTTTGCTAGCATGCGTCAGTTTTCTCAAATGCCCCCAGGCTATGTACCAGGGGTGCTCCTTACCCCACTCCGGTTCGCATGGCCACAGACAAAGAGTTATCCGATTTTCTTGAGAATGTCGAGCGGCGCGCTTTCAAGCAAGCCGTGTACGCCGTGCGCAAGGACGAAGCTGCGCTCGATATCGTGCAGGACGCGATGATCAAGCTCGCCGAAAAATACGGAGACAAGCCGGCCGCCGAATTGCCGATGCTGTTCCAGCGCATCCTGCAAAACACCATCCTCGATTACTTCCGCCGCGAAAAGGTGCGAAATACCTGGGTCAGCCTCTTCTCTGGCATGGGTAAACGCGAGGGAGAAGACGAAGAATTTGATATACTTGAATCGTTAGAGGCGGAACAAGGTTCGGCCTCGGCGGAGTCGAGCGCGGACCAGGTCGAGCGCCAGCAGACCTTGAGCCTGATCGACGCCGAAGTACAAAAACTGCCGGCGCGTCAACGGGAAGCCTTCCTCATGCGTTACTGGCAGGACATGGACGTGGCTGAAACAGCCGAAGCGATGGGGTGTTCCGAGGGAAGTGTCAAAACGCACTGCTCGCGAGCAACTCATACCCTCGCCGAATCGCTGAAAGCCAAGGGAATAAAATTATGAACACCGACGATCTGAACTTTGCGTACAAGGTACGCCACGCCCTGAACGACCATCTCGACGAGCTCCCCGCTGCGACGACCGACCGCCTGTCGGCCGCGCGCAAGGCCGCCATGGCACGCAAGAAGCCGCACGCCCCGGTGCAGGCTGCGCAAACCCAGCTGGCCGGCAATATCGGCGCGCTGTTCTCGTTTTCCTCGCTCGGCCGCATGAGCGTGGCCATTCCACTCATGGCGCTGGTGGCCGGTCTTGCCGGCATCTATCAATATGAAGAACAGCAGCGCCTCGAAGAAATCGCCGAGCTCGACGCGGCTGTGCTGTCCGACGAGTTGCCGCTGACGGCCTACCTGGACCAGGGTTTTAACGCCTACCTCGCCCAGCGCGCCCAATAAGGATGACACGCGCAGCTTCGTCCCGGCACTTCCTGGCGCTTGCGCTTGCATTGTTGACAACAAGCGGCATCGCCGCAGCCCAGGGTGCCGCACCGGCGCCCGGCGGCGCTCCCTTGTCCGCGCCTGCCGCCGTGCCCACCGCCGTGCCCGGGCAACCGGCAGCGAAGGTGCTCGCGCCGATCTCCAAACCATCGCCAGCCGTCGCCGCCGCGCCCGCAGCGCTTGCCGGCAAGCCCATGTGGAAAGACTTGTCGCCACCCCAGCAAATCGCACTCGACCCGCTCAAGGGCGAGTGGGACCGGATGGAATCGGTGCGCAAGCAAAAATGGCTCGATATCGCCAACCGCTATTCGTCCATGAAGCCCGATGAGCAAGTGCGCATGCAGGAGCGCATGCGCGCCTGGACCCGGCTCACGCCCGACGAACGGCGCGTGGCGCGCGAGAACTACACGCTGAGCAAGAAGATCGACAAGAGCCAGAAATCGGCCGAATGGGAGAAATACCAGCAGTTGCCCGAAGAAGAAAAGAAAAAACTGGCACTTGACGCTGCCGCCGTCAAAAAACAGGTGACCAACCTGCCGCCGGCAACCCAGACCAAGCCGCTCGCGCCAAGCAAGCCGCCGCCGGCTGGCTGTCCGCCCGGCACGATCCGCAACGCCCCGGCTGCCGTGCCGCGCTGCATCGTCAGCCCGTCGGCAGGCGCGCCGCTGGCTGTGCCGGCGATGCCACCGGCTGTTACCGCTCCACCTACCACAGCGCCGGCCGCCCCTGCGCCGGCCACGCCAGTTTCCAATGCAAAATAGTAAGACCCCGGTTGCCACACCCACCCTGAAGCGCCGTCTGATCTGCCTGGTGTACGAGCTGTTCCTGCTGACCGCCGTGGTCATGTTCGGTCTGCTCATTTTCCTGCTGATCACCCAGAAAATGAACCAGGGCATCATTGAGCATGGCCGCACGGTGGTGCTGTTTCTCGTTCCGGGCATCTATTTCATTTATTCCTGGACCGGCAGCGGCCATACGCTGGCGATGAAAACCTGGCGCATCAAGCTGGTCAAGGTCGGCTATGCGACGGTGCCGTTCAAGGCCGCCGCCGTGCGCTACCTGCTGGGCTGGGGCTGGGTGCTGCCGGCCCTGGTGATCTGCTGGCGTTTTCACCTGACCAGCAAGACCCAGGTGGCGAGCGCGCTGGCGATCAATATCGTGGCGTGGGGCATGACCGTGTTTCTCGACAAGGACCGCCAGTTCCTGCACGACAGGCTGGCCGGCACCCGCCTCATTTCGCTGCCCAAGCCGGTCAAGGCCGACAAGGCGGCCAAGCCGGCCCAGGCTTGAGCACGGAGCGGCATGAGCGAGGCCTTGTGTCCCCTGTGCGGCCGGCCCCTCGGCACGCGCAATGTCGACCGCCATCACCTGATCCCCAAGACCTACAAGGGGCGCGAGCAGTTCGATATTCACAAGATCTGCCACCAGAAAATCCATTCCACCTTCACCGAACATGAATTGTTCAAATCCTTCCATACCTGGGAGGCATTGCAGCAGCATGAGGATATTCGGGCGTTTATCGACTGGATCGCCAAAAAAGACCCCGCGTATTTCTCGCGTAATGTGCGCTCGAATAACAAAAAGAAGCGCTGAACATAATCCGCTTGGATCTTCATTGTCAATCGGTTAATATCATTCCCGAGAAGGCTTAGGTTGGGCTTCCTTCTATCATAAGACCAGTCTGATCGATTTCCTTCTCACCTTTCAAAAACGGATCAAGGCTTGCGCCTGCATCCGTTTTTTTGTGATGGGACCCACCATGTCTGTCGATTTTCAAGAAACCCGGGCGCTGCTGCTGCGCCGCCAGGCAACCTTGTTCGTATCGGAAGGCGCCGACCAGCAGCCCGACGATTGCATGCAGCTGTTCGATATCGATCTGGCCAAGCTTGGCTACGCTGACGCAGCGCCTGCGCGCGCGCCTGCAAACCCTGGACTTGCCCGTGCTCAATGCCACCCGCGAGCATATCTGGAGGACACTGGCAGCGCAGCTCGGCGGCAATCGCCAGCACACGCCGCTGTTCCGGCGCTTCCCCAAGATGGTGCCGCACAGCACCGCGGCACTGTGGATCGACCGGGTCCTGACCCACTTCATGCAAGCGCCCGACCAGCCCTGCCTGCATTGCGGCCAGCGCGGCACCACGCATGTGCTCAAGCCGTGCCTGCACGTCGTGTGCGACGCCTGCTTCGACGGGGCCAATTACAGCGCCTGCCCGATCTGCCACCGTCACGCCGACCGCGATTCGCCGTTCTTCCTGCCCAGCCCCGCACTGACCCAAGGCGCGGCGCCGGCGCCGCTCAAACTGCTCGAACGGGGTGTTCCTGCCGATGGTGTTCGGCCTGGAGGGCAACCGGCTGCACTGGCTCGACCTGTACACGTCTGGCGAATTCGAGTTCAATAACGTGGCAACGTCGAACGCTGCCATTACCTCGGTGTGCCCGGCGATGATCGCCTATTTTGCCAGCGGCATCCGCATGTCGATGTACCACCTGGCCCTGCTGCATGGCGCGGCGCGGGCACAGCGCGTGATAGTGCGCGATGAGGCAGGAAGCCTGCGCGCGCTGTCGCGCCATGCCGGGGAAGATAACGCCAGTTTCCTGGGGCGCCTGCGCAGATTCGGGCCGGAAGATGTCGATACGGCGCCAGCGCCGGGCGAGGCGCCGCTGTTCGCCGCGCTGCTCGACGCCGACATGGCGCTGCCCGACAACAGTGTCGCCTGCGCGCTCAGGCCCGGGGTGACGACGCCGAACATCGCCGCCAGCGACCTGATTTCCTGATGCGTGCCGGGCCTCGGGAGCGCTCGTAATCGCGCCGGTAGCGCCACTGCCGGCTACACGTTATCGGGGTCGTCGATTCGTTTCCAGTCGACGCCATCGAACACCAGCAGCCAACGCTCCGCGACAACAAGTAGTTGTCCATCTGCGGAATCGAGCGCGACGCACGAAAAACTCCCCTGTTTCGTGTCAACCGCGTGCAGGCCATCGGCCTCGAGCCGATACAGCCCCTTGAGGCCACCGACGTAGACCATCCCGTTGAAGGAGGTAAGCGCGTAAAAATCGTCGTTCACGCCGGTCTGCAACGCCTGGAATCCCTTGTCATTGCCGCGCAGCAGAACGCCTGGCTCGCCGGCCGCGTAAGTCCAGCCATCAGCGGCACAGTGAACGCAATGTAGATTTGCATTGGTCGGCGATTCGACCTCAATCCACGTCGCGCCATCGAATCGGAAAATCAGGCCCGCTCGCCCCACACAGTAAATCTCCTGTTCCGACAAACCATCGATTGCCTTCATATTGCGTTGGGTATTCCTGGCGGCGGCCAGGGCTTGCTTGATCGGCAATCCCTGCTTCATGTAGTCGCCAAGATCGAGCGCTTTCAATCCTTGATCGAGAATTGCCCATTTCCCCGAGCTGCGGCGGAAGACCTTGCCGCCATAGCCGCACACATACAATGCAGTGCCGATCTGTTTCACGTCCGTTAATGACGCAATGCCATGCCCATCTTCCGCTCCCGGCAGCACCTCATCGTCGGTGGCCTTGGCGCCTGGCCAATACAGGCCGACGATACCGCTTCCTTCTTCGAGCGCGATCGAGGCCCTTCTTGCTTCAGCCGGCGTGGGGCGCATGACGCACACCGAACTGACTTGCCAATCGCGCTTCTGGTAGATCCACTTTCCCTGCACGTACCACTCTATGATGCCGAGATCGTATTCATCGATGGGCTGCGAATCCAATCTGCAGGAAAACAGGTAGGTATCTTTTTCGACAACGCAGCCATCCAAAAAGGTGACCGAAGTTTTTGTACTAGCCATTTATTTTCCTCGCGTTATCATAAAATCCCAAGCGATTTCTTACGCAAAATTTCTCCAAATTTTTCCATCGTCAGTCCGCTTTGTCCGCGCGGATCTGCCCGTAACAGCGTATCTTCGTCGAGATCCAATGCTTCGTGACGCTCGCGCAATGTATCCTTGATTTTTTTCTGGTCGCAGCCGGTGACAGCCGAGACCGAATCGGCGCCTATTTCCTCCAACTGATCCAGGGTCGCGGTCCATTTGGGATCGGCAGCTTCACCCACCAATTTCTCCGCCGCGTCATGCAGCAAGTGCACCTCGGTGTGCTCTTTCGTTGTGAGGCAGATGCACTGCCCCTTTTGCTCATCCATCTTCCCCGCATAGTAATAGCCGCCACCGCGCCATGGCAAATATTCATCGAGCATCGTATCGATCAGCGCACTGATCGATATTTTGCCGGTTTTGGCACCGCGCGTCCCCGGCGAGCGCCAGCTTCGATCAGGCACGATGTGATGCGAGCGCCCATCCGGACACTCCTTTTTCGCATCGCTGTAAGGATAGATCTTACATTTATCCTTCTCATCGTCATCCTTGTTGTCCTTGTACCGGTTGGTCAGGGCATTCGCGATCGTCAGCATCATCAAGGCCAGCAGCCTTGGATCGATGATGAAAGGCTCCGGAAAAGGCGCAGGCCGCGCCGGCGGAAACTCGTCGACGGGAATCCCCCCGGGCGGCACCGGGACCGGCCAGCCCTTCGGCACCCTTCCGACAATGACTGACGACCCGGCGGCCTGTTGGGCAGTCAAGCCCCTTGCTACGATGCCCATCGCGGTCCTAGCTCTTGTGATTGTGGGTCATGAGATCGAGATGGCGCGGCACGTTATAGCCTTCCACAAACACATTGGGAGACCACGACGTGAAGTACGCCTTGCCCTTGATGACATCGGTCTTCACGCCCTTCTTGAACGCCTCCGTCGCAGGTTCATTGCCGGTGCTGGTCCCGATGCGGCTCTTGTCGCGCAGCGCAACCGGTTCATCGTACATGAAGACGCTGGTCGAGCCGTTCTCCAGGTCCTTGATTTTTGCCGTGTTCGGGTAAGGGACCGGGATCCCGATTTTTTCCGGCTTGGGCGGGCTTCCGCACACGTCGGGAAATGCCGCCGCACTCATGCCCGCACCGGACGCCTGACCGGCAATCGACATTCCGTTTGCGTAAATCTTAAAGGCCGCCATAGCGCTCATCTTTCAATAGGTTAAGTTATGCCTGGTACTGCCCAAATCCGAGCAGGGCAGCGGCGCGGTCGCCCTCATCGCTTGCCGCCAGGCACAGCATGGTCAGGGAGGGGGCATACGCTTTGTGAGCGCTGGCATAAGCCCAGGCAATCGTCAGCAATCCGGCCGCCGCCCCCGTTTCGCCAAGACTATCGGCCAGCATCCACAAAGCGCTGGCCGACACATCGGTCCTGGCGGTCGCCATCGCAAATTCCTTGGCGTAAAAATCCTCGCTCGATTGCGCACTGATGCGCAGGCCGATGCCGGATGCTTGCTGCGGCATCCCGGCGAGGGCCGCCCTGATCGCGGTAGACAGGGCACTGGCCTTGTTGGGCGCTGCGCCGCCCCGGATGGCCAGTTCGCGGGCGACGCCCAGCCCGGTGCAAAACAAGGTGCTTGCCGGCGCGCTTTGCGGGCCGTCCCGGTCGGGCCGCACATTGCTGAAACGGGGTGCGAGCCGGGCTATGCTGTGGGGGGCGCCGACCAGTAGCGCGCAGGCGGCCTCACCAGGAATGAAGCCTTGCGGATTGGTCGAGGTGAGAATCCGGTCCGCTGACAGCATAGCGCGCAAGGTCGCCGGGCTGAGATAGGAGTCGACAGCGGCAATCAGGACCAGGGGATGGGAATGGATCAGCGCAAAGCTGTCGTTCAGCGCCATCATCGCGCTGGCCTGACCGTAGGCGTAGATCGCCGATTGCGGGGCAAACGCCGTTGTCAGCGCCGCTTCGATCCCCTCCTTCAGACGCGATTCGAGCTGCGCCAACCGGCCCGGACGGCTCACCTCGGCTACGCATAGCAGCAAGGGCAAGGTGCGCAAGTCCAGTCCGGGCACATCGGCCAGGCATTCACGGATGGCTTGCGCAAGCATCGCGACCAGCTTGCCGGTCGACGCAAGCCGGTCCTCCTCGCCTCCCAGCACCAGCGCGCCCGCAGCGACCGGCACCCCACGGGTATCGATGAAGAGCGTCTCGTCAAAGTTATTGAGCCGGGTACGCAGCGCCGCAAATGTTGACGGGGCATTCTTCCCGACGGACGTGACGGCGCCCGTTCGCAAAATGGCGACAGGCAAGGTCATGGCGATTCGCCAGGCAAGGCGCCACCGCGCTGGGAAGGCAATTCGCCCAGCAGCATCTCAAGGGGAATCTTGACGACATGACCCTTGGGCCGCTCGCCAATCTCGATCGCCTTGTAGCGCATGATATCGTTGTGCAAGTCTTTCACCACCCGCCACACGACGGTAAAACGTTGATTGTCCGGCTCGAGCACCAGCGTGTCGGCACGCGCGGCAACGCGCTCAGGCACGCCCTGCTGGGGAATCATGTTGATATGCATGGCAAGGTCTGGCAAATGAAACGTGAGCCGGCCGGAAGGTGTCAGGGCCGGATGGGTGAGATTGGCAAGGATGACCAGTTCGCCGCCGACAAGCGCGTCCAATTGCTGGTCTTCCGGCGCGCTCTGGAAATAGCGGGGGTCGAAATCCTTGGGCAGGAAGGGAAAGTCGTTCTCTTGCCATTGGGTATCGTAGGTGCCCGCAAAACCTACCCGCTGCGCCCAGTTCCGCCCCAGCGGTCCAAAACTCATCGGCAGATACGACCCCGACGGGCTGGACACCGGTTGCATCGGCGATTCGGTCTGGGCAACGGCCTGCCCATCGGCAAAGCTGGTGTGCGGCTTATAGCCGCAGCCAATGGGATTGAGCGCATAGGCCAGGCCCTTTTTCCGCTGCGGACCGGTTTCGGTGCCGCCGTATGCAATATCGTAACTGATGGCCTGCCTGGTAAATGGCTCGGCCTTGCTGATGCCGACGACCGCCCCCAGCAAGTGGGCGCGCCACTGCCGCTTGCCATGCACATTGAAGGCCTTGGTCATCGTGCCGACCCGCAGACCCACCGGAACCACGCTGGCTGGAATTCCTTTGGGAGCATAGGCGCTCCCCAACAGCAAGACATCGACCTTCGGCTTTTCCAGGCAATAATCGCATTCGTATTCCGGCGCGCTCACGCCGGGCTCGCCCGTTGCGGTATCGGCCAAGCTGATCGCCACCTGCTCCTTCATCAATTCGACCGCTTCAGCGCCATACGGAAGGCGGTAGGTCGCCTTGATCACGACGATCAGGCATTCGCTGCCGTCCGTATTGTGGCTGGTGGTGTAGCCGGCCACCATGGCCGTGTGATTTATCAAGTTCATCGCTGCGCTTATCCGTTCCGGCATTCAGTTCAAAGAAACAGAAC
This sequence comes from Massilia mucilaginosa, assembly GCF_011682145.1. Lineage (GTDB taxonomy): Bacteria > Pseudomonadota > Gammaproteobacteria > Burkholderiales > Burkholderiaceae_D > Telluria_A > Telluria_A mucilaginosa. Next base: position 88,891 of record NZ_WHJH01000016.1, read on the forward strand.
TTCCCTTGATCCGGTTTTGCCCGGCCGCACGCGAGAGCACGTGCTTCCCCCGGATCTCGACATTGCCATCGGCGTCGAGCGTGATGGACGCAGCGCCGCAGCGTAAGGTAATGCGGCGTTTTGCCGTCAGTACGATCTCTTCGTCATCGATGCTGGCCGTGATGGCGCCGTGCTCAATTACCGGCACAGGCTGCGCGCTGGCCGGCCACAGTGGCGCTGGCGCCGCCTGGCCGCGCAGCAGCCCCATCACCAGCGGCAAGCGCCGGTTGCCGCCGTCAAACTGGACCGCGACACGCATGCCGATATGCTGTTCGTCCAGATCGACCAGGGTCGATGCCGACAGCGCCGGCCCGTCCCCGATGGCGATGAGTGGCGTTCCCCCGTCACCGACGCCCGCCAGCGTAGCGATGACGACCCCATACTCCTTATCGGGACTGCCCAGGTTTTCCTTGGCACCCGCCGATGCTGTAGGAGGATTAGCGACGTTCATGATTATTTCCTTGCAGTCGTTCAAGTTGGCGCATTTGGATGGCCGCGCTTGCCAATACCGGAAAATAGGGCATCCCTGGCTCCAGGAGCGCGAGATGGAGTGCTGCGAGTTCCCGATGTGCTTGTTCGCCCGTAGCCAGAATATGTCGTAGCCAGGCATGTGTGCGCGGCCGCCCCAGCAAATAGGGTGTCCCCTGCTCGTAGCGCTGACCATTGGCTTGCCACCAGTCGCGCAGCAGGCCGCCATCGGGAACCGGCCCGGCCCGGGCCGCTTTACCAGAGAGAGCGGGCGCTTGCGTGAGCATGTGATTGGCTTTCAGGTCGAGTCCGGTAATCAGGACGAAGGCTTCCCCGGCCAGGACGGCAAACTGCTGGTCGGCGACCTTGTCCAGCAGCCAGGGGATGTGCGCCACGTCGCCGCTCCAGCCGGCGGCCTGGACCAGCAAGCCCGCTGGCCCGCCATGCGCGTCGAGTCCGTGCAAATGCGGCTTCAATTGGCCAGGCGGCAATGCCGCACAGACGAGCTTCATGGCATCGCCTTGCCAGGATGTCAGGGCGGTGCAGCAGGCTTGCAATGCCGGGAGCGCCGTCTTGCGATCCCCGAGCAACAGTGCACTGCGGGCGGCGGCGTAATGGCGAGCATCGTCCGGCCCCGTACCGGCAAGGGCCGTCAACGCAATCCCAATCAAGCGCGTTTGTCCCGCTTGTCCGATTGCGTGCAGCGCCAGTGCATCGGGTGCCGTGGCGACCAAGGCCGACGCGCCCGCCTCTTCGCCAGCCTGGCGCCGATGCACATGCCAGGCAGCAAGCGCCGCACTTCGGCACAGCGCATCCTCGTTCGACAGATTGTCAAGGACCAGCCTCATCGCGGCCGCCGAATCAAACCAGCCGAAAAGGCCGTCGACGGCATCGGCGAACCCTGGCCGGCTGCGCATGCGGTTCATCGCCTCGAGCATGACTGCCGGGTCATCGCGCAAAAAGGAGAGCGCCAGGACGACGAAAGCATCGGCAGCGACATCATGGCAGCGGTTGGCGACCGCCTTGTCGTATGCGCTCTGAACGATTTGTCCGGCCAGCTCGCCCCCCTCGCGCAGGCCATCGAGGTGTGCGTCAATGGCGCCATCGAGGTTCGCGATCTCGTCGAATCCGGCACCCGGGGCGTAAATCAGTTGCCTGCGGCGCCACCAGTTGGTGGCCACATCGGTGGCATGCTGCCTGAGCATCAGGGGATTGGTCACGGAATAGCCGCCGCGCAAGCTGAGCTTGAACCTGGCCTTAACAGTTCTCCAGAATATTCTTGTCCCTCATGATGAGCTTGCCATCGGCCTGGAGGGTTATTCATCCGTCGTGTTAACACTGAAGATCCTGTCGTTAAAAGGGATCATGCCATGTTCCTTCATCACCGGAACGCCCTTGCCCACTGCGCTCAACAATTCCGCGAGGTGGTCAATGAGATATTCTTGCCAACATTGGCGGACTGGTTCACGCGTACCGCCGTCGCCATGCCCGCTGCCGCCAGCTTCGCCATTAATGAATATTATCATAACATTAGCACCCTGCCTGACGGCAAAATCGAGGAGCTGGCCGGCCTGGGTTTCGTGGAGTGGCGCGCGAATGGGGTGCTGGCCGGTCCCAGCTGCGTGGGCAAGATGCATCCGGCGATGGCGCCCGGCGACAAGGCGACGCCGGTCGTCATGATGGGCGCAAGCGAGGTCACGGACAAAACACATGGTGTGTTCGGTGACGGGGTGCTTCAGTTTTCAATCGCCGTCGACAGCGGCGATGTGATTTGTAGCGTTGTTACGGAGCAGGCGTCAGAAGCGCTCGTAGTCGTGCAGGTAGCGCCACTGCCCGGACGGCAGGCTGGCCATCGGCACGCGGCCGATGCGCAGGCGCTTGATGCTGACGATGGAGAGGCCGACCAGGCGGCACATGTGCATCAGCTGGCCCGGCTTGACGCCCTTGAGCGCGAAACGCAGGCGCGTTTCGTTCTGCCAGCTGACCTTCATCGGCGCAATTTCCTTGCCGTTGAAGGTGAGGCCGTGATTGAGCAGCGCCAGGCCGCCTTCGCGGATGTCGCCTTTGACTTCGACCACGAACTCCTGCTCGACGCGCGCGCCTTCGTCAATGAGTTTGCGCGCCACGCGGAAGTCCTGGGTGAACACCACCAGGCCGCTGGCCTTGGTCTCCAGCGGCGACGTCAATGTCAGGTTGCCCAGATGGCGTTTCAGAAATCGCTGCTTGCCGTGTTCGGCCACCAGCAGGTTCTCCGGCGTGAGCAGGTTCAGGGCCGCCTCGGCATCCGAGTCCGCCCCGGCGCTGTAGCCGGCCGGCTTGTGGAACAGGATGGTGACCGGTGCCAGTTCGACCAGCGTGGCCTCGGGATGGATGACGACGTCCTGCTCGTCGGCCACGCGCGCGCCGGCTTCTTCGACAACGACGCCGTCAACGCTGATCCATCCTCCGGCGATGTACTTGTCGGCTTCCGCGCGCGAGCACGGCATCATTTCGGAAACGCGCTTGGCGAGGCGGATGGTGGAATCGGTCATGAAGCTTGGTGCCAGTCTTTAAAGAATGTGGTGAATACGGCGACGACGCGCTCGACGTCGGCGGCCGTGATGTTGAGGTGCGTGACCAGGCGCGTATGCTGGCCGACGGTGGCGCGGATATGCTCGCGCGCGAGCGTCGCGCGCAAGGCGTCGCAAGCGCCTGGGGGCACCTCAATGTAGAAAATATTGGTCTGCGGCGTGGCCACCTTGAGCTGGGCGATCCGCGCCAGTTCACGCGACAGCCTGGCCGCGTTGCTGTGGTCATCGGCCAGGCGCTGCACGTTGTGCTCCAGCGCGTAAAGTCCCGCAGCCGCGATCATGCCGGCCTGGCGCATGCCGCCGCCGAGCATCTTGCGCCAGCGCTTGCCCTGCTCGATGAAGGCCCTATTCCCCAGCAGGACCGAACCGACCGGCGCGCCGAGACCCTTGGACAGGCACACCGAGACACTGTCGAAACCGGCGCAGGCCGCGCGCAGGCTGATGCCCTGCTTCACGGCGGCGTTGCAGATGCGCGCGCCGTCGAGGTGGGTCGCCAGGCCGCGCTCGTGGGCCAGCGACGTGGCCGCCGCCATGTAGTCGGCGCCGAGCACGCGCCCGCCGATGGTGTTTTCCAGCGCCAGCACGCGGGTGCGCGCGAAGTGCATGTCGTCGGGCTTGATATAGGCTGCGATGTCGGCCAGCGCGATGCTGCCATCCGGCTGGTTGGCGATCGGCTGCGGCTGGATGCTGCCCAGGACCGCGGCGCCGCCGCCTTCGTATTTATAGGTATGCGCCTCCTGGCCGACCAGGTATTCGTCGCCACGCGCGCAGTGCAGCAGCAGCGCGATCAGGTTGCTCTGCGTGCCGGACGGCGCGTACAGGCCGGCCTCGAAACCGAACATCTCGGCGGCGCTGTCCTGCAAGCGGTTGACGGTGGGGTCGTCGCCGTACACGTCGTCGCCCACGGGCGCGCCGTGCATGGCGTCGCGCATGGCGTCAGTCGGCTGGGTGACGGTGTCGCTGCGCAGGTCAATCCAGGAGGTGGCGTCGTCGCTCATGTCGTCGACTCGGCTTCGGCTACATGCTGCGTGTAGAAACGCTCGCCCATTTCTTCCAGGCCGAGCGTGGCGAGGACTTCCTGCAAGCGTTCGGTGGGACGCTTGCGCGGCAGGTTCTTGTAGCTGGCGATGATCAACTCATTTTTCATCGAGTGTTCCCAGCCCACCAGCTCCGTCACATTGACCTGGTAGCCGTGCGCTTCGAGCTGCAGGCAGCGCAGCACGTTGGTGACCTGGCTGCCGAATTCGCGCGTGTGCAGCGGGTGGCGCCAGATTTCGGTCAGCGCGCTCTTGCCCAGGTCCTTGCCCTTGTTCTTCTTGAGGACTGTGGCCACTTCGGCCTGGCAGCATGGCACCAGCACCATGAACTTGGCGCGCTTTTTGAGCGCGAAGTCGATGGCGTCGTCGGTGGCGGTGTTGCAGGCGTGGAGCGCGGTGACGATGTCGATCTGTTCCGGCAGCTTGTCGGAACGAGTCGATTCGGCCACCGACAAGTTCAGGAACGACATCCCGGGAAAGCCGAGTTTTTGCGCCAGCGCGGTCGACTTCTGCACCAGCTCTTCGCGCGTCTCGATGCCGTAGATACGCGAGCCGTCGTTCAGTCCCTTGAAGAACAGGTCGTACAGGATGAAGCCGAGGTAGGACTTGCCAGCGCCATGGTCGACCAGCGAAATGGCGGCGTGGTCTTCCTGGATTTCTTTGAGCAGCGGCTCGATGAACTGATACAGGTGGTAGACCTGCTTGAGTTTGCGGCGGCTGTCCTGATTGAGTTTGCCGTCGCGCGTGAGGATGTGCAGTTCCTGCAGCAGCGCGATGGACTGGCCCGGACGGATTTCGGGCGCCAGCGTTTCAGCCGGCTTTGCCTTGTCGGCCGTGCTGTCAGCGCGCTTCATCGATCCACGCCGCTTGTATCGCTTCCAGTACCTTCTCGCCGCCGCGCGTGCGGTCGTCGTCGAAGCCGTCGAGTTCAACCACCCAGTTGTGCAGGTCGACGAAACGCACCGCGGCCGGATCGACCTCGGGGTGTTTGTCGAACAGCGCTTCGGCGATGGCCGTGATGTCGCTCCATTTCATGGCGCTCTCCCGATCAATGGTTCTTTTCGGCCGCATGATTGATCGTGTACTTCGGAATCTCGACCACCAGGTCTTCGGTTCCCACGATCGCCTGGCACGACAGGCGCGACACGGGCTCCAGGCCCCATGCGCGGTCGAGCAGGTCTTCTTCTTTTTCTTCCGGCTCGTTGAGCGAGGCGTAGCCTTCGCGTACCAGCACGTGGCAGGTGGTGCAGGCGCAGACGCGGTCGCAGGCGTGCTCGATTTCGATATCGTTTTCGAGCATGATGTCGCACACCGACTTGCCGGCGGGCGCCTCGATGACGGCGCCTTCAGGGCAGAAGACGGGATGGGGAAGGAATACGATTTGGGGCACGGTGATTGTCCTGGTAGTGTGTTCGTGGGACCCGGAATGTCCGGGTCCGGGGTGTTCAGACTTCGTCGAGCGTTTTGCCGGCCAGCGCGCTGCGCACGCTCTGGTCCATGCGGCGCGACGCGAATTCTTCGGTGCCGTTGGCCAGCGCGTCGACGGCGGCGTGCAGGGCAGCCTGCCGTGCGCCGATATCGCCCTCCTCCGCGTTGGATGCGGCCAGTGCGGCGCGCACGCCATCCATCAGCGCATCGACCGAAGCGCGTTCTTCGTTTGACAACAGCGCGGCGTCGCCGTCCAGGGCCGATTGCGTGGCCAGGATGATGCGCTCGGCCTCGACCTGTTCTTCGCGCAGCGCGCGGCGCACCATGTCGCCCTCGGCGGAGGTGTACGAATCCTGCAGCATGCGCGCCACTTCATCGTCGGCCAGGCCGTACGATGGCTTGACCGTGATCGACGCTTCGACGCCGGAACGCGTTTCGCGCGCCGATACCGACAGCAGGCCATCGGCATCGACCTGGTAGGTGATGCGGATGCGCGCGGCGCCGGCCACCATCGGCGGAATGCCGCGCAGCTCGAAGCGCGCCAGCGAACGGCAGTCGGCCACCAGCTCGCGCTCGCCCTGCAGCACGTGCACCGCCAGCGCGGTCTGGCCATCCTTGAAGGTGGTGAATTCCTGCGCGCGGGCGCATGGAATGGTCGAATTGCGCGGGATGATCTTTTCGACCAGGCCACCCATGGTTTCGATGCCGAGCGAAAGCGGGATCACGTCGAGCAGCAACCAGTCGTCGCCGGCGGCGCGGTTGCCGGCCAGCAGATTGGCCTGGATGGCGGCGCCCAGGGCGACCACTTTGTCGGGATCGATGTTCGCGTGCGGGATGGTCTTGAAAAATTCGGTGACCGCGCGCCGCACATGCGGCATGCGGGTGGCGCCGCCGACCATGACCACGCCATCGACATCGTCGACCGACACCGAGGCGTCGCGCATGGCTTTTTTGATCGCGGTCATGGTCTTGTTGACCAGGTGCTTGGTGATGTCGGCAAAGACTTCGGCGCCGACCGTCAGGTGCACCATCTCGCCGGAGTTGAGCATGGCGTCGATGGTGGTCACGGCGTTGGTCGAGAGCAGTTCCTTGGCCTGGCGCGCCTTGACCATCAGGATGGCCGTGTCTTCGTCCGACAGCGGCGCCAGCTTGGCTTGCTCGCAGATCCAGCAGAACAGGCGGTGGTCGAAGTCGTCGCCGCCGAGGGCCGAATCGCCACCGGTGGAGAGCACTTCGAACACGCCCTTGGACAGCTTGAGGATCGAGATGTCGAAGGTGCCGCCGCCCAGGTCGTAGACGGCGAACACGCCTTCGGAAGCGTGATCGAGGCCGTAGGCGATGGCGGCGGCGGTCGGCTCGCTGAGCAGGCGCAGCACGTTCAGGCCGGCCAGCTGGGCCGCATCCTTGGTGGCCTGGCGCTGGGCGTCGTCGAAGTAGGCCGGCACGGTGATGACCGCGCCAACGAGTTCGTCGCCGAGCGAGTCTTCGGCACGCTGGCGCAGGGTGGCGAGGATCTGGGCCGAGATTTCAACCGGGCTTTTGATGCCGGCCACGGTCTTGAGCTGCACCATGCCGGGTGAATCCTGGAAATCGTATGGCAGGTTTTCGGCGTAGGCGATGTCGGCCAGGCCGCGCCCCATGAAGCGCTTGACCGAGACGATGGTGTTCTTCGGGTCGGTGGTCTGGTGGGCCTGGGCCTTGTAGCCGATGTTGGCGTGGCCGTTCGGCAGGTAGCGCACGATGGACGGCAGCAGCGGACGGCCTTCTTCGTCGCTCAACACTTCGGGACTGCCGCTGCGCACGGTGGCGACCAGCGAATTGGTGGTGCCCAGGTCGATGCCGATGGCCAGCCGATGCTGGTGCGGCGCGGTCGACATGCCGGGTTCTGAGATTTGCAAAAGTGCCATGTGATTACCGATTTCTTTTTATATGCGAATGCTCGCGTCGTTCCCGGCACTGCCGGAACCGACTTCCCGCACAGGGCTGGGCACCCCCGCGGGAACGAAGTAGTCCGCCTGGCGCAAGCGTCCAAAGGCGTGACTATTGCTCCAAGGCGTCGAAGGCAAAGCTAAGTTCTTCACCGAATTTTTCCAAAAACATCAGCGCCCTCACCCCTTGCGCCGCCTGCTCGTAATCGCCTGCGTCAAGCTGTTCGCCGATCTGCACCAGGCGCGATTTGCGCTCCTGCTTGACCTGCTCGTCGAGCTCTTCCAGCGCGCCCAGATCCTTGCCCGCGCGCGCGTCGCCGAGCGCTTCGCGCCACTCCATCTGCTGCATCAGGAACGCCATCGGCATGGCCGTGTTCGATTCCGTCTGCAAATCGACGCCGTTCTGCTCGCACAGATACTGCGCGCGCTTTTGCGGATTTTTCAGGGTCTGGTAAGCCTCGTTGGCGCGGGTGGCCCATTGCATGGCGACCCGTTTTTCGGCGTCGGTGGCATTGACGAAGCGGTCGGGGTGCACCTGGCCCTGGACGTCGCGGTAGGCGCAATCGAGGGCGCCCGTGTCGAGCGAGAAACGGGGCGGCAGGTTGAAGAGGTCGAAGTGATTCTGCATGGGTGCGGCTATCTGACCGAGGTCAGATGCGGAAGCTTTCGCCGCAACCGCACTCGTCCTTGACGTGCGGATTGTTGAAGCGGAAGCCTTCGTTCAAGCCCTCGCGCGTGAAGTCGAGCTCGGTACCATCGATGTAGGGCAGGCTTTTCGGGTCGACGAAGACCTTCACGCCATGCGACTCGAAGACATTGTCTTCGGCCGCCGCTTCATCGACATATTCGAGCTTGTAGGCCAGGCCCGAGCAGCCCGTGGTGCGCACGCCAAAACGCAATCCAACACCCTTGCCGCGACGTTCAATGAAGCGGTTGATGTGCTTGGCTGCTTTTTCGGTCAGTGTGATTGCCATGTTTCCCTCCGCGAGTACAACTGTAAATCAACCTCAGGCGACGGCCGGATGCTTGGTCTTGTAGTCCAGTACGGCCGCCTTGATCGCGTCTTCCGCCAGGATCGAGCAGTGAATCTTGACCGGCGGCAGCGCCAGTTCTTCGGCGATCTGGGTGTTCTTGATCGACAGCGCCTGGTCGAGCGTCTTGCCCTTGACCCATTCGGTCACCAGCGACGACGAGGCAATCGCCGAGCCGCAGCCGTAGGTCTTGAATTTCGCATCTTCGATCAGGCCATCGGCGCCGACCTTGATTTGCAATTTCATCACGTCGCCGCAGGCCGGCGCGCCGACCATGCCGGTGCCGATCGTCACGTCGCCCTTGTCGAAGGCGCCGACGTTACGTGGATTTTCGTAGTGGTCCAACACTTTGTCCGAGTATGCCATGGTAAAACTCCTGAATATTCAATACGGTTAGTGGGCTGCCCATTGGATCGAACTGATGTCGATGCCTTCTTTGAACATGTCCCACAGCGGCGACAGTTCGCGCAGCTTGTGGACTTTCGACTTGAGCAGGTCCACTGCGAAGTCGATGTCGGCTTCGGTCGAAAAACGGCCGATGGTAAAGCGGATCGAGCTGTGCGCGAGCTCGTCGCTGCGGCCCAGGGCGCGCAGCACATACGATGGTTCCAGGCTGGCCGAGGTACAGGCCGAACCGGACGACACGGCGATATCCTTGATCGCCATGATCAGCGACTCGCCCTCGACGTAGTTGAAGCTCACGTTCAGGTTGTGCGGCACGCGGTGTTCCATGTCGCCATTGATATAGACTTCTTCGATCTCTTGCAGGCCTTTGGCGAGACGGTCGCGCAGGGCGGTCACGCGCGCCAGTTCGCTGTCCATCTCTTCCTTGGCGATGCGGAACGCTTCGCCCATGCCGACGATCTGGTGGGTCGCCAGGGTGCCCGAACGCAGGCCGCGCTCGTGACCGCCGCCGTGCATCTGCGCTTCGAGGCGCACGCGCGGCTTGCGGCGCACGTACAGGGCGCCGATCCCTTTCGGGCCGTAGGTCTTGTGCGCGGTAAAGGTCATCAGGTCGACCTTGCTGTTGGCCAGGTCGATCTGCACCTTGCCGGTCGCTTGCGCGGCGTCGCAGTGGAAAATGATGCCTTTCGAGCGGCACAGCGCGGCCAGTTCTTCGATCGGCTGGATCACGCCGATTTCGTTGTTGACCAGCATGACCGAGACCAGGATCGTGTCCGGACGGATCGCCGCTTCGAGCTGGGCGACCGTGATCAGGCCATTGTCTTGCGGCTCGAGGTAGGTGGCGTCGAAACCGACGCGTTCGAGTTCGCGCACGGTGTCGAGCACGGCTTTATGCTCGGTCTTGACGGTGATGATGTGCTTGCCCTTGGTCTTGTAGAACTGGGCCGCGCCCTTGATCGCCAGGTTGTTGCTTTCGGTCGCGCCGGAAGTCCAGATGATTTCGCGCGGATCGGCGCCGACCAGCGCGGCGACGTGCACACGCGCTTCCTCGACCGCCGCTTCCGCGGTCCAGCCGTACATGTGGCTGCGCGATGCCGGATTGCCGAACTGCTCGCGCAGGTAAGGAATCATTTTGTCCGCGACGCGCGGATCGATCGGCGTGGTGGCCGAATAATCCATGTAGATCGGGAAATGCGGGGCAGTCACGAAAGTCTGCTCGAGGTTTTTGTCCAAAGGCGCGTTCATCAAATCACTCCAATATGCTTCAATTTTGTCCGACGGCGGCGTGCGGGCGGTGTACGTGCACGACGTTTTGTTCAGAATTCTTTTGTTTCTGCTGGTCGACCAGGTCTTGCAGCGAGACCGAATCGAGATAGTCGACCATCTTTTCGTTGAGCGTGGCCCACAGCTCATGGGTCATGCAGCGGGTGCCGGTGGCCGCATCGGCGCCGTGGCAATTTTCTTTGCCGCCGCACTGGGTCGCGTCGAGCGGCTCATCGACGGCGATGATGATGTCGGCCACGGTCACCTTGTCGGCGCGGCGGGCCAGGCTGTAGCCGCCGCCCGGACCGCGGATCGACTCGACGATTTCGTGACGGCGCAGCTTGCCGAACAATTGCTCCAGATACGAGAGCGAAATGGCCTGGCGCTGGCTGATGCCCGACAGCGTGACGGGACCCTTGCCCTGTCGCAGGGCAAGATCGATCATCGCAGTTACAGCAAAACGGCCTTTTGTGGTCAGACGCATCACAACCCCGGTCACAGTGGTAAAATATTGCCTCGTTCCAATCAACCCCGGCCGATGCTGACTGCCATCAAAGACCTGATTAGTTGATCGAATTAGTCAAGTATACCAAAGATGGGGCGTCTTGTCTTAACATGCCCATTTTTCCTGCCCATGCTTGCCGGGCGGCGAGCGCGAGGTCCGCGGCGGCTTACCTGGCCGTTTCGCAGTTGGCGGTTTCGCTTAGCGGCAGAGGAACGACTTTCGCCTTCCCCTCCGACATGTCGATCCGTCCCAGCCGCACCCTGCACAAACCGTCGGCCACCTCGGTTGACACTTCATAATCGTTGCCCGGCTCGGGAACGAAGGAGAAGGTTGGAAAACGGCAAACAAAGCCCTCTGGCCGCATGCCGGACACATAACCGGCCTGGAGGGCGACTGGCTGGCCTGGCGCCAACGCATATTCCCGGTAGAACCCCTGGCTCCACAGTCCCGTGCGCGCCTTCATGATTTCCAGCCGTGGCGTTTCCGGCATGCCGATCGAGAGTGCAGTTTTACTGCGGAACATGCCGGTCGACCTGCTCATGTTACTGGACGCGATCACGCCGTCGCCGTCCGGGCAAGTCCGGTTGCGGTAGAAGCGCACGTCCACCTTGGCGTCGTCGATGATGCGGATGCGTGTGCAGCCGGGCATTGCGGGCGGCGCGGGCCGCCGGAGCCGCCTGCTCGGCCGGGGCCGCCTGCCCGGTCGGCGCCGGCGCATCCTGGGCGGCGCTGGCCAGGCCGCCACTGCCCAAAGTCAACAAGCCCATCGCGAGCAAAAGATTGTTTATGTGATGCATTCCTTATAGGCAGCCTCGGAACAAGCGCTGCGGGTCACTGGGCAGCTGTGCGGAGCAACTGCATCGGCCCGAACAGCGCCTGCATGCCAGCGTGCTGGATAAATGACAAATTATACGGATGCTCGGAACTCAGTTGCGGAAAATTCTTAGTTTCCGGCAATTTCTGTAGTTGTTCCGCAATTTTCCCCCACAAAACCAGGGTCGGCCTGTGCTCGCGGGCCGCCAGCGCCGCCATGACCGTTTGCAGGAACGGCAGCCAGGCGCGCGCATCGACGACCGGGGGCACATGCGCACGGAACACCAGCGACGCGTTGAGCAGCAGAAAGCCCTGGCGCGTCAGATTCTGCTGCAACTCGGCCAGGGTCTGGATGCTGCCGCTATCCGCCGCCGCTGCGGCCGCCACCGGCGCCAGCGCGGCGCCTCCGGTGTCGTCCGGGGCCAGTTGGCCATCGGCCACCAGCAGCAGCTTCATGAAATTGCGCAGCGACGTCGCCTTGTTGACCGGCTTGGACAGCCCGCTCGCGCACCACAGTTTGCCGACAGCGCCATCCATGAAGCAGACGCCGGTCGCGCTCTCGGCGCGTGGGTACGGCCCCTCGCCCACCAGCACGTAGCGCACCTGGTCGAGCGGCAAGGCGAAGGCGGCGAACAGGCGCTGTTCGGTCGGCAGGTAGTTGTCGGCGGCCAGGGTCGGCAGGTACAGCGGCTCGGCGCGCATGACCGCGTCAAGCCCCTGGCGCAGGATCGGCTGCCACGAAAGATCGGCACGCGCGACGGCGTCGAGGATGGCGGGAGGAATGGGTTGGACGGACATCGGGACCTGCCGGTAAAAAGGGAGGATTGTAGCCGACAGCGCTCCCGGCACCGCTGCGAAAGATGCAATTTCAACCACGCGGCCCTTTTTTGAGAAACCGTGCATGATGCTGCCAACCCGATTGGGATGAATAGCAACTTAACAATTTTAGCTTTGGAGACTCAGATGCAAACCATTCAAGACGTCATGACCCGCGATGTTCAACGCGTTTCGCCGGAAGACAGCGTTCACCGCGCTGCGCAGATCATGAAAGAATTCAATATCGGCTCCGTGCCGGTCGTTGACGGCGACAAGCTGGTCGGCATGATCACCGACCGCGATATCACCGTGCGCTCCACCGCTGCCGGCAAAGCGCCGGAAACGAGCCGCGTCGGCGATTCGATGAGCACCGAAGTGCGCACCTGCTACGCGACCCAGTCGGTCGACGAAGTACTGACCCAGATGGGCGACGTGCAGATCCGCCGGGTACCGGTCGTGGACCAGCAATCGCACTCGCTGGTCGGCATCGTCTCGCTGGGCGACATGGCAACCAAGCAAACGACCGGCATCGGCCAGGCCTTGCAAGAAATCTCGTCGCCAACCGACGCTGCCGCCAAAGCACAGTAAGTCAGCTTGACGCTTGCAACAGGCGGGGCCATGCGCCTCGCCTGTTGCAAGGTGTTCGCGGGCGCGTCTGCACGCATGCCCGCCGCAGCCAAGTAGCTGCAACACCAGCCATGTGCAATGCCGCACCCGCTCCTCCCGTCACGCCGCACGACGCCACGTCCAGTGTTGCGCCTCCCTCCTCCGCCTCACGCCGCACTGCGCCCCATCGCTTCGAGCGCGCCGACCCATTTGTCCACCGCCTGCCGTTCCGGATCGCCCACCATGCCGATCAGGGTGTCGTGCACCGGCGCCACGCCCACGAATCCCAGAATATTGCGCTTGAGCGATTTGACGCTGTGCGCCCGAAAATACCAGCGATACAGCATCGCCGGCATGCCCATGGTCACCACCACCCGCGCCGACCGACCGGTCAGCCCCTTTGCGGCCAGCGGATGCATGCGCTCGCCCGGAAACGCGAAACCGGGCCGTGCCACCTGCTCAAGAAAGCCTTTGAGCAGGGCGGGCATGTCGCCGAGCCACAGCGGAAAGAAAAACACCATGTGCTGCGCCCAGCGGATGTCATCCTGCGCCTGTTGCAAGCCGGGCGGCAACGGCCCGCGCTCCCATTCGTCCTGGCTGCGCAGAAGGGGAAAGTCGAGCGCCGCCACCTGCGTCTGGCGCACCTCGTGCCCGCCCCTGGCCGCGCCCTGCCGGTAGGCGCCGGCGAGCGCGTGGCATAGATGGCCTTGCGCAATATCGGGGTGGCCCTGGATGAGCAGGATGCGCTTAGGCATGGCACCGCTCCGGCATCAGGACGCGCGCGGCGGCAATGCCCCGCCCTCGCGCAGTCCATCGAACCCGCGTGATCATGGTTATCCTCCCGGCATGGCAAGCGCAATCGGCTTGCCTGCTTATATGACCGCGCGAGCGCCAGCTTGGTTCCCGAGTTTTTGATATGGTCTTGCGCGCCGATCTGCTCCTGTCGCGCGCACAGTGCAGCGGCTATGCTCGAAGGAATCGGGGCGCGTGCCCCGCGCGCTTCATCGACAGGGGAACAACATGCTTGACAAGAATCTTAGCCAGCGCACCGAACGGTCTTTTCTCGCGACCCTGGCGGCGATCGCCTGGTCGTTCGTCGGCCTGCGCCGCAAATCGGACTTCGACCGCGACGTCACGGCCCTCAATCCCGTGTATGTGGTCCTGGCCGGCCTGATCGGCGTGGCGCTGCTGATCGCCACCCTGGTCGGCGTGGTGGCCTTCGCCACCCGCTGACCACGCCTTACTCGGCGTCGGGCTGGCGCGACGGATGCGCCTCGGCAAACGGCGGCAAGGCAGCGCACATGGCGTCGATGCGGGCAATCGTGGGATACGGCGCCAGATCCACATGAAAACGGCGCGCGTTGAACACTTGCGGCACCAGGCAGCAGTCGGCCATGGTCGGCGTGTCGCCGTGGCAAAAACGCCCCGTATCCGGTGAATTGGCCAGGTGCGCTTCGATTGCGGCCATGCCCTCGCGCAACCAGTGCACATACCACTCGGTCTTGTCTTCTTCCGGCAAACCGACCTGATGCACCAGATGGCGCAGCACGCGCAGATTGGTCAGCGGATGAATGTCGCAGGCCACCATCAGCGCCAGCGAACGCACGCGCGCCCGTCCGAGCGCATCGCGCGGCAGCAGGGCCACCTGCGGATGCACTTCTTCCAGGTACTCCAGGATCGCAATCGACTGCGTCAGGGTGGTGCCCTTGTCCTGCAAGCTCGGCACCAGGCCGCTCGGATTGATGGCCAGATACTCGGGCGCCAGTTGCTCGCCGCCATTGCGCAGCAGATGTACCGGCACCGCCTCGTAGCCGACGCCTTTCAGGTTCAGCGCAATGCGCACCCGGTACGCCGCCGAACTGCGGAAATAGGTGTACAGCTTCATGGGCGGCGCTCCTCGTACATGGCCACGGTCTGGTCGATGGCACCGAATATGCTGGCCCCGACGGCATCGAACATCTCGATGCGCACGCTGTCGCCGAATTTGAGAAACGACGTTGCAGGCGCGCCATGCTCGATGGTTTCGTACATGCGCACTTCGGCCAGGCAGCAGTAGCCGACGCCGCCGTTGTCGATGCTCGACCCGTGCAGGTTGCCCTGCTTGTTCGATACCGTGCCGGAGCCGATGATGGTGCCGGCCGCCAGTTCGCGCGTTTTGGCCGCATGTGCCACCAGTTGCGCGAAGTTGAAGGTCATGTCGTCGCCCGCGTTCGGTTTGCCGAAGGGCTTGTCGTTGATCTGCACGTTGAGCGGCAGGCGCAGTTTGGTGTCTTGCCATGCGTCGCCCAGTTCGTCCGGCGTGACGCACACCGGCGAAAAAGCGCTGGCCGCTTTCGATTGGAAGAAGCCGAAGCCCTTCAGCAATTCGTTTGGAATCAGGTTGCGCAGCGATACGTCGTTGACCAGCATCACCAGGCGAACGGCGGCCGCGCTGCGCTCGACGCTGGCGCCCATCGGCACGTCGCCCGTGATCACGGCCACTTCCGCTTCCAGGTCGATGCCCCACTCCTCGGACAGCGCATAAATCGGGTCGCGCGGGCCGATGAAGGAGTCAGAACCGCCCTGATACATCAGCGGATCGGTGTAGAACGAGGCCGGAACCTCGGCGTTACGCGCTTTTCGCACCAGTTCAACGTGGTTGATATAGGCCGAACCGTCGGCCCACTGATAGGCGCGCGGCAAGGGCGAATGGCACAGCGCCTGGTCGAAGGGCTGGGCGTCCCAGCTTGCGTTATCGTTCAGGGCGACGTAGACGCCCTGCAAGCGTTCGACCACATCGTCCCAGTTGTCGAGCGCGAACTGCAAGGTGGCAGCGATCTTGGGTACTTTCTGGTAGCGCGACAGGTCGCGGCTGACGACCACCAGCGAGCCATCACGCCCGCCTGTTTTCAATGTTGCAAGTTTCATGTGTGCCTTAGTGTTGGTCCGCTGGGGTTTTTTCGTGCATCCAGGCCGCGTGCTTGGGCGCCTTGCGGGTCTGCGACCACTCGTTGAGCATGTCCCATTTGACGGCGTCGAGCTTCTGCTGCATCTCGGGCGTGGCGGTGTTGACGGCCAGTTCCAGGCGGTGCCCGTTCGGATCGAAGAAATAGATCGATTTGAAAATGGTGTGGTTGGTCGGGCCGATGACGTCGATGCCGTCCGCTTCGAGGCGTGCCTTGGCAGCGAGCAACTCGTCCATCGAACCGACTTCCAGGGCCAGGTGCTGGACCCAGTCCGGGGTGTTTTCGTCGCGGCCCATCGGCGACTGGCTCGGCAGCTCGAAAAAGGCCAGCACATTGCCCATGCCGGCATCGAGGAAAACGTGCATGTACGGGTCGGGCGCGCCGGTCGACGGCACCTGGTCTTCTGCAATGGCCAGCACGAAGTCCATATTGAGGTACTTCACGTACCACTCGACTGTCTCTTTGGCATCCTTGCAGCGGTAGGCTACGTGGTGAATCCTGGTGATTTTCATGCTGTGCTCCCCTGTTGATTCTTCTATTAGAGTGCAAAACGAACTATCATTCAAACAATATTTTCAACGCGACTTATCAGATCATCCTATGAATCCCACCTTGCGCCAGATACGCGCCCTTGTCGCGCTTGCCAGGACGGGCAGTTTCACCCTGGCGGCCGAGTATTTGCACGTGACCCAGGCGGCGCTGTCCGGCCTGATCAAGGAGCTCGAACTGACCCTCGGCGTGCGCGTGGTCGACCGCAGCACGCGCAGGATTGCCCTGACGGAGGTCGGACGCGAACTGACGCCCCTGTTTTCCAAGATGATCGACGACCTCGACGGCGCGCTGCTCGATATTGCCAGCCAGACGCGCCTGAAAAAAGGCGTCGTACGGATTGCCGCCCCGCAGTTGATGTCGTGCACCCTGCTGCCGCAAGTGATTGCCGCTTACCGCAAGCTGTATCCCGAAATCCAGGTGCGCCTGGTCGATTGCGCGGTCGAGAACGTGACGGCGCGCGTGTTCAGCGGCGAGGTCGACTGCGGCATCGGGCCGGAGCGCGATCCGACCGCGCAGATCGAGGCGACGGTGCTGTTCGAAATGCCCTTCGTGCTGGTGTTTCCGCAGCAGCATGCGCTGGAGCAGCGCGAACGGGTGACCTGGTCCGACCTGGCGGCGCACCCGTTCATTGCACTGCAAGGCCAGTTCACCGAGCGCCTGCTGAGCGACATGCACCATTCGCTGCGCGACGTGCCGCTCAATCCGGTCAACGAGGTTACCTTCATGACCACCGCGCTGGCGATGGTCAGCGCCGGCCTGGGCGTGACCGTGTGCCTGCCGTATGCGGAACCGCTGGTGCGGCTGCACCAGTTGCACATGCGCCAATTGCACGAGCCGGAACTGACGCGGCGCTTCTTTGTGTACACGCGCGACAAACGCTCGCTCTCGCCGGCGGCCGAGAGTTTTATTGCCTTCCTGTTCAAGTTCGTCGAGTCGCACGACTGGAACATTCCGCTGGTGAACGCCCAGCAGGTGCCGTAGACAGCGCATGGAAGCAACTCGCGGGCCGCGAGCGAACCGTGAGTGAGCCAGGCGGCCCTGATGCCGGCGACAGCGGATGGGTGCCGGCCGCGGGCCGCGCGCGAACCGGCAGCGACGCAGCCGGCACCGATGCCGGCCGCTGCACCGATAGCGCAGCGCCCCTATAATTGATGCTCGCTTCCAACGGAACCTGCCCATGTCCTTTAACACCATCGCCATCAACCAGCGCATGGATCAATTCGACGGCCACCATCGCGTGTGGCTGTTCGGCTACGGCTCGCTGATCTTCAAGGCGGACTTTCCGTACATCGAGCGCCGGCCGGCGACCATTAGCAATTGGACCCGGCGCTTCTGGCAAGGTTCGCACGATCACCGCGGCACCGAAACCGCGCCCGGGCGCGTCGCCACCCTGGTGGCCCAAGCGGGCGCGCTCACCGCCGGCATGGCGTACCTGATCACGCCCGAAGTGTTCGCCCACCTCGACCACCGCGAAAAGAACGGCTATCTGCGCCTGGCGATCGACATCCGCTTCGACGATGGCAGCAGCGAGCTGGGGCTGGTCTACATCGCCACCGAAGACAATGCGGCCTTCCTCGGCGAAGCCAGCGAGTTCGATATTGCCCGTCAAATCGCGCGCTCGCATGGCCCGAGCGGCGCCAACCGCGACTACCTGATCGACCTGGCGCACGCGCTGCGCGAACTGGGGATGGAAGACGCACATGTGTTCGACATCGAGCGGCATTTGATCGAGATGCGCGAGTAAGCGCGGCAAACAAAGTCGCAACAAAAAAGGTCCGGCAACAAAAGCCGCCGGATGGCCAGCATTATCCAAACAAATCGAGCTGCCCGGTCGCATTGCCGCACTGCCTGGACGGCGCCGTCGGCACAAGCTGCGGCCGCTTGAAGCGCGACGTGTCGAGTTGCGCAAAGCGCCCGCTGGTGGCATTCATGCCCAGCCGCTCCACCGCCTTGACGAAACGCTGGCGTATCAGATCGGCCCAGACGCCCTCCCCGTGCATGCGCTTGCTGAAGTCGCTGTCGTAGTCTTTGCCTCCCCGCATTTCGCGCACCCGGTTCATTACCCGCTGCGCCCGCTCGGGAAAGTGTGCCTGCAGCCATTCCTGGAACAGGGGATTGACCTCCCATGGCAAGCGCAGCACGACGTAGTGCGCGCTCACTGCCCCGGCGTCGCGCGCCGCTTCGAGCACGCGTTCGAGTTCGGGCTCGGTGACGAAGGGAATCACCGGCGCCACACTGACCCGCACCGGGATGCCGGCGTCGGTCAGCCGCCGGATTGTGCGCAGGCGCCGCGCCGGGGCCGCCGCGCGCGGCTCGAGCGTGCGCGAGATGTCAGGGTCGAGCGTGGTTACCGTGACCGCCGCAATCGCCTGGTTCCTGGCGGCCATGGCCCCGATCAGATCGATGTCGCGCTCGATCAGCGAGGACTTGCTGATCAGCGCGACCGGATGCTCGCAGTCGTGCAGCACTTCCAGCACGCGCCGCGTAATGCCCAGCCCGCGCTCGCACGGCTGGTAGGCGTCGGTGTTGACGCCCACCGCGATCGGTTCCGGCACGTAGGACGGCCTGGCCAGCTCGCGCCGCAGCAGTTCGGGCGCGTTGACCTTGGCGAACAGGCGGCTTTCGAAGTCCAGCCCCGGCGACAGCCCCAGATAGCTGTGGGTCGGCCGCGCAAAGCAGTAAATGCAGCCGTGCTCGCACCCGCGATAGGGATTGAGCGACACATTGAAGGGAATGTCGGGCGAGCTGTTGCGGCTCAGGATGGTCCTGGCGAATTCGTCGGTGACCTGGGTGCGGAACGGCACCGGCGTGTCGTCCTCGTCGTCGGCATGCACCCAGCCGTCGTCGAACCGTTCGCGCGCATTGACCTCGTAGCGGCCCTGCAGGTTGGTGACGGCGCCGCGCCCCTTTTGCGCCGCGAGCGGACGCGGCGGGAGCATGACGCTTTCTTCAAAGTCCTTGTCGCGATCGGTCACCGGAGCACCCATTTAACTGTATAAACATACAGTATTCTACGTGGGTGATGCCGCTTTTTCAAGCACCGTTCAAAGCCGGCCTTGATGCAGCACAAACGTGTCGATCAAGTCATCGAAAGCGCGACTCAGCGGCAGGAACTTTTCGTGGTCGCCGTCGATCTCACCCAAAGCGTGACAGGTCGCTTCCAAGGTTGAGAGCTGGTCGGGTGCGTGCGCCTTGCGGATGCGATAGCGCGAGGGCGGCATGTCGCTCAGCGGCAGACGCGGCAAGGCATGCAGTAAGGGATTGAGATACAGCATCTTGCGGCTCTTGCGCCAGGTGCCGTCGAGCACGACCAGCAGCAGCTTGTCAGGCGCGCGCAACAGC
Source organism: Massilia mucilaginosa (assembly GCF_011682145.1). Taxonomy (GTDB): domain Bacteria; phylum Pseudomonadota; class Gammaproteobacteria; order Burkholderiales; family Burkholderiaceae_D; genus Telluria_A; species Telluria_A mucilaginosa. The sequence continues at coordinate 108,639 of NZ_WHJH01000016.1, forward strand.
TCCGGCGGCAGTGGCGGCGGCGCTGGCATGCCCAGCGACCGGTCGTCCGGCGTGTCCGGGTACAGGAGAACGGCCTGCCGGCCTTCCACGGCCAGCAGGGTGGACAGCTGCGCCGGATCGAACACCTCGCCAGCGACCAGGGTGCTGCCGGCCACGCTCAGGTGCAGCAGGCGCGCGCTGCCCTTGGCGTTGCTCACTTCCAGCGGATGCTGCAGGATCAGCAAGCGCACGTCGCTGGCGACCGGACGAATCCAGCGGCAAATGCACGCCGCCGCCGGTCGCGCGCAACGGGCGCACACGCTACGCCGCGCCGGTGCGGCTTGCCCATTCGCAAGCACGGACGCGCCTTGATCTGGCTGCAGTGCGGCTGCGGTTTGCCCCTGCGCGGGCGCGGCCGCCGCGTCGGCAGCGCCATATCGCCGCGAATCCGCGCTCACCGGCCCAGCAGCGCCAACTCGCGCCGTCCGGCCGCCATCTGGCCCAGCTTGAACACGCCGACCACCTGCGACAGTTGCGTCGCCTGCTCCTGCATCGCCGCCGCTGCCGCCGCTGACTGCTCGACCAGTGCCGCGTTCTGCTGGGCCGCCTGGTCCATCTGGGTCACCGCCAGATTGACCTGTTCGATGCCGTCGCGCTGCTCGTCGCTGGCGCTGGTGATGTCGTTCATGATGCGCGTCACACGGTTGATGCTGGTGACCACTTCTTCCATGGTCTTGCCGGCCTGGTCCACCAGGCGCGTGCCGTTGTCGACCTTGCTGACCGAGTCGCTGATCAATTGCTTGAACACCCTGGCCCGCGCCGCCGTGTAGGCCTTGCGCGTTTCCAGCACCTGCTCCAGCAGCGCTTTGGCGCGCGGGTGCTTGACGCTCTCGCCGAGGATGGTCTGGATTTCGGTGGCGCGCGCCGACGCGAGCTTCATCTGCTCTTCCACCTTTTTCTGGTCGGCCGGATCGCTCACCTTCCAGGCCGTGGCGGTGCGCGCGGCGTTCACTTCAATCACCTTGGCCCACTCGTCGATCAGGCGCTCGTTGCGCACGGTCTGTTTGACCATGTTGTCGGTCATCACACTGGCCTGCTGCATGCGCCATACGCCGATGCCGGTCAGGACAACCAGGAACAAGAGGACGACGGCGAAACCGAGCGTCAGGCGGGTTCCGATACTGGGATTTTTCATGAGGGCGAAGCGGCGCGAGGCCTGAATTGGACGGCACGCCCAATGCTAACACCGGCGATCTGGTATTGCGAGAACAATTTTTCCCACAGGAAATGTTTCTCTGATAGGCACGATAGCGGGATCGACACCGCAGCGTCGCTAAAGCGCCACATTGCGTTGCGACAATAACTCGGATTGCATTTACAGCATGAGCAAGGAGGCACTAAAGCGTGCATTCGGTAACTTTTTTTCAGCCGCGCTCGCTCGAATTGACATTCCGGTATTGCTCACAAAAATCTCCCTGCATAGAATCGAATCATTCCTTTCGGCAATTACATTCATCGCGAGCCCATCATCGCTACCGTTTTCCCGCCCCTCCGGCGCGCCGTGCGCCAGCTGTTCGCCGCACTGGTGACCGGCCTGACCCTGCTCCCCTCGATAGCGGTCGAGCAAGAATTGCCGGTCGATTTCCGCCTCAACGAAACCGTGATCGCCATTCCCGCCGGTCCCGGCAAGCAGTCCGAATTGCAGACCACCCTGTTCCGGCCGAACGGCGCCGGCCCGTTTCCGCTGCTGATCATCAACCATGGCAAGGAATCGGGCGAACCGCGCAAGCAAGCGCGCGAACGCTTCATTTACATGGCCACCGCCTTCGTCAAGCGCGGCTACGCCGTGCTGGTGCCGATGCGGCGCGGGTTTGCCGGCTCCACCGGCAGCTACGCCGACCACGGCTGCAACATGACGGCCAACGGCTACGCCCAGGCCAGCGACGTGCAGGACACCATCGAGTTCGCGCGCCGCCAGCGCTGGGCCGATCCCGACCGTATCGTGGTGGCCGGGCAATCGTACGGCGGCCTGGCTGCGATCGCCCTGGGCACGCGCGCGGTGCCCGGCGTGCGCGGCCTGATCAACTTCGCCGGCGGCCTGCGCGACGATGGCGAGCGCTGCGACTGGCGCGCGCAGCTGGTGCAAGCCTTTGCCAACTACGGCGCGGCCAACAAGATTCCCAGCCTGTGGATGTACGGCGTCAACGATTCGCTGTTCGGACCGGAGCTGGTGGCGCGCATGCACAGCGCGTTCGAGCGCGCCGGCGGCAGCGCGCGCCTGGTCGAATTCGGCGCCTTCAAGCGCGACGCGCACGGCATGGCGGCCAGCCGCGACGGCGCCCGCATCTGGTGGCGCGAAACCGAACGCTTTCTTGAACACATCGGCATGCCGACCCGCGAGATCGTCGCCGTGGCCGATGCCCCGAGCGTGCCGCGCACCGACTTCGCCCGCATCGACGACATCGCCGCCGTGCCCTATCTGAGCGAGAACGGGCGCGCCGCCTACCGCGAGTATCTGCACAAGCTGACCCCGCGCGCGTTTGCCGTCTCGCCCAGCGGCGCCTGGTGCTGGGCCGAAGAAGGCGAAGACCCGCACGCGCGCGCGCTGGCGGACTGCGCGCGCAGCAGCGGCCAGCCGTGCCAGTTGTATTCGGTCGATGACTACGTGGTGTGGCAAGACAAGCTGGCCGCCAGCGCCAGCAACAGCACCGGCAGTGGCGGCGCGGGCAGCGGCAGCCTTTGATTTAACGTCTTGGCAACGCTGCAAAAAACCGGGCGCGTGCGCGCATAAAATGCCTATACAATGTGCCGACGCTTTTTCTCGTCTGGAGAGAATCATGTTGCCACGTATCATCCGCGCAGTCCTCGCCCCCGCCCTGTTCCTGTCCTGCGCCTTGCAAGCGGCCTCAGCCGCAAACAACTATCCGATCGTGCTGGTCCACGGCTTCCTCGGCTTCGGCCCGGAGCAGTACACCCGCACCGGCTTCAAATACTGGGGCGGCTTCGACGACATCGTCGGCCACATGCGCACGCATAAAGGCCAGCACCAGGTCTGGGCCGCGTCGGTCGGCGCGATCAGTTCCAACTGGGACCGCGCCGCCGAACTGTACTATCAGATCAAAGGGGGCTGCGTCGACTACGGCACCACCCATACCGGCAGCGCGGCCAGGTTCGGCGCGCTGCGCCAGCCGGCCGGCAAATGCTGGGCGGCCGACCCGGCCAACAATCCCAACGGCTACCCGGCCGCGCTGTATCCGGCCTGGGACGCGCGCCACCCGATCCACCTGGTCGGCCACAGCCAGGGCGGCCAGACCATCCGCGCCCTGATCGAACTGCTGGAAAACGGCTCGCCCCATGGCGACGAAGGCGGCGCCGACCTGTACCAGGGCGGCAAGCAAGGCTGGGTGGTCAGCGCCACCACGATTTCGTCGCCCAACGACGGCACCAGCCTGCGCGACGCCATGGGCGAGACCGGCGCGGCGCTCACCCAGCTGGCCACCGGCATCGCGGCCATCGCCAACGGCGGCAACGTCACCGAAGCGGGGCACGATCTCGGGCTGGAACAGTTCGGCCTGCGCAGCGGCGCGGCCGAGCCGTCGGCGGTCTACCACCAGCGCGTGATGGCGGCGCCGTTCTGGGACCAGGATAATTTCGACTCGGCCCAGGCCGAAATGACGCCGGACGGCGCGCGTACCTTCAATGCCTGGGCCAAGACCTCGCCCTCGGTGTACTACTTCTCGATCAGCAACCAGGCGACCGAGTCCGGCAGCCCGTGCTGCAACAACACCGACCGCCTGCTGTTCCCGCTCCAGAACCCGGCCTTCCAGTATCCGCGCGCCGACATGGCCTCGCTCACGCGCCCGTACGCGGGCGAATGGGTGATTCCCTCGGCCGGGCGGCGCGGCATGGGCTCGTACACCATGGCCGGATTCGGCCGGGTGCCGGTCGACGCCAGCTGGTTCGCCAACGATGGCGTGGTCAACACGGTCAGCATGCGCGCCCCGAACGGGCATCCGGTGCGCGACTACAAGGGCACGCCGGTGCGCGGCAGCTGGAACTTCCTGCAAAACTACAAGGGCTACGACCACTTCGACATGATCGGCTGGCCCAAGTCGGGGCCGCGCGTGTATCCGATCTACGATGCGCTCGCCGCCATTCTGTACGGGCTATGACGCGGCCAGTGTGCGTTCCCATGTCTGCAACTGCGCCACGGTGGCGGTCACGCCGCCGCACACGATCACCAGCAGGTTTTTGAAGCCAGCCAGTTCGGGGTGGCCGGCGTAGACCACCGCCAGCGAGGCGCCGCAGGCCGGCTCCACCACCACCCGGTGGTCGTCCATGAAGCGGATGCAGGCCGCCACCGCCGCCTGGTCGGTCACCACCATGCTGTTCATCGGATGCTTGTGGGTCCAGTCGAACGCCGCCTGCGCCACCTGGCGCGCGCCGAGCGAGGTGGCGATGCTGGCGATGCGCGGCAGTTCGATGCGCGCGTCGGCCTCGATCGACTGCGCCAGCGAATCGGCGCCGTCGGTTTCGACGGCGATCACCGGCACCTTGTCCCAGCCGTTGCGGCGCAGGCCTTCGATCACGCCGCACATCAGGCCGCCACCGCCGACCGACAGCACCACCGCGTCCGGGATCACCCCGGCGTGCGCCACTTCATCGATCATGGTGGCGTGCCCGGTCCACAAGAGCGGATCGTCGAAGGGGTGGATGAAGGCGTCGTGCTCGCCCACCATCGACAGCGCCAGCGCGTTCGCTTCGGAAAACGAGGCGCCGTGCACGATCACCTCGGCCTGCTCGCGCCGCATCAGTTCGCGCGCCCGCTCGCTGGTCGTTTCCGGCGCCACCACCACGACCGGCAGGCCCAGCTGGCGCCCCGCGCAGGCGACCGCCAGGCCCGCATTGCCGCCCGACGAAGAGATGAAGCGTTTGGCGCCGCGCCGCGCGTATTCTTCGCAGGCGTGGCCGATGCCGCGCAGCTTGAACGAGCCGCTCGGCTGCAGCGCTTCCATCTTCAGCCAGACCGTCTGGCCGTTCTTGCCGCCCATGGCCGCCGAGGCGATCAGCGGAGTATCGATATGTAGTGTCATTGTTGATTCAAGGTCCCGTAGAGTTGTAAACCGAAGTCAGAGTTCTTCAAGCCGCGCACGCACCGACGCCGCCTGACTGGCGCAGGCTGCGCGCGCGCCATCATTCATCTTGAACAGGTTGCGGTACACCATGCCAAGGCGCTGGTTGCCCGACAAGCGCTCCGCGTTGCGCTCGAAAAAATCCCAGTACAGCGCATTGAACGGACAGGCCGTCTCGCCCAGGCGCGCTTTTTTGTCGTAGTGGCAGCCCTTGCAGTAGTCGCTCATGCGGTCGATGTAGGCCGCGCTCGAGACATACGGCTTGGTGGCCAGCAGGCCGCCATCGGCGAACTGGCTCATGCCGATCGTATTGGGCATCTCCACCCACTCGACCGCGTCGACATACACGCCGAGGTACCACTCGTGGACATGATGCGGATCCAGGCCCGCCAGCAGGGCAAAATTGCCGATGATCATCAGGCGCTGGATATGGTGGGCGTGCGCGTCGTCGAGCGACTGGCCGATGGCGTGGCCCAGGCAGCGCATCTTCGTCTTGCCGTCCCAGAACCACGACGGCAGCGGCGTGTCGTGACCGAATACATTGTGCCGCTCGTAGCCCGGCATATTGGCCCAGTACACGCCGCGCACGTACTCGCGCCAGCCGAGGATCTGGCGGATGAAGCCTTCCACCGCGTGCAGCGGCGCGCGGCCGGCGCGCCAGGCGTGTTCGGCTTCGGCGATCACTTCGCGCGGGTGCAGCATCTTGGTATTGAGGGCGAACGGGAGCATCGAATGAAACAGCCTCGTGGCCGTGGTGTGCATCGCGTCCTGGTAGTGGCCGAAATGCGGCAGGCCGTGGTCGATAAAGGCGTCCAGGTGGGTCAGCGCTTCGGCGCGGTCCTGCGGCCAGACGATGCGGACCGCATCGGGGCGCCCGAAGCTGCCCACGCCGGCCGCCTCGATGCTGGCCCACAGCGCCGAATGATCGTGCTGCGCGCGCGTGTCGAACGGCTCGGGCGGCGTGCCGCGCCACGGCTTGCGGTTGTCGTGATCGAAGTTCCACTGGCCGCCGGCCGGCTTGCCGCCCGGTTCGACCAGCACGCCGTGCACCAGCCGCATCTGGCGGTAGAAATACTCCATCAGCCACTGCGCGCGGTTGGCGAAGATGCGGCCGGCCTCGCCGCGCGCCGTCAAGAAATGCTCGCTGCCGGCCATGGTGCCGGGCACCTTCAGCTGCGCCGCGTAATCGGCCAGTTGCACGTCGAGCCGGTATTCGTCCGGTTCCTGGTATTCGAAGCCGCTGGCGCCGTAATGGGCCAGCAGCGCGTCGATGTTGGCGGGGATCGATTGCAGGTTGGCGGCGTCGTCGATGCGCAGATAATGCACGCGGTGGCCGCCTTGTTCGAGCTGGCGCGCCATGGCGCGCATGCCGGCAAAGATGGCGATGATCTTTTGCGCGTGGTGATGGACGTAGTCGGTCTCCTGGCGCACTTCCATGAGCACGTAGACCACCTCGGCGCGTACCTCGGCGAACCAGCTGTGCAGGGGATTGAGCTGGTCGCCCAGGATCAGGCGCAGCGTCGTCGTCGATGGCGGCATGGGAAATACATGGTCGAGAAACCGGTCCGGTGAGAGGAAGCGAGTCTATCATGCGCCCGGCAAGATGGTACGAGCACGCATTTTATCAGCGCGCTCGGGCGCGCTGCCGGGGCGGCTTACATGGCATTATTCCCGACGGCACACCTGCCTTGGCAAAGATAGGAATCTCATGACGGCAGCATTGGCGAAAAAGACGGCGAAGGCCGATTCCACGAGACGGCGCAGCGACTTTCCGGTCATCGTGATCGGTGCCTCCGCTGGTGGACAAACTGCGCTGGGCGCCCTCGTCGCGCAACTGCCGGCGGATTTCCCCGCCGCGATCCTGATCGTCCATCACATGGCGGCCACAAGCTCGAACGACGCCATGCTGCGCATGCTCGCCGACAAGGGAAATTTGCCTTGCAAGCAAGCCATACAGCATGGCGTCATCAAGAGCGGCTGTATCTACTGGCGCAGCCGGATCACCATCTGATGATTTCGCAAGCCAAAACCCTGGTGACCAAGGGCGCGCGCGAGAATCGGGCGCGGCCCGCGATCGATCCCCTGTTCCGTTCCGCCGCCGTGGAATTCGGAAACCGGGTCATCGGTGTCGTCCTCACCGGCTATCTCGACGATGGCACCTCGGGCATGGAAGTGATCCGGCGCTGCGGCGGGACCTGCGTGGTCCAGGATCCGGCCGACGCGGCGTACCCGGATATGCCGCAAAACGTGCTCAATCATGTCAAGGTCGATCACTGCGTGCCGCTGGCGGAGATGGGCAGCCTGCTCACCAGGCTCGCCGATCGCGAGCGGGGCGTACGCATCGCCGTCCCCGACGATATCGCAGTCGAGGCGAAGATCGCCCAGCGTGTGTTGAGCGACCTGGAATCGGTCGAGTTCCTTGGTGCGCAGTTGCCGTTCAACTGCCCCGGCTGCGGCGGCGTCTTGTGGCAAATGAAGGTCGGGAACCACGTGCGCTTCCGTTGCCATACCGGTCACGCGTATACGGCGGCAACGCTGCTGGCGGAGCAGACGGCAAAGATGGAGGAAACCCTGTGGGTCGCCCTGCGCATGTTCGAAGAGCACAAGAACCTGCTTGTCAAAATGGGCGCGGAAGGCACGGCCAGCCCATCGTACGCCGAGCGTGTGGAGCAATCGAACATCCATATCCGCAGGATCAAAGCGATGCTGCACTCCAACACGGCAGCCGTCGATCCGCTTCTCTAGCCTGAAGTAGGCGTGTTATCAAACCAGCTAATGTGCGTGGCAATGAATAGTGTATGAAGTAAAATTATGCTTTTGAAATGCGGCGCCCCGACCCCGTGCCCAGGAAGCTTCCATGAGCCAGGCAACTCCCGTCAGTCCCGATCTCGATTTGTCCAGCTGCGACCAGGAACCAATCCGCTTCCCCGGCAGCATCCAGCCGCATGGCTTCTTGCTGGCGCTGTCGCCGGCGCTGCAGGTGGTCCAGGCCAGCGACAATCTCGGCGCGATGATCGGGGTCGACCCCGCGCGCGCCATCGGCCAGGTCCTGGAGGCGGTGATCGGCGAGCAGGCCAGCCTGCAGCTGGCGCCCGAAATCGACGCCGCCGACATCGGCCAGCGCCCGCTGTACCTGTGCACCCTCGGCATCGGGCCGGTGCGCCACTTCGACGTGCTGGCGCACTACTACGATTCGCTGCTGATTCTCGAATTCGAATCGGTGGCGCGCGCCTCGGCGGCCGACTTCCGCCACCTGCACCGCCAGGTCGGCGAGTTCCTGCTGAAAGTCGGCGACAGCGCCAACACGCGCACCATGAGCGCGCTGGCGGCCCAGGAAATCCGCCGCGTCACCGGTTTCGGCCGGGTCATGGTGTACCAGTTCGACGACGATGGCCACGGCCACGTGCTGGCCGAATGCCGTGACGACGACTATCCTTCCTACCTGGGGCAGCGCTTTCCGGCATCCGACATTCCGCGCCAGGCGCGCGAGCTGTACATGCTCAACCGGATCCGCCTGATCCAGGACGCCAACTACGCGCCGGCGCGCCTGGTGCCGGCCTTGAACCCGGTGACCGGCGCCGCCAACGACCTCTCGTTCGCGGCCCTGCGCAGCGTCTCGCCGATCCACCTGCAGTACATGCGCAACATGGGCACGCTGGCCTCGATGTCGGTGTCGCTGATGGTCAAGGGCAAGCTGTGGGGGCTGATTTCGTGCCACCATGCGACCCCCTGCCCGGTCGCTTTCGACAAGCGCACCGCCTGCGAGCAGCTGGGCCAGATCCTGGCGATGTGCATCGAGTCGCGCGAAGACGCCAACGAACTGCAGTTTCGCCTCGACGTGCGCCGCATCATGGTGTCGATGCTGGCCGGCCTGACCCAGGGTTCGGACTTCATCGACAATCTCGCGAGCGTGTTTCCGGCCCTGCTGCAGTTTGCGCGCGCCGGCGGCGCCGCCATCGTGTTCGACGAGCGCCTGCTGACCTACGGCGACACGCCCGACGACGAAGCGATCCGCGCGCTGGTCGGCTGGCTCGACGTGAACTGCCAGGGCGACGTATTCCACACCGATCACCTGGCGGCGCTGTATCCGCCGGCCGCCAGCCTGGCCGGCAATTGCGCGGGCCTGCTGGCCATGCCGGTCTCGCGCATCCACAAGCACTACCTGCTGTGGTTCCGGCCCGAGGTGGTGCGCACGGTGGAATGGGCCGGCAACCCGCATGAGAAGGAAGGCGCGTCCGCGCCGACGCAGCTGTCGCCGCGCACCAGCTTCGCCACCTGGCGCGAAACCATCACCGGCACCAGCGCGCCCTGGCATGGCGGCGAGATCGAACTGGCCATCGAGTTCCGCAGCGCGCTGCTGGGGATCGCGCTCGAACGCGCCGAGCAGATGGCCGAACTGGCCGAAGAACTGGGTCGCGCCAACAAGGAGCTCGAAGCGTTTTCGTATTCGGTCTCGCACGACTTGCGCGCGCCGCTGCGCCACATCGTCGGCTTTTCCGACCTGCTGCTGGAACCGGCGGCCAGCGAGAACCTGGAAAAGCGCCAGCGCTTCCTGCGCAACATCAAGGATTCGGCGCGCCTGGCCGGCAAGCTGGTCGACGACCTGCTCAGTTTTTCGCAAATGGGCCGCGCCGCGCTGCGTCCGACCCTGATCCAGATGGGCGACCTGGTGCGCTCCTGCATCGACAAGCTCGCGCTCGACATCGGCCAGCGCCAGGTCGAATGGGATATCGGCGCGCTGCCGGCGATGCGCGCCGACCCTACCTTCGTGCAGCTGGCGCTATTTAACCTGCTGTCGAACGCGGTCAAGTTCACCAGCCAGAAAGAGCACGCCAAAATCACCATCCGCGCCGGCGCCGAGGGCGATGAATGGGTGATGTCGATCGCCGACAACGGCGCAGGTTTTCACATGGATTACGTGCACAAGCTGTTCGGCGTGTTCCAGCGCCTGCACCGGATGGAAGACTTCCAGGGCACGGGCATCGGCCTGGCCAATGTGCGCCGCATCATCGAACGCCACGGCGGGCGGGTGTGGGCCACCGGTGTGCCGGGCGAAGGCGCCACGTTTTACTTCAGCATTCCCAAAGAACTCAATATTTAAGGTACGTAAGACATGTTAAAGCCCATCCTTCTGGTCGAAGATAATCCGCACGACCTGGAACTGACGCTGATCGCGCTGGAAAAGAGCCAGTTGGCCAATGAAGTCATCATCGCCCGCGACGGCGCCGAGGCGCTCGATTATCTGATGTGCCGCGGCGAGCACGCCGCGCGCCAGATCGGCAATCCGACCGTGGTGCTGCTCGACCTCAAACTGCCCAAGGTCGACGGGCTGGAAGTGCTCAAGGAGATCCGCAGCACGCCGGCCCTGAAAAGCATTCCGGTGGTGATGCTCACCTCGTCGAAGGAAGAACAGGACCTGCTGCGCAGTTATGAGCTGGGGGTCAATGCGTATGTGGTCAAGCCGGTCGACTTCGAGGAGTTCGTGCGGGCGATCGCGGATCTGGGGATTTTCTGGGCGGTGCTCAATGAACCGCCGCCAGGGTCGTACCGCTACGTCAAGCCGCACTAAGAACACGCGCCGCTTCGCGCGGCCCTCTGCGACGCGCTACGCGACGCGCGGGTCTAATGCGAGGTCGCACCGGCCGGCTTGCGGCGCCGCAGTAAATGCCGGATGCGTGCACTGAGCACGTCGGCGTTGTACGGTTTTTGCAGCAGATTGACCTTGGCATCGAGCTTGCCCTCATGCGCCAGCACGCCCTCGGCATAGCCCGAGGTGAACAGCAGCTGGGCCGATGGCAGCTTGGCGCGCACCACTTCGCTCAACTCCAGGCTGCTCAACTTGCCGGGCATGATCACATCCGAGAACACCAGATCGATCCTGGCGCCCGAGTCGATCAGTTCCACGGCATGCGCCGCATCTTCCGCTTCGAACACCTGATACCCCAGCGCCGAGAGCAATTCGACGGTGCTGGTGCGCACGTCCTGTTCATCTTCGACCACGAGAATCGTTTCCAGGCCGCCGAACAGGGGCGCCTGCACATGTTCCTCGGCGTCTTCCGGCTCGCTGGTGTTGCGCTGCAGGAAAATTTTCACGCTGGTGCCGGCGCCCGGTTCGCTCTTGAGCTCGATTTCGCCGCCCGACTGCTTCACGAAGCCATACGCCATCGACAAACCGAGCCCGGTGCCCTGGCCGGTCGGCTTGGTCGTGAAAAACGGCTCGAAGGCGCGCTGCAGCACCGCGTCCGGCATGCCGCAGCCGGTGTCGGCCACTTCCACCATCACGTAGTCGCCGGTGGCCAGTTCGGACAGCAGGGGCGATCCGGCCGGCACGTTGGCCGCGCGGATGGTCAGGGTGCCGCCGTCGGCCATGGCGTCGCGCGCGTTGATGGCCAGGTTCAGGATCACATTGTTCAACTGGCTCGGATCGACCTTGGTGCTCCACAGCTGTTCTTCGATCTCGGTATGGATGACGGCGCGCGGGCCGAGCACGCGGCGCATCATTTCATCCATGTCGCGCAGCACGGTGCCGGGATTGACCACCACCGCCTGCAGCGGCTGGCGCCGCGCGAACGCCAGCAGGTGGGCCGACAGCTTGGCGCCGCGCTCCACGCCGGCCAGCGCGATATCGATGCGGGTGCGCGCGCTCTCGCTCACGCCGCCGAGCAGCTTGAGCAACTGCAGATTGCCGCCGATGATCTGCAAGACGTTATTGAAGTCGTGCGCCACGCCGCCGGTCAACTGGCCGATCGCTTCCATCTTTTGCGCCTGGTGCAGGGCCGACTGGCTGGCGGCCAGTTCTTCCTGGCTGCGCCGCAGCGACACGAACGCTTCGTCGCGCTGCTTGCGGGCGATGTAGGCGGCGCTGTGGTAGCGCACCCGCGCGGCCAGTTCGCGCCCGTCCGGCCACTTGACCATGTAGTCGTTGGCGCCGGTGGCGAAGGCCCTGGCCTTGATCTCGGCATCTTCTTCGGACGACAGCAGGATCACCGGCAGATGCTCGGTATCGCGGTGCTGGCGCAGCAGGCGGATCACGTCGAAACCGTCCGCCCCCGGCATGCGCAGGTCGACCAGCACCACGGTCGCATCGACCTCCAGCGCCAGCTCGACGACGCGCTCGGACTGAGATGCATAGCGCAGCGCCACGTCGGTACAACCCTCGAGGCAGTGCGAGATGAAGTCCTGTGCGAAGGGCTCATCGTCTATCAGCAGTACCGAACAGGGGTAGGATTTGTCGTCGCTCATGTGTATTGCTATAACATAAATTTCGTTATATTTTACATGAGGACAAGCTGTTTTGAATGCAACAAAATCTCAACCGTGCGCGCTGCGTTTCGCCTGCGCTCATGCCAGGCGCATGAGCAGCGGCTGGTGGTCGGGGCCGAAGTCGTCCGATGCAAGCTCCAACGCATCCACGCGCGGCGCCAGGTCGGCGCTCACGAACATGAAGTCGCAGGTGAACGGATCGGCCGGCCGGCCCGGGTGGTCGTGCAGGCAGACCGTCGGCGCGTGCGCCCGGCCGGGATGGCGCAGCGGCCAGGCATCGGCATAGGACGGCGTGCCATCGTCGAAGGGTGCTTGCAGGCAATGGTATTCCCAGGAGCCGGGCAGGAAGTTGCAGTCGCCCGCGAGCACGGCCGCGCGGGCGCGCGGGACGGCGGCGAACGGGCCGGCGGGCGCGCCGGCACGCGGGTGGGACGCATGCGCCACCGCTTCGCGCTGCAGATCGCGCAGGCGCTGCACCTGGGCGTTGCGCTGCGGCCGGGAAAAATATTCGAGGTGGGTAGTGGTGACCCGGATCAGGCCGAGCGGCGTGTCGAGCGTGGCTTCGAGCGCGATGCGCTGCATGCTCATCACCGCCGGGTCGAACGGCCACGGCAAGGCGTGGCGCAGCACTTGCAGCACCGGGTAGCGCGACAGGATCATGTTGCCGAACCGGCGGCGCGGGCCATCGCCCTCGCCCGCCGTGTCGCAGCCCAGGCCCACCACCGGCACATGGCCGGGGAATGCGAGCGCCAGCAGCGCAAACTGGTCGGCGCCATCGCAGCCGTCCATGTCGGTATAGCCGCTCGATACTTCTTGCAGGCATATCACGTCGGCATCGGCCACGCCGCGCAAGGCCTCGGCCGTGCGCGCGATGCTGCATGCGCCGCTCGGGGTGCGCCCGCGCTGGATATTCCACGTCATCAGGTTCATGCCGCCCGCCTCCCGACTGTCGATCAGAGGTTCAGGCTAGCCGCGTGGCGGCGCGCGGGCATGATGCAGCTCAGGCGTGCGCAAGTTGGCGTTCCGGCCAGCGCATGCGGGCGGCCAGGGCGCAGATGAAGCGCTCGTCGTCGACGTGGAACAAGGACGGGTCGTCCCGGTCCTGGGTGCCGACGAAGAAAATCCAGCCCTTGATTTGATTGTCCAGCCGGGCCTGCTCGACGGCTTCCGCGCGCGCCGTGTTGATTTCGTGCAGCAAGGTGTTGCGGCGCGCCGGGCTCCAGCCGGACCAGTCGACCCGCAAGCGGCACAGGCTGAGGTAGCGGCGCGCGGCGCTGTCCCATTCGCCGGCGTTCAGGATCAGTTCGCAATGCACCGCGCTGGCCGCCGGCGCCTCCTTCCAGCGGATCGGCGCATAGAACAGGTGGTGCGGATTGGTGAAAAAGGCCGGCTTTTTGTTGGGGATGAACCAGAACAGCTGGGCGTAGGTCTTGCCCCAGACGCCGGGGATGTCGAGCGGCAGGAATTCGCGGTCGTTGGGGAAATGGATGTACGTGCGGCAGGCGGGGCGGATGGTCTTGATCGTGTGGCCGTGGTGGCGCGCGTGCACCGACGCCCGGGCGGCGGCGTGGACGGCGGCCAGGGTGCTCGATGCGAACGACAGCTTGACCGGGCCGGCGGCGGCGCCGGCGGGCTCGTCGTCCAGGATCAGCTTGCTGGGAAAGGGCATCGGAAAGCCCTCGCTGTTGCCGACCCGCTCCTTTTGGCCGCGGCTGACGATGCTGTGTTCGGCATCGACAGCACAGCCCTCGGCGTGCCGGTTGATGCGGCCGAGGGTGAAATACGGGCGGCGCTTGTTGACCGCCGCGTCGTACGAGGCCGGATACACCTGGGTCGGACAGCCGCGGCACACCCAGGCTTCCTTGTCGACCACATCCATGTCCCATAATGCTTCAGCTTCGACCAGCTCGTCACTATGACGGTTGCGCGCGACATCCATGAAAAGGCTCCGGAAACGGTTCGAAGGGCGATTATGCGCCGCCCCGCCGCGCAAAGCTTGAGCCCGGCTAATCAAGGGCCTGCCGTGCAAAAAGACAACATCCTTGCATCCGCCCATTTCTCTTGCATCACCGGTAAGCAATAGTGAAACTGGTTAAGTCATCAGAATGTTGCTATAATATTACTTCGAACCGTGAAATAGAGCTGTCGGTATGACATCAAGCAAGCGGCGACTGTTAACCATAGAAAGACCGCCGCATGGCCTCGACGAATACACTCAGCAGTTTTACCGACATCAGCGCCGCCTTGAGCCGCATGGAGAAGCAATACAAGACGGCGGGCGCCGCCGCGCTGCAAGATGTGGAAAACCGCATGCAACGCTTCGCGCGCGTTCATTCGCTGCCCAGCATGCGCGAACTGGCCCAACACACTAAAGCGACCAGCTGCGCCTACGCCGTCCACGAAGCGCTGGACGCGTCGAACCGGCGGATGGGCGAGATGCTGATCAAGCAGGTCGACGGGCTCGACTTCAGTACCATTCTGGCCGCCCTCTGGGAAGGCACCAAGGAAACCGCGCTTTTCATTGGCGGCGGCGCGGTCCTGGGCGCGGCTGTCGGGGGCGGGCTCGGCGCCCTGGCCGCCGGCGTGGGGGCGGTACCGGGCGCGGTCATCGGCGCCGCGCTGGGCATGGAAATCGCGGCGGCGGTCCTGTTGGTGATGGGCCTGGCCGAGATGGTGGAAAGCCTGATCGCGACGGTTCCCGAAATGTGCAGGAAAATGATCCAGGGGTTTGCGCTGGCATGGCGCGCCGGGCTGTTGCCGCACAATGCCACTGCCCAGTATCACCAGCTCATCACCGCCTCCGCGCAAGCCTTCGCCGAAGGAAAAGTACTGCTGGTGATTGCCGTCATGTCGGGTGTATCGATTTTTTTGGCCAAGAAAGATCTCACCAAGGCGATGCGGGTTCTGCGCGAGAGCAAACTCGGCGCGCCAGTTGCCAACTGGGTGAAGTTGAACGAGGCGAAGATCGGTAACAGCCCCGCATTCAAGCCCAGAAGCACCGCAGGCCAGGTCGGGCTGTCCAAGGCGCCGTCGGCGCCAGCGGTGAAAGCGCCAGCCCCGGCGCCAGCGCCGGTCAAGACGGCGCCGCCGGCCAAAGCCTCCGCGCCGGCCAAGGCCCCCACACCCAAAGGCAAGGGAAAAGACAAATTCGAGTTCGAAGGCGAAGCCGAGGAAGCATGCCCCGATTGCGAGCCGAAAATCGGCAAGCCCGTCAGTCCAAGTTCCGGCGCCAAGATCCTCAAGGGCCCGGGCGAGCGCGATTTTGTCTTGCCCGCCCCCTTGCCATTGGTCTGGCAACGCAGCTACAGCTCGCGCCAGCGCCAGGCCGGCTGGATGGGACAAGGCTGGTCGACGCCGCTCTCGCTGGCCCTGCAAGTCGATGACGACAGCGTGGTCGTCCTCGACTCCTTCGTGCGCAACATCACGTTTTCGCTGCCGCGCGTCGGCCAGTCGCTGTATTCGCCGTCGGAAAAAATCACCCTGCTGCGCACCGGTCAGCGCAGCTTCGAGCTGTCCAATGCGAATGGCGCGCGCGACCTGTTCGCCATTCCGGACGGCGGGCATGACATTGCCCGCCTGGTCGGGCAGATGGATGCCAACGGCAACCGGATCAGCATCAGCTACAACAAGCGCCAGTTGCCCGAGCAGGTCGAAGACGGGGCCGGCAATCTGTTTACGCTGGCGTTCGAGGATCACCGGGCCTATCCGCGCCTGCGCAGCATCAGCGTGCAGGGCGAGGGAGTGGACGAGCCGCAATTGCTGGTGCAGTACGCCTACGATGATGCCGGCAACCTGAGCCAGGTCAGCAATGGCGCGGGCGCGATCACCCGCCAGTTCGCCTACCGCAACCACGTGATGGTGGAACACAGCCAGCCGGGCGGCCTGGTGTCGCGCTACGAATACGACGACTACACGGCCAGCGGCCGCGTCACGCGCAACTGGACCAACAGCGGGCAATCGTGGAACTTGCGCTATCTGCCGCAGGAAACCATCGTGACCGACAATCTCGGCCGCGAAGAGCGCTACCGCTTCGACCACCAGCGCCGCATGATCGGCATCGTCAACGCGGTCGGCGGCGTCACCACGCGCCAGCTCGACGCCCATGGCAATGTGCTGCATGTCACCAATGCCGGCGGCCGCACGACCAGTTACCGTTACGACGGGCGCAGCCGTGTGGTGCGCGTCGAAAGCGGCGGGCACGGCACCGGCATCGTCTACGACGAACGCTTCGACAAGCCGGCATTGATTACCGACGCCCTGGGCGCGGCCACCTTGCTGCGCTACGACGACAATGGCAACCTGGCCAGCGTGACCGATGCCCTGGGCCAAAAAACGTCGTACCAGTACGATGCGCTCGGCTTGCCGGTGCGGGTGCTCGACGCGGCCGGCGGCGTCAAGCGCCTGGCCTACAACCGCGCCGCGCAACTGATCAGCTACACCGATTGCTCGAACAACAGCACCTATTTCAGCTATGACGATAGCGGCAGGCTGGTGCGCGCGACCGATGCCGCCGGCAACGCCACGTCGTACAGTTACGATCGCCTCGGGCGCATGGCCGCGGCCACCTCCCCGGACGGCGCCACGGTACGCTATGAATATGACGCGTTCGGACGGCTGGTGGCGAATGTCGATGCCGCGGGCAACCGCACCAGCTACGTGCTCAACAGCGAGGGCAAGCCGGTCAAGCGTGTCGATGCGCGCGGCGGCGTGCTCGAATACCGCTACGACGATGCGCAGCGCATCGCGGAGCTGATCAACGAAAATGGCGATGCCCACCGCTTTGTCTACGACGCCCGCGACCGCCTGGTGGAAGAAACCGCCTTCGATGCGCAACTGACGCGTTACCGTTACGATGACAACGGCCTGGTCGTCGTCAAGGAAGAATACGGCAGCGCCGAGCGCAGCGAATACACGCGTATCGATACCCATTATTCGCGCGACAGTGCCGGCCAGCTGATCGAAAAGATCGTCTCGCGCGCGAATGGCGCAGCCAGCGCCGAACAGATCCGCGTGCGCTATGGCTACGACGCGCTGGGCCGGCTGACGCAAGCGGTCAATGCGGCCGCCGAAGTCACGCTGCAATACGATGCCTTGGGCCAGTTGGTCGGCGAGCGCACCAGGACGCGCGAGCACACCAGCGCCTTGCACCATGCGTATGACGAACTGGGCAACCGGATCCAGACCACCTTGCCGGATGGGAGGGTGCTCAACAACCTGTTCTATGGCTCCGGTCACCTGCACCAGATCAATATCGATGGCGAGGTCATCACCGACATCGAGCGCGACCGGCTGCACCGCGCAACGTCCCGCACGCAAGGGGCGCTGACCACCGCGCTCGCATACGATCCGGTGGGGCGGCTGCTGGCGCAGGTGGCCGCTTACATGGACGTTGGCCAGGGCGCCGAAGCGGTCATTGCGCGCCATTACCAGTACGATGACGCCGGCAACTTGCTGGCCATCGACGACCAGCGCAATGGCTTGAAGACCTACAGCTACGACGTGATCGGCCGCATCATGACGGCGGTGCAGCCGAACCTGGAGGAGCGCTTTGCGTTCGACCCGGCGCACAACCTGTTGGACGCCACCGTCGGCGCGGCGGGCCGGGTCGAAGGCAACCGGGTCAAGGTGTTCGAGGACAAGCGCTACGACTACGATGCGCACGGCAACCTGACTGAAAAGCTGAGCGGCAAGCACACGCGCCTGCGCCTGGAATGGAATGCGGCGCACCAGCTGGTCAAGTCGGAGACCACGCGCAATGCGCATGAGGCGCAGCCGACTGTGCAAAAGGTGAAGTATGCCTACGATCCGTTCGGACGCAGGATTGCCAAGAAGGATGCGTTCGGGACGACGCGCTTTGTGTGGGACGGCAACCGCCTGCTGTCCGAGGCGCGCGGAGAGTGGGAGCGCACCTATGTGTATGAGCCGGGCTCGTTCGTGCCGCTGGCGCAGCTCGATACGGTGACCGGGCAGGACGCCGGCACCGGATGCAAGGTGCACTATATCCACACCGATCATCTGGGCACGCCGAATGAAGTCACCGACCAGAATGGCGAGCTCACCTGGGCGGTCGCCTACAAGGCCTGGGGCAATGTGCTGCGCCGCGTGGACGTTGCGGCGGAGGCGGACCAGTCGCACGCTGCCCTGGCGCAGGTCCAGCCTATCCGTTTCCAGGGACAGTATCACGACAGCGAAACGGGCTTGCACTACAATCGTTTCCGCTACTACGATGCCGATTGCGGGCGTTTTGTGTCGCTTGATCCGATCGGGCTTTCCGGTGGGCATAACACGTATCAATACGCGCCGAATCCGGTTTCATGGATCGATCCGTATGGCTTGAGTGCGGAAGGTTGCAATTGCACGGTGTATTGGCACGAGATTGAAGGTAGCCCCCTCGGACACTATTCAATTGAGATTACCTCTGACGGGAACACGATACATTCACACCAAGCGGGCGGAACTGGCGAACGTACAAGGCCAACCATCGACTTCACAGATACCCCTGATGCGTCTAAATCTGCGCCATTTGTACTGCGGGACCCCGCATCGGCGCAACGGGACCAGAAGGCCCGTCTCGAGAGGACGGGACCGGTCTATGACCCCAAGACGCAAAGTTGTGTGACTTACGTTTGCAAATTGCTGAAGTCGGGTGGCGTAGACGTACCAGAAGGCGCTCTAAGGCAATTAAGGTTTTTGCAGGATCGATTGGAATAGAACGATGATAAAACCAACATATTGTAGAAAACATGGCGTGCAGATGTACGTAGCGACTTCACCAAGGTTGGCTGCGGCCATTTCGAGCAATGAATCGATGCCCCCGGAAGAAATCCGATACCTTCGTTTTAGAAATGATGGAAAGTCATATGAGCGTGCAGTAGATTCAAATTTTCTTGAAAAATTCGGGCTTCCCGTGAACGATGCCGTGGTAATACTGAAAGACCGAGATAAAGCTCTTAAACAACTTAACGATAGGTTGCTTATTCAGAAAATTATCAGAGAAATGAAAGGCGTTTGCCCTTTGTGTCTTGACGGTGTTTTACATCCCCTCGCCCCGTAAGCCTTTCATTAATATGGCCGCATTGCTGGCACCACAATACCAAGTGGATGGCAAGCAGGATTTTTGATGAAAGGCAATTGATACAAGGTCAAAACGATGCATGCGCAAAGTTGCGTATGTCAACCTCGCTGGATGGGATTCAGGTTCTCCCACGATGCATCATGCATTGGTTGTTCGGAAAAGCGGGGTCGGTGCGGTAAGCGGCGCTCAGCTTGTTGATCGCTGCGGGTTGGGAAAGCGGGAAGACCTGAGCCCGTCGGTCCAGGCTGCTTGCGGATCAGTTCCGTGCCCATACTTGTGTTTGCAGGGTGATGGAGGCTGGTGGACACGAAACCCCAAAAGACGCTCGTAGGCAATACATATATTTATCCACTGAACAACCGTAAAATCATGGGACCAAAATATTGTGTGAAGCACGGCTTCCAGCCATTCGCAACTACGTCGCCCAGATTGGCCGAGGCGATTTCGAACAATCAATCCGTGACACATGACGATATCAGATACCTTGAGTTCGATTTATTCGGAAGAAATTTTAGACGAACGGTTGATTCATATTTTCTCGAAAACTTCGGACTCCCTTCAAATCGCGAGGTCGTTGCCCTGAAAGACAGAGATACAGCTGCCAAGCAACTTAACGATCGATTACTTATCCAAAAAATCACGAAAGCGCTTATAAGTGTGTGCCCTCTATGTCTTGACCTCGTACTACCGTAAGCGGCCAGCGGCCCCACCTGTACAGCCTGTCTAGCGCTAAGTAAAGTCGGGGAATGGCAGCAGCGAATCAATCTGGCTGTTGGGGCACGTCGGGAGACGTTCCAGCACGATGGCCAGCCAGCGCGCCGGATCAAGGCCGTTGAGCTTGGCGGTAGCGA
>NZ_WHJH01000170.1 GCF_011682145.1 Massilia mucilaginosa
CATCTGGGCGTGGGCGCAAGCACCGAGCCGGTGATCGCGCGCCGTTATCAGTACGACGAGAGCGGCAACCTGCTGGCGGTCGACGATAAACGCAACGGCCGCAAGACCTACAGCTACGACGTGATCGGCCGCATCATGAGCGCCGTGCAGCCGAACCTGGCGGAGCGCTTCGCATTTGATCCTGCGCACAATCTGCTCGATGAGACGGTAGCGAGCGCCGGCCGGGTCGAAGGCAACCGGGTGCGCGTGTTCGAGGACAAGCGCTATGACTACGATGCGCACGGCAACCTGACCGAAAAGCTGATCGGCAAACACACGCGCCTGACGCTGGAGTGGAATGCGGCGCATCAGCTGGTCAAGTCGGTGGTGACGCGCAACGCCCAGGAACCGAATCCGACGGTGCAGACCGTCAAGTACGCCTACGATCCGTTCGGACGCAGGATTGCCAAGCGCGATGGATTTGGCCTGACGCGTTTTGTGTGGGATGGGAATCGCTTGCTGTGCGAGGCGCGCGGGAAGTGGGAGCGCACCTATGTGTATGAGCCAGACTCGTTCGTGCCGCTGGCGCAGCTCGATTCGGTTGCAGGCGATGGCGACAGCGAACGCCGCAGCAACGTCCATCACATCCACACCGACCATCTCGGCACGCCGAATGAGGTGACCGATCAGCAAGGCGAGATCGTCTGGGCGACGCAGTACAAAGCTTGGGGCAACGTGCTGCGGGTCGTCCAGCCCGCGCCGCAGCGCCACAGTGTGGCCGCTACCGAGGCTGAGGCGGCGAATGATGCTGCACAGTTCCAGCCGATCCGTTTTCTGGGGCAGTATCACGACAGCGAAAC
>NZ_WHJH01000171.1 GCF_011682145.1 Massilia mucilaginosa
GCCGGGGTTGCTGCGGCTGCGGCGGTGATCGACAGGGCGAGGGCGATGGTGTTGATGGCTTTCATGATGTTTCCTTTTCAAAGATTTAAGTTAGTTGGCGATTATATAGTGCACTACATTTTGCTTCGACCGGGGCAGGCGGTACCTGTCCACCCCGTGCATTACGTATTCTTGTTCAGGTTACTGCGCAGCTCATCGAGCTGCTGCTTCAAACTGACGACCTGGTCCAACTCACAAGCAAAGGTGCACAACATTTGCGACGGAAACTTCTTCGCTTCTTCCCGCAGAGCACTGCCCGCTTCGGTCAGCGAAATGATCACCTGGCGTTCGTCGCTGGCCGCACGGATGCGGGTCAGCAGTTCAGCCTGTTCCATCCGCTTGAGCAGGGGAGTCAGGGTTGCCGAGTCCAGGAACAGGCGCTCGCCAATTTCCGACACCGTCAACTCGTTCTGTTCCCACAGAACCATCAACACCAGGTACTGCGAGTACGTCAGCCCCAGATTGCGCAGCAATTTGCGGTACAGCTTGCTCATCGCCAGCGAAGTCGAGTACAGCGAGAAGCACAACTGGCCATCGAGCTGGGGAACCTGGTCATTCGGTGTTTGTTTCTCGTCCATGTGAAGCAGTATATATAGTGCACTATCGGATAGCAAGCTATTTCTCATATTATTTCAAGCGCAGCTTCAGTTCCTGCGATGCCTGCTCAAGTGCGCTGCGGGTACCCGGCAAGGTGGCCAGCGCGTTGAGCAGCCCGAAGTCGTGGATCATGCCGTTGTAGCGCACGCTTTTCACATCCACCCCAGCCGCGTCGAGCTTGCGGGCATAGG
>NZ_WHJH01000172.1 GCF_011682145.1 Massilia mucilaginosa
CGGACACAGCGCCACGTACCTGAATCAATTACGTCATTGCGCACACTCATCATGTCTGCAATCGTGAAACGACTTCAACGATGCCCCTGCTGCAATGTGGCTCGATATAACTTATGACACAGTAAGACTAGGCGTACGTAGATAATTCCCATTTATTGGCACAAATTTGGCACACTGATGCCTTCTATCAACTTGAAGCGCAGCGCCCATGCCTACGATCCGAAAAAAAGGCCCCAAGCAGTTCCACGTACAGATCCGGAAACGCGGCTATCCGGCCCAGACGAAGACTTTTGCGTCAGAAGTTGCCGCTAAAGAGTGGGCGACGGTCATCGAGTCAGAAATGGTGCGAGGCGTGTTCGTGTCACGGAACGAGGCCGAGGCAACCCTCATCAAGGACGTGCTGGATCGCTTCGAAACCGAAGTGCTACCAACGAAGCGCAGAGAGCAATCCGACAAATCCCGCATCAAGACATTGACCGACGCCTTCGGTGATTACCGCATGGCGAGCCTCACTTCGTCGCAGGTGGCCCAGTTCCGCGACCGCCGCTTGAAGGTCGTAGGACCTCAATCGGTCATTCATGAACTCAATTTGCTGAACCGCGTACTAAAGACCGCGTCGATGGACTGGGGCATTGCCCTGCCAGGCGGGTTACCAACTGCCCAGGTCCGGAAGCCAATCAAACGTAAGCGATCCATCAACCCCAGACTGTTCAGGAAGTCACGCCGCTGGTTAAATCGGGGGTATGCAAATCCTTCATATTCCACGGCAGCAGCGCCGCGACGTCATCCACGGTTTTCGCCGCTGGCA
>NZ_WHJH01000173.1 GCF_011682145.1 Massilia mucilaginosa
GTTAATCGCCGACCTGTACGGCCTGGCCGTCTCGCCGGCGACGTTGCTGGCATGGGTGGCCGAGGCGAGCGCGGCCCTGCAACCGACGGCGGATCAGATCGCCGAGCATCTGCGCGCCGCGCCGGTGCTCAACGCCGACGAATCGGGCCTGCGCGTGGCCGGCAAACTGCACTGGCTGCACATCGCCGCCAGCGAGACGCTGACATGGTACGGCGTGCATGCCAAACGGGGCCTGGAAGCGATCGAGGCGCATGGCATCCTGCCCAAACGCCTGGGCGTGCTGGTGCACGATTGCTGGGCTCCGTATTGGCGGCTTGAGGACTCCATTCACGCCTTATGCAATGCCCACCTGTTGCGCGAACTGCTTTACGTGAAAGAAATCACCGGCCAGCAATGGCCCGAGTCGATGATGCAATTACTGCTGAGCGCCAATCGGGTTTGTACGGCGGCGCGGCACCAACAGCGCTCCCTCGACGCCGACGATGTGGCCGCCTTCCGCACCGTGTACGACGCGTTGGTGCGGGAAGGCGAAGCGCTTCATCCCGAAACCGTGCAGTCGCCGGGCCAGCGCGGCCGCGGCAAACAATCGGTCCCCGCCAATCTGCTGCGCCGATTCCGCCTCCATGCCGACGCGGTCCTGCGTTTCATCAGCGACCCGACCGTGCCATTCACCAACAACGTTGGCGAACGCGCCGTGCGCATGCCCAAGGTCAAACAGAAAATATCGGGCTGCTTCCGCACACTCGCCGGTGCCGAGCACTTCTGCGTCATCCGCTCCTGTCTCG
>NZ_WHJH01000174.1 GCF_011682145.1 Massilia mucilaginosa
ACGGTGCCAGGTCTGACATTCGGACACAGCCTCATCAGCTATGTGCTAACCGATTGCTTCTGTAATGAATGAAAAAAGCCGTCCCCAACCCTGGCTATGCGCGTAGGGTGCGGGGTACGGCTCTTTTTTTAGCGGCTAAAGAATCGCGCTAACTGCTCAAATTGCCCATCATCTGCTTGGTCTGATACTTGATGATCATCCCGTCAAGCAGGGCCTTGATGATGCGGCGTTCTTCCTCCGGCATGTGACTGACCGCCTCGAACTGCAGGGCCATGTCGTCCGACGGCCCGCGCTCGGCCTCGTCGAACACCAAGGTGTCCAGACTCAGGTGCAGCGCCTTTGCCAGCCGCACCAGGGCTTCCAGGGTCGGCTGCGCCGTGCCCGCCTCGTAGCGCTTGATCTGGTTCACGTGAATCTGCGCGGCGTCGGCCAGGGCCTGCTGCGTGAAGCTCTGGGCCTTGCGGAACTGGATAAGGCGGGTAGCGAACATGGGAGATAACGAAAAGACGATAGTGCCCATACTGTACCCCCTGGTATCTTAAAAGGTGCGAACAAGGCCATTATACGATACAATAAAAGTACCGCAAAAGGGTCTTGACAGCTTTTTAGAGAAAGAGGGATTTATGCCCCGCATCCCCGAGGCCGACATCGAGCGGCTAAAGAATGAAGTGGCGGTCGAGCGCCTGGTCGAGTCGGCCGGCATCGCCCTGAAAAAGTCCGGCAAGGACCGCATCGGCGTGTGCCCCTTCCACGAGGACAGCGAGCCGTCGCTGGTGGT
>NZ_WHJH01000175.1 GCF_011682145.1 Massilia mucilaginosa
CCAGAAGTAGGTAGCTTAACCGCAAGGGGGGCGCTTACCACGGTAGGATTCGTGACTGGGGTGAAGTCGTAACAAGGTAGCCGTATCGGAAGGTGCGGCTGGATCACCTCCTTTCTAGAGTTGCACCAGGCTATAGAGCCGGTTCAACAAACGCCCACACTTATCGGCTGTTTAATTAAGAAGAAACAGTAGCAGTGTCCAAGTCGGGGCTGTAGCTCAGCTGGTTAGAGCACCGTGTTGATAACGCGGGGGTCGTTGGTTCGAGTCCAACCAGCCCTACCACGCATTCCTTGGGGGATTAGCTCAGCTGGGAGAGCACCTGCTTTGCAAGCAGGGGGTCGTCGGTTCGATCCCGTCATCCTCCACCACTCTACTTAACTCTTGAAAGTGCAAACGTAAGCATAGATGCTTAGGTTTGGTCTTTTAGAGATTAAAGCTGTTTCGTTCTTTAACAATCTGGAAGAAGTAAAGTTTTAATCGTTTGGCCGACAGGCCAGACGATGGGTAGTGATTGTATGTATCAAAACAAAGCAACAACGCTGTACTTTCTTATCTCTGTAACGCTCTTTGTTCTCCGGAACAGAGGCTAACGTTATAGGGACAAGCGAATAAGTGCACATGGTGGATGCCTTGGCGATTACAGGCGATGAAGGACGTAGTAGCTTGCGATAAGCTGCGGGGAGCTAGCAAACAAGCTTTGATCCGCAGATTTCCGAATGGGGAAACCCGGCCTTTACAGGTCATTGCATACTGAATACATAGGTATGCAAAGCGA
>NZ_WHJH01000176.1 GCF_011682145.1 Massilia mucilaginosa
CGCAAGTTCGGCGCCGGCGATCGCGTCGACCGTGTTTGCGCTGTCCGAGCGGCGCCGCACCCTGCACGCGTTCGCCAACCACGAGGAAGCCTGTCGCAAGACCGATGCGCGCGAAGTCGAGCATGACGCGTGGGCGTTTTTTGACGCCGCCGGCACGGCCTTGCATCCGGATTTTGTTGTGCCGAACACGGGTACCGTGTGGCGCAAGGCGGGCAGCTATGTGCTCGAACTGCGGCCGGAACGCGGCGCCGCCTCCTTGCGCGAGCGATTGCACCAGGCATCGGTGTTTGTAGCGGGGTCGCCGGTCGTGCGTCTTTCCAGCATCGCCGAGGTTCAGGCCATGCTCAACCAGCCCACGGAGAGCTAAACCATGCCAAAAGCAGCAAGGCTTGGGGATTCGATCGGCCACACGCCGCCCGGTGACGGTCCGATAGGAGGCATCGGCGACGTTACCGGCAAGATCGTCGGTCCTTGTTCCAGCAATGTGTTCACCAACGGCATCAAGGCCGCGCGGGCGTATGTTGACGTCGTGGTGTGCGCGCTACACCCGCAGGCGCCGTTGCCGATCGCGACCGGCAGCTCGACTGTCTTCATCAATGGCTTACCCGCAGCCAGGGTCAGCGACAAGATCGTGTGCAGGGCCTATATCACAGACGGCTC
The DNA here is from genome assembly GCF_011682145.1 of Massilia mucilaginosa. Lineage (GTDB taxonomy): Bacteria > Pseudomonadota > Gammaproteobacteria > Burkholderiales > Burkholderiaceae_D > Telluria_A > Telluria_A mucilaginosa. The sequence continues at coordinate 661 of NZ_WHJH01000176.1, forward strand.
GGCGAACGTGTTCATTGGCGGTGCCGCTGTCCAGACCAATTCGTTCATGCCGGAGGGCATTTTCGAAGAAGTGGTCGA
>NZ_WHJH01000177.1 GCF_011682145.1 Massilia mucilaginosa
GCGGCGGGCGTCCTCCGTTCCCGACCGAACTGATGGTTCGGGTCCTGCTGATCCAGCAGTTGTTCAACCTGAGCGACGAACAAATGGAATTCCAGTTGCTCGACCGCCTGAGCTTCCAGCGCTTTGTTGGACTGCGTTCCAGTAGTCAGATACCGGACCGGACAACGATCTGGACGTTCAAGGAGCGCTTGCTCAAGGCCGGTGCCAGCGAGAGTATCTTTGACGCTGTCAACCGCCAGCTTTCCAGGCATGGCTACATTGCGCGTGGCGGTCAGATGGTCGACGCGAGCATCGTGCAGACACCGAAGCAATCGATGAGCAAAGCGGAAAAGGCGCTCGTTGGAGAAGGTGCCATGCCAATCGACTGGAAGCCTGCGAAACGCAGGCAGAAAGACATGGACGCGCGCTGGACCAAGAAGCATGGCAAGTCCTACTTCGGCTACAAGGTATCGGCCAACGCAGACAAACGCTACAAGCTGGTACGCAAGATCAAGGTCAGCACGGCCAGCGAGCATGACACCCTTCATTTCGAGGCGGTGCTCGACCCCACGAATACCAATCGCAACGTCCTGGCAGATAAGGGCTACGTGGACGGCGCGCGCGAAGACAGGTTGACACAGCAGGGATGGCGCATGCACATCCAGCGCAAAGGAAGCAAGGACAAGCCAATTTCGGAAACCCAAAAGCGGCGCAATACGCGCATCGCCAAGACCCGCGCCCGGATCGAGCATG
>NZ_WHJH01000178.1 GCF_011682145.1 Massilia mucilaginosa
CATCATGCTGGTTATGGCAAAAAAACGCACTCCTCCCGACCTCTCCGCCCTTACGCGCGGCGAGCTTGAGGGCGTCGTATTGACACTGTGGGAACGGCTGGAAGCGCTGGAATCGAAGGTCTCCAAGAGCAGCCGCAACTCCAGCCAGCCGCCGTCTTCCGATGGTTTGCGCAAGACCAATTCGCTGCGCGAGCCGTCTGGCAATAAGCCGGGCGCGCAGCCTGGCCACAAAGGCAGCACGCTCAAGCGGACAGCCGAGCCTACCGAAACGATAGACCATCCGCTGCCGCGCCAGTGTACGCGCTGCCACAGCACGCTGCCGCTGGCGCAGTCCGTCGTGGCCGAGCGGCGCCAGGTCATCGATGTGCCGGCGAGCGCGTTCGATGTCATCGAACACCGCACGCTGGCCGTGACCTGCGGCTGCGGCCAGGCCCACGTGAGCCGTTTCCCCACTGGCGTAAATGAGCCGGTGCAGTATGGCCGCAATGTGCGCGCGCTGGCGGTGCATTTGACCCAGGGTCAAATGTTGCCGTATGCCCGTGCCGCCGAGTTAATCGCCGACCTGTACGGCCTGGCCGTCTCGCCGGCGACGTTGCTGGCATGGGTGGCCGAGGCGAGCGCGGCCCTGCAACCGACGGCGGATCAGATCGCCGAGCATCTGCGCGCCGCGCCGGTG
>NZ_WHJH01000179.1 GCF_011682145.1 Massilia mucilaginosa
CAAAGGTGTTCGAGATACTCGTCCAGATCTGCCAAATTGTCCATCTTCACCCCCATCGTCATGGAAGGTTTCAGTATACACAAGGGCTAATAGTTTACAATGCTTTTATGACACAGTAAGACTAGTGCCTGTTGAGGCTATTTTGGGCCTCCGAAGCCAAGGGTCGTGGGTTCGATCCCCGCCAGCCGCACCAGACATCAGGGCTTTCTCGAGATTTCCGGTTTCTTTTTGGTAGAAAACTCTCACCATTTGGTGAGAAAAGCCTAAAACGCGATTGCATGACTGTCACTCCATCACCTGAGGAGTACACCATGGAATATGAAATCGGCGCTGTCGAGAAAGCATCTACCTTGAAGAGCGTAACGGCGCTTTTAAGTTCACCGTTCAAGTTTTCCCTTCCACAGAGTCACCGAATCTTCGTTCGAGACACGCTCAAGTATTACCGAGAAAACCAGCTTTCCACCCTGTCGGGTGCGACATCGGCAGGGTCTCGTTTACGAACTACGGGACGTTGACCTCACGCGTGTGCTTAGTGGGTCGAGTGTAAGCGCTCCATAAACCCCAGACTTGCTGGCTAATCCGAATTTCCGCATTCTTGCTACTTCGATTTGATACCGGAGCAAGCATGGAAAACACGACCGTTTTTTGGGAGAAGCACGTTGCCGCGAT
>NZ_WHJH01000017.1 GCF_011682145.1 Massilia mucilaginosa
GCGGATCGGTGACGATCCGGCTGGTCCGACTGGGATAGGCAAATGTGTAGCGCTGCGCACCGCCGGCGTGCTCCGACAACACGGCTTGCCCGTCGCCGTTGTATGCATACGTGGCAAAGCGTTTTCCGTGTTCATCGGTAATGCCGGTGAGGAGGAAGCGATCGTTGGGGGCTTCGTAGTGATACGCGCGCGATGACAGCTCGGAACCGGAACGGTCGAGGTGATGCACACCAATCAGGCGGTCCATGCCTTCGATGGGTCCGTCGCCGGGTACGACAGCATGCTCATACTCGTAGCGCACACTGCCGGTGGCATTGGAGATCGACGCGATGACGTCACCCTCCCACGTGATCGCTAGGCTGCGACCGCTGGTGTCGACAATTTTGCTGAGCTGGTTTTTTGCGTCGTACGTGTAATGCGTGGCTATGCCGGTGCGCGTATGAACGCTGCTGAGCCTGAAGTCATCGCCATCCCGGAGAAAACGTTCGACCGTGCCGTCCGGCGTTGTCAGAATCCAGACAGTTTCATCGGGGCCCTGCACTTCCAGAGCCGTGCCTCTGTCGTGGCTGGATTTGTATGGGCCATTGCCCTGCCGCGAGAACTCAAAAAAAGTGCCGTCGCTGAGTGCGCCAATAATTCTCTGCCTGATACCGCCAAACAATGCACGCGGGGCGAAAAAGGCCCGCTCGAAGGAAAACGACCAGCCCATGCCAGCTGATTGCCCGAGTCCGTTTTCGCGCGCACTGCGGTAGATGCGCCGAACGGCCAGGGCGTCATTGGCGCCGCCGCCCAGATCGGTTTCATGCTGGACTTTGGTGCCGCTGGCGAACTGGACCGGGTTTCCCGCTGTCTCTCCGCATTTCAAGGGTACAGGACGCTCCGGCCTTACCTTACGACAAACGCCCTGCGAATACGCTCGATAACCCGGTTTACAGTGCAGGATGGCATCCGCAAGCCAGACGCCGCGGCCTTCTGACGCGTACCACCGATAGGCGCACTCAAACATGTCGCGGCGCCCTGGGTATGGCCGCATTGCGGCCAGCGGCTGTCGCGCGTGGTTCCACGCAGCGTTTTTACAGGCAGTAATCGGGTCGGATGCATAACGAGCGTCACTGTTTATTCCGCTGTAATACCACCAGCCAAGCGTTCCCTCTGGCAGGCCACTCTCTGCGCGGACACCGCCGTGAACTAAGGGCAGCAAGATCAACGCGGAACGTGCGAGATAAGTAAACGATGGAAACAGGCGTGCATTCGGCATGATCATGGTTTTCCTGTCCTCTACGAGAGAATGCCGGCGGCATTGCCAGCAGGAAAACCAAGAATATTCATTTCAATAATTCGAACATTACCGCATCGCAAACGATTAACTGCACCGACCAGTTCCAGATCAACCTTACCCGGCCGACTACTTCAGTGCCCGACAATTTCCCCTCCGTCCGAACTTCTCCCATGCAAAACGAAAGCCGCTGACACAGCGGCTCGATCCGCCTGCTCGCACCTTGCAACTGGCACGCCGCCAGGACTGCGCGATATCGCCTCGGGTAGCGCCTCGCCCCTGATCGGGCAACCCTTGTTTTTCCCAGTTTACGACTGTACATCCATACAGTATATTAACTCCCGGTTACATCGTTTTCCAGCTCCCACGCACAGCCCGGGGCGCCGGCGTGCGTCCATCGTTTCTTGTGTATTGAGCTCAACAATTTTGACAGGGATGCTATGAAGAAGAAACTCGCGGTTGGCGTGATGATGGTGTTGATGGCGGGCGGCCGAGCATGGGCCAGCCCCGCGGCAGCCGGCGTGGACACCGTCCTCCCACCGATCATGCACGATGAGGCATCGACATTGCACCCGGCCGGCACCGCGCCGGCGACCATTGTGGGCACGGCGTTCGGTGATCATCGGTCACTATGCGCCTCTGCGGGCCTGTTCCGACACGTTGCCGGCGGCGATCCACTGGCCAACCTGCGCGACGCGCACAAAGATCCGCAGCGCTGCAAATTATCGATTTGCATACCCGCCTCGATCAATCTGGATGCTGTCTGCGAGCTGACGACCGCGCGCGATAGCGAAGGCCGTTACAACTGCAGAATGGTGATCAACGATTTTCTGCGACATTGCGCGGCAAGCTGCCATAGCGGCGACTGGAGCTGGCTGGACAACTATCGCGGCCCCTATTAATACCCTTCCGCCCGGCGAACTACCCATTCCTTTGCACGGTCCAATCCATTTCCCTGACTTGGAGATGGCATATGGAACAGCTGAAGGAAACCTACATCAGGGCGTGTCAGTTAGTCGTGCAAGGCAACTATCCCGATGCCTTGGAAGCATTCGTCTGGCTGCACGACAATCCGATGCCGGACGAACCCATCTCGGAAGTGTTCAGACGGGCGTGCGGCTTTCAGGCATGGGGACTATTAGGCAGGGTGTATGCGCCGGCCGCGGAAAAAATGCACGAGATCCTGTCGATAAAGATCGTTTCCATGAACAAAGGCAAGCCGGACAAAGCGGTCGAATCCGATATTTTGGTGATGAAAGGTATTCTCGCCACCATCAACAATCCGTCGCCCGATCAGACCGCCGCACAATGCCGCTGAATCCCGCCCGTGCGGCAAGCAGATACGTCGACGGTTTGTGTGCGGGGTTCTTTTTGTTCGAAGCCAATGTCGCCCCCCAGCGCGCATCGGCGCACACCGCAAGCAGCGCCTGTCAGTTGCGCGGTGTTGCCTGGGCCTTGAGCGCGACCGCCGCCGTACGCGTACAGCCGTTCCGCGCCTTGGGCAATCGCGATGCGGGCGTCGCGCTCGCCACGCATCGTGGCCAGGCGTCCGATTTCCTCAAGCGATTCTTCGGCGGACGGCGTCGCGCGCTCGGCAGCCATAGCCGGGACCGCGATTAACGGCGCGGCGCTCAGCGCAAGGAGAGCGAAAAATTGGCGCATATTTGTCAATCAGCAAGTAAAAATGCATCGTGATATATATACAGGTGCTTGGGAATTGCCATCAAAAACTATTCGCCTGTGTAGGCTGGCATCGTCACCCCGGCGTACAGGCCGCTGATAGCGGCCTGTCCGGGAAGCAAAGGTTTACGCCATGCGTGTGGCCGAGTCTTCCGGCTCGAAGCCGATCTCGGTCACCAGGCCGGCTTCATCGAGGAAGAAGGTAACCCGGCCGGCGATATATTCCAGCGTAATCACCTCGCCAGGCCGCACCGTGCGGACAGGTCGGCCGATCACATCGCGCAGGGAGAGTGGCACGCTTTCCGGAAATTTCCAAGGCAAGGTGTAATGGTCCATATTGTTCTCCAATCGTTGACATGAGCAAGCTGCGGCAGTCGGCACGGCTGTTGAACGATCATAGCGGCGTGGCCGCGCCCGCATAGCGATCACATCAACGATCCGCAGGATCGGCCACGCCCGGTCCACAGCATCGCATTGGAGCAGCTAAATACACAATTTCCAATTAGAAATTTTGGTCAAATCATTAGCTTGAGTGCCCTGCAACTACAAAACGGGAGCGTTAACTTCCTGATCGAGTTCAGACAACATGAAAACACTTACCTTATCGCTTGCCATGCTGGTGTTGCTGGCAGGCTGCGCGGGCGGCGTCAAAATGCCCAAGCCGACTTACCCGGCGTCGTATGACGCCAACCTGGAAGCCGATTACGCGCCATTTCTGGTGGACGGCACGGCTGAACTCAGCGGCCAGGCCTTCCTTGTCCAAAAAGGCGGCGGAACAGTCAAGGCTGCGGGTCGCGTCATCACGCTCGGCCCGGTGACAACCATCAGCCAGAACTGGTGGATGCAAGCGGGCCGCGTGTGGATCCACCGCGCTTCCCTGCCGCCATCCGAAGGCTTCACCAAGGCGCGCCCCAGCGTCACCGCGGATGCGGACGGCCGCTTCAACTTTACCAAGTTGTCAGCCGGCTCTTACTACGTGCGTAGCGAATTGACCTGGACTGTGCCTTTCCACGGCGTTCAGGGCGGCTTGTTAACCTCGAGCGAAGATGTTGCTGCTGGCGAAACCAAGACAATCATGCTGAACGGCACGAAGTAAAGCGTGCCCGGCCGGCCCCAACGCTCCCAAAGGGGCCGGCCAGGCTGGCACTCAGCGCTTGCTCAAAGCGGCAAGTGCCTCGCTCAGCTGTGCCGCTATCTCGGCGTCGATTGCCTTGCGGTAGTCCGCGCCGCGCTTTTTCCGCAAATGCGCGTCCATCACGGCGTTGTACGCCGTGGAGTAGGCCGCCTGCCAGCGCGCCGCCTGCATGTCGCAGCCGCCGGCGCTGATGACCGCCTCGATCCCATGTTTCTTCATGACCTGCACCGGAATCTCGGCGTGCAGCCGCAGGGGCTCGACTTCTTCCGGACGCGGCGGTGGCCCGCCGCCCACACTGAGTTGCAGCCGGTCCTTGCCTTGCGCAATCGCAATGCGCGCATCGCGCTCCCCTTCCCTGGCCCGCTTGACGACGTCCGGATCGGGCGCGGACTGGGCATCCTCAGGCTTGGGCTGCCTGGCCTGGTCCGCCGACCAGGCCAGCGTGGCCAGCCCGGATACAGCGCTCAAGGCCACGATGGCGAAAAACAGACGCATGATTGTCACTCAGCAATTAAAAGTCCATAGTGACATACATACAGGCGCTTTTGGATGGCGGCGCTGGACTTAACCCTTCCAGGTCCGTTTCAGCCCGGTATCGGCATGAATCCAGCCGCCGCGCGGTCCGGAACGGTAGTAGTAGCCCACCCCGCCCTGGCGGAAGCTGCGCACCAGGCCGCCGAGCACTTCGCTGTTCAGGTTGGCGATACGGATATCGGCCGCCTTGCCTTCGATATGCAGCGACTGGCGCGCCGCCGGTACGCCCGCCTCGCGCAGCTTGTCGTTCGACTTGGAGGTGCGGTAGCCGGACAAAATCTCCAGCGGCTGAGCGATCCCGTAGCGCTCCAGGAAAGCCTGGGTGCCCCACAGGGTCTCGAACAGCTTGGGATCGATCGGCGCGGTTTCCTTGCCATTGACGTCGCGCATCAGGTGGCACAGTTCCTGGTAGGCGGCATCGATGACCTGGCCATCCTTCCAGTACAGCACCTTGGTCTTTTCGCCGCTTTGTGGACGAATCATCGTCAGCACGCGCGGCTTGAGCCAGAAATCGAGATCGAGTGCTTGCGCATCGAAAATGTCGGGAGGGGGCGCCAGTTCGCCCGCAGCGGACGCGGCGCCGGGTGCTGCGCTACGGGACACCGGCGCCGCGGGGACGGACTTGCCCGCTTTGCCGGCCTGGACCGGCCGCCTGGCTTTGTCGGAAGCCGACGGGGCCGCGCTGGCGCTGCCGCAGCCAATCAGCGGAACGGAAATCATGCCCATGGTGGACAGGCATAAACCTTGATGTAGAAAATCTCTGCGCGTGGCCATGACGAATACTCAGTAAACAAGGCGCACACTATAGCGCAAGCTTGCCCTGCGCACAGGGCGCACGCGTCTTATTGACCGCTACAGTGACAAAAACGTTTGCCCGGGGCCGGATCGCAGGCCTCGGTCGCGTTCAACTTCTTCCAGAAGAAGTCGCATTCCAGGCCATAGCAGCTCATTTCCTTGCCCGCGAGGATGTAGCCGTTGCGCTCGTAAAACTTGCTGGCGGTGACCGTGCTGTTCAGACGCAACACGCTCACGCCCCAGGCGCGGGCCTGGGCTTCCACGCCCTGCAACAGGGCCTTGCCGACACCGCAGTACAGCGCTTCGGGCAGCACGTAGCACAGCGACAGTTTGCCGGCCTGGGTCAGCAGGGCCACCCCCACCACCACGCCGTCGCGCTCGGCGATGAGGACGTGGTTGGCCGGCGACACGAACCAGCTCGCCACATTCTGCGGCGTCTTGTTGCCCAGCCACGCCTTGAGCAGGCCGGGGTCGTTGCGATGATCCGCCACGCAGCACTCGGAAATCGAGCGGCGCAACACATCGCACGCGGCGAACGCGTCATCAGGCCCAGCTATGCGAATCTCAATACCCATGTGCGATCACAATTAATAACAAGAAGAAATAATTGTTGCCAATACTCAAGCGCAACTCACCAACTATACCAAGAACAGGCCGGATGACCTGTTGCGAATTTGCCCAATCCAATCAGCCTACCCCGACCCGCGGCCGAACCCAACGAAGAAAATCAAGGAAGCTTATGCAACACTACCCGCATGGTGTATCTAAGCATATGACAAAACAATCCTTCCGTTTTGGCTGCGGATTTTAGACCATGCGTCTCAGTTCCTACAATAGAAAGCCGAAGAGAACACCATGAAAACAACATGCAATTTGCGTACCCGCCGCGCGATGCTGGCGCTGGCAGCCGGCCTGACCATCCTGCCGCTCGGCGCCAGCGCGGCCGACGCCCAGTTACTCAACGTGTCTTACGACGTGGCCCGCGAGCTGTACAAGGAAATCAATCCGGCCTTCATTGCGCACTACAAGAAGACCACCGGCGCCACGGTCAGCATCAACATGTCGCACGGCGGCTCGAGCAAGCAGGCGCGCTCGGTTGCGGACGGGCTCGAAGCGTCGGTGGTGACCATGAACCAGGCCAACGACATCGACATGCTGGCCGACCGCGGCGCGGTGTCGCCCGACTGGGCCAAGAAATTTCCCCACAATGCAGCACCGTTCTATTCCACGATGATTTTTTTGGTGCGTAAAGGCAACCCGAAACAGATCAAGAACTGGGACGACCTGGCCAAGCCGGGCGTCAAAGTGGTCATTCCGAACCCGAAAACGGCGGGCAACGGCCGCTACACCTATCTGGCCGCCTGGGGCGCCACGATCAAGAAGGGCGGCACCGAAGCCCAGGCGCGCGAGCTGGTCACGCGCATCTTCAAGAACGTGCCGGTACTCGACGGCGGCGGCCGCGCGGCCACCACCACCTTTACCCAGCGCGACATCGGCGACGCCCTGGTGACCTTCGAGAGCGAAGTGCAAATGGTGCGCACCGAATTCGGCGACAACTTCGAGGTGGTCTATCCGCCCGTCTCCATCCTGGCCGAATCGCCCGTGGCGGTGGTGGACAAGGTGGTCGACAAGCGCGGCTTGCGCAAGCAGGCCACCGCCTACCTGAACTTCCTGTACTCGGAGGCGGGCCAGACCATCGGCGCCAAGCACTTCCTGCGTCCGCGCTCGGAAGCGGTGGCCAAGAAGTTCGCCGCCAACTACAAGCCGATCTCGCTGTTCACGGTCGACGACGTCTTCGGCGGCTGGAAAAAAGCCCAGAAAACCCACTTCGACGACGGTGGCGAGTTCGACAAAATCTACCAGGCCAAGTAAGCATGGCCGCCGCTTCCGCCACCGGCGCGGAAGCGGTTTTTCGCCCCTCCTCCTCCCCCTTCCGGTAGCATTTTCGCCACCCACATAGCATACGAGAAACTTTGCTTTCTTGAAATAATTCAGGCACTTACGTGACTTTATTAAGGTGTTTATTGCGCTCGCGCTCGTTTTGCCGCGTGCACGCTAGACATAGCCGCGCCTTTGATGCTATCGTGCCCCTATAGTAGTTGCCACATAGAATTAATCCATCCAGCAGCTGCCGCGCCTACCTGGCGCCGCCCTTGACCCAGCCTTACTGCAAAGACCCACCACATGATCAAGAAATTGCTTGTCACCCTACTGATGTCGATGTCGGCCGCGGCCGCCATGGCCGTGCCATTCGGCTCGCAATCGGTACTGGTGATCGAGGACGACACCGGCAAGGTTCTCCTCGAAAAGAATGCCAACCAGGTCGTTTCGATCGCCTCGCTGACCAAGCTGATGACCGCCATGGTCGTGCTCGACGCGAAGCAGAACATGAACGAACTGATCGCCATCGACCAGCGCGATGTCGACATCGTCAAGCACAGCACCTCGCGCGTGCCGGTCGGCGGCGTGATCAGCCGCCAGGACGTGCTCGCGCTGGCCCTGATGAGTTCCGACAACCGTGCCGCCGCCGCCCTGGGCCGCACCTTTCCGGGCGGCGTGGTGGCCTTCAAGTCGGCCGTGCGCGCCAAGGTGGCCGCGCTGGGCATGACGCAAACGGTCATCGAAGAGCCGACCGGCCTGTCGCCGAACAACAAGTCGACCGCGCTGGACCTGGTCAAGATGGCCAAAGCGGCGTCGGCGTATCCGGAAATTGCGCGCATCACGACCGAGTCAAGCGACACGATCAATATCAGCGGGCGCGAGGTCGAGTACCGCAACACCAACCGCCTGGTCGGCGCCAAGGGCTGGGAAATCGGCCTGTCGAAGACCGGGTATACCGAAGAAGCGGGACGCTGCCTGATCATGAAGATCAAATCGGCGGGCAAGAATGCGACCCTGGTGCTGCTCAATGCCAAAGCCAGTTCGGCGCGCATCGTGGATGCGCTCAGCATCCGCCGTTTTATCGCCGGCGATGAAGCACCGGCGCCGGTGATTGCCCGCGCCAGGGCGCGCCAGCGCACCAACCAGCCGGTGATCGTGCTGGCGTCGGCGGCGCGTGCCCCGGTGATCAAGGCCAGCCTGCGCGGTCATGGACGCCATCAACCGCGCGTGGTGGCCTCGGCCAAAGCCCCGGTGGTCAAGGCGCGCCTGAACAGCCGCGTGAAGCTAAAGCAGAACAAGCCAGTCATCCACGTTCACCGCCGCGCTTGATCGAAACACGGCACGGCACCGGGGTGCTCGCGCAAGCCGTCACCCCGCAATCATTTCCCTTAGCCCGCTGGCGCGCTGCGTGCGCTGCGCAATCGACTCCCCCAAAATCGCCGCCCCCGGCGACACCAGGGTGAACTGCGCGCTGGCCCGCGTAATCCCCGTATAAATCAGCTCGCGCGCAATCATCGCCCCGCGCTCGCGCGGCAGCACCAGCACCGTGTGGGCAAACTCCGATCCCTGCGATTTGTGCACCGTCATCGCGAACGCGGTCTCCACGTGCCGCAACCTGGTCGCCAGCACGCTGCGTACCTTGTCGCCCTCCAAAAAGTACACGCGCAGCGATCCCGGACGCGCCGGATCGCCCAGGGTCAGCCCGATATCGCCATTGAACACACCGGTGCCGTAATCGTTCCGCGTAATCATGACCGGCCGCCCCACATACCACTCGCCCCGGCGCCGGATCAACCCCGCCCCATCGAGCCGCTGTTCGATCGCGTCGTTCAAACCACCCACGCCCCACTCGCCCTCGCGCACCGCGCACAGCACGCGGAACGCCTCGAAACGGTGCAGCACCGCGCGCACCCAGGTCTCGTGCGCCTGGCCGCCATCGCCCTCTTTCAACAACGACAGATACGGCGCATAGCCGTCGAACGCCAGCTGTACCACATGCTGCTGGTGCCCGTGCTCGATCCAGCGCACCGTGCCGTCGCCTCCGCGCAGCACTTCCTCGGCACGCGCCACATCGCCCGCGTTCACCGCCAGCGCCAGTTGCCCGATCGGGCCACTGAAACGGCGGCTGCTGCGCAGCATGACGGTCTGCTGCGCCAGCGCCCCGCCAGTGCCGCCATACTCGGCCGGAATGGTCTCGCCACTGGCCGCCAGCGCATACGCCATCGTGGCCGCCGAATAGCCGCCCGCCTGGGCGTCGCGGCACAAGTCGCCCAGCACCGCGCCCGCCTCCACCGACGCCAGCTGGTCTTTGTCGCCGAGCAGGATCAAGGTCGCGCCGGCGGGCAGCGCGTCCAGCAGGGACGCCATCATTTCCAGATGCACCATCGACGCTTCGTCGACAATGAGCACGTCGATATCGAGCGGATTGCCCTTGTTGTGCGCGAAGGTGCGGGTGTCCGGACGCGCACCCAGCAAACTATGCAAGGTGCGCGCCGCGCCCATGCGGGCGGTCAGGTCGCGCAGCGGCAGTGTGGTGCCAACCTTGTCGGCCAGCTCGGTGAGCGCCTTGTCGATCGATTGCTTGAGGCGCGCCGCCGCCTTGCCGGTCGGCGCGGCCAGGGCGATGCGCTGGCGTCCGGCGTCCGGCGCCACCGCGAACAGCAGTGCCAGCAGGCGCGCCACCGTGTAGGTCTTGCCGGTGCCCGGACCGCCGGTGATGATGGCGATCGCGCCGCGCAGCGCGATCGCGCAGGCCAGCTTTTGCCAGTCCGGCCCCTTGACGCGGCGCTCGGACGCGAACAGCACATCGAGCCAGATGCGCACCGCCGGCGCATCGACCTCGCGCACCTGCTCGGCACGCGCGCGGATGGTGTGCGCGACCAGGGTTTCGTCGCGCCAGTAACGGCGCAGGTACAGGCGCTCGCCGTCGAGCACCAGCGGCTGGTCGAAATCGAGATCGCCCACGCGCCACACCTGGCTTGATGCCGTCAGCTGGTCGATCCAGCCCTTGCGGTTCTTCGGCAGCGCCCCGGCCGACTTGGCCAGCGCATCCCATTGCTCCTTGTCCCAGGCCATCAGGGTGGCCGGGTCGAGCGCCAGCTGGTCGAGCATCAGGCAGCTGTGGCCACGCCCCTCCAGCTCCGACAGCAGCACGCAGGCCAGCATCAGCGCCGGCGTGGCGCTGCCGAGCGAGCCGACGAAGCGCGCAAAGGTGCCGGACAGGCGCCGCAACTGGCCGTCTTCGGTCAGCGTGGCGACCTCGATCCACAGGGCGTCGAGCGTGATCGCCGGCTTCATGCGTCACCCCGCGTCGACACGCCAAGCAGCGCGTCCAGGGCATCGAGCAGCATCACGTCCGGCTCTAACAGGTAGCAGCCGCGCGTGCTGGTGTTGGCGATCCCGCGCAGGAACAGGAAGATCGCGCCGCCCAGCTGGCGCGCCGGCTCGTACGCCTCGCCCAAACGGCTCTTGAGCAGGCGATGCAGGGCCAGCATGTAGATGGCGCCCTGGATGTCGTAGCGGTGCGCCGCCATGCCCACCGCCATCCCGGCCTTGCTGTAAGCGGCGTCGCTTGGGCCGAGCGCGTTCGATTTGTAATCGATCACCCAGTAGCGGCCCTCGTGCTCGAACACCAGGTCGGCGAAGCCCTTGAGCATGCCGTGCAGGTAGCGCTCCGGCAGCGACGGGCGCGCCGTCTTGCCGAGCAGGTTGGCGCTGCACAGCCGGTCCAGCGCGGCGCTGTTCAAGTGCTCGCTGGGGAACCAGAATTCCATCTCGGGGATCACGCGCCCGAGCGCCGCCAGCGGCGCGCCAAGCTGCGGCAGCGGCGTGGTCGCCACCGCGCGCAGCCAGGTCACCGCATCTTCCTGGCGATGGCCCCAGCCGGCGCGCTCGCAGCGCTGGCCCAGGCGCGCGCTGAACTGCTCGTCGTCGGCAATCGCAAAACCCTCCTGTCCCATCCACTCAAGCTGTTCGTGCAAAAAATTCCCGGGCACGGAACCGCGCGGGAAGCGGTGCCAGGGCGCGTCGTCGGTACGCGGCGCCTGTTGTTGCTGTTCTTCGTCGAACAGCGTCTCTTCCTGCGCGCGCATGGGCGCCGCGTTGGTCTGGCGCGTGAGGGACGTGAACGACCCCACCGCCCAGTTGCGCTCGAAACTGGCGCCGAATGCGGCCGCGTCCACCAGCGCCGGACGGGCTTCGTCGCGCGCCAGCATGGTGATGCCTTGCGGCGTATCGAGCGCCTGCAGGTCGATCGCTTGCGAGCCGCCGCGCAGCTTTTCCCAGTACGGGCCGATGTCGGCCGCGCCAATCGGCTGCCCGCCCGTAAGCAGGTAGCCGAGCGCCGATTCGTGCAGCTTGTTGTCGCCCGCCTTGCGCGCCGTGACCGCAGCCACGCCCAGCCACAGGAAGTGGCGCGCACGCGTGACCGCCACGTACAGCAGGCGCAGGTCTTCTTCGATGCGCGCGCGGTCGACCGCGTTCATCGCTTCGTCCGACAGCGCCAGGTCGATGCGGCGCACGCCATCGCGTCCGACGAATTCGAAAAAGCTGCGGTTGCGCCGGTCGGTGGTGCGCGCCGTGACCGCGAACGGCAGGTACACCAGCGGATACTCCAGCCCCTTGGACTTGTGCACCGTGACCACCTTGACCAGCTCCGCATCGCTCTCCAGGCGCAGCACGCGTTCGTCGCCGCCCTCGCCCACCCCGGCAAGCTGCTCGGCGAACCAGCGGATCAGCGCCTGCTCGCCTTCGAGCTGGCTGCTGGCGCTTTGCAGCAGTTCGGCCAGGTGCAGCAGGTTGGTCAGGCGCCGCTCGCCGCCGGCCTGCCGCAACAGCGCGGCGGGCAGGCGCATGTCGTGGATGAAGCGGCGCAGCATGGCCAGCACGCCCTGGCGCTGCCACACAATGTGCAGACCCTTCAACTGCTCGACCCGCACTTCCCACGCCAGTTCGTCCGACGACAGGCGCGCCAGTTCGCCCAGCGACAGGCCGGATGTGCGGGTGGCAAACGCCGCGCGCGCCAGCGCCCCGTCGAGCGGATTGGCCACCGCCTGCAACCAGCGCAGCACGTCGGCCGCCTCTTCGCTTTCGATCACCGAGTCCTTGTCGGACAGGTACACGCTCGGTATCTTGCGCTGCGCCAGCGCGCGCCGGATCGCGGTCGCCTCGCGCCGGTCGCGCACCAGGATGGCGATATCGGCCGGGACCAGGCGCGTGAAGACGCCGTTTTCACTAAAACCGGCCTGCGGATCGTTCAGCAGGCCGACGATATGCTCGGCGCTGTGATGGGCAAAAAATTCGCGGTAGTCGTCGGCTTTCAGGTCGTCGCGGTCGGTGCTGCAAATGGCCAGCGCCTGATAGGGCCCGTCCACGCCCACCAGTTGCTGGTCCCGGCCTTTGGCCGCCACCGCGTCGAACGGCAGCGGATTGACGCCGCCTTTGCGGAAGCGGAAGGCGCCGGCGGCAAAGCCGGGATGGCCGTCGCGCCCTTCGGCGTGCAAGAACAGCTGGTTGACCGCTTCCACCAGCGCCGCCGTCGAACGGTAGTTGGTGCCGAGCTGGTAGTGGCGCCCTTCGGTGGCGGCGCGCGCGTCCAGGTAGCTGTGGATGTCGGCGCCGCGAAAGCCGTAGATAGACTGCTTCGGGTCGCCGATCAGGAACAGGCCGCGCGCCGGATCGTTGTCCGCCACCCGGTACAGCAAGTTGAAGATCGCGTACTGGTCGGGCGAGGTGTCCTGGAATTCATCGACCATCGCCACCGGGAACTGGTCGACGATGCGCTGGCGCAGCGCTTCGCCGTTGGCGCCTTCGAGCGCGCTTTTCAGGCGCTCGAGCATGTCGGCAAAACCGAACTGGCGCTTGCGGCGCTTGAGTTCCATCATGCGCCGCGCGATATGAAAGGCGGCGTGCCGGTACAGCGCGTGCGCCAGCGGGTCGATGGCCTTGAGCGCTTCCCACAGGTCGGTGGTGGCCTCGAAACATGGCGGAATCTCGGCGGAAAAGCCTTTGCTGAAAGCATCCGTGATGCCGTCGGGCGTGAGGCGGTGCCAGGCCGTGTCGGTCAGGGCCGGCATCAGCATGGCGGGCGCGCGCGCCCAGATGCGCAGCGCGTCGAACCACTTCACCAGCGAATCGGCGCGCAGCTTGTTCCCGTTGAAGCACTTGGGGGCGATCTCGCGCTGGCCGGCGATCCACTGTTCCATGGCGTCGGCGCGTTCGGCCCAACCGGCTTTGAGCCTGGCCAGTTCGGCCGCCTGCGTGCGCTCGACCCGGTCGATCGCTTCTTCCAGCGATTCGTCGGGCGGATCGCCCAGCACCGCGACCCGGCGCACCAGTTCGCGCACGGTGTTCTTGAGCGCGCGCACATCGGGCCAGCACGCGAGCAGCGCGCCGAGCGCACCGCTGTCGAGCGGGTACACGTTCTGGCGCCAGTAGTCATGCGCCGCGTCCTCGAACAGCGCGTGTTCGTCGCTGACCAGTTCTTCGTCGAACAGGCTGCCGCTGTCGAACGCGTGCTCGCGCAGCATGCGTTGGCACCAGGCGTCGATGGTGAAGATCGCCGCTTCGTCCATGGTGTCGGCGGCCAGCATCAGGCGGTGCGCGGCGACCATGCGCTCGCCCTCGCTGCCGCAGGCGTCGGCCAGCGCGTTCAGGTAAGGATCGACCAGATCGAGCTCGCCCCGGAAAAATCCCGCGGCTTCGACCAGGCGCTCGCGCACCCGGTTCGACAGCTCGCGCGTGGCGGCGCGGGTGAACGTCATCACCAGTATTTCGGACGGCAGCAGCGCGCGCGCAAAGCCGTTCTCGCCGCCGTGGCCGAGCACCAGGCGCAGGTAAAGGGCGGCGATGGTCCAGGTTTTTCCGGTGCCGGCGGACGCCTCGATCAGGCGCGTGCCGGACAGCGGAAAATTGAGTGCGTCGAGCAGCTCGCTCATGGCGTATCCCTGTCCATGGCCGCGATTTCGATGTGCTGGCCGAGCCAGCGCGCCAATGGTCCGTACAGCGCTTCGGCCACCGCCGGGAACTCGCCGCTGGCGGTCAAGGCCGCATAGTCGGGCCACAGGCGCGCCAGGCACTGGTCCAGCACTTCGCCGGACAGCTCGAAGCCGCCGTCGTAGGTGCTGCGCGGTTCGCCCTGCTGCAACAAGGCGAGCGCGGTCTTGCAGGCCACCGGCAGCGGTTGATCCATGTTGCGGCGCCACAGCGCCACCAGCTCGGCCAGCTGCGCGTACGATTCGTCGCGCTCGAGCGGCGCCAGCATGACGATGGCGTCGCGCGCCACCAGGTAGCCGGTGACCGGCTGGCCGACCGCCGCCGCCGCCAGTTGGCGCAGCCACGGGGCGATCAGCTTGTCGCCGCGCGGCGCGCCTTTCTTGTCGAGCACCTTGGACGAGATTTGCAGCAGCCACGCCGTTTCGCTGGCGTTGCGGCGCAGTTTGTCGACCCAGTCTTCCAGGTGCACGCCGTTCAGGTCCAGGCTCACCGCCAGCTTGGGGGCGATCTCGCCGAAGCGCGCGCCCAGGGTCAGCCAGGCGGTCCGCACCGGCACCAGGCCCTCGACCAGCTGCTCCTGCCACTGTTTGCCGACCAGGCCAATCGGCAGCACGCCTTCGCGCTTGAGGCGCTCGGCGCGCGCGCTCAAGCTGTCGCGCACTTCGTGCAGTTCCTCTGGCGTGGCGGCATCGTCAAGCAGGCTGTCTTCCAAAAAATAGCGTTCCAGCGCGTCGAGCGAAAACGGTTCTTCGTCCTCGCCCACGGCCTGGGCATCGCCGAACGCCACGCCCAGACGGCGCCGGAAGAAGTAGCGCGCCGGCTGGCGCAGGAAGTTCGCCAGTTCGCCCAGCTTGAGGCGGTATTCGGCTTCGAGTTCGAACGGCGGCAGCACCGCGTCGTCGAGTGAGTCGACAGCGCCATGCGCGGCGCGCCATTCGGCGGCGTAGGTCAGCATGCCGCCCTGCTCGAAATAGCGCCGGCTGAACGGTTGCAGCGCATGCTCGGTGGTCATGGCGGCCAGGTCCAGGTCCCAGCCCTCGGCCAGGTAGTCGCGCAGCTGCGAGACCAGCACCGACGCCGGCTGCTCGCTGTTGTCGCGCACATTGCGCCCGACCCAGCTGACGTACAGCTTGTCGCGCGCGGCCAGCACGGCTTCGAGCATCAGATAGCGGTCGTCGTCGCGGCGCGAGCGGTCGCCCGGGCGCGCCATGCCGGGCAGCGCCAGCAAATCAAAATCGGCCTGGCGCGCGCGGCGCGGGAAGTCGCCATCGTTCATGCCGAGCAGGCACACCACCCGAAACGGCACGGCGCGCATCGGCATCAGGGTGCAGAAGGTCACGCCGCCGGAAACGAACTGGTGGTTCAGGGTCGGTTCGTCGAGGGCGCCCAGCCATGCTTCGCGCAGCACCGCCAGCGGCACCGCTTCGTCGAAGCCGGCGCTGTCGCAGGTCTCGAGCCAGCGTTGCAGGGCGTCGTGCAATTGCGCGAGCGTGAGGCGGTCGCCTTCTTCGGACGCGGCGAAAAATGCCGCCAGCAGCGCGCGCGCCTGCTCGCCCCATTGCGCCGGCGTGCGCGACTCGGCCAAGGTGGCGCGCCAGGCCAGCAGGGTTTCGATCAGCTGCGCCAGCGAGCCGGCCAGCGCGGCGTCCAGCCCGCCCACTTCGGCGTACGGTTCGATTTGCCGGAAGCTGCCGCCGGCGCCGCTGGCGTAACCGAGCAGCATGCGGCGCACCCCGAAAATCCAGGCATTCTGCTCGCCCGCCGAACCGAGACCCAGGCCGTCGCGGTGCTGCTGGTCGAGGCCCCAGCGCACGCTGGCGCCCTCGATCCAGTTGCCGAGGATCGGCAGTTCGTCGTCGGTCAGGCCGAAGCGCGCGGCCAGCGCCGGCACGTCGAGCAGGTCGCGTACTTCGCTCTGGCGGCAGCGCTGCTGCGGCAGGCGCAACAGCCATTCGAGCGACACCAGCAGCGGGTTGACGCTGCGGTCCTTGACGTCGCCGATTTCGAACGGGATGAAGCGCGGGTCGCTGCGCTTGTGCTGGTCGAAGACGGCGTGGATGGCGGCCGAAAAGGTGTCGATGTCGGGCACCATGACCACCACGTCGCGCGGACGCAGCCTGGCGCCGGGCGTGCCGAACCACGAGAGCAGCTGGTCGTGCAGGACCTCGACTTCGCGCTGCACACTATGGGCGACGTGGAATTCGATCGAGTCGTCGCGCGGCGCAGGGTTGGCCAACGCGCCGGGTTGCGCCTGGCCCCGGGCGCACGGATGCTCGCGCAGCGGCAGCATGTCGCGCACGGCCGCCTGCACCTGCGCCAGCAGCGTATCGCCCTCGCCTTCGCTGAACAGGTCGATGCGCAGCTTGTCGGCGCGTTCGGCGGACTCGGTGTCGAATTCGTCGAGCATGCGGATGAAGTCGCGCCCTTGCCTGCCCCAGCTGGCCAGCAGCGGATGGCTGTGCGCGTGCAGTTCTTCGAGCGGCACGCCGGACAGGTCGATGCCGCCGCGCTGGCGCTGGCGCTTGTGGGCGGCCTTGAGCAGTTCGCGCCCTTCGATGATGTCGCCCCAATAGAACTGGCACGGGTTCGGCACCGCCAGCAGCACCTGGGTGTGATGCGAGAGCGAGGCAATCGCCTGCAAGGTCTGGTACGGCAGGGCCGACATCCCGAACAGCACCACGCGGCGCGGCAGGCGTCCGGCCGGCGCTGCGCCGCTCTCGGCCGCGCGCACGAACTGCTGGTGGATGGTGGCGCGGCCCGACTCGCGCAACTGGGGCGGCAGGCTGTCGTTGACGGCGCGCCACAGGCAGCCCTGCCAGCGCTGGTCGGGCGTGAGCGGGGTCAGGTCGCCGCGCGCGCTGCGCAGGCGGTCGCGCCCCGCGCTCCAGTCGTCCAGCCAGTCGGCGCGGTACACCTGGTACTGGTCGTACAGGTCGGCCAGGCGCTCGGCCAGTTGCAGGCGCCGTTCGGGGTCGCCGTCGCCCAGGAAGTGGCGCAGCGGGGCGAAGGCGTCGTCGGCCAGCAGATGCGGCAGGAGCCGCATCAGGCGCCAGGTGAGCGGACCTTTGTCGTACGGGGAGCGGGTCGGCACCCTTTCGCGGCCAAGCATGCCACGGTAGGCTTCCCACAAAAAACGCGCAGGCAGCGCCACCCGGGTGGCCGCGCACACGCCCATTTCTTCGGCCAGGGCGATTTTCAGCCACTCGGCGACGCCGTTCGATTGCACCAGGATGGTTTCGGTTTCGAGCGGGTCGAGCGGGTGGTTGCGCAGCCAGGCAAAAAGCGCGGCACGCAGTTGCTCCATCTGGTTTCCGTGAAGGATAAGGAGGCCGGGCGTGACAGAGGAAGACATGGCGCACAGCATACTAGCTTTGGGCTGGGCGCGGTAGGGTGATACGTGCGGTCAAGGGGGTAAAGCGGACTCGACTTTAAGGATTTTGGCTGCGGAACGAAATTGGGTTCCCGCCTACGCGGGAAGTCTTTTCTGCCAATGGCAGGAAAGACGGTTTTTAGTGCTTGGGTACTAATTTTGCAAGCATGACTTATCGGCAAGCGGGCTCAGCTTGCGGATTCGGTCAGTTCGTGCGCGATGTGCTCGTTCAGCTGGTCAAGCAGCGTGTACATGTTCGCCACCAGCGTGCGCGCCTGGTCCATCGTGCCGCCGTCGCGCAGGCGTTCCAGGTCCTGGCACAGGCCCGCAAACCGCATCGCGCCGACCGCCTTGGCCGAGGCCTTGATGCGGTGCCCCAGGTCCGCCATGCGTTCCACGTCGGCGCGGTCGAGCGCTTCGCTCACGTCGGCCAGGCCGTCGCGCGCCGAGTCGAGGAACATGAACGCGTATTTGCGCATCTTGACCGGATTGGCCCCGAACGTGAGCGACAGCGCGCTCATATCGAGCAGGCCGGCGTCGGTCGATACCACCGGCGCGGCCGACATGCGGGTCGGCGCCTGGTCGGCCGCCACCGCCACGCGCCGCCGGCCGTTGCGCGCCGGGCGCGTGGCCAGCCATTTGGCGATCACCTCGAACAGCAGCTTGGGCGAAATCGGCTTGGTCACAAATTCGTTCATGCCCGCTTCCAGGCAGCGCGCCTGGTCGTCGCGGCCGGCGTTGGCGGTCATGGCGATCACCAGCGCGTCGCGCAGGCGCGGGTCGGAACGGATCATGCGGGTCGCTTCGAAACCGTCCATCACCGGCATCTGCACATCCATCAGCACGCAGTCGAAGCGCTCCTTGAGCATCAGGTCGATCGCTTCCTTGCCGTTGTTGGCCACCACCACCGTGGACCCGGCTTCTTCGAGCAGCTCCTGGCCCACCTGCTGGCTGAAGATATTGTCTTCGACCAGCAGAATATAGGCGCCGCGCAGCTGGTCGAGCACCGCCGGGTCGACCGCACCGCTGCCGCCCTGCAGGAAGTTGAGCGCCTTGCCCAGGCGCGCGGTGAACCAGAAGCAGCTGCCGTGGCCGGGATTGGAATCGACGCCGACGGTGCCGCCCATCAGCTCCGCCAGCTGCTTGCTGATCACCAGGCCCAGGCCCGTGCCGCCGTACTTGCGCGTGGTCGAGGGATCGGCCTGGTGGAAGGACTTGAACAGGTCGGCGATTTCGGCTTCGCTCATGCCGATGCCGGCGTCTTCGACTTCGAAGCGCACCATGATCTCGTCCCCGCTCTCGCTCTCGCCGCCGGCCAGCGCGCGCACGCGGATACGGCCGTTTTCCGAGAACTTGATCGCGTTCGACGTGAAATTGAGCAGCACCTGTTCGAGCCGCAGCGGGTCGCCCCGCAACTGCTGCGCCAGCGCCGGGTCGATCTCGAATTCGAGCGACAGGTGCTTGTTGGCGGCCGCGTCGCCGAGCTGGTTGGCGATGTTCTGCATCAGCGCGCTCAAGCCGAAGTCGAGCACTTCGAGTTCCAGCTTGCCGGCTTCGATCTTGGAAAAATCGAGAATGTCGTTGATGATGCCGAGCAGGTGCTGGCTCGAATGATGGATCTTTTCCAGATAATCGCGCTGCTTCGGATTGGCCACGGTGCGCAGCGCCAGGTGCGACATGCCGATGATGCTGTTCATCGGCGTGCGGATCTCGTGGCTCATGTTGGACAGGAAGTTGCTCTTGGCCTGGTTGGCGGCGTCGGCCTGCGCCTTGAGCTTGTGCAGCTCGGTCACGTCGGTCGACAGGCCGATCACGGCGCTCACTTCGCCATCGAGCAGCACCGGCACCTTGACGGTCCAGAGCTGGAGCACCTCGCCGTCGGGCTGGGTGAATTCGACCTGGCTGGCATGGCGCGCGCCGTCGGCGAAAATCCTGCTGTCCTGGCGCCAGTAGAAATCGGCCTGCTCCGGCGTCATCACCTCGCGATCGAGCTTGCCGATGATGTCTTCGGCCGGCTGGCCCATCGCTTCGGCGGTGCGCGCGTTGACATAGATATAGCGGCGCTCGCGGTCCTTCATGTACACGTGGGCGTCGATGCTGTCGAGGACCGAATCGAGCAGCACGCGCTGTTCGATGGCGGTGCGGCGCGAGCGGTACAGGGTAAAGAAGTAGGCGTAGGCCAGCATCGTCACCAGAAAGCCGGCCGCGAACGTGGCCGGCGGCAGGATCACGTCGAAGTCGCTGTACAGGTCCGCGCGGGCGATGCGGAAATGGGCCTTCCACAGGCTGCCGTTGTAGTCGACCGGGAGCACGGTGTCGAAGCGCTCGCTCTCGGTCTCGCCGGCGGCCACCGGATCATGGTCGTTGTACAGCTGGCGGTCCTGGCCGCCCAGCGCCAGGGTGCGGCGCTCGGGATCCGCGCCGCCGTCGGCGTACAAGGCAAGGCGCAGGCGCCGCTGCGGCATTTCTTCGAGCGCGCTGCCGATCAGCGCCGGCACCGAAAAACCCACGCCCACGCTGCCGATGTAGGCCGCGCGGCGCGCCTCCACGCTATAGAGCAGCGCGCCGCTGCGGTACACCGGCATGCGCATGCCCAGCGCCACATGCGGGCGCGGTTGGTTGACCACGATCGGCAAACCCGAGGCGCTGATCTTGCCGCTGTCGCGCGCCTGGTCGAGGTGGATGGCGGCAATCGGATTGGCGCCGATGTCCAGGCCCATGCGGCCGGTGGCGCGCGCGGCCTCCGGCTCGATATAGGTCAGCACCGTGTAGCCGGGGCGCTCGCCCTCGGGACGGATGCTGAAGTCGGGGTAGCCGCCGGCGTCGACGCTGCGGTCGGCGCGCACCGTGGCGACGAGTTCATCGCGCTCGCCCGCCGTCACGTAACGGGCGAAGGTGACGCTTTCGATCGCCGGATAATGCGCGCGCATGCCGAGTGCCTGCACGTAGCGGTGAAAATGCAGGCGGCTGGGCACCTCGGTGCTCTGGAACAGGGCCGACATGCCGCGCGCCAGGTCGGAATACGACTTGATGCGGGTCGACAGGCTCGATTGCGCACTGCGCGCGATCGCGTCGAAACGCTGGCGCGCATCGGCATCGACCGTTTTGGTCGCGCCCACATGCAGCAGCGACGCGACCAGCGTCGACAGCGACAGGCCCACGCCCCACCACACCAGGCGCGAAACAGGACGGCTGCCGACGGTGCCTGTCATGCTGCGCTTGATCGCTTGCGTCATTGTTCAACCCCGTTATTTTCGCGCGCCGGTATTTGGAAACACCCCGGCAGGCAGCATACTATTGACGAAACAGAAGGCGCGCGCAACCCCGCCGCGCGCATGCATCACTAACGCAAGGGTACTTTGCAGCAAGAGAACATGCAATTGATAAATTTTACTGTCGCGTCCGCGCCATGGCAGAACGTCAATACAGACACAATACAGGAGCAGGAATGCGGCAATTGATTGGTGAAATCATATCGGAAACGAACACAACGGCGCGCAGCGATGGCGCCGACGATCCGCATCTGTGGCTGGAAGACGTCAGCTCCGGCGCGGCGCTGGACTGGGTGCGCGCGCGCAACGCCGCGTGCGAGCGGGAACTCGAAGGCCGCAGCGGCTTTGCGGCGCTGCGCGAGCGCCTCGGCACCATCCTCAACGACAAGGCCAGGATTCCCTACATCAGCGAGCACGCCGGGCTGGTCTACAACTTCTGGCGCGACGCCGTCCACGTGCGCGGCGTGTGGCGGCGCACCACCCTGGAGAGCTACCGCGATGAGGCGCCCGTGTGGGAAACGGTGCTCGACCTCGACCAGCTGGCCGTCGCCGAACGCGAAAACTGGGTCTGGGCCGGCGCCTCCTCGCTGCCGCCGGCCGGCACGCGCTGCCTGCTGTTCCTCTCGCGCGGCGGCGGCGACGCCCACGTGGTGCGCGAATTCGACCTGGCCGGCAAAGCCTTCGTGGCCGGCGGCTTTGCGCTGCCCGAGTCCAAGTGCAGCGCGCGCTGGCTCGACATCGACCGGCTGGCCGTGGCCACCGACTTCGGCGAGGGCAGCATGACGACGTCGGGCTATCCGCGCATCGTCAAGGAATGGCGGCGCGGCAGCGCGCTGGCCGACGCCGCGACCCTGTTCGAAGCGCGCGCCGACGACCTGAGCGTATCGGCCTACAAGGACTTCACGCCGGGGTTCGAACACGAATTCGTCGAGCGCCAGATCGGTTTCTACAGCAGCGAACTGTTCCTGCGCAGCGAAGACCGCCTCGCGCGCGTCGACAAGCCCGACGACGCCAACGCCTACACCGTGCGCGACCAGCTGGTGATCGAACTGCGCTCGGACTGGCAGGTGGGCGGGCGCACCTACCCCCAAGGGGCGCTGGTGGCGGCCGATTTCGCCCGCTTCATGGCCGGAGAACGCGATCTGGCCGTGCTGTTTACGCCGAGCGCCACCGGTTCGCTGGACGGGGTGGCCATGACGGCCAGCGCCCTCCTCCTGACCGAGCTCGATAATGTGAAAAACCGCATCGTCGAGCTGCGCCATGTGGACGGCCGGTGGCAGCGGCGCGAGGTGAGCGCGCCCGCCTTCGGCGCCCTGGGCGTGAGTGCGCTCGACCCGGCCGGTTCGGACCAGTACTTCCTCACCGTGACCGACTTCCTGACCCCGACCAGCCTGTACCTGGGCCGGGTGGGCAGCGACCGGCGCCAGCCGCTCAAGGCGATGCCGGTGTTTTTCGAGGCCGGGCCGTACATCGTCAAGCAGTTCGAGGCGGTGTCGAAAGATGGCACGCGGGTGCCGTATTTCGTGGTCATGGACCGGAAAACACGGATGGACGGGCGCAATCCCACTGTCTTGTACGGGTATGGCGGCTTCGAAATCGCCATGAAGCCGTTCTACAGCGGCGTGACCGGGGAAGCCTGGCTGGCCCGGGGCGGCGTGTACGTGCTGGCCAATATCCGCGGTGGCGGCGAGTTCGGGCCGCGCTGGCACCAGGCGGCGCTGAAGGAGCAGCGCCAGCGCGCGTTCGACGATTTTCTGGCGGTGGCGCAGGACCTGATCGAGCGCAAGGTGAGCAGTCCGCGCCATCTGGGCATCATGGGCGGCAGCAATGGCGGCTTGCTGGTGGGCGCGGCGATGACGCAGCGGCCGGACCTGTTCAACGCGGTGGTGTGCCAGGTGCCGCTGCTCGACATGCGGCGCTATCACAAGCTGCTGGCCGGGGCCTCGTGGATGGGCGAGTATGGCGATCCGGAGGTGGCCGCCGAGTGGGAGTATATCGCGCGTTATTCGCCGTACCACAATGTGTTCAAGGACAAGCGCTATCCGCGCATGCTGTTGACCACCTCGACCAGGGACGACCGGGTGCACCCGGGGCACGCGCGCAAGATGGTGGCGCTGATGGAGGCGCAGGGGCATGACGTGCTGTATTGGGAGAACCTGGAGGGCGGGCACGCGGGGGCGGCCAACAACGACCAGCAGGCGCAGATGTGGGCGCTGACGTACACGTTCTTGCTCGAGCAGTTGCGCTGATCAGCGATCATTGAGGCCCATGCCATCGAGGATCAGCGGTATGCACGCTTCCA
Source organism: Massilia mucilaginosa (assembly GCF_011682145.1). Lineage (GTDB taxonomy): Bacteria > Pseudomonadota > Gammaproteobacteria > Burkholderiales > Burkholderiaceae_D > Telluria_A > Telluria_A mucilaginosa. Next base: position 23,239 of record NZ_WHJH01000017.1, read on the forward strand.
CCCGCGCGGCGCGGGTCCTGGCCAGCCTGGCGCCGCCAAAATGCAGCAGGTAGGCGCGCTGGCGGCCGGGCGTGAGCGCGTCGAAGGCGCTCCTGAGCGCGGGCAGCTGCGCCAGCCTGGCCTGGAATTCTTCCGGCACCGGAAACTCGGCCGTCTCGCGCCTGGCGACCGTGAGGCCTGCGCGTTCGACCGCGATCGCGTCGGCGATGCAGGCTTTCAGGGCCGCGCGCCGGCGCGTGATCTGCGCCGTGGCGGTGAAGCGGATCTGGCGCGCCGACTGCACGTTCTCGGTCTGCCTGACCAGGATGCCCTTGGGGTCCTTGAGCAGCGCGCCCTTGAAGAACAACAGCGCGCAGTACTCCTTGAAGCCGTGGATGAGGACAATGTTCGCGCCTTCGTGCACATAACATGGCTGGCCCCACTTCAATTCCTCGGTCAGGCCGCAGTCGAGCGCGATCGCTCGCAATAGCGCAAACTCCTCGCGCCAGCTGGCCGCCCGCCGCAGCATCGCGTCGACCTTGGGATTGGTGCCGCTATCGTCAGTCATCGCCGGATTCTCCCTCATGTGTCAATCAGTCCTGGCTGGACAGCACCTGGTCGAGTGCGGCCATCAACCTCGGCCAGCCATATTGCGCCCCACGGTATGCCTGCTCCTGCTCCGCACGGAAGCCCGTCTGCTCCATGCGCAGGCGCGTTCCGGTGCCGACGGGCGACAGCGTCCAGGTCACCACGCTGTCGAGCCCCATGGCGGACCAGGTGTACGACAGGGAGCTCTCCGCTTCGATCACGAGAACCTGGCACGCGACCGCGCCCCAGTCGGCGCTGAAGGTGAAGCGATGGTCGGGCGTGAGTGCGAAATCGCTTTTCATCAGCCAGGCGTCGATCAGGTGCGGCTGGGTCAGCGCGCGCCAGATCTTCGCGGGCGCATGCGCAAAGTCGCGTTCGACGACAACGGTGCGGGTGTCGAGCGAGGCGTCGTTCATTGGTCCATCCTTTTCAAGAGCTCGTCCAGGGAGTCGAAGCGGCTTTCCCAGAAAGCGCTCATGCGCGATGTCCAGTCCAGCATGGGAGCGAGCGCCTGCGGCTGCGCGCTGAAATGGGTCTGCCGCCCGGCGTGCCGGTCGCGCACCAGGCCCGCTTCTTTCAGATGCTTGAGGTGCTTGGAGACGGCCGGCTGCGACACGCCGGCCTGGGCGGTCAGCGCGCCCACGGTCAGTTCGCCGTCGCGGCACAGGCGCTCGAAAATGGCCCTGCGGGTCGGGTCCGCCATGGATCTGAACAGCGCGTTGACATCATTTTGCATGTGGAACTCATAACTGGTTGGCTATGAATCCAATTATAACCATGCGGTTATGAATAGATCAAGCGGAATTCGACACGTTGCGGCGCTGTCGCGTCAGCGCAAAAAAATCCGCCTTGAATATCGATTAACGCAAACTTGCGTGCGATTGCGTGTATCGCGCCAGCCATCGAGCGTCGCCGCGACGCCCTTCCCGCCCCGCTTTCCGCCTGTCCACCCTGACAATCCTGCCAGCTTTCCGCACCCGGCGCACGGGTTTGTAATAGTTCGTCAAGCGAACTTGTCCACGCGCCGATCAATCCAACCACGACTGGAGCCATCACCATGGCACACCTGACAACATTTCCTCCGCAGCTCTCCCCCGCCCAGCCGGCGGCCCTGCGCGAGCCTTCCCCGCGCATGCCGGGCGGCGGCATGTTCTGGAGCCCCGGTATCGGTCTCGGCGCGGGCATCATCCTCGAACTGTCGGGCGATATCGACAGCCTCTCGCAGCGCATCGCACAGCTGCCCGAGCGCGCCGGACGGGGCCGGCCGATGGTCACCCAGTACCTGTTCATGGTCAAGACCCTGGCGGCGGCCTGGGCCGCGCGCAGCCGGCCCGCCCTGCACACCGCCCTCGACGGCCTGCGCCACCTGGGCGAGAGCCTGCTCGCGCAGGATGCGCCGCCGCTGGCCACGGCGCTGCTGAACATGTTTCACGGACGTCCCTCGGGCGGCCCCGGCGCGGTGCGCCTGATCGACGGGCTGGTGCGGCGCCTGGCGGCCCCGGCCGATGCGCTGTCCGCTCTTGAACAGGATGTCGGCAGCTACCTGGCGCAGATGGGGCGCGCCTCGGGCGAACTGGAAACCGACACGGTGATGGTGACCGAGCGCCTGCAAGCGGACCATGTGCACGCTTTCATCCTGGCGCAACAGGTCAATACCTTGCAGGGACGGCTGGCCGAAGCGCGCGCGCGCTGCCACAGCCACTGGCTGGCCGGCCCGGACGCGGGGGAAGCGCGCGCCGATATCGAGAAACACAGCAGCGCACTCGACAGCGTGATGCGCCAGCTCGACCATATCCGCGAGGGCCAGAGCGCGATGATGGCCGAAGCGGTATATCTGCAGGGCTTGCTGCCGACGCTGTCGGCCTATTTGAGCGGCATGGACCGGATCGGCGCCGGCATCCGCATTGCCGCCGCCGGCACGCGCGCCCTGCGCGCCGAGCTCGACGACCTGAAAAATGTGTTGCTGGCCGGGCCTGCGGCAAGCAGCACGGCGCACACCCAGTTGCAGGCGGCCCTGCCGTCCTGGCGCATGCTGACGGCGCGCATTGCCGCCTTTCCGTCCGCCGCCGCCGTGGGCAGCGAGTGACTCAGGAGGCCAGGCGCGCTTCGAACATCGCTTCGTAAGTGCCGGCAATGTCCACATACAGGGCGACCGCGCGCTCGACGCCGATCTGGACCGGATCGCCGAAGCGCGTGGTCAACACCCCGGCGCGGCGCAGCAGGCGCTCGATGGCGACCGTGGTGACCGTCACATACTGGTCCAGCCCGGCGTGATGGCCATAACTGATGATTTCGCCAATTGATTCCATGGTAATCTCGGAAAAGCCGAAGCGCGGGTTGCCGTCGGTTTCGATGGCGAAGCGCGACAGTTCCCAGATGCGGGCATTCTCGGGGGCATCCTGGCCGTGCAGGAGCTGCGCAAAGGAATCCTTGAGCATATAGGGGCCTTCGGTCGGCAAGATGCGCCAGCAGCCGCGCAGCGGTCCGCCGCCCGGCTCGCGAATCATCATGTACAGTGGCTCGAGGGCGTCGTAACCATCAATCTCCATGCCGCTCATGATCGGCACTTCCCAGCCCAGCCGGTCCTTGAAGACCTTGGCACGCAGTTTGTGCATCTCCCACAGGTCGCGCGACTTGAATTCGCGCCGTGCAGCGATTCGAATATGCAGAGCCATCTTAGGTACCTCGCTTTAAGTAAAAGTTATGCTGCTTGCATGAAGAATCATGCAAAAATTGCATTAGCATAACTAGTAGAGTTGCTAGGTGGCCTGTAAGCACAGTGAATGGAATACTGCCCTTTTGTTTGCGAGGAACGGTATGGCTCAGGATTTCAACTACCAGACGACGGCCGTGGCAGAACAGCGCGGCGAGATCGATCACGATGGCGGCGCTGCGCATGCAGGTACGATAGCCAGCACGCCCCACAGCGAGTTAAAAAGGTTCAGGATCAGCAAGCGCGAAAGCCAGGAAAAATTCTGGGGACGTTTCGGCGTGACGCAGTCGAGCGGCAGCCGCTTCGAAACCGGGCTGGGCATTCCAGCGCCGGTGGCCATCCTGGTGAAGCTGTATGTGAAGGGTAAGCTCAGCGATGGGGATCTTCCGGGCTGATGATGCCCAGGCTGATCGCCTTGACCAGTGCCTGCTGCCGGGTGTTGACGTTGAATTTCACGCGGATGTTACCGATATGAAAATTCACCGTCGCCTCGGAGCAGAGCACGATCTTCGAGATTTCCCATGAGGACTTGCCGACCATGACCCAGTTGAGCACCTCCAGCTCGCGCTTGGTCAGGCGCGGCAGCGGTTCGGCGCCCGGCTTGGGCGCGACGAATTTGAGCGAGGACTCGAAGGCATAGTCGCGGATCAGCGACAGCGACGGCATCAGCTGGCTGATTGTGCTGTCGAACTCGCCGTTGGGCGGGGCGTCGGAAGCAAAGCTGACCACCCCGAACTCCCCGCTCGGCCCGTGGATCGGAAAGGTAATGCCGGAGCGGATGCCGTAGCCGCAGGCTTCCTCGTACATCTCGCGCTGGCCGGGGGCGTGGAAGGTATCCGGTTCCCACACGATCGGCAGCGAGCTGGTCATGCAATGGGCGACGGTCGGGTCGACATAGTGGAGCTTGTCGGCGTCGTAGCGGGTGCGCCAGGCAGGCGCGTAATTGCTGTGCAGGAACGCGGTCTCGAGCTTGACGTGCTTGGAGCCGACCGATCCATACAATACCTGGTCGAATCCCTGGTCGTAGGCCAGCGAAAACAGGGCCGAACTCCAGCCATTCTCCTGGTCGCTTTTCAAAAGCGTCATCAGTTGTCCCATTTTCACCATTGCCGTCACTCCCTTTTGTTGCCTATTTTACACAAATATCGCGTAGTGACACTAGCGCGTGCTTTGCGATTAACTAAAACGCTGAGAAATGTAACTATTTGTTAGCATTCTAGGCGCTTCGCAAGGGCTGCGCCGGACAAATTCAACTTACAATTCCCAACAGAAATGAAACTAATAGTTACGTCGGGTTGACTTACGCCGTACAGCCAAACCCGTAGCGTAATCACAACATTGCCATGGCTGGCAACGAATTGTGCGTCGTGGAAATCTATTCTTGGGTAGGCTCTGGCAACTCGACGTTACCATCGTATCCGGATAGGGTAAGCTACCGGCCGGGAGGCTGATGAGGCCGTATTACCCGGCCCCACTTGACTGGCTGGCGCACTGGTATACAGTTGCTGTTCCCGTCGTAAAGGGGCCCCTGAAGAATGTGATCGGCAGCCAACTACAACCAGACCTACCGCACCGTGCAGATCATCCCGAAAGTGTTACTAGTCAACGATGACGCAGCCAGCCTGCTGGCGCTCGAAAGCCTGCTGTCCGCGGCCACGCGCGCGCAGCACTACGCGCTGCTCAAGGCCAGCTCCGGCCACGAAGCGCTGCGCATGGTGCTGACCCACGATTTCGCCGTGATCCTGCTGGACGCGAACATGCCCGGCATGGACGGCTTCGAAACCGCCGAGGCGATCCATTCGCACCCGCGTTCGAGCGCGGTGCCGATCATCTTCATCACCGCCCACTACGGCGACGAACGCCATCGGCTGGAAGCCTACAGCAAGGGCGCGGCCGACTATTTGTTCACCCCGGTTATCCCGCAGGTGCTGCAAACGAAGGTGGCGGTGTTCGTCGACCTGACCCGCAAGAACCTGGAGCTGCAAGCGAAAACGCGCGAACTGTCGCTGCTCAACCAGGACCTGCGCGTGCAGCGCGTGCAAGACCTGGAGCGCATCAACCGCGCGCTGGAGCAGGAGGTGGCCGAACGCAAGGTGGCCGAGCAGCGCGCGCAGGCGCTCTCGATCCGCGATCCGCTGACCAACCTGGTCAACCGCCGCTCGCTGATCGCCCAGCTCGAACACGCGGTCGCCACGGCCGACCGCCACGGTGGCGAATTCGCGCTGCTGTTCCTCGATCTGGACCGCTTCAAGCAGATCAACGACACCCTGGGACACGAAGTGGGCGACGAATTGCTGCGCCAGGTCGCCGCGCGCCTGCTGGCGGCGGTGCGCGTGTCGGACGTGGTGGCGCGCCTGGGCGGCGACGAATTCGTGGTGCTGCTGGAGGGGCGCGGCGCGGCCGCCAACGCGGCCAGGGTGGCGCGCAAGATCGAGCAGGCGCACACGCGTCCCTTCGAGATCAACGGCCAGCGCATCGCCACCTCCACCAGCATCGGCATCGGCCTGTACCCGCAGGACGCAAACAGCGCCGCGCAGCTGATGAAAAACGCCGACACCGCCATGTACCACGCCAAGCAGCACCGGCGCGGCAGCATCGAATTCTTCCGCGAAGAGCTCAACACGCGCGAACGCGAGCGCGCCCAGTGGGTGGCCGAACTGCAGGCCGCGCTCCAAGGCAAGCAATTCGAACTGCTGTTCCAGCCGCGCGCCGCCCTGCCCGACGGCGCGGTCGTAGCGGTCGAAGCGCTGCTGTACTGGCGCCATCCGCGCCACGGCCTGATCGCCGCGGCGCGCTTTTTGCCCGACGTGGCCGATAGCCTGCTGCTCGAACAAGTGTGCGAATGGATGCTGGGCGCGGCCTGCGCCGAAGCGGCGGCCTGGCGCGCCGGTTCAGCGCGGACGGCGGCGCAGGTGGCGCGGGTGGTCATGGCGGTCGACCTGGCGCTGCTCCAGATCCGCCCCGAACTGGCCGCGCGCGTGCTGGCGCACCTGCGCGCCTGCAAGCTGCCGGCCGGCTGGCTGGAGCTCGAAATTCCCGAACACCTGCTGCTCGACACGCGCGACAGCGCCGCCGTGCTGCGCCAGCTCAAAGCGGCCGGGGTGCGCCTGACGGTCGACGACTTCGGCAGCGCCGGCGCGGCCCTGGCCATGCTGCGCGACCTGCCGTTCGACGCCATCAAGATCGACCGCGCGTTCGTGCGCGCCATCGGGGTCGAGCGCGGCACCGACATGGCGGCCGCCATCGTCCACCTCGGGCGCGCGCTCGGCCTGCGCGTGCTGGCCCAGGGTGTGCACAGCGCCGAACAGCTGGCCGTTTTGAAGTCGCTCGGCTGCGACGAGTACCAGGGCGAACTGCTCAGCCCTCCCCTGTCCGCAGCCGGCATGCTGGCACTGCTGCAGGCCCGACCGACCAACCAGATAACGAGCCCGAACACGAGTCAGGCCGCTCTTTCAACTCCCAAAAAACGAGGACAAAGCCGATGAACAACATGACCGACATGGCCGATGAACTGGACATCAAGCTCCTGCTATCGACCCTGATGGCGCTCAAAAAAGGCGACTTCACGGCGCGCATGCCATCCGACTGGAGCGGCATTTCGGGCAAGATCGCCGATACCCTGAACGACATCATCGAGACCAAGGAAAAGATGGTGCAGGCGGTCACCGACGTCTCGCGCGTGGTCGGCGCCGAAGGCAAACTGGCGCAGCGCGCCTCGGTCCCGAACGTGGTGGGCGGCTGGGCCACCATCATCAGCTCCGTCAACACCCTGATCGACGACCTGGTGCGCCCGACCACGGAAATGGCGCGCGTGATCGGCGCGGTGGCCAAGGGCGACCTGTCGCAGACCATGGCGCTGGAAGTGGACGGCCATCCGCTCAAGGGCCAGTACCTGCACGCCGCCACCACCGCCAACACGATGGTGGCGCAGCTCTCCTCGTTCTCGTCGGAAGTCACGCGCGTTGCGCGCGAAGTCGGCACCGAAGGAAAACTCGGCGGCCAGGCGCAGGTCAAAGACGTTGCCGGCACCTGGAAGGACTTGACCGACTCGGTCAACTCGATGGCGGGCAACCTGACCTCGCAGGTGCGTAACATCGCCGAAGTGACGACGGCCGTGGCCAATGGCGACTTGTCCAAGAAAATCACGGTGGACGTGCGCGGCGAGATCCTGCAACTGAAAGACACCATCAACGTCATGGTGGACCAGCTGCGCTCCTTCGCGTCGGAAGTCACGCGCGTGGCGCGCGAGGTGGGTACCGAAGGAAAACTCGGCGGCCAGGCCTACGTGCCGGGGGTGGGCGGCACCTGGAAGGACTTGACCGACAACGTGAACTTCATGGCGTCCAACCTGACCGGCCAGGTGAGGAACATCGCGGCGGTGACCACCGCCGTGGCGAACGGCGACCTCTCCAAAAAAATCACGGTGGACGTCAAGGGCGAGATTCTCGAACTCAAAAACACCATCAACGTGATGGTGGACCAGTTGTCTTCTTTTGCGTCGGAAGTGACGCGGGTGGCGCGCGAGGTGGGTACCGAAGGCAAGCTCGGTGGCCAGGCGCAGGTGAAAGGCGTGGCCGGTACGTGGAAGGATTTGACCGACTCGGTCAACTCGATGGCGGGCAACCTCACCGGCCAGGTGCGCAACATCGCGGACGTGACCACCGCCGTGGCGAACGGCGACTTGTCGAAGAAGATCACGGTGGACGTCAAGGGCGAGATCCTGGAACTGAAAAACACCATCAACGTGATGGTCGACCAGTTGAACTCCTTCGCGTCGGAAGTGACGCGCGTGGCGCGCGAGGTGGGCACCGAAGGCAAACTCGGTGGCCAGGCCAACGTGCCCGGCGTGGCCGGCACCTGGAAAGACTTGACCGACGGCGTGAACTCGATGGCGGGTAACCTCACGGGCCAGGTGCGTAACATCGCCGACGTGACCACCGCCGTGGCGAACGGCGACCTGTCCAAGAAAATCACGGTGGACGTCAAAGGCGAAATCCTGGAGCTGAAAAACACGATTAACGTGATGGTGGACCAATTGTCCTCCTTCGCGTCGGAAGTGACGCGCGTGGCGCGCGAAGTCGGTACCGAAGGAAAACTGGGCGGCCAGGCCTACGTGCCGGGCGTGGGCGGCACCTGGAAGGACTTGACCGACAACGTGAACTTCATGGCATCCAACCTCACCGGCCAGGTGCGCAACATCGCGGCGGTGACGACCGCCGTGGCGCGCGGCGACTTGTCGAAAAAGATCACGGTGGACGTGAAAGGCGAGATCCTGGAACTGAAAGACACCATCAACGTGATGGTGGACCAATTATCGTCATTTGCATCGGAAGTGACGCGGGTGGCGCGCGAGGTCGGTACCGAGGGCAAGCTGGGCGGTCAGGCCAACGTGTCCGGCGTGGCCGGTACCTGGAAGGACTTGACCGAAAACGTCAACCAGCTGGCCGCGAACCTGACCAACCAGGTGCGCGCGATTGCCGAGGTGGCGACGGCGGTGACGCGCGGCGACTTGTCGCGCTCGATCCAGGTGGAAGCGCGCGGCGAGGTGTCCTACCTCAAGGACAACATCAACGAGATGATCCGCAACCTCAAGGAAACCACGCAGAAGAATGCGCAGCAGGATTGGCTCAAGACCAACCTGGCGCGCTTTACGCGCCTGCTGCAAGGGCAGCGCGACTTGCAGGCGGTGACAAAGCTGATCCTGTCCGAACTGGCGCCGCTGGTCTCGGCCCACCACGGCGTGTTCTACATGATGGACTCGCAGGAGCTCGACGCGCGCCTGCGCATGATCGCCAGCTACGGCTACCGCTCCAGCCGCAAGCTGGCCACCTCCTTCCTGCCGGGCGAAGGGCTGGTCGGCCAGTGCGCGCTGGAGAAAACCCGCATCTGGCTGACCGACGTGCCGCGCGATTACATCGTGGTCTCGTCGGGCCTGGGCGCGGCGCCGCCAACCAACATCGTGGTGCTGCCGATCCTGTTCGAGCAGCAGGTCAAGGCGGTGATCGAAATCGCCTCGCTCGACCGCTTCACCGAAACCCACCTCTCCTTCCTCGACCAGCTGATGGAGTCGATCGGCGTGGTGCTCAACACGATCGAAGCGAACAGCCGTACCGAGTCGCTGCTGACGCAGTCGCAGTCGCTGGCGCAGGAACTGCAGCAGACCAACCAGGAACTGGCCGAAAAGGCGCGCCTGCTGTCCGAACAGAACATCGAGGTGGAACGCAAGAACCGCGAGGTGGAGCAGGCCAAGCTGGCGCTGGAAGAAAAGGCGACCCAGCTGGCGCTGTCGTCCAAGTACAAATCCGAGTTCCTGGCGAATATGTCGCACGAGTTGCGCACCCCGCTCAACTCCCTGCTCATTCTCGCGCAGCAGTTGTCGGATAACCCGGAGGGCAACCTCTCGGGAAAGCAAGTAGAGTTCGCAAAGACGATCCACGGTTCCGGATCGGACCTGCTGACTCTGATTAATGACATTCTCGACCTGTCCAAGATCGAATCCGGAACCGTGACACTCGACGTGTCGGAATACCGTTTCTCGAACTTGCGTAACTACGTCGACCGCACCTTCCGCCACATGGCCGAAGCCAAGCACCTGGGCTTCACGGTGCTGCTGGCGGACGCCCTGCCGACCGCCGTGATGACCGACACCACGCGCCTGCAGCAGGTGCTGAAAAACCTGCTGTCGAACGCCTTCAAGTTCACCAGCCACGGCGAAGTCGCGCTCGAAATTTCGATCGTCACCAGCGGCTGGACCAGCGACCACCCGAACCTGGTGCATGCCGACGCGGTGCTGGCGTTTTCGGTGCGCGACACCGGCGTGGGCATTGCGTCCGACAAGCTGCAACTGATTTTCGAAGCCTTCCAGCAGGCCGACGGCTCGACCGCCCGCAAGTACGGCGGCACCGGCCTCGGGCTGTCGATTTCGCGCGAACTGGCGCGCCTCCTGGGCGGCGAAATCCGGGTCGAATCGGTGGTCAACACCGGCTCCACCTTTACCCTGTTCCTGCCTTACAACCGGGCCGGCTTCATCAACTACGACCAGGCGCGCCAGCCGCAGCCCGCACGCCTGGCGCCGCCGCCGTCGACCGTGGTGGTTGCCAGCAGCGTGACGGCGCACGACGGCAGCGCGGCGGCGGCGCAAGGGCAACTGGTCGAATACCCGCCGATGCTGGACGACCGCGGCCTGATCGCGCCGGGCGACCCGTCGGTGCTGATCATCGAGGACGACGAAACCTTCGCCAAGGAGGTGATGGAATTCGCGCGCGAGAAGAACTTCAAGGCGATCGTGACGCACCAGGGCGACTCGGCGCTGTCGCTGGCGCGCGACTACCTGCCGTCGGCCATCCTGCTCGACCTCGACCTGCCGCACATCGACGGCTTCACGGTGCTCGACCGCCTGAAACGCGACCCGAGCACGCGCCACATTCCGGTGCACGTGATGTCCACCCTGCACGAGCGCGAACGGGCACTGCGCCAGGGCGCCATTTCGTATATCGGCAAACCGGTCGAACGCGACGCGCTGCAAGAAGAATTCACGCGCATCCAGAAGTTCTTATTGGGCGGCAAACGCAGCCTGCTGGTGGTCGATGACGAAAAAATGCAGCGCGATTCGATCGTGGCCCTGATCGGCGACGCCGACCTGCGCATCGTGGCCGTGGAAACCGGCGAAGCGGCTTTGGCGTCGCTGCGCGGCTCGCACTTCGACTGCATGGTGCTGGACCTGACCCTGCCCGACATCAGCGGCTTCGATCTGCTCGACGTGATCGGCAAGGACCCTGCCCTGCGCGACCTGCCGATCGTGATCTATACCGCCAAGGAATTGAGCCGCAAGGAAGTGACCAAGCTCAAACGCTACGCCAAGACCATCGTCATCAAGGATGCGCGTTCGCCCGAACGCCTGCTCGATGAAACGGCCCTGTTCCTGCACCGCTCGCACGCCTCGCTGCCGGAACTGCAGCGCCGCATGCTGGAAGAAATCCACGCGGCCGATGGCGGCCTGGCCGGACGCAAGGTGCTGATCGTCGACGATGACCTGCGCAACATCTTCGCCCTGTCGTCGCTGCTGGAACGCCAGCAGATGCAGGTCTCGTTCGCCGAAAATGGCCGCGACGGCATCGAGGTGCTGGAAAACGACCCGACCATCGAGATCGTTTTGATGGACATCATGATGCCGGAGATGGACGGCTACGACACCATGCGCGCGATCCGGCGCATACCGAAGTTCAAGTCGCTGCCGATCATCACCTTGACCGCCAAGGCGATGAAGGGCGACCGCGACAAGTGCATCGCCGCCGGAGCATCGGACTACATCACCAAGCCGGTCGACGTGGCCCAGCTGCTGTCGCTGATGCGGGTGTGGCTGCATTGAACGGGCCGCTTCGGCAGGCCGGTGCGCCGGCCATCGAGGAGCTGGAAATCGACCTGCTTCTGGAAGGCGTTTTCCAGCGCTACGGCTTCGACTTCCGCGCCTACGACCGGCCCGGCCTGAAACGGCGGGTGCTGGGCTTGATGGCCGAGCGCGCACTGGCGACGGTGTCGCTGTTGCAGGACCGGGTGCTGCACGACCCGGCTGCCGCCTCGACCCTGCTGCGCGCGCTGAGCGTGCGGCCGGCGTTGCTGTTCGACGACCCGGAACAGGTGCGCCAGACGCGCGAGGTGCTCGCTGGCTGCCTGCGCGCGTCGGCGCTGCCCAAAGTGTGGCTGGCCGAATGCGCGCATGCGGAGGAAGCGTGGTCGCTGGCGATTTTGCTGGCCGAGCAGCAGATGCATCATCGCACCGAGATTTTTGCCACCGTCGCCAACGAGGAACTGCTGGCCGAAGCGCTGGAGGCCAGCATTCCGATGGAGCGCATGGCGCAATACCAGGAGAACTACCTGAAAAGCGGCGGGACGGCCCACCTGGCCGATTTTTTCGAGGTGCGCGGCAAGCGCGCCGTGCTGCTGCCGGCGCTGCGCAGCCGCATCACGTGGGCCCAGTACAACCTGGTGACGGATGCCTCGTTCAACGAATTCCAGCTGATTTTATGCCCGCGCGCACTGGCCGATTTCGGCCCGCTGCTGCGCCAGCGCGCGCTGCGCCTGTTCCACGACAGCCTGGCGCTGTTCGGGGTGCTGGGCATCGACCGCGAACTGGCGCCGGGCGACACGCTGGCGACCAGCTACCAGCCGGTGTTCGCGCACCAGGCGTGGTACAAGCGCGTCGCGTAGCGCGTCGCGTAGCGCGTCGCCTAGCCGATATTCAGGCGCGCCTGGTCATCGCGGTCGATCAGGCGCTCGATGAGCGCATCCATCTGTCCGGAAATCAGCGCGTCCAGGCTCATGCTGCCTGTCAGTTTACCTTTCAGCATGGCCTTCACTTGCGGGAGCATCTTGTTCCAGTTGTTCTGGTCGTAGGCAAGGCTGCCGAAACGGCCCTCGCGGTCGAAGAACAGGTGCGTGTATCGGTTGTCGCTGTTCTTGACGTGGCCGAAGATGAAGAAATTCGCATCGAGGCGGCTGATCTCGGCCTCCGTGAAAAACTCCTCGAACTCCCAGCGGTCGCCCCACAGATTGCAGATCATGTGAACAAAGCCGCCGAACAGGATCATGCTGCGGTGCTGCGCCGCGTAGATCCGCAGCGAGCCGTCCGCTTCCGGGTCCTGCACCTCGATGCTGCCGCGTTCGAGGTAGAGCGCGCGCAAGGCGGCAGGTAGCGTGAGGTTCCATGTTTGTTCGCGCGCAGCCAGATCGGAAGGTGCGACCGCTTTGCATTCGACAGTGAAGTAACCGTCCCACACAGGGCTTTCGCGCACCACGCGCAGTTCGTGGGCAATCGCGCGAAAGCGTTCGAGAGCCGCTTGCCATGTCTCGCCAGGCTCGCCTTTGCGCAGGCGCTCGACGGGATGGGCCGCCTTGAACGCCAGATAGTCCGGGTCGTTCAGGTACGCCAGCAGCGCGGGGGCGTCGATGTTGATCGCATGGATTCTGCCGGCCTTGTATGCCAGGTGGTGCAGGCTGTCGAAGAAGCCATCGCGGTAGCGCTGCGGCGCGCTTTGGCAGGCGCCCAGGTAAATGGCGGCACGTTGCTGGTATCTGTCCAGGAAGGGATCGTCGTCCTCGGCGTCGCTTGCGACCAGGCGAAAGCAACGGTCGATCAGCGCCACGGCGGTGTCGGCATCGCCCCGGTCGGCGGCGAGTCGGGCGAGGCCGGTCAATGCGGCGCGCACATTGGCCAGCGTGATGAGCTCTTCATCGTCCAGGTCGTCCTCGTCAATCGGAAAACGTTCGAGCACGGCCTCGCAGGTCGCCGCCAGGTCGCCGGGCAGGCCGAGTTGGTCGAGGCACGCAAGCCGAAGCTGGAAGTACCCGCTCCAGGTGGCGTCTTCGTCGTCAAGCGCGTCGTCGTCGGACAGTTCTTCGAGTATCGGCAGCGCCTCGTCGGCCAACGCCAACGCCGCGGCATATTCTTTTTTACGTAACTGGACGCCAGCTTTACGCAGCAGTCCGGTCAGTTTGGTGAGGGTCTTTTTCGGCATTTTCCAGCCAGTCTGGTCAGATAGCAGGCATGGCGTTGATTTGCGACATTGAAGAATGACTTGCAATCATCTGCTATTTGCGACAACAATACAAGCTGCGGCAGGTCATTCGAGATGAGACGGGAGCATTACCATGACACAGGAAACGATTGATCACGCTACCTTGGCCAAGCTGACAGAAGCCAACGGCGTACAGGGTGCCCGTATCATAGGCCAGCCTGGCGGTTGGGGGATCGTGATCAAGTCCGGCGCGACCGAACGCGCCCTGACCGCCCAACGCAGTCGGCAAGCTCGCCTCTTCCGTAAATTTGAGACACTGGTTGGCTATCTGAAGGGTGTGGGAATCGTCAACTTCGATGTTGACGCCACAAATTGGAATGCCGACACACTCGCCAACCGGCAGCGACCGGATACGTCTGCCGCCATGAAGCAGACTCACGAAGCGGCTGCGTACGACAAATGGCTAAAGGCGGAAGTTCAGGAAGCCATTGATGACACCAGTCCGACAATTCCCCATGATGAGGTGGCTCGTAACATTCGCGCAGCCATCACGGCGGTAAGGTCGAAGCGTGTACCGGCTTGAATGGAAAAAGCAGGCAAATAACGATCTGCACAGGATCGTGGTACACATTGCGGAAGACAACAAACGCGCCGCTGAACAATTGGCTGAACTGATCCTTGGTAAAGTCGAACAACTGAGTGACCGACCCGAGTTGTACCGAGCCGGCCGTCAGCGTGGAACGCGCGAAATGGTCGTGCATCCGCACTACCTCGTTGTCTACCGAATACGGAAAGAGACTGTCGAAATCCTCCGGGTAAAGCACACTGCGCAACGCTGGCCGCCCAAAGGAAAAACGTGATGCGTCCCTATGACCATTAAGTTGCGAACCATGCCGGGACTCGCGGCCTAACCCGGATATTTCATGAGCGAGTCAATCAGCCAGGGTGAGTGCGCTAAACGCCCCGTTCGCAAACTGTTGAGGTGATTTCTGCCGTTGGTTCTTCCGCGCGGCCTGATCGCAGGCGCAACTCCCCCAACCCCCGTTGATTTATATCGTGCCGGGGACAGCACTCGGCAGGTTTATGGTGCCAGCGCTCGGGCGGCGGTGAGAAAGACGTGTTTGAGTGGGTGCTGGGAGGCGAGCAGGACGCGAATGCGGCGTGTGTTGTGTACAATGGCCGCGCCCATCTTGAGCAGTTTGATGCGGATCGTTGCCGTGCAGGCGCGCTCCAGTGTGAGTGTTTCGCCCTGCACGTCACAGGCCGCGCAGCGTGCCCGTGAATCTGCCGCAGTCGCATTCGTGAAAGAGCACCGTTCCGCGCTCATGGAACCTGATCGCCGCATGGCAGGTATCGCAGCTTATCGTATTCGCGCCGGTGCGGTGGTGCTCTTCCAACGCCCGCACGAAATGCGGCAAGTCGTCCGGATTGGCATTCTTTTTCATCGTTTTCCTGTTCCGGTTGAATCAACAATTCAATGGACCGTGCATCGTGTCGGCTCCTGACGCAACCGCAGTTTGTCGTATGCTGCACTCAGCTGGCCTCATCGATCGCGATGCGGGTGGGAGCATCAAGCGCAATGATAAACTGTGCGCTCACTTTCAGGGTACTACAAGCACAGTTTCATCCCTAAGCGTCGACGGCAATGGCAAATGCAGGTAAATTATGACACCGTCAAGACGGTGCTTCATCCTGTTGCCCGGCGCTGGAAAGAGAGGCAAAGGTGATCAGAACCAGGGCCAGAAAGAACATTGTGCGAACAGGATAATCGGGGAAACTGACGCCACTGACGATCAACTCCGCCTCGAACGAGAGCAAGAAGCGATCGTCGGATGCAAGA
Source organism: Massilia mucilaginosa (assembly GCF_011682145.1). GTDB lineage: Bacteria > Pseudomonadota > Gammaproteobacteria > Burkholderiales > Burkholderiaceae_D > Telluria_A > Telluria_A mucilaginosa. Next base: position 38,873 of record NZ_WHJH01000017.1, read on the forward strand.
GCCTCAAGCGCCACATAAAGCGATGACAGATACACGGTCAGCGCAAACAGGCACTTTTTCCGCAGGTTGCCCTTTTTGGCCCGGATGGACATCACGTTAGCCAGCGCGGCAAGGCACAGCGCCTGCACGAGCCAGTAGAAGACGGCCAACACGTAGTCAGACGATAACGATGCAAGCACAAGCTTGCTCGATAGTGCCCACATATATAGACATTCGACGATCAGAAGCAGCGGATAAAATACCTGCGGCGCCCTCAACTGCTTCAGCATGATGACCTTGTAAGATAGAACATCAGCGTCCCGCCGACGGCCGTTCGGCGATGCGGTCGCGCCAGGCCTGCAAATGCGGCATGCCTTCCGCGCCCGGCCTGAATTTCATCAGCCCGCGCGCAAACTCCAGCGCGCACCAGGCCGTGATATCGGCCACCGTGAAGCGCGCGCCGGCCACGAACGGGCGCTCGGCCAGTTCGCCATCGAGCCAGCGCGCGTGCTCGCGCATCTTCTCGCCCTGCGACGCGCCAAACTCGGGAAACTGCGGCTGCTCGAGCACCGCCAGCCCCGGATGCGTGTGGCGCACGCTGTTGGCGATGCCGAGGAACAGATGCATCTCCACCCTGCGGTCGGCCATCTCGATGAAGGCGCGCTCCTCGAAGCCGTCGCCCATCAGGTTCGGCTCCGGATGCAGTCCTTCCAGGTAGGTGCAGATGGCGCGCGTTTCGCACAGCACGCGGCCGTCGTCGAGCTCCAGCGCGGGCACGCGCGCCAGCGGGTTCTTGGCCACATAAGCCTCGCTCTTGTGCTCATTGGCAGCGAGGTCGATCATCACCTGCTCGATGCCGGCGATGCCTTTTTCGGCGATGAACATGGTGACCCGGCGCGGGTTCGGCGCAAACGTGCTGACGTACAGTTTCATGGCATCCTTGCGAATGGTTAGTTGTTGCGCGACTGGCCGGTTTCGAGCATGGTGCGGGCGGCGGCCGAGAATTTGGCGGCTTCTTCTTCGTTCGACGAACTCAGTTCGCGCGGCGAGGGCGGCATCTGCAAGCCCTTTTCCACGGCCGGGCGGGCGCGGATGGCGTCGATCCAGCGCGCCAGGTGCGGCAGTTCCTCGATCGAGACACCCGACCATTTGTGCGTGCGCACCCAGGCCCAGTTGGCGATATCGGCAATCGAATAATCACCGGCCAAAAATTCGTGATCGCGCAAGCGGCCATCGAGCACCTTGAACAGGCGCCGGCTCTCGCCCTGGTAACGGTCGATCGCGGGCTGGATCTTTTCGGGGAAGTAGCGGTAGAACACATTGGCCTGCCCCATCATCGGGCCGACCCCGCCCATCTGGAACATCAGCCACTGCATGACCTGCGAACGGCCCTTGGCGTCCGTCGGCATCAGCTGTCCGGTCTTTTCGGCCAGGTAGACCAGGATGGCGCCCGACTCGAACACCGCGAAGTTGTCTTCGGCGCGGTCCACGATCGCGGGGATGCGCCCGTTCGGATTAATCGCCAGGAACCAGTCTTCCTTCTGCTGGTTCCGATTGAGTTCGAGGGTGTGCAAGGTGTACGGCAAAGCCAGTTCTTCGAGCGCGATGGAGACTTTGTGGCCGTTCGGCGTGGGCGCCGAATACAGGTCGATCATGGCATTCCTTTCCGGGTTGATGACGAAACAGCAAGTCGCATCATAGCGCCAATTTGGCGGCCATGCTCACGCTGTGCCACAATCGCCGGATGACCCGCCATCGCCCTCTTCCCGCCCTGCTGCGCGCGCAGCTTTTCGTGCATCTGGCGGCCATGGAAAAGGCCGGCCTGCCGCCCGACCGGGCCTACGCGCTGCTCGACCTGGGCCGGGCCGGGAGCGCGCGGGTGGCGGCCTTTCGCAAGATGGCGGCGCGCCGCAACGAGCCGGCCGGCGCCGGCCTGGCAAGCGGCTTGTTTACCCCGTTCGAAGCGCGCCTGCTGCGCGCGGCGTTCGCCGCCGGCAGTCCGCTGGCGACGTATCAGCGGCTGGCCGCTTTTCATTCCACCCGGGCGCAGCAACTGGCCACGCTGCGTTCGCGCATGGCGCTGCCGGTGGCGATCCTGACGATCGCCTTGTTCGTCCAGCCGCTGCCGGCGCTGGCGGGCGGCACGCTGTCGGCCGCCGGCTATCTGTGGCGCGTGCTGGCCCCATTGCTGGTACTCGGCGGCGGCGCGCTGCTGGCGGCGCGGGCGATTCAATGGTTCGGCGCCGGCAGCGCATCGCCCGCGCGCGCCGGAGTCGAAAGCGCCCTGCTGGCGCTCCCCGTCTTCGGCCCGGTGCACTTGCGCCGCAACATGCGCGACTTTGTCGACAGCCTGGCGCTGCTGCTCGATGCCGGCCTGCCGCTGTTCGACGCCATGCCGGTGGCGCTGGACACGGTCGGCAACCGCCTGGTGCGCGCCGACCTGGAAGCCATGCTGCCGAAGCTGACATCCGGCGCCACGCTGGCGCAGGCGCTCCAGACCCTGCGCCTGGCCGATACCGGCCAGCTGCACGCGCTGGTGCTCACCGGCGAACAAAGCGGCACCCTGCCCGAGATGCTGCGCCGGCACGCCGCCAGCGAGGGCGACGCCATCAACCGCTTCCAGCTCGAGATGATGGCCTGGCTGCCGCGCGTGTTCTACGCGCTGGTGGCGCTGTGGATGGCGTTCAACATCATCGTCAGTTCGCTGGGCGCGGTGGCGCCTTTGTGAGCCGCGCATTGGCCCGATTCGTGCCACAATCGTGCCATGAAACCGATCCGAACCTACCTTCCGCTGCTGGTCCTCGTTGCCGGGTGCGCCAGTACGACTGCGCCGCCGCCGGCGCCCACGCCCGCCGCACCGGCGTTCGGCTGGTACCAGGATGCCGTGCGTGCGCGCCAGGTGCTGCGCATCGACTCGGCGCTCTCGCTGATCACCGTGACGGTACGCCGCGGCGGCACGTTTGCGCGCATGGGCCACGACCACGTTGTCGCCAGCCGCAGCATCGAGGGCTTCGTGGCACCCGATGCGGGGCGCGCCGACTTCCGCTTCCGGCTCGACCAGATGACGGTCGACGAGACCGGCTTGCGCGCCAAAGCCGGGCTGACCACCCAGCCCGACCTTGATGCCATCGCCGGTACCCGTACCAACATGCTCACGCGGGTGCTGGACGCGGAGCGCTTTCCGCTGGTGGAGCTGCACGCCGAACGCGCCGCCGGCAAGAGCGACAAGATTGAGACATTGCGCCTGACCGTGACACTGCACGGCGTCTCGCGCACGGTGGACGTGCCGACCACGATCGAGCGCAGCGCCGGTGGCCTGACCGCCAGCGGCACCTTGATCCTGAACCAGAGCGATTTCGGCATCACGCCGATGTCGGTGATGGGCGGTGCGCTGACGGTGCTGGACCCGATGGAACTGGCGTTCCGCATCGTGGCGGCGCCGCAGGGTTGATGGCGACCGGGTTGGCCGGGTCGCCGCTCCACTCGTACCAGCCGCCGTCGTACACGCTGATGCGCTCCCAGCCGATCACCCACGCATAGAAGAAGGCCAGCGAAGCGCGCCAGCCGGTGCCGCAGTAGAAGGCGTTGTGGCTGGCGCGATGGATGCCGCCGGCGCGCCACCGCGCCTCGATCGCCGCGCCATCGAGCATGCGCCCGTCCGGGTGCTGGAAGTGGCTCATGCTGTTCACATCGCCCTCGCGCCCGGCCCTGCCCCACAGCGCGCCGGGGATCTCGCCGCGCGCCTCGATGTAGCTGTAGCCCGAGGTGGCGCCGGTGTATTCGTTCCAGGTGCGGGTGCTGACCAGGGCGCACCCGGGCTGCGCCAGCATGGCGCGCGCCTGCGCCATGCCGGTCAGGTAGTCGGGACGGCCGGGGAACGGCGCGCCGAAATCGCACGCGGGAAGCGGCGCCATGGCGCGACCGGCGACGCCGGGCAGGCCGGCCGCGCACCACGCCGCAAAGCCGCCGTCGAGCATGCGCACATCGATCACGCCGGCGTACAGCATCAGGTGCGCCGCGCGCGCCGCCGCCAGCGGATTGCGGCTGTAGACGATGACGGTGGTGTCGTGGCGCACGCCGTGCGCGAGCAGCACCCGCAGCAGGTCCGCATCGTCGACCTTGTTGAACAGCGGCGCCGCTTCCAGCTCGCGCGTGTCGAGGTAGCCGGCGCCGTCGATGTGGGCCTGCTCGAAGGCGGCGGCGCCCGCGCAGCCGGCTTCCAGCAGGCGCACCGCCGGATCGCGCATCAAGCCGGCCAGCTCCCGGGGCGCGACCAGCGCGCGCGCGCGCGCCAGGGGGCGACGGGCGGCGGGCATGGGCGGGCAGATGGGCGGGCGGGCATTCACGGCGGACTTTTCAGAGAGCAAACCCGCTATTTTAAATGGTCGGACACGGGCGGCCCTGAACAGCCCGCCAACACTTTCATCGAACACAACAACTCGTGCTTTATTACTCATGCCCGATCTGATATAACAGACGTGAAAACAGGGTCAAGAATGCCATGGCAGGAGCCGCACAGGCCCGCTCAATCGATCAAGGTGCAATTCAATGAACCCCATTTTTTCTCTTCGTCCCGCCCATCGCGGCGAGCGCGGGGTCACGTTGCTGGTGCTCGGCTTTGCCGGACTGATCTTCGTCTGCATCGTCGCCAATCTCGTGTTCGAGCTGGTCCAGTCGCGCGACAACGTCCTCACTCAAAAAAGCAACAGCGCGCGCGTGCTCGTCAAGGTGCTCGAGGAACAGGCGGCCGACAGCATCTTCGCGGTCGACTTGGCCATGCAGACCACCATCAAGGCGGTACAGATGGTACCGCAGGGACCTGCCGACCGCGACCGGCTGGTCGATGAATTGCTCGACAGCAGTATCACCAACCTGCCCTTCATCCGCGCCATCTGGCTGCTCGATGCCGACGGCAAGATGATTCACGACAGCCAGAAATTGCCGGGTAGCTACAACCTGTCGGACCGCGCGTATTTCCGGGTGCATCGCGACCAGCCGACATACGGCATGCACATCGAAGGGCCGATCATCAGCAAGCTGGGGGTGCCCTTCATCAGCTTCAGCCGCCGCATCAACCGGCCCGACGGCAGTTTTGGCGGGGTCATCGTGGCTGCGCTGGAGCCGAAGTATTTGCGCCGCTTTTACGATGCGATCAAGGTCGGCAAGGATGGCGTGGTGGCCCTGGTGCGCACCGACGGCGTGCTGATGCTGCGCATGCCGTTGGCCACCACCGCCGAAGGCAAGCGCCTGACGTTCTTTCCGAATTTCCACGAGACGCCCGGCGCGGCCGAGGCCGGCAGCTACATCGCCGACAGCAGCATCGACGGGATCCGGCGCCTGTATTTCTACCAGCGCGTCAGCGGGCGTCCGCTGGTGGTGGTGGTCGGGCTGGGCGAGGATGAACTGCTGGCCGACTGGTATGGCATGGCCGGCGCCTATATCGGCGTGTCGCTGGCCTTTTTGGTGGTGCTGGCGGGCATGAGCGCCCTGGCGCTGCGCGAATTGCACAAGCGCTACGGCCTGAACCAGGCGCTGCGCAACAGCGACGATGCGCTGCGGGCGGCGCAGCAACTGGCGCTGATCGGCAGTTGGCGGCTCGATCTGAGGACCCGCAGCGGGCACTGGTCGCAGCAAATGTATCGGCTGCTGGGACTGCCGCTGGCGGAGCAGCCGCCGCCGCTCGACGTGTTTCTGCAGCAAATTCACCCGGACGACCGCCATCTGGTCGAGTCGGCCGTGCAGCATGGCATGAACTGGGCGGGTGAGCTGCGCAGCAATCCCGCGCTCGGTCCGCAGCGCTACTTTCATTCGCGCAGCACGGGCGTGCATGACGCGGCCGGCAACGTGATCGCGCTGATGGGCACCGTGCAAGATGTCACCGAGCGGCGCCAGTCCGACGAAAAACTCGAACTGGCCGCGCGCGTGTTCGAACACACGCACGACGGCATCGTGGTGACCGATGCGGCCGGCAACATCGTGGCCGTCAACGCGGCGTTCGAACGCATCACCCTGTACAGCGAGGCCGATGTGCTGGGACGCAATATCCGCATGCTACGCTCGAACCTGCACGATATGGATTTCTACCGGCAATTGTGGAACACCGTGGCGCGCGATGGGCATTGGCGCGGAGAAATCTGGACCCGGCGCAAGAATGGCGAAGTGTTTCCCGAGTGGTTGACGGCGAGCGCGGTGGCGGGTCCGGAACACGGCACGGCCGGCTATGTGGGCGTGTTCACCGACCTGAGCGATATTACCGAGGCCAATGAGCAGTTGCAATTCATGGTCAACCACGATCCGCTGACGCGCTTGCCGAACCGTTCCCTGCTGAACGACCGGCTGGAACAGGCGATCGAGGCGGCACACCAGGCGCAACGGGCGATTGCCGTGCTGCTGCTCAATATCGACCGCTTGCAGCGGGTCAACGACAGTATCGGCCACGACGCCGGCGACCTGCTGCTGCGCGAAATGGCGCAGCGCCTGCTGGCGCGCCTGCGTCCGGGCGACACCCTGGCGCGGATCGGCAGCGACGAGTTCGTGCTGGTGCTCTCGCACGTGGACGACAATGACGACAGCAACGCCGCCGCCCAGCAAATGCTCGACACGGTGGCCGCGCCCTGCCAGTTGCTGGGGCACGAGGTGGTGGTCACGGCCAGCGTGGGGATTGCGCTGTTCCCGCTCGACGGCGTCACGCCGGGCGACCTGATCAGGAATGCGGACACGGCGCTGTCGCACGTCAAGAACAGCGGTCGCAACAGCTTCCGCTATTTCACATCCGAAATGAACACGCGGGCACTGCACTGGATGGCGCTCGAACACCGGCTGCGCAGCGCGCTGGGGCGGTCGGAGTTTTCGCTGTTCTACCAGCCCCAGGTGCGGCTGGCCGACAAGCGGGTGTGCGGCGCGGAAGCGCTGATCCGCTGGCGCAGCGCCGAGCTGGGCATGATTTCGCCGGCCGAGTTCATTCCGCTGGCGGAAGACTCGGGCTTGATCGTCGAGATCGGCGAATGGGTGATCCGCACCGCCTGCGCGCAGAACAAGGCGTGGCAGGATGCCGGCCTGCGCGCGCTGCCGGTGGCGGTGAACGTGTCGGCGCACCAGATCACGGCCGGCACCATGCCGGCGATCGTGAGCAGTGCGCTGCGGAGCAGCGGCATGGAGGCGCGCTACCTTGCCATCGAACTGACCGAAAGCGTGCTGATGCAGGAAGCGGAGCTGGCCATGGCCCAGATCGCCGAACTGCGCGGGATGGGGGTGGCGGTGGCGCTGGACGACTTCGGTACCGGCTATTCGTCGCTCAGCTACCTGAGCCGCTTTGCGCTGGACAAGCTGAAGATCGACCAGAGTTTCGTGCGCAACATTATCGACGATGCGAAAAGCGCGGCGATCGCCAAGGCCACGATTGCGCTCGCGCATGGCCTCGGCATCACGGTGGTGGCGGAAGGCGTGGAAACCCGCGAACAGCTCGATTATCTGGATGGTGCGGGCTGCGATGAAGTGCAGGGCTATTTTTTCAGCCGGCCGCTGCCGGCCGACGAGTTTGTCGCCCTGCTGGATACGCCCGGAAAGATGGGCTAGCGGGCTGGGGTGCTCACCTTTGATGTATTCGTCATATCTGTTGCGCAATGAATTTTTCCACTGCCAGCTCTGCGCTACGTGCAGTCGAATCAGTCTGTTCCCTATGCAGTGCCATCGCGCGGTATTTATGGCCATCCATGATCATTTTCTTCGCTTCCGCAGACAGGTCGAGGACCGAGGTATCGATATCCGGCTGCGACAATATCAGCATCTCGATTTTCTTTAATCTCTCGGAGTGAGTACTGGCCTTGGAGAGCAAAACAATCACACATGCCAGATTTGTAAGAATTAACAGCCAACCCATATTTATGGCATCCATTATATGCTCCTTGTAGTGCCGGCCAAGGGGAATAGATCGCACTGCCCCTTGCCGACAAGGTAATTGTTTAATTGGCCGTCATGAGCCGCCAGCCGCCATACCCGGCACAGCCGACAATTGCCACGACGGCAAGCGGACTCAAAGCGAAAGCCGCACCCACAGCTAAGGTACCCCAACCGGCACCAAAGGCAGCCGCGCCAATCCCTGCTCCAGCACCAAAAGCGGCAGCACTGGCTTTATATGCGCCGCCCACTACGTCAATTTCACTCGCAGATAATTCTTGCATATAACTTCCTTTTTAAGAGTAAAAATGAAAGATGAGATAAACATCAGTTGAAATCAATAATCGCCATACATTATCCATCCGCGCAATTCAATTATTTTCTCAACAATTTCAGAATATCCATTGTTCGAAATTTTTTCTACAAACAATTCATTTATTACTGACAATTGTCAATCCGCTACAGATCAAATGACATTGTCAAGGTGGAAGACGCAAGGCAGAATATGTGGCAATCCGCATGCGCGCCTCGTCAACCTCATGAGATAGATTAATTTCGCTGGAGTTTTTAGATGCAGTCATGCCATTTTTTAGCAGCGGAAGGGAAACACGGTCAAGGACGAATATCTGGATGGCGCGGGCTGCGATGAAGTGCAGGGCTATTTTTTCAGCCAGCCGGTGCCGGCCGACGAGTTTGTCGCCCTGCTTGCCGGGGACGCGGTGCCGTCGGATTAATCGCGGCGGGCGATATAGCTTCTGATAACCGACTCGGCTTCGCCGAACGAAATCGCCTCGATGCTGCGATGCAGGATGATGGCCGCGCTGATCTCCCCGGCAACAAGCTTGGCCCTGACCCGTGGGTGGATATCCTTGTAGCCGTCGCCGACGCCTGGAACCGAGCTGAGCATGTTCTCGAGGCGCGTGAGCTTCTTGTACTGCTCCTCCTGCTTCAGGTACATCATGTACAGCCCGCACATGAACATGAGGAACATCGTTAACGCCAGGTCGTGTGATTCCATGCTGGATTCTCCGGAGTGAGGGGGATGGCAATGAAGTTGCCGCATTCACAGTAATTGAATGTCTACACAAGTGCCAGCGCAACGGCTGTTTTCGGTGACAACCATCAACAGCGGCAGGCCGTCAGGCCCCGGCGGGGGTGAGCGCATTGCCCAGCACATCAAGCAGCAATTTGACCTTGGGAAGATGCTGGCGCGCCTTGAGCCAGACCAGATTCATCGGCAAACCGTCGGTCGCCAGTTGCGGCAAGACGTCGACCAGCAAGCCGCGCTCGATAGGCTGCCTGACCAGCCAGGTCGGCAACTGGGCGATGCCCAGACCGGCAAGCACGGCGGCGGTCTGCCCTTCTCCATCCCCCACAGCAATGCGTCCCGGCATGAAACGCTGCTCCATCGCGCCCTGCTCGCTGCCCGCGAACAACCACGAATTGACCAGACCGTCCGCGCGGCCGTACACGACCCGGTCGTGCTGGTCGAGGTCGGCGTCGGTCAGCGGCACGCCCTTGCGCTCCAGATAGGCCGGCGAGGCGCAGAACACCAGGCGCTCCGATCCCAGATAACGATGGCCCAGCGCCGCGGGCCACACGTTCGAGCCGCCGATGCGCACCACGATGTCGACCCGCTCCTCGACCAGGTCGATGAAATGATCGGAAAAGGAAATGTGCGGCAGCAGCAGTTCATGGCCCACCAGCGAGCGCAGGATCACCGGCAAGGCGTGCAGGCGTCCGTACGAGGCCGGCAGGTCGATGCGCACTCTTCCGGTCGGTTCCACGTATTCGGCGCCGATCAGGGTCTCGGCCTCTTCCAGGTCGGCCAGCACGCGCAGGCAGGTCTGGTAGAACACGGTGCCGGCGTCGGTCAGCGCCAGGCGCCGCGTGGTGCGGGTAAACAGGCGCGTGCCCAGCCGGCTTTCGAGCCGCGCAATGCTTTTGCTGACGGCGGAGCTGGTCAGGTTGAGACGGCCGGCGGCCGAGGCAAAGCTGCCGCGCTCGACCACGCTGACGAACACGTCGATGCCCTTGAGGCGCTCGGAAGAGAACACGGTTGATGAATTCCAGTCATGAATAGCGGTAAATCTTACCATCAATGCGAAAGCGATTCGCCAATACACTGACGGCTTGTTCCTTTCGCCTACAATCATATGAATACATCAACACTGACAGCCGGTGCGGCCGAGCTGGACAGCCCACGCTCCGGCTTGCAGATCGCCATCATGGCGGTGGCGGCGTTTGTCATCGTCACCACCGAATACCTGATCCTCGGCCTGCTGCCGGCCCTGGCGCTGGACCTGAAAATTTCCATTTCGGCCGCCGGGCAACTGGTGACCCTGTTCGCGTTCACGGTGATGCTGTTCGGCCCCTTCCTCACGGCGCGCCTGTCGCACGTCGGGCGCAAGGGACTGTTCGTGGCGATCCTGCTGGTGTTCGGCGCCGCGAATGCGCTGGCGGCCCTGTCCGCCAACATCTGGGTGCTGGCGCTGGCGCGCTTCATCCCGGCGCTGATGCTGCCCGTGTTCTGGGGCACCGCCAGCGAAACAGCGGGCCAGCTGGCCGGCCACAAGAACGCCGGCCGGGCCGTGGCCCAGGTGTACCTCGGTATTTCCGCCGCCCTGGTGTTCGGCATTCCGCTGGGCACGCTCGCCGCCGACACCGTTGGCTGGCGCAACACCTTCTGGATCCTGTGCGGGCTGTCGGTGCTGATGGCGGGCATGATCCAGACCTTCATGCCGGCCCTGCCGGCACCGGCCACCAAAGCCGGCGAACAGCAGACCGCGATTTTCAAAGACTGCCGCTTCCTGGCGCACGTGGCCCTGTCGGTGCTGGTGTTTACTGCCATGTTCAGCGCCTACACTTACCTGGCCGACATGCTCGAACGCCTGGCCGGCATTCCCGCAGCCCAGGTCGGCTGGTGGCTGATGGGATTCGGGGCGGTCGGCATGATCGGCAACTGGATCGGCGGGAGGGTGGTCGACGGCAGCCCGCTCGGCTCGACCGTGGCCTTCCTGCTGCTGTTAATCGGCGGCATGCTCGCGACCTTGCTGGCGGTGGGCAGCCACGGCTGGCTGGCACTGGCACTGGCGCTATGGGGACTGGCCTACACCGCGCTGTTCCCGATCTGCCAGGTGCGCGTGATGAAGGCCGGCTCGTCGGCGCAAGCATTGGCGGCGAGCATGAATATTTCGGCGGCGAATGCCGGCACCGGACTGGGCGCGATTGCCGGCGGTGCTGCCATCCACCAGATCGGTTTGCCGTCGCTGAGCTACCTCGCCGCCGGCATTGCCGTGCTGGCGATCGTGCTGGCGCTGGCGATGGCGCGTGCCCGTTCCGCTACGGCAAAATGATATCAACCAGGTCGAAATGCAGCGTGACGAACTCGACGCCGTCATGCAAGTCCAGGTGCGGCAGGCAGCGCACGTGGCATTGCCTGAACTCGTCCGCGCTGGAAAAGGTTTCACCACGCCAGACTTCCTCGGGAATGTTACCGAACTCAATGGTATACACCTTGGTCGCCCTGATCGTGCAGCGCAGGCGCTGGCGCAAATCGTAGACCTCGATCAGGTCGCCGGGCAGGTAGCCGCCGTCGCCGTAGTCGCCATAGGGTTTGCCGTATTCCTCGACGGTGTCGGCGGTGACGGTCTTGCGGCCTGCCATCACGCTGCGCGGCAGGCTGTCATCGTCGTCGTGCGCGCCCCAGAACGTCAGTCGTTTCAGCCGCGTCATCGTGCTCCTCCAGTTTGCCAGGACAGGTGCGGCGAGGGTTCTCCCGCAGCGTGAAAATAGTGTATCGCAGCCAGCGCGGCGGCCGCGGAAACGATCTGATTCGCCGCAAAATTGCCGAGCTGGCCGCCGACCAGCAAGTCCTCGTGCTCCGTGTCCGCCTTGCCGGGGTCGAGCAAGGTATGCAGTTCCCGATCCACGTCGACGCAGATGATCACCGACAAGCGGCCGGCGCCTCCCCCGATGAGCATGCTGCGATCCTCGCCCACATCGAGCTGCAATTGCGTCAGCCGTCGACCGTCGAGCCGCTGCAACGCCGCGTGCGCCATTGCCGGGTTCCAGTCCGCATGCACGATGGTATTGAGGCCGCTGCCGGTCCATTCTTCTTCGCTGAGCATTCTCTTGTTCATCGACATCCTTTCAGACAAAGTCCCAGCCCGTATTATGCGGCGCCGGGCTGTCCGAAACGCCGCCCCCGGAGCAAAAACAGTACACTTCAGGAGGACCAACTCTCGTCGCGATCACTGTAATGATGCAATTCGACTTACTGAACAAGCCCGACGGACGCACCGCGATCCTGCTGCCCTCAGGCTTCGTGCTGGACCTGCTCACGCCTGACGCGACCGGGTTGCCGATTACCGACATCGCGCTGTGCCTGGCGTCGCAACCGCGCTGGGGCGGTGCCGCACGGCCCTGGTATTCGGTGGCCGAGCACTCGGTGATGAGTTCGCGCCTGGTGCCGCCGGCGCTGGCATATGCGGCGCTGATGCATGACTGCGAAGAATTCCTTGGCGACTGGCCTTCGCCGGTCAAGGTCATGCTGGGTCGCGATTATGTGAAGCAACGGGTCCATCCCATCAAGAATGCTCTGCGGCAGCACTTCGGCTTCAACGACGATGTGCCGGCGATCAAGGAGGCCGACCTGGTCTGCATGGCCACCGAACTGCGCGACTTGCTGCCAGCCGCCTGGATCGACTGGAGCCACCTGCCGCCGCCCCACCCTGCCAGGATCATTCCGGTCGGACCGGAGCGTGCCTACGCACTGTTTCTTGACCGTTTCGAGGAATTGAAACATTTGGCACAGTTGTCGCCGCGCAAAAAAACCAGGCGCGGCGCCATGGTGCAACCGCCCGGTATCGGCTAAGCCCCGGATTTATCAGGCTTTTTGAGGATATCCACAAGAAGTGTGGATAACATTGTGGATAAGCCTGCCCCGGCAGCGCTTAAGGCCCGGATTCAAGCGGGTTTCTACAAAATGCCCGTTCAAAAGGCAAAAAAAATCATGAATGAAATCAGGGACTTAAAACTCGCGGTGGCGCTGTCATAAACTGTCCATTCGGCAAATTCCTACAAATGGGCAAAACAGGGGATAACTCGTGTGGTCTTTGACAAAGCGCCCCGGCTGACATAGTGTGGGTGAATGTCCGCTTCCGCTTCCGACGACGCCAATAACGGCTTCCTGATCATCGAGGACGACGCCCCGTCCGATCCGCTTGCGTCCTCTGCGCAAGAAAAACCGCCCTGGCGCATCCTGATCGTGGACGATGATGTCGACGTGCACGTCGTCACCAAGTTCGCGCTCAGCAATACCCAGTTCCAGGGACGCCGCCTGAGCTTCCTGCACGCCTACAGCGGCAAGGAAGCGCTCAACACCCTGCGCGCCACGCCCGATATCGCGCTGGTGCTGCTCGACGTCATCATGGAAACGCACGATGCCGGCCTGCAGGTGGCGCGCCAGGTGCGCGCGGAACTGCACAACGAACTCGTACGCATCGTGCTGCGCACCGGCCAGCCGGGCCAGACGCTGGAGCACAGCATCATCTGCGATTACGACATCAACGACTTCTGGTGCAAGGCCGACCTGACCACGCGCAAACTGTTCACCACCGTGATCGCGTCGCTGCGCGCCTATGCCAGCCTGCAGGCGGCCGCCGCCGACCGGGCCGCGCTGGAGGCACAGCTGGCCGAGGCGCGCAAGGTGCAGGAACTGGTCGGGCAGCAGGCCCTGGTGCTGACCCTCGATCCGCAGGGGCGCATCCGCGACGCGAGCGAACGTGTGTGCGAACTGAGCGGGAAGCAGCGCGAGCAACTCATCGGGCGCGAGCTGCCTGCCTTGCACCCGGCGCCGTTTCCCGAGCCGCTCGCCAGCGAGATCCGCCTGGCGCTGGCGTACGATGGCGCCTGGTCGGGCGATATCCTCACCCAAGCGGCCGATGGCCGCGCCCTGCACTTGCGCTGCTGCGTGCAGGCGCTCAGCGAACCGGGCGGTGCGCCATACGAATACGTGGCAGTGGCAACCGTGCTGGAGTAACAGCCCGGCTGGCCGCGCGCTTGCTTCGCATTACTTCCAGGCGTTGCGGGCGCGGTCGCGCACCAGCATGCGCACGCTTTCGGGCATGGGTTTCCGGCTTTGCCGGGTGTCGGCCGTCATCCACACCGATTCATCGAAATGCTTGAGCATGGCCGGGCTGACGAAGCGCGAGCGCGCCGCATACACGTGGCGGTCGCCCATCTGCGCCTGCTGCTTGATGAAAAACCGGTTCGGCACCACCAGATGCAGATGCTCCTTGGCGCGCGTCATCGCCACGTACAAGAGGCGGCGTTCCTCCTCGATATCGTCCGAGTTGCCGGTGCTCATATCCGACGGGATGCACCCATCCACCACGTTGAGCACATGCACCGACTTCCACTCCTGCCCCTTGGAGGAATGAATGGTCGAGAGAATCAGGTAATCCTCATCCAGATGGGGCGGCCCGGCGCGGTCGCTGGTGGCTTCGGGCGGATCGAGGGTGATCTCGGCCAGAAAGGTTTCGCGCGAGCCATGGCCGGAAGCGAGACGCGCCAGCTGCTCCACATCGGCCACCCGCACTTGCGCATCGTCATGCATGCGTTCGAGGTGCGGCAGGTACCAGTTCTTGACCAGCTCGATATCGGCCGGCCAGCGCAGGCCAGGCGCGCGCAAGGCGCGGAACAGGGTCACGAACTGCTCCCAGTCGCCGCCGCTCCTGGCGGGCGCGGCAAATTGCTCGACCGCGCGCAGCGGCTCGGCCGACTCGGCGAGCGCGTCCAGCAGGCGGGTGGCGGTGGCGGCACCGATGCCGGGCACCAGTTGCACCACGCGAAAACCGGCCACCCTCCCGCTCGGATTCTGGGCAAAGCGCAAGACCGACAGCACATCCTTGATATGGGATGCTTCGAGGAACTTGAGACCGCCGAACTTGACGAAGGGAATGTTGCGACGCATGAGTTCGAGTTCCAGCGCGGCGCTGTGGCTGGCGGTGCGGAACAGCACCGCTTGCGCCTTGAGCGCCATCCCGGTTTCACGGTGCTCCAGGATGCGCTTGCAGACCCAGCGCGCCTGTTCGGCCTCGTCGGGAATGAGCACCAGTTGCGGCAGCACCGTCGAGACCTTGTCGGTCCACAAGGTCTTGGCGTGGCGTTCGAGCGCGGCGCCGATCACGGCGTTGGAGGCGTCCAGGATCGGCTGGGTCGAGCGGTAGTTGCGGTCGAGCGTGACGATGCGCGCTGCCTGCGCGAACTGCTTAGGGAAATCGAGAATATTGCGCACCGTGGCCCCGCGGAAAGAATAGATCGACTGGGCATCGTCGCCGACCACCATCACGCCCGCGCCGCCCGGCTTCATGCCCATCAGAATCGCCGCCTGCAAGCGGTTGGTATCCTGGTACTCGTCGACCAGCACGTGGTCGAACAGGCCGCCGATGTGCGCGCCCAGTTCTTCATCGGCCGCCATCTCCGCCCAAAACAGTAAAAGATCGTCGTAATCGAGCACGTTCTGCTCTTGCTTGGCGTCCACATAGGCGCCGAACAGCGTCTTGAGTTCGGCCTCCCACTCGCTGCACCACGGAAAAGTACTCTGGAGCACCAGCGCCAGCGTCTCGCGGCTGTTGACCACGCGCGAGTAAATCGCCAGGCAGGTGCCCTTGAGGGGAAAACGTTTCTGGGTCTGGCTCAGGCCGATCTCGTGGCGCACCATGCCCATCAGGTCTTCCGAGTCGCCACGGTCGTGGATGGTGAACGATTCGTCCAGGCCGATGCGGCCGGCGTAGTCGCGCAGCAGGCGCGCGCCGATGCTGTGAAAGGTGCCCGCCCACGGCAGTGTGGCCGGTGCCTGGCCGCCGCGCACGCCCATGATCTTGTGCAGCACCTTGCCGGCGCGCTCGGTCATCTCGTTGGCGGCGCGGCGTGAAAACGTCAGCAACAGGATGCGCTGGGGATCGGCGCCGCTGGTGATCAGGCGCGCCACGCGGTGTGCCAGGGTATTGGTCTTGCCGGAACCGGCGCCGGCAATCACCAGCAAGGGCCGCGCATCGGCCGGGGCCACGCCGATGTCGTGCTCGACGGCGGCGCGCTGGGCGGGATTCAGGCTGGCGAAGGGATCGTCGACGGCGTCGGCGTGGGCGTCAAGGTGAAAAGCTGCGGTCATATCGGGCATTCAAACTGGAACTGACACGACTGTACATTTATACAGTATTATTGCGCAAGTTAATCCGCCACCCCTATTTTGCCTGAGCCAACGCGGCACGACCGCGCCCGCCGTGAAAGCGACAGTCAAAAATCGCCGTGCCTGCGCTAAGTAGCCGTTTCTAAAGTACTTTTTGGGATATCCACAATCGCTGTGGATAACTTTGTGGATAATCCCCCCTTGACAGTCCGCAAGCGTGTAACGATGCGGGTTTCAACAAAATGCTCATTCGTGAGGCAGAAATTATACCTATATAAATCAAGCACTTGCAAAGTCAATGGAGAAGGCGGTAAAAAATATTAAGAAATTTCCTACAAGATTTTTTTGTGCATAACCGCCTGTTTTGCACGCAGCTGACGAGGGGTGGTTCGATAACATTCTGATATGCGTACAGCATCCGCTGCGCGCGCCGCGCCGCTTCCGCCGCCCCACCCGGTAGCGCTCAATGGTGGAGCGCTCCTCGCCGGCGCTGCGGTTCCAGCAAGACCCGCTCGATCACGTCGGGATGGATGTCCTGCGATTTCAGGTACTCGATGGCGGACATGGTATTGCTGGCCTCCTGGACCAGGATGGCATGGTTGACGATGTCGCGCTGGCGCAGATCCTGGCGCTGGTAATCCGGTTCGGCCATGGCGAGACCGCCGCTGTCGTGGCTGTGCTGTCGATTCATGTTGTGATTTCCTTACAGGGCATTGCGAGAACGTCGAAGGGAACCCGATGTTGCCTAACGAGTATCCATCAATAAAGTTCAAAGTCAATGTCAAGGTTCCATCGAAATGGCAAAAAAATATGCTTCGGGCATAGTTTTTTTATGCGCCATGGGTGTCTTCGGCAACGCGGCGCCGGACGCTGTCGGGGTCTCTTAAAATGACGAATCGCGCCCGCGCGCATGCCAAGCCATCATTGCCGAGGACATCATGACGATCCCACCTGACACGGACAATACGGAACCCACCCTCAACCCCGGTGACGAAGCGGCACCCGGCACGCCTGGCGCCGCCGAAGACATCTGCGACCTTTGCAGCGGCACGGGCAAGCTGGGCGACGGCAGCGCCTGCCCCGACTGCGGCGGCACGGGGCGCGTGATGCGCGGCATCGGCGGCGGCTGAGCTTGCATGGACAGGCGCACGGGCCGGCGCGATAATGGGGCATGACCAACCCGTCCCTGACCGAACGTCCGCGCCCCCGCTCGCTGACCGACCTGTTCGTTTCCTTTACCCTGCTGGCGCTGCAAGGCTTCGGCGGTGTGCTGGCGGTCGTGCAACGCGAAATCGTTGAACGCAAGCAATGGCTGACGCATGAGGAATTCCTGGAAGACTGGGCCGTCGCCCAGATCCTGCCGGGACCGAACGTGGTCAACCTGTCGCTGATGATCGGCGGGCGCTATTTTGGCCTGGCCGGCGCCTTGACGGCGCTGGCCGGCATGCTGGCCCTGCCGCTGGTGCTGGTACTGCTGCTGGCGCTGCTCCATGCGCGCTTTATCGACCATCCGGGCGTGGCCGGCGCCTTGCGCGGGATGGCGGCGGTGTCGGCCGGCATGATCGGCGCCACCGGTCTGAAACTGTCGCTGGCCCTGTCCAAAAATCCGATGCCGCAACTGTGGTGCTGGACCCTGTGCGCCATCGGCTTCGTGCTGGTGGCGCTGGTGCGGGTGCCGCTGATGTTTGTGCTGTTCGGCGTGGGCGGGCTCGCCTGCTTTCTGACCTACCGCCGGATCCGGCCATGAGCGCGCCGGAGATCGTGCCGCAGATCGTGCTCAGCTGGAGCGACTGGCTCAGCCTGTTCGGACACTACCTGATGCTCTCGCTGATGTCGGTCGGCGGCGCCATTTCGACCACCTCGGAGATGCATCGCTACCTGGTCGAACAGCATCACTGGCTGACCCAGGCGCAATTCAACAATGCCATCGCACTGGCCCAGGCCGCGCCGGGGCCGAACGTGCTGTTCGTCGCCCTGATGGGCTGGCAAGTCGGCATGAACGCCGGCAGCACCGGCGCCGCCTTCCTGGGCGTGGCGGTGACCATGTTCGGCATCTTGCTGCCGTCAACCGTGCTGACCTGGTTCGCGGCGCAATGGGGCCATCGCAACCGCGACTTGCGGGCCGTGCGCGCGTTCAAGCAAGGCATGGCGCCGGTCGTCATCGCGCTGTTGCTGTCGACCAGCTGGATCCTCGGCAGCGCCAGCCAGCGCTTCGCCACCGACTGGCCGCTGTGGCTGCTCACCGTGGCGAGCGGGCTGCTGATCTGGCGCACCAGGCTCCATTTGCTGTGGATTCTGGCCGGCGGCGCCGTGCTCGGCTGGCTGCAAGTGGTGTAAGGCCATTCAAGCGGGCCAGCCAGAGCCGCCGGCGCGGCAAACTTGCACGCAACAAGGCATACTTGCGCCATCATTCACCACTTGGACGGACCGATGCTCGAACTTTTATCAGAACACGCCTGTTTTGGCGGCGTACAACGCTTTTACCGCCACGAATCGACGGCGACCGGCCTGCCGATGCGTTTTTCCGCCTTCATCCCGGCGCTACCGAACGGCCAGAAACTGCCCGCACTGTTTTACCTGGCCGGCCTCACGTGCACCGAAGAGACCCTTGCGACCAAGGCCGGCGCCCAGCGCGTGGCGGCGCAGGAAGGCCTGATCCTGATCGGGCCGGACACCAGTCCGCGCGGCGCCAACATTGCCGGCGAAACCGATGCGTGGGACTTCGGGGCCGGCGCAGGTTTCTACCTGGACGCCACCGAAGCACCGTGGAGCAAGCATTACCGCATGTTCAGCTACCTGCTCGAACTGCACGCGCTGGTGGTCGCCGAACTGCCGGTCAACCCGGCCAAGGTCGGCATCTTCGGGCACTCGATGGGCGGCCACGGCGCCCTGGTCACGGCGCTGAAACGCCCGGACCTGTTTCGCTCGGTCTCGGCATTCGCACCGATTGCCGCCCCCACCCTCTGCCCGTGGGGCGAAAAAGCGTTCAGCGGCTATCTCGGCGCCGACCGCGACAGCTGGAAGCAATACGATGCCAGCGAACTGATGCTGGCGATGGAAGCGCCCTTCCCCGGCGGCATTCTGATTGACCAGGGCCTGGCCGACAAGTTCCTGGAACAGCAACTGCATCCGGACGCCTTTGAGGCAGCCTGCGCCAAAGCACGCCAGCCGCTCGAACTGCGCCGGCACGCCGGCTACGATCATGGCTACTACTTCATCTCCACCTTCATGGAAGACCATCTGCGCTTCCATCGGGCGCAGTTGGGCTAAAGGCCAGGGCCACCCGCAGCGAGGCTTTGCGCGCGCGACGATTGGCAGGGCGCGCGCCATGCCTGCCGCGTACGTTCATCGCTAGACCGTTCCCGCCGCCGGGCTGCTGCGTCCCGCATTGTTGCGCGACCAGGTGCGCACGCGCACGGACAAGGCTACCAGCAACACACCGGTAAAGATGGCATACACCCCGATCATGGTGGCCAGCATGAGGGCGCCGGCACCGAGCGGAAACAACAGGACGATCAGGCCGAACGCGATCGACACCACGCCGCTGAGCAGCAACAGCCACTCGCCGCGCATGTACTTGCGCACGCGAATGGCGATGACGATGTCGATCACGCCGCTGACCACGGCATGGGCCCCCATCAGGAGGATCAGCGTGAGCACGGTGATGGCCGGGTTGAACGTGGCGAGCACGCCGACGGCCAGGCTGACGACGCCGAGCAGAAACAGCATCCACCAGTGCCGATCGTCGCTGCGGTATTTAATGGCGCCGAATATCCAGACCGCGCCGCCCAGCAGCGCAAACGCGGCGAACAGGGCTGTCAGGGTCAGCAGCGTGAGCGCCGGCCACGCGATGGCAAGCACGCCGAACACCATCGCGATGGCGCCGCGCGCAGCGAGCAGCCACCAGTTGCGCAGTAAGGTTTCTTTCATGAGATCTCTCCTCCCTGCTGAATCAGACAGCGTGTGCACGGTTTTGATCTGCGCGCAGGTGCATGCCTTGCGCCAGATCAATCGTGCGCCATAAAAGACTCAGGAAATGCGCACGGTCGCTGTCACCGGCCTTCAAAAAGAACGTCATCTTTTGTCGAAATTCGTGCAACCGAAACGCCGTCCATCTGTCGAAGAAGTATGGCTACCTTCCGACGCTTCAAAAACCGCATGCAGGCCGGCAAGCTTCTGTCACAGGCGCTGACGCGCTACGCCGCTTGCGACGACGCGCTGGTGCTGGCCTTGCCGCGCGGCGGCGTTCCGGTCGGTTTTGCCGTTGCGCGCGCACTCGGCATTGCGCTCGACGTGCTGCTGGTTCGCAAGCTCGGCCTGCCCGGCCACGAAGAATATGCCATGGGCGCGGTGGCCAGCGGCGGCATCCGCGTACTCAATATGGCGGCCATCCGGACGCACCGGGTCGGCACGGCGCAGGTCGACGCCGTCTGCGAACGCGAACTGCGCGAGATCGCGCGGCGCTCCCGCCAGTACCGTGGCGGGCGTGCCGAACCCGATCTGGCGGCCCGGACCGTCATCCTGGTCGACGATGGCCTGGCCACCGGCGCCACCATGCGCGCAGCGGCCCGGGCGGCGCGCCTGCGCGTGGCGCGGCGCATCGTGGTCGCCGTGCCGGTCGGCGCGCCGGACAGCTGCGCCGCGCTCGCTGCGCAGGTCGACCAACTTGTCTGCCTGAGCCAGCCGTCCGATTTCCGCGCGGTCGGCCAGTGGTACCGCGAATTCGACCAGACCGGCGACGAGGAAGTGCAAGACCTGCTGGCCATCGCCTGGGACCTCGAAAAACCGCAGCGAGCGGCGTCAGTTTCGTCCGAGACGCGGAGCCGTACGGAGGTACGGTGAGCATCGGAGGGCGAAAATGACGCCGCGCAGTAGGTTTTTCGAGGTCCCCGCCTGGCGCGACCAGGCGCGCGAGCTCAGCTTTCATCCACCAACGCAAGCGAACGGAGAACACCATGAAACAGACGTCCGAACACGATCTTCACCTCGTTAAATGGCTGGGCGGCGCGGCGCTCGGCGCGCTCGCCATGTACATGATGGACCCGGACCGGGGCGCGCCGCGGCGGGCGCTCTCGGGGGCGAAGCTGCGCGACCTGGGCCGGCAGAGCGGCGACATGCTCGAAAAAGTCGTGCACGGCGTCAGCGAGCGCATGGGCGCCGGCAATACCGCGCCGGGCGGCGCCGATGGCGCGGGAACTGCGGATACCGGCCAGCGCCAGACGGAGTCCGCCACGGCAATGACGAGCGACAAGGACAGCCGCCGTTCCTTCACCACGCAGTCGCTGTGGCCGTCGTCGCCGCGCAATGCCGCCATGCTCGGTGGCGGCACGCTCGGCCTGGCCGGCATGCTGACCCGGCGCATGCCGCTTGCCATGGTCATGGGCATCGCTGGCGCGGCGCTGCTGATGCGTTCCATGAGCAAGGGCGCCCTGCCCGGGCTGTCGCGCCAGCAAGGGGGCAGCGGCATGGTCGATATCGTCAAGACCGTCAGCATCGACGCCGCCCCCGAGCAGGTGTACGACCTGTGGGCGAGCTACGACAACTTCCCGCGCTTCATGGCGAATGTGGCCGAGGTGCGCGACCTCGGCAACCGGCGCTCGCACTGGGTGGTCAAGGGTCCGGCGGGCAGCCAGTTCAGCTTTGATGCCGTGCTGACCGAGCAGGTGCGGCCACGCCGCCTGGCCTGGCGCAGCGAGCCCGGCGCGCAAGTCGGGCAAACGGGCTCGGTCCAGTTCGAACCGTCGCGCGGCGGCACGCTGGCCACGGTGCGCCTGTCGTACCGCCCCCCGGCCGGGGCTGTTGGCCAGGCGGTGGCAACGCTGTTCGGCGGCGACCCGGAACACGAGCTTGAAGAAGACCTCGGCCGCATGAAGCAACTGCTGGAAGGCACGCCAATGTCGCGCACGGGCGATTCGTCCGCAACGATGTCGACGGCTCGGTAGCGCCGCCGGTGAACGGGCGCCGCCATCCGGGAAATCGGATGCGGCGTTCCGGCCGTCGCGCCGATGCGGGAACGATCGTCATCGTCGAGCCACGCACGCCTGCTCCGTACGTCAGGAGAGCAGGCGTGGCGGGAACGAACCCGCAAGCAGCGCGAGCGGGATGATGAGCTTTTTGATTCGAAATTTCTTTTCACTTCAGGGTAGAAAATCAGACGGCGCCGACCACGGCCATCAGCAACGGTATGGCGATCAGGGTTCCGTAAATTCTCGCGTGGATGGCTGAAACAAAGGCAGGTGTGCATGCCGTTTCGAAGCACGACAGTGTGACGATCGATGCGATACTTGACTAGGTAATGAATCCTTCATTACCTTATTACAACCCTCGCCAGCATTGTCGCTGGTGATGCAGGCGCTGCGCGTCAGCCAGCCTGGACGCCGGAATAGCGGCGCGCGCTAAAGACCAGGCTGATGCGGCCTGGTCGGATCCGCAGCGGACAAGCGATTCGGATCGCGCGCGCCGAAACCGGCCATGATGGCGCACGCGCGCGCCGCCGTGGCCGCGTCGTTCGCATCGACCACCAGCATGCATTGCGCGCGCTGGACCGGGTTGGCGTCGTTGCTGTCGTAGACGTGCTGTTCGCTTTCGCTCGGCGTATTGCCAACGTAAAAATTGCCTTCCACCGGCCCCGCTTCGTCGTTATGCACCTTGAGCTCCAGCGCACTGGCGTCGAAGCCGTCGGCCAGCAAGGCGGCGCGTGCCTCCTCCGCCCTGTCGACGTCGTCAAATATTCCCAATACCGCATGTTCGAACATCGCGCGTTCCTCCTTGTGGATGTTGATCGGGTTCGACCCGCGCGCGGCCGGACAGTTCAGTGCAAACCGGTCACTTGCGCTTTCTCGGCTATTGCCGCCTGCGCGGGCGCCTTGCTTGGCGTGCCCAGCGCGCCGACAAGCAGGTTCAATTCTTCGTCGACGATAAAGCCGGCGGCCGAGCTGACGGTGAGCAAGATATCCGGCGCCATCGACGATGCGATCACAAAACCTTGCACGTAGTCCACTCCAATATCGGCCAGGGTCTGCACCGTGGCGCGATCTTCGGCCCATTCGGCAATCGTCTTCATGCCCAGGTTGACCGCCAGCTTGACGATCGCCTCGACAATGGCCACATCGGCCGGATGCGCATTCATATTGACGATAAAGTTGCCATCGATCTTGAGGATGTCTGCCGGCAGCTCCTTGAGGTAGGCGAAGGAAGTATAGCCCGCCCCGAAATCGTCGAGCGCCACCTTGACGCCGAAGTTGCGCACCTGCTCGATGAAACGGCGCGTGTTGTTCAGGTCGTGCAAGGCGACGCTTTCGGTGATTTCCATGCACAGCCGGCTGGCGGCGTCGCGGTGGCGGCGCAGGATGTCGATGGTGTCCTGGATGAAGCGTTCGTCGTTGAGCGAGGCGCCCGACAGGTTCATGCACACGAACTGGGTATTGACCAGCATGTCGGCATTGCGCTCAATCCAGCTCAAGGTGGTCGACAGCACCCAGCGGTCGATCGTGCCCATGCGCCCGCTCTTCTCGGCGGCGGCGATGATGGGTCCGGCCGCCAGCAAGGTACCGTCCGCTTCGCGCATGCGCAGCAAGACCTCGAAGTTCATGGAATCGTAGGGCATCTTGAGCGACATGATCGGCTGCATTTCGAGCACCATGCAGGCGGTCACGTAGTTGGCCGAGAGGCGCTCGACCAGGTTCAGCTCGGCCTCGCGCTCGATGAAGGCGGACGAGTTGCGTTCGTACACCACCAAGCCGTCGCGGTGGCCGCTCTTGGCTTCGCGGCAGGCGCGGTCGGCGGTCGAAACGGCGTCTTTCATTTGCATGCCGGGCTGCACCTCGATCAGCCCGATCGAGCCGCGCACATGAAAAGCCTTGTCGCCCACGCGGTACGGCGTGTTGCCGATGCGCCCGACCAGGCAGCGGCAGATCAGCGCGGCCACGCGAATCGAGGTTTCCGGCATGATGATCACGAATTCGTCGCCGCCCACGCGGCCGATGCGCTGGTCGCCGCTGAGCACGGCGCCGATGCGTTCGCACACTTGCTTGAGGACTTCATCTCCGGCCACGTGGCCGAACAGGTCGTTGATCAGCTTGAAACGGTCGAGGTCGAGATACGCCAGGGTCATCGGCTTGAAGCAGGCTTGCTCGAACACGCGCTCGATGCCGCGCCGGTTGTAGACCTTGGTCAGCGCATCGTTGTTGGCCATGAAGCGCAATTGCTCGGTGGCTTTGTGCTGCTCGGTCGTATCCTGCAGCACGCCTTCGATCTTGCCGCGCGCCAGGGTCGCGCGCACCAGGAAGCAATGCGCGCCGCTGCGGTCTTCGATGCGCAGCTCGGCATCGGGCTGATCCTGTACCAGGCCGAACAAGGTGCCCCAGACGCCGTCGGCGAAGAATTGCTGGAAGTTCTTGCCGGCGATGATGGCCGCGTCGGTGCCGAGCATGCGGTGCATGGTGGGGTTGGCGCTGAGGAACTGCCCGTCCAGGTCGAGCGTGAACAGGCCGACCGGCATGGCTTCGTAGGTATGCTGCAATTCGGCCTGGGCGGCGATGCGCTGTTCGGTTTCCTGGCGCATCTGTTCGGCCACCGCCAGCGCGGCCAGCAGGCTAGACGCGAGCGCGGCCGTGACGCTGTTGACCAGGCCGGTCAAATCGCGTACGCCGAGCGCGGCCGCGATTACTTCCGCCAGGCCCGACAGCATGGTCACCGCGAACGAGGCGGCGAACCAGAACGCCACCCGCATGTGCGACTGCCCCATCACGTTGACCAGGCCGAACGTCATCAGCACCAGTCCATACGCCACGAAGCCCCACATGACGGGCAGAAAAATATGGTAAGGCAAGAGCAGCGACAGCGCCAGCAGCGGCAGGCAGCACCATTCGGCAAAGCGCAGCGGCGTGCGGTAGCGGGTGTTGGCCAGCCGCTCGCGGAACAGGGTCTGGTACAGGGTCAGGGTCGAGATCGCATACAGGGCGATGGTCAGGGCACGGCTCGGCAACAGCCAGCGGTCCGGCACGACCTGCCCCAGCCATTGGATATCCCAGCCGGCCGAGAGCGCACCCATGCGCAGGTTCAGGATCAGCCAGCCGGCCAGCAGCACGTACAGGGCCTGGCGGTTGATCAGCGCGGTCGTGAGCACGAACAGGGTCAGCACGATCATGCCGCCGTCGAGCAGGCCCGACTTGCGGTGAAATTGCTGCACCGCCAGGGCCAGGTTGTCCGCCTGCCATTGCGTCGCGGACAGCCGGGCCGGGCCGATCAGCACGGCGCGGCACAGCAGGCGCGCAGGTCCCTGTGCCTGCGGCAATGCGGCTTGCGAGGCAGCGGGCGCCGCCGCCAGGGTCAGCGCAAACCCGGCCCGCAGCGGCGCCACGGTGCCGGTCGATGCGGAACGGGTGGAACTTCCCAGCGAACCCAGGGTCGCGCCATCCCAGCAAGCGATCTCGGTCATGTGACGCGAAGGAAATTCGATCACCGTTCCCGCCTGCGGGTCGGCAAGCATGCTGAACCAGAGCGGATCGGGCGACATGCGCGTTTCGCGCGCGAGCACTTCCGGCAAGCCGGTCACCTGCGCCAGCGCCTGCCGCGGCGCGAGCGTGGCGTCGGCGTGCGCCATGACGCGCAGCGCCAGCGGCCGGCCCTCGACGCTGCGGTACTGGTTGTTCCAGAACACCAGCGCCAGCAGCGACAGCAGCGCGATGGCGAGCGGAACCAGGTAGAAAGACAGCACGCGCAAGGACGCTTCGAGAGCGTGCTGGACGCGGTCGCGTGGCGCTTGGGACAGGGAAGTCGGCATTGACATGGGCGGCATCCGGCTACACAACTGGCGCCGCCATGCAATGCTCTTGGGCGGCAATTATGTCAAAGCATACATCGTTACTCTCGCGCCGTCACAGTTTGATTGACTACGCGGCGAGCCCAACAACAACCGCACCTGCGGCCTGCTGACTGCGCGGCAAGCCATGTTTCCAAGCAGCAGGAACATGGCGGCCGAGATCGATATCCGGGTGGCGCGTATGGCAAAAGAAATCGAGCAAGGGATGGCGTGCCGCTTCCCAGCGTTCCTGGCCGCTCGCGATGTCGAAGTACATGATTCGGTGCGGCATGTTGCCGACGTGGCGCAGGAGCACCGGGTCGCGGCTGGCGAACACATCGGTGAACAGCAGTTGTTCGTACTGGCGGTCGATGGGGGCGCGGCCGCTGACTACCGCCGTGTCCACGCCGTTGTGCTCGCAATGCTCGAAGCAAGCCTTGATCAGCGCCAGTTTCACCTGGCGCCCGATGCGTCCTTCCACGATGCCGAGGCGGGTCACTTCGGCCAGCCGCTGCGACGCCAGCCACAGCGGCAGGTCGACCGATTCTTCCACATGCAGCGCCTGGCGGAAATTGGTCTGGATGCGCACACTGCCCAGCGCGCTGCCGTCTTGCTTCGATTCGGCCAGCAGGATCACGGTGTCGTCGTCATGGTCGGCCGCTTCGGGCTGCTCCAGCGAACGGGCGAACTCCGGCAGATGGCGCGCGTAAGCGGCCTGGCGCACGGCCACCGCCTTGCGCAGGTCGGCCTCGGTGCGCACCGGGCGCACGGTAAAAGGCAGCAACTCGATCGTCACTGGCGCGCCCACGCCGGCCCGGTCGGCAACCATCCTCGCCGGACGGCGGGTGCTGTTCAGGTGCATGCTGCTCAGAGAGATATTCGGTACCATGTGATGCTCCTCGTTCTATCGGGAATTTTTCAATGCTCTGAGGCAATTATCAGAGTATTCATCCGAATTGAAACCTTAAGAAGAACCATGTTTGCACCACTGTTTACCAAGAGCATTGTTTCTACTCAACATGCAACTGTTCGTACAGCTAGGCCAGCCTGTATACTCATCGTCTTTCAAGCAACTTCAGGACGATTCCTATGAGCGCACTTCCCCCCTGCCCTAAATGCAATTCAGAATTTACTTATGAAGACGGCAGCAATCTCGTCTGCCCGGAGTGCGCCCACGAATGGAGCGCGCAGGAAGGTGCGGCGGCGGCCGATGAGGGGCCGAAGGTTTATCGCGATGCTGCGGGTAATGTGTTGCAGGACGGCGACACTGTGAGCGTCATCAAGGATTTGAAGCTCAAGGGATCGGGCGGCACGGTCAAGATGGGCACCAAGGTCAAGAATATCCGCCTGGTCGACAGCGACCACGACATCGACTGCAAGATCGACGGTTTCGGCGCCATGAGCCTGAAGTCGGAGTTCGTCAAGAAGGTGTAACTCAGGCTGCCGGTCGCCGCCGCATATCACGCCGGCGACATTGTCTCACTCGATGCTTGCGGCCTTGTTCATGCGACACTCAACAGCAGAATCAAGGCCATGTAAAGCAAGAACACCACGCCCGCCATGCACAACAGCGCCACGGTACGCCACAAGGCCTCGCCACGGCTGAGCGCATAGGCGCCGCGTAGTTGCAGGAACATGTGGACCGGCGGCACGAAAAACAGGACGGCGCCCGCCACAACGCCCGAACCGGCAGCCCCGATCACGAACACCAGCGCAAACATGAGCGCCATGAACGACAGCGAGTACAGCGAAAACACCGCATGGTCGTACATCGTCACGCCGCGCCGCCAGAAGAACAGCAGCCACAGGAAGGGCAGCGAGATCGGCACCAGCAGGAACGAAAACTTGGCGCCGCTGCTTTTGAGCTTATACATCGTCAACGCCGGATTCTCGGCTGCATGCTTGACGGCGGCGTCAAGCGCCGGCCAAGGGGTTTTAATGGTGAACTTGTTTGATGAAAACCAGCGACGTTCGCTTCCGGCACCGCCGGTTTGGTCGAATAGCTCCAGCAGTTTCTCCGCGCCGGCCAACTCGGCTTTGGCTTCCGCCTGCCCGCCTTCGCCGACAGCGCGCAGCGCCGCCTTTGCCTGCTCCACCTCGCGAACGAACTCGGCACGCGCTTCGGCCTTCGATGCGGGGTCCGAGATGTTCACGCGCGTCGGCCCGCTGCTGAGCGATGCCACAAAAAACAGGAAGAACACCAGGAACAAGAACAAGGCCAGCGGCGACACGAAGCGGGTGCGCTGGCCATCGATGTAGCGACGCGTCAGCTCGCCCGGCCTGGCGACCAGCATGGGCAGCGTGCGCCAGCCCTTGGCATCGAAGTGCAAAATGCCGTGCAACACCTCTTCGCCCAGATGCAGCAAGGACTTGTGCACGTGCGAATGCTGCCCGCACAGATGGCAGAACGGGCCTGTCAGCGCAGCGCGGCAGTTGGCGCACGTACTCGCATGCGCATCGTGTCCGCCGTGCCCGTGCTTGCCCGTTCCCGCCACGCCCAAGGCGCTTGCCGCTTCCATTTCCATCGCCATCGTGGTGTTCCCGCAGGTAAATTTGTTTTATGCGGGCAATAATATCATTCACATCACAAGCGCAGACAAGAATTTCAGGCAGCCTCTCGTGCCCTCGTCTGCATTAACAACACTTTGATTTCAGGCACGCACGAGCCGCAATTGCCGCCCGCTTTCAGGCAGGCCGTCACTTCCGGCACCGTCTTCAGGTCGCGCGCGACGATCGCCTCGCAAATCGTATTGCGCCCGACGCCAAAGCAGGAACACACGGTCGGCCCGGTGTCCGCGCGCATGCCGAGCGCCTGCCCGGCCAGCAGCCCGGCCCGGTCCAGCTGGGTGAGCGACTCGCTGGCGAACAGGCTGGCCAGCCAGGCGCGCGCCGGCAGGTCGGTACGCGGCGACAGGAAAATGCACTGTTCGATGCGCTCGCCCACCACGTGCACGGCGCGGTACACGCCATCGCTGGCGTCTTCGTAATCGAGCCAGTCGGCATCGTCAGTCACGCCGAGCAGCGCGCGTGCCCAGGCGGCGCGCTCGCGCAACTGGCCGCGCCCTGCCATTTCGTAGCGCGCAAAGCCGCGTCCCTGCACCCGCGTCCAGTGCGCGACCTGGTCCAGCGCCAGCTCGCCGCGGCTCAACACGAAGGCGTGCCACGCCACCCCGAAGCGCTCCACCTGCACCGGCGTATGTTTGAATTCCGGCTCGCCCGACACCGGATCGACTGCCGGATTGACCAGGGTGCCCACGCGCGCGTCGGACGCGGTCTGGCCGTTCCAGTGAATCGGCACGAACACCGATCCACGCGCGATGCCGCCGCCGTGCTGCACGCGCGCCACCATCGCGCCCCACTGGCTCGATACGCGCGCCAGCTCCCCTTCGCGCACGCCGTACAGCAGCGCGTCCTGCGGATGCATGTCGATGAAGGCTTCGGCCGTATGGTCGGCCAGGCGCGGCGCGCGGCCGGTGCGGCTCATGGTGTGCCACTGGTCGCGCACCCGGCCCGTGTTGAGCACCAGCGGATATTCGGGATCGACCGCGTTGACCGGCGCGCGCGGCGCGGTGGCGATGAAGCGCGCCTTGCCGTCGGCGTGGGCGAAACGGCGGTCGGCGAACAGGCGCGCGCTGCCCTCGAACGCGCCATCGACGCCGCGCCGCACCGGCCACTGCACCGCTTCGAGCGTGTCGTATTCCTGGGCCTTCAAGCTGCACAGGCCGGCCAGGTTGAACATGCGCGTACCCTCGTTGCGGAACACGCTCAAACGCGCATGTTCGTCGAAGACCGCATGCGAACTGCCGAAGTCGAAACCGTCGAAGCCCATGCGCCGCGCCACGTCGGCCAGAATACGCCAGTCGGCGCGCGCTTCGCCGGGCGCCGGCAAAAACGCGCGCTGGCGCGAAATCAGGCGCTCTGAATTGGTGACCGTGCCATCCTTCTCGCCCCAGCCCAGCGCCGGTAGCAGCACGTCGGCAAAGGCATTCGTGTCGGTATTGGCGATAATGTCGGACACCACCACCAGCTCGCACTTTTCCAGCGCGCGCTGGACCTGGTTCGCGTCCGGCATGCTGACCATCGGATTGGTGGCGATCACCCACACCGCCTTGACCGTGCCCGCCTCGATCGCCTTGAACAGGTCGACCGCCTTCAAACCGCCCTTGTCGGCGATGCGCGGCGACGACCAGAAGGTTTGCACAGTGTCGCGGTGCCCGGGATTGTCCAGGTCCATGTGCGCGGCCAGCATGTTGGCCAGCCCGCCCACTTCGCGTCCGCCCATGGCGTTCGGCTGGCCGGTGATCGAAAACGGCCCCATGCCCGGCTGGCCGATGCGGCCGGTGAGCAGGTGGCAGTTGATGATGCTGTTGACTTTGTCGGTGCCCGCCGACGACTGGTTCACCCCTTGCGAGAAGGCCGTGATCACTTTCGTGGTCGCCGCAAAGCCGCCGTAAAACGCCATCAGGTCATCGGGGTCGACGCGGCAGTGGCGCGCCACCGCCAGCGGATCGGCGCAATCGACCTGCGCCGCGTCCAGCGCCTGTGCCAGGCCGTTGGTGTGCGCTTCGATGAAGGCCGTGTCGTGCGCGCCGCTTTTCGCCAGGTAGCTCAGCAGGCCGTTGAACAGCCACACGTCGGTGCCGGGTTTGACCGGCAGGTGCAGATCGGCCAGTTCGCAGGTGGCGGTGCGGCGCGGATCGATGACGACGATCCGCACTTCGGGGCGCGCATCCTTCAGGCGCGCGATGCGCTGGAACAGGATCGGATGGCACCACGCCGTGTTCGAGCCGACCAGCACCACCATGTCGGCCAGGTCGAAGTCCTCATAGCAGCCCGGCACCAGGTCGGCGCCGAAGGCGCGTTTGTGGCCCGCCACGGCCGACGACATGCACAGGCGCGAGTTGGTGTCGATGTTGGCGCTGCCGATATACCCTTTCATCAGCTTGTTGGCGACGTAATAGTCTTCGGTCAGCAACTGGCCCGAGACATACAGCGCCACCGCATCCGGCCCGTGTTGGTCGATGATGGCGCGCAGGCCGCCGGCGACGCGCTCAAGCGCTTCATCCCACGATGCCTGGCGCAGCGCGCCGTCCTCGCGCAGCGCCGGGTGCAGCAGTCGGCCTTCGAGACCGATGGTTTCGCCCAAGGCCGCTCCCTTGACGCACAGGCGGCCGCGATTGGCGGCGTGGCTGGCATCGCCCGCAATGGCAATGGCGCCGTCGGGCAAGGGCGTGGCGGTGATACCGCAGCCTACGCCGCAGTAGGGACAGGTGCTGCGCACAGCAAGGGGTATGGGAGAGAGATTCAAAGTACGGCTCCGTGTCAGGCTGCTTGGGCGCACAAGGCTTCGCCGAACAGCAGGCGGCTGCGCATGGCCGATATGTCGGTGCGGTTCTGGATCAGGCCGAAGTACCACGGGCCGTCCTGCACGTCGCCGTACAGGACCGCGCCCGCGATGCGGTTACCGGCCAGCACCAGTCGTTTGTAAATGCCGCGGCGCGGGTCGCGCAGCACCAGGTCTTCGCTGCCCTCGCCGCCGATAAAGTCGCCGACCGAGTACAGATCGACGCCGGTTACTTTCAGCTTGGTCGGCGTGGCTTGCTGGACGTAGCGGCGATGCCCGTTACGCGCCAGGTGCGCGCCGCAGACCTTGGCCTGGTCCCAGATCGGGGCCACCAGTCCGAAGGTGGCGCTGCGGTGCTGCACGCATTCGCCCACGGCGTACACGCGCGGATCGTAGGTCTGCAAGGTGTCGTCGACGACGATGGCGCGCTCGCAGTGCAGGCCGGCCGCCTTGGCCAGTTCGATGTTCGGGCGCACGCCGGCGGCCATGACCACCAGGTCGGCCGGGATTTCGTTGCCGTCCTTGAAGCGGACGGCTTTTACGCGCGCATTGTCCGCACTGCCCACGATCTCGCTGGTGTGCGCTTCGAGCAGGAAGCGCAGGCCTTTGAGTTCTAGCGCGGTTTTCAGCAGCAGCGCGGCCGGTTTGTCGAGCTGCTGGTTCATCAGGCTGTCCATCACGTGCACCACGGTGACCTGCATGCCGCGCCGCAGCAGGCCGTTGGCCGCTTCCAGCCCGAGCAGGCCACCGCCGATGACGACCGCGTGGCCGCCGCTGCGGGCCGCTTCCAGCATGGTATCGACATCCTGGATGTCGCGAAAGCCGATCACGCCCGCCAGCTTGTGGCCCGGCACCGGCACGATGAAGGGCTTGGAGCCGGTCGCCAGCAGCAGCCGGTCGTACCAGACTTCGCGCCCCGATTGCGAGCGCACCATGCGCTTGCGGCGGTCGATGTGCACCACCGGGTCGCCCGCGTGCAGGGTGATGCCGTTGGCGGCGTACCATTCGCGGGTGTGCAGCATGATGTCGTCGATGTTCTTTTCGCCGGCCAGCAGCGGCGAGAGCAGGATGCGGTTGTAGTTACCATGCGGCTCGGCGCCGAACACCGTGATGTCGTACAGCTCCGGCGCCAGCTTGAGCATTTCCTCGACCGTGCGCATGCCGGCCATGCCGTTGCCGATGACGACCAGCGATTGCCTGGCGACGGGCGCAGTCGTGGAGTTTGTCATGCGCAGATCCACACCTTGCCGTCTTCGACCCGTGCGCGGAAGCTCGGCACCGAGTGTTCCGGCGCTTCCAGGCATTCGCCGGTGAACAGGTCGAAGTGCTGTTTGTAGATGGGCGAGGCCACCACGATCCGTTCGCCCAGGCTGCCCACCAGCCCGCGCGAGAGCACCGATACGCCGCTGTTCGGATCGTAGTTGCCGATGGCGAAGACGCGTTCTTCGGCATCAAGCACATGGAACACGGCGACCTGTTCGCCGTTCAGGAGCGCGCAGACGCCGGTATTGGGGACAATCTCGTCGAGCGAGCAGACGGCGGTCCAGTTGGTCAGTTCGATATCGCGGTGCATGAGCTTGTCCTTAGGCGGTTTTGACGATGAGGGGGATGACGCGCTTGCGTTCTTCGATCGTGGCCGGGCGAATCTGGCCGCGTTCTGGCATGAAGACCACGTTCTGGTCGGCCTGGTCGCTGTTGACGAAATGGCGGAAGCGCTGGCGCGTGGCCGGATCGTTGACGGCGTTCTTCCACTCGCAGGCGTAGGTGTCGACCACATGCTGCATGTCCGCTTCGAGTTCGGCGGCCAGGTGCAGCTTGTCGTCGATGACGACCGATTTGAGGTAATCGAGGCCGCCTTCGAGGTTGTCGCGCCAGACGCTGGTGCGCTGCAGGCGGTCGGCTGTGCGTACATAGAACATCAGGAAGCGGTCGATGTAGCGCACCACGGTTTCCTGGTCCAGGTCCGAGGCAATCAGCTCCGCGTGGCGCGGCTTCATGCCGCCGTTACCGCACACGTACAGGTTCCAGCCTTTTTCGGTGGCGATCAGGCCCACGTCCTTGCCCTGCGCTTCGGCGCATTCGCGCGTGCAGCCGGACACGCCGAACTTGATCTTGTGCGGCGTGCGCAAGCCCTTGTAGCGGTTTTCGAGTTCGATGGCGAAACCGACGCTGTCGGCCACGCCGTAGCGGCACCAGGTCGAGCCGACACACGATTTGACGGTGCGCAGCGACTTGCCGTAGGCGTGCCCCGATTCGAAGCCGGCCTCGATCAATTCTTCCCAGATCAAAGGCAGCTGCTCGACGCGCGCGCCGAACAGGTCGACCCGCTGGCCGCCGGTGATCTTGGTGTACAGGCCGTACTTTTTGGCGACCATGCCGACCGCGATCAGGCCATCGGCCGTCACTTCGCCGCCCGGCATGCGCGGCACCACCGAATAGGTGCCGTCCTTCTGGATGTTACCGAGGAAGTAGTCGTTCGAATCCTGCAGGCTGGCGTGTTCGGGTTTGAGCACGAAGTCGTTCCAGGTCGATGCCAGCACGTTGGCCGCCACCGGTTTGCACACATCGCAGCCGCGCCCCGTGCCGTGCTGCGCCAGCAGGTCTTCAAAAGACGTGATCTTGCCGACCTTGACCAGGTGGTAGATCTCCTGGCGCGAGTACGGGAAGTGTTCGCAGACGTGGTTGTTGACCGCCATGCCCTGCTTCTTCATCTCGGCCTTCATCACCTGCGTGACCAGCGCCACGCAGCCGCCGCAGGTGGAACCGGCCTTGGTGCAGCTTTTCAGCGCGCCGATGGTGGTGGCCCCGCCGCACACGGCGGCGCACAGATCGCCCTTCGATACGTCGTTGCAGGAGCAGATCTGGGCCGTGTCGGGCAGCGCGTCCACGCCCAGGCCAGGGCGCGCCTTGCCGTCGCTTTGCGGCAGGATCAGGAATTCGGGCGATTCGGGCAGTTCGATCTTGTTCAACATCATCTGCAGCAGGGTGCCGTACTCGCTGGCGTCGCCCACCATCACGCCGCCGAGCAGGAATTTGCCGCAGTCGGAGACCACGATTTTCTTGTAGACCTGTTTGCGTTCGTCGGTGAACTGATACGAACGGCTGCCCGGGCTGGCCGCGTGCGGGTCGCCGATGCTGGCCACATCCACGCCCATCAGTTTGAGCTTGGTGCTCATGTCGGCACCGGTGAAGGCTGCGGCTTGTTCACCGAGCAGGTGGCGCGCCGCGACTCTAGCCATGTCGTAGCCCGGTGCGACAAGGCCGAACAGCTGGCCGTTCCACAGCGCGCATTCGCCGATGGCGTAGACGTCCGGGTCGGAGGTGAGGCAGCTGTTGTCGATGGCGATGCCGCCGCGCGGGCCGATCGCCAGGCCGCACAGGCGCGCCAGGTCGTCGCGCGGGCGAATGCCGGCCGAGAAGACGATCATGTCGGTGTCCAGATGGCTGCCGTCGGCAAAGTTCATGCGGTGCGTACCGTCTTCGCCGTCGATGATTTCCAGCGTGTTCTTCTGGGTGTGGACGGTCACGCCCAGGTCTTCGATTTTGGCGCGCAGCACGCGCGCGCCGCCATCGTCGACCTGCACCGCCATCAGGCGCGGGGCGAATTCCACCACGTGGGTTTGCAGCCGCATGTCGCGCAGGGCCTTGGCGCATTCCAGCCCAAGCAGGCCGCCGCCGATCACCACGCCGGTTTTCGAGCGCTTGCCGCATTCGAGCATCGCTTCCAGGTCTTCGATGGTGCGGTAGACGAAGCAGTCCTTGCGGTCCTTGCCGGCCAGCGGCGGCACGAACGGGTACGAGCCGGTGGCGAATACCAGTTTGTCGTAGGCCAGCACTTCGCCGCTGCCGACGGTGACGGTTTTCGCTGCGCGGTCGACCGCAACGGCCCTCGCGTTCAGCTTGAGCAGCATATTGCCGCCCTCGAAGAAGCCGGCCGGCACCAGCGACAGGTCGTCGGCCGATTTACCGGAAAAGAATTCGGACAGGTGCACGCGGTCGTAGGCGGCGCGCGGTTCTTCGCACAGGACCGTCACTTCCAGCCCCGGCGCGGCGGCGGCGCCGAGCGATTCGAGGAATTTGTGGCCTACCATGCCGTGGCCGATGACGATGATCTTCATGCTGATTCTCCCTAAGCGACTGCATTGTTGACGGCGGCCGGACGGTCGTCCACGGCGGCGCTAAGCCGGACCGCGATGGCGCACAGCGCCGACAGCAGCACCAGGCCGCTGAGGATGGTGAGGGTTTGCGAGATGTCCCCGGTGCCCTTCATCAGAAAGCCCGCGGCGACCGCGCCCACGTTGCCGCCGGCGCCGATGATGCCGGCCACGCCGCCCAGCGCGCGGCTGTCGATGAAGGGCACCAGCGCGTAGGTGGCACCGCAGGCCATGTGGGTGAACAGGCCGAAGACCAGCATGGCGATGACGGCAAAGGCGACGCCGTCGGCCTTGGCGAACCACAGCAGGCCCGCGCCTTCGCCGATCATCAGCACGAACAGCAAGGTGACGCGGCTGTTGATGGTGCCGCGAATGGCCATCTTGTCCGATACCCAGCCGCCGAGCGCGCGGGCGAACAGCGCCAGCAGGCCGAAGCTGCCGGCTGCCATGCCGGCTTCTTTCAGGCTTAGTTTGAAGTGGTCGACGTAGTAGACGGCGGCGATGTTGTGGATGAAGATCTCGATGCCGAAGCAGGCGCCGTAGGTGACGAACAGCAGCCATACGCGGTGATTGGCGCTGGCGGCCTTGAAACTCTCCCAGCCACCGGCGGGGGCATGCCCCGCCTTGCCGCCTTCGATAGGGATGCCGGCGGCGCGCATCTGGTCGTAGTTACCTTGCGGGCAGTCCTGGGTGAATTTCCAGTACAGGCCGGCCATGACGATCATCAGCACGCCGGGGACCAGCAGGGCCACGCGCCAGCCGAGGGCTTCGCTCACGCCCAGCATCAGCAGCGCGCCCACCAGCAGTGGCATCAGCGCCTGGGCTGCGCCGCCGCCGGCGTTGCCCCAGCCGGCGGCGGCCGCGTTGGCGGTGCCGACCACTTTGGGGCCGAACATGACCGAGGTGTGGTACTGGGTGATGACGAAGCTGGCGCCCACGGCGCCGATGCCGAGGCGGAAGAACAGGAAGCTCTCGTAGCTTTGCGAGGCGGCCACGCCCAGCACCGGGATGGCGCCGAGCAGCAGCAGGCCGGTGTAGGCCTTGCGCGGGCCGAAGCGGTCGCACATCGGGCCGACGATCAGGCGGACCAGGATGGTGATGGCGACGGCGGCGATGTTGATGTTGGCGACCTGGGCCAGGGTCAGGCCGAATTCGCCTTTGATGATGGGCATCAGCGGCGCGCAGGCGAACCAGGCGAAGAAGCAGACGAAGAAAGCCATCCAGGTCAGGTGGAAGGCGCGCATCTGCGGTGTGCCGATACTAAAGAGTGCGATGGTGTTTGCTTTGGTGGCCATTTTTCTATCCCGTTAAAAACAAAAAGGCGTCCGACCAGACCCGGTTGTCAAAACCAGGTTGGACGGACGCCGTTGTCCTGCCGATCCGTCGTTAGATCAGCGCAAGTTGTTCAGGGGATCGCCATTGATCCGATAGGTATTGATTAGCAAACGCCGTGCCAGCGAGGGCACGGGGCGGGATGGAAGGGTTCGGGGGTGGAATTCAGGCGAACGCTACATTGCGGTGCAACAATGCCCGAAAATGATGCGTCGCTGCGTGCGTCCTTCTTTCATTGATGAATCGAAAACGACTCGGCATAGCCGCGCGGATCGCTGCCATCCCAGCGCACGCCGTCGGTCAGGGTCGCGCTGCGCATGCTTGATGCCGGCAACTGGGTTCCGGTCATCTCGGCCGCGCCTCTATACAGGTCGATCCGGTTGACCGCCTGCGCCGCCCCCAGGTAATCCGGTTCCTCGCGCAACAGGCCCCACCTTTTGTGCTGGGTCATGAACCACATGCCATCCGACAGATACGGAAAATTGACCTCGCCGTCGCCATGAAAACTCAGCGCCCGCTCATCCGTCCAGCGGGCGCCGGCGCCGTTGTCGTACTGCCCCGCCAGGCGCGCCGCGATGGCGTCCCTGCCCGTGTTGAGGTACGCCGACCCGGCCAGCACCGTGGCCGTCCGCTCCTTGTTGGCCGTTGACGCCTCGATCCAGCGGCTGGCGTCGAGCACCGCCGCGATCATGGCGCGGCAGGTACCCGGTTCGCTCGCCGCAAACGCCGCCGTGGCGCCCAGCACCTTGCCCGGATGATCGGGCCAGATTTGCTGGCTGGTCACCGCCGTCACGCCCACGCCCTCGTCGATGGCGTGCTGGCCCCACGGCTCGCCCGCGCAGAAACCGTCGATCATCCCGGCCCGCAGGCTGCCCACCATCTGGTTGGGCGGCACCGTCAGCGCGCGCGCCTGGCGCATGGGGTCGATGCCGTGCGCCGCCAGCCAGTAGTACAGCAGCATCGCGTGATTGCCGGTCGGGAATGTATGGGCGAAGGTGGCGCTGCGCGGCATGTCGCGCAGGTGCCGCGCCAGGCTCGGCCCATCGAGCGCGCCCTGCTCCGCCAAGGTGCGCGACAGGGTGACCGCCTGGCCGTTGCGGCTCAGGTTCATCAGCACCGCCATGGCCTGCCGCTGGCAGCCGATACCCAGCTGCACGCCGTACATCAGGCCGTACAGCACGTGGGCGGCGTCGAGCGCGCCCGATTTCATCTTGTCGCGCACATTGGCCCATGAGGTCTCGCGGCTGAGCATGATCCGGATGCCGTACTGGCGGTCGAAGCCGCACTCGGCGGCCATGACCAGCGAAGCGCAGTCGGTCAGGGGCATGAAACCGATCCTGACCGTGCGCAATTGATTGTTGATGATCCCTGCCATACCGCTCCTTGTGTTCCCGCCGGCGCCGACTCAACCGAGCAGATCCTCGACATCGAGGATGCGCTGGGCAATTTCCGCCAGCTTCAGATTCTTGTTCATCGCCATGCTGCGCAGCTTCTGGTAGGCCTGGTCCTCGGTCAGCCGGTGATGCGTCATCAAGATGCCCTTGGCGCGGTCGATCACCTTGCGCTCGGCCAGCTTGTGGCGCGTCTCGCTCAGTTCGGCCAGCAGTTTCTGCTCCTGGCGGAAACGGGCCAGCGCCACGTTCAGCACCGGTTTGATGCGCTCGGCCTGCAAGCCGGCCACGATATAGGCCGACACGCCGGCCGCCATCGCCGCGTCCATGCTGCTGGTGGTGTCGTCCTCGGTAAACAGCACGATCGGGCGGCGCTCGTCGCGGGTGGCGATGACGATGTGTTCGAGCACGTCGCGCGCGTCCGATTCGGCATCGATGATGATCATGTCGGGCTGGAGCTGGGCGATCCTTTCGGGCAGGTAGATATCGGCGGGCAGCGAAGCGACGATGTCGTAGCCCGATTCGAGCAGGCCGATGCGCAGCGCATTGCCGCGCATGACCTGGACGGCCAGGGCGGCATCGTGCTCGCCGCCGTCCGGCACGATCGTGTTGACGACGACAATGCGCAGCTTGCGTGGGGGTTGCGCGGGAGTTCTGGACATTTTATTGGTTGAGAGTGTGGCCATGTACTTACCATACAAGCAAGATACGCGCCAAGCACGGCCTACAGCCCGCCGGTCTTGAACCGGCGGCGGCGCCGGTAACGGTTGCGTCATGCGGGCAGGCTGCGCTACATTGCCGATCTTACATCCCGACCATTCTGAAAGCCGAGCATGCGCATCCGTTCTTCCCTCCTTGGCGGCATCGTCCTCGCCGCAGCCCTGCTGGCGCCCGGCCTGGCGGCGGCCGATCCGTCCATCATCTACCTGGTCCGGCACGGCGAAAAGGGATCGGTCGAGAAAGATCCGGATCTGACGATGCAGGGCAAGGCCCGCGCCGGCAATATTGCCGCCATTCTCAAGTCGACCGGCATCACGCATATTTACAGCAGCACGACGCAGCGCACACGGCAGACGGCGCAGCCGCTGGCCAGCACGCTGGGCCTGGAGGTGCAGGTGTACGACCCGGCGCAGGGCGCCAAGCTGGCCGGGCAGGTCAAGGCGGCCGGCGGGACGGCGCTGGTGGTGGGCCACTCGAATACGGTGCCCGATCTGGTGCGCCTGTTCGGCGGAAAACCAGGCGCCGATATTGGCGATGATGAATTCGACCGGCTGTATCAGCTGATCGTCGATAAAGATGGTTCCGTGATGACGGTGTTGCTGCATTCGGTGGCGAATTGAGCGTGCAGGGGGTAGCGCGCGCGGTGCGCCGTTCTCCCCATGTAGCCGCCAGCTAACGCTCCGTCGCCGTGTCGGCCAGGTCGGGCGCTTGCTCCCCCGGGTCGCCATCCCACTTGTTTTCGCTCAGAAGGTGCTCGCTGATGAATTGAAGGACATCATGGACCCGTTGTCGTTTTTCGGGGAACAGGTAGCCGGTGGACGAGTTGAGTAATTCGGTTCCCATCTCCATGAAAAAATCGATGCTCTGCATTTGGGGGCCGACCACCAGCCTGGTGATCGATTCGCGCAGTTCCACGTCGAACAGGGCAATCGCGCTGGACAAGGTCTCGGGTGCAGCGAAAGGATCTTCGTTTTCCAGGATGTTCCGATTGAGGAAATGAATAGCGGAGAAAAAAGACGAACAAATTTCTGTTGAGGTCAGGGCGCGGCCGCCAGACGAATCGGCCGGCCTCAGCGTGGTGATCGGCACCTCGACTTTTGCCACGAAGCTGCCCTCGGCGGTCTGCAAAAACCGGCATTGCCGGACAAAACGCTCGGCAGTTGCCTTGCACGCATCGCGCGTTTGCGCTACCGTGCAACAAACTCGCTGCGCTCGGAGCCGAGACATCCTCCGGTAGCGCGACAGTATAGTTGCCTTGAATCCCGAGCGACTTCGGCGCCGCATGAAAAACTGCGCCACGGAAGCGACGTTCCTCATGCCAGCCGGCCTCAACCAAAAACGCCGTCAATTCATTGGCGAGTAACGATAGGTCGTCGAGCTTGTCTTTCATAGGGCGATTCCGAGTTGGACGAATCGATCGCGTATGAATCCTGCTCCAATTTTGTTCGTCTTTGGAATCGCCATCCTGACCCGCCGACGATTCGCGCTGGCCTGGGCATCTGGCTCCGGAACAAAGCAATACGCAGTACTCGCCAAACACAGTTTTCCACCATTCAATGTAACGCACTGTGGCGGCGCGAATTCAAGCGCGGTAACTCGGCAGGCGAACAACCATCCTGCGCAATCAATGCGCCGTCACATATCCAGGCGGCTCGCTTGGCGCCTGGCTCAGGATCGTTTTCATCACCGCCGCTTCCTGCACCGGACTGCGGCCGAAGAAGCGCTTGAATTCGCGGCTGAACTGCGAACTGCTTTCGTAGCCGACCCGGTTCGAGGCGGTCGAGGCGCTCAGGCCTTCCTGCACCATCAACAGCCGCGCCTTGTGCAGGCGCGTGCTCTTGAGATACTGGATTGGCGAGGTCTGCGTGACCGCCTTGAAGTTGGCGTGAAAGGCGGCCACGCTCATCCCCGCTTCATGTGCCAGGGTCGGCACGTCCAGCTCGCCGCTGAAACCGGCGTGAATGCGGCGCAGTGCCTTGCCGATCTTGCCGAACTGGCTGTGCTGGGCCAGGGCCGCGCGCACCGCCCCGCCCTGTTCGCCGGTCAGCACGCGATACAAAATCTCGCGCAGGATGCCCTTGGCCAGCAGGTGCGCCTCCACCGGACATAGCAAGGCTTCGAGCAAGCGCACCACGGCGTCGCCAAGCGTGTCGTCCATTGCCGTCGAACACATGCTGACCGGGGCGTTATTGGTCGGCGCCGCCGGACCAAGCACCAGCGCCAGTTCGGCCGCCACCGCCAGGTCAATGTCCATTTTGACGGCCAGTAAAGGTTGGGCTTCGCTGGCCTCGGTCTCGCTTTCGAACGGCAAGGGTACCGACAGCACCAGGTACTGCTGGGCATCGTAGATAAAGCGCCGCTCGCCCAGATACCCGCGCTTGCGCCCCTGGCAAACGATCACGATACACGGCTCGTACAGCACCGGCGTGCGCGGCACGCTCTGGTTGACGCGCATGAAACCCACACCGTCGAGGGCCGAGATCGTGT
The DNA here is from genome assembly GCF_011682145.1 of Massilia mucilaginosa. Classification (GTDB taxonomy): domain Bacteria; phylum Pseudomonadota; class Gammaproteobacteria; order Burkholderiales; family Burkholderiaceae_D; genus Telluria_A; species Telluria_A mucilaginosa. The sequence goes on from NZ_WHJH01000017.1 coordinate 80,172, forward strand.
AGCCCTCCGATGGCGCCAGCCTGCTCATCAAGGCGATCATCTTGTCTTCTCTGCTTGGCGGCCTAGGCATCGATTCCTCTGGTGGCGGGTTGGTCGACCACCAGTGTATGCCGCAACCGCCCTGTGCGCCAAGACCGAATCCTCGCGCATGCTTGCCTGATTGTCTTGCCGCGCCCTGCCGACGGGCCGCGCGGCTAGTGCATCATCCAGAGCGGCAATGTGGACGACCTGAGCACGGTCCTGGTCGCACCGCCGAGCAAGACTTCGCGAAAGCGCGAGCGCCCGTACGCGCCCATCACGATCAGGTCGGCGCCGGCCTCGCCCGCCGCCGCCAGCAAGGCACGCCCTGGATCGGCGCGACTGTCGATGTCGCGCACATTGACACGGATCTCGTGCCGCGCCAGATACAAGGCAAGGTCCGCACCCGGCATGGCGCCGTGCAAATCCCCCTGCGCGCGCGCATCGACCACCACGATATCGACCTGGCGCGCTCGCCGCATGAGCGGAATCGCACTGGTGATGGCGCGGCTGGCCGGGGCACTGCCGTTCCAGCCGACCACGATCCGCTGCCCCAGCGGCGCCCCCTGCGGGGCCGTGGCGGGAATGACGAGCACGGGCTTGGCTGAATTGAGCAAGACATACTCGGGGAAATCGGCCCGCACACCCGGCACGGGATGGGCGGCATTGTGCTGGCCGATCACGACCAGGTCGCAATAGCGCGCCTGCAGGCTCATGCCGAGCCCCATCTCTTCTTCCAGCCGGCGCCGCTCGACCGATAGCACGCCGAGCGCCGCAGCCCGCTGGTCGAAGACATCGAGCGCGCTGTCGGCCAGTTGCCGCAGTTCCAGAAGCGGCGCCTGCATCGGCGGCAGGCTGGGGTCGAGGCCGCTCAGCGCCAGCAAGCGTGGCGGCAGGTTGGTCAGCGCCGTGCCGATCAGATGTGCGTTGTGCTCGATGGCAAGCCGTGCCGCCGCATCAATGCGTGCGGCGGCCTGCGCCGACTCATCGACGTGCACGAGAATCGTTTTGTATTCCATGTTGCTCTCCTTGAGTCTGGCAACGCGCGGGCAGCGCAAAAACCAGCGTAGCCCTGCCCGCTTCCACGCACTTGCGCCCGCTCAAACGTGCTCGCCCGCCCACGCGCCACCGTAAAAACCCACGCACTGCGCGCTGTCCTCCGTCAGAACACATGACGCACGCCCAGGTTGAACGCGCTGTCGCCACTGCCGGGCTCGGTGTTATTCCCCACCGTGTAGCCGGCGCCATGCTTGTTCTTGATGCGCGCATAGGCCGTGTACAGGCTGGTGCGCCGCGACAGTGCATGGCTCAGCCCCACGCCCCACTGGTGCGCATCCTGGTCGTACGCCGTCCGGTCGTTCTTGCGGATATACGAGGCCATCAGCGTCGTCATGCCGAACGGGACCGAGGCGCCGATCAGCATGTCGCGGCTGTCGGTGGATGCGGTCGGGCGCACGCCGCCGTACGGATTGCCGCTATTGGGCAGCAATGCGCTGTTGCTGCCCTTGTCCACGCCGTACGCCACGTAGGCGCGGGCGAGGCCGACGTTATAGTTGGCCGCCAGCAGCGTGTTGCGCCCGATGTCGCGGTCGGCGGCGGGCACCGGCGGCGCGGCGGCGGCGCCGGCGGCCGCCGTGACATCATTGTTACGGTGGTTGTAGGCCAGGCGCGCATTGAGCGGACCCTGGCTGTAGCCGACCGCCAAACCGAACTGGCGCCCGGCCGTGCTGCTGCCGGGCTGCTCGCCAAGCGCATACGAGACCTCGGCCGTCACGCCCATCATCTCGGGCATGGCATACACGATGGCATTGCTGGTGCGGGTATTCTGGCCGCCCGCCGGGAACAGGTTCTTGGCCGTGCCCGCGTAAGCGCCGCCGAAAGGGTCGCCCACGCTGGTGAGCGCATTATAGTAAGGCGTGTACTGGCGCCCCAGGGTGGCCGCGCCGTACTCGCGATGGCGCGCACCCACGTAGGCCTGGCGGTGGAACAGCGCGCCGGACGCTTCTTGCTCGCCGCTATCGAGCCGCACGCCCGCCTCCAGCAAAAAATTGGCGCTCCAGCCATATCCAAGGTCTTCCGACCCGCGCAAACCGATGCGCGACGCCGAGCCGACGCCGCTGCTGACCCGGCTGAGATTGCCGCCGGCGCCGCCGTGCTCACGCACGAGGCCGGCATCAGCAACGCCGTAGATGGTCACGGCCGACTGCGCCCACGCCCCACTGCCGACACAAGCAAGCACTGCCGCTGCCACGAACGAGATAAGTAATGTCATTGCCGGCTTCCTTTGGACACGGATATCGGTGGAAAGTGACTTGATCGTTGGACCAGCCTCCCGCCGAAGTGGTTCACCGAATTTTGCGGGCCAAGGACGATTTCTTCGGTGAGTGCACTGGAGCAAGCGCTAAACTCCGCTATCATGTTGCCTTACGGATATTTGGAGGCACGATCTTGAAACCCATCCTCGTTGTGGCGCTCGCGTTCAGCTGCCTCTGGTCCACGGCACAGGCGGCCGAGCCGGGCGCGGAGGCGAAAACCGCCCTGCACGCCATCGTCAAGGCGCAACACATCGAAGAAAGGTGGCGCAGCTACCTCGACAGCGCCGCACAGCGCAATGCCAATGTCATGCAACAAACCGTGAAAGACAAGGTCAATGCGGCACCGCAGCTTTCGCAAGCCCAACGCAAACAAGCGCTGGCGCTGCTTCCCGAATGGACTGCCGCCGTCGCCCAGGACTTGAAGACGCTGGACCGGTCGATGGATATGAGCGCGCTGATCGGCGAGATGGCGCACACGGTCTACCCGCGTTTTTTCACCGACCGCGAAATCACGGCGCTGGCGGCGTTTTACAGCAGCAGCGCCTATCGGAAGACCATCGATGTCGGCGCCAGGATCAAGGAAGAACAGCGCCGCACCGGCGTGAGCGATCCGGCGGCCTGGGACAAGTACAAGCACCTGTTTACGGAGCAGGAAAACGATGTGATCCTCGCCCACGGCAGATCGGACGTGGGCAAGAAACTGGACCGGGTGGGCGCGGCCATGAACCAGGACGTCCTGAGGTTTTTCGGCGCGAAAACCAGCGCCAGCATCAGCGCGATCGCCGAGCGCCATATGAAACTGTTTGTCGCGGAAATGAACGCGATCACCGCGCAATAGCGCACACGGCAGCGCCTGCCGGCTCAGCACGAACACAGCCGGCACGGTAAGATCGCCGCCATGGATAATTTAAGTCACTCGCTCGTTGGACTGGCCGCCGGCGAACTGGTTCAGCGTATTTTGCCGGCCGAAGCCGATCCGGCCCGCCAGCGTACCCGGCGCCGCCTGATGCTGGTGTCGTGCTGGGCCGCCAGCAATTTCCCCGACCTCGACCTGGTGCTCAGCGGCCTTCTGCCCAGTCCGCTGGGCTACCTGCTGCATCACCGCGGCCACACCCACACCTTGCTGTTCGAAATCCCCCAGGCGCTGCTGTTGATCGCCCTGCTGTGGCTGCTGTGGCCGGGCGCGCGTTCCCTGCTGCGCGCCAGCAAGCCGGCCCGCGCCGGACTGCTGGCGGCCGTCGGCGCCGGTTTCCTGCTGCACCTGGGCATGGATGCCTTGAATTCCTACGGCGTGCATCCGTTTTACCCGTTCGCCACGCGCTGGGTGTACGGCGACATGGTGTTCATCCTGGAACCGGTGTTCTGGGTGGCCGGTGCGGTCCCGTTGGCGATGATGCTGGGCAAGCGCTTCTGGCGTGCGCTGCCGCTGCTCGCGCTGGCCGGCATGCTGGCCTATTTCACCGTGCGCGGTTTCCTGCACTGGGGCTCGCTGGCTGCCCTGCTCGCCTTCGGCGCCGGGCTGGCCATGCTGCAACAGCGCGCCGGCCGGGCCGGCAAGCAAGCCTTGTCGGTGGCGCTGCTGGCCGTGCTCGGCTTCGTGGCGGTCCAGGGCGCCGCCAGCCGGCACGGCAAAACCATCGTGGCCGACCACCTGCGCCAGCTCGACCCGGCCAGCACCCTGCTCGATATCTCGATGACGGCGTTTCCCGCCAATCCGCTGTGCTGGATCTTCGTGTCGGCCGAACGCGACAAGGTGGCCGGCAGCTACCGCTTGCGGCGCGGCATGCTCAGCATCGCGCCGAACCTGCTCGGGCTCGACGCCTGCCCGGCCGCCCTGTCCGAAGGCGCGCCCGGGCCAGGCACGCAGCTGCTCGTCAACTGGAGCCTGGATGGATCGCTGGCCCGCTTGCGCACGCTGCAGGCGGGCAACTGCCGCTTCGATGCCTGGATGCGCTTTGCGCGCATGCCCGCGCTGGGCACGGACAACGCCTCCGACGCGCGCTTCAGCACCACGCCACGGGGCAACTTCACCACCTTGCCGCTGGACCAGAACAACGGCCAGCCCTGTCCCGCCGGTGTACCGGGCTGGGGCTATCCGCGCGCGGACCTGCTGTAAGCGGGTCCGTGCTATGCTGGCTGCACGCTAACCACCGCCCCTGGAGCCCCCGTGACAACATCGCGGTTTTCGCACATGGTCGGGCCGCGCACCTACGGGTTTCGCGACCTCAAGGACTTGATGGCGCGCGCTTCGCCGGCCCGCTCGGGCGATCTGCTGGCGGGCGTGGCGGCGGCCAGCGCCGAAGAGCGGGTGGCGGCCCAGATGGCCCTGGCCGACTTGCCACTGCGCACCATCCTCGACAATCCCCCGGTTCCCTACGACGACGATGAAGTCACGCGCCTGATCGTCGACAGCCACGACGCGGCCGCGTTCGCGCCCATCGCGCACCTGACCGTCGGCGACCTGCGCAACTGGCTGCTGGGCGACGCCGCCGACAGCGCGCTGCTGGCCTTTGTCGCGCCCGGCATCACGCCCGAGATGGCGGCCGCCGTGTCGAAAATCATGCGCATCCAGGACCTGGTGCTGGTGGCGCGCAAATGCCGCGTGCTCACGGCCTTTCGCAACACGCTCGGGCTGGAGGGCCGCATGGCCACGCGCCTGCAGCCGAACCACCCGACCGACGACGCCAGCGGCATCGCGGCCAGCATGCTCGACGGCCTCATGTACGGCAGCGGCGACGCCGTGATCGGCATCAACCCGGCCACCGACAACGTGGCCCAGGTCGTCAACCTGGTCGGCATGCTCGACGCCGTCATTGCCCAGTACCAGATTCCGACCCAGTCGTGCGTGCTGACCCACGTCACCAACACCATCGAGGCGATCGGGCGCGGCGCCCCGGTCGACCTGGTATTCCAGTCGGTGGCCGGGACCGAGGCCGCCAACCGCAGCTTCGGCATCGATCTCGCGCTGCTGGCCGAAGCGCGCAGCGCCGCCCTGTCGCTCGGGCGCGGCACGGTGGGCGACAACGTCATGTATTTCGAAACCGGCCAGGGCAGCGCGCTGTCGGCCGGCGCTCATCACGGGCTCGACCAGCAAACCTGCGAAGCGCGTGCCTACGCGGTCGCGCGCGCCTTCAAGCCGCTGCTGGTGAACTCGGTGGTCGGCTTCATCGGGCCGGAATACCTGTATGACGGCAAGCAGATCATTCGTGCCGGGCTGGAAGACCACTTCTGCGCCAAGCTGCTCGGCTTGCCGATGGGATGCGACGTCTGCTACACCAACCATGCCGAAGCCGACCAGGACGATATGGACGTGCTGCTGACCATGCTCGGCGCGGCCGGCTGCAACTTCGTGATGGGCGTGCCGGGCTCGGACGACATCATGCTCAATTACCAGAGCACCTCCTTCCACGACGCCCTGTACGCGCGCCGCGTGCTGGGCCTGCGCGCCGCGCCCGAATTCGAAGCCTGGCTGCAGCGCATGCAAATTTTTTGCGGCGACGGCGCCGCGCAACTGCCGGACGCGCTGCCGCCCGTTTTTCAACAAGCCTTGCGACGCTTATGAACCAATCGACGCACATCGTGTCCAATCCCTGGCAAGCCTTGCGCGAACTGACCCAGGCGCGCATTGCGCTCGGGCGCAGCGGCGTGAGCGTCCCGACGTCGGCGCAGCTCGATTTCCAGCTGGCGCATGCGCGCGCGCGCGATGCGGTCCACATGGCGCTCGATGCCCGTGCGCTGGCGGCGGCACTGGCCGGGGATGGGCACGCCTGCCTCACCGTGCACAGCGCCTGCCCGGACCGCGCCAGCTACCTGCAGCGCCCGGATCTGGGCCGCGTGCTCGATGCGCCGTCGCGCGCGGCGCTGCTGGCGGCCGCGCCGGCGGCGTGCGACCTGGCGCTGGTCATTGGCGACGGCTTGTCGGCGCTGGCCATCGAGCAGAACGCGCAGGCCTTCGCGGCGGTGCTGCTGGCGCGCTTGCGCAAGGATACCGGCGCCGCACAGTGGCGCCTGGGGCCGATTGTCATCGCCAGCCAGGCGCGGGTGGCAATCGGCGACGAGATCGGCGCCTTGCTGAACGCGCGCGCGGTGGCGGTGCTGATCGGCGAGCGGCCGGGGCTCAGTTCGCCGGACAGCATGGGCGTCTACCTGAGCTGGGCGCCGCGCGTGGGCTTGACCGATGCCGACCGTAACTGCATTTCGAATGTGCGGCCGGCCGGGTTGAGCTATGACGAGGCGGCATACCGTCTGCATTATTTGTTGACGCAGGCAAGGCAGCGCGGGCTGTCGGGGGTGTTGCTCAAGGATGATACGGTTGCGGAAGGGGGATTGCCGGAGGCGGGGAAAGGAAATTTTTTGCTGCGGTGATGAGCAGCAAGCGACGTATCGCATGGTTTGCCATGACCGTGTCGAATGCGGCGGTAAAAACGGCTTTTACCGCCCACGCAAGCACCTGCGCCATGATGGCCTGCCCGGCCAGCGCTGCGCTTAACTGCGTGCGCACACCAGTCGCTGGCCAACATTCAACTTCAAAATCATCTTGTCGCGCGACAGTTCTTCCACCCGCAAGGTGTCGTTCACGTTCGAAAACTGAATCGACAGCTGGCTCTCGCGATACATCCAGCGCCCTGGCGACACGCGGTTCGCATAACGCATCTGCAGGGTGCGGTCGTCGCTGAAGGAAATCATGATCGACGTCCCGCCGATCGGGTCGTTGCAATGCCACTCGCCCACCACCAGGTCGCCATTCTGCGCGCTCTGCGCCGGGTTCTCCTGGGCGCGCTCGGCGCTCATCTTGGCGATCAGGCCGCCGCCGCGGCGGGTGCGCATGCTGCCGATCCATTCGGCCGGCGCGGCGAAATTCAGGTTCTGCCCGGTGCGCATCTGGAACGTGACAATCCCGACCAGCCGGCCCGCACTGTCGAACAGTCCGCCGCCGCTCGACCCGGGCGAGACCGGTGCCGTGGTCTGGATCAGGGTGCCGCCGTCGAGCGGGCGCAGCGACGAGACGATGCCGTCGCTGATGGTCAGATCGAGCCCGTGCGGAGCGCCGATGGCAATCACGCGCTGGCCGGTACGCAACTCGCCCGAGGCCCCGATCACAGCGGCCGGGGCATTGAGGCCCTTGACCGACAGCTTGCACAGGTCGCGCTCTTCGTCGGCCACCGATACCGTGGCCTCGTAGCTGTCCTGCCCGAGCTTGACCTGGAGGCGCGAACCGGCCAGCGCCACGTGGCAATTGGTGATGATTTCGTTGCCGCCAAGAGCGACCCCGCTGCCGGTGCCGACCATGCTGGCGCCGTTGTACATATTGATACGGGCCACAAACGGCGACAGCTTGGCGAACAGGTCTTCCATGCCCATGGCACCCGACCCGCTGGCGGCGACCGGCGCCGACACGGCCTGGGGCTGGGACTCGGCGGCAAAACCACCGGCCGGCGCGCCGCTGTCCTGCATGAGCTGCGCCGTGCCTTGCACCGCAACAACGGGCGGCGCGGCCGGCGCGCGGCCCTTGGACCAGTACACCAGCCCGGCCACGAGCAGGCCGGCGGCCAGGCCATAGCGCCAGTCGAGATTGAAACCCGACGAGGGCGAGGCGGCGGCCTCGACACGGCGCGTGAGCGGCGGCGCGATCTGGCTGCGGTCATAGTGGCCGCGTTTATCCTTGTTCGACAGCACGGCGTAGGCTTCACGCACCAGCACCCAGTCGTTGCGGTCGTACGACCCGCTCTGAAATGCAGCATGCAAACGCGCGTACGCTGCGGCAATCTCTTCAGAGGTGGCGAGTGGATCGACACCCAGAATGGTGTACAGCGTTCGTTTCATTTGCAGCGTCTCCGGTGGGAAACGTCGATGATAGCGTAAATATCATTACTTATCATAGCCTACCGGAAATATTGCTTTTTCTTAGTGGCAGGCTTGACACAGCCGGCATGCGTGTCGGCTGTGCCGCTTACTGTTCGAACGGGGCCGGCGGCGGGTTCTGCTCGGGCTCCGACGGCGGCGCTGGCGGATCGGCGCGCTCGCCCTCCATCGGGATCTCTTCCTCGCTCTCGAAGTCGTCCGGATCGGGCTCCGGCGGCGCTGGCGGAGCGACGCCTTCCTGCTGCATGTCGCCCGCTTCTTCGCTGATATCGCCCGGATCTTCTTCCTGGCGCACCGGTTCCGGACGGCGTCCGTCGGGGAACAGCGCGGCCGTATCGACCTTGCCCTCGGCAATCGCCGCCTTGAAGAAGTCGCCCACCACCAGGATCGCATTATGGCCGCCCTGCCCCCAGTAATTGCTGCGCATGGTGACGCGGTTGTCGTTAAAGCCGACCCAGGCGCCGGCCACCAGTTTTGGATGCATCATGATGAACCAGCCATCGGTGTTGTTCTGGGTGGTGCCAGTCTTGCCGGCCACGTCGGCGTTGATGCCGAAGCGGTAGCGGATGGCCGTACCCGTGCCGCGGTTGATGACGCCACGCATCATATCGATCAGGTCGGCCGCGTTCTGCGACGACATGGCGCGCTCGGGCGCCGGGTTGCCGAATTCGGCCACGACCTTGCCGGAACGGTCGGTGATGCGCGTGACGAACACGGGTTTGCGGTACTCGCCCTGGGCCGCGATGCTGCTGTAGGCGTTGACCATTTCGAGCAGGGTCACCGGGCTGGTGCCCAGCGCCAGCGAAGGCACCGATTCGAGCTTGCTGGTGCGGATGCCGAGTCCGCGCGCCAGGTCGATGATGCCGGGCAAGCCGACATCCTGCATGACCTGGGCCGTGATCGTGTTCTTGGAAAACACCAGGCCATCGCGCATGCTGATCATGTTGCCACTCGATCCGCTCATGTCGGTCGGGCGCCAGATGGTGCCGTCGCCGGCCTTGATGTTGGTCACCGCGTCGCGGTAGGGACGATTCGGCGCGAAGCCTTTTTCCAGCGCGGCGCCGTAGACGATCGGCTTGAAGGTCGAGCCGGGCTGGCGCGCGGCCTGCACCACGTGGTCGTACTGTTCCTTATGGAAGTCGCGGCTGCCGACCCAGGCCTTGATGTGGCCGGTCTCCGGGTCCATCGCGACGAAGCCGGTTTCCAGGCGCGTCTTGGCCGCGCGCAAGCGCGCGATGAAGGGGCGGTCGGCCCGCAGGCGCTTGAGCGCAACCGCTCCGGTATCGCCGCTCTCGATGGCCTTCTTGTACTCGGGCGTTTCGCGAATGAAGCTGTTGACCAGCGCTCCTTTCGAGCGCCAGAAATACTCGAACGGCGTGATCGATCCGTGCATGCCGGCATACCCGCCGGCCGAGCCGGAGCCGCTGTCGGGCTGCGCCCATTCGACGTCGGCGATGATCTGCAAGGCCTTGCCCTGGCGCTCGACCGCCTTTTCGGCCGCCTCCTGCATGGCGGAGTCGAGCGTGGTGTGCACCACCAGGCCGTCGCGCTCGACGTTGTAGTCGTTTTCGTCGGCCCATTCGATCAGCCACTTGCGCACATAGGCGGTGAAATGGGTATCGGTCGGGTTGCGCTCGGCCTGGCGCGCGAAGGAGACGCGCAGCGGTTTCTTGCGCAAGCTGTCGTAGCGCTTGTCGTCGAGCATGCCGTGCTTGCGCATTTGCGACAGCACCACATTGCGGCGCTGCACCGAGCGCTCCGGATTGCTGACCGGGTTGTAGTAATTGGTGCCTTTCAGCATACCCACCAGGGTCGCGCTTTCCAGAATGTCGAGCTTGGCGGCGCTCGTGTTGAAATACGTGCGCGCCGCCATCTCGACGCCGAAGGTGTTGTACAGGAACGGTACCGTATTCAGGTAGGATTCCAGGATCTCATCCTTGCTGTAGGCCGATTCGATCTTGACGGCCGTGATCATTTCCTTGAGCTTGCGGTTGATGTTGCGCGAACGGCCTATTTCTTCCGGAAACATATTGCGCGCCAGCTGCTGGCTGATGGTCGAGCCGCCCTGCGGATCGCCGAGCAGGGTGTGCAGCACCGACGCGAAGGTGCGCTTGACATCGATGCCGTGATGGTCCCTGAAGCGGTGGTCTTCGGTGGCGATCAGCGCGGCGATCATGTGCGGCGAAATCTGCGCCAGGGTCACGCGCTCCTGCAAGCCTTCTTCGAAGCTGGCCAGTTCCTTGCCGTCGGCCGACACCAGGATCGAGGCCTTGGCCGCACGCGTTTGCTTAAGATCGGCAACCCCCGGCGTGAACGGCAGCAAGATCAGCACCCAGACCAGCAGCACCGCGAGCGGCACCCCGATGCACCACAGCAGCGGCAGTCCGAATCGTTTGTAGGGCGGCTGCGCCATCAGGTAGCTGCGTACACGGCGCATGCGCTCGCCCGCCACGCTGCCTGCCGCGCGCAAGCCTTGTCCCAGTCGTCCCATCAGATTGCGGTCGTCTCCCACGTTTGCTTCCTTGCTTAATAGTCATTAACTTGCCTCACAGTATATCCGAGGGTGTGCGCACGCACGCGCGCATTGGCGTGACCGGTACAGGCCAGCGTGGTTCCTGATAGGCGCAGGTGGTTTTGTCCTACGCGAGTGTTGCCAGTGCGCCTACTCCATGCACGAATGAGGCCGCCTATCATGACCTTTCTGCTACAAGACAGGCAGCCAGGAAATATCCCAGCCACCCGGTAGCGCAATAGTTACCACAGAAAATATCAGGAGCACACCATGAGAACCTCATCGTCGACCACCCGTAACACGCCGAAACCCATGCCAGGCGGCCAGGAAGCACAGGACGCGATCGCGCTGCTGACCGAAGACCACGAGAACGTGAAGCAGATGTTCGAACAGTTCGAGGGTCTGGGCGACCGCGCGCATGCGACCAAGAAAAAACTGTCCATGCAGATTTGCACGGAACTGACCAAGCACGCGACGGCCGAGGAAGAAATTTTCTACCCAGCAGTACGCGCCGCGACCAAGAAGAATGAAGACCTGGTGGACGAAGCCACGGTCGAGCATGCATCGGCCAAAGACTTGATCGCGCAGATCATGGAGATGGAAGCGACCGACGAGCTGTTCGATGCCAAGGTCAAAGTGTTGTCCGAGATGATCGAGCACCACGTCGAGGAGGAAGAGAACGAGATGTTTCCGAAGGCGCGAGACGCCGGCTTGGATCTGGAAGCGCTGGGGCAGCAGATTGCCGAGCGCAAAGCACAGATCACGGTGTAATCGACAGTACGGTCCCGCCCGGACGGGACGGCAAACGGTTCCTCCTCAGTCCGCTGACATGCAGCGCGGGTTGACGGGGAATCGTTTGCATTGGGGGCAAGCAAACGTCGTGGCCGCTACTGCGCGTTCATCTGCCACCAGTTCATATTCCATCCGCCCACCCGCGCATAGATGGCCAGGTCCTGCTGCCCGGCTTCCAGATAGGCGCTTGCCGTCACCGTCTGCCAGTTCTGCCATCCACCCGTGTTGGGCACGTTCACCGTCGCCAGATCGGCGCCATTCTTGCTCAACGCGAACTGTCCGCCGTTGTAGATGGTGGCAACCCGGAATTGCAAGTTGTACCAGCCGGCCTTCGGCACATTGACCGGATAGCTCATCCAGTCATTATTGTCGACATTGCTGACGTTAAAGCCGCCGCCCGCATCGCTGCTCGTCTCCATGCGCATGCCGCTGTGCGTGGTGAACATTTCCGCTTCGATTTTCGCGCCCACCGCCGGCTTCCAGTTCATCCAGTACGCGATGCTTTCGTTGCGCACCAGCGGCTGCGTGGCGAATCCGCGGAAATAGCTTTCGATCTGCGCGCTCGATGCCGTGCTGACGTTCAAACTGCCCAGCCCGCCTCCATTGCTGCTGTTGCTTACCATGCCCCAGCCCCAGGAATTGGTGTCGCCATTCGAGCCGCCGTAGCTGACGGTCTTGTAAGCCCAGTTGGTCGCCGCCCAGCCATACATATTGTAGGCGTCGTAGGTCTTCCGGGTGATCTGTCCGCCGTAGCTGCCCAGCAAGGTCCACGGCTGGAATTCGCCGATCAGAAATGGCGTGTTCAGTCCGGTCAGCCTGGCATTCCAGTCGCAGCTCTCGCCACTGCCGTTGACGTTGCAGTGCAGCCAGTTGGCGTGCATATTGGCCTGGTTGGCCGCACCCTGCACTTCGTTCCAACCCCACAGCCCCGGATAGAAGTGCATCCAGAACGCCACATTGGTCAAGCCGCGCGTGTTCGGGTTGCCATAGGCATCGATGCCGCTGTTGTGGCCCGGCAGCAGGATCACGTGTTCCGGGTCCTTGGCCCGCACCACGTTGAACAGTTCATACGCGTAATTGGCCAGGGTGGTCGCATCCGTCCCCCAGGGCTCGTTCAGCAAGTCGTAGGCGGCCACGGCAGTGCGGCCACGATAGCGCTCGGCGATCTTGTCCCACAGCCATTTGGTGCGGTCGCGGTAGGCCGCGTTCGACCACAGCTGCGCCGGTCCCACGCAGCCATCGTGCTGCTCGGTCGCCGCCGCCTGCCCGCCCACGGTGCCGTGCAGGTCGAGAATCACGTACATGCCGCGCTTTTCCGCTTCGTTGATGGCGAAGTCCAGGTGCTTCCAGGCATCGGCGCGCAGCTTGTATGGGCTGTACTCGTTCTCCACCAGGCTGAAGTAGAAAGGCACGCGCACCACGTTCATGCCCATGCCCTTGATCAGGTCGAAGTCGCGCGCGGTGATCCAGCTGTCGCGGTACACACCCATCAGGCGCTCTTTCTCGGCGTTGCCGAAGCGCTGCGCCAGGGTGGCTTCGAGCGTGCACTGGTCGTTGACCGGGCCGTTGCTGGTGGACATGCTGTTGTTCATCATCCAGAACTCCAGCTGCAGCCAGTTACCCAGGTTGACGCCGCGCAGGTTGACGCGCTTGCCGCCGCTGTCGACCCAGTAGCGTCCGTTCTGGCGGATCGCCGGCAGTTTGGCCGACGTGCTTTCGGCACTGAAGTTGATCCAGTTCAGGTTGAAACCGCCGCCTTTGGCGAACACGGCCAGGCTCTGCGGACCGGCGTTGAGAAACACCCGCGAGCTGATGGTCTGCCAGGTCTGCCAGCCGCCGGTGTTGGGCACGCCGACGGCCTCGCTGATGTCCCTGGCGTTCTGGCTCAGCACCAGCTGGCCGCTGGTGCCGCCGGAGGCCACCCGGTACTGCACCGTGTACCAGCCGGCGGCGGACGGATTGACCGAGTAGCTCATCCAGTCGTTGGTCTCGATCCAGCCGACATTGGCGCCGCCGCCCGCGTCCGCCGTCGCCTCGGTGGCGACGCCCTGCATCGACGCGTACGACTCGGCTTCGAGTTTGCCGGGCAAGGCGGTCTGCGCGGCGCAGGCGACGCTGAGCACACTGCCCGCCAGCGCGCACATCAATTGCGGCAAGGGATGCCGGCATTCCCTGTCAAGGGTGAGTTTCATGGAAAGTCTCCTGTTGTGATAAGGAGCAGCTGGTCGTTGCCGCGCTGCTGGAAGACACGGGTGCGGTACACGCGATTGGAAACGTTCCCAATCTCGTGTAATTGATGGTATTGATTTCGGATGGCGGCGTCAACGTAAATATATAAAGCCGCTTGGAAACTAGCCTTGATGTACGAACAGGACGGTGCGTGGACGGGAAAATGTACGTGGGCATACAGCCATTTCCGATTGCAAATTTCGTCAGTGATTTTCGGCGGACTCTGCCCACATTTGTCCTACACCACGGTTGCGAGTGATCCTACTCAAAGGCTCGGCCCGCTGGCCTAAGATGTCTCTACTCGCTTCCGAACGATCAGTTTGAAAGTGAAACCAAGTAGTTCCTGCAGTACATTTCAATTAAAACATTAGGAGAAATCATCATGGCATCGAACAACAATCAAGGTGGTAACAAAGACAACAACGCGTCGAACAGCGCGTCCAATAGCGGCTCGAAATCGGGTTCGCAAAGCGGCAGCAAAGGCAGCCAGGGCAACAACCAGAGCGACACCAGCAACCGCGGTTTCGCTTCGATGGATCCTGAACAGCAGCGCGAGATTGCAGCCGAAGGTGGCCGTGCAGCCCACGCCTCCGGCAACGCCCATGAGTTCACCTCCGAAGAAGCACGCGAAGCAGGCAAGCTGAGCCACAGTGGCGGCGGCAACCAGCAAAGCGGTTCGGGCAACAGCAAGCAAAGCGATTCGGACAGCGGTTCGTCGCGCGGCTCATCGGCCAGCAACAAGAGCGATTCCGACAGCGGCACCGCGCGCGGCGGTAACAAGCAAAGCGGTTCCTCGGACGACGATTCTGGGTCCGGCGGCAAGTCCGGCGGTTCGAACAACGCCAGCTCGGGCGGCTCCAAATCGGGTTCCGGTTCGGCCTCCAGTTCGGGCAGCAAAGGCGGCAAATAAGCCGGCGTGACCCCTGCCCCGCTGTTGCGGGGTAGTCAGATACGACAATAGCCAGCTACACGCGGGCTATTGTCGTTTTCAGGCGTAGAGACTATCTGGCAAGCATCGTTGCCACTGTCGCGGGCGAGCCAGGCGGCGCGCCCACCCGTGACTAGCGAAACTTTTTCGGGTGACGCTGTCGCGCCGCCGCATTCTGCGATTGCAGCATCGAATCGACCCGCTCCGACGCGCTGCGCGCCAGCTCCTGCGCCAGCGCCACGCTCGGGAAGAATTCCGGCTCGCGGTACGCCAGCCAGGCGTAGGCCGAATACAGGCGGCAACTATCTTCCACCTCCTGCAGGTTCTGCCACGCCAGCTGGCTGTTATCCTCATGCAGCTTGCACACCTTTTTCTTGGCCAGCGACTGCGCCCACATTTCCCAGGCCCGGTGCAGCGACGGCACTTTGGTCGAGACCGGCACCAGCGAGAGCATGAACTTCTCCGCCACCGACAAGGGCAAGGTATCGAGCCACTCGGCGCGCTCGGACTGCTCCTCGGTAATACGCGGATAGAAAAAGCCATCCGGCACATCGATATTGTGGACGAAGCGCTTGAGCAGGCGCACCAGCGAGGTTTCGTTGGTCACGGCCGCGATGCGGTGCAGGTGTTCGAGCGACGGCGCGACCGGAAAGCCGGTGGCGTTGAGCGGCGCCAGCTTTTCCTTGAGCAAGGCGCGCATCACTTCATGCGTCTCGTCATCGTAACCGGCCACCTTGCCCTCCTCGTGCACGCCGTAGCGGCCGGCGCGGCCGGCGATCTGGCGCGCCAGCGAGGCTGAAATCTCTTCTTCGTCAACCCCGTTGAATTTGACGGTGGTAGTCATCACGATGCGCTCGATCGGCATGTTCAGGCCCATCGCCAGCGCATCGGTGCCAACCACGATATCGGCCGAGCCATCGCGGAAGCGCTCGGCCTGGGCGCGCCGCACCTCGGGCGCCAGGTTGCCGTACACGGTCGCCACCGACAAGCCCATCTCGGTGATCATGTCGCGCCACATCAGCACCTCGCGCCGCGAAAAGCAGATGACCGCATCGCCGCGCTTGAGGTTGCGCAATTTGCGCACCGCGCCCGGCTCCATCGACAGCGGCGCCATGCGCTTGAGCAGATGCACTTCGAGCGGGCATTCGAGGCGCGCGGCCAGCGCCTCGATTGCGCGCCGCGCTTCGGGTGCGCCGACCAGGTACACCACCGAGGCCGGCGCGCCGCACACGGCCGCGGTCCAGGCGGCGCCACGGTCGCGGTCGGCCAGCATCTGGATCTCGTCGATGACGGCCACCTCGACCGGGGTGCGGGAGTCGAGCATCTCGACCGTGCTGGCCACGTGGGTGCCGTTCTCGGCGATGCGGCGCTCCTCGCCCGTCACCAGGCTCACCGCCAGCGGCTCGCCGTGTGGACGCGCCGCTTGCAGGCGCTCGAAGTTTTCCAGCGCCAGCAGGCGCAGCGGGGCAAGATACACGCCGCTCCCGGCCTTGCCCAGCGCTTCCATCGCGCGGTGCGTCTTGCCCGAATTGGTCGGGCCGAGCAAGGCGATGAACTTGCGCGGCATGCGGCGCGCCACCTCGAAGGACGCCGGATACTCGGCCAGGTTGATGCTGGCACGGGTGCGCTCGGCGTAGCGCTCCTCCTGGGCGCGCTCGACCGCGTGGGCCACGCGCTGCTCGATGCGCTCGAACAGATAGCTGGCCGGCTCCGAGGTTTCCATTTCGAACAGCGGGCCGAGGAAGGCGGCCGCGTCCAGATTGTGATCCTCGCACTCGCCGGAAATATCGCGCACGAACACGCGCACGCTCTGGTGCAGTTCATCGATGGTGCGTTCGGACACGCGTTCGCGCAGCAGGTTGCGCTTGGCATCCGGGTCCATCTTGCGCCACTTGCTGGCGCGCGCCAGCACGCCCTGGGCCGGGACCAGGTGATACGGCACATTCAGGCCGCCCTCGTCGACCTCGCCGGAAAATTGCAGGAAGACCCGGCCTTCCAGCTTGACCAGCCGCACGGCCTGGAGATCGAAGCCCAGTTCGGCGACAAGCGTATCGCCGTCGCTCTTCTCGTTGGCGGAAGGGGGTAATTGCTGAGTTGAAGATGCTGTCATTGGTGCTATTCAAAATTATCTACGTGATGAACGTTCACTATATCGTGTCTGCGCCGCTTGCGTAATAGGAAACATTTCTTAACCGGGGTCAGAGCTCTAAATAGAAATGTTTCGAATTAGAGCTCTGACCCCGGTTGCAGGAATCTTTACCGGGGGGCGGTGTCGTCTTGGGGGCGCAGGAGGTGGTTCAGGGCGGCGGCGTGGCTGGCGGTCGCTTCCGCCGCGGCCGCTTGCATGGCGCGGTAGCGCGTCAGCACCTCGTTGCCCATCTCGGTCACGCCGGCGCCGCCACCCTGGCTGCCGCCAGCCGCGCTGCGCACCAGCGGCGCGCCGAAGCTGGTGTTCATGACGTCCACCAGCAGCCAGGCGCGCCGGTATGACATCCCCATCGCGCGCGCCGCCGCACTGATCGATCCGGTCCGCCCGATCGCGTCGAGCAGGTCGGCCTTGCCGGGACCCATGGCAATCTCGTCACCATGCATCAGTCGCAGCTTGACGTCGATGCGCCCTGCCCGCTTCTGCTTGTCATCCATGTTCGCCATCCTCCTCACCCTCCCGACAGCAGCGCCGCCGCCTTGACCTGCGCCCATACCGGCTTCCCCACCGCCAGCCCCAGCTGGTCGCAGGAGCGCCGCGTGATGCGCGCCAGCAGCGCCGTGCCGCCCGCGTCGAGCCGCAGCATGACGTGCGCCGGATCGATTCCCGGCGCGATCTGCACCACCGTCGCGCGCAGCTGGTTGAGGATCGAACTGCCCGCCTGCGCCACCAGCGCCACGCTGACGTCGCGCGCCAGCACGCGCAGCCGCAAGCGCGTCCCCGCCGCCAGCGCGGCGTGCGCGATGTACATGACCCCGCCCGCCGCCTTCAGGCTCAGCAGGCCGTAGCCGCTGTCGACGCTGTCGACCACGCCATCGACCAGCGCACCGGCCTCGTCGAGCATGGCGCGCGTCACTTCCGGCAACACCAGGGTCTCGGCCGCCGGCCCGCTGGCAACGATGCGCCCGCCGTCGAGCAGGACGATGTGCTCGGCCAGGCGCGCCACTTCCTGCACCGAGTGGCTCACGTACAGCATGGGAATGGCCAGCTCGGCCTGCACCCGCTCCAGATAGGGCAGTACCTCATCCTTGCGCCTGGAGTCGAGCGAGGCCAGCGGTTCATCCAGCAGCAGCAGGCGCGGCGCGCCCAGCATGGCGCGCGCGATCGCCACCCGCTGCCGCTCGCCGCCGGACAGGCCGTCGGGCCGGCGTTCGAGCAGATGGCCGATGCCCAGCAGCGCCACCGCGTGCGCCATGACCCTGGCGCCATCGGCGGCGCGCGCCCGCTTGCGGGCAAAATCGAGGTTGCCCTGGACCGACAGGTGCGCAAACAGGCTCGCTTCCTGGAACACATAGCCGAGCGCGCGCTGGTGCGTGGGCAGGAATACCCCGGCGGCGTCATCCTGCCACACCTGGCCGTTGACTTCGAGATAGCCGCCGGCATGGCGTTCCAGCCCGGCAATCGCGCGCAGCAAGGTGGTCTTGCCGGAGCCGGAGTGGCCGAACAGCGCGCTTACGCCGCGCCCCGGCAAGTCGAGCCTGACCTGCATGGCAAAACCGCTGCGCCGGATGTCGAAGCGCATGCGGATCGCTTCCCCCCCCACCCCGGCGCCGCTCACAGCGTCCTGCGCGGTGGATTGAAGCGGTACAGCAGCAGCAAGGCGACGAAGCTGATCAAGAGCATGCCGCCGGACAGCCAGTGCGCCTGGGCATATTCGATCGCTTCCACATGCCCGTAAATCTGCACCGAGACCACCCGCGTTTGCTGCGGAATATTCCCACCGATCATCATCACGACGCCGAATTCACCGACCGTATGGGCGAACCCGAGCGTGCCGGCGGTGATGAAGCCCGGCCTGGCCAGCGGCAGCACGACCGAAAAGAAGGTGTCGAGCGGACTGGCGCGCAGGGTGGCCGCCACTTCGAGCGGACGCGGGCCGATGGCTTCGAAGGCATTTTGCAGCGGTTGGATCACAAAGGGCATCGAGTACAGCAGCGAGCCGATCACCAACCCGGTAAAGGTGAACGGCAGCAGCCCGAGGCCGAGCGCTTGCGTGAGGTGCCCGAGCGGGCCGTTCGACCCCATCGCCACCAGCAGGTAAAAGCCGAGCACGGACGGCGGCAGCACCAGCGGCAGCGCGACGATGGCCCCGACCACGCTCTTGGCGCGCGAGCGCGTTTGCGACAGCCACCAGGCCAGCGGCGTACCGAACAGCAGCAGCAGCAAGGTGACGATGCTGGCCAGTTTCAGGGTCAGCCGGATGGCGCCCCAGTCGTCCGCGCTGAGCATGCCGCCCTACAGCGCGTAGCCGTAGGCGCGGATCAGCGCGCGCGCCGGCTCGCCCCGCAGATGGCGCAGGAAGGCCAGCGCGGCCGGCTTGTCCCTGCCCGCCGCCAGCAGCAGCGCATCTTGCCGGATCGGTGCGTACATTGCGGACGGCACCACCCAGGCCGAGCCCGATTGCAGTTTGCCGCCGTCCATCACTTGCGACATGGCCACAAAGCCGAGCGGCGCCGCGCCCGAGACCACAAATTGATGGGCTTGAGCAATGCTGTCGCCCTGCACCAGCCGGGGCGCCAGGCGCTGCTGCAGGCCGAGCTTGTCGAGGGTTTGCATGGCGGCCGCGCCGTACGGGGCCAGCTTGGGGTTGGCGATGGCCAGGTGCGTGAACGTGCCCTGGCCGAGCACGGCGCCGTGCTGGTCGACCAGGCCCGCCTGCGGACTCCACAAGACCAGCTTGCCGATGGCGTAGGTAAACCGGGTGCCCGGCGCAGCGCTGCCCTCCCGCTCCAGCCGCGCCGGGGTGTCGTCATCGGCCGCCAGCAGCACCTGGAACGGCGCGCCGTTCTTGATCTGGGCGTAGAACTTGCCGGTGGCGCCGATGGTCGTGAGCACCTTGTGCCCGCTCTCGCGCTCGAAAGCGGCCGCGATCTCTTTCATTGGTGCGGTGAAGTTGGCGGCCACGGCCACGTGCACCTCGTCGGCGCTGGCAATCCCGGCCGCCGTCAGGGCGAGCCACAAGCTGGCAAGTCGAAACATGTTGCTTCCAATTATGGTAAGTGCGTACGCGCCGCGCATGGCGCTATATCCGATTATATACGACGGCATTTTGCAGGCCGAAAAAGCATACCGATGGTGCTTTTCCAGGGTGCTCCCCCCAGTCGCAGGGGTGTGGCGAATATGCGACCAATGAACGAATTTTCGTCACGTGCCGACAGCGCCAAACGCATAATGATTGCGACGATGGCGCGCGGAAATGTCACAAGCTTGCGCGGCGATAACGATGTTTCACTCTCCACAAGGAAACGCTGATGACTCTGTCAAATATGAAAATTGGAACGCGCCTGTACCTCGGTTTCGCCGCCGTGCTTGTGCTGCTGGTACTGCTGGTCACCGTGGCGTACGCCAACTTCAAAAAACTGAGCGCAGCGAACGATATCAACGTGCACACCTATCAGGTGACGGCCGAAGTCAACGGCGCCCTGGAGCAACTGATTAACATCGAAACCGGCCAGCGCGGCTTTCTCCTGACCGGCAATCCGGCATCGCTCGAACCCTACAATGCCGGCAAGGCCTCCTTCCTCCAGCACGTGGCGAAGGCGACGGCGCTGACCTCCGACAATCCGGTTCAGCAGGAACGCCTGCAACGCCTGCAGCGCGAACAGGTGGCATGGCTGGCAAGCGCGATCGACCCGGCCATCGCCCTGCGCAAGGCGGCGACGGACGGCGACATGGCGGGCGTGGTCGCGGCCGAGAAGGAAGGCAAGGGCAAGAAAGGCATGGACGCCATGCGTGGCCTCGTCGCCGAGATCGATGCCGCCGAAGAGGGATTGCTGGCCCAGCGCGCCACGGACGCCAAGGCGCTCGATACGCAGACGGCCGGCATGCTGGTCGGTGGCGGCGTGCTGGCGGCCGTGCTGGCCGCTGTGATCGCAGTCTGGCTCGCCCGCAACATCACCGTGCCGCTGGGCCGCGCCGTGGCGTTTGCCCAGCAGGTGGCCGAGGGCGACCTGAGCGCCCGGGTCGAGGCCGATTCCAAGGATGAAATCGGCGAATTGCTGGCGGCGCTCAAGAGCATGAACAGCTCGCTGGCGCGCATCGTCGGCGAGGTGCGCACCGGCACCGATACGATCGCCACGGCATCGGCGGAAATTTCGTCCGGCAACTTCGACCTGTCGTCCCGCACCGAACAGCAAGCCGGCTCGCTGGAAGAAACCGCCTCGTCCATGGAAGAGCTGACCGCCACCGTCAAGCAAAACGCCGACAACGCGCGCCAGGCCAACCAGTTGGCCACCGAAGCGTCCGAAGTCGCGGTGCGCGGCGGCGCCGCCGTGTCGCAAGTGGTGGACACCATGGGCGCGATCAACGATTCGGCCAAGAAGATTGTCGACATCATCGGCGTGATCGACGGCATCGCCTTCCAGACCAATATCCTGGCGCTCAACGCCGCCGTGGAAGCGGCGCGCGCTGGCGAACAGGGGCGCGGCTTCGCGGTCGTGGCCTCGGAGGTGCGCAACCTGGCCCAGCGCTCGGCCGGTGCGGCCAAGGAAATCAAGGCGCTGATCGACAATTCGGTCGAAAAAGTCGAGCTCGGCACGCGCCTGGTGGACCAGGCTGGCGTCACGATGGGCGAAGTGGTCGGCAGCGTGCGCCGCGTGAATGAGATCATCAGCGAAATCGCCAACGCCAGCGACGAGCAGAGCGCCGGCATCGAGCAGGTCAACGCGGCCATTACCCAAATGGACGAGGCGACCCAGCAAAACGCGGCACTGGTCGAACAGGCCGCCGCCGCCTCGGCGTCGATGCAGGAGCAAGCCGCGCAACTGGCCGAGGTGGTCAGCGTGTTCAAGCTCGATGGCGCCGCCGCCCTGGCGCGCAAGCCGGCAGCGGCGCTGGCGCGCGCCCCCGCGCCACGAGCCGCCGCGCCGCGCAAGGCGATCGCCGCCGCCAGCGCTGGCGACGATGGCTGGGAAGAGTTTTAGCGCACGTGAAACTTCGCCGCATTGCCTCCCCGCAGGCTGCGTCAGCTGCGGTGATACGTGAGCGCGCTGGCAATGCAGTAAGCCAGCGCATCGGCCGGCGGCGTAGCCGATTGCTCGAAGACCAGCGCGCGGTTGCCTTCGAACACGAAGTCGTGCGGAAAGATGCTGCGAAACGTGTCCAGCAGCGTGGTTTTGCAGTTGAAATAGATGGCGTACTGCGCCGGCTCCGATTTTTTCCAGGCGAGCCGAATCGTGCTGCCGCTCTTGCTCCGGGTGGTGAGATAGGCGGGCTCGCCCCACTTGAGCGTTTCTTCGATCGGGCCGACGCCCTCGGTCGACGCCGCCGTGGCGAAAATCAGTTCGCGCAACACCAGCAGCCGCTCGCGGATCGGGGCGGGATAGCTGGCGTAGGTGCGCTGCACGGCGGCGTTACTGAATGGCGTGATGGGTGGCGTCATGCGTTTCCTGTCGGAGCACGGCGCCGGCGGGACACGTCCCGCCTACGCCGCGATTTTTTTCGATACGAAGCGCGCCGCCATCAGCGCGCTGGCCAGCCCCACCACGATGGCGGCGGTGCTGCCCGAAAATCCCAGCGCCGTGTTGGCCGCGATCTTGCCCACTTTGGGCTTGAGCAGTTCCAGCCGGCGTTTGCTCATCTGCACGCCCAGTTCCTCGAGGCGGTCCTTGTCCAGCATGCGCTCGGCTTCGGGCAGGAGCACCGTTTCTTCATCGGCCACGTGGTGCATGACGTCGCGCATCAGCTGGTGCAGCAGCTGGTCGTGGCGGCGCTCGGTCGGCGCGGTGGCGCGCAGCTGGCCGATCAGGCGCCGCATCTCATCATGCTCGGGCTGGCTTTTGCGGATCACCGGCTCGTCCCCGTTCAGGCGCCGCAGGACTGGATAAAACACTTCTTCTTCCAGTGTCGCATGGATCTCGAGCGCGTCGCACATGGTTTCGGCCAGCGCTTTCTTGACGCTCGGGCGCGAGGCGGTGGTGTACTGGTGGAACGTCACCAGCACGTGGGAGTGATCGAAGCGGATCATGTCGGTCACCGACGGGCTTAACTTATTCAAAGAAAACATGATTCTTCCTCCTGAAAGGTCATGTCGTCATGATAAATACACCAGCCGCTTGTTCGCGTAGGACCTTGCCTCCTTTTCGTGTCGGCTTGGTCCAACGATTAGCATCGATCTAGCGTTCGTTGCGTCCGTGCAGGAACTCGCCGTACCAGCGCCCGCTGCTTTTCACGGTGCGCACCTGGGTCTCGAAGTCGACGTGCACGATCCCGAAGCGGCGCAGATAGCCTTCCGACCATTCGAAATTGTCCAGCAGGCTCCAGGCGAAGTAGCCTTTCACCTCCACGCCCTGCTCCTGCGCCGCGCGCACGGCGGCCAGGTGGCGCACCAGGTAGTGGCGGCGCGCCTCGTCGTCGACGCTGCCGTCGGCCCGCACCACGTCGTCGTAGGAAGATCCGTTTTCGGTCACATACACGGGACCGGGCCGGTATTCGCGCGCGATGCGCAGCAGCAGTTCGGTCAGGCCGTCGGGCGCGACTTCCCAGCCGAAATCGGTGCGCTCGCGGTCCTGCGGCAAGGCCACCTCGGTGCGCAGGAAGTTGCCCACCGCGCCGTCGCCGGCAACGTCGCGCACCACCTCCGGGAAGTAGTAGTTCAGGCCGACGAAATCGGTGGGCGCGGCGATCGCCGCCATGTCGCCTTCGAGCACCGTTGGCGCGGCCGCGCCCAGCAGCGCCAGCGTCTCTTGCGGATAGCCGCGGCCATACAGCGGATCGAGGAACCAGCGGTTGCGAAAGCCGTCGTGGCGCGCCACGGCGTGCCGGTCCGCCTCGCTGTCGGACGCGGCCCGGATCGGGTGCAGGCTCAGGGCGATGCCGACCTGCGCATCGGGCACATTGGCGCGGATCACCGGCGTGGCCAGGCCGTGCGAAAGCAGCACGTGGTGGCACACCTGGAGCGCGGTCGGCGCGTCGCGCAGGCCCGGCGCGTGCATGCCGTCGAGGTTACCGTGCATGGCGGTGCACCATGGCTCGTTGTGGGTGATCCAGTGGCGCACCCGGTCGCCGAGGCGGCGCGTGACCACGTCGGCATACGCGACGAAGGCATCGACCGTGGCGCGCTTGGCCCAGCCGCCCTGGTCCTGCAGCGCTTGCGGCAGGTCCCAGTGGTACAGCGTGGCCCACGGTTGCAGGCCGCGTTCGAGCATCCCGTCCACCAGGCGCGAATAGAAGTCGAGCCCCGCTTCGTTGGGCGGCTGGCCCGCGCCGCTGAAAATGCGCGGCCAGGCGATCGAGAAGCGGTAGGCGTTCAGGCCGAGCGACTGGCCGATGTCGAGGTCCTCGGGCCAGCGGTGGTAATGGTCGCAGGCGATCCGGCCGTCGGCGCCGTCGCGGATCTTGCCGGGGGTGGCGCAGAAGCTGTCCCAGATCGACGCCACGCGCCCGTCGGTGCTGCCCGCGCCCTCGATCTGGAAGGCCGATGTCGAACAGCCCCACAGGAAGTCGGCGCCGAAACTGGCGCGTGCAAGGGGCTGGTGCGGGGCGTTTTTCTGGATGGTCATAGGAAGAATCGGTCAGTTTAAAGTTGCTCGATGAGAAATTGGAATCGCTTCCACTTTACCACAAAAAAAGCGCCGGCAAGGGCGATGGAAGACTATTTGTTGCGGTTGAGTTAATGTTTCCCTTGGCCTCGCGCCTTCCGTCCGCCGTTCCCGGCGGTGCCGGGAACGGCGCGCCAGCGGCGCTACCCAGCCTGGCCGCCCTTTGCACTGCCCAGCGACGCCCGTAGCGCAATCGTCACCGGATAATCATGCGTCACCGGGCGCTCCATGCCGTAGCAGCGATTGAGCAGGCAATTCAAGCCGTTCAAGGTCATCTCGGTCCACGGCATATGCACGGTGGTCAGGCGCGGCGCCGTGTATTCCGCGCTGTTGGTGTCGTCGTAGCCCAGCACCGACACCTGCTCCGGCACCGCGATGCCGGCCTGCTGGAAGTACGACAGCGCGCCCACCGCCATGTCGTCGTTGGCGCAAAAAACGGCGGTAAACGGATAGCCCGATTCGGCCAGCTCCCTGGCCGTCTCCCACCCGCCCTTGGGCGCGAAGTCGCTTTCGGCCACCCACAGGCCGTCGGTGTCGATGCCGGCCTGCGCCAGCTCGCTCAGGAAGCCGTCGATGCGCTCGACGTTATCGGGCGCGCCGCGCGGGCCGGCGATGACGGCGATATCGCGATGCCCCTCGCGCAGCAAGGCCTGCGCCGCCAGCCGCCCGCCGAGCAGGTGGTCGATGGTGAAGCTCTGGCTGGCGATCGACGGCACACTGTGATTGAGCAGCACCAGGCGCGATTTGCGCGGTCCGAGCGCGGCGATGTCTTCATCGCGCAGCACGTTACTCATCACCAGCACGCCGTCGCAGCCGCGCTCCTTGAGAAAATCGATGCCCTGCACCGCCTGCGTGCGCTCGTCGTCGCTGCCGATGCCGAAACCGACCACCATGTTCAGGCCCGCCGCGCGCAGTTCGGCGTAAATGAGCTTGAGGATCGGCGTATAGAAGGTGCCGCTCAGGTAAGGTATGTATACCCCGATCATCTGCGAGCTGCCCAGCATCAGCGAGCGCGCCGCGTACGAGGGATGGAATTCGAGTTCCTCGATCGCCTTCTGGACCCGCGCCAGCGTCTTGGGCGAAACCGCCCCCTTGCCGCTGACGACACGCGAGGCGGTTCCGAGGCCGACGCCGGCCCGCAATGCTACGTCTTTGAGAGTTGCCACGCGCGCTTGTTCCGTTCAAAAATAGGGACTAAAAAAAGCCAGCATACTGCATCCGGGTGCCCTCTCACAAGCGCGCGCCGCCTCACTGCTCGTTGCGCAGCGCCGCGGCGATCTGCTTTTGCGCCTTCTCGACCGGCATTCTGGTGTTCCAGAAGGCGGTCAGCACGTCCTGCATGGCGCCGTTCTGGTCGGGCGTCAGATATACCTCGCCGATGCCGACATGGCGCGTGCGGTCCTTCATGATGGCCATGCCGGCGCGCGCGCACGGGTCCATGCCCGATGCGTCGACATCGCCGCGGATCGGAATCGAGCCTTTGAGCTTGTTGAAGGCGACCTGGGTGCCAGGGGCCACCACCACGCTGGCCAGCAGCTTCTGGTACTTGACCTGCTGCGCATTGGCGGTCTTGGGGAAGACGAAGGCGTCGCCCTGGATCAGGTAGGGCGAGCGCGGACCGAAGCCGGCGATGCAGCCGTAATCCTTGCCGGCGCTCTGGCGCGCGGCGCCGAATTCGCCCTTGGCCCAGTCGCCCATCACCTGCACGCCGGCCTTGCCCGCGATGACCAGGGCGGTGGCGTCGTTCCAGTTGCGCCCTGGCGCGCCGGCGTCCACATACGATTGCAGGCGTTTGAAGTTGACCAGCACGCGGCGGAAGGCCTCGGAATTGATGGCCGCCGGATCGCGCTCGCGCAGCACCTTCAGGTACAGATCGGTGCCGCCCATGTGGGCCAGCATCGACAGGAACAGGATGTTTTCCTGCCACGGCTGGCCGCCGTGGGCCAGGGGAATGATGCCGGCGGCCTTGAGCTTGTCGAGCGCGGCGAACAGTTCGTCGACGCTGGCCGGCTCCTTGCCAATCCCGGCTTTCTGGAAGGCGGCCTTGGAATACCAGATCCAGGCCTGCATGTGGATATTCACCGGCACCGCGTAGTAATGGCCCTTGACGCGGATGACGTTCAGGACCGGCTCGGGCAGGAACTTGTCCCAGCCTTCCCGCAGGGCGACGTCGTCGACGTTATTGAGCATGCCCTGCTCGACCAGGTCGGTGAACTGCTTGGTGGTGTTGAACTGGGCCGCCATCGGGGCATTGCCGCCGACGATGCGATTGATCGCCACCGCACGCGCCTGGTCGGCGCCGGCGATGGCGGTGTCGGTCCAGGCGCCGCCGGCGGCGCGGTAGGCGTCGGCGATGGTGCGCACCGCGGCAGCTTCGCTGCTCGAGGTCCACCAGTGGATCACTTCGGGTTTGGGATCGGCGCCGAAGGCGGCGCCGGTGCTTGCCAGCGCCAGCGCGGCGCCCAGAATGCGTTGTTTCAACGTGGGTCTCCTGGTAGAGCGGGTCTGCGCCCGCTTCGGATTGGAAGGCTTTCCAATTTAGTCGGCTGACTATATCATTCAAAGAATTTCAATGTCAACGCGCAAACAAGCCGCCGCGCCGTGACAGCGTTTTCACCACCCTGTTCGCATGGAGAGCCCGTGTTCAATCCCCGTCCCACCGTCCGTTACGTCGCCATTGCCGGCCATGCGCCCTGCGCGGTGGTGGACGACTTCCTGCTCGACCCCGATGCGCTGGTGGCCCGGGCGGTCGCCGCGCAGGCGCGCTTCGCGGTCGATCCGGCCAACTATTATCCCGGCCCCGAGCTGGACCTGGGGCGCGAGGCGGCGCTGCGCCTCGACGACTTCTTCATCCAGCACATCCGGCGCGCACTGGGCGCGCAACGCACCATCAGCGTGGCGGCGCGCCTGGCGCTGGCCACCGTCGCCCCGTTCGAGCTGCATCCGCTGCAGCGCCTGTGCCATCGCGACTGCGCCGGCCTCGCCCCCGGCGTGGGCGCGGCGGCGGCCGTGGTGTACCTGTTCGACGATGCGCGCCTGGGCGGCACCAGCTTTTACCGCCCCACGCAGGGAGTCGACGCCACGGCCCGCGTGCTGCGCGAGGCCCACGCCGGCATCGCCTCCGAGGCGCACGCGCCCGGCTACCTGACGGCGTCGAACGCCGATTTCGAGCAACTGTGCACCATCCCGGCGCAATTTAACCGCGCCATTTTTTACGATGGCGAAATTTTCCATGCGGCCCAGATCGACAACCCCGCCCTGCTCCACCCCGACCCGGCGCGCGGCCGTCTGACCATGAACGGGTTTTTCCGCTTTCGCAAACGGATTGCCTGACACGCGCCACGCGAGCAGAACGTTGTTTTATAGCAAATTTGACCCGGTAAACCGGCTCAAAATCGTGCTTCACGGCATGTAACTACGTCGGTCGACGTATAATTTCGGCCGTATTTGCCACATTGCTACATTGCTACATTTGGCGACAGATTTCTACAAACAACACCATTCAGGATTACACGTGAAAAACAAACTCGTTATCGCTTTGCTCGCCGCCGCGGCCCCACTGGCAGCCCATGCCGAAGGCTACTACGCCGGTGCCGGCCTCGGCTACGCCGAACAAAAAATCAACATCGACAAATTCGGTGACTTCAAAGAAGGCGATGTCGCCTACAAGGTATTCACCGGCCACAATTTCGACAAGAATTTCGGCATCGAAGCTGGCTACACCGATTTCGGCACTGCGGAATATGCCAACAAGAGCGTCGGTTCCAAGGCGCGTTCGTTCTACGCCGCCGGTACCGCCACCCTGCCGCTGGGCGACAAATTCGCCCTGACCGCCAAGCTGGGAATTGCCAAGAACCGCGCCAAGGTCGTTCGCCCTGGCGAAGGCGATGTCAAGGACAAAAAAACCGATGCCTTGATCGGCATTGGCGGCACCCTCAAACTGACGCCAACCATTACCGCATTCATCGAATACGAAAATTACGGCAACGTCATGCAGCCGGCCAAGATCGCTTCGATCAAGGCAACCGTGCTCTCGACCGGCCTGCGTTTCTCGTTCTAAGCTGTTCCAGCATTCAAAAAAACCGGCTGCGCGCCGGTTTTTTTACGTCCGCGTCAAGCCGCGCGCCGCAGCGGCGCCGCCTGGCAGTTGGCCTTGATGAATTGCTCGTGGCTGTCCATGGCGTCGACGCATTTGCGGATCACCGCTTGCGTACCCTGCAGGAAGTCGGCAATCTCGTCGGGCGCGCGCTGGTCGACCACCGGGTTGTAGCCGCGCGCGCGCAAGCCCTGCCCGTGCATCACCTGCAGCCAGCTATCTTCGGGAAACAACTCCTCGTTCTCGCGCAGGATGCGCCCATGGCTGGCATACAGGTCGAGCTTGCGCCGCAGGTTCAGCGGCACATCCATGTCGCGGCAATAGCGCCAGAAGGCCGAATCGTCGCGCGCGCTCACCTTGTAGTGCAGGATCAGGAAGTCGCGGATCTGCTCGTATTCCTTGTCGCACAGGCGGTTGAAGGTGTCGATGTCGACCTGGTCGAAACCGCGGTCCGGGAAAAAGCTGATCAAGCGCATCAGCGCCGTCTTGACCATGTGGATGCTGGTCGATTCGAGCGGCTCCATGAAGCCGCCCGACAGGCCGATCGCCACGCAGTTCTTGTTCCAGGCGCGCTTGCGCTTGCCGGTAGTGAACTTGAGCAGGCGCGCTTCGGCCAGCGGCTGGCCATCGAGATTGTTCATCAGGATGGCCTGGGCTTCGTCGGCGCTCATGAATTTGCTTGAGAACACATGGCCATTGCCGGTGCGGTGCTGCAAGGGAATCCGCCATTGCCAGCCGGCCGTGTGCGCGGTCGAACGCGTGAGCGGCGCCAGCGGGCCGTGCGATTCGCAGGGCACGGCAATCGCGCGGTCGCACGGCAGCCAGTGACTCCAGTCGTCGAAGCCGGTGTGCAGCGCCTGCTCGATCAGCAGCCCCACCATGCCGGAGCAATCGATGAAGAAGTCGCCATCGATGCGTTCGCCGTTTTCCATCCGCAGCGCGGCGATCGATCCGTCCGGGTGCAGGACGGTCTCGACGATGCGGCCCTCGGTGCGCCGCACCCCGCGCGCTTCGCTGTAGCCGCGCAGGTAGCGCGCGTACAGGCCGGCATCGAAATGGAAGGCGTACGACAGGTCCGCCAGCGGCGAATTGGGCAGGTCCGGGCGCCCGCGGCTGAACTTGCCGAGGCGCGCGGCCATGCTGTTGATCGCGTACGGCTCCAGGCTGCCGGCCTGCCCGGCCTGGTGCATCTTGAGCCAGTAGTGGAAGAAATTGGCGGTCGGCTGGTCGCGCCCGACCGCGCCGAAACCGTGGATGTAGTTGCTGCCCTGCCGGCCCCAGTTGACGAATTCGATGCCGAGCTTGAAGGTGCCCTGGGTGGCGCGGATGAAGTCGTTCTCGTCGATGCCCAGGTGCAGGTTGAAATTGCGGATGCTGGGGATGGTGGCCTCCCCCACCCCGATGGTGGAAATCTGGTCCGACTCGATCAGCCGGTACCCATGGCCCACCGGCAGCAGCTGCGACAGCGCGGCGGCGCTCATCCAGCCGGCGGTGCCGCCGCCGACGATCACGATCTGTTTGATGCGATGCTCCGTCATCTGGTTCTCCGGTTGATACGCATATGACTATGCGGTTGACATACACGGCAAGCAAAAAAGCCGGCATGGCCTGGGGGACAGGGCCACGCCGGTCCACCGCGCGCCTTGCGGCACGCGGGGCTCGCCAAACGGTTGTCTCGTCCTTTTACTTAGTAGTTGATCCCGGCGCGCAAGCCGAACATGCGCGGTTCGATGTAGCCGGCGATCATCTGCCCGCCCAGTCCGGTGTTGCCGGAAGTCTTCACGCGCTTGTCCGATACGTTGCGCACATACAGTTCCGCGTGCCAGTTGCCGTTCGGCGCGTCGAGCCGCAACGAGGCGTCGCCGACCGCGTTGGCTTTCTGGAAGCGGCCGATATGCGCGAATTCGTCGTTGCGCACGTCGAAATACACCTTGTCGCGCCAGTTGACCTTGAAGTACGGGGTCAGCTTGTAGCCGCTGTCGAGCACGAAGGCTTGCGAGGCGTGCAGCATGAAGGTGTACTTCGGCGCGTTCGGCAGGCGCTTGTTGGTCACGTCGTACAGGCGCTTGCCGTTGTCGGTGCCGGGACCGGTGAACTGGGCCGGACAGCGTTCCTGGTTGAACTCGATGCGCTCGTCGCACAGGTAGTCGTCGTTGTAGGCGCCGTAGTCGCGGATCGAGGTGTTCAGGTTGGAGAACGCGCCGCCCACCTTGGCGCCCTTCCACGGCTTGTAATCCCACTCGACTTCGACGCCCGAGATGCGCGTGTTGCCGACGTTGATGGTGCGCCAGGTTTCGTACACATCGCACTTGGGCTGGTCGCTGGCGCAGGGCTTGCCGTCGTCCGGCATGACTTTCGAGACGAAATAGGTGTTGGTCAGTTGCTGGTCCTTGTAGCGCATCATGAAGGCGACGGCCGACACGCTCAGGCGGTTTTCCAGGAACTTGCCCTTGTAGCCCAGCTCCAGGTTGGTGACCAGTTCAGGCTTGTAAGGAAGGAAGGTTTCCACGCCTTTCTTGCCGTCGGCGCACAGTTTGTTATTGCAGCTGTCCACCTTGTCGCCGAAGCCGCCCGCCTTGTAGCCGGTCGACAGGGCGGTGTAGGCCATCTGGTTCTCGCTGACCTGCTTTTGCAGGCCGAGGCGCCAGGTGGTCTTTTTCCATTCTTCCTTGTGGTCGTTGGCGGTGGGTCGGGGGTAGCCGGAATACGCGTCGACACTGCCGCCCATGCCCGGTTTCAGGTCGTTCGCCTGCGGAAAGCGGTAGCCGGGCGTGTTCGGCGTGCCGCCGTTGTACTGGCCGCGATAGAACGCGGTATTGCCGGCCCAGCCGCCGAGGTTCAGGCCGTTCTTGTCTTCCTTGCTGTCGACGCTGTAGCGCGCGCCCGCCGTGGCGGTCCAGCTCGGGATGAACTTCCAGTCGGCTTGCGCGAACACGGCCTTGGCGTCGACCTGGCGGTCCGGCTGGGAGTAGAAGGCGCCGGAGGCGATGCCGTGCGGCTTGCGGAAGAAGTCGACGACTTCATAGTTGATCGCGTTCTTTTCGTGCATCCAGAACAGGCCCGCCACGTATTGCAGGGTGTCGAACTGCTGCTTGAGCTGGAGTTCCTGCACCGAAGACTTGTACTTGGAATCCCAGGTGGCCTGGTAGCGGTCGTCCAGCGGCCAGGTACTCCAGTTGGCCGCGTCCGGACGGTTCGGGTAGTCGGCCGTGACCTGGAACGGCAGCGCCGAGGTCAGGCCCTTGTCGGCGTCATAGAGCTGGGAGCGCTGCTGGTCGGCCAGCATGAAGCTGTAGTCGAGGCTGGTGTTCTTGTTGACGTTCCAGCTGAGCCCGGCGCGCAGCGACTTGATCGTCATGTCGGTCTTGCCCGGCACGTTGACCAGCAGGTCCCACTGGCCGCCGCTGCAGGCGTAGCGCGTGCCGGCGCCCTGCTCGCAGTCGCGGAAGCTGGTGTTGCCGGCCCCATTGTCCTGGAACAGCTCGTAGGCGGCGTTCAGGGTCAGGTCGGGAGTGATCTTGAACTTGGCCGCCAGGCGCGCCGCGTACTCGTCCTGGTTGGTATAGAAATCCTTGGCGCTGACCGGGTGGTTGTAGCGCTGGTCGACGTCCGGAATGCCGTCCGGAATCCAGCCCTTGGACGGCACGTTCGCTTCGCGCGTGTCCGACATCTGCTTGGCCCAGCCGTTGCGGGTGACCTTGGAGAACGCGGCGCGCAGCGCCAGCTGGTCGTTGATGGTGATGTTCTGGATCAGGTTGACCTGTTTCTTGCGGTAATTGCCGATGTCGACCTCGGCCTTGCCGTAGTTGCCGCTGAAGTCAGGCTTGGCCGAGATGACGTTGACGCTGCCGCCGGTGGAATTGCGTCCGAACAAGGTCCCTTGCGGACCGCGCAAGACTTCCACCTGCTCGACGTCGAACATGAGCGCCTGGGCGCCCTGCGGCCGCGGCGAATACAGGCCGTCGACGTGAAAGCCGACGGCCGGGTCGCCGATTTCGGTGGTGTTCGAGGAAGTGATGCCGCGGATGGTGATCTGCACCGCCGAGTCGCCGGTGGCCTGGAAGGTCACATTGGGTATTTCACTGGCCAGGTCCTTGGCGCTGGTGATGCCCATGCGGTTCAGGTTGTCCTGGCTGTAAGCGGTCACTGCGAGCGGGGTCTTGAGCAGCGAGGTCGAGTAGCGGGTCGCGGTGACCTTCACCTCGGGGATGACTTCCTTGTCGCTTTCGCTGCTGGGTGCCGGTGCGGGTGCCTGGGCATGGGCGGACATGCCGATCAGCCCGCAGGCGCTGGCAACGGCCAGGCTGACCAGGGTCCTTCTTGTCTTCGGATACAACATTGCGTCTCCTTGATTTTTCTGATTATCGTTTTTAGTACGCGGCCATGGACGGCACCACGTCTTGACTCCACTACTCCCTGCTGCGCAGACCTGGATAACACCGCCGCGATCTGCTCCCGCGGCACTTCCGCTTGATTGGAAACGCTCCCAATCGATGAGCAAAATATATCACTCAATGTTTTTCGATGTCAACGAGACTTTGTCGGGAGTTAAAAATGCAACAACGGCCGTGTGGGGCGCGGCAACATGCTGCCGCGCGGCACGGCGACCTTCGAAGAGCGTTCCACATAGCAATGAAATCCGCTGCGCGAGGATCTTTTGCGCGCGCCGCGCACCCCTTGCGGAACGATTTGGAACGGCGCCACTCCAATCAGGGTAGACCCATTGACAACAGGTGCCCCATGCATTCCATCGATACTGAACTTGCGATCATTGCCGTGCTCGCCCTCCTCCTGTGCCTGTGCCTGTTCATGCGCTGGCGCTACCCGGTTCCGGAATTTCCGCCCATGGCCACCCATGCGGACGACCCGCTCATGCAGGCGGCCAAGGAACAGGCGAAAGCCGGGCTGGACCGGTTCAAGGCGCTGCTCGGCAATCCGTACGAGAATGCGCTGGTCAAGCTGCGCTTCGTCAGCAGTTCGGCGCGGGTGGAATATTTATGGGCGGAAGTGCTGGAAGTACTCGGCCCCGACCAACTGGGCATCCGCCTGGTTACGCCGCCGCTGACCCACAGGGGGCGGCTCGAACGCATCTACCGCTGCCGCTACGATGAGCTGGTCGACTGGCAGGTGCGCGACCGCGCCGGCGGCCTGCATGGCGGCTTCACCGAGCGCGCGCTGTTCGCCGTGGCGCGCCGCGACGGCCTGCGGCTGCCCGACAGCCTGCTGCAGCGTGAGCAGGCTTACGTGGACAGCGACACGGGCTGGCGCCGCGGGCTGGCGACATGGGCCACGGCAAGCGGCGCGGGGCCACCGATCAGCGTCCGAACGGATATTCCAGGTTCTTGCCAATGACGATCGGCAGCGGAATATCCCTGCCAGAATCGAAAGCCCTGCTCATCAGCTTCAGGTCTTCCGCCGAAATGACCAGCGGCGAGGGATCCTTGTTCGCCGCGCTGCGCACCGGCACCCTCGAACGGTTCAGGTTTTGGATGCCCATGGCAATTTGCAGCGAGTAGTCAGTCGGGATGGCGCCGGCATCGAAGGCGCGGCTACCGGGGTAATTGGCGAACCAGCGCGGCGCATCGGCTGGCGAGGGTGGAATCAGCGGCGAGCGGGAGGGCGTCTGCGCCGTCGCATGACAAGAAATGCAGGACGACCTCGGATTGTCCACCGGTCCATTGAGCCGCCCTTCCGCGCCAAGATGCTGGGGGGTCCCATTGGCACTGTTGATCCATTGCTGTTTTTTGGCAAGATCGTTACCCCACATCACGCCGACCAGTTCCATCCGTTCCCACGGCGTGGCCCCCGCCCGCATGCCGTTGTACGACAGCGTGGCGAACACCCATCCGGTGTCGACCGCCCGCGCATCCTTGACTGCAAGGTCGACTTGTATCAGCCGTACCGTCTGCGGTTGCCGGGCGAGCGCCCCGTTGGGGCAGGTGACGCCATTGAAAACATGGATATTCGCGCGCCATTCAAAAGTGTTCTTGAGATAAGGCACTTCGGAATCGGGCGCCGTCGTGAACAACAGCTTCGCGATGACGGTGCCGTTCGGGAATTGCGATAAGCCCGCATTCGGGCTGGCTGCTTGTTGCCATATCTTTCCGACCTGATATCCGCCCGGAGGATTGTAAAAACCCACCGCCCAGTTCTGGAAACACCGTGTCTGGGCCGGACCCAGTTCGCCCTTGCCTGCAGTGGCCGGCCTTGGGGTCGTGCGCTCCCTGGTCAAGCCGTGGATGAACTCCCGACCGGTATCGCCATAATGCATCCACGGCGCGTGATACCATGTGCGAACCGGGTTCGCGCGCACATCCCAGTCGACTTCTGTATTGCCCTCCAGGACGTACTCGTAAATCGTCCGGCCAAAGCGCTCCGGTTCCACGGTCGGATCGATGTCCCGCCAGGGTAATGCGTCGCCCGCCAGCGTGGCGGGGTAGTCCTGGCTCAGCTTGAAAACGGGGCCGTTCCAGCCGGCCGGCACTTTATCATTGGACGACGGAAAACCTTGCGCCCCAACATGTCCATGAAGCAGACCGGCGAACAGCACCATCCATATGCCGGCCGCTCGCGCACGCCGTGCTGCAGGTTCCGACCTGCAATTTCTGGCCGCTGCGCGGGTGAACTTGGCGAGCGTGTGAGGATGCATATCGATTCTCCTGGTGAAATACAGTCTCCAACGGAAGCAATGCCGGTCAACGACCCGGCTTTGTCCGATTCACTATATCCCCACCGTCGAGCGAAAACGTTGATGCATTCTGCCCGCGCGCCCCATCACAGTAGGCGCTTCATGTGCGATTGAGGCACGGCTTCTAACGATTTCTCTTGAGAACCTGCCCCGGTTTGCCGGACGCATGCCGCGCATAATCCTAGCAGCCTGTCGGACTTGGGATCGTCGGCTGCAAAAATCCCCGGGACGGTCCATATTTCGCCGCTTTCTCGGCCAATGGCTCGCTATTGGCACTGCGACATCGTCAAAACCTGGCCTCTCGCCCAGCTATTTTCCCGCTTCGACTCCCCAAGTCCGACAGGCTGCTAGCCTGGATGTTTCATAAACGTCATCCGCAATTCCGAATTGTCGCTCTCGACGCCGCTCGGTTCGAATTATCCTATTGTGGGCAATAGGCGCCCTACCCAATTGAACGGGGCAGGGTATAGCGGCATGAGGTTGGTGGGGTAGCGGTGGATTGATCAGTTCGCGGCAGACCGGCCGTGACGTGTTCAGGTCGAGTTAATGGTCCTGGCTGGAATCGTCAGATACAGACGCTCGGCCAGGGTGTGGA